>VBWE01000011.1:182645-271853 GCA_006218065.1 Bacteroidota bacterium
CGATAAAGACGCTGCGGTTAAGTCCGCTCTTGCCATCAACAGTATATGAACCTTTGCCGGTCGGGAATGATTTTCCATCGCCACGGCCACTGGGTGTAGTTTGCGGGATGAACCGGTTACGCTTAACCGAAGCCTTGCGCACATCGATACGGTAGTATTCGAAAAGAAGCTTGCGCGTGTCGATCTGTTTCTGACGATAGAAACGTTCTTCCGGGGGAAGATACATATCCGTTAACGCTTCCTTATAGTCAGCAGCGTTTTCGTCCCAGCGTACTTTTTCGTAACGGTTCAGGGGCGGGGGATCCGGATAATCGTCTTCGATATATACGGGGCCGTTATCCGGCGCTCCGACGAAGTCCTGTTCCAATACCGAGTACGCATCTTCCTCGATGCCTTCTTCGAGAAGACGACGACGGGCGATGGAGTCGCGCACATCATACACGAACTGCCGGTACTCGTTGTTTGATATTTCTGTCTGGTCGATGTAGAACGCCTGAACCGACACCGTTTTTGCCTTGGTGGTGTGGGCATAGGGCACATCTTCATCACTCGGACCCATGTTGTAGCTGCCCATGGGACAGTACAGCATGCCGTACGGGTCAAACTGGAAAAATGCGGGACGATCCTGAACGCCAACCAACTGCCCGGTATCCTGAACACAGCTGGACGCCAAAACGGCCACACTTCCAATTACCAACAACAACTTTTTCATCTTGCCTCCTTTAGTTGTTTTTCCTTTAGTAATATTTATTTCTACCGGTTTCCAGGCCGGGGTATTACTATATAACGGGCAATTTTCCCACTCATTGCCCTCTATTGCAGAAAATCACCACACCGAGGTGTGATGATCAAGCAATAGAATTGCTTATTACGTTACCCGATTCGTCCGGGTTACATTTTTCCGAGTTTTTTTCTCAGAAGAAGTTACGGACGTCCTCGTGGCCTTCAATTTTCGGCGTTTTTCCGAGGGGGTGACAGTAATTGAGCACCGCTTCGTAAGTACCGTTATTGTAAGATTTTAAGGCTGAAGTTGTAACATCGTAAGCCAAACCGATTTTCAGCCAGCTCTGACCATATTTGGTGGTGAAGGGCTGCTGGTAACCGATTGTGGGTGCGATAGCATCCTGGAGGCGGTATGTTGCACCAGCCCAGATACGCTGTTTCATAAGGATGTTTACGTTAAGGTCGAACTGGGTGATTGATGCATCCGACTTCACGAGGAAGCTCGGGCGAAGAATCCAGTCGCCTGTTCCGCCGTCAATCCACCAGTCGTAGCCGCCGTTGATGAAATAGTGACGAGCAAGTGCATAAACCAAGTTATGCGTTACGGTAGGAGGGCTTGTCGGGGGAGTAACGGTAACCGACTGTGATCCATCTGCAATATCCTGCGCAGCAAGGTGCGTGGAAGCAATACCAAAATGGATTTTCTGTGTGCTGAAATAAAGGCCGAAACCAAGATCGAAAGTTGTTTTCTTCAGCAGCGGCGGGATAGACGGGTCTGTCTGCCAGTTCTGTGTAGCGAGCCAGGAATTGCTTCCAGTGGGTCCTATTGTTTTTGAAATGGCGCCTACTTCGATACCGATACCGAGATCAGCCTGGCCGCTCATGAGCGGAAGATGGTATGCGTAGTTCAAACGGTATCCGTTTGTAGCTTCAAATCCGAGCTTATCGAACATCAGGTTTACCCCGAGTCCGTGGTTGCGCTGTGCACCCAAAGCCGCATCAATGCTTACAACGAACGTTGTAGGAGCTCCATCAAAACCGCTCCACTGCTGACGGCCGATAACCGTTCCGCAAAGCGATTTGTGATATCCCGAATACCCGGGATTAGTGAAGAGTTTGTTGAACATGTACTGCGTGAACTGGGGATCCTGCTGTGCCATCGCAGTAAACCCGATCATCGCCAACCCAAGAGTAGTAAGGGTCTTTCTCATAGTTTCATGTGTTTTGTGCGTACCCAAAAAGTGGATTTAGTCCACTTGATAGCGCGCTAAGTTAAATATTAATACGAACATTCCAAACTTTTTGAACTTTTTGCTGTTGATATCCCTTCCGGTAAAATCAGCTTAGTTTCTGGAAGGTTTGCCACCAACGGTCGGGCATTTCTTCTTTGCAGGCTTCCTCGTAATCATTGTAAGTACATGGTACGAGATGATGCCTTTCGAAACGAAGTCGTTTATCTGGAGGGTATGGTACTTCCATCCACCACCTGTCGCTCCGGGAGCTTTTGTAGAACACGATTTCATGCTTGTGATCCTTGAGAAAGACCCGGTATTTGGTGTATGAAGAGAAGTCGGTAAAGGGAAAATCGTTTTTCCTGGAATAATATCCATCGGCGAAGCACCAGATCACCTGGGCGAGAAGTTGCGCAGTATGTCCGCCGGCATCGTGAGCCGGGTTCATTTCGTAAAAACCGACCGTGCTCAGTTTGTCGCTGATACCCGCATACCGAGCCAGGCGGCAGATCTCGTCGGCAAAGAAACCGTTAGGGGAAGCATTGCCGCAGCCGGGAGCTTCGGAACGGCGTACTGCGCTCATGTCGAAACTGATGAGGTCTGCGTTGCGGATAACGGGCTCCATCTTTTCGATGTCTTCACGGGCTACACCGAGGCGATGCACATCGAAATTGAGACGCGTCATCAGGTCAACGGAAGCCTGTTCGACGAAATAAGTCTGGTAACCGATATTGCTGTAGTTGAACAGGTAGTTGGGCTGCTGCAGGATGATTTTACTGAGCCAGGACTGGGAATGCAGTTCGGCATCGGGTGCGCCCAGGTCGAAAAGGGGATCGATGCTGACGATGTTCACCGTACGTTCAAGCGGCTTGTAGGCCAGGTATTGCGCATAGGTAAGCTCCTGCCCTCCCCCGATAACAATCGGAATGATGTCGAGCTTCAGCAGGTCGGTCATCACGGCTGCCAGGGCGAAAGTAGTATCGTCGGGGCGGTGTCCCTGCCGCAGGTTACCCAGGTCGGCGATGTTGGTTCCCCAGTCGCCGGGAAAGAGGCGGTAGAGGTACTCGCGGGTAGCATCGGGAGCGAGGGCGCATCCTTCATTGCCGAGGGAACGCCGGTCATCCATCACGCCTACGATGGCCATATGCACTCCTTCGAGGTCGGGGAAACCGTGCTCTTCGGAATGAATACGCAGCACTTTGCCGAGTTGCGACTGCTGGTATTCGCGGCCGCCGGAAAAGCGTTCGAGACTGACAGGTTCGAGAAAGACTTCGAAATCGGACATCATGCGAACGGGCTGTGTTTTGATGAGCTACCAACCCTATAACGCAAAGATTATGAAAAGATACAGGGAGTTCGGAAGCCTGTCCGGGGGGAGTTGTTAACAGGGTATTGACAATAGTAAAAGTTACTATGGGCGATTCGGTGAATCGCCCATACGAAGAACCGGGTACCGGGGTAACGGGTACCACGGGGTGATTCGGTGAATCGCCCGTAAGTAATCGGTCCAAGGGGTAACAGGTACTTGGGGGCGATCCGCCTTTGGCAGATCGCTGTTACGAGGATTTTTTCTTTGCCGGTGCTTTCTTTTTCGGCTCGGTGGCTTTTTTCGCGGGGGCTTTCTTTTTCGCGGCGGGTGTTTTTTTCTCTTTCGCGGCAGCGGCCTTTTTCTCGGCGGCGCGGGCGAAACGGCTTTTGCGGGGACCTCCGTTGGCATCCTGCTCCGCAGCGATGGCCAGGCATTCGGCGAGCGTCAGGATTTTCGGGTCGGTGCCTTTGGGAAGTTTGTAGTTATTTTTTTCGATGGCGAGGTATGGTCCCCAGCGGCCGTTGAGCAGCTTCACATCGGGGCGGCCTTCGTCGCCGAACACTTTGATTTCTTTTTCGGCATCCAGTTTACGCTTCGCGAGTATGATCTCCACTCCGCGTTCATCGTTGATCGAAAGTGGATCGTCGGTTTTGGGAATGGAAAAGAATGCGTTGTTGTGCAGGATGTACGGACCAAAACGGCCGATGTTCACTTTCATTTCCTTGCCTTCGAATTCGCCGATGACGCGCGGAAGTTTGAACAGATCGAGCGCCTGTTCCAGCGTAATGGTTTCGAGGCGCTGGTCTTTGCGCAGGCTGGCGTAACGCGGTTTTACTTCACCGTCGGATTCGCCGATCTGCGCGAGCGGACCGAAGCGGCCGATGCGGACATAAATTTTCATGCCGCTCGCGGGATCAATACCCAGTTCGCGGTCGCCGCCTGCGCGCTCCGAAGTTTCCACAGTTTTCTCGACATGCGCATGGAAAGGCCGGTAAAATTCTTCGAGCATTTTGCGCCAGTCGATTTTTCCTTCGGCGATATCATCGAATTCCTGTTCGACGGAAGCCGTGAAATTAAAATCCATGATATCCGGAAAATGCTGGATCAGGAAATTCGTTACCACCATGCCAATATCCGTCGGGAAAAGTTTCGCTTTTTCGGCGCCGGTATTTTCGGTGCGCTGTTCTTCTGCGATGTTCCCGTTCTTCAGCGTAAGCACATTGTAATTGCGCGGCGTTCCTTCACGGTCTTCTTTTACCACGTACTCGCGGTTTTGGATCGTGGAAATAGTCGGCGCGTAGGTTGACGGGCGGCCGATGCCGAGTTCTTCCAGTTTTTTCACCAGGCTGGCTTCGGTGAAGCGCGGCGGGTGATGTGTAAATCTTTGCGTAGCGGTAATGTTGTTCAGCTGCAGCACGTCGCCGGTTTTCATCGGGGGCAGCATGCCTTCCTGTTCGTTTTCCTCGCCTTCATCATCGCTCGATTCCATGTACACTTTCAGGAAGCCGTCGAATTTGAGCACTTCGCCCTGCGCGATGAATTTTTCCGTGGTCGTGGAAATGGCGATGGTTGCGGTTGTCTTTTCCAGTTCGGCATCGCTCATCTGCGAAGCGATGGTACGTTTCCAGATCAGGTCGTACAGGCGCTGCTCGTCGCGTTCACCGGCCACGCTGCTGTTTTCGAGGTACGTGGGGCGGATGGCTTCGTGCGCTTCCTGTGCGCCTTTGCTTTTGGTACGGTACTGGCGCGGGTTGGAATATTTCGGGCCGTAATTATTCGTGATTTCTTCTTTGGCTTTGTTCAGCGCGAGGTCCGACAGGTTCACCGAATCGGTACGCATGTAGGTGATCTTGCCCGATTCGTAAAGGCGCTGGGCTACGCTCATGGTTCGCGCAACGGAAAAACCGAGTTTGCGGCTGGCTTCCTGCTGGAGTGTGGATGTTGTAAAAGGCGCAGCCGGCGATTTTTTCGACGGTTTTGTTTCGAGATTATCGATCAGGAAATTCGCGTTGCTGCATTTTTCGAGGAATGCTTTGGCGTCTTCGTACTTGTCGAATTTTTTATTGAGTTCCGCTTTCAGTGCCGCGCCGCCCACCTGGAAAAGTGCGGAGACTTTATACGACGAAACGGATTTGTGCGCAATAATCTCGCGTTCGCGCTCCACGATCAAACGCACGGCGACGCTCTGCACGCGACCGGCGGAAAGCGAGGGACGGATTTTTTTCCAGAGGATCGGAGAAAGTTCGAATCCGACCAGGCGATCGAGAATACGCCGGGCCTGCTGCGCATCCACCAGGTGCTTGTCGATGGTACGCGGATTCTGAATAGCGCCGAGAATAGCGGTCTTGGTAATTTCGTGAAAAACGATGCGGCGTGTTTTTTTCTCGTCGATCTTCAACGCTTCGAGCAGGTGCCAGGAAATGGCTTCTCCTTCACGGTCTTCGTCGGTTGCGAGCCAGATGATCTCGGCATCTTTCGCATACTTGCGGAGTTCGCTCACCACTTTTTCTTTGTCGGGCGACACTTCGTAGTTGGGTGTAAATCCTTTTTCGGTATCCACGGCCAGGCCTTTTTTGGCGAGGTCGCGCACATGTCCGAAACTGGATTTCACGAGAAATTCATTTCCTAAAAATCCTTCTATGGTTTTCGCCTTAGCAGGCGACTCGACGATAACTAAGTTTTTTGCCATGTACCAACTTCTTCGTTTAAAAATGAAATGGCAAAAGGCAATAAGCAAATGGCAATAAAACCCAAGAGGTTAAAAATCGCCCTTTTGCATTTTGCGTTTTGCGTTTTGTTTCATGCGGGGTTGCAAAGAAAAATAAGGAAGAGGGTAATTTCCAAATCGAATTTTGGGAGGGGTTCTCTTTATATACGTAGTATATAAGTTCGAGAAAAAAAAATTTCAACCGATTTTTATTAAACACTGCCATTTTGTCACCCGCGTCAATTTCCCTACCTTTGCTGTCCTTTTGAAAAATTCCGAAAGGCATGGAAACAGGTAACAAAGTAATTATCGAGAGCCGCCAGGGGGAAGCCCTGGTAACGGAGGGCGGGAAACCTGACGGGAAAAAGCTGTTCATCGAGAGCTACGGCTGCCAGATGAATTTCTCGGACAGCGAGATCGTGGCTTCCATCCTGCTCGACCAGGGTTTTTCGACTACCGGCGATTTCAATGAAGCGGATGTGATTTTCGTGAATACCTGCGCGATCCGCGAAGGCGCCGAGCAGCGCGTGCGCAAACGCCTGACGGAATTCAAGAATGCAAAAAAGAAAAACCCCGACCTGGTTGTCGGTGTGCTGGGCTGCATGGCCGAGCGCCTGAAGGCCAAATTCCTGGAAGAAGAAAAACTCGTGGATATTGTCGTTGGTCCTGATGCGTACCGCGACCTGCCCAACCTGATCGGCCGTGCGGAAGAAGGACACAAGGCGGTGAACGTGATTCTCTCGAAAGAAGAAACCTACGCGGATATCACGCCTGTGCGCTTAGACAGCAACGGCGTAACGGCATTCATCAGCATCATGCGCGGCTGCGACAATATGTGCTCGTTCTGCGTGGTACCGTTTACCCGCGGACGTGAGCGGAGCCGTGACCCGGAAAGCATCGTGAGTGAGGCGCGCGACCTTTTTGAAAAAGGCTACCGCGAGGTGACTTTACTCGGGCAGAACGTGGACTCGTACCTGTGGGCGGGCGGTGGGCTGAAAAAAGAAATACTGACGGACGAACAGCGCGCGCAGGCGGTGAATTTTGCGCAGTTGCTGGAAAAAGTGGCGCTCGTGAACCCGTTGCTGCGTGTACGTTTCAGCACTTCGCACCCGAAAGATATGACGGACGATGTGCTGCATACGATGGCGAAGTATGAAAACATCTGCAAGTATATTCACCTGCCCGTGCAAAGCGGGAACTCGGATGTGCTGGAGCGCATGAACCGCGGTTATTCGCGCGAGTGGTACATGGAACGCATCAATACGATACGCCGCATCATGCCGGAGGCGGGAATCAGCACGGATATCATGACGGGGTTTTGCGGGGAGACGGAAGCGGAGCACCGCGATTCGGTTTCGCTGATGGAGTGGGGCGAATATGATTTCGCGTACATGTTTGCGTACTCGGAGCGCCCGAAAACGCAGGCGGAACGGCAGTTCGAGGACGATATACCGGAAGAACTGAAGAAAAAACGCCTGCAGGAAATCATCGAGATCCAGCAGGAAAGTTCGATGAAGAAAACCAAAGCGATGGTCGGGAAAGTGCACCGCGTGCTGGTTGAACGTACGTCGAAGAAGGACGAAAATAAATGGATGGGACGCAATACGCAGAATATGGTTTTGGTTTTTCCAAAAGGGGAATTGAAGCCGGGGGATTATGTGGATGTGCTGGCAACGACGTGTACGGCGACGACGCTGATCGGGGAAATAGTACGTTGATGAAAATCTCTCGCAAAGGCGCAATGACGCAATGGGAACGATCTCTCGCAATGACGCAATGGGAAAACAAACTCTATCTCGCAATGACACAATGAAATATTTAGCGGCTTTATATCCCACTTGTTTTTTACGCAACGTTTTCCTGACCGGGATTTTCCTTTGCTTCTCCCCCATCCTCTTCGCTTCCGCGCCGGACACCATCGATAACTTTCAGCTTTACGGACAGGATCATGTATTGCTGGTGGCAGGAGGAGAAAACGGTGTGAGCGAGTCGGTGAAAAATGTGATCGTCGGGCCGGGGGATAAATGGGACTTCAGTTACCATCATTGCTCTCCCGGTGCGTACAAACAGAAACTGACGATTTGCGATGCTTCCGGGAAAATTATCTCCTCTTATCCGTTCAGCGGGCATATCCAGTTTTTCGGCGATGAGCTGCTGCCGGCAGTGCTTTCGAACAAAAACAAAAAAGAACTGTTTAGTTTTTATTTCTGCGAAGGTGATTGTGAAGGGAAAAACGGGAAGAAATTATTTGAACTGAGCGTCTCCATTCCCTGAAGAGTATAAAATAACCGGGCGCTTTTAAACGACTTAACGGATATAATGACCATTCAAGATATAAAACAACGTTTCGGCATCATCGGCAATTCGCCGTTGCTTGAGCGTGCTATCGATATAGCCGTGCAGGTGGCACCCACGGATTTGTCGGTGCTGATCAACGGGGAAAGCGGAACGGGAAAAGAAGTTTTTCCGCAGATCATTCACCAGCTTTCTTCGCGCAAGCATGGGCCGTACATCGCGGTGAACTGCGGTGCGATCCCGGAAGGGACGATCGATTCGGAACTGTTCGGGCACGAAAAAGGTTCGTTTACCGGTGCGCACGAAGCGCGGAAAGGCTATTTCGAAGTGGCCGACGGCGGCACGATTTTCCTGGACGAGGTAGCCGAAATGCCCCTGGCCACGCAGGCCCGTTTGCTGCGCGTGCTGGAAAGCGGCGAGTTCATCAAGGTCGGTTCTTCGAAAGTGCAGAAGACCAACGTGCGCGTGGTGGCTGCCACAAACGTGCATATTCCGCAGGCTATCGAGCGGGGCAAGTTCCGGGAAGACTTGTACTACCGGCTGAATACCGTACCGATCCTGCTCCCGCCGTTGCGCGAACGCCGCCAGGATATTTTCCTGCTGTTCCGGAAATTCGCTGCGGACTTTGCGTCGAAATACAGGATGCCGGTGATCAAACTGGATGCGGAAGCGGAACATTTGCTGAACAACCATTATTGGAAAGGCAATATCCGTCAATTGAAAAATGTAACGGAACAGATCTCGATCATCGAGAAGACCCGCGACATAAGTGCGGATATCCTGCGGAAATATTTGCCCGAGCAACCGGCGGCCGGCGGCAATATGCCCGTTGTGGTGCGCCAGGACTCTGCGGCAAACAGCAACGAGGTGATGATGCTTTACACGGTGCTCCGCGACATGCGCCAGGAGTTAAATGATGTTAAGCGGCTGACGCTGGAACTGCTGCAGCACAACGGCGCCGTTTCGCCGGAAGTTTTGCAGAACAATGCGCAAACCATCCAGAAACTGATCAGCGAAATCCAGCAGGAAAGCGGGGGCAGTGAAGACGGCTCACTCGTGATTCATCAGCCTTTCACCACACATCATGACGAAGTGCTTCCGCACGTGGAAGTGGAAGAAGAATCACTTTCGCTGCAGGATAAGGAAGTGGACCTGATCAAAAAAGCACTGACCAAGCACCGCGGAAAACGCAAATACGCCGCACAGGAACTGGGGATTTCGGAACGAACTTTGTACAGGAAAATCAACGAATACGGCATTAAAGAATGAGAACGATTTTCCTGGCACCGCTTTTTTTCCTTTTTGCACTTGCTGCGGTAAACCAGCAGGGGTGCGAAGGTTATAAGCTTAACCCGATCAGCGGAAGTTCCTACGGCGACAGCACACAGGTGAGCGTGAGCATGTTCACCAACAACGCCCCGCTGGCCAAAGCGACCCTGGCGCAAACGGTTACGGAAGGACTGCGCGACGGTTTGCAGCGGCAGACGAAGATGGAACTGGTTCCGCGAAACGGCGATATTGTGTTCGAAGGATCGATCACGGGTTATGCCATTACGCCGGTATCCATCCAGGGCGGGAACGATATCGCGGCGCTGAACAGGCTGACGATCACCGTATCGGTAAAGTTCACCGATACGAAAACCGAAAAGAACAGTTTTGATGCCGTATTTACACGGTTTGCGGACTATAAAAGCTCGCAGAACCTGCAAAGTGTGGAGGATGACCTGATCAAAGAAATCACGGAGCAGTTGGTGCAGGATATTCTTAACCGGGCCATCAACAACTGGTGAAATACCAGCTTTCTCCAAAGGAGTACTTAGGACAAAAAACAATTTCCAAAAGGTAATTTGCGGTCATAGTATACGCAGACAGAAGTTGGGCATTGGAGGCTGGGAGTTGTTTTTTGGAAATTGATATTAAATTTGGACAAATAACCACAGTGAACACCTCGCAATTCATCGGTTTTATGCAGTCGCCCGAAAATCTCGGGAAGGACGCGGGCGCGCAGCTCAATAACCTGACGCGGGAGTTTCCCTATTTCCAGACTGCGCAACTGCTGTATGTAAAAAGCCTGCATAACGAGAGCAGTTTTCTTTACAATAACCAGTTGAAAATTGCGGCGGCGTATGCGGTCAACCGGCGTGTGCTGTATGAACTGATCACGCGGAAGGCGGAAGATGAGGGGGCAGATTCTCTCGTAAAGACGCAAGGACGCAAAGGCGATGAGGAAGACTCTCTTGCAAAGACGCAAGGGCGCAAAGACGATTCCATAGCGGATACACAAAGACGCAAAGGCGATGAGGAAGACTCTCTCGCAAAGACGCAAGGGCGCAAAGACGATTCCATAGCGGAGACGCAAAGACGCAANNTCTCTCGCAAAGACGCAAGGGCGCAAAGACGATTCCATAGCGGAGACGCAAAGACGCAATGAGGGGGATTTGGACACTCTCGCAAATGCAAAAAATCAAAGCGAAAAAGAAGAAGTCAAACCGGAAACATCGGCGCACCAGAATCTCAAGGATAAGTTAAAGGATGATTCAGACGAGTGGGATGAGAGCGTGATCCGGCAGCTCCAGCTTTTACGTCACTGGCAGCATGATCCGCAGTCCGGAGCGCCTTTTATCCAGTATAAAAAAGAAGAAAAGAAAACGGAGCAGGAACCTGTAATTCCTGAAAACAAATCCGAAGAAATGCCCGTTCCGCCGGTTACGGCAGCCGAAGAGATGCAGGATATCCTGACGGTGCTCATTGAACCGGGCGAAGAAGATGTTGTGATCAGTATTGAAGAAAGCATCGAGGATACTGTTTCTGAAGAAGAAGCGGGGAACGAGGAGCTGGATTACGAAATCACGACGCTGGTTTCAGAAGAAATCGTTGAGCAGGAGAAGCATATTGTAAAGCCCGAAGATCCGGTTACGCAGGAGATTTTTTCCAAAGCGATCGGTTCGAGTATCGAGCTGGAAGTGAGTGATATATTGCCCACGCCGGAAGAGCTTCAGCCGAAGGCGAAACGGGAAGCCTGGACGAGCGGCGAATCGGAAGAAACCGTTACGGATACTACCGAAGAGCCGTTATCCGACAGTCCGCTGAGTTTTGCGCAATGGCTGAAAGAAGTGAACCGCCGGGCCTTGTACCAGGGCATGTCGGGCGCTGAAAAACGGGAAGATGAGCATGAGGAACAGGACGAACTGATCGATAAGTTCATCCAGGAAGCTCCGCGGATCAAGCCCCAGCGTTCGGAATTTTACAACCCGGTGAACATGGCTAAGAAAAGCGTTACCGAGGATTCGGAACTGATTACGGAGACTTTGGCCCGGATTTACGAAAAGCAGGGGAATATCCCGAAAGCCATCCGGGCGTACCAGAAACTAAGTTTGAAATTTCCCGAAAAAAGCCTTTACTTTGCGTCCCTTATTGAAAATCTGAAGAAAACACCTAATAAAAATTCCAAGTAATGATTGCTTCGATTATTTCCGTTCTCATTTTCATCGTGTGTATCCTGCTTATGCTGGTTGTTTTGGTGCAGAATCCCAAAGGCGGTGGACTTGCTACAGGATTCGGGGGCGCTGCAAACCAGATGATGGGCGCACGCCGCAGCACAGATGTGATGGAGAAAGCCACCTGGATTATGGCGGCGGCACTGCTTGTTCTTAGTGTAGCTTCGAGTTCCGGGCTGGGCAAAGGCGGCGAGCAGCCTACCGGACCGGCATCTACTTCAACAACACAGGGTAAAGTGAATAATTTCCAGCCCAAAGGGCTTCCTGCCAATGCTTTGTCGCCCGTTGCCCCTACCGGCAACCCGGGCCAGGCTCCCCCGGCAGCAACACAGCCTGCGGTAAACACTCAGCCTGCTCCTGCCGGGAAAGGTCCTCAGTAATCTGAAAGAAAAAATAGCAAAATGTCAGGAAGTAATATCTCCTGGCATTTCTATTTCGGGACATCTGCAAAAATGTCGCAAAATAGCTGCCAGTAAGGCTTTGGCATAATATCTGACAAACGCTGGTACAAGATTAATAACACAGTCTAACCAAATAAAAATACCAAACACAATGGCTAACGTTAAGATTAAGCCCCTGGCAGACAGGGTAGTTGTTGAAGCCGCTCCTGCCGAAGAAAAGACCGCAGGCGGCATTATCATTCCCGATACCGCAAAAGAAAAACCGCAGCGCGGTAAAGTGGTTGCCGTAGGAACAGGCAAAAAAGACGAGCCTATAACCGTTAAAGTCGGTGATTCGGTTCTTTACGGAAAATATGCAGGCACCGAGATCACCATCGAAGGCAAGGAATACCTGATTATGAAAGAGTCGGATATTTTCGCCATCGTTTAAATCCATAGTTGATTTTTGATTTCATCTTTTTAACCTGATAAAACCATCATTATGGCAAAGAATATTTCTTTTAACCTGGAAGCACGCGATGCGCTGAAGCGCGGCGTTGATGCACTGGCCAATGCAGTAAAAGTTACGCTCGGGCCGAAAGGCCGCAACGTAGTAATCGATAAAAAATTCGGCGCACCGGCCATCACCAAAGACGGCGTAACGGTTGCCAAAGAAATTGAACTGCAGGACCCGATTGAAAACATGGGCGCGCAGATGCTGAAAGAAGTTGCCTCGAAAACCGCCGACGTAGCGGGCGACGGCACCACAACGGCTACCGTGCTTGCACAGTCGATCGTTACTTCGGGCATGAAAAACGTAGCTGCGGGCGCAAACCCGATGGACCTGAAGCGCGGTATCGACAAAGCCGTTGAAGCGGTTGTCGCCAGTCTCAAGAAAATGTCGAAGAAAGTAGGCGAAGACAACGAGAAGATCGAACAGGTCGCTACTATTTCCGCAAACAACGACAGCGAAATCGGTAAACTGATTGCTGACGCCATGCAGCGCGTGAAAAAAGAAGGTGTGATTACCGTTGAAGAAGCCAAAGGCACCGAAACTACCGTTGACGTAGTGGAAGGTATGGAGTTCGACCGCGGGTACATTTCCCCGTATTTCGTAACCGACGCGGACAAAATGGAAGCCGTGCTCGAGCATCCGCTGATCCTGATCTACGACAAGAAGATCGCGAACATGAAAGAGCTTCTGCCGATTCTTGAAAAAGCCGTTCAGACCGGGAAGCCGATCCTGATCATTTCGGAAGACGTGGAAAGCGAAGCGCTTGCTACGCTGGTAGTAAACAAACTGCGCGGTTCGCTGCGCATCGCCGCCGTGAAAGCTCCCGGTTTCGGCGATCGCCGCAAAGCCATGCTCGAAGACATCGCCATCCTCACGGGCGGAACGATGATCAGCGAAGAGCGCGGATTCAAATTAGAGAATGCCGATCTTTCTTTCCTCGGAAAAGCGGAGAAAGTAACCATCGATAAAGATAATACGACCATCGTGGGCGGTGCCGGTAAAAAAGCCGACATCACCGCACGCGTGAACCAGATCAAGGCGCAGATCGAAAACACCACTTCGGATTACGATAAGGAAAAACTGCAGGAGCGTTTGGCGAAACTGGCCGGCGGTGTTGCCGTTCTTTATATCGGCGCTGCCACGGAGATGGAAATGAAAGAAAAGAAAGACCGCGTTGACGACGCACTGCATGCTACACGCGCTGCCGTTGAAGAAGGCATCGTTGCCGGCGGCGGCGTTGCGTATATCCGTGCGCAGGAAGCGCTCGAGGGAATGAAAGGCGATAACGACGACCAGACTACCGGTATCCAGATCGTTCGCCGCGCACTCGAAGAACCGCTGCGCCAGATCGTAGCCAACGCCGGCGGCGAAGGTTCGATCATCGTGCAGAAAGTCCGTGAAGGAAAAGGTGATTTCGGCTACAATGCCCGTACCGAGAAGTTCGAGAAACTGGTTGACGCCGGTGTAATCGATCCGACCAAAGTTACGCGCGTGGCTCTTGAAAACGCCGCTTCGATCGCCGGCATGCTGCTCACCACCGAGTGCGTGCTTTCGGAGATCAAAGAAGAAAAATCCGCTATGCCGCCGATGGGCGGAGGCGGCATGGACGGCATGATGTAATCATCCATCCTGTTCGAATTCAAAAAAAGAGCGTTTCGGATGAAACGCTCTTTTTTATTGGGGAGGCGCGAAATCCTGGTGCATAAGTCACAGGTACTATGGGGCGATTCGATGAATCGCCCGTACTTTTGGTTCATTGGGCGATTCGGGATTGCGGTTCAGGATTTTGGTTCATCGGGCGATTCGGTGAACAGCTTAACGGTACCATGGGGCGATTCGGTGAATCGCCCCTACTTTGTATATTTGTGTTATGACACGCCTGCGTAAAATTGCTTTGATCGGTATTGCTTCAGCGGCTGTGCTGACTGTTATCGCGGTGCTTGCCGGTTTTCCGCCGGCTGTTGCCGGTGTGCATGCGCTTCCGTTCTGCATGATGCTTATCGTAGATATTTCGCGCAAGAAGAAAGAACACGGGGCCGAAGAAAAAGAACGCTTATGATATTTTTTGGCTGCCGGTTATCTCTTTTCGTTTTCATCATTTTTTATTCTTTTTCGCTTTCTGCACAGCAGGATACGCTGATAGATCGCGGGAAATTTTCCTGCGGCACGCGTTCTGCAAAAAGCAATGCCGACAAAGGACTGTTCTATATCGCCTGGGGATATAATGCAAACCGGTACAGCAAAAGCACGTTGCACTTTTTTGACGAGTCGGGCGATTACGATTTCACTTTGCATAAAATGACCGCGCGGGATCGTCCGCAGCTCCGCGATATATTCCGGGTTCAGCCCAGTATTCCGCAATACGGTTACCGGATGGGGTATTATTTTCCGCAGTCGGACTGGGGCGTTGAAATGAATTTCGATCACGCGAAATATATCGTTAACGATTACCAGACCGTTCGCCTGACCGGCCGGATCGGCGACCTGACTTTTGATAAAGACACGCTGGTTGATCCCGGGAATTTTATGCACCTGGAGCATACCGACGGAGCGAATTTCCTGCTGGCCAATATCATGAGGCGCTGGCAACTGGCGGCTTCGCCGGGACAAAAACTGCGGCTTTCCGGTATTCTGAAAGCAGGCGCTGGTATTGTCATTCCCCGAAGCAACGTGATCCTCTGGGGCGTAAACAGCAACCGCTGTTTTCACATCGCCGGACAAATCGCAGGAGTTGAAACGGGAGCCCGGCTGGACTATTACGGCCGGTACTTCGTACTGTTCCTGGAAGCCACGGCCAAAGGTTCTTTAGCCAATTTCAACAAAGTGCTGGGCGTGGGCGACGGGCTGGTGAGTCACCGTTTCGCGACTGCTTCCCTCCTGCTCCATGGCGGGCTGGCTTTTCCCCTGGGAAGGAAAAATTAACATTTCGCATCCGAACCGGGAAGGCATGATATTCGTTTATTTACAAAACAATAATATCTTGCCCCATGCAAAAATTCATGCTCGAAGTCCGTATTCCGGATGAGATCGGTCCTGATTTTTACGCGCTCATTCCCTCGCACCGGGAGTACATCGATACGTTGCTGACAGACGGCAAAATCAGTCTTTACGCCATCAATATGGATCGCACAAAAGGCTGGGTGATCGTCAGCGCCGAAGATCCCGACTCCGCTCGCGAAATATTGGCAAGATCGCCGCTGGCCGGTTATCTCCGCATCCGCGCAGAAGAACTTTTCATCTACGATGCCGAAAACCTGCGCCTCCCGAAAGTCAGCCTGAACTGAACAGGCCGCACGATTCCGCCGTCATGCAACAAAGCCGCTGAATTTCCGTTTTTCAAAAAAGCTTACCTTAGATATTCTAACTCGCTTGAAATGAAAATCATTGCTATTGACCGCATCATGCCCTCGGCTTCCGACGAAAGAATCCGTGAAGTTGTTATCCAGGAAGCCATTCATACCTGGGTACTGTACAGCAATGACGTTATCCGCGAATTATATTTCCGCAAAGACCGTCCCGGTGTTGTGCTCGTGCTGGAATGTCCTTCGGTGGGCGATGCGCGCATGCTGCTTTCCAGTTTTCCGCTGGTAAAAGCGGGCGTAATCGAATTCGACATTATACCGGTCGGGTATTTTGTGCCTTTTGGTACTTTGTTTTCCCAGGACCTGATGGAGCGACTTCACTAAGTCGGTTTAAAATTCCTCCGCGTACCTTTTATATCATAGTTTTTTTACATCGGAATAGATTCTGCTTCAGTGGCAGTCGGCAGCGGCAGTCAGCATAGTGCGCTTCGCCTGTTGCCCGGTTTTCCCAGGAACATTGCTGTAATTCAGAGACTGCTGACTGCCGCTGCCGACTACCACTGAATCCATTCCGACTTCAATCGCTCTACATTTTGTAACAGGTACGCAGAGGAATTTTAAACAAACCCAGCCCGCGTAATTTTCCGGCATTTTCCGGAAAAGAGGACCCAACCTTTTTGATGTGCTTCTTTCCCCGTGCTGTCGAGGCTTTTGCTTTGCCGAAGGGCGGATTCCTATTTACAATTCATTTTTTTCGATGTTTTTTTCAGACCCGGGCGGGTAAGATTTAAGCACAGTCACTTTGCCGGGGGAATCGGCGCTGCGCTTCTTTGCAGAAACAAAACAAAAAAACATCTATGAAAAAAATCTACTCTTTTATGGTGATGGCAGTGATATGCTGCTGCATCGCCGGCACGGGCAAAACTCAATGTAACGCATCATTTACTTTTACAACGAACGGGCTGACGATCAATCCTGCAAACACGTCAACCGGGGGAAATTTTCCTTCCTTTTACTGGTCGTGGGGCGACAGCAGTTCACCTTCGTACGGAACAAATCCTCCGCACACGTATGCCAACGCGGGCATGTACGTGGTATGCCTCACGATGTTCGATTCCGTGGGATGCCAGGACACATATTGTGATACCGTAGTCGTTACAACAACGACCGGGGTTGCGGAAAACGGGCTCGCCGTTTCGGGTTTGAGCATATATCCGAACCCGGCCAGTGATCATGCCGGGCTCGTTTTTACCCTGGCCAGGCCGGTTGAAGTCTCCATTTTGATGTATGATATGACCGGCAAGCTGGTAAAATCGGGCAAACCGGAAGCATTCGGTACCGGGAAACACCAGGTGAACCAGGATCTTACCGGCATCGGTTCGGGCATTTATTTTGCCGAAATCAGAGCCGGTGAAACGGTGATCCGTACCCGGTTTATCAAGCTGAACTAAGCCCGCCTGATGTTCCGAACAGGAGGAGTACCAATTATTTAAAGGTGCTCCTCTTGTTTCTTTGTGGGTGTTTATCTAACTTTAGCCTAAACAATTTAAACCATAAACGAATGAAAAAACTCTACACTATTCTTTCTATTGCTTTTAGCCTCGGCACAATTGCAGCAAATGCACAGTGTACGGTGGCGATCACCGGCCTTACGCCCACCGGTCTCACAGTCAATGCCACTTCAAGCGGCAGCGGCGCACAGCAGTTTCCTGCCTACGGCTGGGACTGGGGTGATACACAGGTAACGCTGAATCAGCAGAACGCAAGTCACACATATGCTTCACCCGGAACATACACGGTATGCGTAACGTATATCGATGTGCTTGACACGGCAAACTGCAACGCCACAGATTGCCAGACAGTGACTGTAACTACTACGAACATCGTGGAAGCACAGCAGTTCAAACTGGATGCCGGTGCGTACCCGAATCCTTTCGGCGACAAAACATCCGTCATCTACACTGTATCGCATCCTTCGGAGGTTACCATCGAAGTATATGACATGCTCGGCAAAAAAGTAGCTTCGCTGCTGAACGACAAAGTGAGCGCAGGTCAGCATACTGTTGACTGGAACTCTCCTGCCGTTCCTTCGGGACTTTATTTCCTGCAGGTGAAAGCCGGTGATTTCGTGATCAACAAAAAGATCCTGAAAAACTAAACAGGTAAAATCAATTGATAAAAAAATCCCGGCTTGCATAGCCGGGATTTTTTTTGCGCGCATTTTATCCGAACAATAAAAATGTTCAATGCCTGGGCCCTCCCGGGAACTATCGGGATACCAGGTATCGTCGGACAGATTCTTTGTTCATTGAACCTTGTGCGTTTGACATGGAGCGTTCCATATTCGGAAAGGACAAGCCTCTTTTTGTCCTGCACGTTATAAGCAAACAACCCGGTCGCGAAGGACCGGGTTGTTCACACACAAACACAATTTAACAACACACTTAACCCTTGCTTAGCAAGTCTTTCACTATCGTGGATATCATTTTTCCGTCGGCTTTTCCTGCAAACTGTTTGCTGGCTACACCCATCACTTTACCCATATCGGCAGGCGATGAAGCACCAACGGAAGCAATTATTTTCTGCAATTCGGCACGCAATTCTTCTTCGCTCATCATTTTCGGCAGGTAGCTTTCGATCACGCCTGCCTGGAAAATTTCCACGTCGGCCAGGTCTTTGCGGTTCTGCTGGTTGAAAATATCAGCGGATTCGCGGCGCTTCTTGGCCTCCTTCATTATCGCTTTCAGGGCCGATTCTTCAGTGAATCCTTCGGGCGACGTTCTGAGCAGGAGGAACACCGACTTTATCGCGCGCAGCGCCTCGAGACGAGGCTGGTCTTTGGCCAGCATAGCTGCTTTGATATCGTTCTGTATGGTATTCTCCAGTTCCATGCTATGCGTAATCCTCAGTCTACGTTATCGTGCAGGAAAGAATTGTTCGGACGGATCTCCGCTTTTTTCTCGTCATTCTCGCTGAGCGTGAAACGCGAAACCTGTGATTCCGATGAATGCGGATCCTGGTCGAGCTGGATGTTGCGGCGCTTGTAGGCGGGTTCGTTTTCCAGTTCGGTAAGACCATTCGGCGATTTGAGTTTCAGGCTCAGCTCTTTCAGCTTCATGATGCGCTCCTGTGCTTTGCGCATCTGTTCTTCCTGCTGCAGTTTTTTGATCCGCTCTTCTTCCTGCTGCTGATCGGTATTTTCAGCGACAGCCGTGGACTGCTCTTCCGTTTTGGCTACCGGCTGCTCGATCTGCTGCGCAACCGTTTCTTCTTTTGTTTCCGAAACGATCTCCGATACTTCTTCCACCTGCGAAACCGTGCTGATGGTTTCCGTTGTTTCGCTTACGATGGAATCGCTGCTTTCGCTGATAACGGTTTCTTCTGTTTTCAGTTCGGAAGTCACTTCACTGTTCCATTCGGTATCGGCAACAATTTCTTCCTGCTGCTCCGAAACAATTTCCGAAACTTCTTCCGGTGAGCTGCTGAGGTTGGTGATCTCGAACTCGATCTCCTCTTTCTGCTCGAATTTTTCTTCTTCCGAAACAATCTCGCTGATCGTTTCCGTTTCGCTCACCTGTTCGAGTTCGGTTACCGGTTCAACAACTTCGATCTCCGGCCAGGTTTCGGCAACAGGTTCCGATTCTATTTCTGCAGTGATTCCAGGTTCTGTAACGGCAACGACTTCTTCCTGTTTTGTTTCTGCTGTCTGAACAAGCAGGAACGGTTCGAGCTCGTTGCGGGGCTCTTCGTTTTCCGTCTGCGTAAGCTGGCTGACGGGAAGCACGGGAGTTACTTCCGCCTTGGATTCATCCGTGCGCGAAATCAGGAAAGGCTCCAGTTCGTTGCGGGGCTCTTCGTTTACAATTTCGGGCGTTGTTTCAATTTTCGGCTCGTCCAGTTTCAGTACCACTTTTTCGGGCTGCGACTTTTTCGAGTATTCGTAAGCAACAGGCGAGGTGCTGTTGAATCCTGTTGCGATGATCGTAACGTTGACCGCTTCGCCGAGACTTTCATCCACACCGTATCCTTTGATGATTTCCGCAGTCTGGCCGGCAGCTTCCTGGATATAGTCGGTGATCTCACCGAGTTCGTCCATCGTGATTTCGTGCGAACCGGAAATGATATTGAGCAGCACATAACGTGCGCCGGTAATGTTATTGTCGTTGAGCAGCGGCGAATTGAGCGCCATTTCGGTTGCGCGGACGGCGCGGTTTTCGCCCGAAGCCTGTGCAGAACCCATGATGGCCACACCGCTGTTGCGCATAACCGTGCACACGTCGGCGAAATCCACGTTGATCTGCTGGGTAAGGCTGATGATTTCCGCGATACTGCGCGCAGCCGTATTCAGTACGTTATCCGCGTGACCGAATGCTTCGCTCAGTTTCAGGTTTCCGTGCATTTCGCGCAGCTTATCGTTTGAAACGACCAATAGCGTATCGACACACTGCTTCAGTTGTTCGATACCTTCTTCGGCCTGTGCGCGGCGTTTTTTTCCTTCGAAAGAAAAAGGAACGGTAACGATGGCTACGGTAAGGATACCCAGTTCACGTGCAATGCCGGCGATAACCGGTGCAGCGCCCGTACCTGTTCCGCCTCCCATGCCTGCGGTGATGAACAGCATTTTCGTATTGCTGATCAGCAGGCGGCGAAGTTCTTCGATGGTTTCGATAGCGGCATTCCGCCCGACTTCCGGGAGCGAACCTGCACCGCGGCCTTCGGTAAGTGTTGCACCGAGTACAAGTTTCAGGGGAACAGGGCTGATATCGAGCGCCTGCTTATCGGTATTGCAAACAATAAAGTCAACGCCATTGATGCCCTGGCGATACATGTGGTTTACGGCATTGCTTCCGCCGCCGCCCACGCCGATCACTTTGATGATCGAAGACTGTTCGGGTAAATCGAATTTCATGCTGCCCAGGTTTTTGTTTTGATTTGTGTTGTTGTGTGCCGGCATGTTTTTGCCATCCGGAGAATTTGCATTTTCCTGTTCATCCGATGCGCTAAACATGTTGTAAATATCCATTACGGGTATTTTTAAAAATTGTTGAAAATTACTGCGGTCTCCATTGCGGCGAACGAATGTTCACTACAACTTACTAACGGCGGATTGTTGATTACGCAGACATCAGCGGCAGGTTAAATGAGCGTAAAAGTCCCTTCACACGCCGTTCAGGCATTTTCATCCTCCTCGAACCACTGTTTGCCCTTACTGAAAATCTGGTCGAACCAGCCGCCTTTTGTTTTTTTGGAATGCTGCGTAACCGTATTTTCCACCGCTTTTTTCTTGTGCGCCGTTTTCAGTCCGCGCATCACCAGGCCCACGCCGGTTGCATACGAAGGATTGGCGACATCTTCGGAACTGCCGGCAAGATGTTCGTTCGGGTAGCCGATGCGCGTGTCCATACCGGTTACATACTCGATCAGCTGCGTGATATGCTTGAGCTGTCCGCCGCCGCCGGTAACCACAATGCCCGCGATCAGTTTCTTTTCGTAGCCGGAATTTTTGATTTCATAGTACACGTGTTCCATGATCTCTTCCATGCGCGCCTGGATGATGTGCGCGAGGTTCCGGACGGAAATTTCTTTATGCGGACGTCCGCGCAAACCGGGAATGGAAACGATTTCGTTTTCCTGGTTCTCGCCGGCAAGCGCCGATCCGAATTTGATTTTCAGCAATTCGGCCTGCGCTTTGATAATGCTGCAGCCTTCCTTGATGTCTTCGGTGATGATGTTGCCGCCGAAAGGAATTACCGCCGTGTGACGGATGATATTGTCGTGGAAGATGGCGACATCCGTAGTACCGCCGCCGATATCGACAAGTACCACGCCCGCTTCTTTTTCTTCTTCGCTGAGCACGGCTTCCGAAGATGCGAGCGGCTCCAGCGTAAGTTCGGCAACTTCAAGCCCGGCTTTGTTCACGCACTTGTAAATATTTTTCGCGGCAGCCACCTGGCCCGTGATGATGTGGAAATTCGCTTCGAGGCGCGTGCCGGCCATGCCGATCGGGTTCTTGATTCCGACTTCGCTGTCGATAATATATTCCTGCGGAATGACGTGGATGATTTCTTCACCGGGCGACATGGCCAGCCGGTACATATCGTCGATCAGCTCGTCGATATCGGCCTGGCTGATTTCATCGTCGAGGCTGCGGCGCGTGCGCATACCGCGGTGCTGCAGGCTTTTGATATGCTGCCCGGCAATACCCACACTCACCACTTTGATATCAACGCCCGATTTGTTGCTCGCTTCGTTCACGGCTTCCTTAATGGCGCGAACGGTTTCGTCGATATTGAGGACGACGCCGCGAGCCACGCCCAGCGATTCCGCTTTGCCGATACCGAGAATTTCGATCTTCCCGTGTTCCGTGCGGCGGCCGACAAGTACTGCAATTTTGGTGGTGCCGATGTCGAGCCCGACTACGATTTCCGATTCCATGTGGTTACTGTATTAGCGGGCGTTTTGTACAAACGACCTGGTTTTTATATTCAAGATTGATTACGGAGTAAACGTTCCAGTTGCCGGTCGTATTCAAACCTTCCTTGTAGAACAGCTTGAGTTTGCCCAGCTTTTCGGCCATACCGACCGGCTTGCCTAAAATAATTTTATGACTTCCCACCCGCGGTGTGAGTTCAAATCCTTTGCCGGTGACGTAATATGCCTGCACCACCTGCGCACGGAGAAAAGTATCCGCATCGATGATCGAAGCCAGCCGGAAAACATCATCGATCAGCGAGTGCATTTCGAGCATCGTATCTTTTTCAATCTGCGCCACGCTGTACTTGTACATGCTTCCGTAACCGTCGTTGATATCGCCGTTGACCAGCAGCACGGGTGCGGTATAATTTTCGGCCCAGGGCATGATCTTTCCTTTATCGTCGATGTAAAACGATTCTTCCCTCGAATTGATGATCCGCACAAGCGGACGACGCTGCACGATTTTCATTTTCACCACACCGCCTACTCCCGCAAAAACATCCACCGTTTCAACCGCCGGGTGCGCCGAAATCAGTTTCTCGAGATAATTAATGTCAATACCCGCCATCGGTTGTCCTTCTACCGGCCGGCCGCGCTCTTTGAGCAGTTCACGAATATCATCCTCCGCGATAAAGAAATGATCCGCCTTGCGTTCGATCGAAATATCGAGACGCGTGCACAGGTGTTTTTCGTGCCTGTGCTGCGCAAAACTCATCAGCACAAAAAGCCCGACTGTAAATAAAGTCCAGACGCTGATCGCCAATATTTTTTTCACGCCTGCTTTCATGTGTGAACAGGTTCCAGGTTATACTTTTTGCACAAAGCATCTTCGATCGGCTTCACGAAAACGTCGATATCGCCGGCGCCCAGGGTAAGCAGCACTTCGATATCACGCGACAAAACGCTTTCTACCAATTCCTCTTTCCGGATCAGCGCTTTTTCGTTTTTGGTGATTTTTTTCAGCAGCTCCGCAGAACTTACCCCGGCAATGGGCTGTTCGCGCGCGGGATAAATTTCCATGAGCAGGATTTCATCCAGCAGTTCCAGGCTGCGGGCGAACTCATCGTAAAAATCACGCGTGCGCGAATACAGGTGCGGCTGAAAAATACCGGTGATCTTTTTCCCGGGAAATAATTCCCGCGCCGCGCTGATACTCGCTTTAAGTTCTTCCGGGTGATGCCCGTAATCGTCTATATAAACGAGTTTCGGAGAACGCAGCCGGTATTCGAAACGGCGTTTCACCCCGCGGAAATTTTCCAACCCCTTCCTGATCGACGCGGAATTTACGTGCATCTGTTTCACAGCGGCTACGGCTGCAACGGAATTTTCCACGTTGTGGCGACCGGGAAGACCGAGCTTCACATTTTCGATGACTTCGCCGGGACAAACGATGTCATATACAAAAACACCTTCTTCCACGCGCACATTCCGTGCGTGGTACATGGCCGACGTGTCGCTCAGCGAATAGGTGATCGTGTAATCGTTTTTAATTTTTAATGTTTCGAGCACCAGCGGCTTGGTTACCAGGCTTCCGCCCTTGCGCACCTGGCCGGTAAACCTGCGGTAGGTTTCGTACATCTGCTCTTTGTCGCCGTAAATATCAAGGTGGTCGGCATCCACGGAAGTAATCACTTCCACCGTCGGGTGCAGCCATAAAAAAGAACGATCGTATTCGTCCGCTTCGGCCACGACAATTTCTTCTTCCGTTCCTGCTTTTTTGCCGAGGGTTTCGCTCAGCAGCAGGTTCGTGGCGTAATTGAGGCTGATCCCGCCGAGGAAAGCCGAGCAATCCACTCCCGCGGTGCGCAGCAGGTGCGTGGTGAGCGTGGTGGTCGTGGTTTTTCCGTGCGTACCGGCAATGGCGATTGTGCGCGTATGCTGCGTGATCATACCGAGCACTTCGGCGCGCTTTTTAATTATAAAACCGTGCTCGCGGAAAAAGACAAGTTCTTTATGCTCAGCAGGCACAGCCGGAGTCCATACGATAAGTACATTGTTTTTATCCGCCGCATCTTTAACCGGGGCAGGAATACCTGCCGTGTCTTCCTGGAAATGAACCGCGATTCCTTCCTGCACGAGTTCGTCCGTCAGCGTCGTTTTTGTTTTATCGTAGCCGCTCACCTGCTTGCCCATCGCTTTAAAATAGCGTGCAAGCGCGCTCATCCCGATACCGCCGATACCGAGAAAATAAACGCTATGTACTTGCTGCAGGTTCACTTTATCTTATTTTTTCTTTTCACGTTTTTTGTTCACCATCGACAGCACTTCGCCGGCGATGATCTCCGCTGAATTCGGCACCGCAAGCCCGGCCATGCCCAGTTCCATTTTATGACGCAGGTCCGCATCGCCCGCAAGAACCAGGACTTCGCTGAGCAGTTTTTCTTTCGCTTCACTGTCTTTCACCAGCACGGCGGCTTTGTGCGTAACGAGCGCCATCGCGTTCTTCGTCTGGTGATCTTCGGCCACGTTGGGAGAAGGAACGAAAATGGACGGCTTGTGCACGATGCAGAGTTCGGAAATGGAACTTGCACCGGCGCGTGAAACCACGAAATCGGCCACGGCATAAGCAAGGTCCATGCGCTGGATGAAATCAAACGCTTTCATGCTTTCGTACTTTTTTACCGCTTCCTGCGCCTGCGGAAAAAAACTTTTGCCGGTTTGCCAGACCAGTTGAATACCGGTTTTGCTCAACTGCTCCAGTCCTGCCGCGATACTTTCGTTTATCGTTCTTGCCCCGAGACTTCCGCCGATCACGAGCAGCACAGGCTTATCCGCAGCGATCCCGAAATGTTCCAGCCCGCGCGGTTTTTTACCTTCCATATTCTGGATATCCTGCCGAACCGGGTTGCCGGTGAAAATGATTTTTTCTTTCGGGAAGAAACGATCCATGTTATTATAAGCCACGCAAATCCGGTCGACACGTTTCGCGAGGATTTTATTGGTAATGCCGGGATACGAATTCTGTTCCTGGATCAGCGTAACCACACCCGCTTTCGAAGCCACGCGCAGCATCGGCCCGCTGGCATATCCGCCGGTGCCGATAACCGCATCGGGTTTGAACTGTTTCAAAATCCGTTTTGCTTTCAGCAAACTGCCGATCAGTTTGAAAGGAACGGCAAAGTTGGAAAACGTCAGTTTGCGCTGGATGCCGCTGATGTTCAGTCCTTCGATTTTATAACCGGCCGCGGGAACTTTTTCCATTTCCATGCGGCCTTCCGCACCGACGAATAAAAATTCAGCGTCCGGCGCTTTGGTTTTGAGTGCATTTGCAATAGCGATTGCCGGGAAGATATGTCCCCCGGTTCCGCCTCCGCTCACGATGAATTTAAGCGGTTGCAAATTCACCTCCTTTCACTTCATCCGTTTCTTTTTCCGCTGCTTCCTCTTCTTTCTCCGTGGCGCGGCTTACACTGAGCACAATGCCCACGGCGATGCTCGAGAACAGTATGGACGTACCGCCCATACTCAGGAATGGCAGCGGCTGCCCGGTTACCGGGAAAAGATTTACAGCAACAGCCATGTTGATCATGGCCTGGAAAACAAGGCTGAACGACAAACCGAATGCGAGCAATGTTCCGAATGTTTTACCGCTTTTGGATGCTACGCGTATGCCGCGGAAAAGCAGGATCAGGTAGAGCAGTAAAATTCCTCCTCCCCCGATCACCGACCCGTATTCCTCGATGATGATCGCGAAAATAAAATCGGAATAAGGATGCGGCAGGAAATTGCGCTGCGTGCTGTGCCCGATTCCTTTACCGACCACGCCGCCGGTGGCAATGGCTATTTTCGACTGGTTGGCCTGGAAACTTTTATTCGGATCTTTCTTTTCTTCTCCTTTGAAAAATTCCACGATCCGCGCCTTCCAGGTATCCACGCGCGGAAGCAGTCCCGGCGAAGCTGCGCTGAGCGCAATCAGCAGGGAAAAACCACTGATCGCCATGCCGATCGTTTTCAGGATATGCATGATGGGCACACGGCCGATGAACAGGATGATCATGCAGGTTGTGAACAAAAGCGCAGCAGTAGAAAAGTTGGCGGGAAGAATCAAACCGCAAACGGCGAAAATCGGGAGCATCACGTGAATGAGCACTTTTTTGTACTCTTTCATTTCCATCTGCTTCACCGTCAGGATGCGCGCGACGTACATGATAAGCGCGATTTTTGCAAAGTCGGAGGTCTGGAAAGTCAGACCTGTTCCCGGTATCGCAATCCAACGGTCGGCATTGTTCAGGTTAGCTCCTTTCACCAGCGTGTACAACAGCAGCGGGATGGAAATCAAAAGCGCAATCTGCGAGATACGTGAAAAATACGTGAACTTGATGCGGTGCGTAAGCCACATGAGCAGGAACCCGAGCACGATAATTTTACCGTGCTTGAATAAATAATACTCCGTGTCGCCCGAATGATGTTTATACGCCAGCGTTACCACCGAACTGTACACCGCGAGCAGCGAAAGCAGTGAAAGCAGCAGTACGATCATCCAGATGACCCTGTCTCCCTTGAAATAGCTGAAGATGTTCATGATCGTTGTTTTCTCTTTATAACGCTGTTGACACTTGAATTATGATGTATGCGGAGAGTCCTCGCTATTTCACCAACTCCTTCACCAGCTTCTTAAACTCATTTCCCCTGTTCTTGTAATTATCAAATGCATGATAGCTCGGGCAGCAGGGTGAGAATAAAACCGTATCGCCTTCCCGGGTGTATGCGCTTGCAATCTGTACGGCTTCCCGCAGGTCAACGGCGTGACAAATCAGCCCGTTGGTGCAGGGCTGAAATGCCTCGAAATATTTTTTCACCTGTGAGCCGAGAAAAACCACGCATTTCACTTTATCACGAACCAGGTCCTGCAGCAATTTGTAATCGTTTTGCCGGTCGATACCGCCGAGAATCAGCAACACCGGCCCGTTCACGTCGCGGAGCGCTTCCCAGGTCAACTGCACTGTCGTTGCCATCGAATTGTTGATCCAGGTTGCGCCACTGGCTTCGAGCACGAATTCCATGCTGTGTTCCGGTTTCTGCTGCACGTTTTTGCGCGCGGCTTCCAGGCTGCTCTCGGTTATTTTTTTCTGCTTTGCTGATTTATCCTGATTCATAGTAAAACGTTTTTATCAAAGTCCGCGAACGGCCGCTTTGAACTGCTGGCCGCGATCCTCGTAGTTTTCAAAAAGGTCAAAACTGGCGCATGCCGGCGAAAGCAATACGGTGTCGCCTTTTTTGGCCAAACGGTAGGCTGCGTTTACCGCTTCTTTTGCCGAAGACGTTTCCACGATGGTTTCTACTTTGTCACCAAAAGCCTTGATGATCTTTTTGTTCTCCGTTCCGAGACAAACGATGGCGCGCACTTTTTGCTTCACCATTTCGAACAGGGAACTGTAGTCGTTGCCTTTGTCGACTCCGCCCATCACCCATACCACGGGCGTGTCCATGCTCTCGAGCGCATACCAGGCCGCGTTCACGTTGGTCGCCTTCGAATCGTTGATGAAGTTGATGTTGTTGATGCGGGCGACATGTTCGAGCCGGTGTTCCAGGTTCTCAAAGTCGGACAGGCTTTCGCGGACAACATCTTTACGTACATCGGCAAGACGTCCTGCAACAGCTGCAGCCATGCTGTTGTAAATGTTGTGTCTTCCTTGCAGTGCTAATTCTTCGATGGTCATAGACAGTTGGTTGTTATTATGTGTGTTAATTATGATTTCATTGTTTATTAAGCAGGCCCCTTCTTCCACCTGTTGTTTGATGGAAAAGGGATATTGTTTTGCATTGATCTTCCAGCGTTTGATCGTTTCCATCGTCACTTCATCGTCGATGCAGTAGATGAAAGCGTCTTCCGGGCGCTGGTTGTTGGTGATCCGGAATTTCGAGTCGGCATAATTTTCAAGCTTGTCGTCATACCGGTCGAGATGATCCGGCGTGATGTTGAGCAGGATGGCGATGTCTGCACGGAAAGCATACATATCATCCAGTTGAAAACTGCTGATCTCGAGCACGTAGTAATCATGATCTTCTTCGGCCACTTGGAGCGCGAAACTCTTCCCGATGTTTCCGGCGAGACCGACTTTGTACCCTGCTTTCTGCAGGATATGATGCGTGAGCAGTGTCGTCGTCGTCTTTCCGTTGCTCCCTGTGATGCAGATCATTTTCGCATGCGTATAACGTGATGCAAACTCGATCTCCGAAATCACCGGCGTGCCCTGTGCGCGAAGCTTTTTTACCAGCGGCGTTTTTTCGGGTATGCCGGGACTTTTGATCACTTCGTGCGCATTCAGAATTTTTTCTTCCGAATGCTGCTCCTCTTCCCAGTCAATTCCATGTTGTGAAAGAACGTTCCTGTATTTCTCTTTGATCTTCGACTTGTCGGAGACGAAGACCTCAAATCCTTTTTTTTTCGCCAGCACCGCCGCACCTGCACCGCTTTCTCCCGCGCCCAATATCACGATGCGTTTCATCCCGCTGTTTTACCTCAGTTTCAATGTTGCGATCGCCAGCACGCCGAGCATGATGCCGATGATCCAGAAGCGCGAAACGATTTTCGATTCGTGCATTCCTTTTTTCTGGTAATGGTGGTGCAGCGGCGACATCAGGAAAAGCCTGTTGGCGCGTGCGAACTCGACACCGTATTTTTTCTTGCGGTATTTGAACACGCTGACCTGCAATACCACCGAAAGATTTTCCACGAGGAAAATGCCGCAGAAAATCGGGATCAGCAGTTCCTTGCGTATCGCAATCGCAAACACCGCGATAATGCCGCCGAGCGCGAGGCTTCCCGTATCGCCCATGAATACCTGCGCGGGAAACGAATTGTACCAGAGAAAACCGATGCAGGCGCCGACGAAAGCGGCCATGAAAATCACCAGCTCGCCGGAGTCCGGGATGTACATGATGTTCAGGTAATCGGCGAAAATCGTATTACCCGAAACGTAGGCCAGGATGCCAAGCACCGTTCCGATGATGGCCGACGTTCCCGAAGCGAGCCCGTCGATTCCGTCCGTTACATTCGCGCCGTTCGATACCGCCGTTACAATGAAAATGACGATCGGTATAAAAACCAGCCAGGCCCAGTCCTTCGCCTTGTCGCCCATAAACCCGAGCAGGCTGGCGTAATCGAACTCGTTGTTTTTCACGAAAGGAATAGTCGTCTTCATCGACTTGGTCACTTCTTTCGCGTACACCGGGAGATGAGCGGTTGAATCCGTTCCTTTCGTTATTCCCATCAGCTCCGTGCTGCCGGAAATTTTTTCTTTCACCACCACGTTGCTGTTCCAGAAAAGCGTAATGCCTACAATTAAGCCTACACCGACCTGCCCGACTACTTTGTAGCGGCCGTGCAGACCTTCCTTGTTTTTCTTGAACACCTTTATATAATCATCCAGGAAACCGATCAGGCCGAGCCAGATGGTCGTGATGAGCATTAGGATGATATATACGTTCAGCAGTTTTGCAAAAAGCAAGGTGGGAATAATGATGGCCGCGAGAATGATCAGCCCGCCCATGGTCGGCGTACCTTCTTTTTGTTTCTGTCCTTCGAGGCCGAGATCGCGCACGGTTTCACCTACCTGTTTGCGGTGCAGCAAACGGATGAGCCGTTTGCCGAGCAGCATGGTGATGATGAGCGAAACGATCAGCGCAAGCGCCGCACGGAACGAGATATACTCGAATGCGCCTGCACCCGGAAAATTAATGTCCGGCCTGTTGAGATATGAAAAGAGATAATAGAACATCTTATTCGCTGATCTGTTTCAGGTTTTCTTTCAGTATGGCCAGGTCGTCAAAAGGATGTTTCACACCTTTCACTTCCTGATATTTTTCGTGCCCTTTTCCTGCAAGCAGGATAATGTCGCCGGGCTGGGCGAGTGCGCAGGCGGTGCGGATAGCTTCGCGCCGGTCGGTGATGCTCAGCACTTTTTTGAAATACAATCCTTCCACGCCCTGCTGCATCTGTTTAATGATCGCGTCCGGTTCTTCGCTGCGCGGGTTGTCGGACGTGAGTATCACTTTGTTGCTTAACTCGCAGGCGATCTTCGCCATGATCGGGCGTTTCGCCGCATCCCGGTCGCCGCCGCATCCCACCAGCGTAATTACTTTTTCGTTCCCGGTGCGGATGTCTTTGATCGTTTTCAGCACGTTCAGCAAAGCATCGGGCGTATGCGCGTAATCCACGATACCCGTTATCCCGCTCGGCGTGCGCACATACTGGAAGCGGCCTTCTACCGAACCGAGTGTGCTTATCGTAGTCAGCGCCGTTATTTTTTCAATGCCGAGCAGCGTGGCGGTGGCATACACGGCAAGCGCATTATAAGCGTTGAAGCTGCCGATCAGTTTCGACCACATTTCCGTTCCGTCGATATTCAGCAGCAAACCGGTGAACTGGTTTTCCACGATGCGGCATTTGAAATCGGCAGCGGCGCGCAGCGACATGGTCTTCTTTGTCGCTTTCGTATTCTGCAGCATCACCGATCCGTTTACATCGTCGCGGTTGATGAGCGCAAAAGCTTCTGCGGGCAACTGGTCGAAGAATCCTTTTTTCGCCTTGATGTACTCGTCGAATGTTTTGTGATAATCGAGATGGTCGTGCGTGATGTTGGTGAATACGCCGCCGGCAAAATACAGACCGGTGATTCGGTGCTGCACCACGCTGTGCGAACTCACTTCCATGAAACAATATTTGCAGCCGTTTTCCACCATCTGGCGCAGCAGGCGATTCAGTTCCACGGCGTCGGGCGTGGTATGCGTGGCGGGAATTTCTTCCGCGTTGATCATGTTGCGCACCGTGGTGAGCATGCCCGCTTTGTAACCGAGTTCACGGAAAAGATGGAACAACAGCGTAACCGTTGTCGTCTTTCCGTTCGTTCCCGTTACACCGATCAGTTTCAGCTGCGCCGACGGGTTATCGAAAAAATTGGACGCGATGATACCGAGTGCGGCTGCGCTGCTGCTTACTTTGATGTACCCGATCTTTTCGTTCAGTTGTTCCGGGAACTCTTCGCAGACGATGGCCGCGGCGCCCATTTCAATCGCCTTCGCGATGAACTGGTGCCCGTCGGACTGCGTTCCGCGAACGGCGACGAACAGGCAGTCCTTCTCCACTTTGCGCGAATCGAAGCACAACGAGGTAATGGCCACGTTGGTCGATCCTGCAACTTCGAGCAGGCCTGCTTTGTACAATATGTCGCGCAACAATTTCACGAAGCGAGTTCTATGATGATTTCTGTTCCTTTATTGAATTTTGTTCCTGCAGGCAGCGACTGGCGGAATACCGATCCGCTTCCGCGAACACGTACGCGCAGTCCTTTATTTTCGAGCAGGAACAATACTTCCGAAGCTGTCAAACCGGTGAGGTCGGGCATTTGATTATTATTCAAAGCCTGCTCGATGCCGATCGGGTTTGCCGAAATTTTCGTTGTGCCTGATTGTGCGCTGATCCATCCCGACGACATCGCATTGTTTTCGACAGGCAGGTTCAGCGATTTCAGCACGTCGAGCGTGGGCGCAATCGCACCTTTTTTCACTTCCGGCAATACCGAGCCGATGAGCGGCTGCGCGTTTACGTTCACCGGTTTGTGGATATCGAGGTTGGTGGAGTAAACGCGATCGGCGATCTGTTTGAAAATCGGGCCGGCCACTGCTCCGCCGTAGTACGCGTCGTTCGAAGGTGCATTGACAATGACGATGCAGGTGTACTTCGGATTATCCGCGGGGAAATAACCCACGAAAGAAGCCTGGTACGTGATTTTTTCTTTGCCTTTGTAACCTGCGCCGTTGTTGGCCACCTGCGCTGTCCCGGTTTTGCCGGCGATTTTGAAAACCGATGCTTTCAGGAATGCGCCGGTGCCGTGCTGCACCACACCTTCGAGAAGTGATTTCGCTTTTTCAATCGTTTCGGGTTTCGCGATCTGCTGCTCGATAATTTCCGGCTGGTATGTTTTGATCGTCTGCCCTTTCAGTTTTACTTCCTTCACAAACATGGGCTTCACCATCGTGCCGTTATTCGCCACGGCATTGTAAAGCGTAAGCGTATGCAGCGGCGTAACAAGCGATTCGTAGCCGATGGAAATCCAGGGAAGCGAAGTGCCGTTCCAGTTCTTTTTATCCGACGGATCTTTGATATACGGTGTGCCGGCGCCGGGAATAGCCAGGCCGAGCGGTTCATGCAGGTGCAGTTTGCGCAAACCATCGGTGAATTTTCCAGGATCTTTGGAGAAGGAGCGGTAAACTACTTTGGATATACCGACGTTCGACGATTCCCAGAAAGCTTCTTCTACCGTTACGTCGTTCTTCTTCGGCGTATGCGAATCTTTCATCGGCAGGTTGTAGAACATGTGCAGCCCGCCTTCGAGATTGACTTTGTCTTTCGGATTCACAAAACCCTGGTCCATGCCCACGATCATCGACGCCAGTTTGAAAGTCGAGCCGGGTTCGCGCGCATCGCCGATAGCGTAATTGTAATCTTCATCGTAATGCGCAGAATCTTTTTCCGAGCGCGTGAGGTTGGCGATCGCGCGGATCTCACCGGTCTTCACTTCCATCAGCACCACGCAGCCGTATTTGGCGTTGTGCCTGATGAGCGAATGCAGCAGCGCGTTCTCGGCCACATCCTGGATATTGATATCGATCGTGGTCACCACGTCCTTGCCGTTCTGCGGTTCCACTTCGTTGTCGTTATTCACGGGCATCCATACGCCGCCGGCGATTTTCTGCATGAGCCGTTTTCCGCTCACGCCCGTAAGCACGCTGTCGAACGCGCCTTCCAGCCCGATCGGTTTTGCAGAGTCGCGCACGTAGCCGATGGTACGCGCAGCCAGCATGCGGAACGGGCGTTCGCGCTTGTTGGTCTGCGGCCAGATCAACCCGCCTTTGTAACGACCGAGGCGGAAAAGCGGCAGTTTTTTTATTTCCTGGAGATCGTTGTGCGAAACATTTTTAGCGAGTTGCACAAAACGATCATCCCCCGCACGGCCGGACATGATCATGCGGTAATAATCCCGGCCTGATTTTCCTTTGAGCAAAGCGGCAAGTCCGTTGGCCAGGGCCAGCGCGCTGTCGTCGAACATGTCGTTGTCGAAATGTTCGTTGGCCAGCGGATCGATGCCCACTTCGTAGTACGGAACCGAAGTAGCGAGCAGGCTGCCGTCGGTCGCGAAAATATTTCCGCGCACGGCTTCCACGTCCACCACCTTGCGCGTGAGGTTTTCAGCTTCCGCTTTCCACCTTTCACCCTGCACGGCCTGGATGTAGATTACGCGCGACACCACGCCCGCTGCAAGCAGGATGATGACCGCGTACACCACGTAAACCCGTTTCAATATGTCTTTATTCTCTTCCAAGAATCAGTCGTTGTTTTTTTGTTCCTGTTTTGCTTCGGCCGGCGATTTTTTCACCAGGATTTCTTTCGGCGGTTCAAGCGATTCTTTAATACCGAGCGGGGCGGCGCGTTTGGCCACTTCCGATTGTTTGCTTACGAACATCAGGTCGGATTTCGAAACGATGTATTCCGAACGAAGCTCCTTGAGCTTGTTCTGCATCGTATTCAGGCTGCGTATCTGCTCTTCGGCGTAATAACCGTTGGCGATGTAGCAGAGTGCGATAAACGTGAGGAAAAAAATGAAAGGAAGATTGCGGAGAACGCCTTCACGGGAGAGGAAGCTGCCGCTCATGACCGAGCCAACTGTGCGGGTGATGATGTTTCCGCCTTTCGGACTCTTCACGTTTTTCTTTTCCTGTTTCGGCTCTTCCTTAATCGTGTTTTTTGTCATAACCTCCTTCGGACTTTTGCGCTATCCGCAGTTTTGCGCTTCGTGCCCTGTTGTTCTCCTGTATTTCTTCCTCCTGCGGGAGGATCGGTTTTCTTGTGAGCGGTTCGAGCGGGCGGATCATGTTGCCGTAAAAATCTTTTTCCACTTCGCCTTCGAACTTTCCTTTTTGCATGAAGTGCTTGACCAGCCTGTCTTCGAGTGAGTGGTAGGAAATCACCACCAATCGTCCCCCGGGCTTCAGCACTTCGACCGCCTGCATCAGCATTTCCTTCAGCGCATCCAGTTCACCGTTCACTTCGATCCGCAGCGCCTGGAAAACCTGTGCGTAGTACTGGTTTTCTTTTCCTTTCCGCACGCAGGGTTCGATGGCCTGCTTGAGTTCAGCGATGGTCTGCAGCGGTTTTTCAGCTCTTGCCTGCACAATCGTTCTCGCCAGCCGTCCTGCATTTTCCACTTCGCCGAATTCCCCGAACATGCGTTTCAGCTTTCCTTCTTCGTAGCTGTTCAGCACATCGGCAGCCGTTGCGCCCGACCGGCTGTTCATCCGCATATCGAGCGGACCTTCGAAGCGCGTGGAGAATCCGCGGCCGGCGGTATCGAACTGGTGCGATGAAACACCGAGATCGGCGAGTATGCCGTCGACGGGAACAGCGTTGTAGAGTTTCAGGAAATTTTTCAGGTACCTGAAATTCTGTTTGACAAGCGTGAACCGGGAATCCGCTATCGCGTTCGCCACGGCCGCTTCATCCTGGTCGAAACCGAAGAGCTTCCCGTTTTCACCGAGCCGCTCCAGTATCGCCCTGCTGTGTCCGCCGCCCCCGAACGTTACATCCACGTAGATGCCGTCGTGGCGGATACTCAGACCTTCCATGCAATTATTTAAAAGAACGGGCTTATGGTAACTCGACATCGTCGCCTTTGTTACCCATGCTTCCCATCACCTCTTCCGCCAGCGCACCGAAGTCGATGTTCGGATCATTGATGGTCTGCTCGTATTTATCCTTATCCCAGATCTCGATCATGTTCACTGCGGCCGACATCACAATGTTTTTCGAAATACCCGCAAACGTCATCAGGTCTTTCGGCAAAAGCAGGCGGCCGGTATTATCCAGTTCCATCGGCTTTACACCGGCATTGAACATGCGGATGAAATCCACATTCTTCTTTTTGAAGCGATTCAGCTTGTTCACATCCTTCACCAGGTTGTTCCACTCGTCCATCGTGTAGAGTTCGAGACATTTCTGGAACACGCTGCGCTTCACGACAAATCCTTTGTCCAAAACCGGCTGCACCTGTTTTTTGAACGCAGCCGGAAGCAGAAGGCGACCCTTCGCATCCACGTTGCATTCATAAACACCGATCAGGCTTTGCATGTAAAAATTCCTCGCTTTGGTGGGTAAAAGTAGACAAGAATTCCCACAATTTACCACATTTTCCCACTTTTGTTGAAAACTTTTGTCTTTTGACTCCTTACGGTTCGATTTTTTTTCTTATCAGGTTAAGCTGAAACATTTATGAATAAAGGGATTCGGCGAATTCCGCAGGCAAATCCGCCGAAGGCAAAACACGGTGGGAGAAGAAAGAGCTGAAAGCGTAATAGAATCGAAAACGGGTTTGGCAGGGGAAAATGATCTTTTGCCCGGGGAACAGCTATAAGTCAGTAAATACGGGAAAATACCGGGATTTAACGAAAACTGCCTTTCCCGGGGAAAAAGAAAAGACCAGGCAGGGTGGTAAAAAGTGGGAAGATCCGGATTCGACTAAAAACGGGTACTGGATACGTAAGAACCAGGCAGGGAAAAACGAAGCTATAGAATACGCCCTGCGAAGACCACGGAATCGCCGGTGAAAAAATCCGTAGCGACGGACAGTTTTCCCGGCAATTTTTCCGAATGATTATCTTTAACGCCGATGCCGGAAGAAAAATTCATCGATGTCGAAAAAATAATCGGCAGTAAAAATCCGAAACTGCTGAAATGGCTGCCGGGCTTCGTTTTGCGCTGGATCAAACGCGTGCTGCATGAAAAGGAAGTGAACGCGTTCATGAACCTGCACGGCCACCTGCGCGACTACGATTTCATCCACAAAGTGATCGGCGAATTCCGGGTTACCGTCAATATCAGGGGACTTGAAAATATTCCGCGCGAGGGCGGATTTATTCTCGCCTCGAACCATCCGCTGGGCGGATTCGACGGGCTTGCGCTGATGCAGGCCGTGGAGCCTGCACGGAAAGACATCCGTTTCCTGGTGAACGATATTCTTTTGTCGTTCAAAACGATGGACAATCTTTTTGTACCCATCAACAAGCATGGTTCACAGGGCGGCACGGACGTGATCGAAGAGGCTTACGCTTCCGAAAAAGCGGTGCTCGTTTTTCCCGCCGGGCTGGTTTCGCGCAAACAGCAGGGCGTGATCCGTGATCTCGAATGGAAAAAAAGTTTTATCGCAAAAGCCGTTCAGCACAAGAAGAACATTATCCCGACATACATCCAGGGAAGCAATTCGAAATTTTTCTACAACCTCGCGCTCTGGCGCAAACGGCTGGGCATCAAAGCGAATATCGAAATGTTCTGGCTGATGGACGAGATGTACAAACAGCGCGGTAAAACAATAACCATTATCTTTGGTCAACCCATTTCTTATACCGTTTTTGATAAACGTCATAGTCCGAAAGGATGGGCCCAACAGGTAAAAAAATTCGTGTACGCCATGGGATCGGGAAAAGCAACCGTGTTTATTCCCGATTACGAAAAACATCCGGCTGAATCCGCTTCATGAATACGCATCAACCCATCATACCACCCGTCGACCGCTCACTGCTTGCAGCGGAACTGAACGAAAAAACGTTCCTGCGTCATGCGAACAACGGCACCAACGAAATTTATGTTGTCAATGCGCATAATTCACCGCATACGCTGCGCGAGATCGGGCGTGTGCGTGAGTTGACTTTCCGCGCTTCCGGCGGCGGAACGGGCCTGGACTGCGATCTCGACGATTACGATACGAAGGAACGCTGCTACGAACAGCTCATCGTGTGGAACCCGGAAGACAAGGAGATCGTCGGCGGGTATCGTTTCATCCGCTGCGAAAAAGGGCGGCTTGCCGGCGGCGAATACGACCTGGTAACGACCGAACTTTTCGAATTCAGCGACCGTTTTAAAAACGAATTTCTTCCGGCGACGATTGAACTGGGACGTTCGTTCGTACAGCCGATGTACCAGCCTTCGGCGAGTAACCGCAAAGGACTTTTTTCGCTCGACAACCTCTGGGATGGTTTGGGTGCATTGGTTATAGATAATGATGACATCCGGTACTTCTACGGGAAAGTGACTATTTACGGTCATTACAACATGCTTGCGCGCGACCTGATTTACCGGTTCATGGAACATTATTTCCCTGATCCCGACAAATTAGTCAAACCGATTTACCCCGTAACTGCACAGCACAATACGGATGCGTTTGCAAAATCGCTGCAGGGTCTGGCGTACAAAGACGGACACCGTTTACTCAATCAATTAGTGCGCGAGCAGGATGAATTTATTCCGCCGCTGGTCAACTCGTACATGAACCTTTCCGCTACCATGCGCAGTTTCGGCACGTCGGAGAATAAACATTTCGGCGATGTATTTGAAACGGGTATCCTGGTTACGATCGCGGATATTTACCCGACCAAAAAAGAGCGGCATGTAAATTCGTACACGCCGAAGAAAAAATAAGCAGGAGCATTTACTATGATTATCCGGTCAGCCGATTTCATCAGCAGTAACGTACTGGCCGAAAAGTGCCCGGCCCCGGACAAGCCTGAGTATGCGTTCATCGGCCGTTCGAACGTGGGCAAATCGTCGCTGATCAACATGCTTTGCGGGAAAACGAAACTCGCGCACGTTTCCGGGCGGCCCGGGAAAACGCAGGTGATCAATCATTTCCTGATCAACGGGCAATGGTATCTCGTGGATCTTCCCGGCTACGGTTTCGCCAAAGTTTCGAAAGAGATGCGCGAAAAATTCGACAAGATGATCCGCGGGTATCTCGTCCGCAGGTCCAACTTAGTCTGTGTTTTCCTGCTCGTCGATTCGCGGCTCGAACCGCAGATGAACGATATCGCATTCATGGAATGGCTGGCTGAATCGCAGATCCCGTTCGCGATCCTGTTCACCAAATGCGACAAATCATCCTCCAACGTGCTCAACAAATCCATCGCCGCCTACAAAAAAACCATGCAGGAAAGCTGGGATGAATTCCCGATGTATTTCCTGACTTCCGCCGAAACGAAAAAAGGGCGCGACGAGGTTTTGCAACTGGTTGATGAAACGAATAAACTCTGGAAAACGGAGATGTAATGCCTATTTCCGATTGACGATTTTGGATTGGCGATTTCCGATGTAAGTCCCAGAGGCTTTTAGCATTTTTGTGCCTTAGCCGTGAAGTTTGTAACCCGGTTTTTACCGCTAAGACGCGAAGGCGCTAACGTTTCCGTTGAGGCAAACCGCAAATCCAAAATCGGCAATCGCAAATCATAAACAGTATCTTTGCAGCCGATGAAAACCGGCATCCTGCTTATCAATCTCGGCACACCCGACAGTCCTTCCACGGGCGACGTGCGCAAATACCTCCGCCAGTTCCTGAACGATCCGCGCGTGATCGATATTTCCCCGCTCGGGCGGCTGTTGCTGGTCAACCTGGTCATCGTTCCTTTCCGCGCACCGAAATCGGCGAAGCTGTACAAAAGCATCTGGACGGAAAAAGGTTCTCCCCTGCTCATTCACGGGATTGCGCTGAAAGAGAAACTGCAGGAAACGCTCGGCGGAAATTACGTGGTTGTTTTCGGCATGCGCTATCAAAATCCTTCGCTCGGATCCGCGCTCGAAGAATTACGTAAAGCGGGCGTATCGAAAATAAAAATCGTGCCGCTGTACCCGCAGTACGCTTCTTCGTCAACCGGTTCAACGCTCGAAGAACTGATGCGCCTGGTACGGAAATGGGAAGTGATTCCTTCACTGGAAAGCATCAGCCATTTTTACGATCATCCCGCTTTTATCCGCGCACTCACCGCTGCCGGAAAAGAATTCGATCACCGGCAATACGATCATGTCGTTTTCAGCTACCACGGTTTACCCGAACGGCAGATCAAAAAAGCAGCGGTGCATTACGGAAATGATTCCTGCTCCTTCGGAACCTGCTGCGATAAAATCACGGAGAATAACCGGTACTGCTACCGTGCCAATTGTTTTCAGACATCACGCCTGCTTTCCGAAGCGCTGGGCATCCCGAAAGAAAAATACACGATCAGCTTCCAGTCGCGGCTTGGAAAAACGCCCTGGATAAAACCGTATTCCGATCACGTGATTGAAGAGCGAGCGAAAAAAGGCGACAAGAAACTGCTCGTGTTTTCCCCGGCATTTGTAGCCGACTGCCTGGAAACTGTTCATGAAATCGGCGTGGAGTACAACGAACTTTTCCGCAAGCACGGCGGAGAAAAAGTGCAGCTTGTTCCTTCGCTCAACAGCCGGCAGGAATGGGTGCAGGCTTTGCAGGAAATCCTGGAAGTAAAATAAAAACGCACGACCGGAAGATCGTGCGCAGGGTTTTTTCCGGAAAAAATTTCTCAATCAAACTTACTCACGTAAACCCGTTTCGCAGTGAATTCGCCGGCTGCGCTGAATACGCGGACCATGTACATGGCCGATTCGGGATAATTGAGATTGAGGCGCGTGCGGTTGATTCCTTCGGCAGCATTCACCGTACGTTCAGAAATAATTCTCCCGCGCATATCGTAAACAGCTACGTTGTAATCGCCGGCAAAAACGGCGTTGATCATTACTTCGATATCGCTTCCCGTTCCGAAAACATCGACGGTACTGCCTGCTCCTGAACAAGGTTCTACAGGTACCAGCCCGCTGTGCCCGTCATCGCCGTTAAAATCGACCTGGCGGATGCGGTAGTAAGCTGTAGTGTTGAGCGGAGCGGCATCAGTAAACGTATAGCTGAGTGTGCCCGTACTGTTTCCGCCGGGCGCCTGGCTGTCTGTATTCCCGATAGCGGAGAAATGCGCACCGTCGCTGCTGCGTTCAACCACGAAGTAATCGTTATTGGTTTCCGAAGCGGTTTTCCAGTTTACAAGCACTTCGTTGCCGCTGCATGCTGCCGAAAAATCGAGGAATGTAACCGGGAGCGGGGCGGCAAGCGAAGAAAGCACCCAGGGAGTGTACGTAGCCGCAGCAAACGAAAGTCCCGCCGCAGTTACCGAACCCACTCCTACGCCAACCGCTGCTGCGCTGCCGATATTCGAGTTATTGGGAAGCCATGCGGATGACCAGTATTGCGCACCGATATTGCCGGTGTTATATGGCGCAGTCATGGTGTTTTCAGAACCGCGGTAGCTGAACGTAACTGTTGCCGTCGCCGCCTGGTTAAAAGTATATTCCCACCAACGATCGATCACCGCTTCATCGGAACCGTCCTGCGCAAGATTCGGATCGTACATGTGCGTTACACCCGAAGCCCAGGGTGTATTGGCCGAGGTAGAAGTAGCGCGCGTGGAAACGGCGAAGTAATCGAAAGCGGTCGACATGCCGGCGGTGATATTGGTCGTGAGCGGAATCTGTGTCGCGGCGACGCCGAAGGGAATTACATAGCTGCCGGTATTCGCCCCGACAAACCAGCGGACGGTACTCGGATTGAGCGCCACGTTCGTCTCGCTCTGGATATAGCCCGTAGTATACGTGATCGCAGTATTCAGCGGGTTGAAATGCCAGAGATCATAGCCGTTCATATTGAGTATGCGGGAACCGACAGAAAGCACGCCGCTGGGAACGCCGCCAAAACCTCCGACCCGCGTTTGTATGTTCATTGTTTTGGTTCCGCTTCCGGCCAAGGTCACATCATAGAAATGCGTAAACTGGCTTCCGCCGATGGATTGATTGGCGCCTGCAAAAACGACCTCGCTCCCGTCGAAACCGAAACCGATGTTATTGGAATTGTTGACCCAGTTTCCTTCGAGTGTGATCGTGGGACCGACGGACAGCGCATCGATACGCGCGCTTCCCTGGGCGGTATAATGCCCGGTTGCTCCGTCGATATAAATATTGGATGCCGCGCCGTTCATCACGATAAACGCACCATTGTTCAGCAGGCCCTGTGCAAAGGATGAACCTGCTGTGAAAACAGCGAACAAAACCGGGATTATATTGCGCATGCGTATCATTTCGTTTTTTGATATTACAGGAACATCCGATCGGATTTATGCTTTACTGGTTCGGACGTTTTTCCGCCGGAAGCGTTTGTGCTTCTTTTACGCCGGGCTGTATGGCCGTTCCTTCCTGCATATCGGCAGGGGCGAGTTCAAACCGGGCGTCGGAAAATTTAGCTTGCCTGCCGTTGGGTAATGTCGCATCGGCTACGTTGCATACGATCTGCCACTGGAAGGTCGCGTTGGAATTTCCGCCCTGCATTTCAACCACGTCAAAACCGCCGGTTGTTTTATTTTTCACAACAACACCTTTGCAGTTTTCATCATCTTCGATCTGGATGTACACCCGAAGCGGATGTTTTTCATTGATGGCCACATTTTTCGCGAGAATCGGATCGAGGTCGATATGCGCTTTGCCGTTCACCAGTTTTCCCTGGCCGTAGTCCATGAAATAGTACTCCGGTGTTTCCGGGCAATGCAGTACGCGGTACTGCCCGTTGTCATCCGGTACGGAACAGGAAACCGACATGGCGCCGGTGCTGAGCGCTTTGTATTGCAGGGCGCCGCTCCAGTAATTGTAACGGCAAATCGCACCGAACTGGTTCGAGTAAACAGCTTCCCCTAATCCGGCGGTTGAAGACCGGGCGAAAATTCCCGTAGCAATACCGTTGATGGCTGCGCCGCTTCCGGCTACCAGGTATTGCGCACCCAAATTATTCCCGCTCGCGATAATTCCTGTTCCGCTGGCGTTGGCATTGTATGCACTCATCCCGAAACCGGTAGCGCCGCTGTTATAACCATAAACACCAAGCCCGGAAGCGCCTGTGGACTGCCCCTGTACGCCTACGCCCGTTGCATTATCGCAACCGGCGAGTACTCCGCGTCCGCCGGCAAGCGTATTGATTGTATAAGCCGAAACTCCTGCACCGGCATAATATGAATTTGCCCCGAGACCGGCAGCCAAACCATCACCCCCGGTCTGCGTGCTGGAACAAAATGCGCCGAAACCTATGGCTGTTCCAGCTACCGCATTGTTCTGTGAAAAAAGACCCATGCCTGTCGTAACGGCTGTATATGCGCGCATCGCATCAGGAAAAGCAGCCGTTCCCTGCGATTCGAAAGCCGGGTTGGCCGAAACAGCCGCAGTATGATTTACTAGGACCTGTCCGCCGGAAAGAATCCGCATGCGTTCGGTATTATTCGAACGGAACATAACGGGTTGCGCATTGGTTGATCCTAAAAATTCAGTTCCTGCAAGTGCGTTGCCGGCCAGCAGCCAGCCGGTATTTCCACCGACGATCATGCGCCAGGCTGTTCCGTCGTACCAGTAAAACGCACCGACAGTTGTATCATAAACCAGCAGGCCTGTTGCGGGAGTGCCGATAGCTGTGCGCTGCGCCGATGTCATCCGCGGAGCCAGGAATCCCATCGTGGTCGATGTAACGTCGAGCATTGCCGATGCTGCGGGCGCCGCTCCTGTTGCGTTGATCGCAACATTCTGTGCATATACGTGCAGGTCGCCCAGGAGAAAAAAAGTGATCAGCGAAGCGGAGAGGGTCTTAAACTTTTTCATTTCGTGCAGGTTGTGTGTCTGTAAAATAAAAGTTTCCGCCTGTTGCTATGCAGGCAGGAATGCATTCAAAATTAAGTCATTTTTCCCTAGTCCTGCAAGGTTTTTCGGGGTTTTGCGGCGATTGGCAGTATCTTTACCGCGTGAGGAAATTTATATCCCGGTCTTTATCGGATTCTAAACCGGTTAAGTATCTGCCGAAACAGGCATTGGTCAGGTTTTCAACATTTTGTCAACTTGTTTCGAACGGTCATGCTGGGAATGGGTACGAACTTATGGCCGGCATCGGTTCTGTTGAAGATTTTCTTCCCGAAGGCGGCGATTCGTTCAACAAACTGAAAAACTTTGCGGATGCGCGAAAGGACTGGCTTTTCGGGCATTTCAGCTATGACCTGAAAAATGAAACCGAGGATCTTGTTTCTGCGCATCCTGACGGAATCGGATTTCCGCTGCTGTATTTTTTTCGCCCGCGTTTTGTCCTGCTGCTTCGCGATGCCGAACTGCAGATCGGTTTTCTTCCGGGTGATGAACAGGAAGCGGAAAAACTCGCCGGTCAGATCACCGCAGCAGATGAAATTTCCGAAACCGGTAACAGTTGCACGCCTCTTGCACGCGTCAGCCGCGAAGCATATCTCCGGCGGGCGGAACTGATCCGGGAACATATCGGGCGCGGTGATATTTACGAACTGAATTACTGCATCGAGTTTTTTGCAGAGCAGGCGCTGATCGATCCGTTCCGCGTTTTTGCGCGGCTGAACGGTTTGTCGGAAGCCCCGTTTTCCGCGCTCTACCGGCACCGGGACAGTTGGCTGATGAGCGCAAGCCCGGAGCGGTTTATCCGGAAGGAAGGAAGAAAAATAATATCACAACCCATCAAAGGCACGGCACGCCGCGGATCGGATCCTGCGGAAGATGAAAAAAACAAAGAACGGCTGCGGCATGATCCGAAGGAACGAAGTGAAAACATCATGATCGCCGACCTGGTGCGCAACGATCTTTCGCAGGTGGCCAAACGCGGAACGGTGAACGTGGAAGAACTGTGCGGAATTTATTCCTTCCGGCAGGTGCACCAGATGATCACGACCGTGAGCGCGGAACTGGACGACGGCATACACGGCATAGATGCGATACGCCACGCTTTCCCGATGGGATCGATGACCGGCGCGCCGAAAGTCCGGGCCATGCAGCTGATTGAAGCATACGAACAAACGAAACGCGGATTGTATTCCGGCGCAGTCGGTTATTTTACTCCCGGTGGCGATTTCGATTTCAACGTGGTCATCCGCAGCATTCAATATCATGCGCAGCAAAAATTTCTTTCATTCATGGCCGGTAGCGCCATCACGCATCAATCCGATACGGAAAAAGAATACGCCGAATGCCTGCTGAAAGCGAAAGCTATGTTTGAAGCGCTGAAATGATTTGCGATTGTCGATTTTGGATTTGCGATTAACACACGAGCAGCCCACGTTTAAAATCGCAAATCCAAAATCGACAATCGCAAATTCCTTCCGTGTGCTTTGTTTTGTACCGTATTTTTGACCTGTGCTGACGCGATTTCTCCAAAGTATCGAAAAAGAAAAACTGCTGCTGCCCGGCGACCGGGTGCTGCTGGCGGTGAGCGGCGGGGTGGATTCCGTCGTGCTGCTTCACCTTTTCATGGAAAGCGGTTTTGATTTCGGCGTGGCGCATATCAACCACAAACTGCGCGGAGCAGAATCGGACGAAGATGCGCGGTTCGTTGCGGAACTTGCAGCGGCATCCGGCAAAAAATTTTTCGGGCATACGATTGATGACCTTGATTCGCAGATCGCGAAAGGCGAGTCGCTGCAATCGGCCGCGCGCAGGATCCGTTACGCGTTCCTCGAAAAAACAGTTTCGGAAAACAATTTCGACTGCATCGCCACCGCGCATCATCTCGACGACAATCTCGAAACGGTGCTGATCAATCTTTTGCGCGGTTCGGGCGTGAGCGGGCTTCGCGGGATGCTGCCGAAACAGCACGGGATTATCCGTCCGCTGCTTTTTGCGAACCGGAAAGAGATTGAAGCGTACGCGGGAAAAGAAAAACTGCACTGGCGTCACGACAGCAGCAACGACAGCGATGATTATACGCGGAACAGGCTCAGGCACCAGGTTATTCCTTCGCTGAAGGAAATGCAGCCGGGCCTGGAAAAAGTGCTGGGACAAATGACGGATCGCTTGCGGCAAACCGAATTGCTGCTGCAGGCCGCGGCAGACGAATACCGGAAAACGTGTACGGAAGAAACGGCAACCGGAACAGTGATCGATGCGCAGAAACTCGCTGCACTGCCGGCGCCCGAAACCCTGCTGCACCTCTGGCTGCGCGATAAAAATTTCCATGCCGTACAGTTGGCCGACGCCCTGCAAACTGCACTGGCCGGGGAAAGCGGCGCGTCCTTTTTTTCTTCCACGCACCGGCTGCTCTGCGACCGCGGAAAAATTCACGTGCTTGAAATCAGCGAACCGTTTGCCGCCGAACTGCTTATTGAAAAGCACGGCAATCTGCCCGGAATTCATATCGATGATTTTACCGGCGACGGCGAAACGAAAAAATCCGCATCCCCGTTTTCCGAATTTTTCGACAGCGGCGCATTGTCGTTCCCGCTGCTGCTTCGTCCCTGGCGGCCCGGCGACCGGTTTATTCCCCTGGGCATGAAACAGCACAAAAAAATCAGCGATTTCCTGGTCGATCAGAAAGTGCCGCTGCATGAAAAAGAAAAAACGCTTGTCCTCGAAAGCGGCGGCGAAATTGCCTGGGTCGTCGGTCACCGGATCAGCGAATCGTTTAAAATAAAACCGGGCTCCCGGTCCGTAACACGCATCAGTATGAATACCGCCGAAATTTTTCCCGGCACAAAAAGCTGAACTTTGCCGGATATGCCTGACGAAAAAATCGTTTTTGAAGAGAAGCAGTTCCTTGGTCTGAACCGGCATTCCATTATGCGGCGACTGATCCTGGCGGTGTTCTGCTTTATAGCGTATTACTGGTCCGAAAACCCGAAGCCGGTGGATACGGCGCTTTTCAAGATCGGCGAATATCCCGGCGATACACATTACGGGCAATTGTTTTTCCTGATGGGCATCGTGATCCTGCTTTTTTCCGCGCTGCTTCTTTTTGTGCTGCACATGCGTACGCTTGTTGTTTCCGGTGTGATACTCATCGACGGGCTTTGGTCGGCGCGCCGCGTCCGGATTGAAATCGGGAGTATCGTTTCGGCCCGGAAAGCCAGGCTTAAACCTTCCTTTTTCAACCGCCCGGTTTATAACCTGCATACGAAAGGCCGGATCCGTTTTTATACCTACGGGAACGAGGTAATCGAACTGACGATGAATGACGGGATCATTTACCGGATCGGGACACAGAAAGCGGACCTGCTGCTCGGGCTTATACAGGATTTCAACAGGCAATGAACCGGTTATCAACCTGTTACAAACCGGCCATAAACCGGTTTTAAACATTTGCTGATTCCCCTTAAAAAATTACTTTACTGTATTTCAACGATTTACGATATAAATGCCGTGAGTCTTTGGTAAATCGCAACTTCTCCCTGCCCTATTTCGTAGAATAATATCAGTGTTTCGTCGATTTCCGCATACCAGCAATCCAGCACACTTAAAAACGCGTCTCCCATGCCAGCCACATCACCATCTCCAGTCGTCATTGCCAAGGAGCAAGTGGCGAATCTGAGGTTCCCTTCCGGGGAAGTGCTTCAAAAGGCGGAAGAAAGAGTCCGCCGCCGCGCCGAATTGGACCGGGCATTAGTGCTCGGTAATGTCGATCACAACAAAGTGAGGATCATTTTCAGGGATTCGGAGGGATTGAAACAGGTAGAGACCACTATCTGGGCTGTTACCGAAGAGCGTGTGATCCTGAAAAGCGGTATGGTTATTCCTATCCGCTGTATTATGGAAATTGCAACCTGACCTGTATTTCTGAAAACCGCGAATTTCATCGCCGGGTTTTCAAAAATGCATGGCCCTACACACGGTTGCGCATCTTGTAAAAAGGGTGATTTACTGCAAAGTAGTCGCCCTTTTTCATTTGTTCGACGAAAAAATGGAGGTAATCAGCTAATGCCCTTGTTTATCTGCTCTTTTATTCGCTAATTTCGTATTACACAGTGGGTAACACCCATACGCACAAACACTAAAGCAACGTACTATGTTCTCCCTAACCAAAGTGGCCAAATCGATGGCTTGTATTGCTGTCCTCTCCCTGGCCGTCAGCACACAGGCATCTGCACAGCAACCTGTTACGCCCGCTCCGAGTGAGCCGCAGCCTACCTGGAGCACGAAAGTGATTAAACTGGCCGACGGCGAAGCCGAAGTTCAGTTTATCGCCGACATCCCGGCCGGATGGCACATTTATTCGGTGAGCATGCCGGGAACAAACGGGCCGCTTCCGACCAATATTACGATCACTCCCGGCAGCACAGCGCAGCCGGTAGGCAACGTAAGCGAAAGCAAACCGAAAACCGTGTACGAAAACACATTCAAAACAACCGTTTCGTATTTCGAGAACCAGGCTATTTTCAAGCAAAAGATCAAATACACCGAAGGTCAACCGCAAAAAGTGAACGCCACTGTGGAGTTCATGATGATGGGCAACGCCGGCCAGTGCCAGGCTCCCAGCGAGCTGGACATTATTGTGCCGATCCAGTAAGCCTGAACTTTAACAAGACATTAACAGCAAAGCCTGTCCTGAAAGCATTCGGGGCAGGCTTTTTTTTCGTTCATTTGAATACCGTCAAAAGTTACTTTTCCGTTTGCCGGACCCCGGTCTGAGTCCCGATATAAATCGGCAAAGGGCTTGTCCTTCGTAAGTGGCTTTGTACTTTTGTTCCTCGAAGCCTGTCAGAAAAAGAAGCTGAACTCAATTGTCACCGAATTTATGATGAAGCATACAACAAGTACCCTCCGGAAGAACCTCTTTTCCTGTTTCCTCCTTTTTGTTTTTCTCCTGGCTGCAGGAACCGGCCGAAGCCAAAGCTATACCGACCTTGTAAAATGGTCGTTCGAGGCAAAAAAGATATCCGACTGTGAATATGAGCTGGTGCTTACAGCAAAGATGGCGGACAACTGGCATATTTATTCCCAAAAGGTTTTTTCGAACGGTCCCCTGCCTACCGTGATTACATTCAACAAAAACAAAAACTTCCAACTGGTCGGAAAAACGAGCGAACCGAAAGGAGAAATCGACAAGGACTGGAAAGACCTGGAGAATATTGAGGTTCCTTTCTTCCATCACCATGCCGAGTTCAAACAGAAAATAAAGGTCCTCGCCGGTTCGGCATTTACAATCACCGGAACCATCGACGGACAAACCTGCACCATCGGCGGCAAATGCATCCAGTCGATACCGCCTGTTCAATTCGAGTTCGCCATCCCTGCAAACGCAACTTGCGGAGCAGCAGCCGTAGCGGTTGATACACCCAAGATCGTCAAACCCGATACGGCCGGAAAAGACACCGGCGCGTCAGTTAAATCCGCCGGAAACGACACCGCCGCGCTTGCTCCTTTCGTTTTCCCGGACAAACCGATGGATGTGAAACTGGAAACCACCTGCAGCGGCGACAGCGAAGTGGTTGAATCCGAGTCGAGCTACTGGGGCGTGCTCATCGGTGGTTTTCTCGGGGGCCTGCTAGCGCTGCTCACGCCCTGTGTATTTCCCATGATTCCGCTCACGGTCAGTTTCTTCACCAAACGCAGCAAGGACCGTAAAACAGGCATCCGCAACGCCACGATCTACGCAGTATCCATCATCGCGATTTACGTGCTGCTCGGCATGCTGATCACCGTTACGCTCGGCGCGCAGGCGTTGAACGATATGGCCAGCAACGTGTATTTCAACCTCATATTCTTTGTCGTTTTCGTCGTTTTTGCGATCTCGTTTTTCGGCGCTTTCGAAATCACGCTGCCCAGCAGTTTTGTGAGCAAAGTGGACAGCGCTTCCGATCGCGGCGGGCTGATCGGCATTTTCTTCATGGCTTTTACGCTCTCGCTGGTTTCCTTTTCCTGCACGGGACCGATCATCGGAACACTGCTGGTAGAAGCTGCGAGCGGAAAAGGTTATATGGGACCTGCCATCGGCATGTTCGGATTTGCCCTGGCCCTGGCGCTGCCGTTTGCACTTTTCGCCATGTTCCCGGGCTGGCTGAACTCACTTCCCAAATCAGGCGGATGGCTTAATTCCGTAAAAGTGGTGCTCGGTTTTGTCGAACTCGCCCTCGCGCTGAAATTTCTTTCCAACGTCGATCTTGCTTATCACTGGGGATTTCTCAAACGCGAGATTTTCATCGCCATCTGGGTCGTGATCGGTTTCCTTACCGGCTTTTACCTGCTGGGCAAACTGAAATTGTCGCACGACAGTGATGTGACGCATATCTCCACGCCGCGACTGCTTTTCGCTTTCGTGTTTTTCTCTTTTTCGCTTTACCTCGTACCGGGGATTTTCGGAGCGCCGACCAATTTTGTAAGCGGGTATCTTCCGCCTTCGTATTACCGGGAATGGAAAACGACAAAAACGGATTGCCCGCACGACCTCTCCTGCTTTCATGATTTCGACGAGGCCATGACTTACGCGAGAAAAAACAAGAAACCGCTGTTCGTGGATTTCACCGGATACTCCTGCGTGAATTGCCGTAAAATGGAAGACTACGTGTGGCCGCAGCCTAAAATATTCAAACACCTCAGCGAAGATTACGTAATCGTTTCACTTTACGTGGACGACAAAGAAGCGCTCCCGGCAGCAGAACATTTTACGGACGAATTCGGTTCGCCTGTAAAAACGTACGGAAAAAAATGGGCGTACATCCAGCGTAAATATTTCAACCAGAGCGCGCAGCCCTGGTACGTGCTGCTGGATAACGGCGGAAAAGTACTCGCCCGCCCGCGCGGCTACACACCCGAAGCCGATGAGTACAACAGCTTCCTCGAAGCCGGGCTCTGCCGGTATAAATTGCGTATGGAAGCTAAAGAGGAATAGTCGTTAATCCTGCTTGCAGCGAATTACCCGCCCAAAATTCCGCCGACAATATTCCCGATCAGGCCGAGACCTGAATTCAGATCGTCGTCGTTCTTATTATCGGAATCCGTATTTCTCCTGAGTTCGAAATTTTTACCGAGATACACGCGGCGCACCTGTTCGTCGGCCGCCAGTTCTTCGGCGGTTCCGGCTTTCAGGATCTTGCCTTCGAAAAGCAGGTACGCGCGATCGACGATGGAAAGCGTTTCGTGCACGTTGTGGTCGGTGATGAGAATACCGATATTCTTTTTACGCAGGCTGACGACCACGCTCTGGATATCTTCCACGGCAATAGGATCAACGCCGGCGAAAGGTTCGTCCAGCAAAATGAAATGCGGATCAACCGCCAGGCAGCGGGCGATCTCGGTTCTGCGACGCTCGCCCCCGGATAAACGGTCGCCGAGATTTTTACGAATATGCTGCAGCCCGAATTCCTCGAGCAGTTCTTCTGTTTTTTCCTGCTGGCGCGCTTTGGAAAGTTTCGTCATTTCCAGCACGGACTTGATATTTTCTTCTACGGTGAGTTTCCTGAAAACGGAAGGTTCCTGCGCGAGGTAACCGATACCCAGTTGCGAGCGGCGGTACATCGGCTCGTTGGTGATATCCTTATCGTCAAGGTAAATGCGGCCTTCGTTCGGTTTGATCATGCCGACGATCATGTAAAAGGAGGTGGTTTTACCCGCGCCGTTCGGACCGAGCAGCCCAACGATCTCGCCTTCTTTCACCTGCACGGACACACCGTTGACTACAGTCCGCTTACCGTAACGCTTGATGATATTTTCTGCCCCGAGGATCATCTGTATAAATCGCCTGTCTTCGACTCCGCTCAGACTGACGGCGAATGATCGAGTTGGTTAGTGTAATTGATGCTGGTATTTACAAAGTCGATGCCAAAGGTCGGTGAAAAAAGTCAATTAATGTTAGAAGATCACCTGCATGGCGGCACGGAAACCGAACTTCGAGATATTCGGGTTGAGCGTTTCGTCGAGATAGGAAAGCCGCCAGAACGCATCGACGCGGAAAAATTTGAAAATATTTTCCAGCCCGCAGCCGGCTTCGTAGTACGGGCCGCGGTTCAGGCTGTGCAGCGTGGGCGGGAAAGCGAGCACGTTCATATTTGCGGCAGAGACCGTCCCGGTAAGCGCTTTGGCCGTGACCGTTTCACGCCATTTGAGGCGGCGCATGAGCGGAATTTTGTTCAGGAAAAATCCGTCGAAGTGATGGAATATCTGCACGGTGGCGTACTGATCGCTGGCGAATTCGAAATAGTTCATCATGTTGTAGGCATACGAATCGTATACATACGTTTCGTTTCCGCCGTGCAGTTCCATGAGCGGGTACGGCACTTCTCCGAAAATTTTTCCGCATTCAATTACGTAATCTGTGTACCCGATCGGGTTGATGCGGAAACGGTCGCCGATGTTCAGCGTGAGCTTGTGGTAACTGTAATCGCTGCCGAATACGCCTTTCAGGCCGGCGATGTACTGCAACTGCACGATCGGCGATTTGGTGCCCACGCTGGTGCGCGAGAACACGTTGCCCACGAATTTTTCACCGTAAGCAAAACGGAAGCGGGTGCGGATTTCTGCCGTGGCGATGCCGGGCTGGTACACGGGAATTCCGTCGGGCTGCGCAAGCTGGAAACCGGCTCCGTTGAGCGGGTGCATGTCGCGCTTGACCAGGTGCATTTTCAGGTTCAGCCCGGGAAACAGGTCGCGGTCGTACCACCAGGTGTACTGCTCCACGCGCGTCATGCTCGTGAGCGGGTTGCGGCGGAAGATGGACGAAAGGATGTTATCGCTGGTGAACGCGTTGGTGCTCTGCCCGAGTATCTCGTAATCGTTTTTGTAGTTGAAGCCGGTGATCTGCCAGGGCTTGGTTGAAATTTTCGCCTTGAAATGTCCGCCGAATTTGAATTCATCGTCCTGGAAACCGTACGCGGAATACCCGCCCAGTTCGATCTTGCGGCTGAAACTGTTGCTCGTCCTTCCACCCACGCGCAAACGCAAACCCTCGATACTGTTAAAGCTCACGGTATTGTAATACGGACCGTATTCCCACGGACCGATGACCTTGTAACCGGAATAAAGCATGATAGCGATGTTCTCCCAGCTTTTGTAAAATTTAAGGCTCATCACCGTATCCACCATCTGGTAGATATGCTGCTCTTTTTTGGAAAGCGTATCGTGCCTTGCCCCGGCCCAGAATGCGCTGTCGCGTTTTTCAGCACCCTGCTCCACGATCAGGTCGTCGGTTTTGGAATAAAAATCGTCCGGCATCGGTTTGTTGATGACGATATCCTTGTACGAAGTCGTTTTGCGCCCGTAAATGCCCATCGTTTTTTTCTGCATGACGAATTCGGCAACGACTTTTTCTTTCGAGAGCATCCAGGCGCCGTAAATATTGTCGAAGTTCTGGACGACGTAGAAATTTTTAACGTAGTTGATGTTGGCATCTTTCGCCATCGTCATCTCGATCCGCTTCACGGCAAAACTCGTATCGGCGATCCAGACGTTTCCGTCGAAGGTAAGCTCCTGTTTGCGTTTGGGAATGAACTGGATCTGGTAACAGCGGTGATTGTCGATCATCATGCTGTCGATGAGATAATACCGGTAAAAGAGCAGGCCGCTTTCGGAAACGGGGCTGATGAAAAATTTACCGAAAACGAGCAGGTTGTTGTCATAAATATCCACGTGCTGGTACATGTCGCCGGTAAACTGCGAAATGCTGGCATCTTCGGTACCACTGACTTTGGAACCTTTGATGACTTCTTTTTTGAACTTCGGATTTTTCTTGTAATAGAAATCCGAAACCGTCTCGGAAAAAAACAGCGGCAGGTGCGGCTTTTCATGCGTATTCGAACTGTCCATATAATCGAATACGAATTTGACCGGTCCGAGCAGTTTCCGGTCGCGGAGTTTTTCGGGAATATTGGTTACGTCGAATTCGAGTTTGTTGTAGGCTTCGTACTGGTACGCGTCGAGTTTTTCCTTGTCGTTTTCCTTTTTGTGTTTCCATACTTCGCGGAGAATCCGGTGGGCCGGGTTTTCGCCGGGGCGGATTTCCACCAGGCCGATTTCGAAGACCTGTTTTTCCATGGACAGGTCGATCGTTTGCGTGATCCCGTTTTTAAAGGGAACTGCTTTGCGTTTATAACCGACGTAGCTGAAAACGATGGAATCGGATTTGACGGAAAAATTAAGCTTGTAATTTCCTTCCACGTCCGTAGTGGTTCCCGTGGTGGTGCCTTTTACAACCACGGTGGCAAAAGGCACGCCTTCGCGTGTTTCCGCATCGTACACCTTCCCGGAAATGCGTGTCTGGGCATGCAGTCCGCAGGAAAGCAGCAAAAGCAAAAAGACTGAAATACGGACGTAGTTCATTTTCAGGCTCGGAGGGGCTGCACCAAAATACAGTTTAAGAATTTCTTAAAGGTAAAACTGTCGGTTCAATTTATCAACCGGGTTGCTGATATTTTTCCAGTTCATCCCAATATTCCACGGCCCTGCGGGTGTGGGGAATGACGATGGTTCCGCCCACGATATTGGCTACGGCGAAGACTTCGAATAATTCGTCGCGTGTAACACCCTGTTCGTAGCACTTGCCGAGATGGTAGCGGATACAATCGTCGCAGCGCAGCACCATGGAAGCGACCAGCCCGAGCAGTTCTTTGGTTTTGACCGGGAGCGCGCCTTCCTGGTAGGTATTGGTATCGAGATTGAAAAGCCGTTTGAGTACGAGGTTATCCTGGCCCAGGATACGTTCGTTCATTTTGGCGCGGTATGCGTTGAATTCGTCGACTGTGTTCATCAGCGGATTTTTGGAAACGCTAAAGTACAAATTCCGAACTCCGAATGGCGAATGCCGATTTGCGAATGCCGAATGCCGAAGTGTTAATCCATTCATCATTCGGAGTTCGGCATTCGACATTCGGCATTAAATTTCAGTTACTATCCCGCAGGGAGTAAATAATATTCAACATTTCCCTCCGCCAACATAAATAGCGTGGCATGCTGCTTTGCGGGGCGCGTATTGAAGCGAAACAGTAATCTTCCCGGTTCTGCGATCGATCATGGTCAAGATCCGGTAGGTAGATTCGAGTTCGCGTTTTTGGGTTTCTTTATAATTATGCTTCGCCCGGCACTTGCGTGTATGTTCCGACAGTTCCCATTTTTGGTAATTCAGTTTCTGCACAGGTTTCGATTTCCTGGCTTCTTTGAACAGGTATTGAAACTCCGGATCGGTTCCCGTTTTTCCTGCGCTGTTCTTATGGATTTCTGTCGTAAAACGATTCGTGCTGTAGCAATACATTTCCTCTATTATAAGATAATCCGATAACGATGAATTGATGCTGTCCGTCAAATTCATTTTGACGCGGTTTTTAAGCAGCGTATCAAATTTACCGAGATGTTTTGCGGGCAAGTTTGCGATGTGTTCCAGCAAAAGCGAATCGACTTTGTATGACAGGGACTGCGCACTGCCGGCAACAGAAAAAACAAGCAGGATGAATGGCAAAAAACAGCGCATGGAAAAACCGGGGTTGACGTTATCCCAAATATAGTTCAAATGCCGAACTCCGAATGCCGAAGTGTTAATCCCTTCGTCATTCGAAATTCGGCATTCGGAGTTCGAAATTAATTTCAGTTACTATCCCGCAGGGATAATCCCGGGATTACCTGAGATACGTATATACCGGCCGGAAACTGATATACGGCGAGGCTTCCGTTATATTTTCATATTCAAACTTTTTATCCGCATGTATCTTCACTTCATCTTCATGATTGCGCCAGCTTCCGCCTTTGGCTTTAGCCGTTCTGTCTTTGACGTCTTTTTTAAAGCTCCAGGTCCAAACCATTTCGGCTGCGTTTCCTATGGAACAATAAATACCCCAGTCGTTCGGGTTGAAGGAATAAACATCAAAAATTGTTTCCTCCCTGTTCAAAGCCATCGCCGCAACCGTCTTTGGTGAATCGAGCCGTCCTGTTTTTCCGCATTTGCCGCCGAAAGTATAGTCCCCCGGGCGCAGCATGATATTACACATATAGCAGCCATGCTGATTTTTTGCCCGGTTGAAATGCCAGGGAAAAATGGCCGTATCACGATTGGATTTTGCAGCATATTCCCATTCGGGTTCCGTGGGGATACGAAGGTCGTTTATCATCGGATCGCCGTTTTTCGCACGCACTTTATTCACCTCCTGCGTCAGCCATTTGCAGTACATCTCGGCACCTTCACGCGTTACATTGACGGCCGGGAAACGATCATACGCCCCATTGATGCAGTAATCTTTTTCGTATCCCGTCTTTTTCTGAACAGCCGTATTCCAGTTCTCGTTGCGCACACGCGCTTTCAGGTAATCTTCCGCTCTTCCCTGCATCACGAGATCATACAGAAAAGTGCGGTACTGCAAATTCGTAACTTCTGTTTGCTGCATATAAAAAGCCTGTACCGAAACGATCGTATCGCCGAAATGGAACGAGCCCATCGGAACGTAAACGTAGGATTCATTTTTTGCGCGACGGTTTTGTGCGGACGAACCGTTGATCACCTGGTCGATCATAATTTTTTTCTGCCGGGCGTATTTCTTTTTGTCGGATTCCGTCAGCACCGGGATCGTATCGTAAGGGCCGCTATACTCTTCCGGCAGGAGCCGCGGGGGCTGGTAACCGGTGCGCGAAGAATAATTACTGACGGGAGAAATTTTGCGCTCTTTCAGCGAATCTTCCGTCAACGAGTCGATGAGCGCGGCGGTGGTTCCCCCGTCCGGGGCACCGGCTGTAATCAGTCCGCCCGAACCGTCCGTGTACACTTCTTCTTTCGCGGGAACTCCGTTTTCCGCAGCCGGTACGTTTTGCTGTTCTGTACTTTGCCCGGCAACGGCTGCGCCGGATGTATGTTCATTTGTTCCCGTTTGATTCAGCCACCAGGCCAGAAAAATTCCTGCGGCGAGCACCGGGATCAGCCACAGGCCGTTCAGCCAGCGGCCCGAACCGGCAGCGCCGATACGTTTCAGAAATGCTTTTTCTTTTGCGGGTGTAAATAGTGCTGCCGGTTCGCCGGCGAATACGATGGATGCGTGCATGTCGTGCAGGTTTTGAGTTTGTTCCGGCGAACCGTTTCCAAAGAGGAAAGCTTCCCGGAGTAATCCATCGAGCTGCTGCCCGTCGATTATGTCGTTAAACTGCTTTTCCATGATTTTCCGCTTTGATTTGATTCAACCTTGAATTGATCCGTTCGAGCAGTTGTTTTTTCAGGCGCTGGTAATACACCTTCAACTGTTCTTCCGGTCTTCCGGCAAATGGTACGATGCGCGCGTAAGGCAGGTCCTGGCTCCGGAGGAGTAACAAAATCCGCTGCCAGTCTTCCAGCTTGTCCAGTTCCTCCTGCAGCAGCCGCGCGGGCAGCGATTGGGGAACCGGTTCGTTTTCGTCGCTGCCCAACCGGTAGGCGTGATCTTCCAGCGGTTCGTACTGCAATTCCCTGTTCCGGCGATTGTCGCGCCAGTAATTGCGCAGGTAATTCACGTACGTGGTAAAAACGAACGAAGCGAATTTTTCTTCCGAAGCGAAACGGTAATCCTGGTGTACCTCGAGCAACCTGTACAGGGTTTTGTAAACCAGTTCCCAGCTTTCGTCTTCGTCCAGCTTCCAGGAATGCATACCGTAACCGAGCAACTTGCGCCCGTAACGCACATAGAGTATCTCCATGCCGCCCTGGCCTTTCTGCTGAAGCAAACGATATGTTTCCTGCCCTTCTTTCATCGGTCGGATGACCTTGTTACTTAGTAGAACACGATCCGGTAACAGCTATTGTACCTGTTACAAAAAAAGTCAGTACTGAATGGCGAATGCCGAATTGCGAATGAACCCGTGCGGCTGCTTGTGTGCATTCGGCATTCGCAAATCGGCATTCGCAAATTATTCCCTGTTTTTCGTATCGATGACTATGGTAACAGGTCCGTCGTTGAGCAGTTCGATTTTCATATCCGCACCGAATTCACCGGTACCGACGGGTTTGCCGAGATCGGCTTCCACCTGTCTGACGAACGCTTCATATAAAGGAATGGCCACCGGCGGTTTGGCGGCGCGCAGGTAGGAAGGACGGTTTCCTTTTTTCGTGGACGCGTGGAGGGTGAATTGTGAAACGACGAGTATGTCGCCGTTCACTTCTTTCACCGAAAGATTCATCACACCGTCCGCATCCGGGAAAATACGCAGGTTCACTAATTTCTGCGAAAGCCATTGCAGGTCTTCGGCCGTATCGGGATCTTCGAAGCCGGCAAGCACGAGCAGACCATTCCCGATGGCGCTTTTGATTTGGCCGCCGATGGTAACGGAAGCGCGACTGACGCGTTGAATGACTGCCCGCATATACTTGTAGTATCAATCGAATAAATCGGAAGAACCGGAATCCATATCGTCGGAAGCATCCGGGATTTTACCCACGAAACCGGAAATCTCGTCCACAATTTTCAGCAGGCGTTTGCTCCAGTCCATTTCTTCCAGCTTAGCCAGGCCGCCCAGCTGGTTTGCCCTGCCGGAAATATAATGCCCGCTGATTTTCGCGATGGCCATTTTATCGCTGATCATATTCAGCGCTTTGCCGGGTTCGCGGTTATTCATATACCCTTTGATTTCGGAAGCTGTTTTCCGTTCGTTTTCCGAAAGCACGCTGCTCTTCTCCAGTTTGCCGAGATAAAGTGCGGCTTTCTCTTTGTCTTCTTTTTTCACTGCGAGATACGCGCCGACTGTCCAGGTGAGTTCGTTATCAAAACCTCCGGCGGTGGCTTCCTGCAGGAACATTTGCAGATCAGCGTCCGCTTCTTTGTCCTTGTCTTCCATTTTCATCCGGGCTGTGGCGCGAAGCAGGTAACCGATTCCGCGCCACTGGTGCCAGGCTGCTTCGGGCGAAGGATTTGCAGCTGTATCCAGGGAAGGCCAGGGATGCTGCATGATGTAGTCCTTTTCTTTTTCGGAAATCGCGAGGTATTCGTCCGCTGCTTTTTCGGACATGTACGGCCAGTCTTCGCGCAGGTAAATCACCGAACGCGACATTTTAGCGAGCAGTTTCAGATCGGTATTCCCCAATTGGTCGTCGTTCGTCCGGCTGAGTTCGTACAGCGCGAAACTTTTAGGCGCTTTCGCAGAAGCATACCAGAGCGCGGCCAGCATAAGGTGTTCGCTGTTCTCATTCAGCCAGGGCAAACCCGACTGGCTGAGATCGGATGATTTTCCGGCCGATATTACATAGAGTATGTTTTCCGCGACGGTGGGTAAAGTGTCCTCATCGGTTTCCAGCAGAATTTTCTTCGCGTCCTTCAGTCCGACCGCCACTGTAAAAAGTTTACTCACCACCGCGGTCAGCGAAGAATCCTTTTTTACCTCTCCCATTTCCATCGCCGTGCTTCCGGCCAGCGCGAGCAGGGCTGTACGTGCATCATGAAACGATTCGCTTTGCCCGGTTGCGGCCGTTCCGCGAAGGGCCACTTTAAATGCCTTGTAGAAATCGGTCGTTGTTCCTTCCATGCGTTTCTGCATTTCCGCCTGTTCGCGCTTGATGGGATCTTCCGATTCGCAGGAGAGTGCGGAGAGTAAGAGGGAAAACGTAAGTATCCGGAAGGCGCTGCGCTTCATGTTTTGTTTTTTACGTGTCTATATTCCAAATCTATTAAAAGCTCGCTGATAAGTGAGTATCTATATTGCAGGAAGTCCAAAAATTCACCGCAGAGACGCGGAGACGCAGAGCCTCCCCACAAGCCATGGCCGCTGAGTTTGGAATTGCTCTGCGGTTACTCTGCGCCCCTGCGTCTCTGCGGTGAAGAGCGAATATCTTCAACCCGGGATACTATCATTATTTAATCCTCATACTCCTTTTTCAGTTCTTCTCCCGTGAGAATTCCCAGGTAACAATCGTATCTCGTCAGGGCGATATGTCCTTCATCCACGGCTTTTCGCACCGCACAACCCGGTTCGTGGTGATGCAGGCAATCATCGAATTTGCATTGATTAAAGCGTGCGCGCATCTCCGGGAAAAAATGCGACAGTTCCTCTTTCTCCACGTCGATAATTCCAAACTCCTTGATACCGGGCGTGTCGATTATAAAACCGGGATTGCCGCTGCCGCCGCTCATTTCAAACATCTCGGCAAAAGTGGTGGTATGCTTTCCTTTGTTATGCGCTTCCGATATTTCTCCCGTACGAAGATCCAGCGCAGGTTCGATGGCATTGATCAGCGTACTTTTCCCGACGCCGGAATGACCGGAAATAAGATTGACCTTTCCCTGCATCACGGCGCGCAATTGCTCCACGCCGTCCTTATCAAATGAAGAAAGGAAGTGGCAGGCATACCCGAGGCTTTCGTAAAGCTGAACCAGTTGATTCACATAATCGATCAGTTCCTCGTCGAGCAAATCGCGTTTATTGAAAATCACGCCTGCCGGGATCGAGTATGCTTCGGCGGTAACCAGGAAACGGTCGATAAAGCCGGTGGATGTGCGCGGTTCGATGAGCGTGGCCATAACATACGCGCAATCGATATTCGCCGCAATGATATGCGTTTGCTTCGAGAGGTTGGTCGAGCGGCGGATGATGTAATTTTTCCGGTCATACAGTTTCACGATGGTTCCCGTGCCGTCCCGTTCATCCGTTTCCACCTCCACGTGGTCGCCGACAGCAATCGGGTTCGTGTTTTTCACGTTCAGGCCTTTGATCCGGAACTGGCCTTTGATCCGGCATTCCAGGCGCTGCCGGTTTTCGAGCAATACGGTGTACCAACTTCCTGTGGAGCGAAGCACTGTGCCGTTCATGATGGTAAAGGTATGGTGTAAAACTATTCGTTGCTCCCGGGGTACAGATTTGAGATGGGAGATTTGAGATATGAGATTTGAGACGGGAGATTTGAGACACGGGTTGTTCGCCAGGTCTCTCCCGATGGCTATCGGGACGCTCGACCTGACGAGTATATAGTCCAGTGCCTCCTTTCTCATATCTCAAGTCTCCCGTCTCAAATCTGTACATCACATCCGTACCTCAAAAAATCTTTACTTACCTTTCCTATCTACAAGCAAACGATCTATGCCGCTCAATAAAATATCCACCAGGGCCCCGAAAAATTTCAATAAAGCGAAAACCAAAACACGTACGGCACAACTGGTCGGTGAAATCGGCGAGTTGCAGAAAATACTCTATGCCCAGTCAAAACACAGCCTGCTCGTTGTGCTGCAGGGGCTCGACGCTTCGGGCAAGGACGGGCTCGTGGCCAGTGTTTTTAAAGGCGTCAACCCGCTGGGCTGTTCGGTGAAAGCATTCAAAGTGCCTTCCACGGAAGAGCGGGCGCATGATTTCCTGTGGCGTATTCACCGCGAAGCGCCCGAACGCGGGATGATCAGAATTTTCAACCGGTCGCATTACGAAGACGTACTGGTTCCCTGGGTGGAAGGACAGATCGATGAAAAGACGCTGAAAAAACGGTACGGGCACATCAACGATTTCGAATACCTGCTGGCGGAAAACAATACGACCATCCTGAAATTCTATCTTCATATATCGCCCGGGGAACAGCACGATCGCCTGGTGGAACGAAAAACGAACAAGCTGAAATTCTGGAAGCACAATGACGGCGACTGGGAAACGGCCAAAAAATTCGATCGTTACATCAACGCATACGAAAACATTTTCAGGAACTGCAACCGGCCGGAATGGATCGTCGTTCCTTCCGACCAGAACTGGTACAAAGAATATCTCGTGGCTGAAAAAATCGTGGAAGCGCTGCGCGGCATGAAACTCGCGTACCCGTCAAAGATCAATTCGGGTAAGGGTTGAACGTATCCCGGGACTTTCGTAATTGCACAACTTGCTTACATTTGAATACCCGGCATGAAACATTTCCACAACTGGTTCATTGGCGACTGCCTCGCGAAAACCAACAACTTTTATGAACGCGTGAAGGAACTGCTGCAAAATACTTCGGGTGAAAATACGTTGTCACAGAAGAACAACATACTCTCCACGTTTTACGACTGGAAGGGAAAGCAGGAACAGATCGGCGATGTCTGTATCTTTGGGGTGAAGATTTGAAACGAATCCGGAAAACATGTCCATCAAAGTCGAATACATCACGAAAATGTACGGCGAGCAATACGCGCTCGACAACATATCGTTTGAAGTGAATACCGGGGAGATCGTCGGTTTTCTCGGCCCGAACGGCGCAGGGAAAAGCACGATGATGAAAATCCTCACCTGCTACCTTCCGCCTTCCGCCGGCACGGCCACGGTGAACGGGTACAACGTAATGGAAAACCCGATCGAGGTAAAGAAAAGCGTGGGCTACCTGCCCGAACACAACCCGCTTTACTTAGACATGTACGTGAAGGAATACCTCGAATTCATTGCACGCATCCACAAAGTAAACAGCGTTAAAAAACGGGTGGCCGAAATGGTGGAAACCACCGGCCTGCAGGTGGAACAGCACAAGAAGATCGGGGCGCTTTCGAAAGGATACCGACAGCGCGTGGGCCTGGCGCAGGCGCTGATACACGACCCGGAAGTGCTGATCCTCGACGAACCGACGACCGGCCTCGACCCGAACCAGCTGGAAGAAATACGCCGGCTGATCAAAAACATCGGGCGGCAGAAAACGGTTATGCTTTCCACGCACATCATGCAGGAAGTGGAACTGCTCTGCAGCCGGGTCATCATCATCGACAAGGGAAAAATTGTTACCGACAAAGAAACCGGCGCATTGCAGCAGGCCGACGAAAACCGCATCATCATCGTCGTTGAATTCGATAAAACGACTTCAATCGATGCGCTTAAACAGATCGGCGGCGTGCTCGAAGCGGTGGAAACCAAAACCAATACGTACCAGATCGTTTCAGAAACCAGCCCGGATATCCGCCCGGCCCTTTTCCGGTTCGCGGTTGACAACAAACTCTCTATCCTCGAGATGCAGCGCGAAGAATTGAAACTGGAAGATGTGTTCAAGAAGCTGACGAAAAAATAGTAGCGGGTATTTCCTCCGAAGTAGTTTCTGCAAAGCAAAACAATCGTTTCCGCCGGATCAGTATCCGTCAAGCGGCAGTCCAGCGGCAGGCTTTTGTGGCGTATTGGTTCAACAGCAAAACTGTTGAACCAATACTTATACGATAATAACCGATAATGCAAGCCTGCCACTTGACGAAATGCCGGCTTCCCCGAGAAAAGAATCGCGGAAGAATTTTAAACAGTCTGAAGAAGTACGAAAAGCGAAAAACAGTACCTTAGCGCCTCTAAAATCAAACAACAGCAAGATGTCATACCTCTTTACTTCCGAATCGGTTTCGGAAGGTCACCCGGATAAAGTGGCCGACCAGATTTCCGATGCCGTTATCGACGCATTCCTGACCTATGATCCGAATGCCAAAGTGGCCTGCGAAACTTTCGTAACCACCGGGCTCGTGGTAATCGGCGGAGAAATCAAATGCAATGCCGAGGCCAAATCCAAAGTGGACGTGCAGGAAATCGCGCGCGAAGTGATCCGTAAAATCGGGTACACCAAATCGGAATACCAGTTCGATTCCATTTCCTGCGGCATACTCAACGCGCTGCACGAACAGTCGAGCGATATCCGCCAGGGCGTGGAGCGCAAGAAAGAAGCGGAACAGGGCGCCGGCGACCAGGGCATGATGTTCGGCTTCGCCTGCCGCGAAACGGATAATTATATGCCGCTTCCGCTCGAGCTTTCACACATGCTCCTGCGCGAACTGGCCGCCATCCGCCGCGAAGGCAAACAAATGAAGTACCTGCGTCCCGATGCGAAATCACAGGTAACCATCGAATACAACGACAACGGTTCACCCAGCCGCATCGATACGATCGTAGTCAGCACGCAGCACGACGATTTCGCTGCCGACAAAAAAATGCTCGACCAGATCCGCAAAGATGTGATCAATATTCTCGTTCCGCGCGTAAAGAAAAAATTGCCCGCACGCATCCAGAAACTGTTCGGAACAGACATCAAATACCATATCAATCCCACAGGCAAATTTGTGATCGGCGGTCCGCACGGCGATACCGGCCTGACCGGGCGTAAAATCATCGTGGACACCTACGGCGGACGCGGTGCGCACGGCGGCGGCGCTTTCTCGGGCAAAGACAGCTCGAAAGTGGATCGCTCGGCGGCTTACGCAACCCGTCATATCGCCAAAAACCTGGTTGCCGCCGGCATCGCCGACGAGTGCCTGGTACAGGTAGCTTACGCGATCGGCGTAGCGCAGCCCGTCGGACTTTACATCAACACGTACGGCAGCTCGAAAATCAAAATGAGCGACGGTGAAATCGCAGCCAAAGTGGCCAAACTGGTGGATATGCGTCCCGCAGCCATCGTAAGCCGCTTCGGGCTGAAACACCCGATCTATGCGGAAACTGCGGCATACGGACACATGGGCCGCACACCCGGCGTAAAAACCGTGAACGGTAAAAAGTACGATACCTTCGGATGGGAAAAACTCGATCTCGTCGATACGTTCAAAAAAGCCTTCAAGGCGAACTGAATATCCGAGCAATTATAAAAAAAGAAAAATCCCGGTCGATCGACCGGGATTTTTTATGAAACAGATTTGGCGAATCCGGAGGGGATCTGCTGTTTCACGGGGAGCTTTACGGCCGGTTTAAGCCGGTTTTCAGGCCACGTGTAAATTTACTGCAAGTATCCCGGAAGCCCCGGCAGATTTTATTTAACGGCAGCTTTATTTAACGAAACGGTCTTCCTGGTTTACGGATGGTGCTTTTAAAATCTGCCGAAGGGTCTTTTCATCTGCGTTATGTACTTTTACTTTATGAATACCATCACCTGGCCCGATTTTGAAAAAATCGATATCCGCGCAGGAACGATCATCGACGTGCAGGAATTCCCCGAAGCCCGCAAACCCGCCTGGAAGCTTACCATCGATTTCGGCGAACTGGGCATCAAAAAATCATCGGCGCAGATTACCGATCTGTACACCAAAGAAACTTTGCTGAACAGGCAGGTGGTGGCCGTGGTGAATTTTCCGCCGAAACAGATCGGGCCGTTCATTTCCGAATGCCTCGTACTGGGCGTTTACGGCGACAACAAAGAAGTTACGCTGCTCCGGCCCGAACGCGCTGTGAAAAACGGGGCGAAAATCGGGTAACTGCGCCCATATTCGTAACTTCACTTTATTATGCTGCGCTTTACCCCTGTTTTACTCCTTATGCTTTTCCTGCTTTCCGCCTGCGGCATGCAACGCGATTTTCACCAGCGACGCTACCTGTCCGGACACTATGCCGATAAAAGCGACCGCCAGCAGCATGCGGGAATAACGCGCGACCGGAAAACCAATCCGGAACCAACTGCTGTATGCAGCAAACAGGACGAAACACCCGCCCGCGAGCAAACGGATTTTACGCCGGCAGAAAACAATGAAGTCCGTTTTTCCCCGGTGCAGGCCCTGAAAGAAAAAGACAAAGACAAAATCCGCACGGAAAGCTTATTCCCGGAAAAGTCACCTGGAATCAAAACAAATCCGCCTGCACGGAATACGGCCGGCGACCAACCGGGAAACGAGCCGATGAGCGGCGATTTTTACGGTACCTTTTTCACCATACTGGTAATCGGGATGATCGCAGGCGGAATCTACCTGATCGTTGCCGGGAGCGTGGCGCTCGGGATCATCCTGATCTGCCTGCCGGTAATAACCATCGTGATCCTGGCCATCATCATCGGCAGGGCGATGGACAAAGCGCACCGGCAAATAGGACAATCCATACGCCGGTCATGCGATGGTTGCGGCAGGAGCTGTCACGGTTTCTGAAATTTCGGAAAGCAGGCGGCGATTCTCTAACTTTACACAACATGGTCCGGATCACTATCCTGCTGCTGATCATTTCCGCTGCGCTCGCTTCCTGCGGCACGCCACGCGATTTTCACCAGCGCCGCTACCTGCCCGGGCGATATGCCGATAAAAAAGACGACCGTACGAACACGACGGAAGCATCGCGGAAAACGGAAATGCAAAACACGGCGACAGCAAATAATACACAAAAACAAAGTCCCGCAGTAACCGCTGCACCCGCAGAAGAAAACAAAACTGCATCCGCGAATACCGGCACGCATTGCGCCCCGGGGAAAAAGCATGCTGTTCGTCATACGCTCCCCGACCGGTACAATATCCGGAAAGCGGAAAAAAAATTCCTTTCCCCGGTGAACCGGAAATTCAGCAGGCAGCATACTCCCGGCGCGGCTCCTTTTTTCGGAGGATCGCTTTTGTCTCTTATTCTCGTGCTGCTGTTTATCGGCAGTGTTTACCTGATCACGCAGGGATATGTCACGGCAGGCGTCGCACTGGCGGCGGTTCTCACTTTACTGATCATCCTGCTTGCGCTGATCGTCGTGATGGTCATCAGCCGGATCATCAACGACAGTTTTGAGGTCTGTAACCAGGGATGCCGTTAAAAAACTACACTTTCAGCAGCAGGACAAGTTCTTCCCACTCCGCAGGCGTTCCCGCGTAAACGCCCGCATCCCAGGTAAAAACAGCCGGCGGTTTGATCTGCTCATCGTAAACGGGTAACACGTTTACATGCAGGTGCGGACAGGTTTGCAGCAGCGGCTGTGTGCTGCCGAGCGCCGAGACATATACTGCAGCGACAAACGGGAAATTTCCTGCCATTCGCTTTCCGTGATTTCCGAATAACGTTCCGCGTGACGGTTCAGGCAGATCATCACCTGTCCCCAGAAACGCGGGTACCCGGAAAGTATCACGGAGACTTCCGCAGACTGGCAGAGCAATCGTACCTGTTCGTTTTTCACCAGGCCGCAGACCAGGCAGGTTCCTGCCCCGGCCTGTTTGCTGATTTCGTCAAGCGCCTGTTTACGGCTGATCAGTTGCGGCATCGGTTTCGCTATTTATACCTGCGTGAAGGAAAATCCATGACTGCTGTTCCCTGCTCTTTCCATTTTTCTGCGAGATCTTTTTCTGCGAAATGCGCATGCACATCCGAAAAATAACGGCTCCCGGCAAAAGCAAGTCCGTGCCATAAAACATCCGTGAACTTTTTTTCCGCAATCCCGTTTTGCCAGACCGCGATCACATACTGCCCGTTGTACCCGAGCTGAAACGGATCTTTTGAACCCGAAGCTGTATCGGCCGTTTCACAGTAATATTCCAGCTTGCGGAATTTCAATACGTCCTGTGCGAGTACTTCTTTCAGTACGGGCGTGGCGTATGACCATTGCCGGATCATGCGTTCGTTGATGATCACGTATTCGCGGAAAGGCGTTACCTGTTTCGAAAAACGTTTCCCGGGCCAGAGTCGCGTACCGTCGTGTTTCGCTTTTCCCCATCCACGTTTCGGCGTTTCGTTGACATGATATACCGCGGCCCAGCGTTCAGGATGTTTTAATGCTTCGGCCACCGGTACGGGCTTCCCTCCTGCTTCAAAAACCCGGAAAGGTTCTTTTTCACCCGGGAAGAATCCGACGACGTATGCGCTGTCTTCCAGGACGATTTCCAGCAGGTGATCGCCGTAATCTTCATTCGAAAACGTTTCTACCGTGGCCCAGGGATTGCACCAGGCGTATCTTTTTTTTGCGAACGAGGGACCGCGGAGCAGTTGCGCCACCGGCGATTTATCGAAACGGTGTTCCAGCAAGGCGGCATCGTACACGGAGATCGCGCCGTCGTCAGCTTTCGATTTCCGGAGCAGCGTGCCGCCGGAACGTAGCTCGTCGACCTGCTCTTTACTTGTCCAGGAATAAAAAGTTTTGCGTGCGAAATGCCCGTGATCCGTGCCGTCGCCGGAAAACAAAGCGGACAATTCCGCTTCGCTGATCAGCGAGTCGTCTTTGGCCGGCAGCGTGGAAAAGGAAGCACGGTTTTCTCCCGGTGAAAAAGCCACCGAAAGAAAAATCAATGCAGAAAATCCGAAAACAGCAGGAAGCCGGGAACGCATCAGGAAAGGTTTCCCGTAAAGTTACTTCTTCCGGAAGAGAATCATAAGCGGCACACCGGTAAAATTGAAATTTTCGCGGATCTTGTTTTCGAGGAAACGCTTGTACGAATCGCTCACATACTGCGGGAGATTGCAGAAAAACGCGAAGGCCGGCGTTTTGGTATGCAGTTGCTGGATGTATTTGATCTTGACGTATTTTCCTTTGAGCGCGGGAGGCGGGTAGTTTTCGATGATGGGCTGCATCACCTCGTTGAGTTTGGCCGTAGTGATGCGCCTGCGGCGGTTTTCGTACACTTCTTTTGCGGCGTCGAGCGCTTTGAGCACGCGCTGCTTGGTATGTGCGGAGATAAAAAGAATGGGTACATCGCGGAACGGTGCAATTTTAGTCCGGATCTCTTCTTCCATTTTCTTGATCGTGTTCGTCTCCTTTTCCACGAGATCCCATTTATTCACGAGGATGACAATGCCTTTGCTGTTTTTCTGCGCGAGCGAAAATATATTCATGTCCTGTGCTTCAAAACCGGACTGCGCATCGATCACGATCATGCAGATATCGCAGTTTTCGATGGCGCGGATGCTGCGCATGACGGAATAAAATTCGATGTCTTCGCTGACTTTCGATTTTTTGCGGAGACCGGCCGTATCCACCAGCAGCATATCGTATCCGAAACTCCTGAACCGGGTATGAATGGAATCGCGGGTCGTTCCTGCGATATCGGTAACGATGTGACGTTCTTCGCCGAGCAGGGCGTTCATCAGCGAAGATTTACCGACGTTCGGCCGGCCCACGATGGCCACGCGCGGCACTTCATCTTCCGGTTCGGGTTCTTCATCCGGCACATGCTTCGCCAGTTCGTCGAGCAGTTCGCCCGTGCCGCTTCCGTTGATGGACGAAACAGAAAACGGTTCGCCGATGCCGAGCGCGTAAAATTCGGCGGACATCAGCGTGCGTTCCGTATTGTCCACTTTATTGGAAACCAGGATCGCCGGTTTTTTGCTGCGGCGGATCAGGTCGGCAACATCTTCATCGTAAGGCGTGATGCCTTCTATGGAATCGACCACGAAAAGCAAAAGATGGGATTCTTCGATCGCAATTTTTACCTGCTTGCGGATCTCATCTTCAAACACATCTTCGCTGCCGAATACGTAACCGCCGGTATCCACGATCGAGAATTTTTTTCCGTTCCATTCGGCATGACCGTAATGGCGATCGCGCGTTACCCCGGCAACTTCATCGACAATAGCATGCCGGCTGCCTGTAATACGATTGAATAAAGTGGATTTGCCCACATTCGGGCGGCCAACGATGGCAACTAAAAAAGACATGCGCAAAGGTAACTGTTTAAAACAAAGCCCTCGCCGAAAGTTCTACCTTCGTTTTATGTCTCGCTTTCTGTGGTTCATCCCGTTTTTTCTCTGGTCTGCCTGCAGCAGCGGACCCGCGCCGGCAAGCCCAAGCAGGGATTCTGCAGAAGATGCGGCGGCAGACAACATCGGCAAAAGTCAAACGGAAATTCCTGATACACTGCTTTGCAGCGACCTGCACGATCACCGGCTGATGGCTGAACTGGCCACGCGCGAGGGCGCCAGCCTTTTCCCTTTTTTATTCTTCGAAGGCCTGGATACGGCGAATGTGAACAGTTGGGAAGATCATTTCATGAGCAAAGACCGCAGGCATACCGTCGTTTTCGTTCCGGGCGAGAACAACTGGGCCAGCGGCCCGGCGCATGTGCTCATGCTTTTCGATTGTTCGGATAACCGGGCGGAACTGCTGCTGATTGAAAGCGTGGGCGACCTGGACAGCATCGCCGACCTGGATGGTGACGGGATAATCGACTTCATCCACAGCGACGAATACATGCACATGGGCGAATGGAGTAAATCCGTGGAAATAATCAGCTTCGCCGGCGGAAAACCGAAAACGCTGTACACCTGCCGCTCGTATCTTGTAACAGACGGCTGGCTGGATGAGGAACATATCGCCAAACTCAAACGCGGCGATACGCTGGGCTGTGAAATCCGTTTGTCTTTTTCGGACCTTGACAGCAACGGCCTGGCGGAAATCACGGAACATCGGAAATATTCCACCTTCAACGGCGGGAAAAATTACAATGATTTGCTGAAGAAAACGGTTTACCTGGAAGACAGCATCGTAACTGTGCCGGAGTAGTTCGTTTTACAATCCGAACAGAAACGCTCAATTTCAAACGCCCAACGCTCAATGATCAATTTTATCTGTCCGATGTGCGTTGTTTATTGGGCGTTTGACATTGATCATTAAAATGTTCCGGGGATATAAATACTTTATAAATACCCGTACCGTTTCAGTTTCTGTTCGCTGTCTCTCCAGTCTTTATCCACTTTCACGAAAAGTTCGAGGTGTACCTGCTTGCCAAGAAACTTTTCCATGTCTTTCCGCGCAGCCACGCCTACTTTTTTCAGGGCAAGTCCTTTTTCGCCGATGAGGATGGCTTTCTGCGAATCGCGGGCCACGAAAATTTCGGCACGGATGCGGATGATCGTTTCCGCTTCCTTGAATGATTCCACGACCACTTCGACGGAGTAAGGAATTTCTTTTTTATAGAAGAGCAGAATTTTTTCCCGGATGATCTCCGACACGAAAAAGCGTTCGTTCCGGTCGGTCAGCGCGTCTTTCGGGTAAAACGGCTCGTGTACCGGCAATGCTTTCAGCGTACGTTTCAGCACGCGGTCCACATTTTTGTTTTTCAGCGCACTGATCTTGATGATCTCCGCAGCCGGAAGTTCGTTTTTCCAGTACGCTTCCAGCGATGCGAGCAAGGCATCATCGGCAAGATCAATTTTGTTGAGTATGACGAGGACCTTCGCCGTTGTTTTTTTGATTTTCGCCAGCGTATGCGCTTCGATCGGTTCCGGCTCGCGCACATCCACCACCAGCAGCAGCACGTCCGCATCGAACAGGGCATCGTTCACCGAGCCCATCATGCCTTCGTGCATTTTGTATTTCGGCGTGAGCATGCCCGGCGTATCGGAATACACGATCTGGTAATCGTCCGTGTTCACGATACCGAGAATACGGTGCCGGGTGGTTTGCGCTTTGGAAGTGATGATGGACAGTCGCTCGCCCACGAGTATGTTCATGAGCGTGCTTTTTCCTGCGTTCGGTTTCCCGACAATGTTGACGAACCCGGCTTTGTGCGGCATGGCGCAAAGGTAAGCACAGGGACAACTGCATACTCCGGGTATTTGAAAGATTAGCCGCAGATTTCGCAGATTAGCGCAGATTGGCCTGTATAAATCTGTGCTGATCTGCGAAATCTGCGGCAAAAGCACGCCGGTCGCTTTTGCTAACTTTACAGCCGTATGAAAACAATCAAATCGATCCTGAAAAAAACCGGCTGGGTGCTGCTGATCGCCTTCGTGGTGATCCAGTTCTTCCGCCCGGAGAAAAATATTTCCACCGCAGTACAGCCAAAAAATATTTCAACAGCGGTTTACGTGCCGGCACCGGTAGATACTATCCTGCGGACATCCTGTTACGACTGTCACAGCAACAATACGGTTTATCCCTGGTATTCGTATGTCCAGCCTTTTGCCTGGTGGCTGGGCGACCATGTAAACGAAGGCAAGGGCGAAATCAATTTCGATGATTTTGCTTCGTACCGTTTGCGCCGCCAGTTTCATAAAATAGAAGAGATCGAAGAAATGGTCGTGGAAAACGAAATGCCTTTGTCGTCCTACACGCTCATTCACCGCGATGCTGTGCTGAGCGACGACCAGAAAAAACTACTCACCGGCTGGTGCCACGCCGTTATGGATACGATGAAGGCGCATTACCCGGAAGACAGCCTGAAGCGCCCGGCTCCCGCCCGGTTACCCTGACCGGATCAGCCGGTTCCTGCCGGCAAAAACCCGTCATCAGAGAATCGTTTTTCACCTGTTTTACAGCTGAAATTCAGCCTTTTTGCCGGATAATATATTAGCTATTATGTGCAAAATATTGTGCATTTGGATAATATATTAACCATTAAACACTATGGCCAAATTCGGAATAACCAGGAATCCTTCCGATGTTTTGGAAGAGATCGCACACAGGCACAGGAGCATTCGAAAAGAAGCGGGATTCTCTCAAAATGAACTGGCCAAACGATCCGGGGATTGGAAATCAGCGCCGGCTTATGATCTGACTTTTTCAAATTCCGCTCATGGCCTGCACAGTACGATGATCGCCGGGGAAAGCCGGAATCCCGGCAAACAGCATTTGATGAAATTAGCCGACTACTTTAAAATAAATAAAGCACGTGAAATTATTCAGCAGGCGGAGGATGCCGTTTCAGGCTGGAAACGGCATGCCCGGAAAGCCGGGGTCGGAAAAGAGTCGGAAAACAGGATAAGTAAACTTTTACTTCACCGCTGATTTCTTCTTTCTCCGGACTCCTTATTTCCCGGTATGCGTACGCATATTCCATATCTTTGAATGTATACCGGGTACCTGTTGCATCCCAAAGGCAACTTATACGTCATTTTTACGTCTTTATGGCATAAATCTTGTGCAAAACATTACAAAAAACGCTATGAGTTTCCGAAAGAATTTTTTCTTTCATCCCCGATACATTTTGTTTTTCCTTTTGCTGAACACCTGCTCATGGAGCCAGGCCCAGCCCGTGCGGCGTGAAAATTTTTTCACGGGCGGTGTAAATGCAGGCATGATCGGCTTTTCGCCCTCGCACCGGCAGCAGATCAGCGGCGGCGATTATTTTGCGCGGACGGGCAACTACGGTTTCGGCAACCTGCAGAACGTGGACGGCGAAAAACGGCTGGCCCTGATCGCGAATACCTCGATCGGCGTAAACGGCGGATTTACCTGGAGCAATAAAGAACGGACGAATTACATGACCGTTTTCGGCGAATTCCAGAACAACAAAGCCTGCTATTCGTTCAACCCGCCTTTCCTGTTTTCGGTTGACGGCGACACCTTCGGCAAATGGGTGATGGCGGATAAGTACCTGAAATATTCCGGCGGAATCCAGTTCTCCTGGTACCGCGGCGATTATTCGTGGCTGGGCGGACAGGAGTTTTATTACGTGCGCGCATCCTACGGGCAAACATTCAATCACCGCAATTTTGAAGGACCGCTCGAGCAGGGACGTTTCGAGGACTGGAGCGAAGGCGGCACGGGCATGACGGCAACCACGGTGAAAGCAAACCGTTCGGGACCGATGCTGAGCAGCGAGATCGGCATACGGAGTTTTTCCGACGACCATAAACAAACGCTCGATATCGGGATCGTGTATCATCAGCCGTTCTCAACATCTTATACCGACAGGTATAAATTTACGCAGGGAGGCATATCCACCGGCGTCAGTCACGTCACCTTCACAGGCGCTACGGTCACGATGAACCTGCGGCTGAACTGGAACTGGAAACTTCCGGAACGGCCGATCGACACCACGAAGACGATCAAAGAAAAACCGAAACCGGATATTGTACTCACCGATACCGCCGACAAACGCGACATTGATGTACAGAGCCGGATGAGCGCAGGCTCCGACATGATCACAATCTGGGTCTGGGATAAAGACAAAGTGGACGGCGATATCATCACGCTTTTCCTGAACGACGAACCCATTCTCACCAATCTCGAGCTGACGCGCAACAAAGAAAAAGTCAAGGTGCGTCTCAAACCCGGTTACAATTACCTGGTGATGCGTGCGGAAAATCTCGGCGAAATTCCCCCGAATACCGCCGCAATGGAAATCAGCGACGGGAAAGGAAAACGAAATTTCACCGTGAACTCCGATACCGGGAAAAGCGGGGCGATTGAAATCGTTTACGGGAAATAGTTTTTACTTCTTGCCGTTCGGAATTTCAAATGTCAAATGCCAAACGTCAAATTTCAAAGTTCGCTTCTCCTCCGTTTTACATTTTGCATTTGCCATTTGAAATTTGACATTTTGTGTCGCTAAATGCCCTCCAACTTCCTTTGTTAATTATTCCATCGAACTGAAAACAAGTTAGTTAGATTTTTTAACGCAACTTATTCCACCAGTCGGCGTTACGCTATCATCCCGGGTGAGTCCGGGAAAACAACACCAACCTTGTACTCATGATTTAACGCTACCACACCACCCGGTTCCTCGCGGGACAGGGAAAAACCATACCCATGCTTCGCTTCTTCCTCTGCTTCATCGTCATGCTGGTCACTACAGGATGTAACCGGGTCATTGTCAAAAAACGCCGGTACCTGAAAGGCTATTACGTGCACTTTCCTTTGAAGAACACGAGCACGCCGCTGAAAACGCACCGGAATTTTATTCCTCCTGCAATTCCTGTAATCCGCCGTTACCCGGATTCCGCGACCACCGCGCGCGACACGACGACACCCGTTTCCGGTTTCCTGCTTTGCAACGATACTGTTCGCCAGCCGCAGCCCGGGTATGCCGTAACATCAACGCCCGCGCCCGGACCGGGAACAAACAGTCCGGCAACCGGGTACATCATCGTGCAATCCGGTACAACCAGGCAGCAGCCCGACACGATCCGGATTCCTGTTCGCGTGGATACTGTCGTGCGCGTGCAGCCCGGGCAAACCGTCGGCATACCGGTTCGCGTGGATACGCTGGCGAGAGCCGTTCACGTGGATACGATTCCAAACGTTTTAACGCATGACAGCATTCCGCAGGATTTGTTCGTTTGCGAAGACGATCCCGTGGATACACTGGCTGAAGAACCTGTGATTGATTCTGCGGAGATTGCAACGGAGCGCGGACAAACGAGACGTTTTTCACCCGTGTTCGAAAGCGCAGTCTACGCACAGGCCGGCCTCAACGGGTTCCAGGGCAGGTCGGGCTTCCCGGTAAAAGCGAATTCTTTTGCAGCAGGTTTCGGCATGCGTGTAACGACGATGCTCAAAGGCAGAACTTCGCTGGTCGGCGACGTCGGTTTCCGCACACACGAATTATTCATCAATCAATACAAAACGAAAATTGCGCCGCTCAGCGAAGAAGCGCATGACCGCGAACGCATCGTGCTGAATAATTTTTCGGGCGGGCTGGGCCTGCGTTACAATTTCATTCCGCAGGAAAAGAAACCTGCACAATGGATCGATATAACCGGCTACGGCGACTGGTCATTCCGCACGGCCAATATATACATAGATGAATTCCGCGATGAGTATTCTCCTGCGGGAAGGAAATTCCGTGTGAAAACTAAAATCACCGGCTTGCCTTACCTGCACAAACTGAATTACGGCGTAACCGCGCGGTACGGCCGCGGAAACTTCAGCGTATTCGCCATGTGGCGCATCAGTGACCTGGTGAAAAACCGGACCGCGCAGCACGGCGCCGATCTGCCGCAGTTGCTGGTGGGTGTGGAAATTTTTACGCATTAAAATCCCGTATTCTTTCAGCGTACTTAAACGCTCAATGCCAAACGCACAACGCACAATGATCAATGAGTCCGATAAACATTGATCATTGTGCGTTTGACATTGAGCGTTTTCACAGACAAAAACCGCCAACTCATCGGCAGAATATCTTCCGCAGTATATTCTGTTTCCCGGTGCGACCCGGTTCTGCTATTTTCGTTCTTAATAAAAACCAGCCTATGAAAAACAGATTGTTACTCCTCCTTTCTTCCTGCATGTTACTCGCCGGTTTTGCATCCGCACAAACATGGACCTGCGGCGATACGCTGACCGATATCCGCGACAACAAGCAGTACGGCACCGTGCAGATCGGTTCGGCCTGCTGGATGAAAGAGAACCTGGACTACGGGCAGTTTGCGACAAGCATTACGAGCAGCAGCACGCACGCCGACGTTACCAACAACGGCATTGCCGAAAAATATTGCCAGGACAACGACAGTGCGAACTGCGCCATTTACGGCGGGCTTTACGACTGGAACGAAATGATGAATTACAACCCGAACAATGCGCAGGGCATTTGTCCCAATGGCTGGCACGTTTCTACCGATGCGGAATGGCTGGCGATGATCGCCGCTTCGGGCGGTTCGATCTCCGGCTTTGCAGGAACAGGCGGCAACGCGCTGAAAGCGGTCGGTGAAGGCTTCGGTCCGAACGGGCAGGGAACGAATACGTCCGGTTTTACTGCACGCGCAGGCGGCGACCGCGACGGGTTCGGCATTTTTTACGGCATGGGATTGCGGTTCATCTTCTGGACATCGACGCCGGACACGACGAAAAAAATGTACATGCTTTACGCCGACGATGATACGATCAACCGTTTCGGCAACGCGCAAACCATTACGGGATTTTCCTGCCGCTGCGTGCAGGATGTGATCAGTTCGGGTATGCGTGACGGGAATGGGTACGACAAGCTCGTTTCCGTTTTCCCGAACCCGGCGCAGAACCGCGTTTCGATAAACATAGACCGTCTTTTTGTTTCTGCGGATTACAGCATTTACAATGCTACCGGGCAGCGCGTGCAAAGCGGCGGGGTGAATAATCCGCGGGAAGTAATTTCTGTTTCACAGCTGGCCGGCGGATCGTATATGCTCGTAGTGCGCATCGATGATACGATCATCCGGAAGCCGCTGCTGATTTCCGGGCGGTAACCGCATGTCGTCTTTAGTTCCGGATCATCACTTTCATGTGTTTCACCTTCTCTTTTTCATCGGTCAGCCGAAGCAGGTAAATACCTCCGGCAAGACCGTTGCTGCTGATTGTATTCCTGCCGGCAGAAACCTGTTTGCGGAATACGACCTGCCCGAGACTGTTCAGTAATTCACAGCTGCCATTAAAAGAAACATCCAGGCTAAATTCGCCATTGTTCGGATTCGGGAAGAGATGTACAGATCCTGTCTCCGGCTCTCCTATTCCATTCGACGGGCACAGTTCCGTATTATTATAAAGAGCGGTTACTTCCGAATAAGACAGCATGTGATCGTAAATAACCAGGTCATCGATCGCGCCAAGAAAGAAACGGTTGTTCTGCACGTTTGCCGAATTGCCCACCATCACGGAATCGCCGGAGAGGTAGGCATTTACAAATCCTTTTGTGAGGGTTTGTTGTAAAACCCCGTTGATATACTGTTTAAGCGTATCGTTATTCCAGGTGAGTACGATATGATACCAGTTCTGGTAATTCACTATACCATATATCCCGTTGATCTGGTTACAAAAAGGCTGCGTGATGGTAGTATGAAATTCCGGGAAACCGTTGGCAGTAACCAGCCCAATGGCATAACCTTCGTAGCAACTGCTTCCTGCCTGGTTTTTGGTCAGGATAACCGGGTTGAGCATATACCCCGAACCGTTGGAAGAAAATCCGTCAGGCCGCGCCCACACGGAAACGCCTCCTTTTAATGGTTTGAGCATATTGCTTGTACCAAGATTGATGTAGCAATTCGGCTGACCGTTAAAATAATACGCATGATTAGGAATGCCGAACCTGTCGGCAGTTAAAGTGGCGCCGACCACCTGCCCGTTATTAGGCCCCACAATATCATTGGCATTTCCACAGAACGGATATGCGCCCGTTGCTCCTGAAAGTATTTGCGCACAGGAGAAAACCGGTATACTGAGAACAAAAAAACAAGTCGCTACGCTCTTTTTCATGTTTAAGGCTTTAATGGATGATATGAACTTGGGGGATGAAGAAGCAAGATAGTTGATTCAACTGTTTTTTTGCCGGTTCAATTGATATTGAACGGGGGTTGGTTTAAAATCGGCGGGTTTTGATTTAAAATGGAAACATGCCCGGCTCACCCGTTTTCAGCAAACCGGGAAGTCGTTGCAGAACAATATCCCCGTTTTGCAGAGACAAATACCCGTTTAACCAATTTCATTTCCCGGCCTGCGACCTGCGGTCTACTTTCGCAGCAGGAAACAGCCGCGTGATTCCGGCTTCAATTCAAAACGACCATGTTCAGCATAGAAACGTCGGGACTGACGCACCGCTTTTCAGCAAAAGAAACGGTACTGGATAATATCGGCATGCAGGTACCCCGGGGCAGTATTTACGGCTTCCTTGGTCCAAACGGCGCCGGGAAAACCACGACGCTTAAACTGATCCTCGGTTTGCTGAAAAAACAGCAGGGCGATATCCGTGTGCTCGGCAAGCCGCTCGAAAAAAACCGGGTTGAACTGCTGAAGCAGGTTGGCTCGCTCATTGAAACACCTTCGCTGTACGGGCAACTCACAGCCACCGAAAACCTGCTGGTGTGGCAAAAAGTTTACGGCTCCCCGAAAAGCCGCATACCCGAAGTGCTCGGACTCGTCGGTTTATCCGGCACCGGGAAGAAAAAAGCGGGGCAATTTTCACTCGGGATGAAACAGCGGCTGAGCATTGCCGTTGCCCTGCTGCATGAACCCGCGCTGCTCATCCTCGACGAACCCACCAACGGCCTCGATCCCAACGGCATCCTGGAGATCCGGGAAATGCTGCGCAGGCTGAACAGCGAACGCGGCATCACCATCCTCGTTTCGAGCCACCTGCTTTCGGAAATCGAAAAACTGGTAACGCACGTCGGTATTATAAATAAAGGCCGGATGGTTTTCCAGGGTACGCTGGACGAGCTGATGAAAAAACAGCAACAGTCGTCGTTCATCGTTTTTGAAACGAGCGATAATACGAAGACGCTGCGTATCGCGACCGCCGGCGATATGCCCTCGTGCATCGAAAACGACCGGGTACTGGTGAACATGGTGTCCCGCGAAAAAATCGCGTTGATCAACCGGCAGCTGGTTGAACAGGGTATTGACGTTTACGGGATCAGCGCGATACACAACGATCTCGAAACCATTTTTCTGAATCTCACCAACACCTGATTTCATGCAACTGACTTTCGTACACGGTTTTCAAAGCGAGTGGCTGAAGAAAAAACGCAGCGCGGCATCCTGGCTCGTCATTATCGGCGGATTTTTTATTCCGCTCCTGATCCTGGCGGCCCGCATCATCGAGCCGGACAACTTATATGCGGAGAATACCTCGCCGCATGTATGGGAAAAACTGTTTCATCAATGCTGGCAGTTCATGGCCCTCTTTTTATTGCCGATGGGCGTGATACTGGCCACCAGTCTTGTTACACAACTCGAGTTCCGCAACAATACCTGGAAACAACTGCATGCCGCTCCGCAAGGCTATACGGTCGTTTTTTTCTCCAAGCTGGCGGTGATCCTTGTGATGATGCTGCAGTTCTTCGTATTATTCAACATCGGCATTTACCTTGCCGGTATGCTGCCCGCGGTTTTCTTCGCCGGCGTGCCCTTCCCGCCCGAACCGTTTCCGCTGGCGTATTACCTGGAAGGCAACCTGGATTATTTTACCTGCTGCCTGCCTATCATCGGGCTGCAGTACCTGCTGAGCATGCAGTTCCGGAATTTCCTTATCCCGCTCGGCGCGGGCATCGGGTTGCTGGTGGCCGGACTCATCGGCGTATCGTGGAAATATGGATATACTATTCCTTATAGTTATTGCGCATTATCATTTATCGGCAAAAGCACCGGCAATCCGCCTGCGGCAAATATCCACCTGTTTGCAGCCGGTTATTTTGTTTTGTTTACTATTGCCGGGTACTTTATTTACATCACCAAAAAAGAAAAAGGATAACCGTTCCAGGAGCAGGAAAACAAGGAAATGAAAAAGCCGGTCATCATACTGCTGCATCTCGGGTACTGGATGGTGTACTTGTTGCTGCTCCTGCTTTTCTTCGGCGCTTTTGTGCCCACTATGGCGCCGCAGAACCGGGAACTTCACCTCGCCGATGCTTTCGTGCAATGGATCAAACTGATGGCCGGTTTTGCCGTTGTGCCCGGGGCGATCGGTTTTTATGTTTTCTACTCTTTCCTTTTCACGAAACTCCTGACACGAAAAAAGATTGTCGTTTTTTTTGCTGCGGCTATCGCAACAGCGCTGGGAGCCGCATTTGCAGGTATGGTCATCCTGGCTGTTACCGGGCAGCACAATGTGTTTTCCATGGAGGAAAGCGAAGCCGTTATCCCCATCACCCTTTTCATCTCGTTCATCGCGATGGTCAACGGCATCATCGGCCTGGTGATGCGGGGGTTTATTACCTGGTACGGCGACCTGAAACTGAAAGAGGAACTGAACAGGAAAAATTTCGAGATGGAACTTGCATTGATCAAAGCACAGATGAACCCGCATTTCCTGTTCAATACGATCAACAACATCGACGTACTGATCCAGAAGGATTCCGTCAAAGCATCCATGTACCTGAACCAGTTGTCGGACATGCTGCGTTTCATGCTGTATGAAACCAAAACGGAAGAAATCGAACTGGCGAAAGAAATCGCATACGTGGAGAAATACATCGCCCTGCAGAAAATCAGGACATCCAATCCCGGTTACATTCAATACGTGCTCGAAGGCGATCCCGGCAACCGGTTAATCGCACCTATGCTTTTTATTCCCTTCATCGAAAACGCTTTTAAATACGCGGAGAACAAAAAATCCGACAAGGCCATCGACATCCGGATCGCGATCGGAAAGAATACCGTTACATTTGAATGCAGCAACCACTATGCCGCCGTTAACCAGGTTTCGCCCGAACAGGGAGGGCTGGGAAATGAACTGATCCGGAAACGGCTGGAGCTTTTGTACCCGGGAAATCACGATCTCCGGATCAGCAGGAGCGATACTGTTTACCGGGTGAAGCTTGACATTGTTCAGCATGAAAATTAATTGCATCATTATCGAGGATGAACCGCTGGCGCTCGAACGCACCCGGAGCTACGTATTGAAACTTCCTTTTCTTCATCTCCTCGCCTCTTTCGAAAATGCCGTGGATGCGCTTGCTTTCCTGAAAACAAACCGGGTAGATATCGTTTTTCTAGATATCCGCATGGACGAATTATCGGGAATCCAGCTGCTCGAAGCGGTGAAGATTGACAACGAGGTGATCATCACCACCGCCTTCCCGGAATATGCGCTGAAAGGTTACGAGCTGCATGTAACGGATTACCTGCTGAAACCGTTTACGTTCGAACGTTTCCTGCAGGCCGTGGACAGGGCGCAGGCAAACATCAGCAAAAACGAAAACAGCCCGGAAAAGAAATTCATTTTTGTGAAAACCGAATACCGGCTGGAAAAATTACTGCTGGATGATTTGCTTTACATCGAAGGCATGCGTGATTACCGGCGCATCCATACGGTGAATAAACGGATCATGACGCTGCAGACTTTCGGTGATTTTGAACAGGAGATCCCGGCGGGTATTATTTGCCGCGTGCATAAATCGTTTATCGTGGCGCTTGATAAAATCGAGTCGATCGAACGCGACCGGATCAGGATAGGCGAAACACTGATCCCGATTTCAGAAACTTACCGGAAGCAGTTTTTCGAACGGATCCATCATTCCGGGAAGTAAAAGCTGTTTTTTTTTGCAGGAAACGTCACGCAGCCACGTGCTGCAAAATCACTTTACAGGGGAAAGCGGAAGTAACTTTGGCCGTATGCCCCAGGTGAAGCGGAATGTCCAGGTAATCGCCGGGGCTGAGTTTGTATGTTTTATCTCCCACCTGGAAATCGCAGCTGCCTTCTATAACGAGGAAACGTTCGAGTTCACTTTCGTGTATTTCGTAAGGCGTAAATTCTTTGATCCAGACGATAGCCGTGGTAGCCTGCGGCGTGTAGCCGATAATTTTCGCGAATAAATTTTCCGCATCTGCCGGGCAGATCATGTCGCTGCGCTGCAGCCATTCGCGGTAATCGTCCGTTTTCGAATGTTCGGTCAGCAGCGGCGGGAAAGTTGCGGGTTCGCCGCTTTTCATCCGTTCGGTGTAGTCGATGATGGCCATCAGCATGGGCTTCACCGCGGGGTGCGGGGAAACGGCATGCGTTTCGGCATAGGTTTCAAAGGTTTTGCAGATCTCTTCGATTTCTTTGCTGATCTCGGGATAAGCGGCAGCCATACGCTCCACTTCCTTCGTTTCTTCTTCGCTGGTGATGCCCATCACGTAAAGTTCGAGCAGCCCGGATCCGATGTATGCATTGGGATTATCCATGTACCGTTGCCCTCCTGAATTGCTGTAATTCCGCTTTCACTTGTTTTTTCAATTCCTCCGTTGTGCAGTTCAGTTCCGCAGCAGCGCGGGCAAAGTCATAGCCTTTGAAAAAGATGAGTTCAAAAGCCGGGCATTTTCCCGAAGCTGTTTTTTCCTGCATATCTACGGTAGATACGTATTTTTCTTCCCCCCGGCTTGCCTGCCGCCCCGATTTTTTGGCCGCGGCCGCCTTCAGGGCCGAATTCCGCGCCATTTGCAGCATCCAGGTGAAAAGATGCCCCTCTGACGCGTCGAATTCTTTGATTTTTTCCCATATCCCCAGGAAAACGTCCTGGAGAATATCTTCGGCGCTTTTTTTATCCCCGGCTATGCGGATAATCACACCCATCAGGGCCGGGGAATATTTGTCATAAAGCGCCCCCAGCGCCTGCCGGTTGCCTTGCTGCAGCTGCCGGACAAGCGCATGATCGGTACTCTTTTTCAGTTTATCGCTCATCGTTTCAGATTTTCCGCATGAAACGGTTTTACCCTGCTTCACCGGTCGATCCGGGGTGATCAAAACAAATTTACAATAAATAGGTAACTGCGAAAGCCGGGCTGCTTGCGGGTTGAGCATCCGTTTGAAACACGCAGCAGTTTTTCCGCTTCAGAGGTCCGAAAAAATCACCGCAGAGGCGCCGGGACGCTGAGCCGGCACACATGCTTCGCCGCAGAGAAATATTCCTCTGCGTAAACTCTGCGCCCCAGCGTCCCCGCGGTAAAAAGCGAATACTTTTAAACAGATGTACTACCCGCTTGCGGCTGCTTCTTTAGAAAAGCATGCGTTGAAAAACGCAACACCGATGCACGGAGAGCGTGGAGAATCACAGAAACCCCGTGGTTCTCATGACATTCATCACTTCCCGGAGCAATATGCCATGATACTGCACATTGCCCGCCGGCAGACAGTGTCGTTCATTTGCCGCAACGTGAAGCACTAGTTCCAAGGCGGAGCATGTTTTTGCTGCCCGGCATGACACCAGCAAAAACAAGAAACCATGTGCTTTTCAGCCAATGCAAGTTTCGGAGCCGGTATTGCGCTTACCGTTGTCGGAATCGCTTCCATGCGCAAAGTAAAACCCGGGGCGCAACGGGTATTTGCAGCCATTCCGCTGCTTTTCGCCATGCAGCAATTCACCGAAGGTTTCGTGTGGTTGTCACTCACCGGAAAATATGGGACAGGCATGTCCATGATCCCGATTTATATTTTCCTTGTTTTTGCGCAGGTGGTCTGGCCCATATGGGTGCCGCTTTCCATGTACCTGCTGGAAACCGGTCGCGGGAGGCGGACTCTGCTGCTGGGCATAACGGGTATCGGCTTTTTGGTGGCGGGATACGTGACCTGGGGCATGTTCTTTTATCCTGTCGGCGCGTCGGTCAGCGGCATGCACATTCAGTACAGCCTCGGTTTTCCGCTTGTTGACAGTTGGATGGCCGGCGTTTTTTATTTTATTCCCACGGTCATTCCCTTATTTATTTCCGGGCATAAAAAAATGTTCCTGCTCGGCCTGACTATTTTCCTGTCTTATGTCGTTTCCGAATTGCTTTTCGAAGGATATGTCATTTCCGTCTGGTGCTTTTTTGCAGCGATCATCAGCGCCATGGTGTATTACCTGGCAGGAACATTGACAACCAAAAAGATCAACTGACCCGGTGACCGCGCTCATCGCCGGGGCCAGGGGTGAAGAATATCTTTGGCGCGAGGTAACCGAAGTTGCACGAATCGATGGCGTATTACACTTTGTTTGAAAACCGGGACCAGGCAGGCAGGCAGCTTGCAACGCTGCTGGAGAAGTACAGGAATACCAGTGCGCTTGTGCTTGCCATTCCCCGCGGAGGCGTTCCCGTAGGATACGTTATTTCCAGGCAACTGGAATTGCCGCTGGATATCGTGCTTACAAAAAAGATCGGGCATCCGACGAACCCGGAATTTGCGATCGGTTCCGTTTCGGCCGACACGATCGTGCTTGACGATCACCCGGAAATTTCCGGGCAATATATCCGGGATGAAACAAACCGGATCAAAGAATTACTGAAGAGCCGTTACCGCCGTTACCGCCGTTACCGTGACGATAAAACGGCCCCGGATATAAAAGGAAAAACCGTCATCCTCACGGATGACGGAATAGCAACGGGGAATACTTTGCTGGCAACCATAAGAACGCTGCGCAAGAAAGAACCGGCACGGGTCGTGGTGGCTGTGCCGGTTGCCCCGCTGCGAACCTGCGAAAAAATAAGCCGGGAAGCGGATGAGTTTATCTGTCCCGTGCAGCCGGATTATTTTCCGGGTGTGGGCGCTTTTTACAAGGATTTCAGGCAGGTGAGCGATGAAGAAGTGATCGGTTTGCTGAAAAATCCGGGGACTGATTCTTTATAATACATGATGAGCGTCACCGGTAAAACAAACAAAGCTCATTTCACCAGGGAATAATTTACAGGAGTTTTAACACATGAATTTTACTACACGGGCAACTTCATTCCGGCGCCTGAATACCGCCGACTGGATTTCGATGTATCGGATTATGGCATCGGGCCTCTTGTTGCTGCTCCTGCTCCTGGAAATGAAAATGCTCTTTGCCTGTTTCCTGGCCATCAGTCTTGCGAGCGATATCATTGACGGCATGGTTGCACGAAAGCTGAACATCTGCACAGCCCGGGGCGCGCGGCTCGATTCCATCGGCGATGCGCTGACCTTTGTGCTTGCGGCGACCGGCATCTGGTATTTTGAAAAAGATTTTCTCCGGGCAAATAAAACCTGGCTGCTGCTCGCGGTCGTACCGTATGTAGTGCAGATTCTTCTTGCGGTTGCCCGGTATGGAAGGCCGTCCAGTTTTCACACGTATCTCGCTAAAGCCGCCGCGCTGCTGCAGGGAACCTTTATCCTGCTTTTGTTTTTTCTCGGCCCGATCCCCTGGTTGTTTTATGCAGCCGTCGGTATTACAGTACTTGAAGTGCTGGAAGAAATGATCCTCCTGTTTTTGCTCCGCAGGGAAGATATCAATGTGAAAGGTTTGTACTGGGTGCTGAAAGGCCGCCGGAAAAAACAGTAAAGTAAAAGGCATTTAATGATCAATGCCAAACGCCCAACAAACAACTTTCATCGGACGAGTTCTTTGATAATTGATCATTGAGCGTTTGACATTGTGTGTTCCATATCATTGCTGTCCGGAATAAAATAAACAAACTTTTTTTGGACCAGGTGGGGAGACGTCCACGAAAAGTGCGAACCGTTTCGAGCCAACCTGCCGAAGTAGATTTGCTGCTTCGTCGTGGCCGCGGTAACCAGTGAAATCAATGTGCCAGGCAATGACCGGCTCGAAAGGGTTGGTTTTCGTGGCGCCTTTTTTTGCTCACTTTTTTGGCCTGGCTTCGCCGAAGCGGCTACGCGCAGGCAAGGCGAGCAAAAAAGTGAGTTCAATAACTAGTGAGTGAAAAACGTTCTTTTGAAAAACCAAGCTCCGTGATTGCAGAAATGAGTTCAAAGACTTACGAACATTAGCCTTAAACAAAACCTGGTTTTGTAATACCGGACAGCAATGGTTCCATATTCGCAAGGAACAAGCGTCTCAGTTTCTCAGCTTTTCCAGCCTGGCGAGATCGGTAATCCGGATTTCCCCGTTATCCGTCGAGATCAATCCTTCTTCCCGCAGATCGGTTATGTTGCGGCTCACCGATTCGGGTGAAATGCCGGCCAGCGCAGAGATGTTTTCACGCTGTGCCGGGAACGCATCGCCTTTTTTACCGCCTTCATTATATTTCTTGTACATGAACAGCAAAGCTTCGGCGACCCTTTTCCGGGCGGAGTTATAAGCCAGGTTGAGCAGTTTTTCTTCCGACTCTCCGGCATTGCTGGAGATATAGCGGATAAATTTCAGCGCAACTTCATTCGAAGAAAAAAGCAGGTTAAAAAAATCATTTTTCGGGATCATCATCAGCTCCGTATCTTCCATAGTCATTGCCGAATGCTGGTGATTGCCGTTCCTGAGCATGGCCTGGTAGCCGAAAAATTCACCGGCATTATGCAGGTTGGTGATGTATTCTTTCCCGTCTTCGTTTGTCTTATATATCTTCACTTTGCCCGAAGCCAGGAAATACAGTGTGTTCGGTGTGTCGCCTTCCATAAAAACATATTCACGGGTCTTGTATTTTTTCACCACCCGGTTGACCGAAAGTCCTTTGATCTCATCGAGCGTGCCTATATCGTTCATAAATTCGTTCAGCCCGTCAACCGTATTGCCGAACTGCTTGCGCATCATCCGGCTTTTTTTCAGCCGCGCTTCCACTACCCGCAGCAGGTCGTCCCCGTTGAACGGTTTGGTCAGGTAATCGTCCGCCCCGAGATCCATCCCTGCACGGAAATCTTCTTTTTCGGATTTCGCGGTCAGGAAAACAAAAGGCACCTGGTTCAGCGAGGCAATATTATTCACAGCACGAAGTACGCCGTAACCGTCCAGTTCCGGCATCATGATATCACATAATATAAGATCGGGCTGAACTTTCCGGGCCAGTTCAAGCCCTTCTTTCCCGTTCCTGGCCGTATGCGTTTTATAACCGGCCAGGTCAAGCAACTCGGCCGTATTTTCCCGCAGTTCGGTATTGTCGTCAATGATCAGGATGGTGTGTTCCATGGTCTAACTGTTTTTAAAGCATTCAAAACATGATCGAGACGGCAAGAATATTACAGTTATCCATAGTGCACTATGATGCTCGTCAACTTTTGGATAAACAGTTGGATTTCGGTCGTTTTTTTCAGAATCGGGAGGGCATGACACGGTTTCCTGCATGCCGGATGACGAAAGTCACCCGGGGACTTCGAATAAGTCATAAATACAGAGTCAGGGATGAAGTAGCATTGCAGACTGAATGTACCAGGCCATGCGATCATGAAAAAACAAAACTCTGCCAGCGATTATATCCGTGCACTCGGCGACTGCACGCTTGACGACATCAAACTGGTGGGCGGAAAGAACGCTTCACTCGGCGTACTCATCGGTGCGCTTACGTCAAAAGGCGTGCAGGTACCTGCCGGGTTTGCCGTTACCATCAACGGGTACTGGGATTTTATTTACGCGAATAAACTGCGCGAACCGGTCGAAAAACTACTGTCCGGGCTCGACCGGGAAAATTTTTCCAACCTGCGCGAAACCGGCACTGCCATCCGCGACCTGGTGGAACACGCACTTTTGCCGGAAAATCTTTCCGCTGAAATCACCGTTTCATATGCGGTTCTCTGCGAACATTACGGCAGCAATACCGATGTCGCCGTGCGCAGCAGCGCCACCGCCGAAGACCTGCCCGACGCCAGTTTCGCGGGACAGCATGAATCGTACCTGAATATTTCAGGAGAACAGGCGCTGCTTATCGCCGTGCATAAATGTTTTGTTTCCCTGTTCACCGACCGCGCAATCAAATACCGCGAGGATCACGGTTTTGATCACATGAAAGTCGGGCTCTCGGTCGGTGTGCAGAAAATGGTACGTTCCGATATCGCTTCTTCCGGTGTGATTTTCACGCTCGAACCCGAATCCGGTTTCCGGGATATCGTACTCATTACCGGCGGATGGGGATTGGGCGAAAACGTGGTGCAGGGAACTATCAGCCCGGATGAATTTTATGTTTTCAAGCCCACGTTTTTACGGGGCAAACAGGCCATCGTGCAGAAAAAAACCGGCAGCAAAGCGAAAATGCTCGTGTATGCCGCCGGTCTCGATCACCAGCCGGGCATCGGCACATCCAATATCGATACGCCGGAAGCGAAACGCGACGCATTCGTATTGCGTGACGACGAAATCAACAAACTTGCCGGCTGGGCCATGCTCATCGAGCAGCATTATAAACAGCCGATGGATATCGAATGGGCGAAAGACGGTTTCACCGAAGAACTGTTTATCGTACAGGCCCGCCCGGAAACCGTACAGCAACGGCGGAATCCGCATGTGCAGAAAGAGTATGTGCTCAGCGGGAAAGGGAAAAAAATTGCGGAAGGAAATGCGATCGGCGGTAAAATCGTTTCGGGAATCGCCCGCGTGCTGCACGATCCGTCCGAACGTGAAAAACTGCAGGCGGGAGAAATCCTGGTTACCGAAATCGCCAATCCCGACTGGGATCCGATCATGAAAAAAGCCGCTGCGATCATTACCGACCGGGGCGGGCGCACAAGTCATGCGGCTATCGTAGCACGCGAACTCGGGCTCGCCGCTATCGTCGGTACCGGCGAGGGTTCGAAAAAAATCCGCGACGGGCAGCAGGTAACCGTGAGCTGCGCAACCGGGAAAAACGGGGTGGTTTATGAAGGACTGCTTGCCTGGGAAGAAAAAGAATACGACCTGCGGAATATCACGCTGCCGAAAACGCAGGCCAAACTAATTGTCGGCGACCCCGACCAGGCTTTCGGGCTTTCTTTCCTGCCTTCCACGCAAGCGCAAAAGCCGAAATTGAAAAACTGGCGCAGGGTTATGCGGACAAAGAACAGTTTTTTGTAAGCCGGCTGGCAAGCGCGGTGGCTATGGTGGCCTGCGCATTTTACCCGCGCGAAGTGATCGTGCGCATGAGCGATTTCAAAACGAATGAATACGCAAACCTGCTCGGCGGAAAAGAATTCGAACCGAAAGAAGAAAACCCGATGATCGGTTTCCGCGGTGCGTCGCGATATTACCACGAAAAGTACCGCGAAGGATTCCGGCTGGAATGCGAAGCGATGAAGATGGTGCGCGATGATATGGGATTCACCAATGTAAACCTGATGATCCCGTTCTGCCGCACGGTGGAAGAAGGAAAAAAAGTAATCGCCCTGATGGCATCAAACGGGTTGAAACGCGGCGATGCAGGACTGGAAATTTACGTGATGGCGGAAATCCCGAGCAATATTTTACTCATGGAAAAATTCGCGGAAATCTTCGACGGTTTTTCCATCGGCTCCAACGACCTTACGCAGCTCACACTCGGCATCGACCGCGACAATGCAATCATCAGCCCGCTCTTCAACGAAAAAGACGAAGCGGCCAGGCAACTGATCTCCACCCTGCTGCACAAAGCGAAAAAAATGGGCGTCAAAGTGGGGCTTTGCGGGCAGGCGCCGAGCGATTTTCCCGAATACGCGCAGTTCCTCGTGGAAGAAGGCATCACCAGCATTTCATTCAACCCCGACGCTTTGCTGAAGGGCATTGAAAATATGAACAAGGCGGAAAAGCCGCCAATCAAAAACAGGAAACCGGGTACAAAAACAAAAAAACATGAAAACACTGGACAATAAAGTTGCCGTAATTACCGGCGCCGCTTCCGGCATGGGCCGGGCCATCGCGATTTTGTTCGCAGCCGAAGGAGCCAAAATCGTTGCATCGGATGTGAACACAGAAGGGCTCGAAACGCTTGCGGCAGCCATCCGTGAAAAAGGCGGAACAGTGGTGACCGTTTCTGCGGATGTGTCCAAAGAAGAAGACGTTCAAAAAATGATCAACGCTGCAACTTCCAATTTCGGTCGCCTGGATATTCTCGTGAACAACGCCGGGGTGCTCGATGATTTTATGCCGGTGGCCGAGGCGCAGACTGCTTTGTGGAACCGCGTGATGGGCATCAACGTGAACGGTCCTTTTTTCGCCTGCCGGCTGGCGGTTCCTATCATGCTGAAACAGGGCGGCGGAAGCATCGTCAATATTTCTTCCATCGGCGGTTTGTTCGGCGGCCGGGCCGGTGTGGCTTATATCACATCCAAACATGCACTGATCGGGATGACGAAAAATACCGCGTACATGTATGGCGACAAAGGCATACGCTGCAACACGATTGCACCCGGTGGTGTGAATACGAATATCGGTGCGAACGTGCACCCGAGCGAGTTGGGATACGCTAAGCTCAGCTTAGGACTTCCGACCAATATCCGCATGGGCGAACCGGAGGAAATTGCCGAAGCGGCGCTTTTCCTGGCGAGTGCAAAATCGAGCCTGGTCAACGGGGCGGTGCTTGTGGCGGATGCGGGGTGGACGGCGTATTGAGCAGAGAAGTGTACGGAATAAAAAATCGCTGTTGAATGGAAATGGTAGTTTATGAAGTTGGGTAAATGCCCGTTTTCCGGGGAAAATGAGCATTTACCCGGGAAAATGGGCATTTAAAATTTTTTCGTCACAATTTTTGTCTTTTCTGTCGCAACTTCTTCCTTTTCGGTCACTACTTTTGTCTTTTTTGTCGCAACTTCTGTCTTTGTTGTCGCAACTTTTGTCTTTTCTGCCGCAACTTCTTCCTTTTCGGTCACAACTTTTGTCTTTTCT
>VBWE01000012.1:0-11605 GCA_006218065.1 Bacteroidota bacterium
ACACTCGCATCCGATACAAACAGCCTCGTAACTTCAATTGATCTTGCGCCTGCCGGAACATATACCGCAAAAGTAAATACCGTAAGCGGTGTTTCTTCGGGACCAGTGAGTTCAGCTGTTACACTGATCACACTTACACCGGTGATCACCAACATCTCTTATAATACGGCGCAAACACTGTCGGTAGCCTGGACATTCGCGGGTACGGCAACCGCTTATACACTGCTGCTTTATAATGAGGATATTGGAATAACAATAAGTCCCACCTACAATGGCAATGCAGCTACCGTTGACAGCCTTGCGCTTGATCCGAACAAAGTGTACACGGTTATGGTGAACGCGGTAAACGGCAGCATTACCGGTCCTGCCACAGTTCCCGAGCCGTTGATCAGTGCAGCTCCTGTGATCGAAGAATCTTATTATGACGGCAGTGTCCTTACGGTAAAATGGGGCGCCATTCCCCAGGAAGTGGTGACTGGTTATATTATTGGTATTAACTCAACGAATTACAATGTTGCCACCAACAGCCTGGTGCTGCCCGTTGCCTTTACACCGGGCACTTCTTATTCCATGTCGGTTATCGCATCCGGCAACAAAGCGATCGGGCCGGAGAGCAGCACGGTAAATCCGTACGTTGTTGATCCTGCTTTTTATTTTTCGGCTTATACGCAGAATGTGGCGCCTTACCTCTACCCTTCGGCCACACAGCCACCGGCAACTGCAGCTTTTACACTTTACCTGCCGCAACTTTTCAATACACCACCGGGAACTTTGCCCAGCGGGCTTACCGATCCGTCAACGCTCATTCCGCCTTTGCCCAATTCTCCTTTCGTGATGAGCACCACGGGTAATGCGCTGCTTCCTTATAAAATTACAGTTGCCCTGACCAGTGACGCATTTATTTTCAGCGCCAGCCAGCCCGGCATCCGCCCGCAACTGCAGGCCGATTACCTCGCTTTTGTAACACAACTCGAAACCGTAGCCGGCGGTCTTTTGCCGGGCGCCATTCCATTTATCCAGCAAATCGTTGCACGATCGTTCCCGCTCACGTACGATGAAACGCTTTACTACGGTTACGGCTACAATCCCGGATCGCGTTATGTGAACCTGCAGTCGGGCATGCGGCTTACACTTTCATTCGAAGAGTACCAGTTTACAAGCACCAGTCAATCCACTTTGCAGAACGGGTACGTGGGCTCAGGCAGTTCCAGCTATATCCTGGGTTCTTACCTGAGCAATAATACACCGGGATCACAGGTACAGGATGTGGGCTTCACCAATTTCCTTTCGCGCATCATCAACAGCGTGGAAAGCAATACCGGCGGCGGCGGCGGCGTACTCGATTATTACGTGAACAATTTCCGCCAGCCGTGGATGCGTCTCATTTACCCGGCCACATTTCCTTCGGCCGATAAAACAGGGACAAGCAGCCTGAACCAGAATGTGATCCTGCTTGCAGCGCCCACCTATACCGCGCTCGACAATGCCACCACCACGCTGATAAACGGCGGCAGTGTCCCGGCCGGTGTATATGCCACCTTCCTGCGCGGGCGTGTAGTGCTTGTTCCCGAAATCCAGGTCAATGTAAACGGCATGTATATGTGGCTGCCGCTGGGCATTACCATCCGGCAACTGGCCGACCAGTTCGGCGGCATCAGCCTTCGCCCGCAGGCCGCACAATCCACCTGGAAAGAATCCGGCCTGGAACTTTCGCGCAGTATTGAAAATGTGATCACCGACCTGTCGCAGGTAAGCACGACGTACCCAGTAGGCGAAATGATGCCGGTGAATATCAGTTACAGCGCAATTACCGCCTACTCCAACGGCAGCGACAATTATGATCTGCCATTGATGCAGGGGGATGTTATTTATTTCTGAGCAAGCGCCCGGAACGAAGGCAACTGCATGAAAGGCAAGCATTGTTTTGTTTTTGTTTAAGCAGGCCGGATTTCCAGGCAACATTTTTTCATCACCGCTAAAAAGAGCTGAACGAAATGGCCGAACCAGTATTTACACAATCCGGATCCAGCCCGTTATACCTGCTGACCTACGGCCCGACGACGGTAAGCACGGCGGCTTTCTACACCACGTCGGTGGTAACGTCGCCGCTCAGCCTCAGCAATTCGTGGACAACCGCCGGCGTATATCTTTTCCTGGGAGAAGCGCTGCTTGATGTGGATGCATTTGTATCGGAGCTGCAAGCCTACCTCTCGCAGTCGCCGAACAGCAGCATCCGTTTTCTGTGGATCGTAAACCCGAATACGCGCGCTTCCGCCTGGGTCAATTATTCACTGCAGGTACAAAGCGGCAATACATACAGCGTTTCACTTTTCAATTTCGGATCGTATACGCTTTCCATCGGCGGCGGCTGTGCGGTCAGTCTGCAGAACCAGGGCGATAATTACTCGTTTTCGATCCAGCAGCCTTCCGGCCAATCGCTGTTTTATTTCCAGGCGCAGGGCGGCCAGTACAATTACCCGCTGCAGGGCAATTCCGTTACGCTCAGTTTCGTGCCTGGTTTCGAAGGCGCCTGGCAGTTCCAGCTTCCGCTGGGCGGCAGCGGGAACGCCAGTTTCGACAGCCTCGATATCGGCCTCCGTTATTATATCGATCAAAAAGATTTTCCCGGCTACCTGCAATCATTACGATACCCGGTATTTATGAACCCGTCGGCCGGTTTTTTACTGAACGGCAACCTCGATCCGGTTAACCCGCTGGTTGCTTCACGTACATTCTTCAGTTTTCCGCCGTCGGGTTCATTTCCTCTGCTCAACAGTTATTTCCGCACCAACCTGGGCCAGGCGGTTACACTTACACCCGAAGCGGGAACCGGTTTTGTTTTCGCGCTGCTTTCCACGGCGCCTGCGCCATCACCGGCTGATGGTTATACGCTTGTTCCGCAGGGTAATTTCACCATCGGTCTTCCGGCAGGAACGCCGGCCGGTCCTTCCGCTGCGCCGGTCTCGCGCCTGATGCTGGGCAGTTCGGGCGTGGAATATGCGGGCCTGCTCATCGCTGCAGGTAACCTGGTCAACTTTGTTCCCGGTCAGCCCGCTTACGCGCCTGCTTTCCAGTACGCCAGCGAAACTATCGAACCAGCCAAAGTAAGTGTAACCGATACCGCCCTCACCAATGCCGCCACTACGTCGTGGCTTTTTGTAAATGCACCTTCCGGCAGCAACGTGAATTATTACGCGCAGCCCGAAGACGCCGTGCTCTACGAAGTGACCAACAGCGGGCAACTGGCCGATTACCTCGGTTATATGGAAACACTGGCCGGTGTTTTTGTAAGTGATTCCGGGCTGACGCGTGCTGCGGGCAGCGGATCTGTTATTGCTTACCCGGCTGTGCCTTACGCGGGCATTGTGGCCGATGATGTTACCGATTACAACCTGCTCGAATTACAGGTTATCAGTCCTGCCAGGCGTTTGCAGATAAAACAACTGATGCAGCAACAGGCTGTAACCAAAACCGGCGACGCTTTCGGCGTTACTCCGCAGGGTTTGAAAGTGGGACTCGACGTTACGAAAACCTATTGGAAGTCGCTCACCATGGCGCATTCCGGCGCGGGATCGGCGGCGGGCCAGGCGGAACAGTTGCTGCAGCTCACCAATATCACGGGCGATTTCAAAGCGGCCCTGCAGTCGAACCAGCTTTTTATGGTGGCCGCCAACAAGGATATTTTTCTCAGCTGCGCCTCCACCAATTTCCAGCTCACGCGTTTATCCATGACGGAAATTGAAACGGCCGGCGTTCCCTCCACTGTACTGTGTACGGTGCGGAGCAACCCGAGCATGGAAGGGAAATGGTATGCGGACAAAGACAGTTTCGATACCGACCTGCTGGCAAAGATCGGGCAAACGGATTTTGATTCTTATAAAGACATTTTTCATCGCTACGCATCGCAGGCTACACTGGCCATCGGCGAAGAAGAATTTTACGAACTGAGCAGCGCAGATGTCACCGCGCTCAACAGTTGCGGCAGCGGCTGGACTATTCCGGCTTCTGTTATTTCGCTGCTGGGGCCGGTGACCAATGTGAAGTACGCTACGCGCGACGCTTACACGGCGGCTGTTTCTGCCGCTGTGGGTACGGCCAACTGGACCAGTTACGGTTACGTGCTGCTGGAATACGGGCGCGTGGTTACCGGCGGATGGGACTTTAATATTTCGCCTTATACCTGGGACTGGAGCGATACACATCCCACGCTCTTCGTCATGAAATATTCCGGCAAGAGTCTTTTCGACCTGGCTTCCGATACCAGCACCTGGGCCTGGCAGGAAGTGGCTAAACCGAATGATGTCACCAAAACGATCAGCAGCACACAAAGCACGCTCCTGGGCATTCTCAACGATGCCATTGCGGCAGCGGAAAGCGGCGTGCACGACTTCGATAATTTCGTAGCCATTGTCACCGATCCCAACTGGAACGGAATCCTGGTATTGAATTCCTATATGGCGCTCGATACGCTGCCGCAGGAATTGCAGGGCCTGGCCGCAGGAATTGACGCCGCCAACTTTTACGGCCATCACCTGGGCATAAATATCACGCCGGTACATACGGTTTCAGGTGCACTTTCGCTCCGGGATACGGCTTTGTTCGGGCTGGTTTATTATAACGACCCGGTGGACCAGTACAACGAAGGAGAGCCTTATGCTTTCAAGGTGCTTAGCCTGAACGTGCTTTTCAAAAATTCCGTCATCACCGACTTCTTCAGCCAGGTTGAACTGATGATGAACAAGGTGTTCGGTGAAACCTGCATGATGGTGGATACCATCCACGGCAATAACCTGGTGCTGAACGGCAGTTACCAGAAACACGACGGGCATGCTTCTTATGTTTTTGTACAGAACCAGCGCAACGTGTACAGCGTGACCAGCGCCGTGCTCAACCAGGTCGAAGTGCTGCAGGCGCAGTTCGTAACCGTTATTCCCCCGGATGGTCTTGACCCGGGCGCGCTGGTACAAACCCAGTTCATCCTGAACGGCCGCCTGCGCTTTTTTGCCATTCCCTATTTCGATTGTTTTTCTTTCGGAAATACGTATGACACCGACGGCGCACAAACCTTCGATGGCTACCTCGTTTATTCGAACCTGGTGGTACACATGGATTTCCCGCAGGAAACGCCCAACGAAAGCACCTTTACCTTCGATGCGTCCGCCCTGTCGTTCGACATGTCGCTGAGCGTGGCGCGGCCGGAGAGTTTCTACAGTCACTTCCCGCTGCAGCTGAGCAGCCTGGTCCAGCAAAAAGGAACGGAGCAACCCGGCGATCTTGGTTTCATGTCGGTGGTTACGCCGCTCAACCAGGGCGGACTTCACCTCCACTGGTACGGTTTCCAGTATGCGCTCGACCTGGGTTCACTCGGTTCGCTGGCGGGTGATGCCGGTTTTTCCATCGTCCTGTTTATCGGCTGGGAACCGACCGATGATCCTGCAAAGCAGAATATTTACATCGGTGTAAGCCTGCCGGGTTCCTCTTCCGGCAATACCAAAATTTCCATCGAAGGCTTGCTGAACCTTGTTTTCCGGAAAATCGAAATCACGGTAGGAGAAGTTACGCCTGACCCGGCTGCAGGTGTGAACGGCGGTACGGCTTATATGCTCAAGTTCCGCGGCATCTCGCTCAGCTTTTTCGGTTTCAGTTTCCCGCCGGGACTTATCGACGCTTACATTTTCGGCAACCCCGGATCCAGGCGGAGCGCACTGGGCTGGTATGCGGCGTACGCCAAAGACGAGAAAGAAGAAAAAGACGAAAATAAAAACAGCAGCAAAAAACTGCTGTCATCATCAACTCCTGTTTCCTGAACTATGGCTGAACTGGACGTAACTTTCCTGGATGTGGGACAGGGCGACGGGACCTGGATCGCTTGTCCCGACGGTACCAAAATACTGGTGGACCTCGGCTCGAAAAAAAACGGGGAGATTGCCGGCAGCGGCGCCATTGAGTATATCAGGCAACAACTTGCCGGCAGCACAGTGATCAACTACTTATTCCTGACGCACGGCGACGGCGATCATTATAACCTGCTGCCCGAATTATATGTCGCCATACCCGGACTTACCATTACCAACGTATGCATCGGCGGTCTCAGAAACGATTATTCCCAGTGGGTAAAAGATAATGTGTTTACACCGGCCACCACGTTTACTGAATTTGCCGACTGCGACAAGGATGCTATTGACAGTCCACGCTGGACTTTCGGCGATGTAAAAATATACCTGCTCAGCGCCAATGTGCCAACCAAAGAGGCCGGTTATAAAAATGAAAAAAGCCTGGTGCTGATGGTGGAATATGCCGGCCGCAAACTGGTGCTCACCGGGGATGCGGAAATGCAAAGCGAGGACAAAATTGTGAACACGAATTATAATTCTGTCGCGGGACAGGCTTTCCTCAAAAGTTTCGCTTTAAAACTCGGGCATCACGGTTCGGAAAACGCCACCACCGATTTCTGGCTGAACGCCCTGCAGGCTGGCGCCTATTTCGCCAGCGGCGATCAGAAATGGGGGCATCCGTATTGTTCGGTTTACGTGCGCATCATCAATGCCAGGTTTGTCCGGGTAGTTCCCGAATTCAAGCATGGTTATGTCTGCGGCGAATACCTGCCGGTAGAAAAAGATTACAACTGGATCAATATCAATAATCTCTTCTACATCTTCAGCAACCTCTATGTGGTAACACTTAGCCCTCCTGTCACCATCCTGCCTGCCGTTGATGACGGGGAAGACATCGGGATGGTTCCCAATGTAGAACCCGGATGGGCTGCTTCCGGTTCACACTATGGTTACGCTGTAAAAGACAACGGCGAGATCATGATTTCACATTCCGAAAACCTGGAAGGCAACCCGCCCAATACCGGCTGGTTCACACCATAATAATCGTATGGCACAACTGCGTTTCATATTTCTGTATGTCGGCCAGGGTGATGGCACCTTCATCATTTTGCCTGACAATACCACCATCCTGGTGGATCTCGGTTCGCTGAAAAATTCGGAAACGGCAGGTAAAAATGCAGTCAAAACCATTGCCGACGAATTAACTGCGCTCGGGAAAACCAGTATTGATTATTTATTCATCACGCATTCCGACCGCGATCACAATAACCTGCTCTGGGAACTGGATCTGAAAATTACGGGTACCGGTCTTTACAGCTATCCATTCACCAACGTTTATATCGGAGGAGAGAAATCCAATTACCACGATTTCTACGTCGGTCTCCTGCTCAACAATAAAGAAACGGCAGGCAAACTCACGCTTTTCGGCGATTCGGATCATGACACCAGTACGACTCCCCGCTGGCCGGCGGCATCCATGGGCGGGGTGGACATGTACCTGCTCAGCGCCAATGTGCCTACACGCAAGAACGCATTGCCCAACCCGAAAAGCATCGTGCTGATGCTTTCGTACCAGGGTTGGAAAGTGATCCTGAGCGGCGATGCGGAAGAAACGGCGGAAGATTATATGTTACATACCGCTTATGCCACGACGCTCGCTTTCCTGAAATCATTCGCCCTGAAACTTGGGCACCACGGCGCCGAAACGGCTACCACCGACGGCTGGCTGCAGGCGGTTTTGCCGGACTGTTCGGTGATCAGCAGCGACCAGAAATGGGGACATCCGTATTGCACGGTGCTTAAACGACTGGAAGATCAGACGACGATCTGGACCAACAGCAATATGAAACACGGTTATGTATGCGGCGCTTTCAACCGTAAAAGAAGCCGTAGTGGTGATGATGCCCGGTACAACTGGACAAATATTGACGATACGCGACTCATTTTCACCACGCTTGTCAAGGCCGACGACGCCCAGCTCAGCTCGGTGGGCGGACATTACGAACTGCTGATCAGGGACAGCGACCAGAAAATAAATTTCAAAATGTGGACCGGGCTTGCCGGCGTGGCGCAGGAGTCGGGATGGTTCAATGCAAACGGGACATAAAACACGGAAGTAAAATATGGCAACTGTACATTCACTTGATGCGCTGACCAAACTGCTGCAGGATAATATCCAGCAGAAAACGATCGGCGGTCAAACGGTCAACTACATCATCCTGTCGGCAGCGCTGCTCGATGAAGCGGGACAGGTTGTCGGTTATTTCGGCGAGCTGAGCATCGAGGTGGATTACGCGGTGGTTACACCCACCAATTACAATGTTACACTGACCGGTACCGCCACGGTGCTGAACGTACTTTCGAATACCGTGCTTACCGGCATCGTGGAAAACGGTGTGGTAAAACTTACTTTTTCCGTCGTTCCGCAGGACCTGCAAACATGGACTTTTTCGCAGAATTTTCCCGGCCTGCCCCAGTCAAAAATTTACAATGCGGTGGGCATTCAAACGGCTCCTTCTTTTTTCACCACCACTTCATTCAGCACACCGCAGTACCTTTCGGCTACTTACGACGGGAACGGTTTTTCCACCGGGCTTAATTTCACCGCGGTGCTCGACGCCACCAAAGGCAATCTCGCTTCGGCAGCGCCGTATATCCCCGGCAGCAATGCGCTCCCGGTAAGCGGGAAAATTACCATCACCGCAGGCAATCCCGTCCCGCTGATCAATCTCCATGCGGCGGTGTACGGGTTCAGCATCGACCTGCTGGATACGTACAAGCTCACCAATTGTTTTGTTTTACTCTACTCGTTTTATTCTTCCGATCCCGATCTTCCTTCCGCTTCGGGCGCTACTTTTTCGGGCGATGTATATATCGGCACCACGAAAATGATTGTTTCCGCCCCGCTGATGCAGGGTAATTTTGTGTGGGGATTCGATGTGCAGATTCCGCGCGAACACGGCATCTCGATCGGCAACAGCCTCAGTTCCATTTCCTCGTTTCTCGGCGGCTGGGATTTGCCGCTGCCCCCGGGACTGCCGGCCGGTTTCGATATTTACCTCACCGGTGTAAATACGTCCTTCAACCCGCAAACCTGGGGCATGCAGCAGATCGGTGTAACCATCGCCATCACCACCGACTGGCTGCCGTCGTTGCCCAATCTTAAAATCACCGGAATATCCATTACCTGGAATATTTATTTCCTGTCCGACGGCACGCCCAATTACGAGGTCATCATTACCGGCATATTTACGATCGGCACCGAAAGCGACAATGTCAATCTTATTGTAGAAGTAACTTATCCCACCTGGACGATTCATGCCTTCATGAAAGGCGGCGACCGTATCGACGTAAGTGCGGCGATGAATTATTTCACAGGTGGCGCCGTAGTGATTCCCAACCTGGAAGTAACCATCGCCGATTTCCAGGGACAGCCGGCGCTTTCATCGTACATGTTCTACACAGCCATCGAAAAAGTACTGCCGGAGAACAATCCTTTCCAGGAAAATATTTCCTTCGGCAGTTTCCGCCAGATGAACATGGAAGTGGATTATACCGCCAGCATGCTCAGCGGGTACATCATGGCGCAGTTCGACATTGTAGGCAAGCTGTTTTTCGTAAAAGCGGAAAAACTGCCGGGCGTCAATTCGGGCTGGGCTTTTTCGGGCGGACTTTTTTACGGCTACTCGTTCAGCGCGCAGGATCTCGTTACGGCTATGACGGTGAATACCAGCTGGGCCGGTTATACCCTGCCCGATTCGCTGCAGAGCCTTGCGCTGACCGAACTTTATCTCCGTTTCAATACGGCGCTTTCCACGTACTTTGTAAGGGCCGGGCTCGAATGGCTCTACACCATTCCCGATACCGATATCAACCTGAAAGCATCGGCGCGTTTCGAATTAAACGCCACCCGCCTGAAAGTAGAAAACCCGCTTATTTACAGCGGGCTCGCCGAAGGTTTTTTCAGCATCAATAATTTCGGGGTGCTCATGCGCTATACTTTCGCGCCGGGCTCCAATACGATCACCTTCGTTTTTTCGTACAAAAAATTCGAGCTTACCGCCACACTTTCGTCGAAGCCCGATCCGAACGACAAATCAAAAACACAAACCCTGCTCACCATCGGTTTCGGCGATCTCAGCTTCGGCGAGATCATCGAATACCTGGTGAACCTGGCCAATCCCAATATCGAGTTCACGCTCGACAGTCCCTGGGATATCCTGTACGATATCAATTTCAAAAACCTGACGCTCACCGCCAACCTCACCACCAAAGAAGTAGGCATCTGGTACAAGATCGATGTGAATTTTGTTTTCGTTTACATCGACTCCATCGGGCTTACTTATAAAACGGTGAACGGCAAAGGCAAAGTGCTGGCGCAGATCACCGGCCGTTTCCTCGACCAGGAATACGGCACAAACGGCGGCGAACCGCTGGAGTGGGATGTGATTGACGACCCGGCCCCGGAAGTGCCCGGCGAAGAATCGGCCTTTATCGATATCCGTTACGTTGGTCTCGGGCAGCACGTAGCCATCAACGATGTAGCCGGTTTCGAGAATGTGGAAGATGTGATCAACGCCCTGATCACGTACATGCGGCCGCCCGAAAACGGGAACGAAAACCCGCTGCTGCAATCACCCGGCCTGAAATTCGACGATAACAGTCACTGGCTTTTCGGGCTCGACATCACCGTGATCGGCATGGTGCGGCTGGCGGTGGTTTTCAACGATCCGCAGCTCTACGGCCTGCTGGTGGCGCTTTCGGGCGAACGCGCCGGTTCGCTCGCCGGGCTCAAGTTCCAGATCCTGTATGTAAAAATTACCGATACCATCGGCGTATTCCGCATCGAACTGCGCATACCCGAGCAGTTCCGCCAGCTCGAATTCGGTGAAGTGAGCATCACCCTGCCGGTGATCAAACTGGAAATTTATACGAACGGCGATTTCCGCGTGGACCTCGGCTTCCCGCACAACGGCGATTTCACCGATTCGTTCTGCCTGCAGGTATTCCCCTTCATCGGCTACGGCGGTTTTTATTTCGCGAAACTGAACGGCACCACCAGCAAGCGCGTTCCCGATATTACCAACGGCACCTTCAACCCGGTGATCGAACTCGGGCTCGGGCTTTCCGTCGGTCTTGGAAAAACATTCAACAAGGGACCGCTCAAAGCCGGGCTTTCGGTCACCGTGGAAGGTATCGTGGAAGGTGTGCTTGCCTGGTTCAACCCGAACGACAAGTCGATGCCCGCACCCATGTACTACTGGATGAAGGGCACCATCGCCATCGTGGGCAAACTGTACGGCTCGGTCGATTTTGCCGTGATCAAAGTGGAGGTCAGCGTAACCGCTTATGCCAGCGTTACGATCGTAATCGAATCGTACGCGCCGATCCTCATCGAACTCAAAGTGGGTGTGGAAGTAAAAGCATCCATCAAAATACTTTTCGTCCGCATTCATTTTTCCTTCAGCCTCGAACTGGAAGAAAAATTCACCATCGGCGATTACAAACCCACGCCATGGACCATTCGCCAGGGCAGCGGCAGTTCCGGCCGGCAGCTCACCAAACGTTCAGACGTGGCGGCGCAAAACAGGATGGGCCAGCTGCGCATGCAGCGCACCGCGATCAGAAGTCCGCATACGCACCGCACACATGCGCAGCGTAAAATGATTCAACTGTCGGTAAACCTGCTGCACCAGCAGTTCCGGGCACTGAATGCCGGCTCTTTTGCCGCCGCGCTCACCTGGAGTCCGTCGACCGCGGTATTCGGTTCG
>VBWE01000012.1:11615-241110 GCA_006218065.1 Bacteroidota bacterium
GTTCGGTGCAATCCCTGCACATCACACTCACGCCATCTTTTACCGTGGCAGTTCCTTCCGCCCTTCCCGGCGGCAGCGGCAATACTCCGCAGGTAGAAGCAGTGATGGCGCTGTTTGCAGAAAACACCATTCCCACGGATGCTTCCGACAGCGGTGCAATCCGGCAATTGTCGCTCGCCCACAGCGCACGGGTAAGCGATCCCGCGCAGTCGCCGTTCAACATGCTGGTGCAGGCCATGTTCCTGTACACGGTGAACGCACTGCCGCGAACCGATCCGGCCAACATCACTTCGGCCGACCTGGAACTGCTCAATACGCTGCTGGCCGACAGCGCCGCTTACGATACCGGTTTCAGTTACCAGAACCTGGATACCTTCATGACCAGCAATTTTATTTTCCAGGTCAGCGGTATTCCATCCGAAGGCAGCGGCGCCACGCCGGTTCCGCCGTCAACTACCAGCGCCACTGTTTTCCCGATGCCGCCAGTGATGAGCATGCAGCTCAACGGCGGAAGCACCATCCATTTTGCGACGGAACCTTACAGCGTTACCGAAAATTACGAAGACAAAATCACGGAGTACCTCGAACAGCTTTCGGTGAACGTGATGAACAACGTAGCCGAAGCCGGACCGGTTACACCGGGCAGCGGCGACGACAGCGGCAACAGTAAAAAAGCGGATGACGATGGCGTTTCCGAATCGTTTGCGAAAATGATTTTCCGTGATTATTTCCTGATGATCGCCCGCTCGTCCATCCAGGAAAGCATCAGCCTGCTCAGCAGTTATCCCTGGACGGTTTCAGCCGGCGATTCGCTGTACAGTATCGCCAACAGCCCCGATTTCCCGAAAGTGCAGTTGACGTACGAAGTAAAAGTGGGCGATACCTGGGAATCGGTGGCCAATATGTTCGGCATGACCGTAGCGGAACTGCAGGAGCTGAACCCGGATGTACCCACCACACCCATCGCCCCGCCGCTCGAACTGCAGGTGCTGAGCGGTGTAACCGTGCAGGAAGTTGCCGAAGCCAACCAGGACACAACACTCAACACCGCAATTCCTGCACTTACGCTGAACGGCGTATTATACCAGGCGAAAAGCACCGACCAGCTCAGCAGCATTGCCACCAGTTTCGGAATGGACACAGCGGGACTGGCTGCGCTCAACGCATCCGTCATCGGTTTGCTGGCACAGGGCAGTTCATTTTCCATTGCACAGCCGCAAACAGCGGGCGTATCGGCGCGTTTCAGTTATACCACGGTTACCGGCGATTCGCTCAACTTTATTTCTGCCTGGTTCCTGGCACGGCTCTATGTTGTTGCCGGCAGCACAACAGGCACCCGGAACAGCTCGGAAGTGGGCGGTATCATTGACGGCGCCATGTTCCTCTGGTACACGCAAACCATTTTCACGATGAACAATTTGCCGGCAGTCGACTGGCAAGGTGCATTTACACCCGGCACCGTGCTTACCCTGCCGCAGGCGTACAATGATGTAAGCACATCGCCCAACCCGCTGCCGCAATACACCACGCGCGAAGGCGATACGCTGGATCTTGTGTCGGCTTATTTTGCGATGACGCAGAATAGCAATACCTACATGACTGATTTTGCCGCTTCGGTTTCCGCCATGAATCCATCAGTGAACTGGAATGCACTGCAGCCGGGAACGGTGGTGGAAATTCCCGGTATGGTGCGTGAAGTACAGGGCAACGATACGCTGCAATCGCTTTCGGACCTGTTCAGCATTTCCGTTACCGGCCTGGCAACGGTGAACCAGGGCGTACCGGCTGTTATTGCACCGCTGGCCGTATTCATTATTCCGCCGGTGACATACAGCATCGTGCCGGGCGATACGCTTGCCGGTATTGCGGCAAAATACAACCTGCCGCTCGACGAACTGGCGATTGATCTCGAAAACGTAAGCAGTCTTTTCCCCGTTACCGGCAGCGACGGCAACCCGGTGGTACTGCAGATTCCCGTGGTGCCGATGATCAGCGTGAGCCGCCTGCAGAGCGACCTGGTAACAAAAACACACAGCAACAATATTTCCGCTTCGGTTTCGCGTTTCCTGCTGAACGGTTTGCGCCTGCCGCTGCCCGCCGACGTACCGCCGGGTGATACGCCGATCCCGGCAAGCACGCCGATGTACCCGGCTTACGCGCTCTCAGGCCAGCAGTTTACCGCACCGGTGCAGCCGATTACTACACCTTATAATGTACTGTTCACCAATTCGGGCGGCGCATCGTGGATCAATTTTGCCGACAGTTACGTGGTGCAGCCCGGCGATACGGAAGCTTCGCTCGTGGCGCAGTACCCGGATATCGTAACGCTGAACCCGGATACGGACTGGGCCAACCTGCAGCCGGGCTGGGTGCTTCTCACCAGCATTACCACTTCACTTACTGTAGCCATCACCGATGCGCTGGCTGCCGCGCAGTACCCGTCCACCAATTTTGCCCCGGTATTTACACAGCCGGAAGTGATGCGGCTTTACGACGACCAGGAGATCCGTTACACCATGCAGAAACAACTGCACTGGCAAACGCCCGCCGCGCTCAGTTTCCCTTCGGCAGTCACGGTCACCAGCCCGCTGGCCGGTGAACCGGGTATCTGGCAATTTCCCAGCCAGCTGATCACGAAACTCAACGCGGGAAAAATTACCGACACCAATTTTTCGCTTTCCTATACGACCGGTCAAAATGCAACAGCCGATTCCGCACAGGAAGTTTCGGAATATTTCTGGGCCACGCTTATGAATATCCAGGTGCGCAGCGTAGCCAATACGGTGCAGTCCGGGCAGGTATTACCGAATACGTATGAGCTCGCTTCGGCCGACGAAACCAACCGCGACCAGTTGCTGCGGGTATGGACTTACCTGCAGGACAACCCCACCGATACCGCCACCATTTATATTTTATACCGGCCCAACAGCAGCAGCGCCAATCCGTCGGGACTTATTTCCGCGGCAGCCGATCCGCAGCAGACGTACATGCTGAAAACAAATCTCTCCACCGAAACCACGAGCGGCGGTTTACTGCTGCGCCGTTCAATGACCGCAGCGGGTGATGATGAAGTGGGCACTTACAGCGCGCCGCTGGGCAACCCGATGAGTTTCCTGCAGTACACCTGGGAAGGCATCATCATCGGCACGGGCGGTTATTATTTCAATTATTCTTCCGGCGGCAGCGGTTTGCCCGGTTCCGTTTTCGACCAGTCGGGCAATGCCACGGTGTGGCTGCTGGTTACGCTGGCTTCGCAAACCACGCAGTCGGCCACGGTGCGCAACCTGCAGCCGTTCAACAACTGCGCTGTTTCGGGCGATAATATGGATGCGGCGACCATGAACGTATTTGCGGCTTCCACCGGCGCCACCGACCTGCTGCGCACGGCCAACGTGCAGCCGGGCAATACGGGCTTCGACATGGTGATGCCGAATCCCGATCCCACGCAGGTGGAAACCATCCCACCCATGCTGCGCACGCAACTGCTTTTCAGTTTATTCGGCTACCAGGTGCAACAGAGTTCGCTGTTCATCACCAGCAACCAGGGTCTGCCGCTCGGTCCACTCGACCCGTCCAAAAACCCGTCGCCGCCCGATGCACTGGCTGCATTTGATGAAGACACATCGACCTGGCATTTCCACCAGGTGATCCCGATCGCCACGCTCGCCGCCGCGCACCCGCTCTCCACCTGCCCCGCCCTGCCCGCAGCCAGCCTCGATCCGTATGCCGGGATCGCCATCGACGGCAGTACCGGTAAACTGGGTAATGCCGGCATCGCGTTTAATTTTTATGATATCTTCGGTAACTTCACTACTCCTGCAACAGCCATCAATACTGTGGAAGCACCCGTAGGTTATTACGATGATATCATCGGCTTCTCGCAATGGCCGGGACTTTCGCTCAATTATTATTTCTCGGGCAATGGCGGAGCTGCCGGTACGCCGTATTTCAATCTGCTTTTCGGTTTCCGCATCGAAGATTATATTCCCGGGAACGGTCTTTCGTACAGCGGCGCCATCAACGCGTCCAAAGCGCACCAGGTACGCTACAAACAAATCTATTACCAGGCGGCGCAGCAGGATGTGGAATTCAGCATGAGTACTTCGGTGGTGCAAACCACCAGCCTGCCGGTCGAAAACGAATCATACGACCTGGACACGGGCCAGGTGCTGGCTTACGTAAACAGCGCTTACGTATTTCTCTCGGCGGCAGAACTGCTGGGTGAAGGACTGGCCGTGATCAGCAGTACCGCCAACTCCACACTGGCAGCAATTACCGCCGCGTACAATTGTTCTTATAAAGACCTGGCGGCGGTGAACCTCGAACGCAAAGCCATCGATATTTTCGCAGGCACCATCAACATTCCGTATTTCCTTACCACGGTGGCCGGGCAAACGTTCACGGATATTACGAATGCTGCAAACAGCATGTCGCCGCCCGCTACGCTGACCATCCAGCAGATTGTGAGCGCGAATATGAACGCGGTACTCACGGCCGGAATTGATTTTGCCGTTCCTTCGCGCACGGTAACGGTGAACACCGCCGATGGTTCGGCCGCTACGGCTACGCTGCGCAGCCTTTCGGTACAATTGTATTGCACGCCGGCCGGTATCGCTTTTGCCAACAGTGCGCCCGCGGTGAACATCATCAACGAAGGCATCCTGCTTACGCTCGACGGATTACAGTACACCACGGTGGCCAATGATTCGTTTACGAATATCGCGGCACAGTTCAATGCACAGGGCGCTTCGGTAAGCACCGTCGTTTACACCGTGGGCGATGTGGCCGGGGCCAATGCAGATGTGCCGAACCTGGTCGCGGCGAATGCGCAACTGGAGATTGCCGATTACTTCACGCAGGAAAAAGATACTTTCCCTGTGATCGCTGCGCTGTTCCCCGCCTATACAGCCACCGCCATCCTGGCCATCCCGGCCAACCTGCTCATTAAAAATGTGTACCTCGCGGGCCAGGCGCTCAGCGTATTCTCCAGGACGGAAACGCCTTTCGACGACGATACGCTGCTGAGCATCGCCAACAGTTACGCCATTACGCCGGAAGATATTTACGATGCGAATACCGCCACGCCGCTGCAAACAGTGAATCACGGCACCAGCGCTTATCCCACCAATGCGCTTACCGTTCCGCAGTTGGTGCTCATCAGCACAACCATGCAGCAGGCGGCATACGTGCCTTATACCATGAAAACGGCCGATACGCTGAACGCCATTGCCACTGCGTTTTACGGTAACAGTTCATACGCGCTGCAACTGGCCACGCTCAACGAAACGGTGACCTGGGTTATGGCTCCCGGGCAAACGATCAACCTTGGCGCCGGCACGACAACGGTTGCGGGCGATTCCTTCCAGTCGGTGCTCAACCGCGTGAACGCGGGCGGCGGTACCGTGCAATTGTCGCAGCTGGTCAATCTTATCGCCGCCACGCCCGGTTACCTGCAGGCCGCGTCGTTCCTGTCGGCACCGCTGCCTTCCAGCGGAAGCGCGGCGAACAACCTGGGCGCGCTCGAAACCTCGTTTAATGTTACGGCCGACGAAATTGCGCGCACCAACAGTTCGCTGCAGCATTTCCTGGCGGTCAACAGCACGGTTACCATATACCGCACAGTGAACAACCAGCCGGTTGCTTACCCGCTCACTGTTGATCAGTACGACACATTCAACTCGCTGGTGTATCGTTACAAAACGGAAGGCATCGAAACCACCGTTTCTGAAATTGCGCTCGCCAACAAAACACAGCCCATCATTGCAGCAAACCAGTATTTCCTGCTGCCGCCGGTGAAGCAGTTGTTTACGCAAAACCTCGGGTCCGGCTATAGCGAGGCACCGCATTATCCTTCCACCATTTTTGAAGTAACGGTGGACGCGACCATCACGCGTGATAAAGACGATGCGGGACTGATCAGCCCCGCTGTTTGAAAGTGGCGCTCGGCCGTTCCGTTGATGCTTCCGATACGAAAAGCGGGCTGCGTCCCGTATGGGCGGTTTATTTCGGCGCTACCGGCATCAGCAATTTTACCATCAACACGGTTTCGCCTTCGTACTACGCTTTGCGCCCACTGTCGAACACGCTGGTCAGCAAAAACAATGTCTTCATCCAGGACTACCAGGCCGGTGTGCTCACCGGAGGCAAAAACAACAATTACCAGGCGGTGGATATGGAAACCTGGGTACTCACCTTCCTTTCGGCGGTTGACCTGTTCCTGGGCCCGGCATATGCGGCGCCTGCGAGTACATTGGCCGGAAGCAACAATGCTTATAACCGTATCGTAAGCGCCAAGAAAACGCTGGCTGATAAAATTTCAACCGGTCTCGATTACGTACTCGACGTTACGCCCGATACTGCCAAACTGGGCAAAGCGCGCGAAGCGATCAAGGACCAGTTGCTCATTAATCTTACCAAGGCATACAACAGCGATGCCCTGCTGCAGTATGATATTGCCATAGGATCACCGTTCAGCGGCGGCCAGTCGCCCCGGCTTTCGGGCGCGCCGGTAAGTAAACTTTACCGCACAGGCATTGCCGATTCGGTAAGTACTGTCGCCACGTTCATGCACGTATCGGTGGATTATCTCACCGAACAGATTGACCAGTTCACCGGTATCCTGGATGTGGGATTGGTGGTGACGTATCCCGGCGGCGGTGATTATACGATTACGAATACGGATACGATCGCAACCGTAGCGCAGCATTATAATGTTACCAGCCAGGCATTGGTAGCCGGTCTCAGCTGGCCCGATCCGCAAACGCAGGGACTTTTCCTGGCGCGCACCATCATCACCATTACCGGGCTGAGCCAGGTTAGCGGCACACAAACCATTGAACAAATCGCTGAATTCTTCGCTGCGCCGATCGTTGACTGGGCCTATGCCAACGAAGACAATACCGGTATTTTCATCGAAGGCGTTACCATTTCGGTTCCGGGTTATTCGTCCGTGCTGGTTACCGCTTCCAATAATTCGCTTGACCTGGTGGCCGCCGAAATGACCGGCTCACCGCAGATGACGGCCACGGAACTCGCACTTCAGCTGCGCAGCACCACGGGTATACTGGCGCCGGCATTTACAAGTTACATGGTGCTCAGCAATTTCAGTTTCTCCGCATCCACGTCTAAAATTTCGCTCGCCACCGGAACCAACCAGGTGAACTTCCTGCTTGATGTCAGTTCCGAAGCCGAATACCGGAAAGCATTGCTGGGACTGAATTACGCGGTTGACGAACTGGAATTCAATATCCGGGATATCGCGGGCGCCGACGGTTACCAGGCATCTTCCTGGCTCAGTTTTGTTATTCCTATCGGTTCATCCACCAACTTCGACGGCGTTATAAATACCAACCTGGGCCAGCCGGATATCCCGCTGCCGCTTCGCTCCTATCCTGTTGCGCCCATCATCACCGCGCAGGATGCCGAAGCCACGTACACCGATGCGCAGCTCCCCTCCACGTACCCGCAGAATGTGGAAGAAGCGAGCGAATGGAATTTCTCCTTCACCTACCTGCACCAGGAAGCCGCCCAGGATACGAATTATATCATGGCCACTTTCAACCTGGCTACCGAAGCGCATTCGGATTATATGCAGGCTGCAGTGCCGGATGATTTCTTCACCGCTTTCGCACAATTTATCAGCGTATGGCCTGCGCTGAAAAAAGACCTCGACGCGCTGGCTGTTCCGGGCACACCGCCTCCCACGCTGGGCAGTACACTCGATACGCTGGCCACCCTGGTGGAAAATATTGCGGATACCTGGGTCTTTACATCCACGCACCTCAGCATGACCGCGGTGCCCGCGCAGCAGTTTTACGAATACAGCATCGTTTCGGAAAACGAACATCATGATGATGCCGACTGGAAAGCAACCATGACGCTCACACCGCTCACAGCGGGCAATACGGGGCCGGGCGACAATTATCCCAACATTTACTACATCGATACTTCTGTATCGCCGCCGGTGGAACATGAACTGACCAAAACGCCCGGCAACACCGACTGTGTTTATACCTACCCGCCATACACCGTGCCGGCCATCAGGCAACTGGAACACCGCGTGGAATTTATCCAGCTCGATGTGATGAATTATCAGAATGCACTGGGTGGATCTTTTGCGGCAAGAAACATGATACTTACCGCCACGCCCACCAACGAAAATTTTGTTTTCCAGACACCGGAAGTTTTGTATTCGCACAGCATCATCCCGTATATCACCCGCGGCGTTGCGCTGGAATTCGGCAGCGGCAACCCGGCTACACAGCTCGAACCTGCGCTCACCGCGCTGTTCAGCAACCTGTTCGGCACCGATACGCCGCTGGTCAAGATCTCCGCGCTTTACGGGTATGAACTGGCTACCGGCGCCGGCAGCACGGCTATTGTGAGCCGCCTGCCCATCGTCTTCCTGCCGATGATGGTTTACGATACCGGCATCCCGGCTAACCTGGCGCAGGCGGTGAACAACTGGCTCGGCGCAAACCCCGTTGCTACCACAGGCGGTGAATTGCTGTTTGACCTGAGCGTGTTCTCCGGAACAGACGAAAGCAATTCGAAACCGCTGCTGCGGCTGAGCAATCTTATATATTCGCTTTCGGGCTAAGAGGCTGTCAGGAAATTATCTTTCCGGTTTTTTAGGAGCCTTTTTTGCTCACTCTTCGTTGCTTTTTTCGTCTGTAGTATCCAACTACTTACTCAAAAAGCGCCCCTGCCTCCGCCGTAGCGGCTACGCGGGCTTTCAGTGTGTCTTTTTTGCTCACGCTCTGCGTGCCTTTGCCCTCGAAGAAGAAAAAGGCGTTCGGTGTGCGCTGCGGTTGGATGTACGTCCCCGCCCAGGCTGCCCTCCTGCTTCATCGTATACAGGTAGCCCGTTTTAACCGGCTTTGGCTTATATTTATGGCGGCAAAACAGTTCTGCACAAACCAACAAACCCGTATCTAAAAAACAATCCTCATGAAAATGTGTACGCGATTATTTTTCCTGCTTGTATTGTCCGGACTTGCCGGTAATGCTTTCGGACAGTGCCTTTCTTCCTGGGCATATCTTATGCCGGTTACGATCAACAATCCGAACGTGTCTGTGCTGACGAATTTCCAGGTGCGGCTTACGGTGAACACGGCAACGCCCATCGGCGCAGGACAGATGCTGGCCAGCGGGGACGATATCCGTTTTACAGACGGCAGCTGCAACAATATCCAGTACTGGATTGAAAGCGGGCTGAATACGGCCACTACGTATATCTGGGTGAAAGTGCCCAGCCTGGCCGCGAGCGGAAATACCGTCATCAATATGTACTACGGCAACGTGTCCGCCCCGGCAGCATCCAGCGGCGACAGCACGTTCCTGTTCTTCGACGATTTCAACGACAATGTTTTCAATACCACGAAATGGACTACGCGCGGAACGCCTTCGACATTGTCGGAAAGCGGCGGCATACTTACCGTTGTCGGGAACAGCAACTGGGAATACATCCGCAGCAACACGACCTGGAACAGCGCCGTAGTCATTGAAAGCCGCGAACGGGCCACCGGTCCTTCAGCCGCCATGGTCCTGGGTTATGCCGGAACCGACAGCCGGTATACTTTTCGTCTTGATAATACAACAAAAGGCACTACACAGGATCCCGACGTTTCCGGCGGCAATGCCTGGTTCAGTAATGCCTACCCGAACGTTCCGCATCCCAACTCGGGCATCTTTAATGACTTTCAGCTGCAAACCGATTTCAGCGGCAATACGATCGTAGTAAACAGTTTCTGCAACCAGACCACTTCCAACTGCAACACGACGCCGACTTTACTCAACTCCTATACCGGCACAGGATATTATGTCGGTTTTTCCACGTACAGCACCGGTTACATAGAAGAAGTGGACTGGATCCGCGTGCGCAGTTTCGCTGCACAATCACCGGTAAGCACAAACGGTTCGCAGCAGCTGAACCAGGCTATCCTGACCGGCACGCTTTCGGCCGCCTATTGCGCAGGCGACATGACCACGCTGAATTTCACTGCCGGCGGTTCGTACGTTTCCGGTAACGTTTATACCGCTGAACTTTCCGATGCTTCCGGAAGTTTCGCCGTTCCCGTTTCCATCGGTACGCTCAACAGCAATTCCACCGGCGCATTGTCCATGTCCATTCCGTTCCCGCCGGCAACGCCTGCCGGTGCGGGGTACCGCGTGCGCGTGGTTTCATCAACACCCGTAACCACGGGCGCGGATAACGGAACAAACATCGCGATCAACATATTGCCTGTTGTTACCATCACGGCTTCTGCAAGCATCTGCATGGGCGGAAGTGATACGCTGAACGCTTCGGGAGCAAGTACGTATTCCTGGAGTTCGGGCGGAACAGCTGCTGTTGAAATCGTTTCACCGGTCAGCAACAGCACGTACACCATAACCGGTATTGATGCCAACGGATGTTCCGGCACGGCAACGGTTTCTGTTACAGTGAATAATTTACCGAACGTAACGGCTTCTTCGGTATCCGGAACGACCTGCGACGGAGAAAGCGATACGCTGAATGCATCCGGCGCACTTGCCTATGCGTGGAGCAGCGGCGGAAGCAGCGCTACCGAAATCGTTTCGCCTTCGGCAACTACAACATACACCGTAACCGGCACCGACAGCAACGGATGCACGAATACGGCAACAATAAACGTGAACGTGAACGCGCTGCCGAATGTAAATGCCGCCGCTTCTTCCGGAAACATCTGCGCCGGCGAAAACGATACGCTGAATGCTTCGGGCGCGCTCACCTATTCGTGGAGCAGCGGCGGAAGCAATGCGATGGAAATCGTTTCACCTTCGGCAAGTACAACATATACCGTAACCGGTACCGACAGTAACGGCTGCATGAACACCGCAACGGTGAGCGTGAATGTGAACGCATTACCAAACGTAAATGCGGTCGCTTCTTCCGGAACAGTCTGCGCAGGATCGACGGATACGCTGAATGCATCCGGCGCGCTCACCTATTCGTGGAGCAGCGGCGGAAGCAACGCTACGGAAACCGTTTCGCCGGCAGTAACAACAACCTATACGGTTACCGGCACCGATGCGAACAACTGTATGAACAGCGATACCGTTACAGTTACGGTGAATGCGCTTCCCGGTGCAGCGCTCGGTAATGATGTAGAACAGTGCGGCGGCAGCGTTCTGCTCGATGCAGGCAGCGGCGCGGCTTCGTACCTCTGGAACGACAGCAGCACGGGGCAGACATTAACGGCAACAAGTACCGGCAACTATTCCGTAACCACTACCGGTTCGAACGGCTGCACCAACAGCGATACGATTTCTGTAACTATCAATACCCCGCCCACAGCATCCGGTTCAGCATCGTCGGCAACAGTATGCCTGAACGATGCCGCAGTATCGCTGACCGGCACGCCCGCAGGCGGAACCTGGTCGGGACCGGGCGTAACGGGCAGCACGTTTAACCCGCTGACCGCCGGGAACGGTGCGCAAACGGCAACTTATATTTATACCGACGGAAACGGCTGTTCCGATACAGCTACGGTAATCATCACGGTAAATCCGTGCACCGGTCTCGCCGAACAAAACGCAGCAAACGTATTCCAGCTTTACCCGAACCCGAATAACGGAACATTCACAGTCGCCCTGAACAGCGCATCCTCCGTCGAGCTTACGATTTACGATGCACAGGGTAAACTCGTTCTTACCCGCCCCGTGCAGGCGCACGCCCGCGAATCGGTCACACTGGCCGAAGCGGGGCTTTATACGATCAGTATTATTACGGAGAGTGGAGCGCGTATGATGCAGCGGGTGGTGGTGAGCAGGTAAGCCATTCGACCAATAAATAAAAACACCGCTTTTGCACAATGCAGGAGCGGCGTTTTTTTGGTGTTATTTATTTAATCAGGTGCAGACTATCCGGCAGGAAACTCGTCATCAGCGGTGCGAGTACGGTAAAAGCGATTTTAATTGAATCGAAAACGGTGCCGTCCGCTTTTATTTTATCGACCAGCGAACCGATTACTTTTTCAGCGCTCTCAGAAGGCGGTCCCTGGACTTCCACAAGTTTATCGCGCAGCTTCGCATATTGCCGTTTCAGGTAAAGGAACGTAGGAACATAAAGGATGCACAGGAAGAGTGAAAAATACAATCCATAAACATAACTTACTTCTTTGGGGAACAGGTCATATCCTTCTTTCACGCTGATGGTTGATTTGATCGACTCGCGCAGGGCGCTTGAGGTGAGTACGGTAAAAACCACGATCACCGCCAGCAATTGCAGTACTGATTTCAGAACGGTACCCAGGTGGTCCAGCCTCGTTACCGCTTCATCGGCATTCTTATCCGTTATTTCCTGCTCAAATATTTTATCCGAACTGCGTGCGACAAGAAAAGCCACCGTAAAAGCGGGAATGCAAAGTATGATGGTGATGACGACAAAGATGGTGATCAGGTAGCTGTCCGTCAGCAGGATGTGAAAAGTATCCATCAGGTCTTCGGGATACGTGTAGCCATCGAGCGAGGCATTGGTTACCGCCAGGAATGCCGCCAGTCCTACCCCGTAGAAGATACTCACCCCTATTCTGCGCGGGCTCAGCGAGAACGTGGATTTAAGCTCACGCACCAGTCCCGCAAAAACCGGGAATGAACCGGCTGCAATGGACACCATCATGCAAAAAAGCATAAGCCATACCAGAAAGGAAGGGTTCTCATGATAAAGCAGATCGAAAGTGGTTATACCGACCGTGGGCCGGTCGGCCTGAGTCGCCGTATCCACAGGAATTTTCGATTCGAGCGGGAGCCGGAATACTTTATCAACCGGGTGCCCGGGATCGGCGTAATCTTTTACCACGACGCTGAGCGAATAAGGTACCGTCGAATACTGAATGATATGTTTATTGAGGACTTTATACGTCACAAAAAAAGCCGTCATAGCAAACACCATCACCAGCAAAACACCCCACGAGGGCGGCGGCGGCCACTGGAATAATGAGCGGGAGCCGGTGTCATCCTTTTGGTTCCCGGAAGCAGCGTTTGTATCGTGTGAGTTATTATTATCAGACATAAATAGCAGCTTTATGATTCGGCGGTTTTATTTCTTTGATTTTCCCGAAAACTAAAAAACATTTTAATGCATACCCGTTTTTTTAATACAATTTCTGCAAACAGGCATTGGGGTTTGTAAGACTTTTGCGAAACAGGCCGGCAACTTTCCAAGTTTTTGGCCGGATTGCAAGGGGAGACAACTGCGAAGTTTATATTGCTTATATGACAGATGAAATGATTTCGTAGGGGAATTTTCGATGTGCTTCTATCCTGCTCTGGTTTGCGTTTTTAGAGGTTTTGAACAGGCCCCTGCTCTCGCACTAACAAGACGAGATTATTCAAATACGATATAATGTTTATCGAGTTTCTTTTAGATAAATATTATTCTTTTAAGTCATATTCTACCCGACATGTAAATTAAATTATAATATTTACCAATATTATTACCAATAAACAAAAAACATCCAATGCTACTAATTGATCGGGAGAAAATGACTATCTCGTTTTTCAACAAATTCAGACAACTGGCCATTTTTGATAATTCGGCCAGTGCACCTGCACTTCATCGCTATTTTGCGCTTCGCCGTGATGATGAAAGCCAACGATGGGTAATGTTTTCAAGGCAAGCCGGTGAAATAGTAATCAGAATTGAATGTTCAGCTAACGCCCCAGCCGATACTATCCCGTTTGTCGATTACGATTTTTCGGGTGATGACGGAGATGTCTGGTTTCATAAGGGAGATGCTGATTCGCCATCTATAGTAATAGGCATGGGTGATATTCGGGGAGGAATTGCTGCCATAGACCAATACAAAATCCAGGAAGATGAAATGCTCATCGTTACCTGCACAGGTGATTTTAGTATTCGTGTGTATTCTTCATCTGTCCCGAAAGCAAATGACGTAACGGGCACTGACGGGTGTTGATTCAATTAAAAATTTGACATGATAACCACTTTTTTAAAACCTGCCCCGTCTATCCATGACCACCAGGGACGAATCAGCAAATTCCTCATTTTCGAAACCAGCAATCATCTACTGCCTTATGATAATGACGAAAAAATCGTTTTCGCTGCATTGCGGGAGAAGTATCGTCCTTTGATTAAAGGCTTTCATGATGTTGATCCCAATAAAGAATTTGTTATTTTTTTCTCCTGCAGCAAGCATGGTAATTACCCTCAACCCTGGCATGATAGTAAACGAAAAACATGGTTCTTTCCTATTGTTACGAGCAAACGTAGTCCAGCGTTGCCATCGCGATGGGTCCAGGATATCATCGTTTTCGCCGGCAGTGGACTATTAGGTTTTAACTCTTCTCTTGTTAGCCGGGACCTGGCGTCTGTTCTCGCGGAAAAACTACGCTTGCCGGATTACGATTTCCTACCCGGGTACATGCAGGGCGGTAATATACTGACCGGTACTTTCGGCGAAAAGCGTTTTTTGCTCATCGGAAAAACAACGACTGAACAGCAGGAACATGCTGATATGAGAAGGATTCTCCGTCAGAAGTATTTGTTAAATTGTTACGACAAAGCGACGATGGGGAAGCTTCAAAAAATCTTCTTCCACCTTGATTATTACACAGCATTGGTAGGAGGCATTAGTGGTAATGAATGCAATGTTTATCTTCTACAGATTTTTTTTGATCCTGGCAAATCCCTTAATTCGATCCGACCTGAAGGCGATATCGTCAAATTACCACAGCAGGCAGGCACAAATCCTGACCCCAAACTGAATTTTGTCGCGATAAAGGTTCCTATTGTCATTTTCCGGAGACCTGCAGCAGTGAAGAAAGATAAAAACTGGGAACAAGGGATTTCGGATAACGATATTGATTTGGTATTGAGTTATGCCAACTGCCATGTAGAAAACTACATGGATGGGAAAAAAAATATCATCCGCATTTTCATGCCCGATTTTTCCGATGCAGTTATTCGTTTTTATGAATCCAGGCTGAAATGGGACGAATACCAGGAAGCTTTTGCCGACGGACTTGAAATGCTGGAGCATAATTTCAGCCTGTGGAAAAAATCGGGTCCCTCCTCTCCCCGGAGCAGGAAATTTTTCGGTAAACAAGAAGTATACGATGTGAATTTTATCCGTGATTTGTTCACAGACATCCAGGAATATACACGTGAGTATATCAAGAAAGAACTCGGGGATAAAACCTTTAACAGAAAAGTATCCGTCATCTTTATCCCCCACGCGTTCTATGAACTGGCACGCCGCAGCGGCTCCCTGCATTGCATGAGCAAAGTGCTGGAAAGAGACATTTAAACATTTTTTTCATCTTCTTCCCGAAGCAACCGGCGCATAGTGGTACCTGTGATATGGTAATTTGCCCAGAGCTGCATTTCCGTTCCCGCCGGCAAAGGTGATTCACGACCGGCACCAAATTCCGTCATTTGTTCAATAAACTTCGCAAATACAGGAATTCGTTCGTCTTCATCCTTTGCAATGAGTTTTTTCAGCAGGCGGGCTACAGCCGCTTCATACGCGTACCAGATTTTCCGCTGCCGCAGGTACCGTTCCACGTTGATGAGTTCGTACTCCAGCAAGTCGAAGTAAGACAGCTCGAAATACAGTACCAGCCGCAGCAGGCGGGCCAGGGCCTGCACATCGGCCCGATGGTCGTTTTTTTCGGAATTGATGATTTTATTGATCCAATCCAGCGCTGTTTTCCAGTCGTGCAGGCAAAAATAGGTCACGAAAAAATTGTAATAGAACATCAGTTCACGCGCCTTGTTGATCTTGCTCTTGTATTTCTTCAGTCCGCCGACAATTGTTTTCTCCAGGGCTGGCAATTTTTCAAAAGCATCGGTATTGATCAGGTGTAACAATTCGATGAAATAGATATTCTGGAATTGTTCCGCTTCTTCTTCAGCCGAATTGCAGGGAATGGATTTTATTTTCTCCAGCAGCGGCGGAATAACGGCAATATCGCCAATGGCGTGACAGGTGGAAAGAAAATTCGACAGCATTTTCTTGTAGGTAATTGCATCGGCCGAAATCCAGTCCGGGTGCTGCTCCCAGTGATTTACCAGGTCGCTGTAATGTTTCGAAGCTTCTTTCCAGTTGCTTTTATACAAGGCATGCAGACTCTTCGTATGCAGCAGGTGATGCCTGCTCATAAAATCCTGTACTTCATCTTCGCGTTCAAGAGCTATTTGCATCAAGGCTTCTGCCCGCTTCAGTTTTTCTTCATCACGGCTGTTGAACATATTCCGCAGCATATAAAAAAGCTCCTGCCTGTTCTGTCCAAGTTGCGTATGCAGTCCGATTTGTGACAAGGCTGCTAAAATTTCCTTATTGCTTTGCACGAAGAGTTCCTTCATGTTTTTCGGATTCTTCTCCAGCAATATCGCCTGCTCCAGTTCCAGCGCCGAAAGTAATATGGGATAACGGTTGTATTTCAACGCCGATTTCTTCAACCGCTCCAGTTCCGATAAACTCTGATCATACAGGCGCCTGTTGAACAGGAATTCCACGTTCATCTGCAGGGAATACAATTCGAGGTTGACCGAAGTTCCTTCGTGATACGACCGTAACGCACGCAGAATGGCCTGGTAGAGATAGAACAATCTTTTCTCGTCGGATGAAGCGGATTTACCTGTTTTCGTTTTCGCACCGTTTTTGCCTGCAACTGTATTCAATAAATCCAGCAATGCTTTCCCGTCTTCATTTTCTTTCCCGAGCCAGATACTGATATATCGCTTTTCCTGGGTAGATAATGCCTGGTAAAGCGCATTTACTTTATCCTTGACTGCCATAGGTTTATTTACTGTTTTTCAATTAGTTACTAAAATATACATATAAAACGGACGAATGAAATTACAGGAATAAATGACTTGGTTCGTGGGATTAAATGGTGATTTCTTTGCTGCAAACTAAAAAACAAAAACAATATGGACTATACAATCACATTTTCCTCCGACCTTGGATTGTTCTTTTTTAATCAATTCCAAACGATCGGAATTTACAGTTTTTCAGAAAAAAAATTTAAACATTGGCACAAACTCTATGATATTGCATCTGAAGTGCCGGTATGCGAAAGAATAAAAATCAGCGGTGATGTACTTTCAATATCTGCCGTTACAGCGCCCCAGGATCCATCTGATCCTTCCTCGGATTGGATTCCTTATTTCTTTGGTCAGCTTGCTGATGCAGGTGATTGCTGGCTGGAAGGAGCTGAAATTGTAATCGGCATGGGAGACATCCGTGGTGGTGTTACAAATATTACGATTGACAGATACGCACTGAACAGTGCGAAAACAGTTTATATGACAAGTAGTGGGCCTTATTGCATAAAGATTCTCGAAGTATAACTAATTACTCAAACACCTTCTGTATGAATAGTCAACTTGCTTCCCAGGGGCAGATCAGTAGAATATTGATTGCTGATTGTTTAGGGCAGGAAAACCCTGATACGGTTTATGATGAACTTTTAAATACGTACCGGGATTTTTTAGCAGAGTTCGGAAATTTTCACCCGGTAGACATATTTGTTCTTTTTGATCTGCAGGGAAGCAAGACTATTTCTCTGGAGAAGGTAAAATGTCTTGATAAACTGGGAAACGGTTCATCTCTCTTCGCAATATGCGTAAATTATGATGATCCCGGATGTACACTGAACACGTTATGGATACAAGACGTTTTACTTACAATACGGGATAATACTTGTCTTTTTGACCCAAGTCAGTCCATTCCAGATGGTCAAGTCGGAACATTTGGACTGGGAGAAAAACAGGCCCAATCAATTATGAGTTCAATACCTGGATTTACTATAACTACAGGTAAATTGCCCTGTGCTGGTGGCAACCTCTTACTCGGGCGAGTTAATGAAATAAATTATGGCTTTACGGGTGCCAATGATCCCACTACACTCAAAAATATATGCAGCCAATTTGACATTGCCCCGGAATACTTGTTTTCACCAATGTCAGTAATTATTCGAAATGATCCGCACCTCTTTCATGTTGATCGTTTTATTACTATCGTTGGTTCTACTTTAAAAGAAAAAAATAAACACCTTTTATTGTTTGCACAACCGGAACTAGCAGACCCTCAAAATGCAATACCCAATGAAACAATTACAATTCTAAATGCTATCGAGCAAGAATTACTTGGCTTTATAAAAACTACGGGCTTACCGCTTATAGTTGAAAAAATCCCTCTTCTTTTCACAAATTTTGCATCAAGAACAATATCGTTGTCATTTAACAACAGTGTTGTTGAAAACAACTTTCTACCCGAAGCACCATCTCCAGTAATTTATTTCCCAAAGTATAACCGAACCGCTTATTCACATGTAAACAAAAAAAGCGACTCTGAATTAATTCAGTTCTACGGCGACGAAAAAATAATTAACGATGCATCCGGAGAGGATGAATTTAATGACCATCCTGTTTTCAAAAGGAACGAGTTTCTCAATAAAATAAGGCTAGAGCTTTGCATTGAGGCAGATGCTGCTATAGCAAATGCTGTCAAAAAAATTATGGCGACTCTTTCAAAGTATAAAATTCCTAAGGATCATATACGTTTTATTGATTACAATTTCCGAAAGCCGTCCAGTCGCGGAGGTGCTTTACATTGTCTGACCAAAGTAATTAAACGCAATTAACGAAACACCTTTTATTCGTTGAAGTTTAACAACGTAAGGTTTCACCATTTACAATGGTCCGGCGGAGCTTTGCTAAAAACCAACAACCATGATCAGCTACTGGATTTTTTTCTGCCTCTTTATTGCACTGCTGCTTTTTCTCGAAAAAAGCGGAGGAATATTCCGTGATTCGAGCAACTTACTTCCGACCGGTGGAAAGAAGCCGTTCAGTTTATCCAGGATATTGCTCGCCTGGTGGGTGCTGATCATTCTGCCTGGGTTTACAGCCATTTTGATCGGTACAGGTTTTATTCCTGTGCTCAGCAGTCAAATGCTCGTATTGCTCGGTGTAAGCGGCGGCACTACCCTCATATCCCGGGTGGTTGATGCAGTCGACCTCCAAACCGCACAGGCCGCAGGTGCCAATCCACGAAGCATCGACAATCCTTCGGCCGGTTTCTGGAAAGATATTCTTTCCGATAACGGCGGCATAAATATTCACCGAGTTCTCTCGGTGCTGACTAACCTCATCGTCGGGAGCTGGATGATTGTGACTTTCTGTATTAACCTGCAGCATATACCCGAAACGCCTATGCAGGCCGATGCGAATAACCTTCTTCCGCAAATAGAAACCGCAACGCTGGTCCTGTTGGGAATAAGTGCAGGGATTTACACGACTGTCAAGGCGACGGAAAACCGGGCCTGACCAGATAATATCTCAAAGCGGAGAAGCCGAAAACAGAAGAGATAGTTATTCTAATCGGCCTAGTACACATGCAAGGAAATAAGGACACATAGTAATACATGCATTGATCATAACAATTATATCTCACCTAAAAACAAATCACATGCCTATCGAACGAGTAAACAAAACAGAACAATATGAACTCGGCACCGGATCGCTTCAACTCCGCGCCTGGGTCGGGTACAACCAATTTGGAACCATCAGCGCGTGGCTGAACCAGCAGCCACTTGGCACTGCAAACAGTCTTGACAAAACAATTGGACCGGTTAAACAACTTTCCGGGAAGCGGCTTGTGGTAATCAGTACTGTTCAAGACATTATGGCCAGTACCAACACGACCAGTATAACCATTGAATTGAGCGACGGTACAAACTCCAAAACCTACACCTATACACAAGCCGTTTCTGTCAATGGTGGCGCCGTTATCTACAGTATTATCATAAACCTTATCTGACATGAAAAATTTCTTCTTCTGTATCCTGTGTACGTGTATTGTTCGAAACAGCCATGCACAAATAAACATAACCGGCACATCGAGCCAGGCTTTACCGGCTTTTTTCATCATCGATAAAGAACCTAAATCGGTAGCGACACCGAGCAATCCTCGGAAACTCGCTGCCAGTATTTTGAATGCATTTGATCAAGAAGGAGGATTTAACCCTGATGTTGGTATTGAATTTGCTCCTTATTGGCTGAGAGATAGCAGCAGGATTTCATTACCCACTCCCAACCCAGGACAACAGTATATACCAGCAGCCTTCCAGAGTCTTGCATTTTCCATTGCCTCTGCGGAAGAAAAGAAAATCAACTCGGATATTTCCGGGCGAGTAATTGGTTTGGGATTTCGGATACATCCAGCATTACGGATCAATGTTTCAACCGCTCAAAATGTACGTAATATGACTAGAAATGGTACCTTAATAAATATCATCCAATTTGTCTCTTTACAAGCGGCATTCAACAATATGTTAAACCAAAATGCAATTGTTACTCAGATCAGGGATCAAATAAATATTCAGTACGCAACTGACCTTGATGCCCGGGTTTTGTATAACACTTATCTTGATCGTATGGTTCAAAAAACACCAATGACTGCAAACGAAAACGCTACAGCGTACATTCAACGTTTACAGGATGCAATGGTAATGAACGTAAACATTTCTCAAGAAAAATTATATGACAATAATAGCAATAGACGTAAATTCAACTGGGAAGTAGCGGGCGCAACCGGTATGCGCTTTCCCACGAATGAAATCGGCTTTAGTTACCTGTCCCGAGTTGGCATTTGGACAAGTGTCTCTTATAGCATAGGAGGAAACAACAATCGTCGGGTTTGCTCTTTCAACGGAATGGCCCGCATCCTCTCCTCCTTTACAGATTCAATTACGACAAACTATGATGCCGGCATAAGCTTTACCGGCAAATGGTGGCCCAGCCTGCCATTTTCGCTCGAATTTGTCGGGCGGCGTTATGTCTATGAATATGATGATATCAACCAGGCCGGCGATACCATTAACCGTATTGACCGCAAGAATACTTACCGTCTTGCACTTACTGCCGACTTTGCTATTGACGAAGACCTTTCATTGAATTTCACATTCGGAAGAGACTATGACAAGCCTTTCCAAACTTCTGGCAATCTTCTCGGTATCATCGGATTGAACTATACGTTTGGAACGAGGAATAAGTTGAGATAGTTTTTTCGGAGGTTCAACACAAACACCGCAACTCAGTATCCCCTTGGTTGCGGTGTTTATCCATAAACTGCATTGACATTTCAAGACCCGTTGCCATGTCCAAAACCGATACGCTCTTCGAATTAGTAAGCTCTTTGTCCACTGCCGAAAAACGCTACATAGGTGTATTTTCGAAAAAGCACCAGGTAAATGATTACCTCAATCTGTTTGGAAAGGTGTCAACTCAAGCGAAAAAAATCAAGAAGAATACCGGAGAAAATTCCAAAAATCTAAAGCGGTTAAAGATAAACTCCTCCGAGAAAAACTACATCTACTCCTTCATCCTGAAAGCCCTCCGTTCTTTCCACGAATCACGAAACGTGGATATCGCCATCCGCGAAATGCTGATCAACGCCGGGCTGCTGCTGGAGAAACGCTTGTTTAAGCAAAGTCTGAAAATGTTGCAGCGGGCAAAGAAACAGGTCATGGGTTTTGACCGTCACCTGCTACTGGCTGAGATAATCCAGATGGAAATCCAGGTGATCGTGGAAATCTCCGGCAAAGATGCGCTCCTGCATTTCGATTCACTGACCGAAGCATTCGGTTCTGTAATCGGTTTATACCCGAATGAGCTGGCCGCAGCTTCGCTCCAGCAACGTATCCGGCTCCTGCAGCGCAGGCACGAAAGGCTGCCGCAATCCAAACAATGGAAATACAGTGAACAATTGGATTCGTTGCTGGCGCTTGCCAAAAGCACGCGCAATTTTTCTTTGCTGCATAACAGCCTTTTTGCCCGGGCCATGTTCAACCATTCGCTTGGCCGTTTTGCAGGTTCCGCCGCAGTGTATGAAGAACTGATTGCTTTGTGGGAAACACGTCCCGACCGTATCCGGGGTGAAAACATGCTGTTCAAAAAAATCATTTTCAATTACCTGATTGCCTGTCACCGCCTCGAACGTTTCGATGTTTACCCGCCTATGATCGGCCGCATCCGGGCTATTCCCTGCACCAACACGGAAGAAGAAGCCGAACAATTCCAGAACCTGCAGATGATGGAACTGCTTTTACTTATGAACACCGACGGCTATGATCAACTTCCGCGCATAGAAGCGGAAATAAGTGCAGGGTTGAGGCAATACAGGAACAAGATCAACAAAGCGCATGAACTGGCATTTTATCACAATATCGCGATGGCGCATTTTCTCTGCGAAGACTGGAAATCGTCGATGGGGTGGATTGAAAAAATCATGCTGGAAAAAAAATCACAGCAGCGTATCGACCTGCAGTGCTTCGCCCGCTTGCTGCGTCTTGTACTCTGGTACGAAACCGGGAAATATGATCTCCTGGAATATGAAACCATCAATGCGCAACGCTACCTGCGCAAAAATGGCGGCTGGACTGTGTTCGAATCCACTGTAACCAAACTCGTAGCCAGGTTACCGGCAATTCCGGCTGAGGAAAAGCCGGTACTGTTCCGCAAAGCTTTCCACCAGCTTCAGAAAATAAAAGAAAACACGGAAACGGCAGGTGTGCCGGGACTTGATGAACTGATCTGCTGGATGCAAAGTCATCTGGAGGGAATCACCATACGGGAAGTAATGAAGATTGAGAACAACAAATCAGTTCCCGGTTCTAAAAAATAACGGCTCCCTTTTTAGAGGAAGCCGTTATTCATTTCACTCCAAAGCGCATCCATCACGAAGCCCGCAACACATTAATCGACAGCACGCTTGAGAATGCCCCCACCTCATCGTCGCCGATCAGGTAGCGCACTTTGTAATCCCAGCTTGCCGTGAACGTATTGGGCGGCAGCGGCTGCGTGTCGATGTACGCGGTTTTCACCGTGCGCACCAGCAGCACAAAACCGTTTCCGTCGCGGCGGTCCACATACAGGTGCACGCCGTCCGATTCGCCTTTTTTCCACTCCAGCAGCGGGAAACCCGCTTCGAGGCGCAAGGTAAGCGCAGGCTGCATCGCATTCGGATCGAAATTCTGCACGGGCGGAATCACACCGAGATCCTGCCCCATCGCCGCGGTATAGGCCACCGACTGCTTGATGCGGATGACGAGCAGCACCAGTCGGTTGAAAATACCGCTGCTTACCGCAGACGGCGGCGTTCCGATGGAAGGCATCGCGGGCAGCGCCGTAATGGGCACCTGCTGCGAAGAACTGCGCAACTGCCGCTTTACGTTGGAAATCGCCTGTGCGACGGGGTCATTCCACACGAAGTAAAACTAAAATAGCCTTGATTAACATTGCTTATAACTCTAGCAGAATTGAGAGTTAAAAAAGCCTAACCTGTCCGCCGTAATGCAATGAAGGAGGATGTTTTTTTAGCTTCAGGCCAGCCCGCAGCGCAAGACGATTTCCCTACGCAGTAAATACAAAACGCCATCCGCTTAAAAGCGAATGGCGTTGATCTCGTAGCCCGTAGGAGGACGAAGCGTTAAGAAAAAGCCCAGTGGGCTTTTTTAGCTTCGGTCCAGCCTGCAGCGCAAGGCGATTCCCCTACGCAGTAAATACAAAACGCCATCCGCTGAAAAGCGAATGGCGTTGATTTAGTAGCCCGTAGGGGAATCGAACCCCTGTTACCAGAATGAAAATCTGATGTCCTAACCCCTAGACGAACGGGCCATAATATATAAGAACGCTATTCAATCACTTCGAACCTGTCCGCCGAAGCCGCCTCGGGCGGAGCAGGTGGACGGGCCATAATATATAAGAACGTTATTCAATCACTTCGAACCTGTCCGCCGAAGCCGCCTGAAGCGGAGTAAGTGGACGGGCCATAAAATCGAAGAACAAAGTCCCGAAATTCCGGCCTGAACCGTTGTTTCGGGCTGCAAAAATAGAAAGGAATTTGATTCCTGCAAAATCTGGCTGAAAATATCCGGTTGTTTCAAAATCCGCCCAATCCGTTCGACGGCATAAAGTGACGCGATGCCGCAAAAAATATATTGCCCGCAACGCAGCAATATCAGGCGAATCGCACCGTTAGTTTTGGGTATGTATACCATCAGGACACATTAACGCTCAATGTCAAACGCACAATTATCAAGGATCATCGGACAGATTCATTGGTAATTGAGCGTTGAGCGTTTGGCATTGTGCCTTCTGTTCAAGGTAAATAAACACTATATTTTTATCACAAGGCCCATCCCGCGGCGCCCGGCAGGCGCTCACCAAACATCCACGCTTATGAAAACGCATGCTCCCTGCGTGAAAACGCTCCCATTACCCGGTTATTCCCGGGTTATTCCCGCTTTGTTCCTGCTGGCCGGTTTGCTTTCCGTGTTTGCCCTACGCGGACAAACAACTGCCCCGGCGCAGGCCGATAAAGGAATCGTTTTTTTTGAAGGCGACTGGAATGCCGTGAAAGCCGAAGCCGCCCGGACCGGCAAGCCCATTTTCGTGGACGCTTATGCCACCTGGTGCGGCCCCTGCAAAATGCTCGCGAAGAATGTGTTCACTGTTCCCGAAGTGGGCAGCCTTTTCAACGGCAGTTTTATCAACTGGCATATCGACATGGAAACGCCTGAGGGCGAAGCTTTCGGAGCCGCGTTCCCGGTGGAGGCCTACCCTACCCTGTTCTTCTTCGACAAAGAGGGAAACCAACTGAAGAAAAAAACCGGGTACCGCGATGCGAAAGAATTAATGACTCTCGCCGGTTTCGTGCTGCATCCGGAAAGCGATACCCTGCTTCGCTCCTGGAACAACCGGTTTAATAAAGGTGAACGGAGCCGCTCCTTCCTGTACGCGTATATGTACACGCTGGCTAAAAACGACGAGCCTTATAATGACGTGCTTGCCCTGATCGGCAACAGCCTGACGGAAAAAGAACTGGAAAACGATACGGCTTTCCTCGTTTTTTGTATGCACGATATCGCATTCGATTCCGAGTTGGGAAAATATTTTTGCGATCATTACGCACAGTTCGAAAAGCGGGACGCCGAGATGAGCCAGGAAAAAGCCAAAAAATTCCTGAACACGGGCTTCAACGAAATCCTGGAAAAGAAAGACAAAAAACGCCTGGACGAACTGAAAAAATTCGCCGGGGCGATCTGGAAAGACCAGGAACTGGCCGATCTGCTGAAAGCGATGGATGAAGAATATGAAAAGTCGGTGAAGAACGGCTCGTAACCCGCTGCATCACTCGAAATGATCCGTATCCGCCCGGTGCGCTTTATAAAACAGGTTCCACCGGTGCTTCTAAAAATTTTTAAGGTAAGCATCCCTTCTGAACAAGGAACGCCCAATATCAAACGCTCAATGAACAATGAATTTGTCCGATGTTCATTGGTAATTGGGCGTTTGGCGTTGAGCGTTTTTATTTTACTGTTCTGACGGGATCGACACCTTTTTTAATATCCCGGAAAATGCGGATGATCTCCAGGGCCAGCTTAAACCAGCCCGCCGGGCCAGCCAGCAGGAGCAGGAAATGGATCACTTTCCCGATAAAAACGAGAACGGTTTCCAGGCTGCGTGAACTGCGCAGGCAATGTTTCATGTGCTCGCTGAGCACTTCGGGCGAAAGACCTGCCTGCACAGTAGTCACCGCATCAAAAGTCATCGTGAAATCCGTAATCACCAGCGGCGCTTTCGTTTCGCTGTCCTTCGTATAAATTTTGCGGTCGCTGAACAGGAAGCGCAGGCCTTCGCCTAGTACACGCAGGGCATCGCCTGCCTTCCGGAAAATAAGCTGCACGAAGTTCAACACGTTCCTGTCTTTCATCTCACCGATAAATTCGGCCAGTTTATTGAAGATGCGTTTGAAGAAACGTCCCACCAGGCGGAAAAAACGTTTTAAGCCTTTGAAAAAACGGCTGCTGCGGAAACTGTCCGCAAAACCCATGAAGTGTACTTCCTCTTTCCCGGCCAGTTTTTTCGCCACGTTCAGGATACCCGCCTGCACCTTGTCCGCTTTTTCCTTGTCTTTCTGCTGCAGCTTACCGAACTCTTCGGAAAAACGTTTGTAAAAAGACATTTCTTCATCTTCCGGTTCAGAAGAAACAACACCGGCTTTCAGTTTAAACAGGTCGGCATCCGTTTCCGGTTTATTCAGCCGGGCCGCCGCTTCAAAAAAGAACGCCTGGTTGAAAGCCCAGTAGCCCTGGCCCAGGTAAGCGATGTATTCACGCAGATCGGGGTCATCATCGTCATCATCCGCTTTGTCCAGCAGGTAAACCGCGTCGATCAGCGCATCATAGGTAACCGGTCCCAGGTCTTCGTCGATCTCTTCGGTGTAGGCGCCGCAGGATTGCAGCATGAGTTGTATAAAACGGATCATGCGGCTGTTGTCGGGGCGCGCGATCTGGCTTTGCAGGAATTTCGTATCGGGATCGCCGTCGTTGCGGTCGAGGACTGCTTTCTTATAGGCTTTCCAGGTTTTACTGTCTTCACCGATACTTTTCCAGAGCGCACGCGAAAAATGTTTTCCCTGTTCCAGTTCATCGATGGGTTGAACGGTCGGAATAAGTTTGAAATACACGATATCCTGCCGGTACAATTCTTCCCAGGCCCGCTGTACAAAATCGCCGGTATCGCCCATCGCGTTAAGTACTTCGATGCGCGTGCTGAATTTCTTCTTGGAAAACCAGTTCCCGGCATCATCCAGTGCTTTGATATCCGCGAAAGAAAAAGGAAGATCATTGGCCCCGCTTCCGAATCCCAGCAGGTCGAGCCGCATTTTGGCGATGCGGGAAAACAGCGATGTCCTGCCTGTTTCCGGCAGTTTTTCAAAATTAAACTGGCCTTCTATCCCGGCAAGTTTCCGCAGGAAATGGGCTTCTCCTTCGCTCAGCTGGTGATTAAGCCCGAAGGGAAGCCCGATATGGTGCAACTTAAAGCCCGCTTCGTGATACTCTTTTCGAAAATCATGCAGCGCTTTTACGCGATCTTCTTCCCTGGAAAAATTTTCTTTCGCGAGGTATCCCAGGTCGAGCATGAACTGCCATTGGTTTTCAGCGCTGATCTGCACCGCGTAATCCAATGCTTCAGCGGGAAAAAGCGCTTCGAGCTCTTCCATGATGCGAATTTCAGTATAGTGAACCGGATCAGGTGACGATCTCTGCGATCATCTTCACAAAAGCATGACGCGCCTCGATAGCAGCTTTGGCAGCTGCATTGTGCACATCAAGAATTCCTTTTTCTGATTCAGACAAAGGAGATTTGATGAACAGGAGCGTGTCCTGGTCGATTTCGATATGCGTATGAGCAAGCAAAGTTGCTTTCTGTATGCTATCCTTGGTAATCGAAAAGCGTAAGGTCGTTTCATCGAAGGTTATAACGCCTTTCAGATCATCACCTGTTAAAGTAGTGACGTCAAGTGTAACAGCATCTTTAATGCCTTCGTTCACTTTCTGAAGCCATTCTTTGATTTTTTCATTAGCCATAATCTTATTGTTTTAGAGGTTGTATTATAATGGAGAATTGGCGCTAATCTAATAGAAAATCAGTTTAGCGGGTAAAACAATTTCATGGAAAACAGGGATGAGCGAAATACTCACTCAAAATGATCCGTATCCGCCTGGAAACGGAATCCTAACCGCTTGGCCGTTTTCAGTTGCAGGCTCATGGTCGCTTCCATGATCTGCGATACGCTCACTTCTTTCACCTCGTCAAAAGGCGGCGTGAACAGATCAAAATCAAGCGCGTAAAGTATCATCGATTCCACCATCCGGTGAAGCGCATCCTTATCAATTACATTGTGCATGAAATCATTGTACAGGAAACCGAGCTGGCGTTTTCCGTCCACGAAATAATGCTTATCTACGTTCAGGAAAATACGCGCGATGAGGTAACCCAGGTCGTTCACGCGGTTGTACTTGAATGAATCCGCCAAAAAATTGTACACGTGGATCTGCCCGCAATACGAAAACTGCGGATTATCCCGGACATACGAAGTTTTCCAGACCGGGTGCGTTTTATCGAATTCAAATACGTTCGTGTGCATGTAAAAAATCAGCACATCGCCGGCCACGCGCAGTTCCAGTTCAAACTCGCTTTTTTCTTTATACTCGATGGTCAGCCGTTTGTCGATGGCCGCCGCTTTGGGCTTGAGGTCGGCAGATACTTCTTTCAGTACCCGCTTCAGTTCGGCAAAAACGGAAAGCGTCTGGTGATAAACCTCCTGCTTCAAAGAAGATTTTTCTTTGAGCAATTCGAGGATCAATTCATTTGCGCTGGGTTTCGACATGACCAGTGAATTAGCATTACAAATTAAGCATTGTTTTCCGGATATGAGACCTGAGATTTGAGATATGAGATTTGAGATATGAGACTTGAGACTTTCCCGCTTACTTGTCAGGTCGAGCCCAGTCGCCCTTACTTGTCAGGTCGAGCGGCAGCCGAGACCTGCTATACTCTCAAATCTCATATCTGGAAAACAGACTCCCGTTTAAACGTACCTTTAATAAGCACGCGCAAACAATACCCGCTGCTTCGACGGGTTGCCGGTCAGGATACACTTCCCTTCTTCCATCACATTGTTCAGCGGGATACAGCGGATCGTCGCTTTCGTTTTGTTCTTGATCGCTTCTTCCGTTTCGGCGGTTCCGTCCCAGTGCGCCATAATAAAACCGCCTTTATCGAGCGCCGCTTCGAAATCGGTCCAGTTGTCCACGCGGTGCGTACTTTCTTCCCGGTGCTTCAGCGCGCGGTTGTACAGGCTCTGCTGGATATCGTCGAGCATTTTTACGATATGCGCATCCAGGCCGCTCACGGGCAGCGACTGCTTTTCCAGCGTATCGCGGCGGGCCAGTTCAACCGTACCGCTGTCCAGGTCCTTCGGACCGATAGCGATACGAACGGGAACGCCGCGCATTTCATGTTCCGCGAATTTCCAGCCGGGACGCTGCGTGTCGCGGTTGTCGTACTTCACGCGGACGCCCGATGCTTCCAGCGTTTTTTTGATCTCGTTCGCTTTTTCGGAAACGCGTGCAAATTCTTCTTCCGATTTATAAATAGGTACGATGACCACCTGGAAAGGCGCGAGCCGCGGCGGGAGCACAAGGCCGTTGTCGTCGCTGTGCGTCATGATCAGCGCGCCCATCAGCCGCGTGGAAACGCCCCAGGAAGTGGCCCATACGTAATCGAGCTTTCCTTCTTTGTTCGAGAATTTCACGTCGAACGCCTTGGCGAAATTCTGCCCGAGGAAATGCGAAGTTCCCGCCTGCAGCGCCTTGCCATCCTGCATCAGCGCTTCGATACAGTAGGTTTCTTCGGCGCCGGCAAAACGTTCGCTCGCGGTTTTGATGCCGCGGATCACGGGCATAGCCAGCCAGTTTTCGGCAAAATCGGCATACACGCCCAGCATGCGTTCGGTTTCTTCGATCGCTTCTTCCTTGGTAGCATGGGCGGTATGGCCTTCCTGCCAGAGGAATTCGGCCGTGCGCAGGAACAGGCGCGTACGCATCTCCCAGCGCACCACGTTGGCCCACTGGTTGATCAGCAGCGGCAGATCGCGATAACTCTGGATCCAGCCTTTATAGGTATTCCAGATGATCGCTTCCGAAGTCGGGCGGATAATCAGCTCTTCATCCAGCTTCGAAGCCGGGTCAACCATCAGCGATCCTTTCTTGTCCGGGTTCGCTTTCAGGCGGTAATGCGTAACTACGGCACACTCTTTGGCAAAGCCTTCGGCATGTCCTTCTTCCTTCTCGAGGAAGCTTTTGGGCACAAACAGCGGGAAATAGGCGTTCACATGACCAGTGTCCTTGAACATCTTGTCGAGTGCAGCCTGCATTTTTTCCCAGATCGAGTATCCGTAGGGCTTGATAACCATACAGCCCCGTACGGCGGAATGATCGGCCAGGTCGGCTTTGATAACCAGGTCGTTGTACCATTTTGAATAATCTTCGGCACGGGTTGCGAAATCCTTGGCCATAAATTGCTTTTTGGTATAATATTTGTACTTTTATGTTGGTAGAATTGAGCAAAATTAGGAAAATATCATCCCCTCCACACGCATGCTTGATTCTGCTGAACGGATGTCTAACCTAACCTTAAAATGCGTTAAGATGAAACGAATTGCAACTCTCTCTATCGCGGCAATCACCGTCGTTGCATTCAGTTCGTGCAAAACCACGGGAGGGCTTTCCTCTTCTGGTGAGCGGGATGAAGTGTATTTTTCCTCGGCAGATGCCAAAACCGAATGGGCCGGTGAGCGCGCCCGCAAAGAAGCAGCGCGCAAACAAGCCGAAGCTGATGCAGCTGCGGAAGTCCAGGCCGGTAAAGTAAAAGAAGCCAATGAACGAAGCGCGGGCAGCGACTATTACGACCGCGACTTCAATTACGACGATTACTACGATTACGAATACGCGACGCGCCTGCGCCGTTTCTACAATCCGAATTACAGTTACGGATATTACGACAACTACTACACCAACTCCTATTGGTACACCGGCAACCCCTACAACTGGGGAACCAGCATTTATTACGGTTACAACTGGTGGGGGCCTTCGTATTATTCCTATAACTACTTCCCGAGCAGTTACTGGTACTGGAACTCCGGCTGGGGCTGGGGAACCGGCTGGGGCTGTTACAACAACTGGGGCTACTGGAATGATCCCTGGGGTTACAACGGCTGGGGTTACGGCGGATACTATGGCGGATATTACGGCTACAACCCCTACTGGTCCGGTTACTGGAACGGTTATAACAACGGGTACGCTAACGGTTATTACGACAATTATTACTACAACGATTACGACGATAACAGCAATTACTACGGTCCCCGCCGTGCTCCTTCGGGAGGCCCGCGCGGAGACGGACTGGTTTCGCAGAACGGAACTTTCGGCGAGCGTTATGTTACAGCCATAGCTTCTGAAAATGGCGGCGTTTTCCCTGCCCGCGACGAGTACGAAAAGATCATTACCACGGTTTCCTCTACTCCTTCTTCCAGTGCATCCAGTGGCCGCGGCGATTTCACACCAAGTGAATTCAAACCGGTTTCAGGACAGGGAAGCTCAGGCGGAAGTACGGTTTCAGGCGACAGCCGCCCGGTTTACCGCACCGACCCGCCTGTGAGCAGCAACTCAGGTTCTACTACTTCACGTGATAACGGCAGCAGTTCTTCCTCCGGAAGCGGCTACACTACGCCCCGCGACAACAGCAGCAGCGGATCGTCTTCACGCGATAACGGTTATACTACGCCCCGGGATAACAGCAGCAGCGGTTCTTCTTCCCGCGACAACGGAAGCAGCAGTCGCCCGCGTTACGAAAGCTCCGGCAGCGGAAGCAGTTCTTCCCGCGACAACAGTGGCAGCAGCAGCCGTCCGCGTTACGAAAGCTCAAGCAGCTCCGGCAGCAGCAGCAGCGGCCGTTCCTCCGGATCGTCTTATTCCGGCTCATCCGGCAGCAGCAGCCGCTCATCCGGTTCGTCTTCTTCAGGTTCGTCCGGAAGCAGCCGCAGCAGTTCATCAGGGTCATCTTCCTCTTCATCAGGTGGAAAACGTCCCCGCTAATTATCAAAAAGCCATCTTATGAAAAGCATGATATATGCCACCGGTCTTGCGGGACTGCTGTGGAGCGGGTCTTTACAGGCTCAGAATGAAATAGACGCCCTGCGTTATACGCAGATCGGCTTCGGAGGAACAGCCCGGTATTGCGCCATGGGCGGGGCTTTCGGGGCAATCGGTGCCGACATGTCGGTACTGGCTGTTAACCCGGCAGGACTTGGTATGTACCGCCGGAGCGAATTCAATTTCACACCGAATTTCTTTTCGCGAACTACCAGCTCAACTTATAACGGTACACTTTCCGATGACAGCCGCTACGGCATGAACTTCAACAGTTTCGGCTTCGTGTTTGCGGGGAAAACGGACAACGCCACCGAGGACGGCTGGCAGACTGCGGGATTCGGCATTGCGTACAACCGCCAGCAGAATTTCCAGTCGAACATGGCCATGCGCGGCGAAAGCAATACCTCGATGATGGATTCGTGGAAAGTTTCGGCAGGCGGCAGCAGCCCCTCGCAGCTCGACGGGTTCAACGAAGGCATGGCTTACCAGGTGTGGCTGCTCAACCCGATCCCGGGCGATTCGCTGCACTATTCCGACACGATTCCCGACGGCGACCTGCTGCTCCAGAAAAAAAGCGTGGAAACCCGCGGCGGCATGGGCGAATGGGATTTCAGCTTCGGCGGAAACTATGCGAACAAACTGTATCTCGGCGGTACTATCGGTGTTCCCCAGGTTCGTTACGAAGAAACGACGACCTATTCGGAACAGGAAGTAAACGATACAACGTCCACCTTCGATTATCTCGAACACCGCACGTCGCTCGAAACGCGCGGCTCCGGCGTGAATTTCAAATTCGGTTTCATTTTCCGCCCGGTCGATTGGGTGCGCGTGGGCGGCGCATTCCACTCACCTACCATCATCCGTTTGTCCGATGCATACAACGCCACGATGATCTCGCAGATCGGCGGCGTGGTCCGTGAAAACAGTTCACCCTCGGGCAGTTTCAACTACAGCGTGGTAACGCCTATGCGCGCCATCGGCAGCATCGCGTTCATCATCGGCAAGCAAGGCGTAGTCAGTGCGGATTATGAATTCGTGGATTATTCCGACGCCCGCCTCCGCGCACGCCCGCAGGTTTTCTTCGATCAGAACGATGCCATCCGGTTGAAATACACCGCGGCAGGCAACCTGCGCATCGGCGCGGAATACCGCCTGCAGCCCGTGAGCCTTCGTGCCGGTTTCGCACTTTACGGAAACCCTTACGCCGCCGGGATCACCAACGAAGACACGCGCATGAGTTTCAGCGGCGGAATCGGTTACCGCGACCCGGACGATCGTTTTTACGTGGACGGCGCTTTCGTGCGCACCATGTGGAAAGAAAATTATTATTTCTACGATGACGCGAATGCCGTGAACAACGAAAGCGGCGTTACGAATATCATGGTCACAGTAGGGTTCCGTTATTGATCCTGGCCGTCGGTAGGTAGAAAATCCGATAACATATAAAAATTACGTAGGGGCGATTCTGGAGAATCGCCCCTACTGTTTTCGGATGTGTTATCGGATATGTTTTGGGTTCAAAACGGCCAGGATTTCTTCCGCGTTACCGGAAACATGCAGCAGTCCGCGCGTTTGTTTTTTCACGAATCCTTCCGCCTGCATGTGGTCCAGCAGTGTGAGGAGGTGATCGAAGTAACCGTTCACATTCAGCAGTCCGACCGGTTTTTGGTGCAGGCCCAGCTGCGACCAGGTCAGCATTTCAAAAAGTTCGTCGAGTGTGCCGAAACCGCCGGGCAGCGCCACCACGGCATCGCTGAGTTGTTCCATCAGCGCTTTCCGTTCGTGCATCGATTTTACGATATGCATTTGCGTAAGCCGGGTATGGCCTACTTCGAGCGTGTTCAGGAAATCGGGGATCACGCCGGTCACTTCTCCGCCGTTTTCCAGCACGGCGTCGGCCAGTACGCCCATCAGGCCGATACTTCCCCCGCCGTAAACGAGCCGTATTTTCTTTTCCGCGAGCAGGCGGCCGAAATCATGCGCAAGTTCCGTGTACAGTTTGTTATGGCCTGTGGATGCGCCGCAATAAACAAGCAGGGATTTCATCGGAAGCTGTTTAAATTTCATTTCTTTGGAGTGTTATGATGCATTTTTGAGTCAGGCGAGGCATGTTTTGAAGGCCATAGCGGAGCTGCTACGGTCAAAAAACATAACGAAGTATGACTCAAAAAGGCGCATAACAAACATTTGAAATGAATTTTAAACAGCTTCTCAGTATTGCTCCGAAGAATTCGGAAAGTCGCGCGATTTTACGTCTTTGATATAATGCTCCACGCCGCCTTTGATCTCATCGAAGAGGTTGAGGTAGCGGCGCAAAAAACGCGGGCTGAATTCTTTCGTCAGTCCCACCATGTCGTGATATACGAGTACCTGCCCGTCCACACCACCGCCCGCACCGATACCGATGATCGGAATCTCCACGGATTTCGCGACCTGTTCGGCGAGCGCTGCCGGCACTTTTTCGATCACGATGGCAAAGCAGCCTGACTTTTCCAGTATCTGCGCATCTTCCACCAGGCGCTGCGCTTCTTCTTCTTCGCGTGCGCGGACAGTGTATGTGCCGAACTTATAAATGGATTGCGGCGTGAGCCCGAGGTGGCCCATCACCGGGATACCTGCGGTAAGTATCCGCTCGATCGATTCTTTCACTTCGCGGCCGCCTTCAAGTTTCACGGCATGCGCGCCGGATTCTTTCATGATGCGGATGGCGGAATTCAGCGCTTCTTTGGAATTACCCTGGTACGAGCCGAAAGGCAGATCGACCACGATCAGCGCACGGTCGACGCCGCGGACCACGGACTGGGCATGGTAAATCATCTGGTCGAGCGTAACCGGCAGCGTGGTTTCGTGTCCCGCCATCACGTTGGATGCGGAATCACCGACCAGGATCACATCGATACCGGCGGCATCTACAATCCGTGCAGTGGTATAATCGTAGGCAGTGAGCATGGCGATCTTCTCGCCTTTGCGCTTCATTTCCTGCAGAACGTGCGTGGTTACTTTCCTGACTTCTTTCTGGTGAACAGACATGTGTTTCGGATTGGAGTACAAAATTAGGTATTTCAGTTGGCAGTTTGCGGTTTTGAGTAAACGGGATCTTCGTTAGTCGAAGTCTCAGACTTCGACTAGCAGAGTCGTTCTGCATACTGCCAACTGAAGTCAGTATTTCACGAAAACCATTTGAGTACCGATTTTTCGATGCCGAGATACAAACCGTCGGCGCGTTCTTCGAGGGGATAAACCAGGCAGGCACCGGCAAAACCGCTGCGCGCGCGGCCATGCTCAAATTCGAAAGCGTACCGGTGCAAAGGACAAACCATGCCTTTGCCGTCTTCGGTGCACCAGCCTTTGCTCAGGGAAAAACCGTTGTGCGGGCAGCGGTCGCTTATGGCTTTCAGTCCGTGCGATGTATGCGCGATGCAAACGGTATGACCGGCTACGGTGATCTGCATGCCTTTGTTCAGGGGAATACGCCGTTTCGGTTCTTCCGCGCTGCGGAATATTTTATGCCAGTAGATGACCGTTTTGAACATGCTCATTCCCCGATGATTTCTTTCAGGTTCTCGCGGATCTTTTTCGCAAGATCATCGGTAGGCAAATCGTTGGCATCGGTTCCGAAAGGATCTTCGATTTCTTCGGCGAGCAGCTCCAGGCTGGCGAAAGCGTAGAAGATGAACATCGAGCATAAAACGGACCAGTAACCGAAATCCGTGAGCAATCCGAAGGGCAATGTGATGCTGTAAATGAAAATTACTTTTTTCAGGAACATGTTATAGGAATACGGGATGGGCGTGTTCCGTATTCTTTCGCAGGCGCCCATATTGTCGGTGATGTTGCGCAGTTCTTCGGTGAGTACCAGCAGTTGCGGATCGGTTAAATGTCCCCTGCGGTACTGCTCGTTTATTTCGATCATGAGCTGTGCGGCGAAAGCATTCGGCGTATGGACTTTCGTGGCGAATTCTTCCGCGTCGAAACCTTCGTATGTGTCCCATTCATCCTCGTTGGTCTGGTTGCGCAGGTGCGATTTCGCCGCGAAAAAATAATTGCTCAGCAGCACGCGCATTTTCCGGCGCAGGGCGGAATCATCCACGGGCAGGAAAGCATTCAGTTTGATGCAGAGGTTCCGGCTGCTGTTCACAAATCCGCCCCAGAGTTTTCGGCCTTCCCACCAGCGGTCGTAGCCGGTATTGGTGCGGAACACGAGCAGGAGCGAAATGACGAAACCGAGCAGCGAATGCACGATCGGGCTCGACTTATAATCCACTTCAAAAACATCTTTGATCAGGAATTCTGCAAGTCCCGTGAAAGCGCCCAGCACCAGCATCGCCGGCAGGAGCATGCGCATGGTATCGTTCTTGTGAAACTGGAGAATCAGTTTTACCCAGTCCTTGGGATTGTAATTGACCATACGCGAAAATATAGTTCAATGGCTCAATTACCAAATGCTGATCTTGAAATGGTAAAAACAAGTTTCGAATGCCAATATTGCAATTGTGGCTAACGGTTTGCAGCTACAAGAAGGGCGGGACTTTTACCACAAAACTTGATTTGAAAAACTAATATTTGATTAACCACAAAACTTTCATTGGAACACGAAACCCCGCCTTTTTGGCAGATGCTGTTATAGCCAGTGGTTCTTGTCGACCGTGTTTCAAACTATTGTCAGTATTGAGTTTTTGTGTCATTGTCGTGTCGGCTGTTAGTTGCGTTTTTTATTTTTTGAAACGTTAGAAATTATTTAAAACAATTTTTCTTTTGGGTTGGCTTTGCAAGCTCTATTAAAAACTTTCTCTCTTATCCTACAAATCTTCAGCTAACTTGATTTTCATTGTTTTTTCTTGTGTGCATAAAACTCTACTCCTTCCAAGAGGAAATGATTTTTTATATTTCCGGAATAGTCATGAAATTCAGCTACTCTGGTTTCCCGGTCAAAATTGAATACACGATAGAGATGATAATTTTCCGGATTCATTTCAGAAAAAGCAACCTCATTCAATGTTATCACCATTGGCGAGGAAGCTCCAGATGTCGTGGTCTTGACCTCGATATATTTCACTCTGCCGTCAGGATACCTGGATTCAATATCATAGCCTTTTCCATCCTTTACCTTTTGTACTTCACTTATCAAATCATCACGTTCTGCTTCCTGCAGCATTTTCTTCTCATATTCCATTACAAGTTCCTCTCCTAATGCACCAAGCTCGCTGTTTTCCTTGTTCCTTTTTTCCCAATCAGTGTGATGACCTGTGAAGGAAAATGTTCTCTCCGGTACAGTGTTTACACCCTCTTGTGGCACATCTCTTTTTATAAGCCGATTTTTCAGCTTTCCGACTTTCACTTCTCCACTCCACACGGATTGTATTATCTCGTCATACAAGTTTTCATTTTCCCTGATGAATTTCTCTGTCTCATCAAGAAGTCTTTGCCAAGAATAGCCTGTAATCTCCGTATATGGCACCTCAAGCCAACTGACTTCATTCGGTATCAGTTGCTCACATAGCAATTGCTGAGCTTTTGTCAATTCAGAATTCTTCTCAAAATAGTAGTCAAGTTTATAGACGAGGCATCGTTTCCTTCCATCAGCTCCAACAGTGAAGAAAATATCTTTGTACGCATCCTCTGTTCTATAAATCCGTGCCCAGGTATACGGTTTGAATCTCGCCACTCTTTTTTTGCCTTCAGGAGTTTCTTCCCATCCTTTCTGACTCCACATTCTCCAATTAAAGGTTTCAAACCCCGGAAGTCTTTCAATCAATTTTTCAGACCAGTATACGGTTTTGGAACCTAACGATTCCATTATATAATCTTTTGCTTCCCTGTGCTCCGTATTGTGTTTTTCATAGGTTCGTCCTGCCCATTCACTCAGGAAATCCAGTTCTTCCAAGGTGAAAAATTCAGGCTCTTCATTCTGCTCTTCTCCCTGCATGGCAGGAGGAGTAGGTGTCTCATGGACTTCCGATTCAGAAGCGTCATTTCTGAAGCGTTGATAATTCTCTGCATTACGCCAGAAGTTAATGCATTCTGTCTGCATTTGATTACCAAAACGCTGTGATTTCAGCTGAGCTGCGTTTCCAAACCCGAGTTCTTCCGCAAGCTCAAAAAAACCGTTTCCAAATCCTCTGCCATCTAAATACACGGCCATAGAACTCAGCATTGGTCTTCCTTTCCTTCTTTCGAACCTGGATATTTCTGCAAGTTCTGAACTGAGAAGATTCCTGTGCTCCGGAATTTCGTGATTGAGTTCAAGCTGCTGCATTATTGTACTGTATGCAGCAGGGGCCTTGAGCCTGGCTCTTTCGACAAGGTAATTTCTTAATTCAATATTCATTTATAGTTTCGCTTTAAAATCAGGATTCAGCTTACGAAACTCATCAAGAATCTCACGTCTCTTGCCATCCATTATTCTGCATGCTTCAGGGGAAAGCATAAAGGTTGGACAGTCATCATTGCCGCATCCACATGGACGGATTTCTTTCTTTTTCTTCAATGAAACAAAAGTATCTCTCAATTGAACAACAAGGTTGGTAATATGCGACAGCTTTTTCTTCATATTCTTATCAGCTATTCTGTGTCTCGAAGGAATTGTTCTGATAACTTCACCACTCCTCAGACGGTGAACCCCGGTGTTCAATACCTCAATAATGTCTTCGAGCCCTTTCTGAAAATTGGGAAGAGAGCTCTCCATTTCGAGGCGTGTTGTCATAGCCGGTCTGTCAATACACTCTCCAAGGAGTTCGAGAATATCCTGATCACTCTTATTTGCTGTATCCTTGGCCGCCTTTATTAAGTCCACAGGAGAATCGGGAAATGGTTCTCCTTCTACAAAACGTTTGATAAGTTCAGGAGTTTCCTTCCGAAGTTTTTCTTCAAACTCCACTCCGGACCACACCTCTACTGTCTTTGCCCCTGCATCCTTACCATAATCCTGAACTTTTTTCCTAAGATTAGCCGATACGGTACCGCCACATACAACAACAAGATTATTTGGAACTGTCTTTTTCTTCGCAAGCGTGTCAATATCGCCCTTTGCTTTATTGATGGTTAACTGTGAATGGTTAGCGCATAAGTAACAGGTACTTTCGTTTTTGTATTCTCCCCATACGTCCCTGCCACCATCATGTCCGACCTGACCAAGCCACTCAATTTTATCCCAGTCCTTCTGCCGGGAAGCATAGGCGAAAGTCAAACGTTCGAATTCCACTCCGGGACGGTCTGAAAAGTGAATTCTCATTACTGTTTTTTCCATTCTGTATTTTATTTTTTCCTCCTATTTATCAATAAACCGAGTTATGGCTAATAAAGAACATGCAAAAATCATTGCTCTTCTTGAGCGGATAATGTCAGAGACTATTCAAATCTATTACATTTTAATCAAATTTTCTTCCCAACCAACATCCATTTTAAAACAATAACAAACAAATCGCGACAAAACTCCACCACCCCGAGCGCAGCCGAAGGGCGTGTACGGAAACCCTGTATATAAAAGTCACAGGTACACGCCCCTCGTCTGCGCTCGGGGTGACATCGTTATATTTTTAGTTATTGGAAGAGTATGGACGCAGTCCAGGTACATGTCCCCGGAACTTTTGCGCCCGGGGTGACATCGTTATATTTTAATTATTGGAATAGTTTGAACGTTGGGGTTGAATATTGGTGCTTGGAAAATTGGTTTTTGTCTAAAGGACTCCTTCGGAGAAAATTGGTATTTGGAAGTTTGTTTTTGGTAATTTTAGCTCGTCAATGAGCGAGTCCAAACGTATCGACAAATGGCTCTGGTCTGTCCGCATCTTCAAAACGCGTTCGCTGGCTACGGAAGCCTGCAAAGGCGGGAAAGTAAAGCTTAACGGCGACCCGGTTAAACCGGCGCGCGAACTGAAAGCCGGCGATGAAATCAGCTTTAAGCAGAGTATCATTACGCGCACGGTGAAAGTGCTTGCCTTTCCGCCTTCACGCGTGGCGGCTAAACTGGTGGCGGGTTTTATGGACGACCTGACGCCTGCCGAAGAATACCAGCGCCTGAAAGATATGCGCGAACTGGGTCCGTCCGTTTTTCATACCGGCAAAGGCCGACCGACCAAACGCAACCGGCGCAAGCTCGATAATCTCTTTTAAACAGCATGGCAGAACCTGACTTCGAAGCATTGCGCAAAAAACTGGAAGAATCGGGCAGCTGGCCGATGGTATATATGTTTAAATTCATCGTGCCTTCCGACAACCAGAAAATCGCCCTGGTCGAAAGTCTTTTCGGCGACGACAGCCAGGTAAGCCTGCGCAGTTCAAGTAATGATAAGTACACCAGCATCACCGCACGCGAAGTCATGCTTTCACCCGAAATGGTTATCGCCGTTTACCGTAAAGCCGCTTCGATCGAAGGCGTCATCGCACTTTAATGATTCGCTCAAAATTTGGTATCTATACCCTCCGGACAGTTAACGCTCAATGTCAAATGCACAATGCACAATTATCAATTAATCCGATGAAAATTGATAATTGGGAGTTTGGCGTTGGGCGTTTTGTTCCAACTATCCCGAAGGGATGAACACCTAAAATTATGATCAGGCAAACTATTCAATGATCCAGCAACTATGAAAATAAAATTTATCCTTCCGCTTCTCCTGCTTTGTACTGCCTCGTTCGCGCAAAATAAAATGCTGACGGTCGAGGACGCCGTGATGAAACAGAAAAACGTACTGGCTCCGAAAAAGCTCGGGCAACTGGACTGGATCCCGAACAGCACGCTGTATTATTATATCGACACGGATTCGACCGACCACCGGCTGATGCTCGGTTCGCCGGGCACGGCACGCAAAGTCCTGCTGAAACTTTCTGAGCTCCGGGATGCCTTAAAAACTGCCGGTACGCCGAAACCTGTTGTGCCGGATGCTTTTCCGAAAATACGATTCACCGGCCCGAATACGATCGCTTTTACAGCCGAAGAATTCGATTTTACGTATTCGCTCAACGATAAAAAAATCAGCTTCCGTGAATCGGTAAAAGGCATGGCGCACGCCGATACCGCATCCGGCACGGGCTACGTGGCATACACGCTGGACAATAACCTGTATGTTTCGAAAAACGATGTCCCGGTTACGGTGACAAAAGATTCCGATCCCAATATCGTGAACGGGCAAAGCGTTCACCGTGATGAATTCGGTATTACAAAAGGTACGTTCTGGTCGCCGTCGGGAAAACTGCTCGCGTTTTACCGGATGGACCAGCGCATGGTAACGGATTACCCGGTCATGGAGCTCGGCAAACAGCCTGCCGCCGTGCGCATGATCAAATACCCGATGGCCGGCGGACTAAGCCACGAAGTAACGATCGGCATTTACAATACCGGGACCGGGAACACTGTTTTTCTCAAAACGGGTGAACCGAAAGACCAGTACCTCACGAATATCAGCTGGAGTCCCGACGAGCAAAAAATTTACGTCGTGATCGTCAACCGCGAACAGAATACGGCGACACTTAAATGTTATAATGCTTCTACCGGCGATTTCGAAAAAAAGCTGATCGAAGAATACGACGAACAATACGTTCACCCGGAGCACCCGCTGGTTTTTGTTCCGGGTTCTCCCGGTCTTTTCATCTGGCGCAGCGAGCGTGAATGCCCGGGAAATACATACGGGCGCGACGCGCTTTACCTCTACCGCACCGACGGAACCATGGTTCGCCAGCTGACCCCGACGCGCGATGAATGTCCCACCTGCCCTGCCCCGGTTACGCTGACGAACTTCTACGGTTTCGGCAGCGACGGGAAAACGATTTACATGCAGGCCACAACCGACGGCACCGACTGGCACGTGTATGCGATGGATATCAACGCCGATCCCACGAAAGAGAATTTCAGAAAACTGACCAGCGGCGAAGGAACGCATACCGCGATTTTCAACAGCAGTTGCAGTCATTTCATTGACAATTATTCCTCGACCACAGTACCGCGCACGGTGCAACTGGTTTCGGCCGACGGGCAAAACCGCGAGACCCTGCTGAATGCAGCCAACCCGCTGAAAGATTACAAAGCCTGTGCGATAAAACTGTTCACCATCAAAGCGGCGGATAACCAGACTCCGCTCTGGTGTCGTATGATACAGCCTCCCGGGTTCAATCCTGCGATGAAATACCCGGCGCTGGTTTATGTTTACAACGGTCCCAACGTGCAGCTGGTTACCAATTCCTGGCTGGGCGGCGCGGATATGTTCCTGTATTACATGGCTCAGCAGGGTTACGTGGTTTTCACCGTCGACGGAAGAGGATCGGCCAACCGGAGCCTGGTTTTCGAGCAGGCTATTTTCCGCCAGCTGGGTACAGTGGAAATGCAGGACCAGGAAAAAGGCGTGGAATACCTGAAAGCGCAGCCGTACATCGATAAGAAGCGCATGGCTGTTTTCGGCTGGAGCTACGGCGGATTCATGACCACTTCGCTGATGACACGCAAACCCGGTTTATTCAAAGCGGGTGTGGCTGGCGGGCCGGTGATCGACTGGAGTTACTATGAAATCATGTACACCGAACGCTATATGGATACGCCGAAAACCAACAAAGAAGGTTTCGATACAGCCAACCTGCTGAATCATGTTGACAAACTCCAGGGAAAACTGCTGCTCATTCACGGTACTTCCGACGATGTGGTGGTGTGGCAGCACAGCCTGCTATATCTGAAAACGGCCGTGGAAAAAGGCGCCCAGCCCGACTATTTCGTTTACCCGGGACACCTGCACAATGTATACGGCAAGGACCGCGTGCACCTGATGCAGAAGATCGCGGATTATATCAAGGTGAATACGAAGTAACCAGCCGCAGATTTCGCAGCCCGCAGTTATCCGTAGTCAACGACTATGAATATCCGTATATAATCTGCGGTAATCTGCGAAATCTGCGGCTTGTTTTTCCTGTTACTCCCCGAAATGATACAGGGCCAGGCCGGCGATCGGCGTTTCGGTGATCGTGCCGATGGGCATTCCTTTTTCTTCGGCTACGCGGCGAAGCAGGTTGCTGAAATAAAAACCGATGGAACCCGTGCAATTGAACGCATATTCGTTACAGCGGTCGTAGCGGCAGATATGCACATCGAAAAAAGCGCGGAAACTGTCTGTAATTAATTTGTTCAGGAAAACATCTTCCTGGTTCTGGTAAATAAATTTCGCGAAGCCGGCGAGGAAACGGTTGGGCAGCGCCTGGCGGTAGAGTTTTTCGAGAACGGCCGTTTTATCCAGCCCGAAGCGTTCCGAAAACCGCTTCGCGAGGTAAATCGCCGTACAGAAAAGCACGTACCAGTTGTTTGCCCAGGTGCGCGCCGCTTCCTTCATCGCCCAGCACATAACCCAGCGAGGGCCGCGCGGAAACTATTTGATTCCCGTCGTAAAAACAGGAATTCGACCCCGTTCCGAGAATGGCGGCTATTCCCGCTCTCCTGCCGCACAAGGCCCGCGCCGCGCCGAGCATATCGCTGTGCACTTCGACCAGGTCCGGCCGGAAAACGGAACGGATGGCGGCGGAAACGGTTTTGCATTTTTCTTCATTCGCGCAACCTGCCCCGTAAAAAAAAACCTGCTGCACCGTATTGACACCGAGACTCATCAGCTGCGGCTGGAGATGCTTGCGCAAACCGGCGGCCATGTCATCCTCCGAAATATAATACGGGTTATAACCTTCGGTTTGTGCCTGGTGCAGCTGACCGCCAGGTCCGGCCAGGCGCCAGTCGGTTTTGGTGGAGCCGCTATCGGCGATGAGTGTATACATCGCGGTAAAAATACGGGAAAGTATTTGCCTGCGTCAGGAAATGCGTATCGCAATTTTTCCGTTTGCGCTGCTCACCGGGAATTTTCGTAAAGGCTCGGTCGCGGGACCTTTTTTCACTTTCCCGTCAAAACCGAATTCCGCTCCGTGTGAATTGCAGATGATATTGGTTTTAGTAGCCATCACGGCATTCTGGTTGTGCGTGCATTGCAGGTAAAGCGCGGTGTACGTATCGTTTTTCCGGACGAGGAGAATATCGTATTCGAGCGGGCTGGCCCTGACCAGGAAAACGTCGTTACCCGGGAGCAGTTCCTTTTCATCTATTTCAAAAACACCTTTGTTGTTGCTCGCCTTTATTACCTGCATCGGTTTGCAGGCAGGAAGCGAAACGCCCGCCCCGATAGCGAGGCAGGCGAAACACGTATTTTTCAGGAACTGTCTTCGATCCATCATCAGAACCACACACCTACGCCGAGGTTGATAAAATGTTTCGGCACATCGTTATCGGCAGCTGTTTTGGTATACTGGTAATCCGCTTTGAACACCGCGCCCTGCGCGGGCCAGAAACCGATGCCGGTAATCAGTTCGGAACGGTGATAGGCTTTGTTGCGCGTGATTTCCGAGGTAACGGCGGCATGCGTATCGTAATCTTCATAGCGCGCGAAAAGAACCAAACGTTTTTCGGTTTCAAGCGGCTGCAGGAAATTGTACCCGGCTTCCACGTAAAACCCGTTCATTTTTGCACCGAGATCCTTGCCGGTGAATTTATTGTACGCACCGGTATTGCTGAGATTCGACAGGTTGTACTGTGCGCGGGCTTCGATGCCTTTGAACTGGTACCGCACATCGACGCCGAGCATGCTGATGCCTACCATGGATGAATCGAGCCTGGCCTGCGTTGTGCCGGTGCTGTCGTCGATGAGCAAACCGTCTTTCAGTTTCGATTCGCTTTCGCCGAAATAACCGGACAGGCCGATCTTCAGGCCGGGCACGGCGTAATAATCGAGCTTGGCCGAATAATCGGGCGCGGTAATGAACGACTTGATCGCTTTCTGTCTTCCGCCGCGCAAACCATCCGCGCCGCCGAGTTTTCCGCCGCCATTATAACCGCTGAACCCGTTTACAGTGTAAAGCTGGTAACGCAGCGAGTACTGGCTGAAACTCCCGGTAATCCCCGCGCCCATTTCACGCCAGGTAGCCGGGACAATGCTCTTGTCGAGGTTAGGCCGCGACGATCCGTTGAAAGTCGTAGGCTCATGATATTCGTTGATAATGCCCATCGGGATCAGGAGCAAACCGGCGCGCACGCTCATCCAGGGCAGTACACGGTAATTCACGAAAGCCTGCTCCACCGCCGCTTCATTCACGTGCTCGAATTCTACTTCGGTTACAAAGTCCGTCCGGTCGTTGAATTTGTAGCCGAAAAAAGTCACCAGCCGGTGCACGTCGAGCAAACCGTTGTGCCGTACGCTGTCGTTGAACTGCTGGTTGAATTCCATCTGGCCGTAGCAGCCGAAGGTCACTTTACGAGACGACTGCTGCGCCACGATAGAACTTGCCGTATTGAGCGGCTGATTTCCTTTTACCGAATCGGGAAGCTGGACCTGCGCATCGGCGGTGAACGAAGCCGCAAGAAGTCCGGCAGCGAGTATGAGCGATTTTTTCATAGAGGTTATTCTGAATTTTTCTTTTGCAAAGCTATCCCCGGCTATGGTTTCAGCCAATACCTAAAAGCGGGTAAATGCATGTACCTTAAAAAGGGGATGACAGGGATTGGAAAAGTAAAAAGACTGCTGCCGGGTAAAACGGAATTTACCGGTGGTTATTGCAGGAAACCCGGAAAATCAATTGGTGTTTGTCTTGTCAGAAGCGTGGAATAAAAACGCACAATGCCAAACGCCCAATTAGCAAGGCTCATCGGGGAAATTCCTTGATAATTGATCAGTGTGCATCCCTCATCCAGGTATTTCAATGATCAATGCCAAACGCCCAATTAGCAAGGCTCATCGGAGAAATTCCTTGATAATTGATCATTGGGCGTTTGACATTGTGCGTTCCTTGCCCGCAAGGAATACTTACCAAAATCAGTTGGTATTGAACAGGTATTTGTTCGGCGAAATGATATTGTTCCTCATGGCGAAGAGTACGAGCCCGGCGGTATTGTTGACGGACAGCTTGCTCATGATGTTTTTCCTGTGCGTGGTTACCGTGTGCGTGCTCAGGCAAAGCTTATCGGCGATCTCTTTATTTGTAAGTCCTTCGGCAACCAGGCGGATGATTTCCACTTCACGCGAAGATATTTTTACGCCGTCGCAGGAGATGGATCCGTTTTCCGCAATGGCTTCGTCGGGCGTGACCATGATTTCGCTGATGATCCTGCCGCAGAAAAACTGGTCGCCGGCAGCCGTTGCCGCCAGGGCATCCAGCACTTCTTCGCGGCCGCATTCCTTGAGCAGGCAACTGATAATGCCGGCCTGCAATGCTTCCGAAACCTGGTTTTTATGCTTTACGTCGGAAATCGAAAGAATATGGATGCCGGGGAAATAGCGTACGATTTTACGAACAAGCTCCAGGCCGAAGGTTTCTGCAACCGGGTCGATAACCAGCACATCCGGTTTGCTTTCCAGTATCTTCTCGAAAAGGTCGATACCCGACTCGGTTTCATCGGCAAGTTCAAAATCCTTTGAAGACCCTATCAATGCTTTGATTCCTTCCCTGAAAAGGAAGTTTCGCTCTGCAACCAGTACCCGAACGGGAGCTTTCATTTATTTAGACTAATTTTAAATAACATGACAAAAGTATGTTCGGGAAGGCATCCCGCCAAATTTTTCTACTCCTTTTTTTGAACTATAAGCTGTTCATCAATGGAATAGGTTTTTCCTTCCTCGGCCGCAACCGTTTCCGGGAATTCGGACAGGGCTTCCTGCAACAAGATCCCGGTATCATGATAACGTGCCGAGAAATGGCCGATGATCAGTTTACCGGCTTCCGCCTGCCGGGCAACCTGGCCTGCCTCCCGGGCGGTGGAATGAAAAGTTGTTTTTGCCCGTTCCATCATATCATCTGCAAAAGTAGCTTCATGATAAAGCAAATCAGAATTCTTAATATACTGAATAACAGATAAATCAAAAATAGTATCGGAACAAAAGGAATAAGACCTCGGTTTTGTCCTTCCGCAGGTAAGTTCGGCATTCGGCACGATGGTACCGTCGGCCAGGGTAACATCCTCGCCCCGCTTCAAAGCGCCCATCTGGGAAACCGGTACGCGCAGGCTCGTCACTTTTTCTTTATTGATCAGGAATGGCCGGGGCTTTTCGCGGAAGACAAAACCACAGCAGGGAATGCGGTGATTCAGCGGGAAGGAATGCACCTCCATGACTTTATCTTCAAAAAGCAGTTTGGGCTGTTCCAGGTCGTGTACGTGGTACTCGATCGGGAATTTGAGCGCCGTGCAGGAATAGCGCATCTGGATATCGATGATTTCTTTCAGTCCCGGCGGATGGTAGAGATGCAGCGTTTGAACCCTGCCGAGCAGGTGCATGCTGGAAAGCAGGCCCACCAGTCCGAAGAAATGATCGCCGTGCAGGTGACTGATCAGGATATGGTTGATCCGCTGCATGCGGAAATGGTATCGCCGCAGCTGGATCTGCGTTCCTTCTCCGCAATCCACCAAAAAATACCGCTCAGCGACGTTAATCAACTGAGCGGTAGGATGTCTTTGTGATGTGGGGAGTGCAGAACTGCTGCCCAGGATACTGACTTCGAAGGTTTGCGCCATCAGTGCGTAACGGTCATGCGGCGGGTAAGCATTTTATCTCCGTCGCGCATCGAATACACGTACATACCTGCGGGAAGCGTGGAAACATCGAGCTGGTAAGTATTTATTCCTTTTTCCGACTTGATCTTATCCTGTTTGATCACGCTACCGAGTACATTGTACAGGGTAAAATCAACCTGCCCGGCGTGCGTGGTATTGAACTGTATGCTGGTTTTTGCCACAGCCGGGTTGGGTACCGGGACGGAAAGCGCGAAACGGCTGAGTTCTTCTTCTTTAAAGCCGTTTGCAGGCATAATGTGTACGAAATACCCGGTTTCGGTGGCAGGCACCTGCGTGGGGACGGAAAGCACGATGGCTGTCCCGGTATAATGCACCACGATGGGATAAATACCGTTATTGGTGGGTCCGCCCGTTTCCTGGCCCGCGGTGGGGTTGCCGGTGAGCTGCACGCAGCCGAAGCCGGTTCCCGGGGGTGTTGCGGATGTAGTTGTAATTGTAGCGCTTACCGGGTTTGCGGTGTACGTAAATCCTGCCGGAAGTCCGACCACACTGTCGATATGCACCTGCGTGATATCCACGTTGATGTTTCCGAAAGGCGGTTGGTTAACCACGGTATCGGGATCGATATTGAACTGGATATCGGTTGAGTATGGTGTTCCGACATAAGCCAGCGGCAGGTTGGTAATCGTATCGGGAATGATACCGTAATCGGTCGGACTCAGGAAAACGCTCGGATTAATGACGCACTGTGCTTCTGCTGCTGTTGCAGTTATTCCGATCAGTGCGACTGAAAAGAGTAGTTTTTTTATCATCGGGGACTAGTTGTGTGGTATTTCCGGTGAGGCCGGAGAGACTATTGAACTGTTGATTTTTACTCGCTGTTTCCGCGTTCCACTTCTTCTTCAACCACGGTATCAATTGCTGCCGTAAGGTCGGTGGAAATATTCAGGATGCTGTCGAGCTGTGAAATGGAAATAAGCTTGCGAACCGCGTCCTGCAGGCCGGTAATGACAAAAGTTCCGTTTGCATTTTTGCAAAGCCGGTTGGCTACAAGAATGGCGCTCAGGCCTGAAGAATCGCAATAGCGGCTGTCAGTAAGATCGATAATGATATTTCTTACTCCATCGGCATTCATCACAACCAGCTCCGACTTCAATGCAGGAGATATGCTGCTGTCGAGCTTTTCGGCACGAATGCGGATCAAAGTGTAGCGGTCGTTGCGTTCAACGTTAAATGGTTCATTCATACGAAACAAAGATAGGATTTTTCTTTCTTCCAAAGAAGCAGGGACTTCGTTTAATCCCGATAGCTATCGGGATCCTTCGGAATAGTACTTGCTCTGTTGGCTGCATACTTGCTGTCCGAAGCTGGCAGCTTCGGACAGCAACTTATTCCGACGTATGGGTTATTCGTCCGTTCTTCCGGCCAGCAGGTAAAGCACGGCCATGCGCACGGCCACGCCGTTTTCCACCTGGCCGAGGATAATGGCCTGGTCGCTGTCGGCCACGTCGCTGGTTATTTCCACGCCCCGGTTGATCGGTCCCGGGTGCATGATGGTGATTTCCCGGCCCAGCGAGTCGAGCATTTGTTTGTTCACCCCGTATTGCATGGTGTATTCGCGCAGCGACGGAAAGTAGCGGATGTCCTGGCGCTCGAGCTGGATGCGGAGCATATTGGCCACTTCGCACCATTCGAGGGCCTTGCGCAGGTTGTACTCCACTTTCACGCCCAGCGATCCGATGTACCGGGGAACCAGCGTTTGCGGTCCGCAGACCATCACTTCGGCGCCGAGTTTCTGGAGGCAGTAGATATTGGAAAGCGCTACGCGCGAGTGCAGGATATCGCCGATGATGGCTACTCTTTTCCCTTTCACGCTGCCGAGCCTTTCCCGGATCGAGTACGCGTCGAGCAGGGCCTGCGTGGGATGTTCGTGCGCGCCGTCGCCGGCGTTGATGATTTTCGAATCCACGTGCCTGCTCAGGAAAACGCAGGCGCCCGGGTTGGGATGACGCATCACGACCATGTCCACTTTCATGGCCAGGATATTGTTCACCGTGTCGATGAGCGTTTCGCCTTTTTTGACGGACGAGGAAGAGGCCGAAAAATTGACGATATCGGCCGAAAGCCGGCGCTCGGCCAGTTCGAAGGAAACGCGCGTCCGGGTGGAATTTTCGAAGAAGAGGTTGGCAATCGTAATGTCGCGGAGCGAAGGCACTTTTTTAATGGTGCGGTTCAGCACTTCCTTGAACTGGTCGGCCGTGGTGAGAATCAAATCGATATCTTCAGCCGTAAGCTGTTTGATACCGAGCAGGTGTTTCACACTGAGCCGTTTGTTCATAGTTATTCCTGGGTAATAAGCCAGACATGGTCTTCACCGCCGGCTTCTTTCCATTCTACTTTTACTTTTTCGGATGCTATAGTATCCACTGTCCGGCCGATGTACTTGGCCTGGATGGGCAGGTTGCGGCTGAATCGACGGTCGATGAGCACGACCAGTTCAACGTCCTTGGGTCGCCCGAAAGCCTGCATGGCGTCGAGCCCGGCGCGGATGGTGCGGCCGGTGAACAGGACATCATCCACCAGGATCACGTTCTTGTTCTCGATCACGAAGTCGATATGCGTGCGGTTGGGGACGAGGTCCTTGCGGCGGAAATCGTCGCGGTAAAAAGTAACGTCGAGCTCGCCGCAGGGAATGCCGTTTTTGTTCAGTATTTTTTCCAGCGTTTTCTGGATGCGGCGCGCGAGGAAAACCCCTCTGGGCTGGAGGCCGATGATAACGGATTCTGAAAAATCGTCGTGTACTTCAATCAGCTGGTGACAGAGGCGATTGATCGTGATATCGAAGAGTTGTGGACTGAGGATGAGCCTGGGCGTCATTTCAGGAGGCAAAGATAAAATAAAACGGGGAAGTCGGGCGAATTATATTTTACGTTTGCCGGCAATCCGTGGATTTTGTATTGAAAACCGGGGAACGGCAATCCGGTTTATCCGGTCACAATCACCCGGCCATACCTTTAAGTTGGTGTTGAGCGCCGCTAAATACTGAAGAGAAAAACTTACTTAACCTGCCTGCCCGTTCTTACGCTCACTTTCAGGCTGTCCGGGAATCTCCGCGCTTTTGTTTTTGATTCCACGAAAACCACCGCACTGTCATACACGCGCGGGCGTTCGAATTTGTAAAAAGCCATGGTGTATTTACTGAAAAGCGTATCGCATTTCCAGTTCGTATTCCCGTTCGACAGGTCGATACTGCTGATGATGCCCGCGGCAGTAACATAAACTGTGCGGTTATCGATCACAGGCGGACCGATATTCGGAACTTTGTACGTAACCTTCCATTCGGGCTTTTCCGAATCCCGTTTAAAACAGCCGGCATAACTTTTTACCCCGAGGTGATCCGTTTCCTGCCAGAATACGAAGTAAACACTGTCGTACGGAAGCAGGAAAATCTTATCGACCAGGAATTCCGCTTTTATATCGAAAAGCACGGCCCGGTTGGCCCCGGTGGTATCGGCCATGCTTACTTTTCCACGGTAGCCGCAGTAGTATAAATGATTTTCCCAGCGGGCAACGGCGTCTTCAAAAGGCGTTTTGTTATTCTTGATGATTTCGAAAGGATAACGAAGTCCCGGCTTTAAATTCGTTTTCACCGGCGGCGGTACAACGGCAGTATCTTTCACGGGCGTATCGGCAATATTCTTTTTCACCTGCTCGCCCGAACAGGCTGCAAGAAAAACAAACGCAGAACAGGTCAGTATTTTTTGAAACATCGCTTTACTGTATTCTTCTCCGGCCAAAGGTAAAGGGAAAAGTTTGTTTACCGTTTACTGTTTTCGGTTTACCGTTTACCGTTTACCGTTTCCAGTTTACCGTTTCCGGTTTAGCGTTTTCTGTTTACTGTTTCCCCTTTACTATATCGGCATTACAGGCATGTCCGTCAAAAATCTGCATACTCTTGTTTTAAACAGTCTAAAACTGAAAACGGTAAACGGTAAACCGGAAAACGGTAAACGGTATTAATGCTGCGAACGGCGGTGAATCCGTTCCACTTCCCGGAAACGGATATAACGCGCCTTGATCGCCATAGCCAGGTCGTAATCGCCGGCTGTCCGGATGAATTCCTCGGGCAGGTTGAGGTAAACGATAAACTTCTCGAATTCATCTTCCGACAATTCGATGATATCCGCTTTTACATAAAGCCGGAAAAGATCTTTGAGCACGTCGCGGCGGCGGTCTTCATTCTCCAGTTCGGCGACGAGTTTTTTCGAGCGTTCTTTTTTACTGAAACGCTCGTACAATGCGGTGATCGGGCTGGCCACCATTTCCATCGGCTTATCCACCTGGTAATGGTATTTGACGCCCAGCTGTTCGCGTTCCTTTTTGATCTGTTCGAGCTCTTTTGCAGGATAGATGGCAACGGCAGGCAGTTTCTGCACTTTCATCCGGAGACCGATACGGATTTTATATTCCGATTTCAGTACCGTGGAATCTTTCAGGTTCACCGTCACCGCGCTGTATCCGCCCGCGGTAATCGCAATCGTATCCGTTTTGTTGATCCGTATTTTGAAAGGCAGTCCCGCCGAACCCATCAGTCCTTTCCCGGTCGATTTGTTGATCACCATCGGCGCAATCACGGCTGTGCTGTCGTCGATATCGTACACGGTAAAACTGACCAGCACCGAACCCGACGGCGGTGCGATAACCTGGGCATCGGCCGTGGCGAATACGAAGAGCGGGACAAGGAGAAAAAGATACTTCATGAAATACTGTCGGGTAAAATTACCACAATCCTGCCGGAGGTCGCCCGTTTTTGGTTTTTTAACATATAGAATTCTCAACTTGGACTACATTTACCCGAACAAGTTTAACACGTATGTCATTCCACATTTACTCCTCCGTCGATTACGGCGCATTGCCCGAATACAGGGAAGACGGCTTCCTGAACGATCCGTTGCTTTACCGTCCGTCCGTTCCGTTACAGCATGCGGTGAACGTGGCGCTGAATCTCGGGAAACCCCTGCTGCTCACCGGCGAACCGGGAACAGGAAAAACACAGCTGGCCTGGAGCATCGCCCGCCGGCTCAACCTGGGCGATCCGCTCGTATTCAATACGCGAACGACGTCTGCCGCAGGCGATCTTTTTTACCGGTACAACGCCATCGGCCATTTCCAGTCGGCCCAGCAGAAACAAGGCCAGCTCAGCGACGACGAAGTGGAACGGCTTTTTATCCGTTACCAGGCTTTGGGACAAGCCATCCGGAGCAATGCGCGGAAAGTGGTGCTGATCGACGAAATCGATAAAGCACCGCGCGACCTGTCGAACGATATCCTGAACGTACTCGAAGAAATGAGTTTCGAAGTTCCGGAGATCGGGAAAACCTACCGCTCTTCGCAGGAACTGCGGCCGGTGCTGGTGCTGACGAGTAATTCGGAAAAAAACCTCCCGGACGCTTTCCTGCGGCGCTGCGTGTACTTTCACATTCCGTTTCCCGGCGAAGAAGAACTCGAAGCCATCCTCACGGCCAAGATCAAAGACCCGCTTTACACGCCCGATGTGATCCGCACCGCTGTCGTGCCGCATTTCATGAGCCTGCGCAAACTGCTGCAGCGGAAAAAACCCGGCACAGCCGAACTGCTGCACTGGATTGCCGTGCTCACCAAGCTCCGCCTCGACCCGATGGTGATCCGCAATCACACGCACCTGCACCCCGGCGACCGCGACATGCTGATGATGACGTACCACGTGCTGGCGAAAAACGAACAGGACCTGGGACTGCTGCGCATGCAGCTCGGGTATCCTTTCTGATCAACTCATTCCTGATTTTTTCGCAGGGCATTTTCCATGGATTTCAGCCAACATCCTGTTTATATCCCGCTCTCATCGCTGACCGAAGACCTGAAGGAAAACGGTTTCGTAATCGGCGTCGATACCTGGGAGAATGTATACAGGCTGTTGCGCAGCGCACCTTTTACCGCGCAGAAAACCGATACGGGAATTTTAAAAGCGAGCCTCTGCCCGCTCTTCGCGGTGAATGAAGAGCAGCAGGCGATCTTCTACCGGCTTTTCGACAAACACTTCGGCGTGTACGATCCGCGTTCGCCGCATTACGATGCGCAGCAAACCATGCCGGCTCCGCGGATGAGAAAAAACATCAGTAGGGAAGAACGTCGTCTCATCATCAACTATTCTTCGCTGGGCGTGGCGCTGCTTACGATTTTCTGGTTTGCAATACGGCTCTGGTTTTACCATCACCCGATTTACCAGCCGGTTCGTTTTAATCCGCCCCGTATTCCTTCACTTCCGCAGGCGATGACGCCGGACCCGCCCGACACCGCGCGCACCTTGCCCGTCATCCCGCAGGAACCGCCGCGTGAAAAACGGAAACTGAATTACTTATCCGTTTTTGATCCCGATCCTTCCTATTTTGAAATGAAGGACTTCTGGAAATACCGTTTCCGCATCCTGTTCGTGGAAGGCGGCCTGTGGATCGTGCTCGGCGGCTGTTCGGTGTGGATGATTGTATTACTCTACCGCCGCAAACGCCAGCGGCTGATCAAAGACCGGCAGGATAACCGCGACCCGCTTTCGTACTGGCCCATCCGTACGGAAGAACGGATACACGTGCAACTGCCGCACGAATTTTTCCAGGCGGCGAACAGTTTGCGCCGTCGCCTGCATTTCAGTTCGCCGCAGCTGGACATGGAATCGACGGTGCTTGCCACGATCATAGCCGGCGGAAGGCCGAGCCCGCGTTTCAGGCAGCGTTCGCGCCCGGCCGAGTACCTCGTCCTGCTTCCCGACGACAGCGCGTATTCCATGTTTACACAGTATTGTGAATTCGTTTTCGGCATGCTCGGGAAAACGGATATCGTGCTGCACCGGTATTTCTATTCGGGTCCGCCGGAATTGTTTTACGCGAACAAAGGCGAGAAACCGGTTACCGCGCAGACCCTGCTCTATCATCACGGCAATGCGCGCCTGCTGCTCGTGATGCATCCCGTGCAGGCGGAAATTTCCGCGGAAAATATCTGCATGCAGTTCCGTCACTGGGACGACCGGGCGCTTTTATTTTCCACACCGGCGCAGCGGGGAACTCCGCAGGACAATATGCTGCGCGAAGATTTCCTGGTCTTTCCCGCTTCCGTGCAAAGTCTCGCCGCACTGGTCGATCAATGGGAACAGGGACTGGAGCAGGAAAATGAAACGCCCGAACCGCCGCAGCCTTTTATCAGCCGTTTCTTTGAGCTGAAAAAACAACTGCACGATTATTTTGCGGCCTGCAATACCGGTTCGTCGCCCGATGATCTTTTGCAGTGGCTGGCGGCCTGCTGCCTTTATCCTGAACTGCACTGGGATCTCGTGCTGTTTACCGGGAAGCAGATCAAAACCACGGGCGCGCCGCTTTTGCGGCTGGAAAACCTGGAAGCGCTTTGCCGGATCAATTGGTTTGCTTCGGGAACTATTCCCGCCGAAGTGCGCGACAAATTAATTCACGACGAGTCGATTCTTCCCGCCGCAAAAAAAGATGAGATACTGAAAGCGATCACGGAACTGGTGGAGCAGAATATGCCGCAGGAGGAAACTTCGCTGGTTTACGATCGCCGCAAACTGCACCTGGCCCTGCTGGATGCGCTGCTGGACGAATCGGAGAAAAGCCGCCGCAAACGCATGCGCGACCTGGTCCGCGCCGAAGAACAATCAGGCGAAGACGATGCGATGTCCATGCTCCTGCTCGAAAGACACATCTCCTCCCCGCTCGGCCGCGTGCTGGGCGAAAAGGCGCGGCAGAACCTGTACCGCGACGGAAAACCCTACAAAGGCTGGAAAACAGTTTGGACGACGATGCTCATTGCCGTCGTCGCCACGGGTATTTTACTGCTGATCGATACTACCCCGGTAACCGGGAACCTCGAAGCGTACAACGGCAAAGCGTATTTTATCGACAATGCGGAAAAGCAGGCGACCTGGCAGAATCACAAGGCTTCGTTTTTTTACAACCCGTATTATCCCGGCGCCGGTTCGCATGCCGAGCCTTCGAGCTTAGAGCATAAACAGGCTTCCGCGCTGATCGACTCTTCGCTGGCGGCATCGCCCGGGCATCCTGTTGCGCGGTTCAACCGCTTCATCCGCGATTTCAATTACGAACTGATGCGGATCAACGATCTTGATTTTATTTCCGCCGGGAAAGGATTGAAAAACAAAGAAGCCGAACTGGAAACCATCGGGAACCTGCTGCAGGCAGATTCCATCCGGGGCCGCGACAGTTTGATGCGTTATTACACGGAAGTAAAATCACATTACTGGTTTGCGCGCTGGATGATCGAATCCGCTGCGGGAAATACTGTTCCGGCGGAAGATGCGCTTAAAAAAACGGATACGGGGTTGCTGGATGAGGTAGAGAAATATTTATTGGAAAACCTTACCAGGTAGTCGGTTTCTATCCGAAGCTGGCAGCTTCGGATAGAAAAACTATAAACAAAATTCCCGGTAAATGCGTTTGTAATTTTCCATATCGGAATCGCTGAACTGCACGAGGTAAATTTTTTCCGGCAGTTTATTTACGGCGATGAACCTGCTGATTTCTTCCAGCGCAATTTTCGCGGCTTTTTCAAAAGGGAAACGGTACGCGCCGGTGCTGATGGCCGGGAAAGCGACCGACCGGCAATTATTTTCCGCAGCCAGTGCAAGACTCGCGCGGTAGCAGGAAGCAAGCTGCTCCGCTTCATTTTTACCGCCGCCGTACCAAACCGGTCCGACCGCGTGGATCACGAACTTCGCGGGCAATTTAAAACCCGGGGTGATTTTGGCCGAACCCGTTTCACATCCGCGCAGCGGGCGGCAGGCTTCTTTCAGTTCCGGGCCGGCAGCGCGGTGAATTGCACCGTCCACACCACCGCCGCCCATCAGCGAATTGTTCGCGGCGTTCACGATGGCGTCCACGTTCAGCGTCGTGATGTCTGCTTTTACGAGTTCGATGCGCGGGTTCATTTCTTGTTATTTGTCAATGGTCCGATCCGTTTTCCATTTGCCGAATCGTTCAGCAATGTTTCCAGGCGTGATTTTTGAGTTTCTTCTCTTTTCGCGCTCACCACCCAGAAAATCGCACTACGCTGGTACCACGGCGCCTGTTTCGAAAAAAATGCCCAGGCTTTTTTATTCGCTTTTAATTTTTTCTCATACGCGGGCGGCAAAGTTGCGGGGTGGTTTTCGAAGGAATAGATGCCTGATTTTTCGGGGTTCCGTTCTTCGTACACTTTCAAACCGGCGGGCGCCATTTTCCCGGCTTTTTTCAGTACTTCCACTTTCGCGATATTCACGTTACTCCAGATGCTGTTTTTTCTTCGCGGTGTAAAACGGATGCAGTAACTTGTTTCATCCACGTTCCTGCGTATGCCGTCAATCCAGCCGAAACAGAGCGCTTCATCCAGCGCTTCGGGATATGTAATGCTTTTGATCCCGGAATCTTTTTTGTAAAAACCGACGATCAGTTCCGGTGCCTTGCCGTGATTTTTGGACAGCCAGCGGTGAAACGCATCCTGTGTTTTGAAAAACGTGATTTCCATAGTCCCGCAAAGATACAGTGCTATCATTTCATTTATGATTCCGGGTGGATACATTTGGTGTCACTTTGTGCCTTGGCGTCTTGGTGGCAGGAGTTGTACAAGTCGCCACGAAGGCACGAAGAATCACAAAGAGTACTGTTGAACTGGTACTATTATTTCTGCGGATGCGTCGCTTTCTTATATCGGATACTGCTTTCCTTTTCCTTGTACACGCCTTTCTCATACGCATACGTGCATACGAGCGTAAAGCTGAACAGTTCTTCTTTCGCGGCAATTTTCCGCAGTTTCGGGTGAAACGTTTTCAGTTCTTCTTCTTCAAAATTATGCCGCCCGAAATCACCTTTCATCGTTGCAGTCAGTTTTCCAAAACCTTCGGGCGAGCATTGCGTGGTATCAAAACGGAATTCCGTATCCCATTCCGAAAAATCGACATTTCCGAAATCAGTGTCCGTTTTCAACAGCAGTTTGCAGCCGGATGAATCGACCGAGTAAAAGTGCACAGTGCCCCAGCTCGGTCCGCCCGCGCCGCTCAGCCAGTCGCGCATTTTCAAAAGCGTTTTTCCCGGGCCCGCCTGTACCAGTTCGGGCGACCGGAACCAGCCGAACTGCCCGAAACAACCGAGCAGGTGGTTGAAATGCAGCAAACGCCAGTTTTCGGATCCTTCCGCGAAAATAAAAACGCCGAGTATGCCGCAATGAAACCGCCCCGTGCGTATGAAAGTCATATCCGAAGAGGAAGAATTGATCGTCATCAAAAGCATCCGCCGGCCCGATGCGTCCCTGAAATACAGCGTATCGTCGAGGATGGATTCCACGCATTCTTTGTACGGAAGACTTGCAAATTCATCGTCAAACTTTCCCGGCACACTGTCGCGCCGGAAATTATTGCTGGTCCATAAACTGCGCACGCTGATAGTTTTCCCCTTCTCTTTCTCCACGTAAATTCTCCCGCCGAGCAGCCTGCGCATGGCATACAGCGGATCGAAGGGCTTGGGGATCGTGAAGTTTTTGGCGGGTTTTCTTTTCAGCGGAAGAGGAAGCGCAGTGATATCGAGCCCGTCCTCAAACTCATAATAGGAAACAGTATCGTCGAGCAGTTTCTGCCATTCGCGTTCCGTTTCTTCCCGCCGCAGGGCCCGGGCTGTACTGTCGGCTTTGGATTTTGCCGCTGCGGCACGTTCCACCGCGGCAGTCAGCGAATCATAATAGCGATGCTTCGCAGCGACGGAATCTTCTTTTCGCTTCTTCGCCTCCTGCATTTTCTGCTCCCGGTAATAGCAGGAGTCGGAGCAGATCAGCGCGAAACCGAAGAAGAGGCATACAGCCAGCGTTGCATAAATTGGTCGTCTGCGGTCAGGCATCCTGCGACACGGTATTTGGATTTGGAAAGTACGATCGATTTGCGCGCGTTCTCCTTCACCACCGCCCAGGGCCAGCGCCCGCTCGAATGAATAAAGTAAACCTGCTTGTTTTCGCAGACCAGGAAACCGACATGGTTATCGAGACCGAGTACATACACCTGGTCTCCTTTTTTCTCAATCGCTTTTACAAAATCAGCCAGCGGAATATTGCTGAACCGGCTGATGTTTTTCTCCGCGACCAGTTTTTTGATCATTTTCTCCGAAGCCATCTTCGCATAATTCACGCGCTGCACCGGAACGCCCATATCGCGCAGCATGGTGGTTACAAAATAGCCGCAGGCGATGCTTCCTTTGCCGGGCGTTTGCGTGGTGCCGTTGAAATTCCAGCGCGTACCTTCCCAGTAATTGAACAGGTTTTCCTGCACGCCTTTGCGCATGAGGGTGGCGGCTCTTTTTTCATCGCCTTTCATCGAACAGCTGTCCAGCGCTTTCCTGAATTCCAGGCAGGCCGCAGGATACTTCGAAGCAGGATAACACACCGTATGATAACCGGGCAGCGCAGCTTTCCAGGGAGAAAAAAGCAGGCTTACATACACAACGGACAGGATCAAAACGCAGCAGGCACAAAAACGAAGAAACCGTTTCATATACCGAAGATGGTTCCCCGGGAGCAATTTCCGCAGGGGCCTGTGATAAGTGTAGCGGGGAATTGAATAAGTGTTTTAATACTCCAGCACCAGCGCGCCTTGTTCCCGGATATTATGGAAGGGTATGTGACGTTCGCGGCAAAGCAGTTCCCAGTCCTGCGTTTTCTTTTTGCCGTTGCTTCCGTCGGCAGCCACCTGTTTCGGCTGGTAGATCCGGAGCAGCGAGTCGAGCGGGATGCGCGTGTTTTCCGTGAGCAGGAGCAGATCCACAGGCGAAATTTCCCCGGCGAGCAGCGATCTTTCTTTTCCCGCGATGTACAGCAAATGCCCGCGGAAGGAAAACAGCCCGGACTTTCGCGCAACGAAGGGTTCCGTAAATGCCGTATCCGATTCGAGGATATGCTGCGTCGTGTTTTTGATGCTGCACTGCGACTGGTACGGCTGAATATGATACGACAAACCGTTTTCCTGCTGCAGGAAACTGCTGTCGGCGATTAAAACCTGCTGCCTGCCGCTGATAAAACCGAGTGCGGTGGATTTCTGCAGCGAATACACCACCAACTGTTCGCGGCCGTTGTGCGAAAACGATTCCACGATGCCGAGCAGCAGGAATAAAATGGTGGCGGAAAGAATCAGCTGCAGGTGCAGTTTCTTTTTCTGCAGGAAGAAAAGCACGGTGAACAGGATCAGGATATAAAACAGCAGCAACTGCCAGCCGTTCCAGTTCCCGCTGCTCACCACCGCGCCGGGCAACTGTTCCGTAAACTGCACCGAACCGTTGAGCAGGCGGATCGATCCGTTCAGTATCCAGCCTATGGCGGTTGACAGGTAGGGAATGGCGGAAACCAAAAGCAAGCCCACGCCGGCATAAATCACCAGGGTGGAAAGCGGGATCACGAAAAGATTCGCGAGCAGGAAATACGTCGGGAACTGGTGAAAGTAATACAGGCCCATCGGGAAAGTGGCCAGCTGCGCGGCGATGGAAACGGACGTGATCGTCCACACCTGTTTCATCAGCCAGTTTTTTGGTTCGTACCAGTTGCTGATGAGCGGCTGCAGTCCCACGATCCCGGCAACAGCGACATACGACAATTGAAAACCGACATCGAAAACGAGGTACGGATCGATGAGCAGCAAAAGGAAAGCCGATGTCGCCAGCGTATTGAAAATATCCTGCCGCCGCTGCATGCTTTGCCCCACGATCACAAAACTGAACATGGTGGCCGAACGCAAAACTGAAGGCGAAAATCCCGTGAGCGCCGCATAACCCCAAAGCAGCAGTAAAAGCAAAATCGCTTTGATGATTCCGCCGCGCGGGAAACGGTCGAGGAATTTCAGCAGCAGGTTAAACACTACGTAAATAATCGCCACGTGCAAACCGGAAACCGAAAGTACGTGCAGCGCGCCGGATGCGGAATACGCGCGGATCAGTCCCGGGTCGATGCGGTCGTCGTCGCCGAGGATCAGCGCGGAAGCTACCGCAAGTTCCTGTCCGGCGATCCCGTGCGCTTCGAAAATACGAACGAGTTTTTGCCGGGTATCCAGCGCAGCCGCTTTCACCGGGTTCCCGCTCCCGGCTCCTGCCCGCTTCCACGCTGCGCTGTCGGCATAGCCCTGGTGATAAATACCGTGCATGGAGAGGTAATGCCGGTAATCGAACTCACCGGGATTTTTCGGCGCTTTTACAGGCTCCGGTTTTACGCGAAGAAAAATCACATCACCGTATTTCAGCTGCGCAGCCGCAGCATTTTTCTGCACATAACAAAGCAGTTTTCCCGAAACGGGCTGCCAGGCGGAACTGTCGCGCAGCGTGACCGGTTCCAGAATAAGTTTTACGGACTTCTCTTTCAGGGCGGGCGCTTCCGAAACTTTCGCGAGAATCGTCACTTCCCGGTTTTCATATTTCCCGAAATAATTTTCGCTGAGATCGGGCGTGTGCAAACCTGCCATACAGAATCCGCCGGCCAGCAGCGCCAGATGAATCAGCCAGCCGTCGAGCCCCGGCCTTTTGAGCAGGAACATGGGCTTCCGCAGGAAATAAATCAATCCCGCGCAGCATAAAGCGACGAGGAACAAGGCGGGGATCAGCGGCAGGCGAACATGCAAAAGGATTGCCGCTACAATTCCCGCGACAAAAGGAATCAATAAACGCACCACCGGGGCGCGGGCAAAAAAATTTTTCATCGCACTAAGAAGCAGCGCCAAAACTAACAGGCGAATGTCGTATTAGCCGGTAGCAAACGTTTGTTGTCGGGTAAAATGTGGTCCGGGGGACTCACCCCCTGTCACCGGCTCTCCGGCTTTGTTGTTTGGATAAACGAAAGCCGGCTTTGCGACAAAGCCGCAAAGAGGGGGCATGGAAACTGTTTGTTCGCGTCAAAGACGCGAACAAACAGAAGCCTGCCAACTTTTTATTTCCCCCTCTTTGCGGGCAGGTGATGCAAAAACAATATTTTGGAAATCCGGTGAAACCTGCCCGGAGAGAGGGGGCCAGGGGGTGAGTCAAGGACCTGCGACTTTTTCAGGAATATATCTCCCCCTTCGCCGCCAGCAAAGTATTCTGCAAAAGTCCGGCAATGGTCATCGGTCCAACGCCGCCGGGGACCGGCGTGATATAACTGCATTTCGGCGCGACTTCATCGTATTTCACGTCGCCGAGCAAACGCCAGCCCAGTTTCGTTCCGGGCGCATCCACGCGCGTGGTACCTACGTCGATCACCACCGCGCCTTCTTTCACCATGTCCGCAGTAAGGAAATGCGGTTTACCGATGGCGGCCACGATAATGTCGGCCTGCAAACAGATTTCTTCCAGGTTTTTCGTACGGCTGTGGCAGAGCGTTACCGTACAGTTGCCGGGATTTGCATTCCGCGCCAGCAGCACACTCACCGGCGCACCTACAATATTGCTGCGCCCGATCACCACGGCGTGTTTTCCGGAAGTTTCAATATTGTAGCGGCGCAGCAGTTCGATTATGCCCGAAGGCGTGGCGGATAAATAACAGGGCAGGTTGAGCGCCATGCGGCCCACGTTCACGGGATGAAAACCGTCCACGTCTTTTTTCGGGTCGACGGCTTCCACAATTTTTTGTTCGCTGATGTGTTTCGGAAGCGGCAACTGCACGATGAACCCGTCGATGGCGGGATCGTTATTCAGTTTGTGCACGACTTCAAGCAATTCCGCTTCGGTAGTCTGCTCGCCGAGATGGATAAGCGTGGAACCGTACCCGATTTTTTCGCAGGCTTTTACTTTTGCGCCCACGTACGTGAGACTTCCGCCGTCGTTCCCCACCAGCACCGCCGCGAGATGCGGGGCCCGGCGGCCTTCCGCTTTCATGCGCGTAACTTCAGCCGCCAGTTCGTCCTGTATCTGTAAAGAGATTTTTTTTCCGTCGATGACCTGCATGGTATTGTCGATTTGCGATTGCCGATTTGCGATTTACCCACAAGCCCAATCGGCAATCGGCAATCGAAAATCGGAATTGATTTTTACCTCCCCATCTTCGGCATACTCTTCATCAGCTTCTGCATCTGCCCTTTGTCGTTCATCACCTTCATCATCTTGCGCATGTCTTCGAACTGCTTGAGCAAACGGTTCACTTCCTGGATCGACGTGCCGCTGCCTTTGGCGATACGGTCGCGGCGGTTTCCGTTCATCAGGTCGGGATTTTCGCGTTCCGCTTTCGTCATCGACTGGATGATCGCCTCGATGCTCTTGAACGAATTGTCGTCGATGTCGATATCCTTGATGGCCTTGCCGACGCCCGGGATCATGCCCATGAGGTCTTTCAGGTTGCCCATCTTTTTGATCTGCTGCAGCTGGTTCAGGAAATCGTTGAAATCGAATTTGTCCTTGCGGATCTTATCGCGCAGTTTCTTCGATTCTTCTTCGTTGAATTGCTCCTGCGCGCGTTCCACGAGTGTTACCACGTCGCCCATGCCCAGGATACGATCCGCCATACGTTCGGGATAGAATACGTCGATCGCGTCCATCTTCTCGCCCGTTCCCACAAATTTGATCGGCTTGTTCACCACCGAGCGGATCGAAAGCGCAGCGCCGCCGCGGGTATCGCCGTCGAGCTTGGTCAGGATCACGCCGTCGAAATCGAGACGTTCGTTGAACGCTTTCGCGGTATTTACCGCATCCTGTCCCGTCATCGAATCGACCACGAAAAGGATCTCGTGCGGGTTCACGGCGGCTTTCACGGCGGCGATTTCTTTCATCATCACCTCGTCGATGGCCAGGCGGCCGGCGGTATCGATGATCACTACGGAATGCCCGTCCTGCTTCGCTTTGGCGATCGCTTTTTTCGCGATATCCACGGGATTTTTATTCTCGGGTTCGGCATATACTTCCACGCCGATCTGCTCGCCGAGCACTTTCAGCTGGTCGATGGCCGCGGGACGGTACACGTCGCCGGCCACGAGCAGCGGGTTCTTGCCTTTCTTGGTTTTCAGGTAATTCGCGAGCTTGCCGGAGAAGGTCGTTTTACCGGAACCCTGCAGGCCGCTCATCAGGATCACCGTCGGGTTTCCGCCGAGCTTGATATCGATCTTCTCGCCGCCCATCAGGTTCACCAGCTCATCGTGCGTGATTTTAACCATCAGCTGCGAAGGCGAAATGGCCGTGAGTACGTTCTGCCCGAGGGCTTTCGTCTTCACGGTATCAGTGAATTCTTTCGCGGTTTTAAAATTGACGTCGGCGTCGAGCAGCGCTTTGCGTACTTCTTTCAGTGTTTCGGCCACGTTGATTTCCGTGATCTTGCCGTGTCCTTTCAGGACTTTAAACGCCCGTTCGAGCTTGTCGCTTAGATTTTCAAACATGGTAAAATGGATGCTTTTTTAAGGAGAACAAAGGTAAGAAATTGCGGACTGTAACAGGCGAAGCTATTTTAAGAACCAAAAACTAACCCGTCACCCCGAGCGGAGACGAGGGGCGGGTGCAAAACAAACTATATTCCCCAATATTTCCGTAATTTTATCAGTACAAAATTTTTCCCTGCAAATTCATTTTCCAATTTTCCTCACCCATGCGCAAATACTTACCCCTGCTCGTTTTACTGTTTTCCTCACCGGGCATATTATCCGCCCAGTCGCTGTACACAGCTACTATCACCGACCAGGTTCCTTCCAATACATTTGGAGTATGGAAGTCAACGCCCATGCCCGGCGGCTCCCTGCTGATGTGCGGTACGGTAGGAACAGGGTCCGGATTCCTGCTCGATTACAATCATAGTGCAACGGCCAACTGGTATAAAACCTATTCCGGCTTCCGGGATATTTTTGATGCCCGTCGTGCTCCCGATGGTGCTGTTTTCGCAGCCGGAATGACGCCCGCCTATAAGCTGGTTTTCATGAAAACCGATACGGCAGGAAATCCGCTCTGGACAACCGAACGTGCAGGAACGACACTTTACATGAACGGATTTGTCATCCCCAAAGCCGGGGGTGGCTGCCTGGCGGGAGGCGGATCATTCGGACTGGATACATTGTTCGTCTGCGAATTCAGTTCCAGCGGAGCCGTACTTTGGGAAAAATCATACGAGGTCTACCTGAACGTTTACCAGAACCATTTCGCCCAGCCCACATCGGATAACGGGCTGATCATTTGCTCAACACTCGGTTCCGCCGGTGGCGCCTGCCTGCTGAAACTGGACAGCCTCGGCAATATAACATGGCAGAAAGCGTATCCCGGAACAGGACAGGGCTGCTGCGCGCGACCCATGGACGGCGGTTATTTTTTTACGGCGCGGGGCGGAAACGAGCATATCGCCATCCAGACCGACAGCATCGGAAATGTACTCTGGTCAAGGGTTTGGCCAATCAACTATAACGGCAATATCGCGGAAAGCCCTTTCCCTGTGATTACACAGGGAAATGTGCGGACAGTTTACGGCACCCGGTTTTCGGGTAATTTTACAAAAGGAGTTGTTGTAAGTTTTGACTCCGGCGGTAATTTTGCCTGGACCAAAACTTATTCCTACTCGCCGCAGGATAATCAAAACGATGTAATTTCCGCCTTCCGCTACCAGGATCATTCGCTGGGCATTACCAAGATCGTCCCGAACAGTTCCACGGTCTGGGTTGTAAATGCAGATTCTTCGGGTACGCTGAATTGTGCGAACGATCAGCCGCTGGTTACGCCCACCGCCGGCAATTATTCCGCAGGACCATCATCCATTGCAGCGCATAACCCGGGATTCACCTGGGCAGCATTGAACAATTCCGCCACCGCAAGACAGATCGGCTACACCCTGACCTGCGGCCCGCTGGGATGGGATGTGCAGGAAGAAGCTTCCGCCTTTTCAACTTTCCCGAATCCGGCCTCCGCCAGCGTGCATTTAAAATACCAGCCCGTTCCCTTCAGCCGGAGCATGCTGCTGTATAACGCAACCGGAATGCTCGTTCTCCGGCAGGAAGCGCAGGCAGGATCGGTACAAATGGAGATCAGTACGGCAGCTCTGCCTTCGGGAATTTACTTCCTCCTGGTGGAAAATGACCGTGCAGGACGCTACTGCGGCCGTTTCGCCGTTATTCACTGACTTGTTTCAGCACCCGGCTGCTTTTCGGGGAATAACTTAATTTTAGGTGCCTGTCTCATCGTAACAGTGCAATGAACACGTCATTGAATACATAAATAAACTACCGTCATGCGCAGCCTGCTGATTACCGCTCTCCTTCTCCTTTTTACGATCTGTCGTTCCCAGCAAACATTCCCGCAGGATAAAATCAACAGTGTCCTGCAAAACGGTTTCGGAAAACAAACGCTGCCTTCCCCGGCCATCACGCCAGGCAACAGCAGCAGCATTTCCCCCGTCCTGCAAACCATACGCGAACTGCAGCAGGCGGGAACGCCCGCACAGTTCCGCACGAACCAGCCGCAGCCCGCGCAGCCGCTCGCACTCGATACGCTGATCGTTGGCGCCGTGCCGAACGATACGCTCATCATCACCGGCAACTGGACACATACCGGCCCGATCTGGGTGCTGAACGACGGCGTACTGATTTTCGATAACGCCAACGTGACGGATACCGGCGACGTGTATGTTTTCGGAAGCGGGCAATGGATCGCCGATTCGTCGTCCTTCTTTTTTCCGCAGGCGTATTTTTACGAACGGCTTTTCGTCGCCGTGCAGGATGCTTCCGTGCATTTCGGCAATTGTTCGCTCAACTACAGCGGCATGTCGCACCAGCTGGCTATCGGCGATTCTGCATTTTACGAATGGATCAACGTACACAATAACGACTGGACTACCTGCGGATTGTACGGCGGCCCGACGCTCAACATCAACGGCTCCAACCTGAGCGGCGAATACATCCTGAACGGAAGTTCCACTACTTCATTCACGAATGCCGATTCGATCATCCTCTGGCACCAGTTTCCGCAAACCGCCGTGGTGAATTACGCATTTCCCCCGGGCGATACGGTTTACAATTATGTGTTCAGCAATACCACGCCCGGCGTAAGCGGACTCAATTACAGTACGCAGGTCGATTCCTGTCACACCGTCTGGTGGGCGCTGATGCCCGTGAACGGCTCCGACGTAACCGTTTCCAATTCCGATATCCGTTTGATCGGCGCCTGGTTCGAGCGCGGCGACACGGCCAGCGCGTACGGCATCTTCAACAATTCCAGCTACGTGAATTACACCACCCCGCTCAGCGACCGCAACCTGCAGCTCAACAATACCACCGTAGGTACCTGGAGCCTGTACGTTTTCGATTCCTCGTTCGTAAGTATCGACAGTTGCCAGCTGGGCGAAGTGGGTACGCAGCAACGATCGACTGTCGTTTCCACTGACTTTATCCTCGACGGAAGCGGCGGTTATTTCTGGGCCACCGATTCGAGTTTCACCAGCGCGGCCAACGTGATCTCCTACTCCACCTGCCGCAGCGAAAAAGAAGCCGTATTTGTACTCGCATACAGCTGGCTGCCTTTCGCCGCGCCGATGTCCGTGCACAACAGTACGATCATCTGCGTGCAGAATACGCTGGTCGCCGATCCCGTTCCGTACGACGGCAGCGTGGCCTGGCTGGCGAACATGGACGCGCCGGATACCGCCAGTGTAAATGCGATTTTCCCGGTTACCGGCTCGGCCTGGATCAACCAGGGCCCGAACGGCAACCCGGTTGATTTCGGCAGTTACAGTTTGTACTACCAACTGCCGAGCGTTTCGGCCACCTGGTAGGCGATTACGGTGAACGCCGCGACGGAAGTCTCGAACGGCATGCTGGCCAGCTGGAATACGAACGGCCTGCAGTCTGGCACGTACCTGCTGAAACTCGTACTGAAAAATAATTTCGGCGACAGCGTGGAAGGATTGAAGATCGTGGAACTGCTCCCGAACCCGGTGAACGTGCAGGATGTACAAACTGCTGCAACGGTTACTGTTTATCCGAATCCTTCGGACGGGAAATTTACGTTCTCGTTTCCTGCGGCTGACGGAGAACTGACTGTTTACAATATGCTTGGGGAGATTGTGATGCGCAAAACGATTACTGATAAACTTACGGAGCTTGATTTTTCTGCGGAAGCAAAAGGAGTTTATTCCTGGGAGTTTTTGCCGAAGGATGGTTCTGCGATTGTCGGGAAAATGGTGGTTAGGTAGTTTGCCTCTGTTGATTTTCCGCCGCAACTGGCGTATCTTTGGTAGTATATAATTGATACTTATGACCACAGCTGCATTGAAAAAAAACATCCACAAAGCCATCGACCGGCTGGAGGATGAAGAAATTTTGAAAATGTTATATGCCCTTATTGATGATAAGCCGGCTGGTAAGCGTATTACGAAAAAACAGTACAACAAGGAACTGAATGAATCCATTAAGCAGGCTCGGGCCGGTAAAGTGCATTCTCATGCGTCCGTTGTTAAAGAATCTTTGAAATGGCTAAAAGGAAACGAAGCATAGTCTGGACCAATCTTGCAAAGAGCCAATTCAAAGAAATTCTGCAAACTGTACATAAACAATCTCCCCGGGGAGCGATGCTCATCAGGAAAGCAATTACTGATCGTATCGAATTGCTTACCGGACATGCAGAAATACATGAATTCGACAAATTGAAAGAAGAACCATCTTCTGCTTTCCGGGCTTTTACGGTTTATCATTACCGGGTTACTTATGAAATTTCAGTGCGGGAGTTGATCATTCACCGGGTTCGGCATACGAGCAGAGAACCGTTGGGATATTAATACTTTAGAAAAAGTAACCGAACTTCATGATCCTCGAAAAACTCAATCTCCGCCTTATCCTTCTCCACCTGCTCGCGGCCTTCTTCTTCATGCTGGCGGCAAAAAATTTTTCTATCCTGACCGATGTTGAATTTTTCGAGAAGTTCTCATTGTACGGCAAGGATAAATTCGGCGAACATCTTGTGCAGGATACATCCGTTAAACTGAACGACCGGATATTTCACGCCCTGCTCTGGATGGCCATGTTTCCCTTCATCGGCCTGTTCACCGCACTGATCGTTTCCATATTAGCCGCGCGACGGAAAAAGATACACCTCATCAATTCCATGTTAATGGCCCTGGGCGGAGCTATCCTGGTTAAAACAGGATTACTGAATGTGCATATCATAAAAACAATTGCCAGTCCGGTCAGTCTCCTTGTTCCCGGTCTTGACTTTGGCTGGGGTTATGCGATCGACGGACTGCTCATGATCGCTATCGGGATGTTCGTGTTTTTCAGTAAATGGACCAACAGACTTATCCTCGTTAAACCGTCATCGCAATGAATCAAACCGGTTTAAAAAATCTTGCCGCAGATTTCGCAGATTAACGCAGATTCAAGTGTTCCGTTCGACCATACTCTTTGTGATGCTTTGAGACTTTGTGTATTCGTGGCAGAGGCCTGCAAAGGGACACCGGATTGGACTCAGGCAAATCCACTGGACCTTGGCCAATCTGCGCTAATCTGCGAAATCTGCGGCCGCTTTTCCCTACCTTTGTCCCCGCATGAAAAACCCGGGAACCGTAGCTTTTCACACCCTCGGCTGCAAGCTGAATTATTCCGAAACATCGGCCATCGGCCGTACTTTGGAAGAAGCTGGCTGGCAGAAAACGGAATTCCCCGCGCCCGCCGATCTCTACGTGATTAACACCTGCTCGGTGACGGCCAATGCGGATAAGGAATGCAAGCTCATCGTCCGCCAGGCCCTCGCGCAAAAACCCGACGCCTGCGTAGTGGTGATCGGTTGCTACGCCCAACTCAAGCCGCAGGAAATCGCCGCGATCGAAGGCGTGGACCTGGTACTCGGCGCTACCGAAAAATTCAAGCTGCTGAATTACCTCGACGAGCTGCGCAAGAAAGAACATGCCGACGTGTTTTCCTGCGAGATCGCGGAAGCCGATTTTTTCGTGGATTCGTATTCCTTCGGCGACCGCACCCGCGCTTTCCTGAAAGTGCAGGACGGCTGCGATTACAGCTGCACCTTCTGCACCATTCCCCTCGCCCGCGGCCGCAGCCGGAGCGACAGTATCGAAAACGCCGTGAAGAATGCGGAACACATCGCTTCACTCGGCGTGAAGGAGATCGTACTCACCGGCGTCAACCTCGGCGATTTCGGGAAAGGCGAATCCGGCGGGCGGAAGAACGAAGAAAATTTTCTGCAACTCACGAAAGCACTCGACGAAGTAAACGGCATCGAACGTTTCCGCATCTCGAGCATCGAACCGAATTTGTTGCGCGACGAGATCATCACATTCGTTTCGGAGTCGAAACGTTTTGCGCCGCATTTCCATATCCCGCTGCAGTCGGGCTCCGACAAAATCCTGAAAGCGATGAAACGCCGCTACCTGCGCAACCTGTACAGCGAGCGCGTGGCGAAGATCAAAGCGCTGATGCCGCACTGCTGCATCGGCGTGGACGTGATCGTCGGTTTTCCCGGCGAAAACGAAGCGGATTTTCTCGAAACGTATAATTTCCTGAACGGGCTCGACATTTCGTACCTGCACGTATTTACCTATTCCGAGCGCGACAATACGGAAGCCTTTCACATGAAAGACGTCGTGCCCGTGGAAGAACGCCGCCGCCGCAATAAAATGCTGCGCATCCTTTCGGAAAAAAAACTGCGGCATTTCTACGAACAGCACGCCGGAAGTACCCGCACCGTCCTGTTCGAACAGGAAAACCGCCACGGCTTTATGACTGGTTTCACCGACAATTACGTCAAAGTAAAAATCGCGTACGACGAATCTTTAGCCAACACACTTTGTGAAGTGGAGCTGAAAAAAACTGATACGGACGGAACTGTTACTTGCTCTGTTTTACAAAAGCTCGCGCACCAACCCACCCACAGTACCATTTGATTTCCGATTGCCGCTTAAAGTACTCGTTAGCGCCTTAGCGGTGAAGAATTGTATTCCGGTTTTTACCGCGAAGACGCAAAGGCGCTAAATTTTGCCAAATCGCAAATCGCCAATCCAAAATCGACAATCGGAATGCCTTCGCATTGCACCAGATACTTTACCTTTACGCGATCATAATTTTCCAAATACACTATGTATCCTACGATATACCACGCCGTAAAAGACCTGTTCGGAATTGAAATCAACGGGCTGAAACTGCTGCAGAGCTTCGGTTTTTTTGTCGCGGTGGCCTTTCTTGTCGCGGCGTACGTGATCGTGAAGGAAATGAAACGGTACACGGCGCTCGGTATTTTCAAAGCCACGACGCGGAAAACGATAATCGGTGCGCCCGCAGGTATCGCGGAACTCGCCGGCAGTTTTGTGATCGGCTTCCTGCTCGGCTGGAAAATCATCGGGATGTTTTTTGCGGAAAACGTCGGTGCCGATCCCCGCGCCTATGTACTTTCCGGCCAGGGCAGCATCGCGGGCGGCGTGGTAATTGGTGCGGCGCTTGCAGCCTGGCGCTGGTATTCGGCGAACAAAAACAAACTTCCGAAACCCGAAGAGAAAGAAGAAAAAGTACAGCCGGCCGATCATGTCGGCAATATTATTCTCTACGGTGCGGCATTCGGTTTTCTCGGCGCAAAACTTTTTCACATTTTCGAAAATTTCGGCAGTTTCCTGAACGATCCCTGGGGCATGTTCGCTTCGTTCAGCGGGCTGACCATGTACGGCGGACTCATCATGGGCGGCGGAGCCGTGATCTGGTATGCGCGCAAACATAAATTCGGCATGCTCCACCTGGCCGACGTTTGTTCACCCGCGGTTATGCTCGCGTACGGCGTGGGCCGCATGGGCTGCCACATTTCGGGCGACGGCGACTGGGGAATCGAGAACACGACCAATATTCCCGGGTTCCTGCCGCATTGGTTCTGGGCGTACACATTTCCGAATAACGTAAACGGCGAGGGCCACACGCCCGTTCCCGGCTGCACCGACGGATACTGCATGCAACTGGATACTCCCGTTTACCCTACTTCGCTTTACGAATTCCTGGCCGGCATTTTTCTTTTCTTCATGCTGTGGAGCATGCGCAAAAAAATCACCACACCCGGCTTGCTCTTCAGTATTTTTCTCCTGTTCAACGGGGTCGAGCGTTTTCTCGTCGAACTGATCCGCGTGAACAACGTACTGTTTCATATCGGCAGCTTCGGCGTTACGCAGGCCGAAATCATTGCCTTCTGCCTGGTACTCGTGGGCGGGCTCGGTATCTGGTGGACTAAATTCCGGCGAAAACCGACGCTTTCGTGACAGCTGATCAACTTGCCGCACTTTGTCCGCGCGTGCAGGAAATTGCGCGTGAAGCGGGTGCGTATATCCGGAACGAACGAAAAGCCTTCGATCATACCACGATCGAAAGCAAGGGCCGGAATAATTTCGTTACGCATGTGGATAAAAATTCGGAGCAGATGCTGGTGAACGCACTTGCCCCGTTACTGCCCGGCGCAGGATTCATTACCGAAGAAGACGATACCCGCGAACGCAGCGCCGATTATAATTGGGTGATCGATCCGCTCGACGGCACGACGAATTTCATTCACGGCATTCCCTGTTACTGCGTGAGCATCGGCCTGGTCAGCGGAAACGAATCCGTGCTCGGCGTGATTTACGAAGTGAACATGGACGAATGCTTTTACGCCTGGAAAGGCGGCGGCGCCTGGCTGAACGGAAAAAAGATACGGGTCGCTGCGACGAAGTCGCTTTCCGAGTCCGTTGTAGCTACCGGTTTTCCTTACGATGTAGGCACACACAGCCATGCCTACGTGCAGGTTTTAAGCGAACTGCTGAAAACCGTACGCGGACTGCGGCGCATAGGAGCGGCTGCTGTCGATATGGCCTACGTGGCCTGCGGACGTTTCGATGCGTTTTATGAATCGGGTATTAATGCCTGGGATGTTGCAGCGGGATCGATCCTCGTGCAGGAAGCCGGCGGCAAAGTTTCCGATTTTAAAAACGGGACTGATTTTATTTTCGGACGGCAGATTATTTGCGGCCCGGAAGAAGTGACGGGGGAGTTATCCCTTATCATGGAAAAACACTTTTCTTGATATGCCGGAAGTCCGATACGCCGGAACCGTTGCCCGAATTATTACGATGTATCCGGGAAGCGCCGCGTTCAGCAGAAGATTATGCTGAACAGCCTGAAATGATTTCTTCTACCCTGCAATAGTTTGCCGCGTCCCGTACCGGGAAAATTGTCCTGTAAAATGGCGCATCTTTCTTTTCGCCAATTAAACCTTCCCAACCGCCAGTTAACAGGAAAACAAAACCAGTTATTGCCCGCGCATTCTGAAACATGATTTGCAACCGGTTTTTACACGTTCGCTGCCAAACCATCCTGTACGTTTGTTACGTAAACAGTTTTAAACAAGACTGTCCGTTCTATGAAGCGTCACCTCTCTTCCGCATCCAAACTGTTTCTCCCGCTTTTACTGGTTTGTTTTTCCGCCGCAACCGCCCAGCGCCGTTGCGAGAAACAGGTTTTTCGCGCCGAGACCAATACCTGGCTCCGCAAAAACTTCCTGACTTTCGCTTTCGAGCGAAGTATAGGTCCCTCGTCGCTGACTATCGCTGTTGGCGGCGGCTGGCTCGGGCGCGACGAGCAGTACCTGCCCCCGGAAAAAATGAATTCCATGCTGGATGTGGCCGAGATTCATAACAGCCAGACCTTTTTCCCGGATGTTGTTCCCCAACTGAAACAGGAAAGACCCTACCTGCAGCGCGTGAATACAAATTATACCGGCGGACTGATGCGGATCGGTTACGCGTATTACCTGCACGGACGACGCTGCGACGACCGGCTCAAAGGACTGTATACCGGTCTCGACCTGAGCCTGCTCAAAACATTCGAAGACCAGGCGCTGATTTACCATTATATCAAAGCCAACAAATCATACGAAGTAAGTTCGGTAAATCGTTTCTGGACACTGGGTGTGGCTTTGCACGTGGGATACCAGTGGCTTTTCCTGAACGATCACCTTGCGCTTAACACACGCGTGCAGCACCCGTTTTACATTCCCTTCACCGAAGAGATCAACACGAATAGTCCTTTCGCAGGAAATCACTGGGAGCTGAATATCGGGATCGGTTGCCGCATCGGGGCGAAATAAAATGTCGAATGCCGAACTCCGAATGACGAAGTTTATTAGTGCACTTCGCCATTCGGAGTTCGGCATTCGGCATTAAATCCGGTTCACTTTCCCGAAGGGATATTCCCCATACTTTATGTTATCCTTGCTCCCATTTCGCCTGCTCCATCTTGCCTTGCTGAAAACGCAGGGATAAAGCATTGAGCAGCGACCGTTTGGCGAGAAAAATTTCACGTTCCATATTCAGCAGGGTCGAGGTTTCTTCACTCGAAAGTTTTCCATGCTGCAAAGCATCTGCGGCAAGTTTGGCCCCGGTTTCCTTATCCTGGTACGCATGCTTCAGCCGTTCCCCCAGCGCGCTGTTGCTGAGTCCCTGCTCCGCGTTGTCGAGCAATTCGGTAAGCGAATTTTCAAACCCGGTCCATTCTTTCCGGATCTGGTATGCCCAGTCGTGCTGAAAATCATTCGCCGATTCGCGGAAATCTTTGATGTTGTGCCGGATATCCTTGATTGATTTCGCCGCCTGGATGGCATAGCGGATCGATTCTACCAGGTGTGATACTTCTTCATGTTCTTTCCTGTCGAGTTCCTGTCCGCGCAGTTGCAGCGAAAAAGCGAGCAGTTCGCCTTCCAGCTTTTTCAGATCGCTGTATGCTTCCGTGTGTTTTCCCGACACGCCGGCCAGTTGTTTAATCCCGCTGATGAACCCGGGATTCTTTTCCGTGTCATCCACGTCCAGCATTTCCCGGATATAAACCATCACCTGCCGCGTTGCTTTGGCGCTTTCTTCTTTCAGGATATCGATACCGACCTGCGAAACCGGGATGTTTTCACGCAGCAGCGACAATTGTGATTTGTCTTCTCCCGAAGGGAAAAGCCGGGTGAGCATTTTCACGAAGAGCGAAATCAGCGGTACAAAAAGGAGAATACCGAACAGGTTGATCAGGCTCTGGAAGCTGACCAGCGCGATCAGTACGTCTTTCACGCCGAGGAAATCGCGGATGAAGGAGATCAGGGCGTTGAGAAAAACAAAAGCGAGCAGCAGCAAAACGATATTGAAAATAAAATTGCCCCAGACCACTCTTTTTTTCTCCGCTGAAATCCGGAACCCGGCGAGGATGAATTTAACCGTTGTACCTACTTCCGAGCCGATAACGACAGCGGCCGCCTGCGGAAAACCGATGGTGCCGGTATGCAACGCTGTGAGCGTAATGGCCACCGCCGCCGAGCTCGACTGGATCAGCGAAGTGAGGACAAAACCGGCAAGGACAAAAAACCAGTTGCCGTATGCCGCATACGCGGAAAAATTAAAATCGCCGACCATGTCCAGGGCAGAGACTTTCATATAACCCAGGCCGACGAACAGGATACCGAAAGCGAAAAAAACCTGGAACACATGGTAAAGTCTTTTCCGGTTCTCCAGGAAAAACATAGCCAGCGCCGAAACGGCGACTACAGGCAGGGAATAACTTTCGATATCGAGTTTGAAACCGACAGAAACCACGATCCAACTGGCCAGCGTCGTTCCCAGGTTGGCGCCGAGAATAATGCCCAGCGCATTCCGGAAACTGATTATGCCGGCTCCCACGAAAGCCAGGGTCATAAAACCCACGAGCGAACTGCTTTGCAGCAAACCGGTAACCAGCGCGCCGCCGAGAATCGCTTTAAACAGGTTGTTGGTATGCCTGCGCAGGAACAACTTAAACGTACGCCCCGACAACTTCCGGAGTACGCGTTCCATCATCGTCATGCCGTAAAGGAAAAGCCCGAGGCCGGCAAGAAACATCCAGAAAGAACTTCCGTTCATCCTCGCAATAATAGAAAGAATTTCAGCCTGAAACCCTGACGCAGGTCAGTCCGGGGAAATGCCTCCTGTTTTTTGTAACTTTACAGGGAAATTTCTCAGGAAAGATATATGCCTACCGAACAACCTGTCATTGATCTTGAACAGGAACGAAAAGAGATTCTGAAGCGCTACCGCGGCCTGCTTAAAGCATGCAAACGCCGCCTGGAGAAGGGCGACAAAGCGCTTATCCGCAAAGCCTTCAACGTAGCCCTCGAAGCGCACAAGGACGTGCGCCGGAAGTCGGGCGAACCGTATATCTATCACCCGATCGCCGTAGCCCAGATCGCCGCCGAGGAAATCGGGCTGGGAACCACTTCGGTGGTTTGCGCATTGCTGCACGACGTGGTGGAAGATACCGACATCAGCCTGGATGATATCCGCGGCATGTTCGGTGAAAAAGTGGCGAAGATCATCGACGGGCTTACCAAAATTGCGGGTGTTTTTGATGCGCGGACCAATTCGCTGCAGGCGGAAAACTTCCGCAAAATGCTGCTCACGCTCAGCGACGATGTCCGCGTGATCCTGCTCAAACTCTGCGACCGCCTGCACAACATGCGCACGCTCGAATCGATGAAGCGCGACAAGCAACTGAAGATCGCATCGGAAACGCTGTACCTCTACGCCCCGCTCGCACACCGGCTCGGACTCAACGCCATCAAAATAGAACTGGAAGATCTCGGGCTTAAATTTACCGAGCCGGAAATTTTCGGCGATATCGAAACCAAGCTCAAGGAAAGCGAACCCGAACGCAAAAAATTCATCCAGAAATTCATCCAGCCGATCAAAGAAATCCTGGCCGAGCAGGGATTCAAAGCGCGCGTATTCGGTCGCCCGAAATCCATTTTTTCGATCAACAACAAAATCCGGAATAAAAACGTGCCGTTCGAAGAGATCTACGACATCTTCGCCATCCGCATCATCATCGACAGCAAAACAGAAGATGAAAAATCGGATTGCTGGCGCGTGTATTCCATCGTAACGGATTTCTATCATCCCAGCCCCGACCGGCTCCGCGACTGGATCAGCACGCCGAAAGCCAACGGGTACGAATCGCTGCACACCACCGTGATGGGTCCCGAAGGGAAATGGGTGGAAGTGCAGATCCGCACCGAGCGTATGGATGAAGTGGCCGAAAAAGGATACGCCGCACACTGGAAATATAAAGACCAGGGCGAAGCCGATCGCGAAAACCAGCTCGACGACTGGCTGCGCCGCATCCGCGAGATGCTGGAAAGCGCCGAGGAAAATGCGCTCGACTTCATCGACGATTTCAAGCTCAATCTTTTTGCCGAAGAAATTTTTGTTTTCACCCCGCGCGGTGAAATGAAAACACTGCCCGTGGGCGGAACCGCACTCGATTTCGCATTTGAAATCCATACCAAAGTCGGTGAACAATGTATCGGCGCCAAAGTGAACCACAAACTCGTTCCGCTGAGCCACCCGCTCAAAAGCGGCGACCAGGTGGAAGTGATCACCTCTTCCAAGCAGTCGCCGAAAGAAGACTGGCTGGGATACGTAGTTACCGCACGCGCCAAATCCAAAATCAAAAACGCGCTGAAAGAAGTCCGCCGGAAAATCGCCGAAGAAGGACGCGAAACGCTGGAGCGCAAGTTCAACCACATCAAGGAAGATTTTACCATCCAGAATATCCAGGACCTCGCCAACTGGTATAAACTGCCGAGCAGCCAGGAACTTTTCTATCGCGTAGCCATGGGCAATATCGGGCTCAAGCACGTGAAAGAATGGGTGAAAAACAAAGACAAACCGAACAAATCATCCAACAAGCAGGAACCTACGCTGGAACAGGTGGTGAAACAGGTGCGCGGCGACAAGAGCAGCGACTCGCTGGTGATCGGCGAAAACCTGACGAAGATCGACTATAAACTTTCGCCCTGCTGCAACCCGATTCCCGGCGACGACGTGTTCGGTTTTATCACGATCAACGAAGGCATTAAAATTCACCGCGTCAACTGCCCGAATGCGCTGCAGCTGATGTCGAACTATGCTTACCGGATCGTCAAGGCGCGCTGGCACGGGCAGGAACTCATTTCCTTCCTCGCGGGCATCAAAGTTACCGGGATCGATGAAGTGGGTTTGGTGAACAATATCACGCACATTATTTCCGGCGAACTGAACGTCAATATGCGTTCACTCAGTTTCGATACGAATGACGGAACATTCGAAGGTACGATCATGGTTTTTGTCCACGATTCGCATCACCTGACCGAGCTGATCGGTAAACTGAAAAAAGTTCCGGGCGTACTGACGGTTAAGCGGATCAATCCTTCGTAGGAATTTCAATGCAACATTGCAGCGGAAAAACGTGGAGGCCGTATGGAAAATGCTGAGCAAACCTAAACGGGATCTTCCACCGCAACGGAATCCGTTTTATTCAGCGAGTCTTTCGGATTCTTGTTTTTCTTCGGCAACGGTACTTCCACTTTTTTCCCGATCTCTTTTTTCTTGATCCCGAAAATCCGGTACGCGAGCAGTTTGCCGGTATCTTCCGTTTTCTTGATCACCATCGCTCCCGAAACCAGCGTACTGTCCTTGTCGCCGGAAATACGGTAGTGAATTTCCCTGTTCTTGCCGTTGGTTTTGAACTCCACGGAAACTTTCGGCGCTTTGGTGTCTTCCGTCCATTCGATATCGCAGCTTTCGAATTCTTCGCGGATGGTTTTGAACTCTTCCGTTCCGTCGCCGGTTACGCTGAGCCGGAAAGGAAGTTCGACATCGGAATAAGGCACAAGCTGCGGGTAAATCTCATAAAACTTAACGGCGCATTTCATCCGTGCTTCTTCTTTATCCTGCTGGTCGTATGATTCCGCAAGCGCTTCGTAGCAGCGGGCGATCAGCAGCCGTTCATAAGCGGTATCGAGGTCTTTGTCTTCGAGTACTTCTTTCAGGTAGGTTTCGGCTTCTTCGGCTTTTCCTTCATTGAGCAGCAGCCTTCCGACAAAATATTTGAAGTACTTCTTTACATTTTTCCGCTTGTCGGTTTCGATCAGTTTTTTGTAACGATCTATAAAATAATCGTTGCTGAAACCGCCGATCAGGAACCAGACTTCATCGAACGACATCAGGTTTTCGGAAGAGAAGAGCGTGTAGATCACGTCCGCACGTTCCGGGTTGTTTGCCAGCAGCGAAGCCACTACCATCTTCAGCGTGTACTGCTGTATGTTCAGCGTCATCCACCTGAACCAGCGCTTCGGGTTGCACCATTCCCAGAAGCCGTTATGCTCGAACATGTATTCTTTTTCTTCGTGCACCTTGTTCATGTAATTGTACAGCGCGATGCAAAGCTCATACTGTTCCTGTCCCCAGGTTGTGCCGATATGCAGTTCGTGGAACGCATTCGCTTTATTCATCCGGTGCTGGCTTTCGGCCGTGAGTCCCTGGTAAAACTGCGCGCGCGCCAGGCCGATGCTGTGCCAGCCGAAACCAGGAGTGGAGCCCTGCTGTTCGATGACTTTGGAAAGCAGGCTGTCCGACTGTTCCGGCTGCCCTTTGTAAATACCGATCATACCGCGCATGTAGTTGAACTCGCGCGTGCGTTTTTCGGAATAATCTTCGCGGGATGCGGCTTGTGCGTAAAACTCTTCGGCCGTTTTGAAATCGGCGCAAACGTATTTGAAATTGGCGTAGTTGTTGTTCGAAAAACCTGCCCAGTCCTGCATCAGCCCGTAATAATACTCGGCCGAATCGACTTCAAAATTATAGGCAAACAGGATCGCTTTATAATGATACACGCCGTAACGCTGCTGCTCGATGAAATTAGGCTGGAAGATGCGGATGTTGAGGTAATAGTCGCGCTGGTATTTCCACGCCGCCGAATCCAGCATCTTCATAGCCATATCGTTATTCTCTTTTACCGAGTTTTTCAGGAAGCTGTACTGCGACGAAGTATATACCCGGTTACGGTGATACAGCCACGACATGGTATTGTAAGGCTCAACCGCAAATTCGAGCTGCATGTTTTTGTCGCGCACTTTGCGCAGCACTTCCATGGCTTTATCGGGCTGTTCGATATTCTGGTAACACTGTTCGAGATAATAGCAGATGAACCCGTAATCTTCCTGCCGGCGATACACATTGAAAAACGTAAAAAAGTCGGACGTGCGCGTGCGAAGCTGCCACTTGTAATCCTTCTCGATCAGTTTCAGCGCTTTCTCCAGCGGTTTGATGGCGCGTGCAAAACCGTCGGCATCCGCTGCGCGGAAATAAAAGAACGCGCCCTGCAGGAACCAGCCGCCATAGTACGTGCTGTCGTTCCGGATGAATTCCTTGCTTTTGCTGAACGCTTTTTCATCCGTGAAATTTATGCCCTGCCGCTCCTGGTCCATCCGGTCGCGCAACGATCCGCCCTGTCCCGGCAACTGGAACTGGGCATGCGCGGAAAAAGCGAATGAAAAAAACAGCACGAAGCCGGCATAAAGCTTATGCTTCCATCTCATTCCGGTACCGGGTTTCCTGCTGTTCACGTTTATTTCGTTTTTGGCGGCGGAATTACTGCGCGCCGATTTTCAGTTTCACGAGCCGGTCCATTTCACGTTCGAGCACCTGCCCGAGGGCGATGCGCGATGCTTCACGGTTCTTGAAGATCAGGCGATGGTGAAGCACTACGTGCGCCAGGTTTTTGATATCGTCTTCCACCACGTAATTGCGCTGGTTGACCAAAGCGAAAGCCCGGAGGCATTTCAGGAAAATGATTCCCGCGCGCGTGGATGCGCCCAGCTGGATTTCCGGGTGCCTGCGCGTTCCCCAGATCACGTTTTTCACACCGCGGATGATTTCCGGGTGCACATAAACGGATTCGGATTCGTTCTGCATGCCGATCACATCCTGGTAACTGAGCACCTGCCCGATCGTTTCGTTGATCTTGTTGATGCTGACATAATTTTCGAGGATGTTCATTTCATCCTCTTCGGTAACGTACCCGAACGAAATCTTCATAAAGAAACGGTCGAGCTGCGCGGCGGGCAGCGGGTAGGTTCCTTCCATTTCGATCGGGTTCTGCGTAGCGATGGTGAAGAAAAAACGGTCGAGCTGGTGCGTGTGGTCGCCGATGGAAATCTGGTTTTCGGCCATACACTCGAGCAGCGCGCTCTGCACTTTCGGCGAAGCGCGGTTGATCTCGTCGGCCAGCAGTACGTTGGTGAACAACGGCCCTTTGCGGAAAACGAAATCTTTTTTCGACTCATCAAAAATATGCGAACCGATCAGGTCCATCGGCAAAAGATCGGGCGTGAACTGGATACGTTTAAACGTAACGTGTCTGCCGCCATCTGCCGGGTTCGCTTCGCCAAGCCCGCCCGCAATGGAATGCGCCAGCGCTTTGGCCATCTGGGTTTTTCCCATGCCCGGGTTGTCTTCGAGCAGGATATGTCCTTTGGCCAGCAGCGCAGTAATGACAAAACTCACTTCGAGGCGTTTGCCTTTGATGATCTTGCCGATATTATCGTTCAGCGACTGGATTTTCTGGTAATGCGCGGGAGCAATGCTGTTCACTTCCATATTTTTTCTGTTTTATCGGATTCTTTTTCGGGATGAATTATTGGTTTTTCTCTTCGCGCGGCCGCTTCAGGAAACGATGCGTCAAAGAGACATTGAGAAACTTAGCCAGCAATTTATGGAATTTGTATTTCGCAAAAACGGGCTTGGCAAAAGCCGGCAGGTAAACCGCCATCACCTCTTCGTCGTAATTATCCGGCGGCAGGTTGGCGTATTTCACCTTCAGGTAAACCCGCATGAACGCTTCGAAATTGCACTGGAACGTCTTGTCGATTTTTTCACGCGCATATTCCAGCGGCGTTTCCGTTTCATCACGCAGGATGCCAAGCTGGTTGAACGTGAACATGGAATACCGGTAAATCCAGTATGCTTTTTCTTTCGGCGTTTTGCTGTTCCGCGCTTTCGAACGATACCAGAGATAACAGATCGTCGGAATAAGGAAGAACAGCAAAAGCAGGAAAGCCAGCAGCCCGAGCCCGCCCCAGAGCAAAGTCCACCAGGAGAAGCTTGTCGGTAACGGTTTTTTCTTTTGCGTTTCGGGTTTCTTTAACTCGGCGATTGGTTCCAGGTGAATTTCATCCGCAATCACCGGCTGGTCGGCGCGCATCACCTGCTGCTCGGGCGTTACGCCGGGAGTCGGGCGGGGAACGCGCTTGGAGGCATCGTCGTACGCGATCACCAGGATAGAATCACCTTTATGCGCTTCTTTCAGGCTGCGCGGACCTTTTTCGTCCACCACTTTCGCCTGGGCGGCGTCAAAAGCAAATTCCATTTCCTTCGGAAGCAGGAAATCCTTGTCGTAGAAAATTCCTTTCGTGACTTTTATTTTGATTTGCTTTTTCACGGTATCGGCATCTTCGGCGGCCACGCCGTTTACCACGAGCCAGGCGCGGGGCGGCTGCAGCGGGGGCGTTCCGTCGGGGCGCGGGGCGTCGCGCTGATCCGTATTACTGACTGTCGTATCGAAATCGAGCCAGCCGTAGCCGGGGAAATACACCTGTACCCAGGCATGCCCCTGGTTGCTGTAAAACCAGTACCAGCCTTTGTTTTTGCTCGCACGGTCCTCGGTCAGGAATCCGCAGACAAAACGGACGGGTACACCCATCGAACGCAGCATGAATAACGTAGAACCGGCGTAATAGGTGCAGTAGCCTTTCCGCTCCTTAAACAGGAAAGTGCGGAGCATGCGTGCGTTGGCGATATTCGGATCGTCGGCTTTGCCTACCTGAAGCGAGTACACGAATTTCGGTTCGCCGAATTCATCCTTCGAAAGGAAATAGTCGCGCACGGCAAGCACTTTGTCGATCGGCGTTTTCGCATCCGCACCGATCTCTTTGGCCAGCGCCGCGATCGAATCGAACAGCGGGCCTTTCGGATTGGTGGTGTAATAATCGAGGAATTCCTTATCGAGTTTGTCGTAATTTTTCACTTTCCGCAATTCTTTGAAGCGGATTTCCTGGAAAGCTTTGATGGACGGATTATCCGAATTGTACACGAAGTACGCGCTGTTCAGTTCCGAGATATACGATTTGGTTTTTACGGCAAACGGAAACTCCTTTCTGAATTCCTCTTCCACGGTAATCGGCTGGCAGGAGAAAGCCGTGGACGGCGAAACGAAATCGCGCGTGGAAAGTTCCTTGTAATAAATATCGCAGCTCACCGTGCGGCGCATTTTATCGCCCCTGCCCTTTCGGATGACGGAAGTATCCGTAAATGTTTTGAAAAGCGGAATACTTACCGGTTCAGGACAAAACAGGTCGTTGGAAGGCATCATCGAATCGCGTTCGAAACGTTCGTGCGCCGTATCGTAATACGTCAGGTAATAACTCGTGAAGTAAAGCGGGTTCGGGATGGAATCCGGTCCGAGGAAATTGGGCAGGTATGCGCAGAAGAGCAATTTGTTCCCGCCGCTGCCCAGGTTGTTTTTCATCTGGGCGTAATCTTTCATGCTGTGCTTTCCGTCGTTCGGATTTTTTTTCATCATGCTTGACGTATCCACGCCGCCTTCACCGCCGGATGAATCGGGCGCACCGCCGCCGAATATGGCTTCAAACGGCTTTGTCGGCGGTTCCAGGTATTCGGAAACACCGATGAACACGGAAAGCATCACCACCAGGAACAGCACCAGCCGGCCCGAAAGCCGCAGCACTTTTCCTGCACTCACTTCCAGTAAATCGCGGAGTGATTCGGCCATAAAAACCATGTACAGCACATAGGCGAGAATCGGCAGTAACGTACGATAACCGTATTCCATGAACTCGGTCATCGAGTTGTGCGCGAACTGCGTATCCGCGCGCAGCGCCATGGTCAGCGTGAGCAGGAGCGCGGCCAGCATGACCGGGAAGTAACGCCAGCGCGCCAGCCCGAAACCGATGAGCCAGGACGTGGTGAATACCGATGAAAAATACCAGAACCGGATGGACGTAAAAAACACATCGAACTCGCCGGGCAAAAAAGCGATGCTTTTGTAAATCGTCCACTCAATAAAAAGCAGTACGCCGAAGGTGATAAAAAAACGGGCGCGGTACAGGTACATGATGTACGCCACGACCATACCGATGCCGAAACTGGCCACCTGCCAGAAATCGCCTGGCTCGATGAATGTATAGCTCTGGTTGATCTGCCGGATCACGACATACATGACCAGCAGCGTAGGCGCCGCCAGGAACAGCAGGTGCAGCAGTAAAAGCGGGAAGGTTATTTTCCGCCGGGCTCTCATACGGTCATTCCGGTTGCGTTCATTTTTTTGATCAGCGTGCTGAGCTGTTTTTCATTTTTGATAATCCTGCGGCGGAAACCCGAAATCAGCCAGGCCCGCTTGACACCGTCCATATCCGACGTTTTATGCTGGAAAAACAAATCGCGGAATTTCAGGATGCGGTGCTTGCGGAAAACATCCGAAACACGAACTAAGATTAACGTTACGTTCGACGGCAGGTCCATCAGCATCTGTTCCACATCGGCAACCGGGACCAGGGAAGAAATACAAACCACGCCCGCATTTTTTTTGTCCACGAACTGTTTCAGGTCGCGCTGGTTCTGCCAGTCGGCCGTACTGATATAGTAGATCGGTTTTTCACTTTCTTCCACGCTGAAGTTGGTGGAAGCGTCCTGGTCGGGAATAACGCGGACTTCCAGGCCCGAAGGCAGCAGCGATTCGTAGAGGTTGCGCACCTGGTCTTTGTACAGGTTGAGCAGTTCCGCATCGAACGCTTCTCTCCTGCCCTGCGGGAATCCGTGGTAAAAACTGGCGTAGAGATAAATGTGCGAAGCGTAGGGATCGGTAACTTCCGGGATACGCACGACAAGCTGGCGGGTGCGCGCGTAAATTTTCCAGACGATACGCCGTACATCATCGCCCGGTTCGAAATCTTTGTAGTTCACGTATTCGCCTTCGATGCGCTTGGGCGTGGGAATACGGATATCCTGTTCTTCGGTTTTATTCGGATCGGCCTTGACCTCGCGCAGGGGCATTTGCGGCGGTACGGTGTACATGCTGCGGCTTACCGGGACAAGCGCGGGCAGTGACAGCATGCGGAACATATCCTGGAAGAAAAACTGGATTTCGGTGATGTGGTATTCGCGCCTGTCTTTCAACGGAAGAAAACGGCGGCCTGAAATCCCGGTCCGCCAGAATTTTCCTTTTGCGCGCATATTATCGTTCAGCACGATCTCGGAAGAAACGGTCATCCCTTCGAATTCGATCCGCGTTTTCACCACGCCGAAAAGCGGCCGGATGATGCCGGGAACGCCGATCGCCGCGAGTACATTGCCCGCCACAGCCTGCCGGCCTTTGCCGAATTCGAGCTGCAGCTGCGATTTGATCCTGCTGTGATTCAGGAGGAACCAGGCCCAGGCGACCAGGTTTACGAACAGGGCGAAAATGATGATCCAGATAAAAAACCAGAGCAGCACGTATCCCCAGTGGCGCATGACGAATTCGAAACGCGTGGAGACATCGAAACGGTTGTCGATACCCGGGGAGTAATATGTTTCCTGCAGGTAGCCGAAAGCGAGATAGCCGAAACCGAGGGCAAGCAAAAAAGGCCAGCGGATTACCGAAAAGGCGGAATAATAATTCACCTTTCTGAAAAACGAGGAGCGCGATTTTGCGGGGTTGGCGTGAATTTCGGTTGCAGCGGACGACATAAGCGAGTTCATTTCAAAGGTAGCAAATATTTATGCCTGTGCGGGTATAACGCGCCACCGCGGAAAAGTAATGTGTTAAAAATTTCAAAGGCAGAAAAACCGGGCTAAACGGTTTACCGAAAGATAGATTCCCGGCAACGGGAAATTCCATAAGCTCCGTACATTTGTCGCCGATAAAAAGCAATTATGCTCAAAGCCAACGATCCTTCGCTCCGTTCGTGGATACCGGTTTCTCCCGACAGCGATTTCCCGATCCAGAACCTGCCTTTCGGAATTTTTAAAACGGCGCATCGCAGTCCCCGCGTGGGCGTGGCCATCGGCGAGTTCGTGCTCGACCTGGTGGCCGTTGCGGAATTCGGTTATTTCGACGCGCTGAACATCAACAAAAAAGTATTCGGCAGCGATGCGCTGAACGATTTCATCGCGCTTGGAAAACCGGCCTGGCGCGCGGTACGCGAGCGGATTTCGGACCTGCTGAACGAAAAAAACATGGCCCTGCAGTCACAGAAAGAAGCGCGGAAACAATGCCTGCTGCTGCAAAGCGACGTGCAGATGCTGCTCCCGGTGCGCATCGGCGACTACACCGATTTTTATTCCAGCATCGATCACGCCACGAACATGGGTAAAATGTTCCGCGATCCCGCCAATGCGCTGCTGCCGAACTGGAAACATATCCCGGTAGGCTATCACGGCCGCGCCTCGAGTATCGTGGTCAGCGGAACGCCCCTGCACCGCCCGAAAGGACAACTGAAACCGGCCGATGCGGAAGTTCCAACATTCGGTGCAACCAAACTGCTGGATTTCGAACTGGAAGTCGCGTTTATCATCGGCAAACCGACCAAACTCGGCGACAGTATCAGTACTGCCGAGGCGGAGAATCATATTTTCGGCCTGACCTTATTCAACGACTGGAGCGCGCGTGATATACAGAGCTGGGAATACGTTCCGCTTGGACCTTTCCTGTCCAAAAACTTCGGCTCCAGCACGTCGCCCTGGGTTGTAACGCTCGACGCCCTGGAGCCGTTCCGGGTAAAAGGGTACACCCAGGATCCGAAAGTATTGCCCTACCTCGAATACAGCGGCGACCGGAATATCGACATCAACCTGGAAGTTTCCATTCTTCCTGCCGTCAGTTCGAGCGGAGTCGAGAACGGGCAGGAAACCGTCGTCTGCCATTCGAATTACAAATACATGTACTGGACGATGGAGCAGCAGCTTGCACACCACACGGTGAACGGCTGCAACGTGAATATCGGCGATATGATGGCTTCGGGAACGATCAGCGGTCCGGAAGAAGGCAGTGTATCGGTTTCGGGGAATGTGCGGGGAAAATTCTGCCGGCGAAGTAAGTTAATTTATCAGCCTGCCGTAACAGCTTTCCCGCGTGCAACCGGTTTTTCTTCTTTTTCCAGTCCGAACTTTTTGATGACCCATTCATGCACCGGGATCAGTTCCGGGCTGAGCGGTATCCAACTGTACGGTTTTCCTTTTTCCGCGAGTTGTGCAAGCAGTTTACGGGCCTGTGTAAAACCGGATCCTTTTCGAAAACCTTCTTTTTCCAGCAACTGGAATACTTTCAGGATCATGCGGTCGCGCTCGTGTGCGGTATCTCCCCGGCGTACGTTTCGTTCGATATGCTTCTGCAGGGAGTGAATCATCAACTGTACTTCGTCGTGCTTTTCCAGTTCAATCTGCGCCATGATACGCAGCACACGTATAGCGATTTCCCAGCCCAGGCGGTCCTTGGTGAGCTCGAATTTCATCCGGAGCACATGGCTGCACTCGCGAAACAGTCCTTGTTTGAACAGGACGCAGGCATTGTAGAACGTGTATTTGGCGAACCGGAAATCGCCGAGATTAGCTGGGGAACTGCTGAGGAGAACCTGGCACGTTTCTTTCGCTTTCTCAGTTCCATTCATATAGAACAAGGCGAAAAATTCCTGCTCTTTACTCACATAATAATCAGGACTTCTTACAGCAAAATAGCGCTGTGCGTTGGCAACATGCTGAAGTGCTGATTCATAATTACCTAAATAAATATCACATTCGGCAATGTTGTCATAACAACTACCGATTCTTGATTTGCGAGAAAGAAATAGATTGTTGATAAGCAGTTCCAACATTTGTTCGCCTACTCTTTTTGCTAAAGAGTAATCTCCCAAAGATTGTGCATAGGCCATTTCCAATAATTTAAGATAATGCCCGACAACTGCAGATTTTGTGTATTCAAAATCTTTGGTCATATCAGCCACAGCCTCTCGAAGGAACTCTTGATACTTTTTTTTATCCTGGTTTCCTTCAAAGTTCAGATGCATTAACATTTTGTAATAATAGTCGGTGGCCTTCCCTACAGCCAAACTACAATATTCATAAAATGAGATTTCCTCATTTATTTTATTAAACGGGATGAATCCTTGTCGCCAGCCCTTTCCCCACTTCTTATGCTTCAAATGATCGGCGAGCACTCCATACATTTCGTACTTTTTTGTCACTGAAATTATCTCGTCCAAAATTTCATTAGCTGTAGCCCTGCTCTTAGCTGACAATCTTAAGGTTTGATACAAAGCGCTTTTTCTTAAAACCTTAATTATCACCTGATCTAATTCATCGAATGTCCCTTTTCGTTCAACATTGATGTCGATCATCAGCGAATCAAATACTTTATTGTGTAAACGGGATTTCAACTTCTCAATCCTGCTGTCTTTGACATGGTTGTATATTTTTATCGAACATTCATTGAGCGTCGGAATGTTTTTTTCAGATTTCAGCAGTAATTGGGCCAAGTCCCAGGTTCTCGATTCACTTTCATTCCGGGTAGAGAAACTGACCAGGTACTTCTTAAGGACTTTGATCTGTTGTCTCGACAAAGAATGGATTAAAGCGTGCAATTCTTCCATGATAATCAGTTATTATTTACCTGAAACGAAAGTCTATTTGAGTATTGAATGAGCCTTAACTGCCCGGAACTTGTCCTTTTCTTTGTCGGCGTAAATAATCAAACAAAAAAAACGGAGGAACCAAACATGATTAAGATGATTTCCAAATCGCTTTTCGCAGCCATTGCCTTGCTTTTTATCACAACAACAACTGTGCATGCAACTGCAAAAGTTACAACTGAAACAGCCAATACCAACACAGTTATTGCAAGTGAAGACTATTGCGGAGTTAGCGAGAGTGAAATAGTTCAATATCTTGCTCAATATGGATATATTGTAAAAGGAATGACTTCGTGTACAGGTTCCTGCAATGTGATTGTCAACACCCAGAATTCTTTTAACACGATTGTTTATATCAATCCTGATATGGGGATTGTTGGTCATGAAGATATTCATGACTAAGGCAAACCTTTCGTAAGAAATATGCCTCCAACGAATGTCCGACCAAAATTTCATTTTTCCTGCAATTGAATGTCGTAACGTATAACAAAACATCACTAAATAACTGATTTTGAGCTAAGGTAATAATTTATTTTTCAAATCAAAACTGAAAACGAATGTCCGGAAAAGGGGGCTGACCAACCTGTCAAAACCCTCTTTTCGGACTTTCTTTGTTAGGCAGGGTAGAACCATTTACAACTGCAAACGGACATGAGCAAAGAAGGAACCTTGATTGATGTACGTCCGATGACCATTTTGGAATCGGCGTTGGTGATTGACGATGTGGAGACTGACCTGTTCCAGGCCGTACAACTGCTGGAAAACCAGTCTGTTGCCGGCACTATTGATACCGCCCCTACGGGGCGGGCAGCCATGGACAGGCTGGCCGGCAGAAAAGACTACCCGCAACTGATCCTCCTCGAGCTTTCGGCTCCCCATCTCGGCGGGCTGGCATTTCTCGACTGGCTGGACCAGCAACCCGATGAAATAACCCGCGCCACCCGCGTCATCCTTCTTACCGGTATGCTTGGCCAGAAGCCTTTCCTGCTTCGCAAAGCCATGGAATACCCGCATGTTATCGGTTGTATTGAAAAACCGCTTGAGGCAAACCTGCTTCATGAACTGCTGGAAGAAGGCTGGCCCGCGCCGATGGCTTCTAACTATTGACCTTATGCGATTCATGCAACATGTAAATGTTCGTCTCTATTGGGAAGGTTCCTGGGATGTTACCGACAGGCAACTCCCCGAAAGTCTACCGAATACCCCGGGGATTTACATGATTGTTGCTGAAAGAATCACCCCGAACCAGTTGTCTTTTATCGACGATGAAAGCAACCTGCGTCTGGTGTATATAGGTGAAACCGAACACCTCCGGAAGTCGCTCAACGAATCGAAAAGATGGGGCGACTGGGAAAAATACGGCAAAGGATACCGGCTCCTGCTCAAAGTCGCTAAAACCGATCGCGTGGAATGCCGCCGGAAAATCGCTTCCCTCCTCACCTTCCAGAACAAACCAGCCTGCAATACCCGCTACAATAACGTAGCCCTGATCACCTGCCTGCAGCTCAACCTGAGCCATTCCGGCTGCTGCCAGCCGCTCAAAAACGCCAGCCCCGCCCCGGTATGGATCGAGCCGCAGATCATGGAAATGGCCTGATTGGAGTACCGATTGTTTAAAATCCCTCCCTTGAGCCGTTTTACAGGAAAACTGTTGCTATACGTCGGAATAGATCCAGCAGCGGCAGTCGGCAGTGGCAGCAGCAGCCCGCGTGGTTAAACCAGGAGCAGGTAAATTTTGACGACATCCCTGTAATACCAAGACTGTGCCGACTGCCAGCAAGAGCTATTCCGAAGGAATTTTAAACAGACTATCTACTCTTTCGTCAGTTCGATCCGCTCCCGGTAAAGGAACTTCTTCTGTACCGATTCGTATGGCCTGTGGATATAGTACACGAAGCCGTCACGAAGCCGGATATGCTTGATGTAGTTATTGGAAATTTTGAAACTGCCTGCAATTTTACCCGTCTTTAGATCGATCTTCTTGAGGTAAAAAAAGCTGCCCTTTTCATAGATCGTATAAACGTCATCGGTTACTTCATCCTGTACCAGCTTCCGGCCCCAGTCGCGCCAGTTCTTCGGATGATGATAATCAATGGACGATGAATCGAGTTTCCTGCACTGGCTGTCGAACCGGTAAAGTTTGTCCACGTAATGATCAAATACGCAGATCGTATCGTGTGCAACGAACATCGGGGCGTAAATCGGGCGGTAAAACTGCGATTTCGAAAAACCGGTCATCGTTGCGGCAATGATGCGTTTGTCCACACCGGTGTACATTTCCATCTTGCGCGCATAAAGCCTGTCCTTTGGCTTCAGGTAATCGAATTCATACTGGTACATGCCCATCAAAGGCTCGTCAACGATGTACCGGATCTTTCTCACGGTCGTATCCGCCGGGTTGTAGGTGAAATATGAAAAAGCCGGGTAATCGCGCGAGTAATTACTGAACAGGATCAGGTTATCCAGCGTATCCACGCAGGGCAGCATACGATCCACGAAATCTTCGTAAGGCATTTCCGCAAGACTGAGATTGTCGCCGCGCACTTTGACGCGATAAACGGCATCTTTGCAAAGCACGTTGATAAATCCCTGGTAATCGCGGTACAGTTCTTTGGCTTCCACCGGGATGTTCTGCTGTGAAATCACTCCTGCAGATTCTGAAACCAGCATCACTTTGGCTTCTTTCAGGCTTTTTTCCCAGGTCAGCAAAACATAGCGGTCATCGACAAACATATAGTCCTCGATGAAGAAACGCCAGTTCCCGATCACCGTATCCGCACCGGGCCGGATCTCCGTTACGCTGAACTCCTGCGGTTTGTATTTCAGTTGCACATCCAGGCGCAGCGTATCGTTTTTCGATTTAGCGAGCAGTTCAGGCGTGATCATGATGCGCTGCGATTCGCAACCGTAATGGATAAACTCGACTGTGATATTGGTTTTCTGCTCTGTGAGAATTGCATAGTGGCCGTTTTTACCCGTCTGCGCAATTGTCGCAGTACCTTTTATTTTGACTACGGCGTCGGGTAATATTTCCCCGTTTTCCAGCCGCGAAACCAGCCCGGTGATCAGCAGTCGGCTGTCCTGCGCAAACGCAGCATGAAAACAAAAAAGGAAAAAAACGCCGGATATGGAGAGAATACGAAAGTTCATAAACATACTTTCCCGGAAGACGCGTGGGCTGATCAAAATTCACAATTTCCCGGGAGAATGCCTAATGGCAAATAAAAAGCAAAGGGCAAAAGCAACTCGCAAAAGCAAAAATAATTTTACAGCAGACCTCGGAAACAAGACTTTACTAGTCGTAGTCTGAGACTACGACCAGCAGCGACTCATGTACCAGAGACTGCCTTACTTGCCTTTTGCTTTGCCATTTTGCCTTTTGCTCCTTGCCTTTTGCTATTTCACCCTCCCCCGCTCTTCCTGGTTGATCGGGCGTTCGTTGAAATCGGCTTTTTTCAGTTTCCCGATCCGCCAGGTGAGCTGCAGGCGCAGGAAGAACGAATCGGAATACTCTTTATAAGTAAGATCAAAGCCCGGGATGCGGGACTCGCCGATGGTGACCTGGCTCCGAAGGAGATCGTTGCAGGTGAGGCGCACAGTGAATATACTCTCCTTCGATTTGTAAAGCAGGCTGGTCCGCAAAGAATACATCGGCTTCCCGACAAAAAGCCCCTCCGCTCCTGTAGTATTGTACTGGAAAATTCCTTCCACCGACCAGCGTTTCAAAAAACGGAAAGCCTGGTACGAATAAAAGTACCAGAGACCGCGCGCGTTCACAATCGTTTGTGTTGTATCGGAATACTCCGCGTGATCGTAGGAATAGCCGACGCCGTTACTCGTGGTCCACCAACTGTTCTCGTACGGAATTTCCAGGTCCATACTGTAATTGCGCGCGAACCGGAAATTCCGTTCCTGCCCGGTGAACTGGTTCGTCCCGGCGATGCGTTCCACGTAGGTATTGATATCGTTCCGCGTATGCGCATATCCCAGTTCGAGCGAAGCCGCTTCCAGGTAAACCAGCGCAACGGACGCTTCCTGCGTGTATTCGGGGCGCAGCCCGGGATTGCCGCGAAGCGACGACAATGAATCGATATAGGTAATGAACGGATCGAGGTCGGAGAAATCGGGACGATCGATGCGGAATGCGTACGATCCGTTCAGGTTGAGGTCCTTCATCAGCGTGTACTCCGCAAAAAGACTGGGAAAAAGACTGAAATACGTCGTGTCCACAACATCCGCGTTCAGCCGGTGCGAAAAACCGTACGTATGCGTCAGTTCACCGCGCAGGCCCGCCCGCATATTCCATTTCGGGTATTTCAACTGCAGTTGCGAATACAAAGCGGCCGTTCCTTCCGAATAATCGAACGCATTGTTGATGGTCGAATCGGCCTCCCAGCCGTTGTTTCCCGACTGCCGCTCGAGCCCCACGCTGCTGCCGTTCCAGATACCCGCGAGTTTCGCGCCATTTTCGAAAACGATTTTCTTCCCGAATGTTTTTGCAAAATCGGCCTGCGCCGAAACGATATGCATGGCGTTTCTTCCGCTGCTGCGCTTGGGCGTGCTGCTGGAAGAAGCGGAATCCGAAACGGATTCGTCAATATCGCCGCTGGTTTGGTTACCGAACTGCGAATACGAAATCAATCCCGAACGTTTTCCGCCGAGCGTATCCGTTCTGCGTGTATAATCCAGGCTCATGTTATGATTATAGCCATTGATCTTACTTTTCGTGATCGCATGGATCAGGTACGGTGTGGCCTGCATCGTTACCAGGTTCGTATCGTCCGCCGTCTTATCCGTTTGCGTCAGTCCGCCGTTATAGAAAAAATTGACATTGCGCGTGGAATCGATATCGTATTTCACGCCCCCGCCGAAATAATGATTCCCGCTGAAACGGTTTTGTGTTTCGATGGTATTGCGCATCGTAACCGGGATTCCGCCGCTTTCAAAATCACGGAGGTATTCTGTTTTTTCCCAGCGCCTGCCGAAAAACATACCGTAACGGGTGAGGATCGAAATTTTACGTTTCTTCCAGAGCAGGCTTGCGCCGTCGTACGAATACAGGTTCTGCTGTTTCAAGCCCAGGCTCCAGTTACTGGTGAAGTTAAGCTGGTAACCTTCGAGTACGTTTTTTTTGGAAACGATATTGATGACCGCGCGCCCCTGTGCATCGTAACTGGCCGGCGGATGCTCGATTATTTCCACGTAACGGATTTGGTCGGAAGGCAGCGCGCGCAGCAATTCTACCGGTACCCGCTGTCCGTCGAGATACACTACGGCGGCTCCTTTTCCGAAAACGGTAACGGTACCTTCGCCGCTCACCATCAGGCCGGGCGAAGCTTCCAGCACATCCATCGCACTGCCGGCGCTGTTGAGCATGGTCCCTTCCACGTTTACTTTTTTGCGGTCGCCTTCGTTCTGAACAAGCGGGATAACCGCTGTTACTTCCACTTCTTTCAACTGGTTCCGTTTCATTTCGATCTTCCCGATATCCAGCAGTGGCAGGCCGGCAGCGTTTGCAATCGTTTTATAAAACGTTTCGAAGCCTACGGCGGAAATACGCAGAAGCAAAGGACTTTCGTTGATCTCCTTCAGTTCAAAAGCGCCGTTTTCGAAAGCCATACCCGCATACAGGGTGGAATCCGCCGGGCGAAGCAAAACGGCATTTCCAAGTTCCACGCGCTCCCCTTTGTTGTCGAGTACTTCCGCTTTGAGTGCGTAGGGCTGCGCGCAGAGTTTAGACAATGAAAACAGTATGATCAAAAGGGAGTGGAGTTTTTTCATACAGGGCGTTAAGTTACCGGAAAGATGCCGTTTCAAAACGTAGATTCTGTTCTGAAATTGCCTGTTTAACAGACGCACCAGCGGACAAAAAGTTGCACGGCGTGAAAAAGGTGAATCCCTAACTTTGCATTATGGCTTTCGATTGCTACAAGATGCTTGATATTCCGCCCGATACAAACGGCGACGAAATCAGGCGCGCGTTCCGGCACAAGGCCAAGGAATTTCACCCGGACGTAAATCAAAGCCCGGAAGCAGGCGCCATATTCCGCGAACTGAAGGAAGCGCTCGAAACCCTTACCGATCCTGCCCGCCGGCATGCGCACGATGCCCGTTTCGGATATCACCGGCAAAAGAAAAAAGGGGAACAGAACCTTTACAGCATCAACGAAGCGGATTCCGAAAAAGCGAAAGCGGCCATCAGCCAGTGGGAAAAATCACAGTCGCTGCAGCGCGCGGCGGCCGAACGAAAGAAACAGGAACTGCTGAACCAGTACCGGAAACGCCGCAGGATGCTTTTGCTTGCCATCCTGGGAATCGGGTGGCTCGTTTTTCTGCTGATCTGGATTTTGTCGTAGAAAGTTACTGTTGCTTCAGCAGTTTTTCCGCTTCGCTCACAGGAATGCGCACGCCGTCGTTGAAGGCAATCACGAAGGCTTCGGGAAAACCATTCTTGCGCAGTTCGTTCTGTTTGGCTTTGGCGTCGGATGAGGATTTGAATTCGCCGACCGTGTATTTGTACACGTTTTTCTCTTCGTAGAATGCGTAATCCTTCAGGTTCTTCAACTGCGCGGATTTCGGATCCAGTTTTTTATCCGAAGAAAGCACCTGCACTTTGAAAACGACGTTAACCGCAACCGGTTTTACTTTCGGCGTATCCACTTTCACCGCGACCGTGTCTTTGACCACGGGATTTGTTTTTGCCGACGTGTCGCGCACCGGGACAAAAGGTTTCATACGCTCGATCTCATCGTCGTACACGATACTCGTTCCTTCCACGTTGTTTTTCCATTTCCGGAAAGCCCTGAAAATAGCGGCCGCCATGTGTTCCTGCCCGGTTCCGGAGCCAAGAAATTTCTCTTCATCGCTGTTGGTCAGGAAACCTGTTTCGATCAGCACTGAAGGCATGGACGTTTTCCAGAGCACGAGAAAACCGGCCTGGTTCACTTCTTTATCCTTGCGGCCGCAGCGTTCACGGAACTGGTCCTGCACCAGTTGGGCAAAATCGATACTCTGCTGCTGGTACAGGTTCTGGTAAACCGAGAGGATCATCCGCGCTTCGTCGTTATCCAGCAGCGACTCGTAACGGGCTTTGTAGTCGCTTTCCAGCAGCACCGACTCGTTTTCGCGGGCGGCGACGGCCAGGTTTCCTTCGTTTTTATGCAGACCCATCACGTAGGTTTCGGCGCCGTGCACTTCGCCTTTGCAGATATCTTTCTTGGTTTTCTTGTCGCGCACACAGGCCGAATTGCAGTGGATGCAGATAAACAACTGCGCGTTATTGCGGTTGGCGATGGCTGCCCGCTCGTTCAACTCGATAAACACGTCGGTTTTGCGCGTGTAAACGACCTTCACGTCTTTGAAATTATCCTCGATGTACTTCCCGAGCCGCAGCGCAATGGCCAGGGCCACGTCTTTTTCCTTGGCTATTCCGCCGTGACAACCCGGGTCTTTTCCTCCGTGGCCTGCATCAATGCAGACCGTCCGCACCTTGAATTCCGGCGCGATTTTTGGAGCAAAGGAGGCCGTCAAAAATGCAACGGTTAAAACCCCGACAATGCAAGCGATCGATTTCATTTTTTTCCGGTTCTGCTTAATAAAAACGCGGTTCTCCCGTTTTTATTTAGTTTTGAGGCCATTACAACCCGGTAAACAAAAATATAGCCAAATCTTGCCGACGGGACTGCTCAAATCGTGTTTTTTCATCCTTGCCTTGTTAATAACTGCTAAAGTTTCGGGGCAGGATACCATGGCAGCAGCCGACAGCCTCCAGGCCAAAGCAAGCGGGCGCATTAAGGCCCAGATCAAATACCACGGCCACGATTCCATTGTACTCGACCTTGCCAACGAAAAAGTGTACCTCTACGACAGCGCCTGGGTGAGCTACGAGGACAAGAAAATGAATGCGCATTATATCGTGATCGATTTCGTGAAAAACGAGGTCCTGGCGAAAGGCGAAAAAGACAGTACCGGCAAGATCCTGAAAGCGGAGTTTATCGACAGCGACCAGACCTATTATTTCGACAGTATCCGTTACAATATCCAAACGCAGAAAGCCCTGATTTACGATGCGAATACGGTTGACGGCGACAGTCACGTGATTGCCGAAAAAGCGAAAAAGGATTCAGACAACGTGGTTTTCATTCACAAAGGATTGTACACCACCTGCGAGCTCGACCATCCGCATTTCGCCATCCGCGCCCAGAAACTTAAGATCATTCCCGACGATAAAATCATTACCGGCCCGGCTTACCTGGAAATCGGCGATGTGCCTACTCCGCTTGCCGTGCCTTTCGGATTTTTCCCGAACAAAAAAGGCCGCGCTTCGGGACTGATCATTCCCACGCCGGGCGAATCGCCGGGACTGGGCTTTTACCTGCGCGACGGCGGCTGGTACTGGGGACTCAGCGACAAGATCGACCTGGCCGTGCGGGGAGATATTTATTCGAAAGGAAGCTGGGGCGCGAAACTGCAGACCAATTACCGCGTCCGGTATAAATACAACGGCAACCTGAATATCAAATATGCCCGCATCATCCAGGGCGACCAGGAATTGCCCGACAGCGACATCAGCAACGACTTTTTTGTTACCTGGAATCATGTGCAGGATGCAAAATTCAATCCCACGATTCGTTTTTCGGCGAGCGTCAACGGCGGAACGAGCACGTACAACCAGCTCAACAGCTACAACGCGAACGATTACCTGCGCAACCAGTTCCAGTCGAACGTGGCCTGGAGCAAAAGCTGGCGTTTCGGAAGTTTGTCGGCCAACCTGCGCCACGACCAGAATACGCAGACGCACCTGGTAAACATGACGCTGCCGCAGCTCGCGTTTACGGTAAACCGATTCTTCCCTTTCCGGAATCCCAACCGCATCGGCTCGCGCTTCTACGACAAGATCGGCGTGAGCATGGTGACGGATTTCCAGAATACGCTGAGCGTGGTCGACAGTACGATAAACATTAACGAGACGGATGCGCTGGTGAAAAAAATGCGGAACGGGATCAAAACAAGCATACCGGTTTCATCGACGCTGCAGTTCAAAAAAACCAAGTTGAAATATTTTACACTCACCCCGGCTGCGAATATCAATACGTACACCTATTTCCGCACGGTCAATAAAACATACGATATCCCGAACGATACGATCCTCGTTGATACGAGTTACACGACACGGATGGCGTATGATTATAATGTGAACGCCACGATCAGCACGCGTTTTTACGGTATGTGGACTTTCCGCAAAGGCCGTGTTACCGCGCTTCGCCACGTGATGACGCCGCAGGTCAGTTTTGTCTGGCGCCCGGATTTCAGCGCGGAAAAATACGGCTGGTACAAGGATGTACAGTCGAATACGGCTGGCGGATATCAAACCTATTCCATTTTCGAAGGCGGTATTTACGGATCGCCGGGATCGGGAAAATCGGGCGGCGTGAATGTGAATATCGGCAACTCGGTGGAAGGCAAACTGCGGCCGCTGGATACGGACACGGCTTCGACGGCGAAAAAATTCATGCTCATCGACCAGTTCAACCTGGCTTTCGGGTACAATATTCTTGCGGAACATTTCAACTGGTCGAACATTACGTTCTCCGGCCGCACGCGCCTCTTCAAAAAGCTCGACATCAACGGCTCGCTTTCCGTCGATCCCTACCGGATCAACGAAGACGGCGTCCGCATCGAACGTTTTGAATGGCGGGAGAACAAACGGCTGGGCAGGATTACGGGAGCGTATGCGGCTCTTTCAACCAGCCTGCGCAAAGGCGGACTGACCGCGTCGCAGCCCAAAACCAGCGGCAAAGGCACCGAACAGGAAATGAATTTCATCAACCAGCACCCGGAAGCATTCGTCGATTTCAACGTGCCCTGGTCGCTGAACGTGGGTTATACCATCAACTATTCGAAACCTTCGCTCACCAAAACCATCACGCAGGGCATCCAGTTATCCGGCGATGTAAACCTGACCCCGAAATGGAAAGTGGGATTCTTTTCCAACTACGATCTCGTGCTGCAGAAATTTGCGAATTCCTCGCTCAATATTTACCGCGACCTGCATTGCTGGGAAATGAGTTTCAACTGGGTGCCTTTCGGGCAGTTCCAGAATTACAACCTGACGATCAACGTAAAGTCCGCCGTGCTGCAGGACCTGAAGCTGAATCGTCGCAGGAGCTGGTATGATTTTTAGAGTTGGAGATGCTCAATTAATCAATGTCTCAATTTGAAAATGAACCAATTTGAAAATGCCCATGCGCGTGGAGATGTGGACATTGTTTCATTTTCAAATTTTCTCAATTGTCAAATCGGTTCATTCGGCAATACGCTTCCAATTTGAAAATGCATTAATTTGAAAATTGAGAAAATGCCTATGCGCGTGGAGATTTTGAGAATACTCAATTAACCAATGCTTTAATTTGAAAATTGAGAAAATGTCTATGCGCGTAGAGATGTGAACATTGTTTCATTTTCAAATTTTCTCAATTGTCAAATCAGTTCATTAAGCAATCCGCTATCTTTGGAGCGATAATCGCTTTACCATGTCCAAACGTCTCCTTTTCGCTTTAACCGGCATCATCGCATTTTCTGCTGCATCCCATGCCCAGGTAGTCGCTTCTAAAGATCCCGATTCGCTGGCGATCCGTAAAATTTTCGATGAAGCTTTGCTTCACGGACAGAGCTACGATAACCTGCACTACATGTGCAAAAAGATCGGGCACCGCCTGAGCGGATCTCCGCAGGCCGCTGCTGCAGTGGAATACACGTACCAGGTGATGCAGCAGTTCTGCGATACCGTTTACCTGCAGGAATGTATGGTTCCGCACTGGGTACGCGGGACGCACGACGAAGGAAAAATAACGGGGAGCAAATCGCACGGCACCGTCCCGGTAAACCTGCTCGCGCTGGGCGGATCCATCGCGACACCGGCCGGCGGAGTAACTGCCGAAGTGCTCGAAGTACATGATTTCAAAGAACTCGAAAAGCTCGGCAAAAAAGGCGTGCAGGGAAAAATCGTTTTTTTCAATCACCCGTTCGATAACGCGCATGTCAATACGTTTCACGCTTACGGCGAATGCGTGGAATACCGCTGGGCCGGGCCTTCGGTGGCAGCGAAATACGGAGCGGCGGCTACGATCGTCCGTTCGATGACCAACGGTATCGATGAATTTCCGCATACCGGTTCGATGCACTACGATACGCTTCAGCCGAAAGTTCCCTGCGCCGCCATCTGCACACGCGACGCCGAACTGCTCAGCAAGATCATCAAAAACGAAGGAAAGGCTTCCTTTTACCTCAACCTCGACTGCCAGACGCTGCCAGACGTGAAATCATACAACGTGATCGGTGAACTGCGCGGCAGCGAGCGCCCGGAAGAAATCATCGCCGTAGGCGGGCACCTCGATTCGTGGGATGTGGGCGAAGGCGCGCACGACGACGGGGCGGGCGTGGTGCAGAGCATGGAAGTGCTTCGCCTGTTTAAAGCAACCGGCGTGCGGCCGAAACATACGCTTCGCGCGATCATGTTCATGAACGAGGAAAACGGGCTGCGCGGCGGAACCAAATACGCCGAAGTCGTTGCACTGAAAAAAGAAAAACACATCGCCGCGCTCGAAACCGACGCCGGCGGATTTTCTCCCCGCGGTTTCGGACTGGGTATGACCGACGCGCAGCAAACCAAAGTGCGCACCTGGGCTCCCCTGCTCCTTCCGTACGGCATTCACGAATTAAAATCGGGCGGCGGCGGTGCGGATATCGGCCCGCTGGCCAAGCAAGGTGTTCCTGTAATCGGTCTTCGTCCCGATTCGCAACGGTATTTCAATTACCATCATACTCCCGCCGACGTTTTTGAAGCCGTGAACAAACGGGAACTCGAAATGGGCGGCGCAGCCATCGCAGCGCTGCTTTACCTGATTGATATGTACGGGCTGTAAAATCAATTCCTGCAATCCCGGCTATACATGAGCGAGCTGATCTTACCCCATTTTGTACCGCACGACCGGAAAGACCTGGATAGCATACTGCACCGGCCGATGTTCACAGAGCCGCAGGGACGCAGCATTCCATTCCTGACTTACGGAAACTGGAAAGACAACCAGTTTGAGTTTATCCGCACGGAATCCCTCGACCGGAGCCCCGACGAGATTCACGCGAAAGCGATGAAGAACCTGCTGAATTTTTCGCCGGAAACAAAACTCATCGGAAAAGACAAAACTAAAATGATCGCGTCTGTACTCCGGACCGCGCCTGAAAAAATATTGGATGAAAATTACATGAACGATTTGGCATTTACGCTGAAATGCCAAAACCTCATCGTCGCTATTCCTTCCAGTGTCATGCTCTATGCTGTGCCGGCAGATAATACAGAGGCCCTGATGTGCATGGCGAGCGTCGCATCCATTTTCCCAAAAGATTCGCCGGATTTTATCCTGACCAAGCGTTTATTCTGCGTAGCCAACGGAAAAATTTCATTCGCGATGGATACCTTGGTTGATGAGGTACCAACGCCAAGCAGCATGGTGCAAGAATACCTGGGCCGGAAGCAGGCGGAAGAATCCAAAAAATCATTCTGGGAACGGCTTTTCGGATAATCCCTTTTCACTTTTCCCGGCAAAACACAACGCGGATGTTTGATTTTAAATCAGTATGGCTACTCCACTAAAAGAATACTACAATAAAGACTTCGTTCGTCGCCTGGCTGCGGCGCTGCGTAAAAAAGACACGTCGTTCGACTCCGCAGGATTTGAAAAATTTGTTTTTGATAAATCCTGGAAAGACCGCGAACTCAAGCAGCGTGTCCGGCATATCAGCCAGTCGCTTCACAAATTTCTTCCCTATCTCTATAAGAAGCAGGTTGACCTCCTGCGCGCGGTAGCTGCTGAGTTTAAAGGACTGGAAGCCTTTGTTTTTCCCGATTTCATCGAAGTTTACGGACTTGATGATTTACAGACTTCTGTCAAAGCGATGGAAGAATTCACCACCTACTCCACTTCCGAATTTGCCGTGCGCCCGTTCATCATCCGCTATGAAAAGCCGATGATGAAACAAATGACGGCCTGGGCAAAAAGCAAAAACGAACATCACCGCCGTTTGGCCAGTGAAGGCTGCCGTCCGCGCCTGCCCTGGGCTATGGCCCTTCCGGGCTTCAAAAAAAATCCCGCACCCGTGCTGCCGGTTCTCGAATTGCTGAAAAACGACGAAAGCGAATACGTGCGGCGCAGCGTGGCGAATAACCTGAATGACATCGCCAAAGATCATCCGCAGCTCGCGCTGGAAACCGGGAAAAAATGGCTAGGCAAAAGCCCGGAAACCGACCGGCTGGTGAAACATGCCCTGCGCACCCTGCTCAAAAAAGGAAACCGCGAAGCGCTCGCTTTATTCGGACACGGCAATCACGATCATGCGGAAATACACGATCTGAAGTTGGATTCAACCGGCATTCGCATCGGCGAAAATCTCGGTTTCAGCTTTTCGGTTTCGCACAGCGAGAAAAAAGTGTCGAAACTTCGCCTGGAATACGCGGTGTATTTCATGAAAGCGAACGGGAAACAGTCGAAGAAGATTTTTAAAATTTCCGAAAACAGTTTTGAAGGCGGGAAAAAATTTACGTACAAACGCACGCACCGCTTCCGCGATTTCACTACGCGCGTGCATTACCCGGGCGAGCATGTTATTGCCGTAGTGGTGAACGGCGAGGAAAAAGCGAGGAAAAAATTTCTGCTGAAGAAGTAACTTCCAAATACCAACTTTCAAAACTCTACTGCCGGCGGACTAACCTGATCAGACAAAATTGTTTTCAGCAGGCAATATTCAATTGTAAACGCTTGTTGCCGGGTATTTTGATACATCATCAACAGCATATAGAACTTTGGCTTTGTTGGTTGGGATTTGTAAATTTGAAAGAGTAGTGCTTATACACAAGTTATATGCCACATAAAGAATGCTTCATACAAGATAATTCTTGCGTCGATAAATTCAAGCAGGCACACATCCTATCTCAATCCGCAACAATGAAGTTAGTTCATGGACCAACAACGGCTGGTCTGAACGTAATCCATTTAGGAAATAAGAATAAACAGGGCAGTTACGAACCAAAACCGATTGGTTGGACAAAAGCGTCAGCATATCACTGCTTTTGTCATGATCACGATAATGATTTGTTCCTTCCAATAGAAAACGATAATAAACTTGACCCAAAAAATGCCCATCAGTTATTTCTACATGTAATGAGGTCATTTTCTTACGTATATTATCGTAAGAAAGAACAAATGCAATTTTATGCCGATTTAGTAAAAGAGTTTCATGAAATTGGTGATTCGCAAAATAAGCTTCAAGATTTTCTAGCTCAATTTATCGTTCTGCCGCCTCGCGAATTAAGTAAGGAACAAGCTCTGAAATATAATCTATCGTTAAGCTTTTGGTCATTTCAATATGTGAGAAATGAATTGTTAAAAAGCCTGAACTCGAATAAGTTTGAAAATCTCGAATACAGAACTTTAATTTTCCCCGAACGTTTGCCATTTGCCAGCGCAGGAGTATTACTAGCGCGTATAGTTGAGCCGCTGCCAAAGAAAATGACCATAGTAAGCATCAATCCTGGCGATCCTGTTGTTAAGTCACCAGCACTAATGTTCAATGTTTTACCTGATAAATTTGATAGAACAATTATTATTGCAGCCGCGTTGAAGGATGACTACAACGCAGTGCATCTCCTTAACAAGTTTGATCGGTTGCCACAACCTGAATTGGGTAAAGCATTAACTCGATTGATGTTTGATGCGAATAAAGAAAATACTTTTCTCCATCCCCGATTTTGGGAGTTCTTAAAGAAAAATGATTACGTGAGCACCGTATGTAAGGAGTTGAATGAAGACAGGGGTTATGATTCAATGCTGGATTCTTTAAAGCTATCAGACCTTAATCTTTTTGATCAGAAACTTTCTTGCAAAGCAATTGGAATAGATTAATACGGCATATAACAGCGCATTGGCACCATGCACTTTTCACGTATATTTATTTCAAGGAAAAGCGCACGACGCCAATTCGCAAAACGTTAGTGGCAATGTAAGACTATGGAAATGTTACCGAAAGCACTTAAAATATTGACGGTATTAAGCTACTGTTTTATTCAACTAAATGGCGAACATTTAGGCGGCCCCTTAATTCTGTTTCTTTTCCTTGGACTATTTAATGGCTCTTGGATAACCGTTCTGGGTATAATATCAATACTAACAGCATTAACTATTCTATGCTTAACAATTTGGAGGGAAATTTTCATCCCTGACAAAATTGTAATCCCTATAGTTTTGATTATTCTTTTTGTTCCTTTAACTCTGGAGACTGTTGAAGTTATTGAAAATGGTCGCTGGCTTTCGACAAGATTTTTTCAATATACGGTTGGGCTGTTTATTACTTTAGCTGGTTGGCTGGCAATCTTAACATTAAAACAAAAGAAACACAGCCACTAACACGGGCCGTCATTGTAAAATGACAACGTCAAAATAAATTTACAAGAAAATAATTGACATCAGCATGGACTTTAATACTTCACCTGAATTACAGGAATATTTAGACAGCAACGAAAAACTAATTTGGACAGGGCAACCCAAAAAAGGGATTGTTTTTAGAACAGCAGATATCTTTCTAATTCCATTTAGTCTTTTATGGTGTGGGTTTGCGATTTTTTGGTTCACGAAAACACTGGCATCCGGTGCACCTTTTTTCTTTATAATATTCGGGCTTGCATTCGTTATAGTTGGACTGATTTTCGTTTTTGGGCGATTTATTATTGACGCAAAACAAAGAGAATACATTTTCTATGGCTTGACCAACGACAGAATTATTATTAAGTCAGGTATTTATAGAAAGTCTATTCAATCACTGAATATCAGAACACTTTCTGATATTGAATATGATGAAAAAAGCGACGGGAGTGGGACAATAAATATTGGACCGAAAAACCCAATGATGATGTGGGGCAACGGAATGAACTGGTGGCCTGGAGTTAAGGCAACTCCTTCACTTGACTTAATACAAGACGTTAGAAAAGTTTATAACAAGATACTGGAAATTCAAAAGGCGAAATAAAAATGCCGATCCGCTAACATCGGCTTAGCAATATGGCGACTGGTTAACCGGTTTCAGGATAAAAGGATACGAAAACGTTTTCGGGCAGCATCCCGGTTGGTTGAGGCATCAGCCGCAGATTAACGCAGATTTACGTAGACCAATCTGCATTAATCTGCGTAATCTGCGGCTCCTTCTTCTTTTCAAATGCCTACTTTTGCACAGCTTTTATCCAAAATCATGGCCAAAGAATACACTAAAATCGTTCTCCGCTCCGGCAAAGATCAATCGCTGCGGCGTTTTCATCCCTGGGTTTTTTCGGGAGCTATCAAAAAAACATACGGACCAACGCAGGACGGCGATATCGTCGAAGTGTTTTCCAACCAGGACGAATACCTCGGAACGGGCCATTACCAGGAAGGTTCGATTACCGTGCGCGTTTTTTCATTTGAACAGGTAAATCCCGGGCCGGATTTCTGGGCGGCCAAAATCCGCAGCGCCTGGAATTACCGCGAAAACGCAGGCCTGACCAACAAAAGCGATACGAATGTTTTCCGCCTCATTTTTGCCGAGGGCGACGGCATGCCCGGGCTGATCGTGGATTATTATAACGGCACGGCCGTACTGCAGGCGCACAGCATCGGCATGTACCGGATGCGCAACGAACTGGTCGCCGCTATGAAAGAAGCGCTGGGCGACCGGCTGCAGGCGGTGTACGATAAAAGCGCCGAAACACTTCCTTCACGCGAAAGCGCCGGCATGAAAAACGGCTACCTGCTCGGCGATAACGGAAGCGGCTGCGAAGTTTTGGAAAACGGACACCGCTTTCTCATCGACTGGGAAGCCGGGCAGAAAACCGGTTTCTTCATCGATCAGCGCGACAACCGTGAACTGCTTGCACATTACTCCAAAGGAAAAAGCGTACTCAATACGTTTTGCTACACGGGCGGATTTTCCGTGTATGCCGGGAAAGCCGGCGCGACGGAAGTACACAGCGTCGACAGTTCCAAAAAAGCGATCGAACTGACCAACCGGAATATGGAACTGAACGGCTTGTCGCATATTCACCAGTCGTTTGCCGAGGATACTTTCGATTTCCTGAAAGACAAGGACAACCGTTACGATGTGATCATACTGGATCCGCCCGCATTTGCCAAGCACCACAACGTGAAGCACAATGCCGTGATGGGATATAAAAGACTGAATGCCGAGGCGCTGATGAAAATCAAACCGGGCGGAATTCTTTTTACATTCTCGTGTTCGCAAGTCGTGGACCGGAATCTTTTCTTCAACACGATCATGTCGGCAGCCATCGTGGCACGGCGGAATGTGCGGGTGCTGCATCACCTTACGCAGCCGCCCGATCACCCGGTGAATATTTTTCATCCCGAAGGCGAGTACCTGAAAGGGTTGGTTGTATATGTAGAGTAAAGAAATCTCGCGGGAAACAGTCTTCGTTACACAAGCTCACGGAAAGCAGTCTTCACTAGTCGACGACTGAGTCGTCGACTAGCAGCGAGTCAAGTACAACAGACCCTTAAACATTTTCCTTAAACACAAGCCTGGTACACCGCCATCGCGGCAGTGATTATAATAATACCGGCAAGGTCAACGGTCCAGCCCACGCCCATCATCTCGCGCACTTTGATGCGTTTGCTCCCGAACACGATCGTATTCGGCGCGGTGGCTACCGGCAGCATAAAGCCGAGCGATGCAGCCAGCGTAGCCGGGATCATGAGTACCAGCGGATCAACGCCGATCTCTTTGTGAATCGCCAGCAGGATAGGCAAAATGAGCTGTATGCTGGCCACGTTGGAAGCAAATTCGCTGATGACCGTAACCAGTACGCAAAGGGCAGCGATGAGTACGATGATGTTCACGTTTTGTATAAACTGCAGTTGCCCCGCCAGCCAGCCGCTCAGTCCCGACTTATCGAAACCGTAAGCAAGCGCAAATCCCCCGCCGAAAAGCAGGATGATTTCGAACGGAAGCCGGGACGCTTCTTTCCAGGTGATCAGCGAACGGTTTTTCTCGCTGCGCGCCGGGATGAGAAAAAGGAACATAGCCATCAGCACCGCCACGGTACTGTCCTGCGCGTATTCTTTATACTTCACGGGAAATAAATCGGACCAGCCGGGCATACGGAAACCGCCGAAGTCGATCGCGCTGCGCGTAAACCAGAGCACGGCGGTGATGGTGAAAATAATCGCCACCATCCGTTCTTCGTATTTCATTTTGCCGAGTCCCCGGTACGATTCCAGGAAAAAATTTTTGTCCAAACCGGTTTTCAGTTTGCGCGGCAAAATGAATAAACGGATCAGCAAGTACGCTGCTACCAGCAGCAGCAATGCGACCGGGAAACCGATCTTCGCCCATTGAAGGAAATTCATCCCGCCCGTTCCCGGAAATTCCTGTTCGTAAAAGCGGAGGAAAATCATATTTGTCGGTGTTCCCACCAGCGTCGCCATGCCGCCGATGGAAGCCGAATACGCCAGGCCGATGAGCAGGGCCGCGGCAAAACGACGGCGCTGATCCTTGTCTTCGATATGTTCTTCCACCTGGTAAATCACCGCGTAAACGGCGGAAAGCAGCATCATCACCGTCGCCGTATTTGAGATCCACATGGAAAGTAAAAACGTGGTGAGCATCACCCCGAGCAGGATGCGCGAAGGTTTCGATCCTACGGCGAGCAGGATGCGCAGCGCGATCCGTTTATGCAGGTTCCAGCGCTCGATGGCGAAAGCGATGATGAAACCGCCGATGAACAGGAACATGATATTGTCCATATACTGCTGGGCGACTTCTTTGGAAGGGACGATGGAAAGCAGCGGCAGGAGAATCATCGGGAGCAGCGAGGTTACCGCCAGGTGAACCACTTCACTCAGCCACCACCAGGCCATCCAGAGCGTAACGCCCGCCATGGCCGTAACGGCAGGTTTACCGGGAACAAGATCGAAAAACCGGAGCATGATCAGCAGCAGAGCCGGGCCGAGCAGCAACTTTATCCAATACCCGGCAGAATATTCCTGCTCTTTTTGTTCTTCCATAAGGAAATGGAATTATTTTTGAATGCGCTACAGATTATGACGAACAAACTTAAGCATATTGCCGTATCCGGCATTTTCGTACTTGCGGTACTTGTTTCCTGCAAAACGAAATCCAAAACGACCTCGATCGATTTCGAGAAAGAAGGGTATACCCGGGCCATCATTCGTAATTACGAGCTCGACGGATGCCGCTACATGATTTTCCTCGACGAGACGAAGAAGTTGGAACCCGACTGGCTGCCCATGGAAATGCAGAAGGACAGCGTTCCGGTTTGGGTGAAATATGAACGCGATGAACGCATGAGCATCTGCATGGCCGGTGAAACGGTGAAGGTGATCGATATTAAAAAGAGATAAACGAACTGATTCCGGTTGGCGATTTTCGATTGGCGATTGTACGCATTCAAAATCGGCAATCGAAAATCGAAAATCGAAAATAGTGACTGATCCAAAGTCTTTACGAATCGTATTCATGGGCACGCCGGAATTCGCGGTGGCTTCGCTCGACGAACTGGTTTCCAATCATTATAATGTAGTGGGTGTGATTACCGTTCCCGACAAACCGGCCGGGCGCGGGCTCCAGGTGCAGCAGAGCGACGTAAAAAAATACGCGCTGGAAAAAGGACTGAAAATCCTGCAGCCGGAGAAACTAAAAGACGAAAGTTTTCTTTCCGAATTGAAATCCCTGCAGGCCGACCTGCAGATCATCGTGGCGTTCCGCATGCTTCCCGAAGCCGTGTGGACGATGCCGCGCCTGGGAACCTTTAACCTGCACGGATCGCTGCTGCCGCAGTACCGGGGCGCTGCGCCGATAAACCGGGCGGTAATGAACGGCGACAAGGAAACGGGCGTAACCACTTTTTTCCTGCAGCATGAGATCGATACGGGGAATATTATTTACCGGGAAATTATCCCGATCGGCGAAGATGATACGGCCGGTGATATACACGACCGGCTGATGCTTACCGGTGCAAAACTTGTCCGCAAAACGGTTGATTCCGTCGCCTCGGGCAACTGCCCGAAAATTCCGCAAAGCGAGCTGGTTCAGCCCGGTGAAAAATTAAAGTCGGCACCCAAAATATTCCGCGAAGACTGCCGGATCGACTGGACCAAAACCAGCGGCGAAATCCACAACCAGGTGCGCGGACTGAGCCCGTACCCGGCGGCATGGACAGAATTGCTGGAAACGAACGGGAAGAAAACAGCCGTAAAAATATTCCGCACCGAAAAGCCGGCAAAAGCCTGTACAGCCAGCCCGGGCACTATTCTCCCCGGATTAAAAGTTGCAACAGGCGACGGGTACGTTATAATAAAGGAGTTGCAGCTTGCCGGGAAAAAGAGAATGCCTGCCGATGAATTTTTGCGCGGATTCCGGATCCCGGACGATGCCGTTTTTTCCTGAACGGTGAAAAAACCTTAAAAATCAGCCTTTCCAGGGGAACAAACACCGGAAACCTGCTTGAACAGCGGGATACAGCAGATTTGTTTTTGCGGCAACCGATTGATTTTCAAAAAAATAGCCTTCTTAAAATGCAGTAATACGGGGGAATACAGGGCTTTTTTATGCTCAAAGCTACTATTTACAATAGTTTTACGAGACAGGCAAGCCGAAACAGCTATAAACACAGGGGTTCTTCCGGGTTTATTAACAAAACAGCCCTATTTATCAACAATTTTGCATTTTCCTTCGCTGAAAGCTTGACTGGTATTGATTTTCCTATACATTTGCTGCATACATCAATTCACAGAAATTAAACCAAAAAAACAAACACAAAATGAACAAAGCTGAACTCATTGACGCAACTTCTGCAAGTGCAAAGCTCTCTAAAGCTGATGCTGCCCGCGCACTCGACGCTTTCATCGAAGCAGTAAGCAAGTCGCTCAAAAAAGGTGACAAAGTTGCTCTCGTAGGTTTCGGTACTTTCTCGGTTAGCAAGCGTGCTGCACGCACAGGCCGCAACCCGCAGACTGGCAAAGCCATCCAGATCAAAGCTAAAAAAGTAGCTAAGTTCAAGGCTGGCGCCGAACTCGCGAAGACTGTCAACAAGTAATTTGTTGCAGAAAAGAGTTTGATCCCCTGCCCTCCCGGCAGGGGATTCCTTTTTATGGTAAGCTCTGAAAATGCGGATTCTCTTCGCTGAGCTCCGGCTGAAAATGTTCGCTTACCAAAGTAAACTAAGCTTTTCAGCCGTTCGCTCATCTTGACCTTCTGCATTTTGAGAGCTTACCTTCTGTTTACTGTAGTTATTCACAAAGCGGCGTTTTGTTGTTGAAAAATAATACCCGGTAAAATGGCGCAATCTATTGCAGGGGCAAAGGCTTCCGCTATTTTTGCCAACAATCAAAATCTTTATTCCATCTAATTTCAAATCAAAAACAAAATGAACAAAGCACAACTCATTGACGCAACTGCTGCAGGTGCGAAAATCTCTAAGGCTGAAGCCGGACGCGCACTCGACGCAATTATCGAATCGGTAAGCAAGTCGCTCAAAAAAGGTGACAAAGTTGCTCTCGTAGGTTTCGGAACTTTCTCGGTCAGCAAACGCGCTGCACGTACAGGCCGCAACCCGCAGACCGGCAAAGCGATCAAAATCGCCGCTAAGAAAGTTGCTAAATTCAAAGCTGGCGCTGATCTTGCCAAGACTGTGAATAAGTAATCACTGACGCATTTTAAAAATCCTCCGCTCCCCGGTAACAACCGGAACGAGCGGAGGATTTTTCTTTTGTAGTTTTGCGCCTGGACATGAATCGATCCTGACTATGAGTAAAGCCGATAAAATTGCCGCCTTCGATCCGAACGGCCTGGGCGACCGGAACAACAACCTGTACGGCCTGCCTTTTACCTGCGATGAAGCGGAACTGGTAATCATTCCCGTTCCCTGGGATGTTACCGTTTCATACAGCGACGGCACCGCGCAAGGACCTGAAGCGATTTTTAATGCATCCATGCAGGTGGATTTATACGATCCCCTGGTGAAAGACGCCTGGAAACTCGGGCTGGCGATGGACGAAATCCCCCAGCAGTGGCTCGACCGCGGAACGGCGCTGCGCACCAAAGCACGTTCGTATATCGATGCGCTGGAAAACGGTGAAACACCGGAAACCAGCCCAGTCATGCAGCATACACTGAACGAGGTCAACGCCGGCTCCCGCGAACTCAATGCATACGTCAAACAGAAATGCCTCGACTGGATGAACAAAGGCAAACTGGTTGCGCTGCTCGGCGGCGATCACAGTACGCCGCTCGGCCTGATGCAGGCGCTGGCCGAAAAATACCCGTCGTACGCCATCCTGCAGGTGGATGCGCATGCAGACCTGCGCGACGCCTACGAAGGTTTTGAATTTTCGCACGCGTCGATCATGTTCAACGCGCTTAAAATAAAACAGGTGGAAAAGCTGGTGCAGGTGGGCATTCGCGACTACTGCCAGGCCGAAGCCGATATCATTGAGAAATCGAACGGGCGGGTGAAAACGTTTTTTGACCGCAGCCTGAAACACAACCAGTACGGCGGACTGACCTGGGCGGAACAATGCAAATTGATCGTGGACGAACTGCCCGCTCACGTGTACATCAGTTTCGATATCGACGGGCTGGACCCGAAACTTTGCCCGAATACCGGCACGCCTGTAGCCGGCGGATTTGAACTGGAACAGGCGGTTTACCTCATTCAGCAGGTGGTGCAATCCGGGAAAAAAATAATCGCGCTCGACCTGAACGAAGTCGCTCCCGGGGATGATGAATGGGACGCGAACGTGGGTGCCCGGCTTTTATTCCGCATGTGCAACCTCGCTGCGCTTTCACAGAACAGGTTTACTTAAAATCAACGCAGGTGAACCAGGAACAGGCCCTTTACGAATACATGGCCCGCTGTATAAGCGATGCCCGCCTGGCGAAGTTTGATGAAAACATCCGCCTGCGAACCCGGTACATCACCGTCGTGCTCGAAGATATTTTCCAGCCGCAAAACGCCAGCGCCGTGCTGCGAAGCGCCGACGGGTTCGGTATCCAGGATATTCACATCATCGAAACACGCAATACCTACCGGGTAAATCCCGATGTAGCGCTCGGGGCTTCGCAGTGGCTGAGCCTGCACAAATACCGCGGACACGACAACAATACCAAAACATGCATCGCTGCGCTGCGTGAGCAGGGCTACCGGATTGTAGCCACCACGCCGCATACCGACGACTGCTACATCCACGAACTTGATCTCACGAAAGGAAAAGTCGCTTTGCTGTTCGGAACAGAGATTGACGGACTGAGCAAGGACGCTATTGCCGAAGCGGATGAATTTGTGCGGATACCGATGTCGGGCTTCACGGAAAGCTACAATATCTCCGTTTCAGCGGCGATCTGCATGTATGAGCTCAGCAAAAGGCTGCATGCGTCCGGAATAAGCTGGCAACTGAACGCCGAAGAAATGCTGAAAGTCAGGCTGGACTGGGTGCGTAGCTGCCTCCAAAGGCCCGATTTGGTGGAAGCGGAGTTTTTCAGGCTAGAGGAAGAAAAAAAGAATCAATGATTTTTATACTTTTGCTGCGTACAAAACAAGAACATTATGGGAAAAGGCGACCGCAAATCACGTAAAGGCAAAGTTTTCAGAAAGAGCTACGGCGTATCCCGCCCGCGCAATAAAAAGAAAACCACCGCGACTGCAGCTAAAAAGAAAACTGCAGCCAAGAAGAAAAAAGCCTGACGATAAAAGGTTTGATGAATGCCGGCTTTCACGAGCCGGCTTTTTTTATTGGTATCCCTGCTGCCAGGGCATTGAAATAAAACGCTCAACGCCAAACGCTCAATTATCAAGTATCATCGGACAAATTCACCCGCCTGCCATAGCTGTGCGGCGGGCAGGTTGATAATTGAGCGTTGAGCATTTGACATTGTGCGGTTCATGCCCGGAAGGAATATCTAACTTTTATTTAATACGCTCCACCTTCGTTACATGGCGCACACGCCGGTCGGCTTTATGCGTATCGAAATGCGCGACATCAACCGGCTCGCCTTTATCACTCAGCACGACTGCGTTAAACCCGCGCCTGTTTGGTGAATAGTCTTCTTCCCCTACCCTGATTACCGAACGGTTTCCTTTATCCATACCCAGCGAAAGCAGTTCGATCGTTTTTTTCCCGGGCCTGCTGATTTTAATTTCCGCACCTTCCCCGAGATCGAAGATTTCACCGGCGACTTTTCCGTGATCAAGTACCAGCACATAACCCTGCCGGTATTTCAGGCTGTCGGTATGCGCACCTTTTCCACGCAGGTATTTCCGCGTAGTTTCCGACAGGAATGTGGACGCTTCGTCTTTCACCGCGAGCAGCACAACCTCGTTTTCATGCTTCGCAAGAAACCTGCCGAGCGAAGTCGTGTCCTCTTCGGGAACCAGTCGATAATAGCGCGGATCGGAAACGAAATCCGTTTGCTCATTCAGAATATAAAATGGTTTTCCGACCGCAGGCTTCAGTTCAAACAGGTTGTTGTACAGGTCAACGTTACCGTAAAGATGCTTCTGTTTCCTGATCGCTTTGAAAATATACCGGAGCCTTGCATCGGGTTCGCCGGCAAGTAAAGCGCTTCCGGCAGGAACTTCGCGGGAAAGAAATGCGAAATCTTTCATCCATAGATACTCGGTCTTCTTCAGGTCATTCATCGACCCGCTTGCCAGGAATTGCGGGTAACGCCAGTTCCATGCATAAAAATCCGTTTGCTCATCGATGTTCGGAAGGTCGTTCCAGTTGTATGTTTCCCGGTTATAAATTCCTTGCACAGTATGCACATAGATGCCGAATAAAGCCATGCCCGCAATGCCCGCGAGACCGATTTTCATCCGCAGGCCGGCGCTTTGTTTTTCCAGGACAGGCATGAGCATAAAAATCAATACGGCAAATGCAGGAAGAATATCCGTACTCAAACGCGGACCATAGCACCAGCCGCCCCACCAGCCGGTATGCCGGGCCAGCATGAGTAGGTGAAGCAGTATCCATATCCAGGTAAACAGGAAGATTACGTTTTTCCGCAGTTCCGAAAAAAGAATGCCGGCGAAAGCCACGAGCAGCAAAGGCGTGAAAACGAACAGGCCGCGGGCAGGACTGAAAAGCGTAGCAAAAAAACGGTACAGCATGCCGTGCTCCGCATCACCTCCCGACCAGCGGAAAATATTGTAATACGGTGGAACAAATTCATGGATGTTTGCCCAGGAAAAAATGACGAGCGCAAAAAACGGGACCAGGAATGCAGGAATCATCCACATGAGCTGCCGGAATTTTTTACGGTAAAGCATCCAGCCAAGCACCACGAGAATAAACGAAAGCGCCGCAGGCCGGCAGAACCAGGCGAGGAAAAGCCAAAGCCCGGTTTTTACCGGTTTGATCTCTTTCCCGTTCTTCTCCGCATCGATCCAGTCGGTAAGCACGAGCAGTATAAAAACCGTTTCAAATCCGAAACTCCAGAGCGCCGTGCCCAGCGTACTCATCCAGCTGCTTCCGAAAAAAAGAAGCAGCATCGCCGTCAGCGCATTCCATTCGCCGGTAAAACGCAGGGCCAGCCGGTAAAGCAGCAAAGCGATCAGCACACAGAGCAAAGCGGAAATAAAAATCTGTAACTGGATATCATCCGCCCGGATCGTCATGTCCATGCCCAGTTTCCGGGCCGCCGCGACGAAAGGCAGGGATAAAACAGGAGTGCCCAACGGGTAGAAATAATAAACGGAACCTTCCCGCGAATACGTTTTCCAGTCGCCATCGGCAAACTGGTTCTTTGGGAGGGCGTACTTATACGTATCGAGTTCCAGGCTGCCCTGTTCCAGGATCGCCTGCGACGTGAGCAGGGTCAGTTGCGGGTCGCTGTTGGTATAACGTACGTTGCCCGTGAGCACCACGAGGTAAATACCCAGCAGGGAAAGCAGCAGCAGGAAACGGTGAACCGAGATTGCAGGCATAGTGCGTGAAGTACAGCAAAGATAATCTTGTTGGCCAAAGCGCGATTTTTTCCCCGGTCATACATATTAAAAACCGTTCAGCCTGCCGGTCAGACGTTTATCATTTCACTACGTCTGGATAACCTTTTCATAAAAAAACTTTTGTACACTTGCTTCACACAAAACAAAAATAAACGTCATGGACAAAAATTCGAATAGCCTGAACTGGTTTGAGATTCCCGCCACGGATATCAGCCGCGCAAAAAAATTCTATGAAAACATTTTCAGCATTACCATGGATGAACAGGATATGATGGGCATGCAGATGGCCTTCTTCCCTGCTGAAATGGGTAACGGCAAAGCAAACGGCTGCCTTTGTAAAAGCGAAATGCACAAACCGAGCATGGACGGCGCAATAATTTACCTCAATGCCAATTCGGGTATGGACAACATCATCGGGCGGATCGAAAGCTCCGGCGGAAAAATGATCATGCCCAAAACACAGATTACACCGGAAATCGGGTTTATGGCATTTTTCGTGGACAGCGAAGGCAACCGCATGGCTTTGCATTCACAAAACTAATTTTAATCAGCACTTTGATTTGAACGACTCGTCAAACCGGCGGGTCGTTTTTTTTGACAGAGAGTCTTTCCCCGACCAGTCTCGTGTGACTTCGTGTCCTGGTATCTTTGTGACGATCTGTATAACGCTTGCCACAAAGACACCAAGGCACAAAGAATCACAAAGAGTAATGCTCAAATTGAGCAGGTACCGTTTCTATGCTTCCCTGCGATTGCGTAAACTTGCAGTCATGCGGCAATTCATTTTACTGTTTATTCTCCTGTTTGTTTTTTCCTGCGGTGAACCTGAACGGAGATTTTCCGGGCAAACCGCGGATACCATTGCCCCCGCTCCAGGCCCGGGCAGAACAAGCGAACATCAACGCGGAGACCGGCCGGACAAGCGGAATAAAAGCGAGTTCTGCCAGCAGGAAGAATTTGCAGGGCACAGCCGCGCGGTTTGTAAAGTCAATATCGCGAAAGCGCAGACCGAATCTTTTGCTTCGCTCGATGTCTTTTGGAATTCTCTTCCCGGCGACAAGGAAATGAGCAATCATAATCCCAGGATAAAAGATGATTCCGCATTCGGCCGTGTGAAGGAAGAAATGCGTAATGTCCGCATTAAAAAAACCTGGCTCCTGGCTGTAAAGCGGGAAGATGACGGCGATTTCCACCTGATCATCGGGAATAAACCTTCCGCTAAATCCGATATATTATTCAACGCCGAAATTTCCGGCCTGCCCGAAACTTCGTCCGGATCGTACGATCAACTGAAAAAAGTACGCGACTATTTCAAAGCGTATTTTAACCAGCACACTTGTTTTCACAACTACAAAAAATTTTACGACGAGCCGAAAGAAATTTCCATTTCCGGCAGCCTGTTTTACGATATTGAACATACTCCGCCCGGCACCGTCGGACCGAAAGACCTGAAAACCGCGACAGCATGGGAAATTCACCCGGTGACGGAAATTGTTTTCCTGAAATAAACGACACTATAAACTCACGCACATGGACGCACGACTTTCTTTCCTCACACTCGGCGTAAACGATCTCGAAAAATCGAAGCGCTTTTACATGGACCAGTTCGGCTGGAAACCGATCAAAGACAGCGACGGGATCGTATTCTTTAAACTGAACGGTTTTATCCTCGCTCTTTTTCCGAAAGACGAACTGGCGGAAGATGCCGGTGTTTCAGTCGAAGGCAGCGGGTTCAAAGGCTTCAGCATGGCGATCAACATGCGCTCGGAAGAAGAAGTGAATACGGTTTTCGCAAAGCTGGAAAAAAACGGGGTGAAGATCGTCCGCCCGCCCGAAAAAGTTTTCTGGGGCGGTTACCGCGGCTATATAGCCGATAATGAAGATCATCTCTGGGAAATCGCGTACAACCCGTTTTTGGAATTAGATGAGAACGGGAATGTGAAAATGCACGCCTGAGTGCGGTTTAATCCCGATAGCTATCGGGATCCTTCGGAATAGATCGGGACAAACAGCAGTTGGCAGTCGGCAGTGGCAGTCTTTGTTTTATAGGAAAGCCCGCAAAATCTACCTGCTCCTTGTTTAAACAAAGACTGCCGACTGCCGCTATGCGTTAACTATTCCGAAGGAATTTTAACTGACTCCGTTACTTCCCGATCGATTCGTAAATCGTTCTCAGGATAGAACCGCGCGTGCCGATTTTAGCGAGTTTATTGTCTTCCGCCTGCGGGAAAACGCGGTTGGAAAGAAACACGTACACGATACCGGTTGCCGGGTCGGCCCAGGTCATGGTGCCTGTGAAACCCATGTGACCGAAGCTTTGCAGCGATGCTTTATCCGTAACCGGGCTGTCTTTTTTCGGATCGGGTTCCGGTTTATCGAAACCGAGTCCGCGGCGGTTTTCATTATCCGGGTATTGAATACGCGTAAATTCATTTACAACCGACGAGTCGAGATAGCGGACGCCACCGTAAGTTCCTTTGTTCAGGTAAAGCTGCATCATCACGGCGATATCGTTCGCGTTGCTGAACACGCCTGCATGACCGGCAATCCCGCCCATCATGGCCGCGCCCTGGTCGTGCACGTCGGCCTGTACGAGTTGTTTGCGGAACGTAACGTCATTCTCCGTGGGCGGCACGCGCGAGGGCTCGAAGCGCAGGCGCGGCAGGTAGCCCATCGTGGGCAGGCCCAGCGGGCGGTAAAATGTATTCGCCACGTAATCGTTCAGCAACACGCCGCTTTTGTCCTCGATTATTTTTTTCAGGAGATAATAGCCGAGATCGCTGTACCTGTAGGTGTGCGGGCCGAGCGGACTGGCGAGCAGTTGTTTGTAAATACTGTCCCTGTAATTTTTGCTGATGAAAATTCCGGGACCGACACGGAAAGGAAACGAGTCGCTGAACTGCTTGCGGTAAATATCCTTCCGCAGGTTTCCGCCTGCATCCACCGTACGTTTCCAGAAAGGAATCCAGTCCTGCAGGCCGGCCTGGTGCGCCAGCATTTCGCGGATCACCATATTTTTCTTGTTCGTTCCGACCGTCATCGGGAGATAATCGGCCAGCTTTCCGTCGAGCGCAATTTTTTTCTCCTCCGTCATTTTCATCATGGCCGGCGTGGATGCCATGATTTTTGTAATCGATGCGACATCGTAGATATCGGTGTTTTTCACTTTCCGTTTTCCATCGTACGTATGGCTGCCGAATGATTTCATGTAAAAAACGCGGCCGTCCTTTGCAGCAATCACCTGGCAGCCCGGGTACGCTTTCTGGCGGATGCCTTGCAGGGCGAAAGAATCGACCAGGGCGAGTTTGCTGCGATCGGCTCCGACCGCTTCGGGCATGGTGTATGAAAGACGCACCGGGCTTCCTGAAGACAGGCCTGTTCCGCCTTTGTAACCGTTTGTGCTGACCGGTAATTTCCCTTTCGATTCCAGCCCGCCGAAAATGATCTGCGCCGCCACGGATTCCGCATGCACGTTATTTTCATAACCGACAAGCACCGCATCCGCCTTTTCGATGCCGCTGATCACATTGAGCGCATACGAGGAGGCAAAAACGGAAACGACAACACGGACATTTCTTTTTTTCAGCGTGTCGATCAGCTGCGCGGGAATTCCGTAAATGCCGAAATCATCCTGCGGCTTGATATTCGTATTATTCACGGCCAGCAATACGCAATTAAAACTTTTCAGCCGCGAGATCAGCGAGTCGACTTCCGATTTTTTGCCTTCGCGGTCGATACCGAAAAATTTACAGCCGGCATACAAACCGGCGATACGCTGGAATTCGCATTCGTCTTTGTCCCCCACGCTCACCGCGGCGATCTTCAGTGTATCGGGACGCATGAGGGGCAGCAGGTTGTCATTATTCTGCACCAGCGTAACGGAAGCTTCCGCCAGCTGGCGGTTCAGCCAATCGGATGACGGCTGGTTCAGGTCCTGGATGAGGTTTTTCGTTTTGACCGGTTTGTACTGGTTCAGGCCGGCCCATTGTTTGACGAGCAGTATTTTTTTACAGCGGGCGTCGATTTCTTCCTGCGTGATCTTGCCTGCTTTGATCGCTTCTTTGATCATCAGGATCGACTTGGCTACATCTTCCGCGCAGAGCAGCACATCGTTACCCGCAACAAGCGTTTTCACGGCCAGTTCGCCCGGACCATAAAACTGGCTCACGCCTTTCATGTTGAGCGCATCGGTAAACACCAGCCCGCTGAACTTCATTTTTTCGCGGAGCAGGTCGGTCACAACGGCTTTCGAAAGCGTGGTCGCTGTATTTTTTGTCGTATCGTACGCGGGAATAAACAAATGCGCGACCATCATACTGCCCAGCCCCTGCGCGATCAGCTCGCGGAAAGGATAGAGTTCCAGCGAATCCATCCTGAGCTGATCGTGGTTGATCACGGGCAGCGTTTTGTGCGAATCGCTGTCGGTATCGCCGTGGCCGGGAAAATGTTTTGCGTTCGCCAGCACACCGCCATCCTGCAAACCTTTCATGTACAGCGAAGCCTTGCGCGCCACTTTCAGTTTGTCTTCACCGAAAGAACGCACACCGATCACCGGGTTCATCGGGTTGTTATTGACATCCGCCACCGGCGAAAAGTTAACGTGAATGCCCATGCGTTTGCACTGTACAGCAATATCGCGGCCCATCCGGTAAATCAGCGAATCGTTTTCGATCGCGCCGAGTGTCATCTGCTTGGGATATTTCACCGTACTGTCGAGGCGCATGGCCAGTCCCCATTCCCCGTCGATGGAAATGAGCAGCGGCGTTTTGGCCAGTTTCTGGTACTTGTTCGTCAGGTTCGCCTGCCGCACCGGCCCGCCCTGCAGGAACATCAGGCCGCCGATCTTCTGCTGCTTTACGAGGTCGGAAATTTCTTTCACATGTGCTGCATCCTTGTTCGAGTAAGCCGTTACCATGAACAGTTGTGCAATGCGTTCGTCCGGGGTGAGCGATTTAAAAACCGAATCGGCCCAGCGGGTATCCTGCATTTGCGAAAAAGGCGGAGCGACCTGGCTGTAAACCGTCCGGGCGGCGATCAGGAAAAACAGGAAAAAAAGATTGGTAACAGGAAAAAAATTCCGGCGCATCCGCAGTGATTTTAAGTCTTTAAAATTACCTGCAAAAAAAGTGCCTCTCCTGCTGCATTCCACCGACTTATCAACAAATGCCCTGTTGATTGAATAAGTGGAGGGAATTGCCGGATAAGCGGGAAATGACATTGGTTCTAAGGATATTTCTCCGTCGAAGTCTCTAAGGATAAGCAGGGCGCGGACAAATGGTTTTACAGGTTATTTATCCGTCGAAGTCTCTAAGGATAAGCAGGGCACGGACAACTGGTTTTACAGGTTATTTTATCCGTCGAAGTCTCTAACGATAAGCGGGACGCGGACAACTGGTTTTACAGGTTATTTATCCGTCGAAGTCTCTAACGATAAGCAGGGCACGGACAAATGGTTTTACAGGTTATTTATCCGTCGAAGTCTCTAACGATAAGCAGGACACGGACAAATGGTTTTACAGGTTATTTATCCGTCGAAGTCTCAGACTTCGACCAGCAAAGTCTGATTTACACCAGTCGCCGATGAAGACTGGAATAGTGTTAACTTTACGTCGAAAATTTTCATCATTCCCGATGCCCGATATTATCCGGCTTTTGCCCGATACCGTTGCCAACCAGATTGCTGCCGGAGAGGTCGTTCAACGTCCCGCCTCGGTGGTCAAGGAGCTATTGGAAAACGCGGTGGATGCGGGCGCGACTGAAATCCGTCTTATTATCAAAGATTCGGGGAAAACGCTCATCCAGGTCAGCGACAACGGCAAAGGCATGTCGGAAACGGATGCGCGTATGAGTTTTGAACGCCACGCCACTTCCAAGATCAGTAATGCCGACGATCTTTTCGCCATCCGCACCAAAGGTTTTCGCGGCGAAGCGCTCGCTTCCATCGCGGCTGTCGCACAGGTCGAACTGAGAAGCCGCCGCGAAGAAGACGAACTCGGTACGCAGATCATCATCGAAGGCGGCGAAGTGAAATCGCAGGAACCCTGCCAGTGCGCACAGGGTTCGGTGTTCTTCATCAAAAACCTGTTTTACAATATCCCCGCGCGCCGCAAATTTCTGAAAACCGACGGCGTCGAACTCCGGCACATCATCGAAGAATTCGAACGCGTGGCGCTCGCTCACCCCGAAGTGGGTTTTATACTGACGCATAACGGTACCGAAGTCTTTCACCTCGAACGCGCGAACGCATCGAGCGAACAGGCCGGCCTGCGCCAGCGCATCACGTCCGTATTCGGCAACCCGTACAACCAGCGCCTCGCACCGCTGGAAGAGCATACCGATGCCGTAATCATCAGCGGTTTTATCGGCAAGCCCGAGTTCGCCAAAAAAACGCGCGGCGAACAATTCTTTTTCCTGAACAAACGCTTCATCAAGAACAGCTACCTGCATCACGCCGTAGTTTCCGCTTTCGAACAGTTGCTGCCCACGGACGCGCATCCCACCTATTTCATTTTCCTCGAGATGGCGCCTTCGTCATTCGACGTCAATATTCATCCCACCAAAACCGAAGTCAAGTTTGAAGACGAGCGGCTCGTATATGCCATTCTCCGTTCGGTGATCAAAAAATCGCTGGGGCAATACAATATCGCACCGACGCTGGACTTCGAACAGGAAATGAGCCTGAAGGATATTCCGCTGCAGCCGGAAAACGGCCAGGTAAAACAACCGGGAATTCACGTCAATCCCGACTACAACCCGTTCGCCGGCGACCAGCAGAAAAGCGCCGGAAGCAATGGAAACCAGCACTGGCAGCGTATGCAGAATCATGCCGGCAGCGACTGGCAGAAAATGTTCGAGACGCATGTAAGTGCGACACCGGGCACGCAAACCGAAAGCGAAACGGAAACGCAGGGCCAGATTTTACACAGCAGCTGGGACGAAGATGAAAAACAAAACACGGGTGGCGGGTGCCAGCAGCTTCACGGCCGTTATGTGCTCTCGCATATCAAGTCGGGCCTGATGATCATCGACCAGCAGCGCGCGCACGAACGTATTTTGTACGAACGTTACCTGAAAGCCCTGCAAAATCATACCGGGCACTGCCAGCAAAAACTTTTCCCGGAAACCGTCGAGCTTGCCCCGATCGATTCGGCGCTGGCGCTGGAACTTACCGAAAGCATCAACGCACTGGGTTTCGACATCCGGCCTTTTGGTCAGCATACGTTTGTCGTGCACGGCGTTCCGGCCGGTACGGAAGACCGCGACGTAAAAAAACTGCTGGAAGGACTGATCGGCGGGTACAAGGAAAACCTGCAGGACATGAAATTAGATACCGGCGATAACCTGGCGCGCTCGCTGGCGAAGCAAACGTCCATCAGGCCGGGCAAAACGCTCAGCGACTCCGAAATGCGCGCGCTGGTGGATGAACTTTTCGCCTGTGAACTTCCGTATGCTGCGCCCGACGGCAAACCGACCGTGATCACATACAGCATCGAAGATTTAGACAGGCGTTTCAAAAGATAAGCGAGCACCCGATGTACCAGCAATATCGCCCCGCACAATTCAACCAGCTCCCGGTAGTCGTTAAAAACCTGCTGATCATTAACGGGCTTTTTTTCGCGGCGAAATATATTTTCATGCAGTCGTTCGGACGCGACGTGCTGACAGAAAAACTGGGCCTGCATTTTCCGCTCTCCGATAATTTTCACTGGTACCAGTTCATCACCTACCAGTTCATGCACGGCAATTTCTGGCATATCCTGTTCAACATGATTGCCGTATGGATGTTCGGTTTCCGCCTCGAAAACATCTGGGGCCCGAAACGCTTCCTCACGTTTTACCTGATCTGCGGTCTCGGTGCGGCGCTTATTCACATGGGCTGGATCGGTTACCAGATCGTACCGGCAACCGAACCTGTGCGCGAATTTCTTTCGAACCCGGAACTCGGCGCGTTCGAGGAACTGGCCAATAATTACAATTTTCCGGGCATCAATCCGCCCGAATGGGCCATGAGCAACGTGGAAGAAATCAGGCATCTCGCGCTCATCGGCCAGAAAGAAGCGGCGCTCGAATCCGCCATCGGTTTCTGCAACGAATACGTCGATGCCATTTTCGGTTCGCAGGTCGTGGTGGGCGCGTCGGGCGCACTGTTCGGAATACTGATCGCCTTCGGCATGCTTTTCCCGAATACGGAAATGATGATGTTCGGCCTGTTCATCCCGATGAAAGCGAAATACGTCGTGATCATTTACGGCGCGATGGAAATTCTGCAGGCCGTATCCAATCGTCCCGGCGACTATGTGGCGCACGTGGCGCATCTCGGTGGCATGGTTTTCGGATTCATCCTGGTGAAAATATATCAACGCAACCGAACGACTTTTTACTGATCTATGAGCGTAGCACGTGATTTACGGACAGCGTTGTCAGGATCCTATGCCTGGCTTACCCGGCTGATCATCGCCAATATCGCGGTATTCCTGGCCATCAATGTGATCCTGAATCTGATCGTATTGTCTTCCAGGCATATGAGTTTCTTCCCGGCCGACTGGCTGATCCTGCCGGGAAAGCCCGAACTGGTGCCCGTGCAGATCTGGACGATTTTCACGTACATGTTCCTGCATGCGAATTTCTGGCACCTGGTGGTCAACATGCTCTGGCTTTATTCGTTCGGCCGGATATTCAGCGATTATGTCGGCAATCAAAAACTGCTTTGGGTTTACCTCGTGGGCGGGCTTGCGGGTGCGGTTGTATTTATCCTGCTGAGCTTTGTACTTCCCAGCGGCGGGCTGCTCGGCGCATCCGCAGCAACCATGGCCGTGGTAGCCTGTGCGGCAACTGTTGTTCCCGATATGGAAATTGCGATTTTCGGCGTGTGGCGCGTGAAAATAAAATACGTTGCGCTTGTGGCCATCCTGCTTACATCGCTTATGGATCTTGCAGCGAATACCGGCGGAAAAATTTCGCACCTTGGGGGCGCTGCGTTCGGGTTTCTTTACGGGCTGCAGCACCGCAAAGGCAAAGACATCCTGAAATTTCTCACCAATCTTTCCAGGCCCAAAAAACCACGCCACCTGAAAGTGGAACACCGCCGGCCGGTCAGCGACGAGCAGTACAATGCCAGTAAATTATCGATCCAGAAACGCGTGGATGAAATACTGGACAAAATTTCCCGTTCAGGTTACGACAGCCTGAGCAGGGATGAACGTGAATTCCTGCAGAAATACGGTGGAAAACTATAAGCATAGCTATTCACCGTTTTCAGTTTCCGGTTTACCGTTTTTAATTTTTCGAACGGAAAACCGGGAACAGTGAACCGGAAACGATAAATAAGATTGGAACCCGAAATCCCGAACATACCGTCCGACATCAGCGTTACCATTCGCGAGCCGAGGCCGAAGCGTCCCTTCCGCCTGTACGACCGTATTATCTGGTGGCTCAATATCGCGGCGGCGCTCATGCTCGGACTTTCTTATTTCGCGCCCTGGGTGAGCCCGGCTGTTTTCTGGCCGGTCGCTTTTCTCGGGCTGGGTTATGGCGTGCTGGCCCTGGCCAATCTTTTATTCGCCGCTTATTTTGCCTTGCGGAAAAGGAAGCGGGCATTCGTTTCGCTCGTGGTGCTGCTCGCCGGTTTTCCCGTATTCGGTTTGCATTATTGCTTTACCTCGAAAGAAGCGGATTTTTCGGCAGGCACGTTTAAAGTGATGAGTTACAATACCAAACTTTTCGACTTATATAACTGGTCGCATAATGCCCAGACGCGTTCGAAAATGTTTGACATGATGCTGAACGAAAAACCGGACCTGCTCTGTCTCCAGGAATTTTACACGGAAGATACCGGCAGCCTGCGCAATTTCGATACACTGAAAGCCATACTGGGACTGCCTTATGCGCATTCGGAATACACCATTACCCTGCGCAAAACGGATCACTGGGGCATCGCCACCTTCAGCCGTTACCCGATCGTGAACCAGGGAAGTATCGTGTTCAATAACCGGAGCAATAATATCTGCATCTATTCCGACATGCTGATCCGCGGAGATACGGTTCGCGTTTACAATATGCACCTGCAATCCATCCGTTTCGGTTACGCGGATCAGCAGTTCATCCACAACATCACGCACGGGAAAGAAACGGAAGACGAGATCGAAAATTCCAAAAACATCATGCGCCGGGTAAAACGCGCCTTCACCAGGCGGGCCGGGCAGGCGGAATCCATTGCCCGGCATATTTCCTCTTCCCCTTACCCGGTAATTGTTTGCGGCGATTTTAACGATACGCCCATATCATACGCTTATCATACCATCAGTGAAAAATTAGAAGACGCTTTTCTCGAAAGCGGAAGCGGCATGGGCCGTACTTTTTCAGAATACCCGCTCGTTCCGCGGATCGATTATATCCTGCACAGCCCATACTACGAGGCTTCCGGGTTTACGGTCATCAAAAAAGAACTGAGTGATCATTACCCGGTGGTTTGCCGGCTGAAGAAGAAATAAGCCGCGACCTTTTTGCTGCCCGGACTTTTCAAAAAATCAACTCCCTTCGCTTTCCCTTTTCACGCGGTATGATCGCATCGTAAAATATTCAAATCCCAGGGCAATGCTGAAAAGCACCGGAAAGACTATCACACGTGCAAGGATGAGAACCGGATCGATGTCGGCCGGCCACGAATCGCTGCGGAAAACCGTTTTCCAGGAAAAGATCACATGCACGATACCGAGATGGCAAGCTGCGTCAAGCACCAGCAGCACCGCAAACAAAGTCGCCCAATTGTTCCGCCTGATCTTCCTGAACCAGAACAGGCTGGCAAACACCATGAGCAGAACAGGCAGCCAGTAAAAAACAGCATACGGTCCGGTCATACGGTTTAAAAACGGGAACTCGTTCGCAACCGCTTCTGCATCCATAGTATTCCGGGCCAGCCAGGTCAGGTGCCGGATCAATCCGCCGATAAAAAGAAAAATATAAATCGTCGTTACCGAAGCCAGCAGCAAATTGGCCAGGTGTATAAAATGCAGGAGAAGTTCACGGCGTTTTTTCAGCAGCCGCGATAATAAAAAGAATGCGGGCACGATAACCACATACCCGTAATAACACGAGTTGACGGCCAGTCCTAGGCCGGTGAGAAAAGTCATACCTGCTATTTCCATACAAACGTTATCGCTTCGTTGGCCGGTTGATAGTGCCTGTTCAGTACGCTGGCATTTACAAAAAGCGTATCGTCCTGCCGGATTGTTCCGTAGGCTTCGTGAATATGACCGAAGAGATGCAGCTTAGGTTTAATGCGACCAACGGTTTCCATCAGGTCTTCACAACCGACAGGCAGGCCGGTATAAACCTGGTCGAGCATGCCTGCGGGCGGGCCGTGGGTAACAAGGATATCGGTATTATCGGGAATAAGATCCCAGTGCTTTTTTATTTCCGCTCCACGCTGCCGGTTAAAAGCCCAGTCCATAAACCAGGGCTGGATCGGGGAACCCCAGATGCGGACTCCTTCGATTTCAATCCCGGAATCGTTGAGGTAAATAACCCCGGGAGGAATGAGCGAGCGGATTTTTTCGGGGCTTTCTTTTTCAAAGAAAAAATCGTGGTTCCCCGAGATGAAAATTTTATGGCGGTAATCCTGTTTCGCGAACCATTCGAGGAATGGAATGATCTCCTTTTCTTTTCCGCCCATCGAAACATCACCGGCATGCAATAAAATATCTCCCGGTGGAAGCGAAATTTCCCTGTGCAAACCATGCGTATCCGAGATGCAAATGATTTCCATGCGATTTTCCGCCCGATTTTTTTCCTAAAGATACAAAAGCCTGAAAAGTCGTAACACACTGTTTATCAATTAAATTATCCGACAACAAACGTTTGCAAACGAATACAACCAAGTACTTCCGGATACAAACGTTTATTAACCGGATAAAATTTGGAGGCTGTCACACCTTTGCACCGCATTTCGAAATTGCACCGCTAAGATCGATCGGCGGAAATTAAAAAAAGTAAGTGAAGATGCTTACGTATGTTAAACTTTAAAACAAATTATGATTATGAACACGGTTAAGAACAAAGTACAGTTGGTAGGAAACGTAGGAATGACTCCCGAATTGCGCGATTTCAACAACGGACGTAAAGTGGCGCGTTTTTCGATCGCCACACACGATTATTATAAAAATGCAGCCGGTGAGCGTGTGCAGCAAACACACTGGTTCATGGTAGTTGCCTGGAACGGCCTGGCGGATACGGCCATGGAAAAGCTGCAACAGAAAGGAACCGAAGTGGCTGTGAACGGGAAACTGATCTCCCGCAGCTACCAGGATAAAAATGGCCAGAAGCGTACGATGGTCGAAGTACTTGCCGGGGAACTCCTCCTGGTCGAGGACGAGGCCAAAGCGCAGGTTAACAGCTAACCGAACGCAGTTCAGCTATTTTTCACGGGAATCCGGAAGGGTTCCCGTTTTCATTTATAAGTGGGTGATTCAGAATTTCTCTCGCAAAGGCGCAATGGAAAACAGACTTTCTCGCAATGACGCAATGGAAAACAAACTCTCTCTCGCAATGGCGCAATGACGCAATGGAAAACAGACTTTCTCGCAATGACGCAATGGGAAACAAACTCTCTCGCAATGGCGCAATGACGCAATGGAAAACAGACTTTCTCGCAATGGCGCAATGGAAAACGAACTCTCTCTCGCAATGGCGCAATGGCGCAATGACGCAATGGAAAACAAACTTTCTCGCAATGGCGCAATGGAAAACAATACTACATGATGAAAAACTAGCTCTTGAAACGCAAAAACAAAAACCATGACTGAAAATGAAATTGCAAAGAAGCTCGTTGAGCTATTTCTGAAAATACACAGGCACCTTGGACCGGGTTTGCTGGAGTCCGTTTACGAAGAAATACTTTGCTACGAACTGGACAAGAACAACCTGGTTTACAAAAGGCAACAAGCAGTACCGGTAATCTACGAAGACATCAGGCTGGAACTGGGATTCAGAACAGATATTATCGTTTGCAATAAGGTTATTGTTGAACTAAAATCTGTGGAATATATATTGCCGGTTCACCATAAACAACTCCAAACCTATTTAAAACTGACTGATAAACGGTTGGGGTTGCTGGTTAATTTCAATGTATCCCTGATAAAAGATGGAATAAGCAGGGTGGTGAATAATCTCGGGGAAATGTAAAAGCGAAACAATTGAAGTTTACTCCGCTGCTGGTTTATTCAGTTTCAGCAGGTAGGTATCGATGTGACGGAGAAAATTTTTCAATCCTTTTGCCGGCGGGCTGTCGATCAGCATATCGTGCAGGTCATGATCATCTTCCTCCCAGCGGCCCACTTTGAACCGGGCGCGTGAAACGGCGGTGAGATAACGCAGCGGAAGCAGGTCATTCATATTCAGATCAAGCAGGATATCGTGCTCTTCTTCCACAAAATTGGCGAGGATCGGGTCTGCGGGTTTGCCGTTCCAGGCAAAACTCTTTTTTCCAAAAAAATCGAATTCCAGTTTGGAATAGGGAAACTGGGGAAGCTCTTTCATCGCATAGTACCCGATTGCGCGGACTTTCTTTTTCATCTCGCGCAGGTAGAGTACATATTTTTTCAGGAGATCGAAATCCTCCGCATTGGTGTATTCGAAAACGATCCCGATCGATTTGGCCTGGTCGATGCTGAGCGCGGCGCGCTGGCGGGCGATATTTTTCATCTCCGCCCGCAGGGCACGTTCCCCGATCATCTTCTTTATGGAATCGCCAAATGCCATACTTTCTATACTCCGCTTTCGATCAGTTTGAGCAGATCATCTTCACTGATAATCGGTATGCCAAGTTTTTCCGCCTTGGTACGTTTTTCCGGCCCCATATTATCGCCAGCTACAAGATAAGCGGTTTTTCCCGAAACGGAACCTGTATTCTTGCCGCCGTTCTTTTCGATCAATGCTTTGATCTCGTCCCGCGACCGGCTGAAAACGCCCGATACGACAAAACTCCTTCCGCCCAGTTTATCGCTTTGCGAGGCAAGCTGTTCCTCCGAAAGTTCGAACTGCAATCCCGCTTCGCGAAGCCGGTTCACCAGGTCGCGGTGACGCTTATCACCAAAAAATTCGATGAGGCTATCGGCGATGATCTCCCCGATCTCGGGAACTTCGAGCAGTTGTTCTTTGCTTGCCGACATGATCGCATCTATATTTTTCATACCGAGCGCAAGTTTCTTCGCGGTGGTTTCACCGATGTGCCGGATGCCGAGAGCAAAAAGCACGCGTTCGAACGGAACTTTTTTCGACTGCGCGATTCCTTCGATAATATTGGAAGCGGATTTTTCGGCCATGCGTTCCAGCGGAAGCAACTGTTCTTTTTCCAGGTCGTAGAGGTCAGCGATGTTTTTGATCAGGCCGGCGCGGAAAAACTGGTCCACCGTTTCGCCGCCAAGACTTTCGATATTCATGGCACGGCGGCTGGTGAAGTGGATGATGCGGCCCACGATCTGCGGCGGACAGCCATCCACGTTGGGGCAATAATGCAAAGCTTCGTCTTCATCGCGCACGAGTTCCGTTCCGCATTCCGGGCACTGCGTAATGTATTTGTGCGGCTGGCAAAGCAGGTCGCGCTTGCTCATATCCACGCCGATGATTTTCGGAATGATCTCCCCTCCTTTTTCCACGTACACCGTATCGCCTTCACGCACGTTGAGCTTTTCGATGATGTCTGCATTATGCAGCGACGCGCGTTTTACGGTCGTTCCGGCGAGCAGCACGGGCTGCAGGTTTGCCACCGGTGTAATCGCACCGGTGCGGCCCACCTGGTAGGTGATCGAAAGCAGTTTGGTGACGACGCGTTCCGTTTTGTATTTGAACGCGATCGCCCAGCGCGGCGACTTGGCTGTAAAACCGAGCGTCTGCTGCTGCGCATAGCTGTTCACTTTGATCACCACGCCGTCCGTTTCAAAATCGAGCGTGCGCCGTTTGGCATCCCATTTCTCAATAAATTTTTTCACGCCGGCGATACCGCTAACCAGTTCGGTATATGAAGGAACTTTAAATCCCCAACTCCGGGCGGCTTCCAGGCTTTCGTAATGCGTTTTGAACGGCAGGTTTTCACCGAGTACGAAATACAAAAAGCAATCGAGCCTGCGTGTAGCGACTACGGCGGAGTCCTGCATTTTGAGCGTACCGGCGGTTGAATTTCTCGGGTTGGCGAGCAGGGCTTCGCCGGCGTCTTCTTTTTCTTTATTGATACGGTCGAATTCGCTGCGCGGCATAAATACTTCACCGCGGATTTCGAAATCGGCCGGCCAGCCTTTCTTTTTCAGGCGCAGCGGAACACTCCGGATCGTTTTTGCATTCGTCGTGATGTCGTCGCCCTGCACACCGTCGCCGCGCGTTACGGCCTGTACGAACAAACCGTCTTTATAATGCATGCCGATGGCCACACCGTCGTACTTCAGTTCACATACATATTCGTAAGGCTCGTCGCCGAGCAGTTTTTTAACCCGCTCGTCAAATTCATCCAGTTCTTCTTCGGAATACGTATTCGAAAGCGAAAGCATCGGGTACCGGTGTTTCACGGTCTGAAACTCCTTAGTGATCTGCCCGCCCACGCGCAAAGCCGGTGAATCGACCTGGCGGAGTTCGGGGTATTCTTTTTCCAGCGCTTCGAGTTCTTTCAGGAGTATATCGAATTCATAGTCGCTGATGGAAGGCTCCGCAAGCACATAATACTTATAGTTGTGCTGTTCAAGTTCTTCCGAAAGTTTTTCGATTCTTGCTTTGGCTTGTTCGCGGGTCATACGTGTATAAGTGATTCTCAAATTTAAGGATTATGCGTCGATCGCACCATCCGGTCCTTGCCGCTCATGTCCTGGCGCAGCTGCACATCTTTGTAACCGAGTTTCTGGAGCAGGATGCAAACTTCAAGGCCGAGGTTTTCATTGATCTCGAAATACAGGTGTCCGCCGGGTTTGAGTTTTTCCAGGCCGAGTTCGCCGATCGTTTTGTAAAAAATCAGCGCATCCTCATCGGGCACGAACAAAGCGGTATGCGGTTCGAAATCCACAACATTTTTGTGCATGGCTTCTTTTTCGCTTTTGCGCACATACGGCGGATTGCTCACGATCACCGCGCAGGAAGGCAGTTTGCTCCAGCCCGACCTGTCGAGAATATCCGACTGGATAAAATGCACATCTGCCTGTCCCTGCAGCGCATTCTGTTTAGCCAGCGCCAGCGCTTCGGATGAAACATCGAGCGCATACACATGGTTTTTCGGCAGTTTGCGTTTCAGTACGATGGCGATACAACCGCTGCCGGTACCGATATCGAGCATGGAAATGGATGGCACTTCTTTGCGATGATCGTCCACGATCCATTGCACAAGTTCTTCCGTTTCCGGGCGCGGAATCAGCACATGTTCATTCACGGTCAGCGTAATATCGAAAAACCAGGCTTTACCGGTGATGTGCTGGATCGGCCTGCCGCGCTTCAGATCCTTCACGGCGAAATTGAACTTGAGCAGATCGGATTCATTCACGGTAGCATCCTGGCGGTTCAAAACGTCAAGGCGCGAATAGCCTGCATATTCTTCAAAGCAGATTTCAACGAAACGGTCGATCTCCGCTTCATCATACAGATCATGAAGTTCCTGCCGGAAGAAAGCGATAATGTCCTTCACCTTGTTGCTGGCGATGCGCATGCGGCAAATTTACCGATAATGCCGTTTCAGAAACTGCAGCCGGTTAAATGAAAAGCATAACTGCCAAACCCGTAATTTCGCGGCATGAGTTCCCATGAGGAGTTTATGCGCAGGTGCATCGGGCTCGCCCGGAAAGGTGAAGGACTTGTTGCGCCCAACCCGATGGTCGGTTGTGTTATTCTTTATAAAGGAGTAACTGCCGGAGAAGGCTGGCATGAACAGTTCGGCGGACCGCATGCGGAAGTGAACGCGATCCATAACGTACAAAACGCGGATTACCTCCGGGATGCAACATTATATGTCAACCTCGAACCCTGCGCGCATTTCGGGAAAACGCCGCCCTGCGCCGATCTCATTATTGAAAAAAAAGTTCCGCGCGTCGTCATAGGCTGCTCCGATCCGAATCCACTGGTCAAAGGACAGGGAATTGAAAAACTGCGGAAAGCCGGGATAGAAGTCATTACCGGCGTGCTGGAAGAAGAATGCCGGGAACTGAACAGCGCATTCATCCGTTTTCACGAGAAGCAAAGACCGGAGATCATCCTGAAATGGGCGCAAACGGAAGACGGGTTTATCGATCACGACCGAAACGTGCACGGAAACAGTCCCGCCAAAATCAGCCATCCCGAACTTGACAAGTGGGTGCACGAACTGCGCGCTTCCGTTGACGCCATCCTGGTAGGAACAGGAACTGCGCTGGCCGATAACCCGCAACTGACTGTCCGGCTGGCGGAAGGGAAAAATCCACTGCGCGCAGCGCTGGACAAGGATCTGCGGCTTCCGCAAACGCTGCACCTGTTCGACGGTTCAACACCGACACTCATTTTTACGGCGAAAGACGCGGATAGCAAAAAAAATCTCGAATACGTAAAAATCGATTTTTCGGGCGATGTGCTTCAGCAGATCCTTTTTACTCTTTATAAAAGGAATGCCCGGAAACTGCTCGTGGAAGGCGGGGCCAAACTGCTCACTAATTTCATCGGAAGAAATCTCTGGGACGAAGCGTATGTGCTGAAAGGCGGGACTGTTTTCGGAAGCGGTGTTCCCGCGCCGGCATTTGATATTTCAAAACCGGTTTCGGTTTCCGGGCCGGGACTTTATTTTTTCAGGAACGTATGATCTTTCTCCTGCTCGCGATCGTATGTAATGCGCTGCTTTTCCTGGTGCTGAAATATTTTGAACGTTTCGGGATCAATACGCTGCAGGGAATCGTCGTGAATTATTTTGTAGCCGGTTCACTCGGTATTTTACTTACGAAAACGGATTATACATTCCCGTCACTTTTTCAAAACGAATGGTACTGGGTGCCGCCGGTACTGGGTTCCCTGTTCATCAGCATTTTCTTCCTGCTGGCCCGCACGGCGCAAACCATCGGCGTTTCGGTTGCTTCGGTCGCGAATAAAATGTCGTTCATTATCCCGGTAGCTGCAGCCGTGCTGCTTTACGGTGACCCGCTGGGCGGCATGAAAATTACGGGGATCATCGTAGCACTGGCGGCTGTTTACATGACTTCGAAAAAAGAGAATGGCGGGCATGGAAAAGGATTTTCCGTTTTTCTTTTGCCGGCGGTGGTTTTCATCGGCAGCGGGATTATTGATGCGCTGGTAAATTATACGCAGCAAAAACTGCTCGGTGAAAACGAAGCCTCTTTATTTATTGCGCTTTCTTTCCTCGTGGCTTTTGTGATCGGAACATTGATTGTAACCGGGAACATCCTGCTGGGGAAAACAAAATTTCAGTCCAAAGCCATCCTGGGCGGAATCGTGCTCGGCCTGCCGAATTATTTTTCGATCTGGTGCCTGGTTGAAGCGCTGGAAACCGGGCAATATCAAAGTTCCGTTTTGTATCCTGTAGCCAACATGGGTATCGTGCTTGTTTCCGCCATAGGCGCACTGATCCTTTTCCGCGAAAAACTTTCGGCGTTCAACTGGGCTGGAATCGGGCTTTCGCTGGCGGCCACCCTGCTCATTATGTTTTCGTAATATGCTGTTCGACGATACATACCGAACCATTGAATCGCCTGCCAAAGGTTTGTTCAAAGACCGCGGAAGTAAATTCATCGGTTATGCTTACCCGGTTTCAACCGAAGCGGAAGTAAAGGAACATATCGCTTTGCTTCGCCGCGAACATTTCGATGCGCGCCACCATTGTTATGCTTTCCGCATCGGGCCGGACAAACAGTTCTTCCGGGCGAACGACGATGGCGAACCTTCGGGAACAGCAGGCCGCCCGATACTGGGACAACTGCAGTCGCAGGATCTTACCAATGTGCTCGTGGTGGTGGTTCGTTATTTCGGCGGAACATTGCTCGGCGTAAGCGGACTGATCAATGCGTACCGTGCTGCTGCAGCGGACGCTTTATCCAATGCAACGATCGTGGAACGTACGGTGAACGAAGTTTACGAGTTGCTTTTCCCCTATGCGGCGATGAACGACGTGATGAAGATTATGAAGGAAGAAGAACTGGAACAATGGGACCAGCAGTTCGAACTGGACTGCCGCCTCTTATTTTCAGTCCGGAAATCGATCGCCGACAACGTCACGGAAAAACTCAAAAAAACGGATGGCGTGAAAGTCGTTTATGTGAAGACTGTGTAAAATCCCTCCGGACCTGTTTTACAGGAGAGCGTTATTTTAATGTCGGGATAGCTTCGTTTACCCGTTTACCGTTTACCCGTTTACCGTTTACCCGTTTACCGTTTACCCGTTTATCGTTTACCCGTTTATCGTTTCCTGTTTACTGTTTACTGTTCCGTTCGGGGGTTAAACAAAAACTGAGAACTGAGAACGGGGAAACGGTAAACCAGACACACGACTATTCCGGTAAAACACACTTTGAAGTAATAGTTACGCAGAGGAATTTAAAATTGGCCCTGGTCTTCAGGAATTCTGCTGCGTAAAATAAGGTGCGATGGCTTTCACAAAATCGGCCGGTGAACCGCATGGACGTTTCGTATCGGCTTTGATGAACACGAGCGTGGTTTCTCCTTCATTGATCAGTTCACCTTTCGCATTGTACATTTCATAATCGAAACGGATACGCGCTTTCGGAATTTCTTTGATCATGGTTTTCACCACGAGCAGATCGTCGTAATACGCAGGCTTGTGGTATTTGATGCTGAACGAATGAACCGGCAGCAGGATACCGCTGTCTTCCATTTCCTTGTAATTCCAGCCCAAAGCACGCAACGCTTCCACCCTGCCCACTTCATAATAACCGGCATAATTTCCGTAATACACGTACCCCATCCGGTCGGTTTCACCGTAACGTACACGTAATGAGACTTCAGAGACGAACATCTTGTTTCGAGCTTTAATGCAGGCACAAAGGTAATCGGCTGAAATGATATTTATAACGAATTAATATGCCCCCGGATGCCCGAGAAACCGGGAAAAATCGTTATACTTGCAATACCCCAAAGGAATTGAAATTTATGGTATTTTCTCCCGTTTTGCGTTTGGCATTTTTATGCCTCATTGTAATTTCCTGTAACCGTCCCGGGGAAATTACCGGTATAGAATACACGAGTCTCAGCCTGTCCAATTCCGCTGCCGACAGTTCAACGCACCGGATCATCTCCCCCTATAAAGAGAAGCTCGACAAAGAGATGAATGAAATTGTCGGGATAACCGATACGGCATACGTCAAAGAAAAAGACAAGCCCGAATATTTGCTGGGCAACCTGGTATCTGATATTGTTTTCCAGGCTTCGGCCAAAGCAGGCCAACCGGCCGACATCTGCCTGCTGAACAACGGAGGTTTGCGCACCTCGCTTCCGAAAGGAGAGATCACGCGCGGGAAATTATTCGAGCTCATGCCTTTCGATAACGAGATCGTAGTGGTTACGATCAGCGGGGCTAAAATGAGCGAGCTGTTCAAATACGTCGCTGCTTCGGGTGGCGTCCCGGTATCCGGTTTGAAAATGGGCATCAAGGGTCGTGTGCCGGTGGATATGAAAATCGGCGGGCTGCCTTTTGATACCACGCGTACATACCGCGTCGCCACTTCGGATTACCTCGCTGCCGGCGGAGATAAAATGTCGTTCCTGGGCGAGCCGGTTAAAACGGATATTACCGGCATACGCATCCGGGATGCACTCATCGATTATTTCCGCGCGGAAAAACAGAAAGGCAAGCTTATAAAATCAAATCTTGACGGAAGGGTGTACTATGCACGATAGGCGAAGTTTCCTGCGCAGGCTTACCGGCGGCGGAGCATTGCTCGGTCTCGGTATGCTCAGCTCGGCTTTTGCGGAGAAACGCCAGACGGTGAAAATTGTCGTGCTGCATACGAACGACGTGCACAGCCATATCGATCCTTTCCCGGATAACGATCCGAAATATCCCGGGCAGGGCGGCATTGAACGTCGCGCAACCATGATCCGGGAAATCCGCGAACAGGAACCGAACGTCCTGCTGCTCGACGCCGGTGATATTTTCCAGGGAACGCCTTACTTCAATTTGTACAACGGTGAGCTGGAAATGAAACTCATGACACAGATGGGTTACGATGCTTCAGCTATCGGCAACCATGATTTTGACGCCGGGCTGGACAACCTGGCGAAGCAAATGGTGCATGCCCGTTTTCCGTTGCTCAACTGCAATTACGATTTCACCGGAACAGCCATGGAAGGTCTTGTGCAACCGTATAAAATTTTTCACAAAAGCGGGGTCGATATCGGGGTATTCGGATTGGGTATCGAACTGGCCGGATTAGTGGACAAAAGACTTTATGGAAAAACGAAATATCTCGACCCTATTCAGAAGGCGGCGGCGATGGTGAAAATACTGAAAGACGAAAAAAAATGCGATGTCGTGATTTGTCTTTCACACCTGGGTTACAAATACGAAAATGATAAAATCAGCGATATCATACTTGCCAGGGAATCGAGAGGTATCGACATGATCATCGGCGGACATACGCACACGTTTCTCGACAAACCGGTCATTATACCGAACCGGGAAGGAAAACAGGTTTATGTTACGCAGGCAGGTTGGGCAGGATTGCGGCTGGGGAAAATAACAATTAATATAGATCAAAAAACAAGAAAAAAATCGCTCGAAGGCCACACTGTAAGAGTTTCCAAAAAGTCAAGTATCTGACGAGATTTTTTTGAAATTTTTTTTCTCATAAAAGAGCTTAAGCTGTTCGGGAATTGATATTTTTGGGACTCGAAGAAAGTACACACACACAATATATAGCACACAGGAGTAATCACTAATGGATAAGAGCCACGATAAAGTCTGGGAGAATTGTCTGAACATCATAAAAGATAATGTACCAACACAAAGCTTCAAGACCTGGTTTGAACCCATTCGCGCCGTAAAACTTTCGGGCAGTGTTCTGACTATCCAGGTCCCCAGCCAGTTTTTCTACGAGTGGCTTGAAGAACATTATATCGGTCTTCTGAAAAAGACCATCAAGAAAGAACTCGGCAACGAAGGCAAGCTGGAGTATTCTATTATAATGGAGAATGCATACAGCAATACAAAACCGTATACCGTTAAAATTCCCACATCGAATTCGCGTGAAGTAAAAAATCCGGCGGTGGCCATGCCCATCGACCTGAATAAAAATACCATCCGCAATCCGTTCATCATTCCCGGTCTGAAAAAGGTAAACGTAGAATCGCAGCTCAACGCGAACTACTCTTTTGAAAATTTCGTGGAAGGTGATTGTAACCGCCTGGCACGTTCTGCCGGGTATGCTGTTGCAAACAAACCCGGCGGAACAGCTTTCAATCCCCTGCTTATATACGGCGGTGTCGGTCTCGGAAAAACGCACCTGGCGCATGCCATCGGTTTGGAGATCAAACGGAACTACCCGGGGAAAACAGTACTCTACGTTTCTTCTGAAAAATTCACGCACCAGTTTATCGATGCTGTTAAAAACAATAACCAGAACGACTTCATCCATTTCTACCAGATGATCGACGTACTGATTATTGATGACGTGCAGTTCTTCGCCGGCAAAGACAAAACACAGGACGTATTCTTTCACATCTTCAACCACCTGCACCAGACCGGCAAGCAGCTCGTGCTCACAGCCGATAAACCGCCTGTCGAAATGCAGGGTATGGAACAGCGCCTGCTCTCCCGTTTCAAATGGGGACTTTCCGCCGACCTGCAGACGCCCGCACTCGAAACGCGGATCGCCATTCTTGAAAAGAAACTCTACATCGACGGAATCGAACTTCCGCGCGAAGTAGTCGAATACCTTGCTTACAGCATCACCACCAATATCCGCGAACTCGAAGGAGCATATATCTCCCTGCTTGCCCAGGCATCGCTCAACAAGAAGTCGATCACCCTCGACCTTGCCAAGCAGATGATCGACAAGTTCGTGAAGAACACGGCCCGCGAAGTCTCCATCGATTATATCCAGAAAGTGGTTTGTGATTACTTCGATCTCCCGATCGAACTGCTCAAATCCAAAACGCGCAAGCGCGAAGTCGTGCAGGCCCGCCAGATCGCCATGTTCTTTGCAAAGAACATGACCAAATCATCGCTGGCAACAATCGGTATGCACTGCGGAGGCAAAGACCACGCTACCGTACTCCACGCCTGCCGCACGGTAAATAACCTGATGGATACCGATAAACGCTTTAAAGCCTATATCGACGAACTCGAGAAGAAACTGAGCATCCAGTAAAAGACATTGTTTTCATTGATAAAAACAAAAACGATTCGCCCGGCGGATCGTTTTTTGTTTTCAGCCGGAAGTACGCGATCGGTTTAAACCGGCTCAGCGGGACTCGTAATAAACAGGATCGCCCTGCAGCGAAGCCAGTTCGTCGCAGAATGTATCAACCAGTTTCTTTTCTTTACCGGTAACCGGGGGAAAAGCGGCGGCCACCTGTTCAACGGCTTTGCAGAAAGCCAGTTTCATTTGCGGAGTGAGATACTGGCTGTTGAGCCGCAACTCGCGGATGGACCATTCTGCCGCAGTTTCCAGCGAAAGATGATCGCGTTCGAGCACCTGGAAAATAATGTCGGTGTAATTCCCGGCGCCGTTTCCCGGTTCATTCCCGATAAGCTGTTTCAATTTTTCTTTTTCCGCTGCCTGGATCTTGCCGTCGGCAGCGGCGATGGCATACAGCATTTCGCCGAGCGCATAATACAACCCTTCTGTCTGGTTCATGTTTCCGTTTATTGATTTCCCGATAAAACTAAACCGGGTAAACGGCGAAAGATATGATTTACGTCACCGGCCTGTGTGCGTAAAATCAGTAACGGCGGAAATCAGCCTTTGAACAGGAGCACCCAGCGTGTTCCGTCGGCAGGTTCGAGCACCATGCGGCCATCGACCTGGTCGGCAAGAATACCGATGAGCTGCAACCCCAGCGTTTTCGGGTTCACGGTGTCGAGGTTGTGCGGGAGACCGACCCCGTTGTCGCTCACCACCAGCTCGAAATGGAAACCGGAAGTTTTTCGGAGGGACACAAAAATGGTTCCTTCTTCCCTTCCCACAAAAGCGTATTTCATCGCATTGGTGATCACCTCGCTCAGGATCAGCCCCAGCGGCACGATCGTATCGATGCTGAATGCATGCGATTCGATTTCGCTCCGCAGTTTGATCTTTTTGTCGAGATCGTACACATCGACCAGCGAACGCACAAGATCATTGATATATTCCCGGATGTCGATATTGACGAGCGTATTGCTCTGGTACATTTTGGCATGAATCAGTGCCATGGAATTTATCCGGTGCCGGCATTCGTCAAACAGGGCGAGTACTTTGGGATCTTCGATATTCTCGGATTGCAGGTTGATGAGACTGGAAATGATCTGCAGGTTATTTTTCACGCGGTGATGAATTTCTTTCAGCATCACGGTTTTTTCCTCGTTCTGCCTGCTGATTTCCTGGGTGCGCAAACGCACGATTTCTTCGAGTTCTTCTTTCTGCCGGCGGATGATGCGCGTGCGGAGCACCACGAAATAATACAATACGATGATCACGATCGAAAAACCGATCAGCCAGAACCACCAGGTCGCCCAGAACGGCAGCGGCGCCATCCTGATCACGATGGGGCTGGAAACCGCTTCCGTTTTACTCCATACACCGTCGCTGTTCTGCGCTTTCACTTTGAAACGGAAAGTCCCGGGAGGAAGATTCGGATACGTGAATTCGTTTTTCAGCCCGGGCGGCGACCAGGTGGAATCGAAACCTTCGAGCATGAACGAATACCGGATGTTCTGCGGGCTGGGCAGGTGCACCGCTTTGTAATAAAAAGTCAGGTGGTTCTGATCGTACGGAAGCTCGATTTTTTCCGGGAGGTGAAACCAGCCTTCTTCCCGCACGCCTTTCCAAAGCCAGTTGGTCGGTTCGAGGAAAAGACGGATATCGGTAATGTGTATTTTCGGTTCGTTCACATCCGGGCGATCCTCTTCGGGATTGTAGCGTGTAATGCCTTTAATCGTTCCGAACCAGAGATGCCCGCTTTTGTCTTTATGAACGGCACGCGCATTGCATTCAATACCGCGAAAACCTTCGGACGGCCCGTAATTTTTTACGGCGAGCGGAATTCCTTTTTCCGTCAATGTTATCCGGTCAACGCCTTTGTTCGTACCTACCCACAGGTGTCCCGAGTCATCGAAACTCATCAGGAATACGGTATTCGACCGCAGCCCGTCTTTCTGCCCGTAACTCCGGAACGAGGTTCCGTCAAAACTCATGATGCACTTATCGGTATTGAACCAGATCATGCCACGCTTGTCTTCCAGGATCGTTCCGACATACGTATTGCATAATTCTTTTGCATACGTTTTAAAACCGTAGCCGTCGTAACGCGTAATGCCGGCGCCCGTTCCGATCCAGATCGTTCCTTTGCGGTCTTCTTTCACGGCATGCACGAAATTCATCGGTAGTCCATCGCTCGTCGTGAAATTCTTAAACGTTTTTCCGTCGTACATGAACAGTCCTTTTTCCCAGGTACCAATCCAGATATTGCCTTTGCTGTCTTCGGTAACTGCACGGACAACCGTGCCTTCGAGGAACGATTTGGTGGCATTGTTTCCTTCCACCAGCAGCAGGCCGTTTCCGTGTGCGGCCCAGATGCGTCCTTTACTGTCGCAGAAAACTGCAGATACGCGCCGGAGTTCACCGCCTACTTTTTTTGAACCTGTTCCGTCATAAACAAAAAGTCCCTGGCTCCCGGTTCCCACCCAGATCTGTCCTTTCGTATCGGACGCGATTCCGTACACGTCATTCTGCCGCAAGCCTTCTACGTTGTTGAAATAGTTGAACGCTTCACTACGCAATTTGACCAGGCCTTTTTCTTTTGTCCCGATCCAGGTATGATGCGTATTGTCTTCCAGCAGCGCATGGATCACGCCGCTTTCCAAACCGGTCTGGGGCGTGTACAATTGTTTTCCGCCGGCCGAAAGGTATTTGCAAAGCCCGTTATCCTGCATCGCCAGCCAAACATCGCCTTCGCTCGAACAATGCACCAGCGCAACGTTTTTTCCTTCCTGGTCTTTTGTAATTTCATTACCGGTGGGTTTTCCCGACGAAAGATGCCAGGCGAACAAACCGTCGGTGGCGGCAACATACAGGATGCCTTTCGTATCGCTGCTGATCCGGTTGATCTCGCGTCCCGGTGTTTTTTCCGGCAAAGCCACGGCAACCGCGTCATGCCCGCTGAACCGGAACAGTTTTCCTTCGGTGGCCATCCATACCTGGTTGTTCTTATCGGTATGAAGCGCCGTGATTCCTTTACTAAAAGGTCCAATCCTTTTGATCTTCCCGGTGGTGGTGGAAAAAACCGCGAGACCGGCGGATGTTCCGATCCAGACTTCCGGCCCGTTTTTTTCGAGGCACTGAATACCGGCGGAAGGAAGCCCGTCGCTGGTTGTGAATATTTTGAAATTTTTTCCGTCGAACCGCGTTACGCCGCCCCAGGTGGATCCGATCCAGATATTGCCCTGGTCGTCTTCCGTAATTGCCTGCACGATCGGTCCGCCAAGCCCGTGCGATTCATTGTACTCTGTAAAATTCACCCCGTCGAACTGGCAAACGCCGCCGCCTGCAGTGCCTACCCACAGGTAACCGCGGCTGTCCTGGAAAATGGACAGGACTTCGCTCTGCGACAACCCGTTTTCTACCGAGTACGCGATAAAGTCAAAATTCTGCGCATGCAAACGATTGGTAAAACCGGCAAAGATTAAGGCAAGCGTCAACAAAACGTTCGAAACGGAACGTAAGCGGGGTTCATGCCTGTTTACAAAAACAGTGCTGCTCATACGGGGAGAGTCTATGAAAAAGGCTCTTTGGATTAAATCCTGATTTGGTCTGCCTACTTAGTAAAAGTAGGAATATTCCATATAATACCATTGATAAAGAGACTGTTTAAAACTCCTCCGGAGTCCGTTTTACAGGGATGTCTTTTTATACGTCGGAATAGTTACTACTCAGTGGCAGTAACAGTGGCAGTAGCAGTGATATACTTAAACTGAAGGAGTATGTGGATTTTACCGACTTCCCTCTAATACGGAGACTGCCACTGCCAACTGGATCAAAAACTATTCCGACATCAACAAATCTTAATTTTGTAACAGGTACCGTCGGAATTTTAAACAAACTCCATTTAATGCCGGCACTTGCTATTTTTGTACCCGTAATTCAGCACTATGCAGCGCATCCTGATGGTTTGTCTCGGAAATATCTGCCGCTCCCCGCTGGCCGAAGGCATCCTGCGGCAGAAAATCGGGGAACTGGGCATCACCACGATCGAAGTGGATTCGGCCGGTACCTCCGACTATCATACAGGAGATGCTCCCGATCAGCGCTCCTCGGAAAATGCGTTGAAAAACGGCGTGGACATCCGGATGCTGCGTGCGCGGCAATTTACCGCCGGCGACTTCGATCGTTTCGATCGTATTTACGTCATGGATGCTTCGAATTACCGGAATGTCATAAATCTTGCACGGGATGAATCCGATCATGCGAAAGTCGATTTTATCCTGAACGTCGCCTGGCCCGGTGAAAACCGCGCAGTTCCCGATCCTTACTACGGCGGGGAACAGGGCTTCGAGCAGGTTTTCCGTTTGCTCGAAAAAGCCTGCACCAGTATTGCCGAAAACTTACAGGATCGCTCATGAGCAAAGGCGTATTATATCTCATTCCCGTTCCTCTCGGTGAAGAAAGTTTACCGCAGCAGGTTTTACCCGCACAGGTCACCGAAGTGATCAATAAAGTCAGCGAGTTTATCACCGAAGATGCGCGCAGTGCACGCCGCTTCCTGAAAAAAGCCGGCTATAATAAATCACTCAATGAACTGGTTATGCATTCCATCGGGAAACATGCGGCTGAAGACCGTTCCGCATATCTCGCTGCCGCTGAAAAAGGAATGGATATCGGTTTGCTTTCCGAAGCCGGTTGTCCCGGCGTTGCCGATCCCGGTTCCGATATCGTGCGTATGGCGCATGAGAAAAATATCCGCGTTGTTCCGCTCACCGGGCCTTCCTCCATCCTGCTTGCGCTCATGGCTTCCGGTTTTAACGGGCAAAGTTTCTGCTTCCACGGGTACCTGCCGATTGACAAGCACGATCGTTCCCGGAAAATAAAAAACATGGAACGCGATGCCCGGGAGAAAAAACAGACGCAGATTTTTATCGAGACTCCTTTCCGGAACGAGCAATTGTTTTCCGAACTGGTTCAAAACTGCGACGCCTCCACCCTGCTCTGCATCGCCTGCGACATTTCGCTGCCGGCGGAGTTCATTCAAACACATAAGATCGGGTACTGGAAAAACACGAAACCGGCTTTGCATAAACGGCCTGCGGTTTTTTTGATCGGCTGATCACTTCAGTATATCATCTGCGCGAACAAGCAGTTCATCATACATCAGTTCCAGGGGAGGATTTATTCCACGGATCGGCTGCACCACTTCACGTGTCCATAAAACGTATTTCCGGCGTTCGGCGATATCCCACGAAGCCGGGGGTGCATGCAGGATATCTTTCACGTTGCTGATTTTATCGGCAAGCCTGATCAGTTTCGCACCTTCGGATAACAGGTGCGCGCGCTCGGCCTGCAGCCGTTTACGTTCCTGCTTCGGCGTATCCTTATCGTCGGTAACTTCCCATACGATGGAGGCGATACGCGTATTGAATAGTTTTTCAATGTCGCGGATGGTGATGCTGGTATCTTCCACGATATCGTGCAAAACGGCTGCGCAGAGAAATGTTTCATTCCTCACATCACCGTGTTTGCTCAGCAGTTGCATCACTTCGAGCGGGTGATTGATGTACGGCGTCAGTTTATCCTTGCGCAGCTGACCGGCATGTGCACGGGATGCAAAATGAATGGCGGAGATGAGCAGTTTCATAAGCCGGGACAGGTCAGGTAAGTACGATATCGTCGATAATCTGACCGCCGCATTCTTCGTTCAGCGACTGCACGATTTTGGACTTTCCGTAGGATAATTCTTCACGCAGCACGGCAGAAGCCAGCTCGACATAAAGAACACGGTTGCGGATAAAAATTTTGCGTGTGTATTTCTGGATGGCAGGACCCATAACCTTCTCCCAGGTCCCGATGAGTTTTACCTCGCTGAGTTTTCCGTCGAGCTTGTAGGCATGAAGCATCGCCTCAATTGCTTCTTTCAGCGTGTATTCATTGCCTTTGCCCATGGCCGGAAGCTTATTTTTTCTTGTAAAAATCGGAGATATTGGAACTCAGCGTAAACGTATTCGTTCCGCCCGCCATGTGATACGAAGAGCGGGCATAGCTCAGGTGAAATTTGTAAATCCGCACACCCGCCCCGAAGGAAAAGCCGAGCATACCCGGCCGCGTATCGATGAGCAGTTCTTTGCGGCGCATGTAATTATACCCGAAACGGATATGGAAACTTTTGCCGAGCAGCAATTCGCCGCCGAGTACCGCGTGCCGCATCAGTTTATCACCGAACGTGCGGAATTTGCTGGTTTTGATGGAATCGCCGGTCAGCGGATCGACCAGTTGCGGCGGGTTGGCGGGATCGGTGAATGTGAGGTCCCACTGCTGCAGTTGCTGCAAGGTGAGCGTAAAACGGAAAGGCATGTGCTTCGGCTTGTAGCTGGCGCCCGCCTCGAGTTCGAAAGGCAGTTTTTCACGCCCGCTGCTGTAATTGCGCAGCATCATGCCGGCATTGCGCAGCACCACGGATGCGGAAAAGTTTTTCGAGGGCTTGAAGAAATTCACACCGAAATCAAAGGCTACACCGTTCGCTTTATATACGTACAGGTTGGAACCGATGTATTTCATCGTGGCGCCTACGGTGAACAGGCTGTCAATAGCCCTCGACCAGCCCACGTTAAATACGTTTTCAGATGCCGTGAATTCCCCGATCACTGCGCCGGTATTATCCGTCTCCTTGAATTTGCCGTAATCGATATGCGTAATGAAGCCTGCAAATGTTCCGACTTTCGGGTTGACATGGTAGGAATAACCCGCGTAGCCGTATTTAATGTCAGACAAGTAATCAACGAAACTCAGGGCCACCTGGTTACTCGTGTGCTGGTTCAGCAGCGCCGGGTTCCAGAAAGCCATATTGATATCGTTATCGTTGACGCTGACTACTTTTCCGCCCATCGAAGCGATACGTGCTGAAAGGGGCAGATCGAGCGAAGCAAAAGCAACAGAACCGCCGATCTGCGCCGAAGCGGCAGACGATAAAAACAGAAAGGCGAAGAGTGTAATAATCCGGCTGGTCATCCTGACAAATTTAAGCATTTAAACAGTCTCTTGGTTTGGCGCAATGGTAACGCCGGACGCCGGATTTAACATTTTATTGCAGATATACGGGAAAAGCCCTATTGACCGGCCTCATAGTCCGCAATACCTTTATTGAAGCATAATAATCTATACTCATGAAACGACTCTTCTGCTTTTTGTTTTTTCTTCCCGGTTTCTGCATGGCGCAAAGCAGCCTGCTGTTCCAGGAAGACTCGCTCACGGAAAAGGGCACCACCATATTTCTTCCCAAAACGAAAAACGAATCGATTTTTAACAAAACCAGGTACGTGATTACGCGGGACAAGGATTACAAAGCGCTTTTTGCAGATTCCGTGCACAGCCGGTTACCTGTTATTGATTTCAATAAATACGACCTGGTGAGCCGTTCCTCCTGCTATAAATGCGCCAGCCTTTGTCCTGACCAGCCATACTGTCACCGCGACGCCTGCCAGTATACCCGTGGCTGGGCGCTCATCGAGCGGAAAGGCCGCCGGAAAGTGGATGCCGATCCGATCCTCGTCGGGAACTGCAATATCCTCTTCACGCCCGGGGACAAAAACGCGTACCGGCACGACAGCGATTTTGCCGCCATCCGGAAAAAATGCGATGACTTTAAGAATTACCCGATCGATTTTTCAAAACAAATGATCGTCACCCACGAAGTATTTGGCGACTGCCATGCCCGTTTCGAGCACGAATTTTATATCGACTCGGTCCGCCAATGCCTGACCTGGCGGCTTTACGAGTATTATGGCGGATGCCGGGGCGGAAATTCGTACCGCTTTATTTTTTCCGTACCGCGCGTACCTGATCATTACACGATACGCTTTGAGGAATACCCGGTATCGAAACGCAGAGATTGACAAGAATTTGCAAATCCGGGCGGTAAGCGTAAGAAGCAGGATTTTTTCCTGCTTCTTTCCTTTATAAGCTCCGCGTTTTTTATCTAAAATTGCGGTCGTGCAGCGCGTGATTTTATTCCTGGTTCTTTTTTCCTGTTCACTTTTACGGGCGCAGGAAGCCGATTCTTTAAAAAGTGACACGATAAAAAAACACGTCCGGCACAATGCCGTTTTTATTTCTTTCGGCGGACCGGAAAACGCGTCGCTTGATTATGCCTACCGCGGGTACGTGAAAAAGCTATCCTGGCTGGCCGTCGATTTCCGGCTTGGCCTGGGCGGATCGCAGCAGGGACAGGGTTTTCATTACGGGACTTCCGCCGTGTTTTTCCGCAAATGGTTTAAACTGGAATGCGGCGGCGGACTGGCTTTCGCACAAACCGGCGAATGGTTCTGGACGATTTACGGTATGCGTTACGAAGGAAAAAGAGGTATGCTGGCTTCGCTCGCTTTCACGCCTTCTTTTTCACGCGAGCATAAAGCGTATTATCCTGCAAGTCAGTTTGGACTTGGGTGGAGATTTTGATTTCCAATGATTCAATTTGAAAATTTGAAGATTGAGAAAATGCCCCCAGTAATTTTCTCAATTTTCAAATTGAGTAATTGAGGAATCAGCAAACGGAGCTATATAAAATCGAGCATATTGTACTTCCTGTTCAATACCTTCTGGTGATCAATGCCGAGCCATTTTTCCAGCAGCGTGGCGTACACATTTTTAAAATCCTGCGCGTAAATCAAATCGCCGTTGTCCAGGTTATTCAGGCTGGGCATATCGTTTAAAAATCCGCTCTTCTTCAGTTTGCCTCCGAAAAGGAACAGGTTATTCGCCGTACCATGATCCGTGCCGCCGCTGGCATTCTGGGAAACGCGACGCCCGAATTCGGAAAACGTCATCACCAGCACATTGTCCGCCTGCCCGGCGTCTTTCATGTCTTTCATGAAGGCGCGGATTCCTTCGGCCCATTGTTTCAGCAGGCGATCCTGCCGGCCGCGCTGGTTATTATGAGTATCAAATCCGCCGAGCGAAACATAATACACCCGCGTATTGATTCCCGAGCGGATGAACTGCGCAACCTGTTTCAGCTGTTTTGCAAAAGCGCTTTCCGGGTATTCGTGTTTGGAAACAGCCGTTTTCGTTTTTTCAAAAATAAATTCCGCGCCCGAAGCCGTGTCGGCCATCACCTTGTACAGGTAGCCCTGGTTGTCTTCGTTCAGCATGTCCGGCTTTTGTGCATTTGTTACGCCGGCGAAAAACGGTTCTTTCGTGTTCCGGTATAAAAGCCCGGTATCTTTCACGGCAAAACCGTTTTTGTTTTTTCCTTTCATCGCGAGGCTGAGCGAATCGTCCACTTCCACGGCGGCCCAGGCTTTTTCGCATCCCGGGCATTCCGAATCGAGATACCGCCCGATCCAGCCGGTGTTGAGATATTCATTCGCATCCGAAGCGGTATGCCAGATATCGAGCGAACGGAAATGCGAACGATCCGGGTTCGGATAACCGACACCGTTGAGCACCGACATGTATCCCTGGTCCCAGACCGGGCGAAGCGCTTCGAGCGATTTGTTGAACGCCAGCGTTTCGTTTATCCTGATGATCTCGTTTTCTTTCAGCGCGAGCTGCGTGCGGGAATTGTGATACACGGGATTTTCAAAAGGCACGATCGTATTCAAACCGTCATTGCCACCCGAAAGCTGCACCACGACTAATTTTTTATCCCCGGGTTCTTCCATGCCGAGATTCTTCAGGAACGACGGAACAAGCAGGGTTCCCGCTGTAACAAATGCCGATTGCTTTATAAAGTCGCGTCTTTTCATGTCAGCTGGAATTCAGGCAGGGAAAGCAGTTGAACAATGGCCGCTTTTTTCCCCGCGCCTTCGTTTGAATCCGATACCAGGCTGAGTACGGCTGGCGCGGGATTTGCGCGCAGGAAGAAACCCGTCATTTCACTTTTCCGCCAATCCGCGGGAATTGTTTTCAAAAAAGTATCCCAGCTGAAAAGCGTTTCGTAGCGTTTCTGAATTTTCTGTTTCGCGGGCGGATTGGGTTCGGTAGTATTGGTTTCCATGCGGAAATCCTCGGGCATGTCGTCCTTCTCTTCCACTTCGATCACCCCGTTGCTCAGCAAAAGCGAAGACAGGCGCAGGCGCATCATCAGCGTGGAATTATCGATCCAGGTTTTTCCCCCGGGCCAGCCGGCTACGTTGGGTGGGTAAAATAAAATCTGCCCGAGCAGGCGCTGGATGAGTATGATCGTTCCCGGTTTTTTCATTTGCACGCCGGTTGTGCGGATAATTCCCGCGAGCAGTTCCACCGGCGATTTTATTTTATTGCCCCGGTTTTCCGGCGCGTAAAACAAATCCGATTTCAGTATCCGTTTAACGAGCGCGCCGATATCGTACCCGCTTTGGTAAAACGATTCGGCGAAATCCGCAACGTATTTTTCATCCGGGCTGTCGTGCATAAAAAAGCGGCAGATTTTCCGGGTAATGAAATACGCCGTTTCTTTCCGTTCAAGCGCGATGTTGATAATATCTTCCCCGCCCCAGTTGCCGGTTTTATCCATAAACGTTTTCGGATCATCGTCGTGCGCTTTTTCGCGAATCCCGAAAACGCCGGTTTCCCGGTTGAACGACCAGCCCGTAAACGCGCGCGCAGCTTCACGGATATCGGTTTCGGTATAATTTCCCCGGCCGATGGTAAACAGTTCGAGCACTTCGCGCGCGAAGTTTTCGTTCGGGTGCTGCTTCCGGTTCTGCTGGTTGTTCAGGAATTGCAGCATGGCCGGCGACTTCGCTACTTCGAGTACCAGGTCTTTGAATTTCCCGAGCCCGTGCTTGCGCAGCACGTTATTCAGTTCCTGTGCAAACCAGGGAATATCGGTGCGGCAGGCGAAATGACCGTGCCAGAAAAACGTCATCCGTTCGCGCAGCTGCGCTTTATCGGTAACCAGTTTATTGAACCAGGCGGTATTGATCTGCTGGAGCTGTTCCTTTTTCTCTTCGCGCCATTTCTTCCGCTCGGTATCGCTCATCTCTTTCATATTCTCCGGCCTGCCGATATCCTGTATAACGTGGAGCGGAGCATATTCCACCGATTCTTCAAAAAGCCGGTCGGCCTGCGCATCCCTGCCGCGCGAAGACCACGCCGCCAGTTTATCCGCCGCCAGCCCGAAACCGGCCCGGGCATGCAGGTGCAGTGTATCCAGTTGTTCTTTGCTTAAAGCCATCAGAATATAGAGACCATTAAGATACGTAAACGTTTAATGTCGCCGGAAAGTTTTGATGCTGACGCTGCGCGTGGTCACTTTAAAAAAAGCAAAGGGCAAAAGCAAAAAGGGAATATCCGTTTTTTGCAGACTCTTCTGCGAAGCAGTTCCCGGTTAATTGCCTTTTGCTTTTTGCCTTTTGCTTTTTGCCTTTTGCCTTTTGCTATTCATTCCATCCATCTATTCCGCAGGAATTTATACCTTCATCCGGTATGCAAACGGCAATAGGCAATGAACTCGTTGTGCGTGATCTTCGCAGTTCCGATTCTGCGGCTTTTCTGTATATGATCAGGCGTAACCAGGAACGGCTGCGAAACAGTTTCCCGCTTATTCTGTCCAAAGTGAACAGCAAAATTTCCGCGCTGAGTTATGTGCGCGAAAAGGTGGCGGAAATCAGACAGAAAACATTTCATACCTGCATCGTGGAGCATACCCCGTCAAAAATACTGGTTGGTTACATCAGCATGAAAAACATGGATTTTACCGTTCCGAAAGCCGAGCTGGCTTATTTTATCGATGCGGAATTCGAAGGAAAAGGAATCGGCAGCCGTGCTGTCGGCGCGGTATGCGATTTTGCTTTTGCAGAAATCGGGATGAATAAACTGTTCATGCGCATCAGCCCTGCAAACCCGGCCAGCCGCAGGTTAGCCGAAAAATGCGGTTTCGAAAAAGAAGGGCTGATCCGCGCCGATTTTAAAACCAGCGACGGTGAATTGCTCGATGTGGAGTACTGGGGAAAAGTGAAAAACTGATTTTAATTATATTTAACTCATGAGCGGGGATAGAATGGCGGGGGTTGCAAAAGCAATAAACCTCAATTATTGCACGATAACCATGCGCGACGACGGTATAATTGTAGTGGAATGCGACAACGATACCTGTTTTGATCTGCAGCACCTGTATGTGATTATGGAAGCTTATGAAGAACTGACTCCCGGGCAAAGGCGACCGATTCTTTTTATCGCCGGAAAATATACGTCCATTTCGAAAGAAGCCCGCGAATGGGGAGGCACGGCGGATGGTACAAGATACTCACTGGCCGAAGCTTTCGTCATTCATTCGCTCGCGCAGAAAATGCTGGCTAATTTTTACATGAAATTCAACAGTCCGCAGGTACCCTCGCATTTTTTCAATTCGAGAGAAGCGGCGGAAAACTGGCTGAAAACATTTCTATGAGTCACCGGGAAACAGATGAGCGGAGCGAAAAACATTTCTCAAAAAGTAAATCATTTCCGGCTGAAACTGGACGAGGACGAACTGCTGCCCGAAAATAAAACCTGTTTCTTTTGCGGGCATACAGAAAGGAATCCTGTTTTTGTTCTCCAGGACAAGCCGCTGATCCGGCTCTTAGAATGCACACGCTGCCGCGCTGCCAGCGCTTCCCGGATGCCCCGCGAGGAAACGCTCGCCCGCTATTACCGCGATTATTATCCGAAAGACGAAACGAAGAAAAACATCCGGGTTACGTTTAAACAGGTGGGCCGGTTTTCAAATCATTTGTACAAACTGATCGCACCCGGTTTTTCGCAGGTGGAAAACCTGCAGATCCTGGACTACGGCGGAGGCGACGGTTCGGTAGCGGCAAGTCTCGCAGGAAAAATGATCGCCGGCGGACTGGCGAAAAACGCGACGATTACGGTTGTGGATTACGTGGAAGAATTAACGGCAGCAACCGGGAGCATCTCACTTAAACGCGTCGATCCGGGAACTCCGTTCCCGGAAAATACATTTCATATCATCATCGCCAGCGCCATCATCGAACATATCCCGGAAGGAGGCGACGTGGTCCGCAGTTTGTTTTCGATATTGAAACCCGGAGGATTTTTTTACGCCCGCACGCCCTGGGCCTTGCCGATGGCCGGTTTCAGCAGGTTGCTCGGCAAAAAATGGAATTTCTTTTTCCCGGCGCACGTGCACGATCTCGGTAAAACATGCTGGGAATATTCCGCGAAAAACGCCGCAGCAGGCATGACGATCATCCGGTCCAAACCGTCGATCGTGGAATCGTCTTTTAAAACGCGTTTTCTTGTAACAACGGCAGCTTATCTTTTCAAAGCGCCCTGGTACTTATTCCCGGGAACGTATAAGTTGGTTGGCGGCTGGGAAATTGTTTTGAGAAAAAACACGTAGTCCTCATGAAAATTATTGTTCAAAGTATTATTGTACACTGGTCCAAAGATTTTCGTGGAGGGAAAAATGCAGTTATTCGAAATCAAGTCCCTGAAGCGCTGGAATTACCAATCGAGATTTTTACCAGTCCGAAACTTATTGCGTTTCACGAAATTCGCTATGACTTTTATCCCGGATCTAATCAACAACCAACTGTCTATTTCTCTTTTTCTGACAAAGAGCATGTTCAACTTAGGGGAGCTTATATTGATATAAAAGACAATCGGTTAATGGCTTCCTATAAATACGACCATTCTCATTGTGGGTTCCCCTACCGCACCAAATATAATCCCAATGGCGTTGAAGAACCTCTTGACGAGGAGGCGTTTGTATTAACGAAAGGAGAGTATGGAAGAATACGTTTCAACGGCAAATACACAGATAGTGATGGCTACTGGTATTATGAGAAGAAAGTTCATAACCTGCTGATAATGGATTCTCCCAAAAGAGACGAATTCACCAAAAGAGCCCCCCTGAAAACCTACGAACAAATGGAATTGCTGCGATAGCGATTACTCCACTTTCTTCAGCTTCGCTTCACGCGGCACGTTTACATCTACCGGGTTCTTCACTTTTTCCTTAAGCAGGACAAGTTTCAGTACATCGGTCATTTGTTCCACAAAATGGAAACTGAGTCCTTTCAGGTAATGCGGTTTGATTTCCTCGATGTCTTTCCGGTTTTCTTCGCAGAGGATAATTTCCCTGATGCCCGCGCGCTTGGCGGCGAGAATTTTTTCGCGGATGCCGCCAACGGCCAGCACACGGCCGCGGAGCGTGATCTCGCCGGTCATGGCCAGGTTCTTTTTCACTTTACGCTGCGTGAATGCCGAAGCGATCGCGCTGAGCATGGCGATACCGGCAGAAGGACCGTCCTTCGGAACAGCGCCTTCCGGAACGTGCACATGCACATTCCAGTGATCGAAAATTTCCGGGTCGAGGTTCAGCGCATGTGCGTGGCCGCGCAGGTATTCCAGCGCAATCACGGCCGATTCCTTCATCACTTCGCCGAGGTTACCGGTAAGTGTGAGCTTGCCCGCTTTGCCGCGGCTCAGGCTGGTTTCGATGAACAGGATGTCGCCGCCGGTCGGTGTCCAGGCCAGCCCCGTAACCACGCCGGCTACGTCGTTGCCCTGGTAACGGTCTTTTTCATGCGCGGGCCCGAGAATTTTCGCCAGGTCGGCGATTACCGGTTTCAGTTTGTACTTCTGCTCCATCGCGATGTTTTTCGCGGCGTTGCGCACTACTTTGGCGATCGTACGTTCAAGATTCCGCACACCCGATTCGCGCGTATAATTTTCGATGATGTATTCGAGCACGTCATCGGTAAGGTTCAGGTTCTTTTCTTTCAGCCCGTGTTCTTCCACTTGCTTGGGCAGCAGGTGGCGCCTGGCGATTTCGAGTTTCTCCTCCACCATGTACCCGTTCACTTCGATGATTTCCATGCGGTCGCGGAGCGCGGGCTGGATACTGCTCAGCGAATTGGCCGTAGCGATGAACATGACTTTCGAGAGATCGAAATCCATCTCCACGAAGTTGTCGTAGAAATTCGTGTTCTGTTCCGGGTCCAGCACTTCGAGCATGGCCGAAGAAGGATCACCGTGCCAGTCGTTACCAATCTTGTCGATCTCGTCGAGAATAAAAACGGGATTCGAACTTCCGGCTTTTTTGATATTCTGCAGGATACGTCCCGGCATCGCGCCGATGTACGTTTTGCGATGCCCGCGCACTTCCGATTCGTCTTTCAGTCCGCCAAGCGACATGCGTACGTATTTGCGCCCGAGCGCTTCGGCCACACTTTTTCCGAGCGACGTTTTTCCCACGCCGGGAGGACCGTACAGGCAAAGGATCGGCGCTTTCATATCGCCGCGCAGTTTGAGCACGGCTAAGTGTTCGAGGATACGTTCTTTAACTTTTTCGAGCCCGTAATGATCGCGTTCGAGAATTTCTTCCGCACGTTTCAGGTCGAAAACATCCTGCGTGTATTCGTTCCAGGGCAGGTCGAGCAGGGTTTCGAGGTAATTGATCTGCACGGAATATTCGGCGGCATTCGGATTCATCCGCTCGAGTTTGGCCAGTTCTTTGAAAAATATCTCCGCCGTTTCCTTGCTCCATTTTTTATGCTGCGAACGCTCGCGCAATTCGGCAAGCTCCTGCTCCACCGGGTTTCCGCCCAGTTCTTCCTGGATGGTTTTGATCTGCTGGTGCAGGAAATATTCGCGCTGCTGTTTATCGAGATCGCCTTTGACTTTATTCTGGATCTGGTTTTTCAGTTCCACCATCTGCAGGTCGGTGGAAAGATGCTTGAGCACCAGCGTGGCGCGCTCTTTCAGGTCGGCGGTCTGGAGAATTTTCTGCTTGTCTTCCACCGAAGCGTTCATGTTCGATGAAATGAAATTCACGAGGAACGAATGGCTCTCGATGTTTTTGATCGCCATCTGCGCTTCGGAAGGAAGCTGCGGATTCTGCCGGATGATATTCAGTGCGGTATCTTTGATCGAACCGATCAGCGCCTGGAATTCCTGGTCTTCGGTTGCCGGGCGGATTTCGTTGAACGCTTTGATTTTCGCACGCATGTACGGCTCGATCTGCGTAATCTGCACGAGTTCGAAACGGCGCTTACCCTGCAGGATAACCGTGGTATTTCCGTCCGGCATACGCAGCATCTTGATGATATGCGCAATGGTCCCGATGCTGTTCAGGTCGGTAATGCCAGGATCTTCGATATTGTCGCTTTTCTGCGCAACCACACCGATGGTGCGGTCTCCGCGGTATGCTTCGCGGATGAGCCGGATCGATTTATCGCGGCCTACGGTGATCGGGATCACTACGCCGGGAAAAAGCACCGTATTGCGCAGCGGCAGCAAAGGCAATTCTTCCGGCAGGGGCTCGTTATTCATTTGTTCCTCATCTTCACTGCTCATCAGCGGGATAAACTCCGTGTCTTCATCAGCAAGATTCTGGAACTGGAAATCGTTTATTTCAAAAAGGTCTTTCATGTTCGGTCAATATGTCAGCCATTCGCCTGGCCTGCTTTTACGGGGAACCGGTACAAAGCCCGGATTCATTGGCTGATGATTAAACAGGCGAAATACTTCATTGTAGTCTCAATAGGTATGCCAGCGCTGTTTTCCTGTCAAAACGGCAATCCCGGTTTGCTACTCTTCTTCGAGCCGGTAGGGACTGGTTTGTGCAAATATGGTCTCGAGCAGGGCCTTGTCTTTTTCTTCCAGTTTTTTCCCGCGGCGTTCCCAAACCCGGGCAATCGTTTCCATAGCTTTATCAATTTGACAGGTATCGAATCGCGGAACGCCGTTGCCCCAGGAAAAATCCGGGATGAATTTCGGAGGAAAGCCGCCGCCGAAAACATTTGCACAAACACCCACCACGGTCCCGGTATTGAACATCGTGTTGATCCCGCATTTCGCATGATCGCCCATGATGAGTCCGCAGAACTGCAGGCCGGAACCTTCATTTTTTTTGCTGGCGTAGTTGTACACGTCAACTTCCCCGTAGGTATTTTTCAGGTTCGAGCAGTTCGTATCTGCGCCGAGGTTGCACCATTCACCGATCACGGAATTCCCGATGAAACCGTCGTGCGCTTTATTCGAATTGGCGAAGAAGACGGAATTATTCACTTCTCCTCCCGCTTTGCAGCCCGGGCCGATGGTCGTTGCTCCGTAGATTTTAGCGCCCATTTTCAGCACGGCATGAGCGCCGAGCGCGAACGGACCGCGGATCATGCAGCCTTCCATTACTTCGGCATCTTCGCCGATATAGATCGGGCCGGCGGAAGCATTCAGGACGGACGCTTCGACTTTCGCGCCTTTTTCGAGGAAAATTTCGCCGGAACCGACAACGGTATTCGACCCAGGAAGCGGCTGCGATTTGCGCCCTTTGGTCAGTAATTCGAAATCGTTTTTGATCTCCGCATCGTTGCAGCAGAATATGTCGTACGGGCGGCGGATGATGGTGGGTTGTTCCTTGCTTTCGATTTTAAGTATTTCCGGGTAAGTTGAACTTGCAATGCAGAAACCGGATACCCATAGGGAATGCCCTCGTTCCAGTGATTTTATTTCAGCCATTAGCCCGGGTGTCGGGCAAACCGCGTTGTTGATCTCCAGGTCGTGTCCGCCGGAATGATCCAGGCCTGCCAGGGCCCATTTTTCGCGGATGGTCAGTATGCCCACGCGAATATCTGCCACCGGCCTTGTCCAGGTCAGGGGCAGCAGGTTTTCGCGTTCGGTCTCCAGGAAAGCTATACTCATAGTGCAGGCTGAAATTACTAAAAATGGAGATTGCTCTGCCGAAAACCGGGCATCAACCAACTGATCAGATCCGTTTTAAAAACAAGAAGTTCGGGGCGGACGAACGGCTGAAAAGCGGGGTCTACTTTTGTAAATGAGCATTTTCAGCCGGAGTCCAACGCTGAAATTCGCAGCTTTTAAAACGGATCTTAAAAAAAATCCCCTCCGCGGGCAGCGGAAGGGACAAATATGATGCTGCGAAAGTTACTTCGCTTCTTTCTTCTGGTAACGGGTGCGGAACTTGTCGATACGGCCGGCCGTGTCAACCAGCTTCATTTTGCCGGTATAGAACGGGTGCGACATGTTCGAAATTTCAAGTTTCACCAGCGGGTACTCTTTGCCGTCTTCCCAAACGATCGTGTCTTTGGTATCGGCTGTAGAGCGGGTGATGAACGTGTAGTCGTTCGACATGTCTTTGAACACGACGAAGCGGTAGTTTTCAGGATGAATGCCTTTTTTCATGACTTTATTGTATTGTCGTTTTTTCTTAACGGACGGCAAAGATATTGATATTCTTTTGTTTTACAAAAAAAGTAGCGAGCCAAAGGGCAAAAAGCAAAGGGCAAAAGGCAATAACCTGTTGAAATAGTCTGTTTATACAGACTTAGGTACCTTAGTCGCTGCTAGTCGACGACTGAGTCGTCGACTAGCGAAGTCTCGTTTACGAAAGCTCGTTTAAAGCGAAGTCTCGTTTACGAAAGCTCGTTTAAACGTATTTTTTGCTTTTTGCCCTTTGCCTTTTCATTGTACGGACTTCCATTTATACAATATTGCTCTTTTTCCCGCGTTTCAGGGCTGATCGTTATCTTTGCCTATATGCTTCGCTTTCCGGCCTTTCTTTTACTGGTTTTCCTGTTATGTGCAGGTTTTTTCTCTTCATCCTGCCGGAAAGACCCGCTGGACGAGGATTCGGATGCACAACTGGTTTTCAGCCGCGACACGGTCCGTTTCGATACTGTTTTCACTACCGTCGGTTCCACCTACCGCCGGTTCAAAGCCTATAATTTCAGCAGCAAATCCGTCATGGTTTCCTCCATTCGCCTGGCGGGAGGCGCGAATTCACAGTTCCGTTTAAACGTGGACGGTGTTCCCGGTACCGATTTTACGGATATCAAGATCCGCGGCGGCGACAGCCTCTGGATTTTTGCCGAGGTCACAGTTGATCCCACCAGCCAGAATTCGCCCATGCTGATTACCGATTCGGTGATTTTTGTAACCAACGGAAATATCCAGCGTGTGCTGCTGGAGGCTGTGGGGCAAAACGTGTACCTCCACTACCCGACTTTTGTAACGACTTCCGGCGTGGCGTATTCGTATTTCAACTGTAACGAAGTGTGGACCAACGACAAGCCGCACCTGATTTTCGGGCTGGCCATTATCCCGAGCAATTGCACGCTGACCATGCAGCCGGGCACCCGCGTTCACCTGCACAACGGCGGAGTGCTCGCAGCCGATTCGAACGCCACGCTGATCGTCAACGGCGCGCACGGCAGTGAAGTGACCATCCAGGGCGACCGGCTGGAGCAGGAATACAGCGAAGAACCCGGCCAGTGGGGCTATATCTGGCTTTCAGCCAACAGCGTGAACAATTCCATCAACTGGGCGATCATTAGAAACGGCACGATCGGGATTTTGTCCGACAGCGTCGGCTCTTCCGCCAACCCGACGGTGAACATCGCCAATACCAAGATCCGCAACATGTCGCTCGCCGGGATATTCGGCCGCGACACGTACATCCGCGGCAACAATTTACTCGTAACGAATTGTGCGCAATATGCGGCAGCGCTGGCCTACGGCGGAAAGTATTCGTTCACGCACTGTACGTTCGCCAATTACTGGAATATCGACAACAGGACCACGCCCGCGGTGATCATCAACAACTGGTACGAAGATGCGGACGGTAATCCCGTGAGGCGGAACCTGGACAGCGCGAATTTCCGGAACTGCATTATCCACGGCGACCTGGACAACGAATTTGAACCGGATTCGAATACTACAGGCGGGTACAATTTCCGCTACTACGTAACGAATACGCTGCTGAAAACAACCATCAACGCTTCCGATCCTGTGCATTTTAATGTACCTACCAACGGGATCAATCAACTGGTGGCTTTTACGGATTTCGCCAACCATGATTTTACGCTTGCGCCGGGTTCATGGGCACGCAACAAGGGGGATGCTATTCTCGCGCTGCCTTACCTGAACGACCTGAACAATCTCTCCCGCTTTGCGAGCGGCGCGCCGGATGCCGGGGCGTATGAGGGACAATAATTTCCTGTTGCCGTATTTCGTTCTGTTTTATCAACAGTTTCTTGACTTGGGCTGTGATATGATGTATATTGCATGTATTATGAATGATGAGATAATGACTTGACCACAGCAAGGTTTTTATTGAACACTAACGATCAAAAAAAATATTTTTTTCATAATCCCCTTATTTTCTTTTAGTGTCGCCTGTTCTGTAAATACACAAACTCCTTCTAACCTGTTCATGATTTAAACCACCTTCAGTGATGGAAAAAGCAGAGCCTCTCATCAAAAAGCAGGAAACCATTTCCGACAATAATCTTTCTCCTGAAACAGATGTTGCTGACAATCCAACCAAAGAGAGTTCTACCGGCACTGATCTGAAAGAGAGTGCAATTGATCAAACTATAACCGGACAGGTATTCGGAAATAGCAGTGATTCGAAAAAACTCGATTTTTCATTTATCACACCGGTAAGTAAAGATCAGGAAGACCCCGGCCCTTACCTGCGTTACGAAATTGATTTGCAAACCGGTGAAATGCACGTGGATAAATTCTGGGAATACCGTTCGGGGGACATGAGTATACAGGTTTGGGTTAAACGATCTGGCAAATCTTCTTCACAATCCTCTAAATATTATACCAACGACGGAACTGATCTGGGTGACATGGTGCTTACCGCGACGGAAGAAAAAGTACTGAAGGATGCTTATTCCAGTAAATTGGTTCCAGATATGAAACGCCAGGTTACACTTGAATCACAGAATGTGAGTACCGGGCTCAAGATCAAACCGGAAAAATGCACCTATGCTTTCGAGAAGCCGGACAAAATGTATAATTCCCGGCAGTATTTTGAAGAGGTCGGCCTGCCTTTTTACCTAAAAATGCGCAAGGCAGAAGACATTTCTATTAACGGGAATGTAATACAAAAAAAAGTATGGGATGTTAAAGGCGCTGTTTTTGCGCTTTGTCTTTCAGCCGCGGAAACAGGTTATGCCAACAAGAGTAATTTCGACACAGCCAAGAAAAGTGGAAACTATTGGGGCGTAGGCGGAGCTTCCAATTTTCAGACACTCGGAAGTAATTTCGACGACTCTTATAATTACTGGATTGATTACATGACTTATGGCTACCTGAACAACAAGAAAGTAAGAGACGGCAAAGGCTTTGGCGGTGCGATATCCTTGTTTGAAAGCGGTAATTTTACGGCTGATAAAATAAATAAAGAACTCCGGTCGGGAAGACATAAACCCAGTGCGACAGATCTGCATGCCGGTTATTATCCATACAATACCGATGCGAGGGAGGCAAATGACAAATACTATAAAGACGAAACAAAAAAAGAATTAGCTGAATATAAAAACTATGCCGGTGAAATTATGGACTCCGACATGATGAAAATGATCATTGCCCGTTTTGTTGTTTTCCTGGATGAAAAAATTGCGAACCCTACTTTTCCTTTCAATGATCCTTATGCGGCAAAAGCAACGAACGAATACAATGCCGGGCTTTATGAAACGATAAAATGCGAACTCGCCGATTTCATGCAAAATGATTATCCAGGCCTGTTATCTACCAAGGACAATTATGATGCGAAATAAAAATCATACACATGCTCTGCCGGCTTTTTTCCTGAAAACCGGGCTGCTTCTTGCGATCATGTCCTGCCAAACGCCCGGCGAAAAAAAAACTACGCGCGATACGATGAATGAGCAACGTACGCCTGATACTACACACACACACACGGATTCAATAAAACAGCAGGTCCCGGCCGGCCATTGGAAATCTCAGGCATTTCTTGATACAATATGGAACGGGAAACCGCTAAAAATAGAATGGATGAATTTCCCGGAAGGACAAACTGATTCGTTTTGCGTCATTTATGATAAAAACAAAAAAATCAGCCTGGCTGTACCGGAAGTCGATGATGTTTCCGGTTATGATCAGCGAGGCATGCTCATTTATAAAAACGGAAAACTAAAGCCCGGTTCTTTTGTATCCGTAAGTCATGATATTTTCCTCGTATCAACCATGACCATGGGCATGAAACGGCCTGAAATCAGAGGGTTTCGGGTCGCAAATGATCGTCTCGAAATATTCAAAGAGGATGGCGCGAAACAAGCCTATGCCACTGTATCCGGCCAGGTAAATTATGTTTTTGTCAATACGGCAGATAAGTTGCTGCTACTTCACAGTTCGAACAACAGTAAGGAAAATGCGGCCGGGATAGAATCTTCGCGAACGATTTACATCTACCGGGTCGAAAACAACTCACTGGTTCGCCTGATTGAAAAAGAATTTTCAATCAAGGAAGAGGAAACTCCCGCTTACCATCGCCTTTTCCAGGAAAAAGACATGGACGCGTATATCACTTTTTATTTGCTGGCCTATAAAAAATACGGCTCCTCCAAAAACTGACCCTATGAGTAAGTACCTTCCCGAATATATCGCCACAAGTATTGAAAGCGAAAAAAAATGGTTGTCCAGCCTCATTCAATTCCGAAGCATAGCCAATGCAAAAAAAAACAAAAAAGAAGATGATGGCGATGTCGAACAGCCCGGAGATACATTTCCGCCCATGCTTTGCGAAAGTCCCTACAAAGAATTTATTGAGAAACATAATCTCACGACAGATGAACGGGCTATCCTGATTTTAGGGATAGCGCCGCATATCTGCCCTGAACTGCTTGACGTTTTTTTATCTAAAAATCCGAATACCGGGAAAAACTTTACCGAATTCGGGGGACGCTTGTCCGCAAACGGCCGTTATTTTTTACCGACAGCAGAAACAGCAGCTCACCTGCTTGCTGGTTATGATATGCAGAAACGTCTTGCTGTAACGGAGCTTTTTGAACCGAATCACACTTTTCTCAGCAAAAACATTCTGCATCTTGAAGAAACGCTTTCGGGGGAGCCACGGCTAAGCGGAACCATTGCCGTATCGGAAGAAGTAATTGATTACTTAACCACCGGCCTTGCCCGTATTCCCACATTCAGCAGTCACTTCCCCGCAAAACTATACACCACGCAACTCGGCTGGGACGATATGGTGTTCGGCGTGGGAACACGCACGATGCTCGACGATGTAAAAACCTGGCTCACGCATCACCGTACACTGTTCGATGAAATGGGCTACGGAAAAAGGCTCGGCAAAGGATACAAAGCGCTTTTTCACGGTCCCCCCGGAAACGGGAAATCCGTTACGGCCGCTTTGCTCGGAAAACATATCGGCAAAGATGTACTCCGCATCGATCTTTCTATGGTCGTGAGCAAATACATCGGCGAAACGGAAAAGAACCTGAAAAAAGTATTCGATCGCGCGGAGCGTACCAATGCCATACTTTTTTTCGATGAGGCGGATGCGCTTTTCGGAAAACGGACGGCCACCAAAGATGCGCACGACAAATACGCCAACCAGGAAGTGAACTACCTCCTCCAGCGGATCGAAGAATTTTACGGGATCATTTTCCTCGCCACCAATTTCCGGAACAACCTCGACGATGCTTTCACGCGCCGTTTCAATACCATGGTTTATTTTCCCATGCCCGACGCAGCCGACCGCCTGCAGATGTGGAAAAAAGCCTTTACCGATAAAACGAGCTTCGGTCCGGATGTGAAACTCAACGATCTTTCCGATAAGTATTCCATTTCCTACGCGCAGATTGCCAACATAGGCGCCTGGTGCACACTGATGGCCATCGAAAAAAACAATTTCGTGATCGATCACCTCACCCTGCGCGCGGGACTCGCAAGAGAGCTCGGGAAAGAAGGACGAACGCTTTAAACAGACTGTTTACCGTTTTCAGTTTACCGTTTACTGTTTACCGTTTTGTATAGTTGAAAAAGAAGTATGCAGATATTGACGACATCCTTGTAATACCAAAACGGTAAACGGTAAACTGAAAACGGTAAACAGTCCCTGAAATAAACCCTAACTTTGCCGTATGAAAATCGGGATCGTTTGTTATCCGACCTTCGGTGGATCCGGCGTTGTGGCTACGGAACTCGGCAAGGCGCTCGCACATAAAGGACATGAAGTTCATTTTATCACTTACAGCCGGCCGGTGCGCCTGGAATCGTTTACCGAAAATCTTTTTTACCACGAAGTTTCCGTTTCCGATTACCCGCTTTTCGATTACCAGCCGTATGAACTCGTACTGAGCAGCCGGCTCGTGGATGTGGTGAAGCATAACAAACTCGACCTGCTGCATGTGCATTACGCCATCCCGCACGCCTCCGCCGCGTATATGGCGCAGCAAATCCTGAAATCACAGGGCATCGATATTCCGTATATCACCACGCTTCACGGAACCGACATTACACTCGTGGGCCGCGACGCATCGTTCGAGCCGGTCATCACCTTTGCCATCAACAACAGCAACGCAGTAACAGCCGTTTCCGAAAGCCTGAAAAAAGATACGTATGCACATTTCAACGTAAGCCGCGAAATCGAGGTCATTCCGAATTTCATTTGCCTGGACGATTACGGAAAATCCGGCGCAGACTGCCAGAAAAAAACATTCGCCCCGAACGGCGAGCGCATCCTCGTTCACGTTTCCAATTTCCGCAAAGTGAAACGGGTGGAAGACGTGCTCCGTGTTTTCGATCGCGTGCGCAAAAAAATTCCGGCCAAACTTATCCTCATCGGCGACGGTCCCGAACGGCATAACATTGAAAAACTCTGCCGCGAAGGGAATACCTCCGACGATATCCGTTCACTCGGCAAAGTGGTGAATCCGAACGAAATTCTTTCCATCGCCGACCTGTTCATCCTGCCTTCGGAAACCGAAAGTTTCGGACTCGCGGCGCTCGAAGCCATGGCTTCCAAAGTACCCGTGATCAGCACGAATACCGGCGGGCTTCCCGAAGTAAATGTCCATGGATTCAGCGGTTTCCTGAGCAACGTGGGCGATGTGGACGATATGGCGGAAAATGCGCTCCGCATTTTGAGCTCCGATGAAAGCCTGCAGACATTCCGGCAAAACGCTTACGAACAAGCCAAAAAATTCAAGCTCCCGAAAATCCTGCCGATGTACGAAAGGCTTTATGAAAAAGTCACCAACCGGCAACTGGTCTCCTGAAAAAACATCCGCATAAAAAGGCCCGTCTTTTTTTATAAAGACGGGCCTTTCGGTTAACCAAAACCGGGCAATTGATCTTTGAGTGTTCAGATATTGATTTTAATTCCCACCGGGCAATGGTCGCTGGCATGCGGACGATCTTTCCCTACGCCGGGGAAACGCGGACCGGTATAATTTTTCACGTTCAGCGATAAACCTTTTCGCACGATAACCGGTTTAACAGATGTATTCCGTTTGGCGAGCGACGACGACAGGAAAAGATAATCCAGTTGCCGTAAATCATTCCGGTAGGCATGCGTCCATTGTTCTTCTTCCGGAAGCCGTTCGACCACGTTTTCCATCCAGCCGGTTTTTACCAGCGCTTCGATCGCCGTAGAAGGCTGGTAATCGTTCAGGTCGCCCAGCATCACCCAATCGTGTTTCGAAGGATCGTTGCCGTATTTTTCTTTCAGGATCTTCACGACTTCTTTCGCCTGCAGCGTGCGGCGCGGCATGCTTTCGTCGCGGCCTTCGATCATCGATTTGAAATGGTTGACGAAAAAACCGAGCGGTTTGCCACCTACCGTGAACGTTACTTCGAGGCAGTCGCGCGAAAAAATATAACTGCTTCCCGAACGGCGGAACTGGTGCGTCTGCACATGATCGAAAGGCACTTTACTGAGAATCGCCACATCGATCAGGCGCGGATCATTGCCGTCGATCATGGCTTTGTATTTATAGGCGCCGCCGAGGAAACGGGCATTGAATGCTTTCAGCGAATCCATGCTCTCCACTTCCTGCAGCGCAAGAATGTCGGGATTCATTTCTTTTATGGCGGCGGCAGTAAGTTTGCGCTCTTCTTCGAGTACCGCGTCGAATTTTTTGACGTCGATAATAAACCCGTTTTCGACCGCTTTGGCCGCATCGGATTTGGAGTTGAATTTATAACGCAGGAAAAGGTTCTCGCAATTGAATGTCGCAATAGTCAGGGATGGCATGGGTCGTTTTTTTTCGAAAAGTAGTCCCGCCCGCTCATGCGATCACCTTTAGAAAGCCCAAAGCCCGGACATCCGGTAGCCCGGAGCAAACGGGTAGACAGTGCATCAATAAAGGAAAAACGGAAGGACTGCGGACATTCGTCAGTTCACCACCACGAGAAAACCCAGCAAAGCGATAATGATGTACCCCGTAAGCGAAGCTGCCCCGGCGTACTCTTTCACCACGCGCTGCCCGAGCATCAGCGACAGCAGGGCGAGCAGGACGAAAACATGACCCAAAAACAAAATAACGCCGCCATACGGCCTGTTAAAAAAGTACACCGCGACGCCCGCCGCGCACAAAAGTCCGCCCGCCGTTTCGAGCAGGGTGAGCAAAGGCAGCAGCAGGCCGATGCTGTTTTTAAAAATGGTTTTGGAAAACTGCCCTTTCAGCCAGTCGAGGTTGTTTTTGTAATCCAGTATTTTATCCAGCCCGGATTGCAGGAAAATGACCGCCAGGAAAGCGCCTGTGGCAACTGCGACCAATTCAATTCGGAGAGATTCGGCAAACCATTCCGGGAACATAATCCCGAAATTAACCCAAATCAAGCGTTAGAAAATATTTAAGCGACAGTTTTTGTAATATTTACTGATTTTCGCCTGATGCGTAATCCGGGATTAATCAATAATCGGAGAAGGCCGCTGCGTGTTCGCCCAGCAGTTTCTGCGTAGCGGCATCGGTAAGTTCGTCGGCACTCACCAGGTTCCGCACCTGCGAAACGGGAATTTTATGGTGATACACGTTCATTTTCAGGTAATGAAAAGCATTGGTCAGGTCGTCTAATCCGCGCAGGTTCCCCGCCCTGCCCGCCGAAACACCGATCAGTCCCATCTTTTTTCCGCGGAAATGCTCCGGCTGGACGGCATCGATAAACAGCTTGAAAACACCCGGGAAACTGCCGTTATATTCCGGGACAAAAACGGCGAATTTTTGAACAGGAATCATATACTGATCCAGCAGCCCCTGGAATACCGGGCTCCGTTTGCCGTAAAGATCGGTCCGCAGGAAGTCGGCAGGCAACTCTTCCAGCGTAAGCAGTTGGTTCTCAACTCCAAGTCCCGTTAACGCCGAAGCATAATAGCGCGCTATCTTCAGTGTATTGCTGCCGGGGCGGTTTGTCCCCGAAATTATTGTGAGCATCAGCCTGTTAAATAGTTCGTGAAACGTTGTTTATAAGTTACAAAAAACCGTACCGCATATTTCCCTACCTTCGGGCGTGAATTTCCGGCAGTAATCATGCAAAGAACGGCATTTTGGCCATACCTGCAGCCACCGGAAAAATCACCCGGATTATGAAGATCAGTTATTACGGACATTCCTGTTTCGGTGTGGAATTGAAAGGCATAAACCTGCTTTTCGATCCGTTCATCAGCGACAACCCGCTCATTCCCGGCACGGGTGTGAATGCGGACAAGGTTGCGGCGGATTATATCCTGGTTTCACACGGGCACAGCGACCATATTGCGGACTGCGTATCCATAGCCAAACGCACCGGCGCCAAAGTCGTCTGCTCCTGGGAAATCAGCGTGTGGCTGAACAATCAGGGCATTGAAAATACGCACCCGATGAATACCGGGGGCAAATGGATGTTCGATTTCGGCAAGGTGAAATGCGTGGTTGCCCTGCACAGCAGCAGCCTGCCCGACGGATCGTACGGCGGAAATCCCCTGGGATTCATCATCGAAAGCGAAGAAGGAAGTTTTTATTATGCGGGCGATACTGCGCTGACGCTTGATATGAAACTGATCGGTGATTACCGCAAAGTGGATTTCGCCTTCCTGCCGGTCGGCGACAATTTCACCATGGGCGTGGACAATGCCATCATCGCGGCGGGGTTCGTCAAATGCAGCGACATCATCGGGATGCATTTCGATACGTTCGGTTTCATCAAGATCGACCAGGAAGAAGCTGTGAAGAAATTCGCACAGGCCGGAAAAAAACTGAGGCTGATGAAAATCGGCGAAACCATAGAAAAATAACAAATACCAACTTTCAAATACCAAAAAACAAAATTCCAAAAACCGGGTTACTGCATGCAACGCTAAGGTTAAACGACATACTCTCGTGTAAAATCCCTGCCTGTTTTTGGCGTTTGAAGGTTTGAAAGTTGAGTTTGCTTTTTGGGTTTTTGAAAGTTGAAATTTTCATATAGATGGGTAAAATTATCGCCATAGCGAATCAAAAAGGCGGCGTGGGCAAAACGACCACAGCCATCAACCTTGCCGCAAGTCTTGCCGTGCTCGAATACCGGACGCTGCTGATCGACGCCGACCCGCAGGCCAACAGCACCTCGGGTGTAGGTCACGATCCGAAAAACGTAAAGACCAGCATCTACGAATGCATCATCGAGGGAAAAGATCCGAAAGACGTGATCCTGACTACTTCCACGCCCAACCTTGACCTGCTTCCCGCGCACATCGACCTGGTGGGTGCGGAAATCGAAATGATCAACCTGCCGAACCGCGAAAAAATGATGAAACATGTTCTTGAAAAAATCAGGAACGAATACGATTTCATCATCATCGACTGTTCGCCTTCACTCGGCCTGGTAACGGTCAATTCGCTGAGCGCGGCCGATTCGGTAATTATTCCCGTGCAGTGCGAATACTTCGCGCTGGAAGGACTGGGCAAACTGCTGAACACGATCAAGATCGTACAAAGCCGCCTGAACCCGGAGCTCGCCATCGAAGGCATCCTGCTCACCATGTACGATATCCGCCTCCGCCTGAGCAACCAGGTGGTGGAAGAAGTGAAAACGCATTTCCAGAGCATGGTTTTCGATACCATCATCCAGCGCAACACCAAACTCGGGGAAGCGCCCAGTTTCGGAGAAACGATCATCATGCACGATGCCACCAGCAAAGGCGCAATCAATTACCTCAACCTTGCGCGTGAAATTCTGCAGAAGAACAACATGACGCGGCTGAGCGACGAAGAGAAGATCATAAACCTCACCGGAAAATGAAAAGCGAAAAGCGCTTTTCATTTTCCGGTGCAGTAAGTACATAAGTAAGGGCGATGCAGTGCATCGCCCATACTTATGAGACACTTCCCGGGACACTTACTCAAGACACGCGTACCAGAACACAAACACCATGAGCACCAAAAAATCCGCCCTCGGAAAAGGCCTCAGCGCACTGCTCGAAAACGCAGGCACCGACATCACCAGCAACAGCCTTGCGGCACAGGGCGCAGCAGTTGCAGGAGGCGTAAGCACGATCCCGCTCGAGCAGATCGAGACCAACCCCTTTCAGCCGCGCACGCATTTCGAAGAGCAGGCGCTCGAAGAACTTTCCGAATCCATCAAAGTGCACGGCATCATCCAGCCGGTCACCGTCCGGAAAATGGGATACGACAAGTACCAGCTGATCTCCGGCGAACGCCGTTTCCGCGCGTCGCAGATGGCCGGGCTTACCGCCATTCCCGCCTACGTGCGCGTGGCGAACGACCAGACCATGCTCGAAATGGCGCTCGTGGAAAACATCCAGCGCGAAAATCTCGACGCCGTGGAAATCGCGATCAGCTACAAACGCCTGATCGACGAATGCGGACTGACGCAGGAACAACTGAGCGAAAAAGTGAGCAAGCAGCGTTCCACCATCACCAACTATCTCCGCCTGCTCCGCCTGCCCGCAGAAATCCAGCGCGGCATCCGGGAAAAGTCGATCACCATGGGCCATGCCCGCGCACTGATCAATATCGACAACCCGAAAGCGCAGCTCGATTTGTACAAGCGCGTGATTACCGATGATCTTTCGGTGCGCGAAATCGAATTGCTGGCGCGCGGCGAAAAATCGCCTTCACACCACCGCGCGGAGCATACCAACCTGCGCGGCGATCTTCATGTAACCTATGCCGATAAACTGAAATCGCTTTCCAAGCAGTACAACGGCAAAGTGGAACTGAAGAGCAATGAACAGGGCCGCGGAAAACTTATCATTCCCTTCGAAAACGAAGAAGCGCTCGAACGTATCCTCGATGCACTCGATATTTAAACCGGAACGGTTTTTGCAGTTACGCCGTTTAAACCAGCCCCGCTGCAGTAAAGCATGTACAGCCACCGGAGTATTTTCCTTTCCGTTTTATTTTTCCTGCTTGCCGGGATAATTTCGCTTCGCGCGCAAACGGATTCCGTCAATACCTGGAAACTCACCGTCGGCGATTCGGCAAAAAAAGATACACTCGTCAAAAAAATAAAACCGGAACATTCGCCGAAAAAAGCGGCGGTCATGTCGGCCTGTTTGCCGGGACTCGGGCAGGTTTACAACAAGAAATACTGGAAAGTTCCCGTAATCTACGCCGGTTTCGCCGGGCTCGGTTACGGGTATTACTGGAATCATCGCGAACGCGGTATTTATGCCGAAGCGCTTCGCCTGCGATACGACGATGATACGCTGACCACGGATAACCTGCCACAATACTCCGACAACGACCTGGTTACGCTGAAAAATTACTACCAGCGTTACCGCGATCTTTCCGCCATCGGCATGGCTTTACTGTATACGATCAACATCGTGGATGCCGCCGTGGATGCACATCTCTGGAAATTCAAAGAAAAAATGAGCGACGATCTTACCTTCTACCTCGCTCCCACCGCCGTTCCCACACCCCGCGGATTTCAACCGGGATTTTCGATGAGGATTACGTTCAGGTAACATACTTACGGTGCGCTTCGCAAGTAATCTTATACAGATATGAGATGTGAGACTTGAGATTTGAGATATGAGACGATTGTGTTTCGCAGGTCTCGGCTGCCGCTCGACCTGACAAGAACGTTTCATTTGTCCTCGGCTGCCCCGCCTCCCAAAGTTGTACGGCGGGCAGGCGCTCGACCTGACGAATATTGGTGGTTCGCAGGTTTCTCATGTCTCAAATCTCATATCTCATATCTGTAAAACAGTTCGTTAAAAATCTGAAAAACAGAATCCATAATCCCGAAAGCCGCGTTATCTTTGGCACTTATGAAAATCGCCCTACTGGGATACGGCAAAATGGGTAAAACCATCGAAGGAATCGCCCTTTCACGCGGAAATGAAATTGTGCTGAAAGTGGACGAACACAATGCCGGCACCTATTCCGACGCCGAACTGATGCAGGCCGACGTGGCCATCGAATTCAGCACACCGGAAAGCGCGTACGGTAATATCATGCGCTGTTTCCGTTGTCATGTTCCCGTAGTTGCCGGAACAACCGGCTGGCTGGCGAAAATGGACGAAGTGAAAAAGGAATGCCTCGAAAACAACCAGGCTTTTTTCTACGCGTCCAATTTCAGTATCGGCGTCAATATCTTCTTTCGCCTGAATGAAAATCTCGCGAAGATGATGAACGGCTACGGCGAATACGATGTGCGCATGGAAGAAATCCACCACATCCACAAACTCGATTCGCCCAGCGGCACGGCCATTACCCTGGCCAACGGCATCATCGCAAACCTGGAACGGAAAAGCAAATGGATCGACGGTACGCAGGCGAAACCCGGCGAAATTCCCATCGGATCGAAACGCGAAGGTGAAGTTCCCGGCACGCACATCATCACGTACCAGTCGGCTGTCGATACGATCACCATTTCGCACGAAGCGCACAACCGGCAGGGATTTGCACTCGGCGCAGTGGTTGCGTCGGAATGGCTGCCCGGCAAAAAAGGCATTTTCGGAATGAACGATCTGCTCGGGTTTTAAAACCGATAACGAATACCAATGAAAAAGCCAATGTCGCGGGCTGGAAAGCGCTTGTACCGGTTTACAATTTCGTGGTCTGGCTCAAACTGGTCAAACGTCCCTGGTGGTGGATTTTCCTGCTGCTGATTCCTACGGTAGGCATTTACATGCTTGCGATCTTGCTGGTCGACCTGTCGAATCATTTCGGAAAACGGAGTTTCCGCGATCACGTGATCGCCGTACTTGGTTATTTTCTTTTTGTTCCGCTGATCGGCTTTTCGAAGAAAATAAAATTTGTCGGACCGAAACCGCACGAGAAAAACAAACATATCATCAAAGAATGGGGCGAAGCGGCCGTATTCGCCATCGTGGCAGCGACACTGATCCGCACCTTCGCTTTCGAAGCCTTCACCATCCCGACCTCCTCGATGGAAAAGTCGCTGATGGTGGGCGATTATCTTTTCGTGAACAAAATGCGCTACGGCGCGAAAATCCCGAGTACGCCGCTCACCTTTCCGTTCACGCACAACAGCCTCCCGTTTACGGAAAGCACACCGTCGTTCCTCGACTGGATCGAATTGCCTTACCTGCGTTTTCCCGGCTGGGCGAGTATCAAGAACAACGACATCGTCGTATTTAATTTCCCGGAAGGTGATACCGTTGCAGGAAAATATCCCAACATCAGCTATTACCAGCTCGTGCGCGGGCAGGGCCGTGATGTGATCTGGAATAACCCGCAGATTTTCGGCGATATCCTCATACGCCCGGTGGACAAGGAAGACAATTACATCAAACGCTGCGTGGCGATTCCCGGCGACAAAATGGAAATCAAAAACCGGCAGTTGTTCATCAACGGGAAAGAAGCTTACAATCCGCCGAACATGCAGTTCTCGCATTGTTTCAATAACTCGAATCTCGGCGACTGGAATATGAAAGAGTTCCAGGAAGGCATCGCGAAGATGAATATCACCGACGAGGTGAATTATATGAACAACCCGAGACTGCTGAAATACGACTCGGCCAAAGATTCCATTTTCGCTGTTCCGCCTACTTTGAAATACCAGTTTGCCGTTGCCATGCACGCAAACCAGGTGGACAAATTCCGCGAAAAAGTTGGCCTGACAGAAGTTGCGCTCGATTCCGCGCACCTGTTCGACCCGGAAACTTTCCCGCACGACATTAAAAACTTCCGCTGGAACCGCGACAATTACGGCCCGCTCACCATTCCGAAAGCCGGCGTAAAAGTGGACATCAGTTTGAGCAACATCGCACTCTACCGGCGCATCATCGACGTGTATGAGGAGAACGATTTTGAAATCCGCGACGGGAAAATTTTCATCAACGGGCAGGTCGCAACTTCCTATACGTTCAAGCTCGATTATTATTTCATGATGGGCGACAACCGCCACAACTCGCTCGATTCGCGCTTCTGGGGCTTCGTGCCCGAAACGCATATCGTCGGTTCGCCTTCCATGATCTGGCTTTCCATTCCCAAGCAGGGCGGCGGAGTACGGACAGAACGCATGATCAGTTTCGTCAGCCCCGACGGATTATCGAGATCCTATCTCTGGTATTTTGCCGGTATCGTGGCCGCTATCTTTGCCTTTAACTGGTTCCGCAACCGCCACAAACGCGAAGCTGCGAAAAAGAAGAGCTGATGGACGAACAGCCGCCGGAAAACGAACAGCCATCCGAAGAACAGGTTCCCCCGCCCGTTCCGGAAGAGTCTGCTGCGACTTCCCCGGATGCCGGTGAGGAAGATGCTTCCGGAAAAAAGAAGAAAAAGAAAAAACACTGGGTGCGCGAATGGAGCGAAGCGTTTCTTTTCGCTTTTATCGCCGTACTCATCGCCCGGCTTTTCCTGTTCGAAGCGTTTTCCATTCCTTCGGGATCGATGGACAATACGCTGCTTGCGGGCGATTACGTGGTGGTGAACAAACTCGCCTTCGGACCGCGCATGCCGCAAACACCGCTCAGCATTCCCTTCACGCACCAGCGGCTCTGGGGAAATGTAAAAGCGTACGTGGAGTGGATTTCCCTGCCGTACATGCGCATTCCCGGCTATTCGGACATCGCGCACAACGATGTAGTGGTTTTTAATTTTCCCGCGGAAGATATTTTCCCGATGGAAGGTCCGCCCGAAAAATACCCGGTCGACAAACGTTCGCATTTCATCAAACGCTGCGTAGCCCTTGCCGGCGATACATTTGAAATACGGAACGGGGAAATTTATATCAACGGGAAAAATCTTTCCAACCCGGAGCAGGCGCTGTTCCGCTATTCCGTGAAAGTGGATTCGGTAATCCGCGATCCTGCCCTGCTCCGCCGTTTCGGTATGGCCAAAGAAAGCAACCGCTCCGAATTCTGGCTGTATGAAGTTACCCTTTCGCCTTCGGCAGCCGACAGCATCCGCAAACTGAAAAACATTCTCGCCGTGGAAGCGATCACCGCCGAAGCAGGTTCATTCGATCAAAGCATTTTTCCGAACACCGATAAATTTCCCTGGAACCTCGACCAGTACGGCCCCCTGGTCATTCCGTCCGAAGGACAAACGGTTAAACTGACGGTGGACAGTCTCCCGCTTTATAAAAGAATCATCGTGGATTACGAACACAACACGCTGCAGGTTCGCGGCGATTCGATCATGATCAACGGGAAACTGGCGGACAGCTATACGTTTCAAATGAATTATTATTTCATGATGGGCGATAACCGTTACAATTCCTTCGACTCGCGCATCTGGGGTTTTGTTCCCGAAGACCATATCGTGGGCCGCGCGGCCTTCATTCTTTTTTCATACGACAAGCAAAACGGGCACACGCGCTGGAGCAGAATTTTTGACGGGATACACTAAACTGTTTACCGTTTACTGTTTACCGTTTACCGTTCTGTGTAGTTGAAGAAGAAGTATACAGATATTGACGACATCCTTGTAATATCAAAACGGTAAACGGGGAACGGTAAACGGGGAACCAGTAATAACTACGCTGCATGGAACTAGTCATCCTGATGTTCTTCGCATTCATCGCCGGTTTCATCGACGCGGTGGTCGGCGGCGGAGGACTTATCCAGCTTCCTGCATTTTTTCTCGCGTATCCCGCACTTCCGGCGCCGGTGATTTTCGGCAGCAACAAATTCGCGGGATTCGCAGGGACAACGGTTGCGGCCGTCCGCTACATACGCACCACTTCCGTTCCCTGGAAAGCCGTGTGGCCCGCCATTGTTACAGCGCTCGTGTTTGCGGTAGTCGGTGCACGGCTGGTCAGTTTATTCGACAAGGAACTTATGAAGCCCGTGGTGCTGGGCTTGCTGATTGCCGTAGCCATTTACACCTTCCTGAAAAAAGATTTCGGAATCAGCAAAAAGAAAGCGCTCGACCCGGTTACGCTTACCGTCGCTTCTTTTTCTGCGGGCGCGCTGCTCGGACTGTACGACGGATTTTTCGGACCAGGAACCGGCAGTTTCCTGATCGTGATTTACGTGAGCGTTTTCGGTTTCGATTTCCTGAATGCTTCCGTCAGCGCCAAGCTGATCAACTGCGCAACGAACCTCGCCGCGCTGGCCTGGTTCGCCTGGAGCGGGCAGATCCGCTACGATCTCGCCATCCCGGCAGCTGTTTGTAACATGGGCGGTGCATATCTCGGCGCGCGCATGGCGGTTGCGAAAGGAAGTAAATTCATCCGCGTACTTTTTCTCGTCGTGGTCAGCGGCATGATCCTGAAATTCGGCTGGGATGTTTTGTATCCGTATTTTTCGTCGTGATGAACGTCCCGGTACTGTCTTCGCTTTACCTCGCGCCGCTGGAATACTACGCTGTTCTTGCCGCCCAGGATTCCGTGGTGATCGACCTGCACGAACATTTCGTGAAGCAGACCTGGCGCAACCGCTGCCGGATCGCCGGACCGAACGGTTTGCAGGATCTCGTCATCCCGGTGGAAAAATACGCGAACCATACGCCGGCAAAAGATATCCGCATGTCGTACCACGAACAATGGCAGCGGCTGCACTGGCGAAGCATTAAAACAGCTTATGGCAATTCTGCGTTTTTCGAATTTTATGCGGATTATTTCTCGCCGTTTTACGAAGCGCGGAAAACCGAACTGCTTTCCGATTTCAACCGGGAAATACTGGAACTCACGCTTCGGCTGCTGAAGATCAACTGCAGTATCAGCTATTCCGAAAATTTTATCGAAACGGCAGATGCGGATTACCGGGAAAAAATTTCTCCCAAAAGCCATGTACTATTTTCAGCAGTTCCCCGTTATGCACAGGTATTTGAAGAACGGCATGGGTTTCAGCAGAACCTGTCGGTAATTGATTTGCTTTGCTGCGCCGGGCCGGAAAGCGGGCGTTTACTGAAAGGATAACGATACATGAAATCATTCCGAATTGCTTTTCTCTTCCTGGTTCCCGGTATGCTTTTTTTCGGCTGCAGCAAAGATGTCGCTTACCCGGCTGCAGTCGGCTCATTTGAAAAAACATACGGCGGTGCAGGAAGCGATTACGGACGATCGGTCAGCAACTATGGCCCAGGCGGAAAAGAATACCTGATGGCGGGGTATTCCAACAGCGCATCCGTTTCCAATTATGATTTTTTACTCATACGCGCCGATTCTGCGGGAACGGTGATCTGGCAAAAATATTACGGCGGTGCGGGCGATGATGTGCTGCTGGCAACAGCCGATCTTCAAGACACCACTTTCCTGGTTGCGGGTTATACGCAAAGTTTCGGCGCCGGTGGAAAAGACATGTACGTCATTGCCGTAAATACGTATGGCACGATGCAATGGAGCCATACTTACGGAGGCTCGGCCGACGAGCAGTGTTATGGCATCGCGCAGTTTTCTAACGGACAGCGCCTGCTCACCGGCACAACACAAAGTTTCGGCGCGCAGGGCGAGGACCTTTACCTTGTCCGGACAGATTGGAGCGGCGATACGTTGTGGACGAAACGTTACGGCGGCCCCATGAACGATGGCGGAGTGAATATTCACGTGTTCCCGGATAACAGTTTTATGGTACTCGGCTATACGAACAGTTTCGGAAACGGTGACACGGATTTGTGGCTGCTGCGCTGTGATGCAAACGGCGATACGCTGTGGACAAAAACGATCGGAACTCCCGGGTACGAAGAACCGCACCAAATCAAAATGACGCCCGACGGGAACCTGCTCATCACGGCGCATACCGCGGGATTCGGGCACCCGGAACATAATGTTTACCTGGTGAAAATTGATATGTCCGGAAATATCCTCTGGCAAAACAATTACGGCGGCAGCCAGCACGATGGCGGCGAATGGAGCGTGATCGCATCCGACGGTTCAATTTACACCGCTGCGCGCAGTATGAGCTTCGGCAATATGCAGCAAATGTACCTGCTGCATACCAGCTCGGGCGGAGGGTTGATGACTGAACGGAATTTCGGCAGCCACCATGACGAAGCTGCGCACAGTATTATTTTTTCTTCGCCGGGAAATTTTTCTTCTCCTTCCCACCTCCTGCTCTTCGGCGAGCGCGATGCAGACGGGCAGGTTGATTTTTTTCTTGCGCAGAAACCGGTGGATTGAATCCGGGAACTTTACTGCCGGACCGTTTTCATCCAGCGACCGGCGAAACGTTTACCGTCAGCTTCGGCAACGAGAAAATATAAACCGGCAGGAAACTCTTCCGCAGCCGGCTGCAGCCGGTGTACTCCCGGACTCAGCATACCTTCCTGTTTTTCATAAAGCACACGCCCCGCAACATCGGTCACCGTAAATTTCACCGGCGCATTCCGCTCCAGTTTCAATTCCAGGACAGGATGCGCTGTTCCTGATCCGAGTACCTGGAAATTGCCCGGGGAAGAAGTCGCAGAAAAAATTCCGGTCGATGTGGAGTAATGAATCGTAACGGCAATATGATCGATATACGCTGTTTGCTGCGAAGCGTCCCCATTCGACACTTTCACCAGCACGCCGAACTGCGCATTGTTGATCATCGCCGGTGTCCAGGCATATCCCCAAAGCGGATCGCCGGGCTGACCGTAGGTTTTAGTAGCATACGCTGCGGGCCATACTGTAGCCGGATCAGCCATATTCGTTCCTACCGGCCCGGTCAGCGGATCAGGTTCAAGCTGCACGATCGAATCATGCAGTCCCTGGGCCGTTAATCCTTTCCGCGTTACGTCAACGTGAATGCTGTCTATCGTGGCGGTGAGCGGAATGTTGAAGCCGAAAACGGAAGCTTCCATATACCGGGAAGCATAACAACTGCTCTGGAAGCAAAAACCGTTTTGCATCAGTCCGACATCCGCTCCCGCGCCATCGGCAGCAAGCACATTGGTTTCATTGCTCCAGGTCGCTCCCGCGCAACTGAGACAGGCTGACGAAGGCAGTGTAGCTGCACTTCCCGGGTTTGCGGTGACAGGCGATTGCGCGAAAACACCAAAAGGAACAAAAAACAAAAGAGAAAAAGCGGTTTTCATGGTTTCCTGTGTTTTATCAAATATACCCCGGAAAGCTGCAAAAAACAATGAGCGGGGCCCGGAAGTTTTTTCGTTTCCTCCCGATTCGTACATTCGCATACACACATCCTCAAACCGATGAGCAACCGCCGCAGTTTCATGAAAAAGCTGGGCCTCACCGCAGGCGCGCTTTCCCTCTCTTCTATTCTCGAACCGCTGCTGGCCGCCGGGCTTGACGATGCGCTGGAACGCGTGGACGGGATGACACCCGCCGAAGCGGCAGCCGATGAAGATTTCTGGGCATACATCCGCGAATGTTTTACCGTTTCACAGAATGTGATCAACCTGAACAACGGCGGTGTCAGTCCGCAGCCGAAAAGCGTGCAGGACGCGCATATCCGGTATTACCAGATGTGCAACGAAGGTCCTTCCTATTTCATGTGGCGTACGCTCGACCAGGGCCGCGAACCGCTGCGGAAAAAACTGGCCGATCTTGCCGGCTGCAGTTCGGAGGAAATCGCGATCAACCGGAATTCGACTGAAGGACTGAACACGGTTATTTTCGGGCTCAACCTGAAAGCGGGCGACGAAGTAGTGCTGACCAAACAGGATTACCCGAATATGATCAATGCCTGGAAACAGCGCGAAAAACGCGACGGCATTAAACTCGTCTGGCTGAATTTCGAATTCCCGATCGAGAATGACGAAGTGATCGTGAAAAAATTCGCGGAAGCGTTTACCGACAAAACGAAAATCGTACACATCACGCACATCATCAACTGGACCGGGCAGATTCTGCCTGCGAAAAAAATCGCGCAGGAAGCGCATAAACGGAACATCGAAGTAATCGCTGACGGCGCACACAGCTTCGCGCATATCGATTACAAAATTCCCGATCTCGATTGCGATTATTACGCCACCAGCCTGCACAAATGGCTCTGCGCACCGTTCGGCAGCGGTTTGCTTTACATTAAAAAGGACAAGATCAAAAACGTATGGGCTTTGCTTTCGAACACCGAGCCCGATAGCAGCGACATCCGGAAATTCGAGTCGCTGGGCACGCGTTCTTTCGCTTCGGAAATGGCCATCGCCTACTCCGTGGATTTTCACCAGATGATCGGTTCGAAAAGAAAAGAAGCGCGCCTGCGTTACCTGAAAGATTACTGGGCGGCTAAAGCGGCGAAGATCAAAGGCGTGAAACTGAACACATCACTGAAAGCCCCGTTCTCCTGTGCCATCGGCAACTTCAGCATCGAAGGCTGGAAGCCGGAAGAAATCGACGGGCATCTTTTCGACAAGTACAAAATCCATACAGTCGGCATCAACTGGGAAAACATCCACGGTGTGCGCGTAACGCCGCATGTATATACTGCGCTGCCCGATCTCGACAAACTGCTGGAAGCCATTACGGAAATGGCGCAATCGCTGCCGAAGAAATAGTACCCATGAACAAAACCATTTTCATCGGCGTGGCATTCATCGCGATCGGCGGTTTGCTCTGGCTTACGCTTTCGACGCGGAAAACGATGGAAACCAAACCGGCGTATATCGTTACGGATAAAGCGCCCAAACCCATCGGACCGTATTCGCAGGCGGTTGCCAAAGGAAACGCACTTTTCGTTTCCGGGCAGATCGCGCTCGATCCCGTGAATGGAAAATTAGATACGGCCGATATCGTTTCGGAAACGAAAATGGTGATGGAAAATATCAAAGCCATCCTGTCCGCCGCCGGCATGAGCATGAACGATGTGGCCAAATCAACTATTTATATGACCAGCCTCGCCGATTTCCCGAAAATGAACGATGTCTACGGTTCCTATTTCCAGGCCGGGAAATATCCCGCGCGGGAGACCGTGCAGGTGGCCGCCTTGCCGAAAGGCGTGCATATGGAAATCAGCGTGGTGGCCGTAGCGCAATAAATAAACGGGATGAATCTCCGCGAAGCCATTCTGAAAGAACATTCCAAAGCCAACAGGCAGCGAATCGTAAAATGGATCGGAAAAGATCCGCAGCGATTCAAAGAACTGGTCGGTCATTTTCTCGGCAACGAATATCGCCTGGTCCAGCTCGCCGCCCCGGTTTTGAGCGATTGTGCTGAAGCGCAGCCGCAATTAGTGAAACCGTATCTCGGCAAGCTGATCAAAAACCTGGAAAAGGAAGGTCATCACGATGCCGTTGTCCGGGGTACCGTTCGCTTTCTGCAGTTCACCGATGTGCCGGAAAAGTATCTCGGCATACTTGCCAATACCTGCTTCCGCCTGCTGATGAAAGCCGATTCACCGATCGCCGTAAAAGCGTTTTCGATGACGGTTTTATTGAATATCTGCCGGAAAGAACCCGGCCTGAAAAATGAACTGAAACTGGTCATTGAAGGACTTATGTCCAATGCTTCGGCAGGATTGTGCAATCGCGGCCAAAAAACGCTGCGGGCTTTGGAGAAAATTTAGGCGCGTTTTCCCACATTTTTCTACCTTAGCTACTTGCCACCACAAACAAACCTGCTCATGAAAAAATTTATACTCGCTACAGCATTCATATTCGGTATGATTGGCCTGGATGCACAATCTGTTACAGTACTGGTCGGTTCGTCTCCTTTCCAGGACAGTCTTTGGACCGTTGATACCACCACACTGCAGATCAAACGCCGCCTCAGCCCTACGCCTTCTTCGGGCGGAACCATTACCGGGATGACGGCGCTGACCAAGGATCCTTCCAACGGAGATCTTTATATTGTCTGCAAACAATCGGCAACAACGGGCCGTACGCTGGGCAAACTCAATTTGCTGACCGGTGTCGTTACTATTATCGGCAACCTCGGCGATAACTTTTCCTCGCTCACTTTCACTTCCAATGCACGGCTTTTCGGAGCAACAGGCGACGGGGCGGCTGTTCCGGAAGCACTCTATTCCATTGATAAAACCAATGCCACAAAAACCCTGATCAAAAACATGGGAAGCGGCGCTGACGGTGAAGTCATCTGCGCCAACCCGGACGACAATAACATGCTTTATCATTGGTCGGGCAACGGAACCGTTGTTTTTGAAAAATTCGATACCCTTACCGGGCCATATACTCCTACTAATATTCCCATCATCGGGACCACCAACGGCGAAACATTCGGCGCTGTTTATATGGGCAACAATAAATTCTGGATCAGCAACATCAGTTCTACCTTCAACAGGATAAACGCCAACGGTACCTGGGGCGCCCAGTTCGGCAGTAACCCGGACGATCTGCGCGGCCTGGCTTTCATGACCTGCTCACGCGCAATCACCGGAAACGCTTCTTTCTGCACCGGCGGCAGTACCTTGCTTACCCACGGTTCATCTACAGCCGGCGCAACATACCAATGGTTTCTGAACGGCGCGTCCATTGTTGGCGCCACTACTCAAACGTACACAGCTACTGCTGCAGGTCATTACAACTGCCTGGTTTCCGACGAATGCACCAGCAACGACAGCTCCGGTGTCGGCATCAACGTAATAGTTAATCCGCTGCCGGTTGTTTCGGTTTCAGCCACGGCAAGCAGTTTCTGCGCAGGCGATTCCACGCAGGTAGCTGCCAACGCACCTTCGGGAACGTATCAGTGGTACCAGGACGGCGTGCTCATTCCCGGTGCAACGACTTCGCCTTTCACCATCACCAGCGGCGGCGTGTTCAACATGATCTGCACGGATGTGAACGGATGCAGCGACTCTTCGGCTACCGGTGTAACCGTAACGGTTAATCCGCTGCCAGTCGTTTCGGTTTCGGCTACGGCAAGCAGTTTCTGCGCAGGCGATTCTACACAAGTGGCAGCCAACGCACCTTCGGGAACGTATCAGTGGTACCAGGACGGTGTGCTCATTCCCGGCGCAACAACTTCACCTTTCACCATCACCAGCGGCGGCGTATTCAACATGATCTGCACGGATGTGAATGGATGCAGCGATTCCTCAGCAACCGGGACAACGGTAATCGTTAACCCGCTGCCGGTTGTCGATCTCGGTAACGATACAACGGTTTGCGGAAGCCTGGTACTCGATGCAGGCAACGCCGGCTCAACATACCTCTGGAGCGACAGCACGACTGCGCAAACACTTACCGTTTCCGCTACCGGTAATTATTCCGTAACGGTAACCGATACCAACGGCTGCGCCAGTTCGGCTTCGATCGGTTATACTGCCGGGGTGATTCCTTCCGTAACACTGTTCGGTGACACTTCGCAGTGCGGCGGTTCGATCGTACTCGACGCAGGCAACGCAGGATCGACATACCTGTGGATCGACAGCACGACTGCGCAGACACTCACCGTTTCCACATCGGGCATTTACTCCGTTGTGGTTACCAGCGCCGACGGCTGCACCGATTCGGATACGGTAAACGTAACGATCAACACGCCTCCTACCGTTTCCGCTTCCGCTGCCAGCACAACGGTTTGCCAGGATGATGCCAACGTAACGCTCACCGGTACTCCTGCAGGCGGCACATTCTCCGGACCCGGTGTAACCGGAAACTCTTTTGATCCTTCTATCGGAACAGGAACACAGGCGCTTACATATTCGTTCACGGACGGAAACGGATGCTCGGGCTCTGCCGGTATCAACATCACTGTAAATGCCTGCGTAGGTATTATCGAACAGCAAAACATCAGTACGGTGAGCATTTACCCGAAGAAGCTGAAAAAGCGACGATCAATATCGTGAACAACCTTGGCCAGGTAATGGCAAGCAGGCAACTGACCAAAGGCATACACGCTCTTGACTATACAACGCTGCCCGCAGGAATTTACCTTGTACAGGTTCAGAGCGAAAACGGGAACGCAGCACAGCGCCTCGTGATCACGAAGTAATATTTTCTTTTTCCAAAAAAATCGCGGCTTCCATAAACACGGGGCCGCGATTTTTTTTGTTCCTGTTTCAAATAATGGTAATTTTCAATTCCCGATCCGTTTCTTCCGGTTGTTTTGTATGCATTGATCACCCGTCATGACATCACCGTTGATGCCCCGAATGATTGCCGTTATGCTGTTCCTGTTATTTCTCGCGGATTCCGCCGGGGCGCAAACGCAATATGCCTGGGTGCAGAAAGCGCAGCTCCCCGCTCCTGCACGGCACCGCGCCTCGGCCTGCGCGGTCGGCGGACGCGGGTATCTCGGGCTCGGTCATGTGAACGCCACGGGCCAGATCGTTTACCAGGACTGGTGGGAATATGATCCCGGCACAAACACGTGGACACAGAAAGCGAACTACGGCGGCGGCCAGCGTTTCGGCGCGGTGGCTTTTGCCATCGGGAATTATGCGTATGTGGGTACGGGTGATGACGGGAATTCGCTGCATGCTGATTTCTGGAGATACGATCCGGTTAACAATCAATGGACACCGGTCACTTCTTTCCCGGGGCAGGCGACCGGGACAGCCAGCTGCGAAGCAGCAAACGGGAAAGGTTATGTGGGATTGGCCAATGCAACCACCAACTGGTGGGAATATGATCCGCCGGCAAACACCTGGCAGGCGCGCGCGCAGTTTCCCGGGCAGCAGCGGAATTTCGCAGCTTCTTTCGAACTGGGCGGAAAAATTTATCTCGGCACAGGAATGACCTATAATTACACGCTCATGTTCGGCGATTTCTGGTGCTACGATCCGGCCGCGAATTCCTGGTCGCAGAAATGTTCTTTTCCCGCGGGGCTGCGTTATTGCACTTCCGGTTTTTCTTTCCAGGGAAAAGGATATATCGGTCTCGGCTACAGCACGGCCACCACGAATAACTATGATGATTTCTGGGCTTACGATGCCGCTGCCGACAGTTGGTCGCCCGCGGCACAGTTCGCAGGTTCGGCGCGAAGGCTCTGTGCTGGTTTTACAATCGGGAATCGCGTTTATCTCGGCACGGGAACCAGCGGAACGAATTACAACGACCTCTGGGAATTCGGAACGCTGAGCGAAATTCCGGGTGGTGATGTATCTCCCGTTTCTCCGCTGATTTTTCCGAACCCGGCATCGGATTTCATCCGCATTGATTTTCGTATGTCCCTGCATTCCGGTTCGATCCGCGTGCATAACCCGGAAGGAAAACTGGTTATGCAGGAACAAAATATTTCCGGTACTGCATTTACGATGCGCTGCGGAAACCTGGAGCCGGGTGTTTATTTTCTCTCCCTCGTGCAGGATGACAATACTATCTGCACAAAGAAGTTTATCATCGCAGGGCGCTGAAGGTCCCGGTAGTCTCCGTTATCCGGATCGGGATTAATCTGCTTAATCTTCGGCAAAATTTTCAAAAGCAGGAAAGACGCATTTACTCCGGGCGAAACCAGGCGCTCCGACTGCCATTCATTACAAGGTACCGGTCAAAAAATCAGCCCTTTCCGGCCCTTCAAAAATAGTATCTTTGAGCTTCCGAAAGAATCCATAAATCTTATGTCTGTAAAACCCGGTTCAACAGAAAAAGTGAACATCGATTTCAATAAGAATGACGACAACCTGAGGCTGCTCGTTTCCGCGATGGAGAAACGCCTGGAGAAAATATACCTCGGTGGCGGCAAATCACGTATTGACAAACAGCACGAACAGGGAAAACTGACCGCGCGCGAGCGTATCGATTACCTGTTAGATAAAGACAGTCCGCGTATCGAAATCGGCGCCTTTGCCGGTGACGATATGTATAAAGAATACGGCGGTTGTCCTGCCGGCGGAGCGGTTGTGATGATCGGTTACGTAAACGGACGCCAGTGCATCGTGGTAGCCAATGACGCAACCGTGAAAGCAGGCGCCTGGTTCCCGATCACCGGTAAAAAAAATCTCCGTGCACAGGAAATCGCCATGGAGAACCGGCTGCCGATCATTTACCTGGTGGACAGCGCCGGGGTTTTCCTGCCGATGCAGGATGAAATTTTCCCGGACAAAGAAAACTTCGGGCGTATTTTCCGCAACAACGCGATCATGTCGTCGCAGGGCATCCTGCAGATTGCAGCCATTATGGGCAGCTGCGTTGCCGGCGGCGCGTACCTGCCGATCATGAGCGACGAAGCGATGATCGTGGACAAAACCGGCACCATTTTCCTGGCCGGATCCTATCTCGTGAAAGCGGCGATCGGTGAAACCATTGACAACGAAACACTCGGCGGAGCAACCACGCATTGTGAAATTTCGGGTGTGACGGATTACAAATGCAAAGACGACCAGGATTGTCTTGATCGTATCCGCCGCATCATGGACAAAGTGGGCGATTACGAAAAAGCCGGTTTCGACCGCAGCGCTCCCGCTCTTCCGAAAAAAAATCCGAAAGACATCCTCGGCATCATCCCCGAATCGCGCGACAAAGCGTACGATATGCACGAAATTATTTACCGCCTGGTGGATAATTCCGAATTCGACGAGTATAAAGAATCCTACGGACAGTCGATCATCTGCGGCCTCGCGCGCATCGACGGCTGGGCTGTGGGTATCGTGGCCAACCAGCGCAAAGTGGTGAAAAGCAAGAAAGGCGAAATGCAGTTCGGCGGCGTAATTTATTCCGACTCTGCCGACAAAGCCGCGCGCTTCGTGATGAACTGCAACCAGAAAAAAATTCCGCTGCTCTTTTTGCAGGACGCCACCGGCTTCATGGTCGGATCGCGTTCCGAACAGGGCGGTATTATAAAAGACGGCGCCAAACTGGTGAACGCCATGAGCAATTCGGTCGTTCCGAAATTTACGGTCATCATCGGCAATTCATTCGGCGCAGCCAATTACGCCATGTGCGGAAAAGCATATGATCCGCGCCTGATCGTGGGCTGGCCCACTGCGCAGCTCGCGGTGATGGGTGGCGGGCAGGCGGCCAAAACGCTGCTGCAGATCCAGGTGAGTTCGCTTAAAGCGCAGGGCAAAGAAGAAATCACGCCCGAAGAAGAAAAGAAACTGCTCGACATGATCACCGACCGCTACAACAGCCAGATGACGCCGTACTATGCGGCCGCACGGTTGTGGCTCGACGCGATCATCAACCCGCTCGATACGCGCCAGTGGATCAGCATGGGTATCGAAGCGGCCAATCATGCGCCGATTACGAAAGCGTATAATGTAGGTGTGATACAGACTTGAGCAACCAGCCATTTCTCGACCTGTTGAATAATTCGGGGATTGCCCTGGAAATCTTCCTGCAAAAAATCCCGGGCGACAGCGCGGCAAAAACACCGGCTGCCGGAGGCTGGACCGTGCTCGAACAGCTCGAACATATTTTCATCGTGGAAAAAGGCGTTCGCAATGCGCTGCTGGCCCCGGGAAAAGAGAACGCACAGGAAAAAACCGAATTATACGGCGATGCCCTGCTCGGGAAAAAAATGCGCGGCACGGGTAAATGGATGGCTCCCGATATGGTGAAACCCAAAGGCCGGTTTACCGATCTGCCCACCGTTAAAAAAGCCATCATCGAACAGCGCGCCTTCATCCGGCAGAAACTGGAGAATAACGAAATCGTTTTTGACAGTACGACTTTCCCTCACCCCATCATCGGGGAAATGACCCGCGCCGACTGGTTTTATTTCATGGTGCACCATACGGAAAGGCATATGCGGCAGGTTGAGGAAATGCTCGGGTAACAGGGACTTCCGGCCGGCCGGCAAAAGAGGTACAATTTTTGATGTCACTTTACGTTAACAATAGCATTAAGCCCAAAAAGGATCCTCATGAAAAAAACGCTCGCTATCCTGTTTCTCTTCGTTGCCGCAACGGCTTTCAAACCGGCGGATGACGTGTCCAAAAAAGTGGTGGAATTCTGCAAAAACAATATGGGCAAAAAAGTGGATCGCGGCGAGTGCTGGGATCTTGCCCGTTTTGCGCTAGATTACGCCAAAGCCGACTGGACCGCGCCGCACGATTACGGAACGAAAGTGGATTACAAAAAAGAAAAACTCAAAGGAGGCGATATTCTCCAGATGGAAAATGTTTCGTTCTCCTGGACAGAAGGCGAGTACACGTATTCCGCCACATTTCCGCATCACACGGCCGTGGTATATGAAGTGAAAGAAAACGGCAAAGTGGTTCTCGCGCATCAGAATTTCAACAATGTCCGTAAAGTGGTTACGCTCGAAATCAGCATGAGTGATATTACCGCGGGAACCGTGGAAGCATTCCGCCCCAGGGCCAAAAGCTGATACCTGTTTGTAAACTGTGAAAAGTAGTCCGCCGCAGCTTTAGCTCCGGCGGATTTTTCTTTTTTACTTTCATCCCGTGAAAACGAAAATCTACCAGGTCGATGCTTTTGCAGAGCAGGTTTTCAGCGGGAACCCGGCCGCCGTTTGCCCGCTCGGGAGCTGGCTTCCGGATGAGATGATGCAGCACATCGCAGCCGAGAACAACCTGGCCGAAACCGCTTTCTTCGTGCCGCTGGGCGATGATTTCCATATCCGCTGGTTCACGCCTGCCGTCGAAGTCGATCTCTGCGGGCATGCCACGCTTGCCGCTGCGCACGTACTTTTCGAACACGAACAGTATGCACGCAAACAGATCCGCTTCCAGTCGCGCAGCGGCTGGCTCGAAGTTTCCAAAACAGCCGGCGGACTTACGCTAGATTTTCCCGCCGACGAATTGCAGCAGCTCACTCCCGATCCGGCCATGAACAAAGCGATCGGCGCCGTGCCGCTGGAAATATGGAAAGGCAAAACCGACTATATGCTCGTTTTTGAAAACCAGGAGCAGGTCGAAAAACTGCTGCCCGATTTCCGGCTGCTTGCGAAATCCGGAGGCCGGGGAATTATTGTCACCGCGCCGGGCAGGGACTGCGATTTTGTTTCCCGGTTTTTTGCACCGCAGGCGGGGATCGATGAAGACCCGGTAACCGGTTCTGCGCATACTTCGCTCACGCCTTACTGGGCTGTCCGGCTGAAAAAAAATCCGCTCCGCGCGATGCAGGTTTCCAGGCGGGGAGGAAAACTGCTCTGCAGCATGAACGCGGGCCGTGTACTGATCGAAGGAAAAGCCATTACGTACCTCAAAGGAACAATCACTACCTGATATGCTGCACCCGACCCACATCCACCAACTCGAACATCAGCACGAACTTGTCGTTCAGATTTTCCGCCGGACTTCGCCCGCATCCTGGAAAGCGCAGCCCGAGCCCGGCAAATGGAGCATGCACGATCAGCTCGCACATCTTGCGCGGTACCAGCAGGTTTTCCTCGGACGCATGCAGGAAATACTGGATCACGACGGCGTTTCATTCCAGCGCTACGTAGCGGAAAACGATCCGCAGTTTGCGGTTACACAAAATGAATCAACCGAAAACCTGCTTGAACTGCTTTTAAAAACGCGTGCGGAAATCGTATCGCGTGCGCATTCGCTTTCGGCAGAAGAATCCGGGCGCAAAGGCATTCACCCGGTCTTCGGCCCGATGGACATAACGACCTGGATCGAATTTTTTCTTGTTCATGAAGGGCATCACCTTTTTTCGGTTTTTAAATTGTCGAGGACTGCGTAGTGTATGGCATAAACGAAAGACTGTTTTCCGGGATATGAAATATGAGACTTGAGATGTGAGATTGCGTGGTGTACAGGTCTCGGCTACCCCGCCTCCTCCGCCCCAGGCGGATACGGCGGGCAGGTGTTCGACCTGACAAGTAAGCTAAGCCGTGTAAGTATAAACGGTTGTCTCTAATCTCAAGTCTCATATTTCATATCCGGAAATAAAATTGCACAATCCCCATGCCCGCTAAAGGAGAAATTGTCGCTTTGCTCACCACCTTATCGTGGAGCATTTGCATGTTCCCATTTACGGTGGCTGCACGAAAGCTCGGGGCGAATGTGCTGAATCACCTGCGCCTGCTTATGGCGGTGTTCCTGCTGACATTGATTCTTATAATCGGTTTTTCGTTTTCGCCATCGGATTTATTTACAGCTGCGGGAAGCAGGCAGTGGCTATGGCTGGGCATTTCCGGGATAACCGGTTTAACCATCGGCGACTATTTCGCTTTCCGTTCCATGTCGCTGCTCGGACCGCGGATGAGCAGTGTATTCAGTACTATGGCGCCGATGGCCGCGCTTTTTGCAGGGATGGCACTCCTGGACGAGTCGCTGAACCTTCCGGGGATTGCGGGGATGCTTATTACGCTGGCCGGTGTAACCTGGCTGGGGTTCAGCAAAAACGACCCGGCCGTTGTCCATCTTTCTGCGAAAGAGCGCTGGTCGGGACTTTTGTTCGCTTTTCTTTCGCCGGTTTGCCAGGGCGCGGGGCTGGCTTTTGCGCGTTACGGGCTGGAGCATGGTGACACGGACGCGGAACTTCTGCCCATACATGCTGCCTGGATGCGCATGTGCATTGCCACAGCTTCCCTGTTCCTGCTGAGTTTTTTCACCGGGCGGTTCCGTTCGGTTTACCGGCAGCTTCATGAAAAAAAAGGAGCGGGTACCGGCGCAGCTTTCCTGGGAACAGTATTCGGCCCGGTAGCCGGGGTAAGCCTTTCCATGTTTGCCATCGCGCTGATACCGGCATCGGTTGCGCAAACTATTTTTTCGCTCGTCCCTGTTTTTGTAACCGTTATCGCATTTGCTTTCTGGCGCGAACGGATCAGCTGGACTTCGGTTATTGCCATGCTTGTATCGGTTGCCGGCGTAATTCTGCTCGTAAGGAGAAATGATCTTGGGTTTTGATCCTTGTATTTTCAGGTTCAGATATGAGATGTGAGATTTGAGACAACCGTTTATGCTTACACGTTCCGGGTACTTGTCAGGTCGAGCGGTAGCCGAGACCTGTACACCACGCAATCTCAAGTCTCAAATCCAAGTCTCATGTCTCAAATCTCATGTCTCACATCTGCCCCGGGTACTTTCATTTCCCAAAACCACTTACTAACTTTGCCGCATCATGCCTGATACCAGCAAGCATACAGAGCCGAGCAATGAGGATGCGCCGGATTATCTTTCACATATCGGTGAAAACTTCAGCAGCATTTATTTCGGCGCTATGCCGAAAGAACTTCAGCAGAAAAAAGACAGCAAAAAGATTGTCAGCCATATCATCGCCCTGCTTACCGACGGTCGGAACAGGAATATGAAGGACGATGTTTTGCTTATCCTGAAAAACAGTGACTCGGCCGATATCCTGGTCGATATCCTCAAATCAAAAGAGTACCGGGAACACCGGCGGACTATTGCAGCAGCTTGCTGGGAATCGGGAATTGATTTCAGCAAACACCTGGATGCATTTATCCGCATTGCCCTGGAGGACAGTTACGAAACATGCCTGGAAGCGATGACGGTTATCGAGCAAATGCAGGGACCGTTTGAAGCTGAACAAATACATGCGGCGATCGGGCAGTTAAATGCCGGGAAAATCAGCGAAGACAAGCAGCTTATTGTATCTGATATCGAGCTTCGTCTCAGGAGTTTTTTAGCTTAAACTCTTCATAAAACACTATCCTTTTCAACCATTTTTTTTCCGGCCGGGGCTTCTAAGGCTTTCAGTCAGTATTAGTGCGCACTTCATATAATGATCACAAGATGCTGATTACAAGCATATTAAATACAATAATGTTGTTTTTAAAAAAGATACAGGCAAAAAATGAGAATTTATTAACAATTCTATGGTGTTAGCGACTGAGTTCCGTAAATTTGCAGGAATTTAACAAGGCAATATCTCCCGCCCTTTAAGTTAAGCAATACACAACCAATTAAACACACACATGAAAAACAAGTACAGTTCCCTGGCAAGAGGAACGAGCAAATCGTTTCTCAAAATTTTTAGCTGGACATTGGTCGTTCTCTTCGCGACATTCGCCTCCGGCCTGAACGGGCAGGTCAGCTCTTACACATTCAGTTCAAGCACTGGAACGTATACCCCGATTTCGGGTGGTACACAGCTTGGAACTGCCACAACCGACGATGATGTTTTCGGTGCGCTGCCGATCGGTTTCAGTTTCTGCTATAATGGAACTACATACACCACTTTCGGTGTGAACTCCAACGGCTGGATCAGTCTCGGGTCGACTACGCCGGCGAGCAGTTATACTGCATTAAGTACAGGATCTACAAATAATGTTATCGCGGGATTCAATTTCGACATCCAGGGAGAACCGACAACGGGCTACCTTCAGTACCTGACTACAGGTGTTTCTCCTAACCAGACACTGATTGTGCAATGGACAGATTTTGATGCGTTTTCCAGTACAACCAATACGGATAACTATAACTTTCAGATTCGTCTGAATGAAACGAGCAACACGATCGAAGTTGTTTATGGGTCTTATACGGTAAATGCCGCTTTCCGTGCTGCCCAGGTAGGTTTGCGCGGCGCAACGAATGCCGATTTCAACAACCGCATGGTATCGAACGGCGTGAATACGTGGGCTACTACCCTGCCCGGATCTTCCAATGCCGACATCTGCGAAGTGAACAACCTGCCCCTGGTTCCTGCCAGCGGCCTCACGTTTACATGGACGCTTCCCGCTGCACCTGCAACGCCTATTAACGGAACATTCACAGCCGTTACAACGTCGGGCATGACTGTGAACTGGGAAGATAACTCGACCAACGAAGCCAACTTTATTGTTCAGCGTTCAACGGACAACATTGTTTTCACGACAGTAGCAACCATTCCTTCGACTTCAATCGGTACTACAGGCACTCCTTATAACTATGTTGCAACAGGCCTGTTCAGCAACACACTTTACTACTGGCGCATCATTTCTTCCAATGCCAACTGCGGCAGTTCCTTCCTGGCCATGCAGCAGACCACCCTTTCGGGAACGATGTGCGGTACGTATACCGTAGGGCCTACAGGCACCTACACTTCACTTACTGCGGCTTTTGCAGCTGTCGCAGCCAACGGGGTACTTTGTCCGCTGGTATTCGACCTCCAGGCAGCTTATGTAAGTACGGTTGAAACTTTCCCGATCACCATTCCATTCCTTGGCACAGGCCCCGGTACAAACATTACGGTTCGCCCGGAACTTGGCGCGACCAACCTCTCCATTACGAGTAACGCAACACAAACGATTCTTTTCAATGGTGCGACTTATGTGACATTTGACGGTCGTCCGGGTAGTTCCGGGATTGTCCGCGAACTGACCATTGCAAATACAATTACCACAGGAACGGCAGCCAGCTTCACCGGTGATGCATCCAACTGCGGTTTTATGTATTGCAATATTGAAGGTGTTACTACCGGTACAACCAACGGCGTTATTGCTTTTACGAGCAGCACAACCAACGTTGGTCAGAGCGGGCACAACATCAACAACTGCGAATTCCGCCCGGGCGCAAGCACACCGCAGCAGTTTATTTATTCGGTCAACTCCACTGTGGGTGCATTCAACAGCGCGACGATATCGAACAACTTCATTCACGACTGGTTTCTTGCAACGTCTGCCAACAACGCGATCAACGTAGCAAACGGTAATACGAACTGGACCATCAGCAATAACAGCTTCTACCAGACCGCGAACCGTACATATACTACGGCTGCAACGCATAACGCCATCACCTTCAGTTCCGCAACAAACAGTTACGGTCATACCGTGAGCGGCAACTTCATCGGCGGAACAGCAGCAAGCTGCGGCGGAACGCCGTGGACTATGCTCGGCGCAGTAGCTTCCCGTTTTATCGGGATCAACATGACCGTTGGAACGGTTGCTGCATCCAACGTACAGGGCAACACGATCCGGAATTTTTCTTTTGCCACAACCAGCGGTGCAACAACCCTGAACGGTATCTGGGCGGGAATTAGCATCACCTCGGGTAACGTGAACGTGGGAACCACCACGCCCAATACAATCGGCAGCACGACAACGAACGGCGCAGTTACGGCTACCACTACTGTCAGCGGAGGTTTGCTCGTCGGCATTAACTCCAGCGCAGCTGCAGCCGCTATTAATATTGCCAACAATATGGTGGGCGGGTTGACCTGCCTCGGAAGTACCGCGACAATTGTAACGAGCGTGGTCGGTATCCAGGCTTCGTCCAGCAGCACGATCACGATTACCGGGAATACCGTGGGCAGCACCACGATGAACAACAGCCTGATCAACGCAACCGGTACGGTGACAACAACCAACCATGTAACCGGGATTTTGTGCACATCTACGTCCGCCAATACGATCACGAACAATACAATCATGAACCTGAGCGGCGTTTCGTCCAGCACCTCGACAGGCGCACAGGTTCGCGGTATTGTTGCGACAACCGGGTTGAATACGATCACCGGCAATACGATCAGTAATCTCGCGAACCTTTCCCCGCAGGCAGGCACAACAACAACCTCGTCGGTTCTTGGTATCAGCCAGCAGTCCACATCGACGCTGATGGCCCACAACGTTTCCAACAATACCATCACCAACCTGGGTAACGGCGCCACTACAGCATCGAACGTTTCGGTAACCGGTATTTACATGACAGGTTCTACTACGCAGTTGACCAACCAGGTAAGCCGCAATACCATCCGGGCGCTGGCCAGCGCATCCACCGGTTCGCCTGTCATTTCGGGCATCCAGATCAACGGCGGTATTATACGCGTATATAACAACATGGTCATGCTCGGCCTGGATGCAGCCGGTTCTGCGATAACGGCAGCACATGAATTCAACGGCATTTACAAAACCACGGCAAACCGCGCTTCTATCCTGTTCAACTCGGTTTCCATTGCAGGTACCGGCGTGAACGGCGGTGCGGCCAACACGTATGCATACCGCCGTACGCTCAACCCCGCTGCAGCGCCGTCCGATTCGCTTTACAGCAACATATTCTCGAATACACGTTCGAACGGAACTTCCACGGGAACGCATTATTCCGTATCTGTAAATAATACGACAAACTTCGTCGGCGACGGAAACGTGTACTACGGCAACGGAACGGGTTATCAAACCGGCGCTGTAGGAGTAACCAACTACGCCACTCTCCCGCTTTGGGCAGCAGCCACCGCGCAGGATGCAAACTCATTCCAGGTTGATCCAAACTTCATTTCGGCAACCAACCTGCACATCAACAATACGCTTACTTCGGTACTCGAATCACGTGCGGTTGCAGTGGGCAGCATCAACACCGACATTGATGCGGACAACCGTCCCGGTCCGACCGGCTCGGTAAACGGCGGCGCCACCAACCACGATATCGGTGCGGATGAATTCGACGGTATCCCGGTAAGTGTGGATATCGGCATCCAGTCGCTGGTGCTTCCTTCTACGTCAGGATGCCATACCAACTGCGAAATCGTTCGCGTCCGTTTGAGAAACTTCACACCGTCAGTTCTTAATATGGCCGTTAATAACGTAACGATTACATCCAGCACAACCGGCCCGAACCCGCAGACGTTCGCCGTACTCACGATTACGAGCGGCACCATTGCTGCAAACGGCTTCCTTGATACTGCCGTAGCGATGTGTTATGATATGACCGCCGTGGGAACGCATGTATTCAACGCATCCGCTTCTACCGGCTCGGACTTCATTACGTCGAATAACGCCATGGCCCCGGTATCCATCCTGATCAGCGGAGGTGTTGCCACATCAAACCGTCCGAGCGTATGCCAGGGAGACTCTGCGCTGATTACGCTTTCCGGTATGACCAACGGTGGAACGATCCAGTGGCAATCATCGCCAGATAATATCGTATGGACAAACATTCCCGGCGCAACCAGCAATCCGCTGAATACGGGAGCCTTGTCAGACACCACCTATTTCCGTGCAATTTCCTGCGGACTCCACAATTCGACATCGGATACTGTACTCGTTGCATTCCTTGCTGATCCGGTAACAACCGGCACAACACGCTGCGGAGCAGGTTCGGTTACCACGACTGCTTCCGGAACCGGAACGCTGAACTGGTTCGATGCTCCGAACGGCGGAAACCAGGTAAACTCGGGTACATCTTATACCACCAATATCACCAACACAACCACCTGGTATGTTGAAAACTCCAGTGGTACGCCACCTACAACACATACCACAACGTTTGCTGCAGGTAACGGATCGAATGGAAATATGTTCACCATCACAGCAATCAATACGGTTACCATTACAGGATTCGACGGGCATGTAACAACCGGTACCAGTGACTGGCGGATTGATTACCGCCCCAACGACTACCTGCTGGTTCCGGGAGCAAATACAAGCCCCACAGGCTGGCTTCCGCTTGGAACTGCGACTGCCGTTCCCGCCGGAGGAACAGGACTTCCGACACCCATTCCGATTACATTCAGCGTAACTATTCCCGCCGGGCAGACTTACTCTTTCCATGTAATGACTATTGCAGGCTCAGGAGTTCAGTACACGAACGGCACCGGTGCAGGTAACGTTTACAATGCAAACGCGGACTTCCAGTTCCGCGAAGGTCACGGCGGCGTGTCGTTCAACTGCACCAACGTACCCCGCGTATTCAACGGGCGTATTCATTACTCATCCGGCTGCTCCAGTTTCCCGCGCGTAGCTGTAACTGCAACTATTACACCTGCCGATACTATTATTGCAACGGTTTCGAACAGCATCTGCGACAGCGGTTCGGCAACAATCGAAGTTACCAGCCTGAACACGGGATACCAGTACAACTGGACTCCTGCAACAGGCCTGAACATGACCACCGGCGACAGTGTGATCTCTACACTTACACTTGCGCTTGGCACACAGACGTACCTGGTCTCTTCACTTGATACAACTACCGGTTGCCAGTCGAGTACAACGGCCATCGTCAATGTCAATCCTTCGCCGGATATCGTTGCTTCGGTAAGTAACGATACGGTTTGCGCCAATACCCAGGTAACGCTGGGCGCCGCTGCAGGATTTACAAACCCGGTTATCGTCGGAACAGGACTTATACAAAACACCAATACAACCTATCCTGCACCCTACGGTAATTTCTACTGGGGTTCGCGTCACCAGATGCTGGTTCTTGCATCGGAACTTTCGGCGTCAGGATTGACCGCGGGTTATATCAACGCGCTGTCTTTTGAAGTGGGTAATATAAACGGTACGCAGCCGCTGGATAACTTCGAAATCAAACTTGGCCTGACCAGCATCACTTCGATCACGGCATTCCAGCTTAGCCCCATGACATCAGTGTACACCAACCCGAGCTATATGCCTGTCCCGGTTTCGGTCAATACGCACAATTTCACGACACCGTTTTACTGGGACGGCATTTCGAACCTGATCGTAGAGACCTGCCACAACAATACGTCATTCATCGCGAATGTATCTGTGCGGCAGTCCGCAACGCCGTTTACTTCAACGGTATATTACCGTGCGGATGCCGGCGGAGTTTGTTCCAATACACTTGTAACCGGTTCGATCGCCCAGCGCCCGAACATGCGTTTCTGGAGAAGTACGTCGAACTGGACGTATATCTGGACACCGGCAAGCGGACTCAGCGATTCCACATCAACCGCACCGACTGTTTCACCCGCAGTTACGACTACTTATTATGTTACTGCAACGGATACCATCAACGGTTGCACGGATATAGATTCGATCAGGGTAGTCGTTAACCCGCTGCCCCCGCTCGCGCTCGGAAGCGACACATCGATCTGCTCGGCCAACACGCCTTATGCGCTGAACGCTCCTGTGGGCGGATACAGTTACCTGTGGAATACCGGCGATACCATATCAAGCATCAACCTGTCGTCGAGCGACACCATTTATGTTGATGTAACGGATACGATTACCGGTTGTATGTCCACTGATACGATCATGATCATGGTCAATCCTTCGCCGGTATTTACGCTGGGTAACGATACTTCGTTCTGCAGCGGCGGCATGACTACGCTTGTTGCACCGATGGGCGGTTACAGCTACATGTGGAGTGATTCTACCACCAATGATTCGCTGATGGTGATGAGTGGCGGCAACTACTGGCTGCTGGTAACGGATACTGTCAACGGATGCGGTGTAACCGATTCTATTATGGTCAGCGTTAACCCGCTGCCGGTATTTACCCTGGGCAACGATTCCGTTCTTTGTTCGGCCAATGCCCCGGTCATCCTCACAGGACCTGCCGGCGGATACAGCTACATGTGGAGTGATTCAACCGTAAACAGTTCGCTTTCGGTTTCTTCAACAGGCATGTACATACTGATGGTTACCGATACGACCACCGGCTGTGCCTGGAATGATTCGATCACGGTTACGGTTAATGCCACACCGGTGTTCACACTCGGAAGCGATACCACGGTTTGCGGAAGCATCCTGCTCAGCGGACCATCCGGATCGTACAACTACATGTGGAGCGATTCAACTGTGAACAGTTCACTTTCCGCATCTTCATCAGGCACTTACTCGCTGATGGTTACAGACAGTGTTACCGGATGCGCCTGGAACGACTCGATCGTGGTTGCTGTAAACCCGGTGCCCCCGCTTAACCTGGGTGCAGATACGGCAGTTTGCGGAACATCGTATACGCTGAATGCGCCGGCAGGACCGTACAGCTACCTCTGGTCGGACAACAGTACCGGCAGTTCGCTGAACGTAAATACGACCGGCAGCACCTGGGTAACCGTAACCGATACAGCAAACGGATGCGGATCAACCGACAGTATTATGGTAACGCTCAATGCTCCGCCCGTGGCCACGTTTGTCCTCGCCGACAATTCCGTTTGCGTTGATGACGGCGCTGTAACACTTAGCGGAACACCGAACGGCGGTACTTTCTCCGGTGCAGGCGTTACAGCCAACAGTTTCAATCCCCCGGTTGCAGGTATCGGCTCACATGTGATCACCTACACGTACACGGATGTGAATAACTGCACGGCTACGGCTACGGATACAATAACCGTAAGCGCCTGCGTCGGTGTCGGCGAAATCAGCAGCCTGGTGAACGGAGTCAATGTATTCCCGAACCCGAACAACGGAGCTTTCGTACTGACTATCGACCGCGCCGATTTCAGGGAACTCACCATCGAACTGATGTCGCTGGAAGGAAAACGAGTTTACAGCTTTATGACTGAAAACGTTTCCGGCCAGTTTGTAAAACAGATCGAAATGAGTAACCTGGCGAACGGAACCTACTACCTGCGCATCACAACAGAGCAGGAGACCATCGTTCGCAAAGTGGTTCGCAACCAATAATCCATAGAGAAAATCAATTTAAAAAAGCAGGAGGATAAAGCTTTATCCTCCTGCTTTTTTTAAACGGGTTCAAAACCATTCGTCCGATGATTCATACTACTTATCGAAAAGGTGAATTTATCTTTAAGAAAAGGCAGACATTTTTTTCCTGTTTCTCCGGTTTAAGATACTTTCGCGACTCTCTTCCTGGCTAAAGTCAATACACAGTACCAGGCCATTATTTTTAATCCAGCTTCCAGTAAATAGTTAAAAACAAATCACCACACAACCACAAAACAAAACCAGATGAAAAAATCGAATTACTTCAAACGAATTTTAACAATGGCTGTCCTTATGCTGCTGACCGGCTTTACAGGTTGGTCGCAGATAACGGTTGTAGCCACAGCAGGTGTCATGGGGCCCACTCCATATACAGACCTTGCGTCTGCATTTGCCGCGATCAACGCAGGCACACACCAGGGCGATATCGGGATCGGTATTTCCGTCAGTACAACAGAAACTGGTCCTTGCGTACTTAACGCAAGCGGAGCAGGTGCTGCCATTTACACCACGGTATTGATCCAGCCGATCGTCGACGGCGTCAGCGTTTCCGGGCCAACTACCAACGGGCGCGGCCTGGTCGAACTGAACGGCGCCGACAACGTTACTATCGACGGCGACAACCCGAACACACCGGGCAACAACCGTAACCTGACCATCCAGAACACCGCGGTAAATACGGTTACCTATGCTTCCGTTGTTCGCGTAGCACTTTCTACATTGGTGACCACCGGCGATAACAATACAGTTAAAAACTGCATCATAACCGGTAATGCAACCGGGCGGAACATTGCCGGTGCAACCAGCACAACCGGTTCGGAACACACGACCTACGGCATTCTTGTCGGCGGCGGCGCTTCAACGGTGGCTACGACAACAGCGCCGAACGCGATCACTTCGGTTACCACAGTAGTGGGAGCCCCCATCACAGCGCTCAACTTCATCGCAAGCAACAACGCGATCGATGCCTGCGCACGCGGTATCGCTGTACAGGGTTCAGCCACTACGTTTGCTACCCCGCTTACCATTACAGGCAACGTGATCGGTAACGCTACCCCGCTCAGCACAACTACGGTTTATTCGCGCGGAGTAACGATCATGGGATTCAGCAACGCCACCGTTGCGGATAACATCTTTCAGAATATTGCTTTCACAGTATCAACTGCAACAGGCGCTATCTGGCTTGGCGAATCAAGCGCCAACGGAAACGGCGCCATTGTCGAACGTAACTTTATCAACAGCGTTATCAATAACAATACCGGCACTTACGGCGCATACGGAATCAACCTGGCCGGCGGTACCGGGCATATCATCCGCAACAATTTTATCCAGGGCCTCAATCATAATATGTCGGGCGGAGCAGCTTTCTCTACCACGTTCGGCGTTCACGGCATCCGTATCTTATCCGGAACAGGGCATTTCATTTATTACAACTCCGTAAACCTGTATGGTGCGCGTATCGGAACTGCAAATACCAGTTTGCTGGCATCCGCATTTACCATCGTGGGTACCGCCCAGACAGGCTGCACTGTTCAGAATAACATCTTCTCCAACACGATGACCGGCGGAACAACGACTGTTGCTGCAGTCTCGATGTACCTTCCTTCAGGCGGAACTTCGGCGATGAACCTGACGCTGAACAACAACTTCTATTACTCCGGCACAACAGCCGGGCAGTCCGGTATTCTCCAGGTCAGCACAGCATACAGCGCTGCAAACCTGTACACCGCCGCCAACTTCATCCAGGGATCGACAACGCCGGCAACCAACTCACGCGCATACACCAGCGTACTGTCGGTAGCCGGAACTAACGATAACGCATCCTGGGCTTCATCAAATGCAGCCCCCTTCGTATCGAACAGCGATCTGCACATCAACACACTGGCTCTGAACGTAACTGACGTGGACGGCCGTGCGCTGGTGATCGGCAGTATCGCAACCGATATCGACAACGCTGCACGGGATATAACGACTCCGGATATCGGCGCCGATGAATTTACACAACCTGTCTGCTCAGGTTCATTAGGCGGAACGATTACTCCTGCCACGTATACCAATTGCGCAGGACAGACACAAGTACTCACTTCCGCAGGGGCTACAGGTGGAAGCGGAATCACCTACCAGTGGCAGGTTTCTACCACTTCGGGCGGACCTTATTCCAACGTAATCGGCGGAAGCGGTGCAAACACCACATCGTACACCACTGGCGTTTTGACCGCAGGAACATTTTATTATGTCCTCCAGGTTACCTGCAGCACCGGCCCTTCTACCGGCTACTCCAACGAAGCAACGGTAACGGTTAACCCGACACCGACTGTTACCGCTACTCCTGCAACCGCTACATTCTGTCTTGGCGGAGCTGTTGTCCCGCTTACAGCAGGCGGTGCAACAACTTACGCATGGTCTCCCGGTGCCGGTCTTTCTTCAACAACCGGTGCCAACGTGGATGCAAGTCCTTTGGCAAGCACAACGTACACAGTAACCGGAACCGACGGCAACGGCTGTACTTCAACGGCAACTGCTGCTATTACTGTTGCACCGGGTGTCAACGTAAACAGTCTCGTTTCCAACCCGGCTGCTGTTTGCTCCGGTGGAAATGCTACGCTGACCACCAGCGCTTCTGCAAGCGTGACGTATTGCCAGCCTGTTTATACCAACGGTACGGGCTTCGGAGATTACGTCAGCCTCGTTCAGCTGAACACACTGAACAATGCGACAGTCGGAGCACCGACTCCGTATTATACCTTGTATCCTGCCAGCGGAAGTACGACAACCACGCTTGCTGCCGGCGGCACATACACCATTACACTCAGCCCGGGCACTTATACGATCAACGACCTTGCAGCCTGGATCGATTTCAACCAGAACGGTACGCTGAACGACGGCGGTGAAAAACTCGGCGAAACCGATAACCTCGGCGCTGCGCCGGCCACGACTGCTTTCACATTCACGGTTCCCGCGGGCGCTTACAACGGTACAACCCGTTTACGCGTTCGTGATGTCGATCACGCCGGAACCAACGATATGGATCCCTGCGCTGCGCAATCCACTTTTGGTGAAACGGAAGATTACATCATCACGATTGTCGGTGGTGTGGACTATGTGAATTATGCCTGGAGTCCTGCAACATTCCTGAACATGACCACCGGTGATACGGTAACGGGCAGCGGCATGACATCTACCACAACCTATACACTCACCGCTACCTCGCTCAACGGATGCGCGGACATGGACAGCGTAACGGTTACTGTAAACCCGCTGCCGGTGATCACGGCTTCGGCTACGCAGGATACCGTCTGCGCCGGCGATTCCACAACAATCACAGCGGGCGGAGCAATCACGTACGCCTGGATGCCCGGATCACTGAGCGGAACAAGCGTTACTGTTGCACCTTCTTCAACTACCGTGTACACGGTTGCAGGAACAGACGGCAACGGCTGCGTTGATTCAACGACATTCCAGGTCCAGGTAAATAACCTGCCGGTTGTAACACTCAGCGGAAACAGTGCGCTCTGCACCGGCGACAGCACTTTGCTCACCGGCAGCTCCGGCGGAACAAGCCAGTGGTACATGAACGGTGTTGCTATCCCCGGCGCCACCAGCAATACCTATACGGCTGCAGCAGCAGGTATTTACAACATGACCAAAACAAACCTGAACGGATGCGGAGATTCCGCAGCCACAGGAATTACCGTTGTGATTAACCCGGTTCCTGTTTTTGCACTCGCCAACGATACCACGTTCTGCAGCGGCGGAATGACAACACTGATGGCTCCTTCGGGCGGATACAATTACCTGTGGAGCGACAGTTCGGTAAACAGTTCACTCGCAGTAATGACTTCCGGTACATACTGGCTGACGGTTACTGATTCCGTTACCGGCTGCGACGCATCCGACAGCATGACCGTAACTGTAAACGCTGCCGCTGTTTTCACACTCGGCTCCGATATTGCAGCGTGCTCGAACAACGTCCCGGTAAGCCTCAACGGCCCGGCCGGCGCATTCAGCTACCTGTGGAGCGACAGTTCGACCAACGATTCGCTTTGGGTTTCCACTGCCGGAACATATTCGCTGATGGCGACCGACAGTGTCTCCGGTTGTTCGTGGAGTGATACTGTAACAGTAACCGTAAACCCTGCACCGAACTTTACGCTCGGCAACGACACGGCGGTATGCAGCGCAAGCGGCCCGGTTCTTCTTTCTGCACCTGCAGGATCTTACAGCTACCTCTGGAGCGACAGTTCCACAGGCAGTTCACTTTCTGCTTCGGCAACGGGCAATTACTCGCTGACGGTTACCGACAGCATTACAGGCTGCTCCTGGATTGACAGCATAGCGGTAACAGTAAACGCAAACCCGGTTGTGAACCTTGGTTCCGACAGCACGATTTGCGCTACTTCGCTCATGCTGAATGGTCCGTCAGGTCCTTACATGTATCTCTGGTCGGATAGTACGGCTAACCAGGACCTCACTGTTTCCGCTTCGGGAACTTATGCGCTCACGGTTACCGATTCGCTTACCGGTTGTTCTTCGTCCGACAGCGTAGCCGTGATCCTGAACACTCCTCCGGCAGTTACGTTTGTGCTGGCCGACAATACACTTTGTATTGACGATATGGCTGCAACGATGACGGCTACACCGGCCGGCGGTGCATTCTCCGGCGTGGCCATTACAGGTAACACCTTCAACCCGGCTGTTGCCGGCGTCGGATCACACATCATCACCTACTCGTACACCGACCCGAACAACGGATGCGTGGTTGCTGTTGCCGATACGTTTATCGTCAGCGCCTGCGTAGGTCTCGGTGAAATTTCCGGCATCGCTTCCGGGATCAACGTATTCCCGAACCCGAACAACGGAAGCTTCATACTCACGATCGACCAGGCCGATTTCAAAGAACTGACGATCGAACTGATGTCGCTGGAAGGAAAACGTGTTTACAGTGATATGATCACAAACGTTTCAGGCCAGTTCGTAAAACAGATCGATATGAACAGCCTCGCGAACGGAACATACTACCTGCGACTGACAACAGAAAGCAATACTGTTGTGAAGAAAATCGTCCGCAACAAGTAAGTTTCAGATGAATTGAAAAAGGCTGCTTTTCAAAAAAAGCAGCCTTTTTTTTGACTTTTCGATTTTCCGTACATGATATTAATACATTAATATTCAAATGATTACAGGTTAAAAAGCATCACATGTTGTAACATTTATTGTTATTACATATATTTGCATTCTAAACCAGAAAATATGAAAAAAATAGCCACTCTCTTGTTTGCTTTTGCCGGTATCGGCATTGCGACAGCACAAAACAATTGGTCATCCGATGCTGCGCACAGCAGTGTCCGTTTCACCATCACGCACATGATGATTGCCAAAACAGCGGGGCAATTCAACGAATACGAGGTTAAAGTAACCAGCGCAAAAGAAGATTTTTCGGACGCGCAGGTGGAAATGAAAATCAAAACAGCGAGCATCAATACAGGCGATGAGAATCGCGACAAGCATTTGCAGGGTGCCGATTTCTTCGATGCGGAAAAGAACCCGGAAATCACGTTCAAAAGCAGTTCCTTCAAAAAAGTAAAGGGAAACCAGTACAAAGTCGAAGGAGACCTGACCATGCACGGCGTGACTAAAAAAGTCACCCTCGACGCTGTTTACGGCGGCACCAAAAAAGATCCCTGGGGCAATACCAAAGCGGGTTTTGCGATCATCGGCAAGATCAACCGCAGCGATTTCGGCATGAACTACAATGCTGATGTTGAGGGAGGGAAGATACTGGACAACATGGTCGATATTTTCTGTGACCTGGAACTGACCAAAGCGAAATAATATTATCACGCATAAAAAAGAGGGCGTATATTTACATTCGTCCTCTTTTTATATTTTTACCCTATGCGTCTGGAAGACGAGATTTTTCAAAAGAAGTTTAAATCAGGCTATCACAAAGCCGCGATCAATATTATCTATACCCACAACTGGCTTATGGGTTCGCATGCGGCTCTTTTCAAGCCGTTCAATGTTACCAGCCAGCAATATAATATCCTGCGTATTCTTCGCGGGCAGTATCCAACTCCCTGCTCGATAAAAACCATCCGCGAACGGATGCTCGACAAAATGTCGGACGCATCGCGTATCGTGGAAAAGCTCCGTTTAAAAGGACTGGTGGAACGCAAAACCTGCGAACGCGACCGCCGGAATGTGGATGTGGTTATTACCGACAAAGGCCTCACCCTGCTGGACCAGATCGGGCCTGTTGAGAACTTCTCGGAAAAAGACCTGTCCGCACTTTCACCCGCGGAAATCGATCAGCTCAACAATCTCCTGGATAAAATAAGAGGGTGAATTTAGTACGGTTTTACATTCCTCAGAGCCTGTTTTACAGGAATGTCTTTCTATATCGGAATAGTTCGGGGCGAGCGGCAGGAGCCAGTAGCAGTGGCAGTCTTGGCGTTACAATAGCGTCGTCAAAATATACCAGCTCCGGGCTTAATCCGACTGACTGCTTCTGCCACCGTCGCTGAAACAGTATCCACTCCGAAGGAGTTTTATATAAACAAAGGAGCGTTCAGATTTTAACGACGCTATTGTAACACCAAGACTGCCACTGCCGCTGAAACAGTATCCACTCCGAAGGAGTTTTATATAAACAAAGAAGCGGTCAGATTTTGACGACGCTATTGTAACGCCAAGACTGCCTCCTGCCGACTGCCGCTGCCGCTGAAACAGTATCTACTCCGAAGGAGTTTTCCCTCTTACTTCTTCCTGATTTTCCGGAATTTGTCGGGACGGTCGCCGTACGATTTTTTTTCACCCGTATTTCCCTGGTAACCGCCGCCTGATTTTTTTCCGTAGGATTTCTCCCCGTTCTTTTTCGGGTAAAAACCTTTTCCTTCTCTTTTCGGGTAAAAATCCTTGCCGCCTTTTTTGCCGTGGAAATCCTTCTTGCGAAACCCGCCTTCGTCTTCTCTCTTTTCCGAAAGATCGACACGCACGGCGCGGCCGCGGTAGTTCTTGTTTTCAAAAGCCGAAAGCACTTCTGGAATATTGATACCGGCCACTTCTACGAAAGAGAAGCTGTTCTGGATATCCATCCGGCCGATCGCGCTGCGGTCGGTTTTGAGCATCTCGCAGAAATAACGAAGCATATCCGCTTTCTCGAAACCGTCCATCCGCCCGAGGCTGATGAAAAACCGTTTGAAATCGCCCTGCGGATGTGCGTGTCCTTCTTTTTGTCCTTTGGCGCTGCTGCCGGTCACCACGTTCAGGTCGGGTGCGTTTTGATACACTTTCAGCCTTTCGCCGAGCAGCAAAAGCAGCATGCGTTCGATCAGTTCTTCTTTTTCCACTTCGGCAAGCGTGCTGATGGCCGACGGTAATATGGTGGCGATGGCTGAAGCGTGTTCGGGTTCTTCCATCAGCTTGTCGATCAGCGCAACGGCCTGCTGCGCACAGATTTCCTGCGCACCCGGAACCATCACGCGTTCCATCCGTTTGCTTATTATTTTTTCGATCTGGCGTACGCGCGACATTTCTTTCATGCCTACGATGACGGCGGAAATACCGCTGTGCCCGGCACGTGCCGTTCGCCCGCTCCGGTGCGTATATACTTCCGGCTCGTCGGGCAAACTGTAATGAATCACGTGCGAAATCTGGTCCACATCGATCCCGCGCGCAGCCACGTCGGTAGCCACGAGCAGCATCACCGTGCGTGAACGGAAACGCTTCATCACGAAATCGCGCTGTGCCTGCGAAAGATCACCGTGCAAAGCATCGGCTGTGTACCCGTCGCGGATCAGGTGATCGGCGATTTCCTGCGTCTCGGCTTTGGTGCGGCAGAAAACGATACCGTAAAGCCCGGGATGATAATCGATGATGCGGCGAAGCGCGGGATAACGGTCGCGCGAATGCACCACGTAATACTGGTGACTGATATTCTCGGCGGCTTTATTCACTTCACCTGCGCTGAGCCGGAGCGGATCACTCATGAAACGTTCGGCGATGGCGCGTACTTCGCGCGGCATGGTGGCTGAAAAGAGCCAGGTATTTTTTTCTTCGCTGGTTTCCGAAAGAATTTCCTCGATATCGTCGCGGAAACCCATGCTCAGCATTTCATCCGCTTCATCCAGCACCACGGTCGATACTTCACCGAGCTTGATGCCTTTTCTGCCGATAATGTCGAGCATCCTGCCCGGCGTGCCCACCACTACCTGCGCACCGCGCCGGAGTTCGCTCAGCTGCACCGAAATGCTGGCCCCGCCGTAAACGGGAACAATATGCAGGCCGCGGATATGCTTTGCATAATCGCGCAGGTCTTTGGTTATCTGCAGGCAAAGCTCGCGGGTAGGACAAAGAATAAGCGCCTGCGAATGCTTGCTGTGTTCATCGATGCGGTGCAGCAGCGGCAAACCGAAAGCGGCCGTTTTGCCGGTACCGGTTTGTGCAGTGGCTACTAAATCGCGGGAGTCTTCCAGCAATGCGGGAATAGCCTGTTGCTGAATCGGCGTGGGTTGCGCAAAGCCCAATTCGGTAACGGCAGTTACCAGTTCAGGCTTCAGGCCCAGCGCTTCAAATAAATTCATTAAGAACGGATTTTAAGCCGCAAAGGTACGTATTAATGGGCCTCGCGCAGCAAAAGTTCTTTCTTTAATCTTTATCTTGCATGCTGATGAAACAATCCCGGGGCAGGCGGATCCTTTGCAGAAAGCTGGTTTCAGCCCTGTTGCCCGCACTTTTCCTGCCGCTCGTTTCATACGCCACAGTCTGCGTCGATCGCGTTTACAATGAAGCGCACCTCTCCTTATCGCTCTGCCAGAACCACTCCGGCTTCAATGAAACCCGCGCCCTGCTTTTCAAAGGAAGAGCCTTTATCCTTAACCAGTATATCGAAAAACTGATCCGTGCAGGGAAACTCCAGGATAAAAAAGTAAATGTCCAGATCGATGACCAGGCGCTGACGTATTCGCATCTCGAGATCACGCAGAACAAAAGCGGTTACTACCTCCACATCAGCGGCTATCCCGACCTGGACATGCTGGCCGGCTACGTCTACTGGTTCGCAGAGAAACGAAACAAGCCCGTTTACATCGCCTACGAAACATACAATAACGGGAACTGGAATGAGCAGGAAATCGCGCGCGTGAATGCCAGGCTCCGCTCGCCCGGCATCGAAGCTTTTGCGCATGAAAACGTCACTGTCTGGCAGGAAGGAAATATGAAAATGGTTTATGCAAATGACGAAACCCATTATGCTTATGCGGGAAATAAGCTCGCGGTGAAAACCAATTGCAATTTACCGGTACAGGTGCCCAGGCGGGTAACCGATACCGTTGACCGCTGGCTGCTGGTGCAATCCGATTCCGCATTCCTGTATGAAAACGGGCGGCAAAGCCTGGCGCTGGCATTCCCGGCAAAAGACCGGGCGTATGAAGACTTCGGCGTATCACTGCGCAACGGGCGCGTGGATTTTTGCTGGGGCGGCTGCCAGGAGGATGAGCATAAACCGTTCCGGAGTGTTGTTTTTTATTTTCTGCGCAGCGATAACAAATTTTATGTCGTTCCCCCGGACCAGCGCTGATTTACGGCCCTGTTTTTGCCTAATTTTGAATCCTTCATGAAAACGCTTCACCGGTTCATCCTGCGTTCGTATTTCGGCCCGTTCCTGATGACTTTTTTCATCTCGGTTTTCGTGCTGTTCATGCAGTTTCTCTGGAAATGGGTGGATGAACTGGTAGGCAAAGGCCTGGACTACGGAACGATCGTCAACCTGTTTTTTTTCGCTTCGCTTTCCACCGTACCGCTCGCCCTGCCGATGGCCGTACTGCTTTCATCGCTGATGACCTTCGGCAATTTGGGCGAGCATTACGAACTGGCCGCGTTAAAATCGTCGGGACTTTCGCTGAACCGGATCATGCTGCCGCTTTTTGTTTTTACGGTCATCATCAGTTTGCTCGCCTTCCTTTTTTCGAACAACCTGCTTCCGTACACGAACCTGAAAATGATTTCGAAGCTCTACGATATACGAAGCCAGAAACCCGCGCTCAATATCAAGGAAGGCGTTTTTTACAGCGGCATCGAAGGATACAGCATCCGCATCGGCAGCATCGATAAAAACGGAACCGGCATCCACGACGTGATGATCTTCGACCGCACCGATCCTTCGGGGAACGTGGGCGTAACCATCGCCAAAAACGGGAACATGATCTCCACCGCGGATAAACGGTACCTGATCATCTCGCTCGCCGACGGCAGTTCCTATTCCGAAGTCAGCAACCAGCAGCCGAACGACGCCAGCCACCCGTTCATGATGACACATTTCAAGGAACAGAAAGTGAACATCGATCTCTCCGGTTTCAAAATGAACCGGACCGACGAAGATCTTTTCAAGGAAAATCACCAGATGCTCAATGGGAGCCAGTTGCTCGCCGCCATCGACACCATGAACGCGGAGATTGCAGAAGACGAAATCAATTTCTACAAAGCGCTGCGCGCAGCTTATTTCAACCGCAGCTTACGTTACTGGAAAAAAATAGACAGCACGAACGCCGAAATATCCGACTCCGCATTCACCACCGGTTTCGATCATAAATCCAAAATGCACATCTATGAAGTAGCCTCGAACAGCGCCTCCAATGTGAAGCAGGCCATCTCGTCCAAAATCAATGAACTGGATGCCGAACGCCGGGCCATTCTCCGTTTCAAAATCGAATTCTGGCGGAAATATTCCCTGTCGGTGGCCTGTCTCATCATGCTTTTCATCGGCGCGCCGCTCGGCTCCATCATCCGCAAAGGCGGGCTGGGCATGCCGATGGTAATCTCCGTCGTGCTTTTCATCATCTTCTGGGTACTCAGCATCACCGGCGAAAAAATGTCGAAAGAAGGACTCATCCCGCCCGAGCTGGGCATGTGGCTCGGCTGCATCATCTTCCTCCCGCTCGGAATCCTGCTCACCATCATAGCCAATGCCGACTCCGCCATGTTCGACACCGACGGGTTCATGCAAAAACTGCGAAACTTTTTCACACGGCGGAAAAAACACAAACAGGTATGAAAGTTCTCCAGCTCTGCAACAAGCCCCCGCTTCCGCAGGCCGATGGCGGAACAATGGCCTCGCATGCCGTTACAGCGGGTTTGCTCGACGCAGGCTGCCGGGTCAAACTGCTGTGCATCGCTACGCAGAAACATCCTTTCCTTCCCGGAAAAATGCCGGACGACTGGAAAAAAGCAACGGAAATCGAAGCCGTTTTTGCAGATACGCGCGTAAAAGTATGGCCCGCTTTTTTTAATCTCTTCGGCAGCGGATCGTACAACATCAGCCGGTTTTACAGCAAAGCATTCGATGAAAAACTGGCCGCGTTACTGCAGCGCGAAACCTTCGATATCGTTCACCTCGAAAGTCTTTACATGACGCCCTACCTCGCCACGATACGCCGCTATTCCAAAGCGCCGGTGGTTTTGCGGGCGCACAACGTGGAGCACCTGCTCGTGGAACGGCTGGCGAAAAACGAAAAGAAATTCCTGGAGAAAAAGTATCTCGCGTTTCTTGCCCGGCGGCTCCGGAACTACGAAGCAAACGTGCTGCCCCGCATCGACGGGCTGATTACGATCACGCAAAAAGATGCCGGCCTTTTCCGGGACATGCATGTACAATCGCCGGTACATGTACTTCCTTTCGCGATGCCTTTGCCGGCGATGCCGGATGTGAAACCCGAACCGCTTTCCGTTTTCCACCTCGGCTCCATGGACTGGAAACCGAACCTGGAAGGTGTGCACTGGCTGCTGCACGAAGTATGGCCGCTGGTGCTTCGCGAAGAACCCGGTGCAACGCTTCACCTGGCCGGGCGCCGGATGCCGGGCGAATTGATGAACGGAAATTTTCGCGGCGTAAAAATGCACGGCGAAGTGGACGATACGCATCACTTCATGGCGCGTTTCGGCATCATGGCCGTCCCGCTTTTTTCGGGCGGAGGCATGCGCGTGAAAATCGTGGAAGGCATGGCTCTCGGCAAAGCTATCGTCAGCACCACCATCGGCATGGAAGGCATCGAGGCGGAAAACGGCGTGCAGGCTGCTGTTGCCGACGACGCGAAAACATTTGCACAAACGCTGATCCGCCTGCTCCGCTCACCCGCGAAAGCGGAAGAAATGGGAAAAGCCGCGCGGGATTTTGCCGGGAACTTTTTCGACCGGGAAAAAGCAACCGGAAAATTGTTGGATTTTTACGGGCAACTAAGCGCTGTTGAAATAAAAGAGTGATGAAAAACAAAAAGACAAACGGCAAAAAGCAAATGGCAAAAAAAAGAAATTCCCCGGGATCAATTATTGCCTTTTGCCCTTTGCTTTTTGCTTTTTCCGGGATTACCTGGTTTGCCATGCGACTCTCTTTTTTCTAAATGCATTATACAAATTGAAACTTCTTTACATCACCTCACGCATTCCCTGGCCGCTTGAAAAAGGCGACAAACTTCGTGCATCTTGTTTCCCTGCACGATTCCCCGGTACATCCCGACGCGGAAAAAGAACTGAAAAAATACTGCCGCGAAATTTTATTTATACCGCTTCCGAAAAGCGCCGTTTTTTTCAACCTGCTGCGCGGATTTTTCAGCCCCCTTCCGATGCAGGTCGCTTATTTCAACAGTCCGCGCGCGCACCGCGAAATTGGCGCCTTCATCGAAAAGCACCGGCCCGACCGCATATTCTGCCAGCTGATCCGCACCACGGAATTCGTCCGCAGCCGGAAAGACATCCCGAAAATCCTGGATTACATGGATGTTTTTTCCAAAGGGATCGAGCGGCGGATCGGTAAAGTGAATTTTCTTTCCCGCCCCGTTTTCCGGATGGAACACCGGCGCCTGCTGAAATATGAACGTGAAATTTTTTCGGATTTTGAAGAACGTATCATCATTTCCGCGCAGGACCGCGACCTGGTCGATCACCCGGAAAAAAATAAGATCCGCGTAATCGCCAACGGCGTGGACACGGGTTTTTTCAGGCCACTGCCGGCGGAAAAAAAACACGAACTGCTTTTCAACGGCAATATGAATTATCCGCCCAACGTGGAAAGCGCGGAGTATCTCGTAACGCAGGTATTGCCGCTCGTGCATCAAAAAAATCCGGGCGTACGCGTGCTCATCTCCGGCGCATCGCCCTCTCCGCGGATACTCGCACTGAAATCGGCCAGCGTAACCGTGAGCGGCTGGGTGGATGACGTGCGCGACAGTTTCACTTCTTCCCGCATACTCGTCGCGCCCATGCAGTCGAGCATCGGCCTGCAGAACAAACTGCTCGAAGCCATGGCCATGCGCATGCCCTGCATCACCACTACCCTGTCGAACAACGCGCTGGGCGCGGTTTCCGGCGAACAAATCCTCGTCGCCGACAGTCCGCAGACTTTTGCGGATCAAATACTTTTCCTGCTCGCCAATCCGGGCGAAGCCGAAAAAATTGCCGAAGCCGGGCATCGCTTCATCATGGAAAATTTCAACTGGAAAAAACAGAATCTGCAGCTTGCAGAAATCATCGGGAATGCCGGGAAAAAATAAATCCGTTCTCCTCCTTCTTTTTTTCTGCGGACTGCTGCTCATCAGCGCCAAACGCGGAAGCAGGATCGCATGCAAGACGCCCGTCCCGATTTCCGTTGAAACAAAAACCGTGAAAAGTGGGAATCATTATACAATCATCTACCAGGAAAAAAGTAAAGCCGGATTTGTAATTGAACGCCCTTCCCGGAACGACAGCTCCGTTGTCCTCTGTATTGCCGCCGCCTTCACGCTGCTCGACGATTATACCGTGGACGGTTTGCATATCGTGAACGGCGAAGTGATGAAGAAAAACAAAATCAACAAACGGGTCGGCGGCGGTGTGAAAATCATCGGCGGAAAATGTACGCTGCTGTCCACGAAAAAAGGCAAGTTGATCAACGACTCGCTCATCACCCTCATCGCCGGAGCAAAAGGTTCTTTTTTCCAGCAGATCATGCTCATCGAAAACGGCGCGGTTTCTTCTTTCAAAGACACCGCGTTGTTCCAGCGGAGAGCGATCGTAACCATGAAGAACGGCGCAACTGCGGTCATCGAGTCGTTCGAGCATATCCGGCTTTCGCGGTTTTCGGGCGATCTTGCGGAACTGGGCGTTAAAGACGCCATTTACACCGACATGGGTTCGTGGGACGAAGGCTGGTACAGGAACCCGAAAAACTGCAAAACCGAAACGATCGGAAGGCTGCGCGCCCAAACGTCAAAACAAACAAACTGGTTCATTTTCAGCCGCCGGTAAAGGAATGCCGAACTGCGAATGCCGAATTTCGAATTAATCGAAGTGTGTACCTAAAATGGTGCAATTCGGCATTCGCAGTTCGGCATTCGGCATTTTTTCATCCCGGCCATCGCCATAAATAGGACTTCTATCGCACAACGGCCTGTTTTTGTCTTACAAACTGATTTTGACGCGCTTACGGTCTTTTAAATGCGCCTTTTTTGATCTATCTTTCCCCAGCAAATACTAAAAACCTCTCGCAATGAAGTCATTTCTGACTGTTGTTTTGCTGTTCGCAGGCAGCCTGCTTTACGCCTCGCAGACATCATCCCAGAGTTTTGTCATCAAGGAAAAAGGCACCGTAACCGATCTTACGCCTTACCTGGATGCGCTTACCAAATCTGACCTGGACAAATACCGGTACTTCGACAAACGTTCGGTTATGAAATTCGAAAACGGGATGATCGTGGAACTGCTCTCGGCCAACGAAATGAAGGCTTTGGGACTTTCCGTAAAAACCGAACGCGTGCGTACCGAGGATCCTAAATTCGATTCCGGTTCTGTTTTCAAACTCGCCCAGAACGGCGTGCTGGTGGAAGTACTGACTAAAACGAAATACAAATAACCGGGGGTTATGATGAAACGCTACGCATCGCTTGCCTTTATCGGTTTACTCTGCAGCTTCGGGCTTTCGGCCCAGGTTGCGAACGACGATTGTTTCGGCGCAACGCCGCTCGGAACACTCGGCACGCCTGCTGCCTGCCCCAGCGGTATCGGCGCAGTGTCCACATTCAACAACCTGACCAACGTCAACTCCGTTACCGAACAGCCTTACACCACGCTGATCAACTGCCAGCCGAGCAACAATACGCCGATGGCTTCACCCGCAACCGACGTCTGGTTTTCATTTGTAAACTCCGGCAACGAACTCAACATTACCATCAACGGAAACATCGTCGATCCGAACATCGCTGTTTACCAGGGTAACTGCAACGGCCTTATCGGGCGCGGCTGCGCGATAGGTTCGGGCAATACGCTCACCGCGAATTTCGACCAGATGGTGCCGGGACAAACGTATTACATCCAGGTCAGCGGAGGCGCCCCGGCCGACCAGGGAACTTTTACGATGACTTTGCAGAACGTAAATTCCTGCAACGATTGCCTGCTCGCATCCAACCTTACGGTAAATCCTGCGCCCACCAACGGTACTTACCAGGGCGGAACTACGGTAACATTCTGCTACACCATTACACAATGGGATCAGCAAAACACGAACTGGCTGCACGCGGTTATCCCGAATTTCGGAAGCGGCTGGGATATGTCCACGCTGACCAACCTCACCGGCGCAGCCACCTGCGACGGCGGTCCCGGCGTATGGCAGTGGTTCAACAACGTGAATACGCCGAACGGCAACGGAATTCTCACCGGTTTTTTCTTTGACGGCGATATCGTACAGGGCGGTCCCAACGGAAACCCGACGGATAATTTCGGCGACAACTGCCAGGGAACCGTGAACTGGACATTCTGCTGGACCATTACGGCAAATACCTGTCCGCCCGGGCAAACCGGCGACGATCTCGGCATCATCATCGATACTTATGGCGACGGTGAAACGGGCAACTGGACGAATATCGCCTGCGTGAGTGATCCTGTTTACCAGTTCAACTCACAGCTTACCTGTTGTGTCATTCCGCAGATGGTGCAGAATAACCCGCTCTGTAACGGCGGCACCGGTTCGGCAACAGTTACCGGCATGGGCGTTGGTCCCTGGGATTATGTATGGGAAGATGCAAGTTCTACGGTCATCCAGACAAATACGGGCGTACAAGGTTCCAGCACGGCAAACAACCTGCCTGCCGGAACATATACCGTAACCGTAACCGATAACAACGACGGTTGTGTAGTAACACAAACCATAACGATCACAGAGCCCACGGCCATCCAGCTTACGATGGGTTCCACGCCTGCAGCCTGCGGAAATAATAACGGTACTGCAACCTGCACGCCTTCGGGCGGCGCCGGCGGATATATATACCAGTGGGATCCCGCTGCAAATAACCAAACCACACCCACGGCATCGAATCTCGGTTCCGGTCTTTACCAGGTAACGGTTACCGATGCAAACGGATGCTCTGCGACTGCCGCGGTTAATGTCGGAAGTTCGGGCGGTGTAACGGATGTAACCAACGCCACGGTCGAAACATGCGCGAATGCCTGCGACGGAACGGCTACGGTTGTGGTCAACGGCGGACAAGGTCCCTACGTAATCCAGTGGAGTCCGAACGCGAATAACCAGACTACACCTACGGCAACGAATCTTTGTCCCGGCACGTACACGGTTACGTACACCGATGCGAACAACTGTACTGGAACAAATACCGTTACCGTTACAGGCCCCGCAGCCATCACGTCGAACATCGCCGCAGCGCCCACTACGATCTGCATCGGGCAAAATACCACGATGACTGCGAATGCAGCGGGCGGAGCCGGCGGACCTTACGGATTTGCATGGCTTCCCGCAGGAACAGGCAACACGGCCTCTGTAACTGTTGCCCCGGTAGTAACCACGACCTACACAGTAACCGTAACCGACGCGAACAACTGTTCCACTACGCAAACCATAACGATCACGGTAAACCCCGCGCTTAACGTACAGGCCGTAGCCAACCCCACTTCCGTTTGCTCCGGCCAGCCCACGACACTTACAGCGGTTGGCGGCGGCGGAAACGGCGGACCATATACGTACACCTGGGCTCCCGCAGGAACGGGCAGCGGCGTTACCGTTAACGTGAGTCCGACACAAACAACAACGTACACGGTAACTATTGACGACAACTGCACCACACCTACGGCGACAGCCGTTGTAACGGTTACAGTCAACCCGTTACCCGCTGTGGCTTTCAGCGGTACGCCGCTCCAGGGCTGCGCCCCGCTTCCGGTTACATTCACCAACCTGAGCGCGCCGGCGAATAACCCGACCTGTCTCTGGGATTTCGGAGACGGCTCGCCGGTTTCGAATAACTGTAACCCGACACATATTTATACACAAGTCGGTTGCTTCGATGTTACACTTACTTACACCGATGATAACGGTTGCGTGAATACGGTGACCATGCAGAACTACGTTTGCACGTTCCCTGTTGCCGTTGCCGATTTCAGCGCATCGCCGCAGCCCACCACTATTTTCAACCCGACGATCAGTTTCACGGATCTTTCGCTGAACGCGACTGCGTGGACATGGTACTTCGGCGTACCGGCGCTCGATTCGTCATTCGTGCAAAATCCGAGCTTTACTTTTGTGGGTGAAGACGGCGGATGTTACGACGTAGTGCTGATGGCCAACAACGCGAGCAACTGTCCGGACATCGATACGATGGAAGTCTGCATCGACCCGGAATTTACCGTGTACTTCCCGAATGCATTTACGCCCAACGGGGATCTCAAAAACGACGGGTTCACAGGCTACGGAACAGGAATCCTGAAATTCGAAATCTGGATATTCGACCGCTGGGGCAACCTGCTTTATTACAGCGACGATATTTACAAACCCTGGGATGGTAAAGTACAGGGCAAGAGCGGTGAAATCTGCCAGGAAGATGTGTATGTCTGGAAAGCCGTCGTTACCGATATCTTCGAGAAGAAGCACAAATACATCGGGCACGTAACGCTCATCAAGTAATTACAAGATTTTTAAAAAATCCTCCGGTCAAACCGGGGGATTTTTTTTGCCGTGCCAACTCACAATTAAAACACAAAATGTTCAATGCCAAACGCTCAATGTTCAACGCTTATCGGACATATCCCCTGATCATGGAATGTTGAGCATTTGACATTGTTTATTCTGTACAGTGGGATAGGCCAATCACACTCAAAAAAACAGGTAAAAACTCCTCTGCGCTCTCCCTGCGGGCTGGCTTGAGCGCCCTCTGTGTTTAAAAGCTATCCCGGTTTTTGCCTGTTTTTTTTACCCCTACCTTACGTGGCATTTAGTTTACTAACTTCGTCGCAGCAATTATCCGCAAATGACTACAGAACGGACATTGGTCATGAACAGCAAACAGGTTCAGCAGCGCCTGAACCGGCTGGCCTGGCAGGTTTATGAAAACTGCTGGGATGAAAAAGAAATCATCATTGCGGGGATTGCTCCGAACGGTTTCCTGCTCGCCAAACGAATCGCCTCCATCCTCGAATCGATTTCATCCATCCGTACGAAAATCATCGAGGTGAAAGTCGAAAAAGACAATCCGCTCCAGGGTCCCGCTGAACTTTCCGCTTCTCCCGCAGAACTGAAAGATAAAGTGGTGGTAGTAATAGATGATGTATCCAATTCCGGCCGCACGCTGATTTACGGCGTTAAACCGTTTCTCTCCTGCCCGGTAAAAAGTATCCTTACGCTTGTGCTCGTTGACCGTGCGCACAACCGTTTCCCGGTAAAAACAAATTTTGTGGGACTTTCTCTCGCTACTACGCTCCAGGAACATATTTCCGTGGAGATCGCCGACAACGGCAGTGATGCCGTTTACCTGGATTAATTAAGCTTACTGGTACAGCCGTACAAACTCCGCAAGCTCCGAAGATTTCAGGTCCTTCGCTTTCACTTTATACTTCGCCTTGAGGTAAAACGGCTCGCGTTCCTGCAGTTTTTCATGCACGAACATCCAGAGTTCGGTATCGTTTTTACCGGCCAGCATCGGGCGCTGATCCTGCGTACTGAATAATCTTTCGGCAAGCGCATCGGTACTCATCTTGAGGTAAATGGTCGTTCCGGCTTCGTTCATTTTATCCATGTTGTCGAAAAAACACGGCGTTCCGCCTCCGCAGGCCATCACGTAATTATCGCTTTCGAGCAATTCGTTCAGCATCTGCTGTTCGATATCGCGGAAATATTTTTCTCCTTCGGTGGCAAAAATGGAAGGAATGTCTCTTCCGTACCGTTCCTCGATTTTCTTATCGAGATCAATAAAACTGAGTTCGAGTAACTGGGCAAGCTCACGCCCCATAGTGCTTTTGCCACTGCCCATGAATCCGGTTAGAAAGAAACGCATCGTACTGTTTTTTAATTTATGATTGATTTTGTGATTTGCGGAATGATTTTGCGGTTGTCCCGGATGTCAGTTCGGGAAAATGACATCTTTCGTATCTGCGAGATGAACACCGTAGTTGATTGAAATGAGCCGGTCTTTTTCGAAATAAAAATCGATCAGCGCATCGTCGAAACTCACTCTTTTTTCGCCCCAGTCCTGGTCTTCTTCATCCAGGTCGCGGAATCCTTTTGATTGGAAGAGCGTTTTGATTTCGGCCTCTTTCATTTCAAAAATACGTTTTCCCCAGATTTGAGCGCTATCGTCGTCAATTTCTACGCAGCTGAACCGGTTTCCGCTGGCCACATCGAAGAAAACCGAAAAGCCGCGGTCCCAGTAATGCCACACCATGGACTTGTGTTCGCCGGCGGTATCCAATTCCTCGCTTTCGTCGCAGGGACCAAAGCAGCGCAGCACCTCGTCGGGCGAAGCGCCGAAACGCAGCGCGCCGATCCCTTCCATGATCTTTATTTCCAATGATTCTTTATTCATTATTTGCATATCGCTCCTGTGAAAATACAAAAAGCAGCACGAAAAAACAGAAAAACAAATAGTTTCCCTGCAGCCCGGCAGCAGTTCAGAAGCTGAAATCCCCGACCGGCCTGCGAAAGTATTCAAATCCTGCGGGCTTTTGCAGCAGATGTGAAAAACTCGGGAAAACCCGCTAAAAACGGCCTTTCCGAAATCGTTAAAAAAAAGTGAATAACTGTGCTTGCCTAAAAAAATAATGCTTGTATATTTGCAGCCGCTTTCAGGGGATTCCTGTCCTGAACGTGATGAATAAAGCGTGAAATAGGATTCCGTAGCTCATCCTCCTTCGCTCCGCTTCGGCGGACATGGTTGGCAGAGCACAAGAATCGAGTAAATAGGATTCCGTAGCTCAGTTGGTAGAGCACAACACTTTTAATGTTGGGGTCCTGGGTTCGAGCCCCAGCGGGATCACAGAGATACAAAGACTGCACATGCAGTCTTTGTTCGTTTATAACTTCGCTGGGGCGAGAAGCCCGTCCCGAGCGCAGCGCAGCGAAGTCTCGGGAAGCCCCAGCGGGATCACAGGTCAACCAAAAGCCGGTTGATTAAAAGAGAAGTCGAAAGATTTCTCTTTTTTGCTTTTCATGACTTTTAATCGGAATGTATTTATAGAAACAATTGGTTCAGGAGCAATACCAACAAAGCAGCACCTATAAAGCATAAAAAGCTCATGAGGAAAGAAAGGAACATTTTTCTCTCCTCTTTTTTATAATACTCGTCCGGCTTGACAGATTGGCCTCGGGTCAATGTCCTCCATGTCATGTTATATTTTTGAGCAAGACGATTGCCCCTTGATACCGCTTTATATGTGCAAATACCAGTCGCAATAAAGCCTGATCTTAATATCATATAATTAATGACTGTCAGCATTTTAATACGTCAAACTATAACCAACTAAACCAACACCTTCGTCGGCTTCAGCGAAATCTTATTGTACTTATTCCTGTACTCGATCGGCGTCAGCCCGGTTATCTTTTTAAACAGGTCGCGGAATGCCTTGGTATCCGTGTAGCCGACTTCGTGCATCACTTCGTTTACATTTTTCCTGCTGCTTTCCAGCGCGCGTTTGGCGCCTTCTATTTTTACCCGCTGGATATATTCCAGCACCGAATTGTTGGTGGCTTGTTTAAACCTTCTCTCAAAACTCCTGCGGCCGGTCGATACCATATCGGCCAGGGCGTCGATCGTGATTTTTTCGTCAATGTTCTGCTCGATATAATCCTGCGCCTGTTTGATCGCTTCGTCGTTATGGTTGCGCTGCCCTTTAAACATCATGAACTTGTTCTGGCTGTCGCGATCGATATCCACGGCGAAAAATTTGGAAGCCAGCACAGCCGTTTCGCGTGAAGTATATTTTTCCAGCAGGTATAAAAGCAAACTCCAGTACGAATTCGCGCCGCCGCTGGAATAAATTCCGTTCTCTTCCGATATGATGCTGCCGTCAACCAGGTCAACGTCGGGAAACATGTTCCGGAATTCGTTGGCCGACAACCAGTGCGTAGAACATTTCTTTCCGTTCAGCAGCCCGGTGGATGCCAGCAGGAACGCACCGATGCACAGCGAGGCCACTTCCGCGCCTTTTTTATGCTGCTCGACAATCCAGGGAATGTATTTTTTGTTTTTATCCAGCGCAACTTCGATATCGCCGCTGATAGCCGGTATAAAGATCAGGTCCGTTTTTTTCACCTGGTCTATCGTTTTGTCCGGGTGGATCGTCGCCAGGTTGTCCATCAGTTTTACCTGTTTTTTTAATCCCACCAGTTCCACCTTGAACAGGCGCGGTTTTCCCGCCGAAGCGAGGAATTCGTTTGCCGCCATAAACATATAACGCGGGTCGGCGATGGCTTCCATGACGGCAGTTTCCGGGACGATGATGGAGATGTTTTTCATCTTTCAAAAGTAGATTTTCCGCCTGTCATAATCAACCCCCCAGGTTGACGTTTTCACCACGTTCCCGGTTGAAATATGCGTCGCATCTTTGTATTGTCAAATCGATCAACAATCATACCTGGAAAAACAAACCAAATGACCACCACAGAAAAAACATCCATAACGGTAGAAGCAACAGTGAACGCTCCCGTAGAAAAAGTATGGGCGCTCTGGACAGGCCCCGAACACATCACCAAATGGAACAATGCTTCCGACGACTGGCATTCGCCCAAAGCGGAACACGATTTAAAACCTGGCGGTAGCTTCCTTTTCCGGATGGAAGCCAAGGACGGCAGTTTCGGTTTCGACTTTGGCGGCGTATATGATACCGTCAGCAAGAACGAGCGTATCGAATACACCATCGCCGACGGAAGAAAAGTAAAAATCGTTTTTACGACCCAGGGCAACACCACGCACATCACGGAGACCTTTGAAGCAGAAACTGAAAATACCATTGAACTGCAGAGAGGCGGCTGGCAAGCCATCCTGAACAGTTTTAAAAAGTACGCAGAAACCAACTGAACAGATAAACAACTAAACCGACCGATATGAAAAATCCGATTTACACCTGCCTCTGGTTTGATGGCCAGGCCAAAGCCGCCGCAGATTTTTACTGCTCTGTTTTCAAAAATTCCAAAATAACCGTCGATACACCGATGGTCGTAAACTTCGAACTGAACGGAAGAAAGTTCATGGGCCTGAATGGCGGACCGCAATTCAAGGCCAACGAAGCGGTTTCATTCGTGGTGGAATGCGAAAACCAGGAAGAAATAGATTACTACTGGAGCAAACTCACCGAGGGCGGGCAGGAAAGCATGTGCGGCTGGCTCAAAGACAAGTATGGTTTCTCCTGGCAGATCATCCCAGCCATCATTGGTCAGCTGATGAGCGACCCGGAAAAAGGACAGCGCGTGATGCAGGCCGTGATGCAGATGCGGAAACTGGATATGGAGAAAATGATCAACGCCTGAGGGATTGTTTAAAATCCCTGAACCAGTTCGGAGTTTTACAGTTGCTTGTCAGGTCGAGCGGAGACGAGACCGACTTTATATAAAACTCCGAACTGGTACAATAGACTCATTGAATTATTTACTCCTGTTTCCATCATCTCAATTTTAAACAGTTTCTGAAACGTACATGCAGATTCACGCATACCTGGTTTTCAACGGCAACTGTCGTGAAGCGATGACCTTCTATAAAAAATGTTTGGGCGGGGAACTTGCCTTTCAAACGGTTGGTGAATCTCCCCTTTCTTCCCGGATGCCGGGGAAAATGAAGGATTGTATCCTGCACGCCACATTAAAAAAAGGTCCGCTCGTGCTGATGGCTTCTGATATGGCCGGTGAAAACGGACTTACAAAAGGAAACGCCGTTTCGTTAATGCTCGCCTGCGGCAGCGAGAAAGAAATCAAAAACTGCTACGCCAGACTTTCTGCCGGAGGCAAAGCAATTCATCCGCTGGAAAATACCTTCTGGGGCGCTTTGCTTGGCGACCTTACAGATAAATATGGGAATCACTGGTTGCTTAATTACGAGCGGAATAAATGATATGCCCGACATGATAGAAGTATTCAAAACAAATGTCAGCGAGCCCGGCCAGGCGCAACTTATAGCCGGCAAACTCCAGGAACGTTTTCCCGCGTACCGGGTTCATTTCGACCTCGAAGATTGTGATAAGATTTTACGGATTGAAACAACAGGAATAAACGCCGACGAAATAATTTCAATCCTGCATGCTTCCGGCTTCCGTTGTGAAGTGTTACCTGGTTAAAGTCCCGCAAATTGGTACATTTGAATGACTCGTGCGTCAGGCATTACTCTTTGTGATTCTTCGTGCCTTAGTGCCTTCGTGGCAAGAGCTGTAGAGATCGCCACAAAAGTCTCCGAACACAAAGTCGCACGAAATTAATTCAAACCGGAATACGCTTCTTTATCACAACCTGCTAAAACCGCAGCCAATGACTTTCATCGATTTTAAAAACAAAAAGACCGTCCAGATCTGGGAAGGGATCAACGCGTCATTCTTTCATTCGGAGCAAATCACCTTCGGACACGTTACACTTGACAAAGGCGCCATCGTAGGTGAACACAGTCACGTACACGAACAATGGACGCACGTCATCGAAGGTGAAATGGAGTTTACCGTCGCCGGCGAAACCAAAATACTTACCCCGGGCATGGCCGCTTTTATGCCATCGAATGCCGTTCATTCCGCAAGAGCCATCACACTTTGCAAAGTCATCGATTGTTTTTTACCCGTGCGGGAGGATTTCGCAGCGCTTGAGCAGCAGGGCAAATAAAGGTTTGTTTATCCCCTGCTTTACTTGTTAATTTTTCCCAAAAACAGTCTCAGAAAACCCGCTGAAACCTCAGTAAATAAGCGTTTCCGAAGGCCTCCAGCCATTTATCCGCCCGATCGTTCCGCCTGCAAATAATATGCGGGCAATTGTCAGCGTTTTATGGAATACCCCGTTTCTCCACATCATATTTGTACAAACGCTGCTTATGTTAACCCTCGGGAATAGTATTCATACGCAAAGACATCTTTTCACACCGGCCTGTTTCCTGGTCGTTGGTTTCCTGCCGGTTTCGGCTATCGTATTCCATTGCCTTGGCGTACTTCCGCTGCAGCTTTGCCTCAGTTCGCTTATTCTCCCGCTTTTTGCCCTGGCCTGCTGCGCCGGAACATTTACGCCTTACGTTGGGCGTATGGCCTGGCAGGGCTGGCTGGCCGGCATTGTGGCCGTTGCACTTTACGATCTTTCCCGCGTTCCTTTTATCCTCTTCGGCTGGAGTGATTTTATTCCGAAGATCGGGGCCTGGCTCAGCAATACCGACCAGCCCGACGCGGTTATCGGGTACCTGTGGCGTTACATCGGCAACGGCGGCGGACTCGGTATCGCATTTTTCATGATCCTGTATTTCATCGGCAACCGCCCGCACATCATCCGCACGGGAATTATTTTCGGCTTATTTGTTTTCTCCTGCCTGATGCTCATCCTGCTCGTTTTCCGCGAAGCGCAGGACATTATGTTCCGCATCACGCCGCTTTCTTTTGCAGGAAGCCTCACCGGGCATATTGTTTACGGCGCAGCGCTCGGTTTCATGGCCCGCACCTTCTTCCGCAGGAATGAAAGAAATTCCTGATTTCTCACGATCATCCGGTTAAATAAACAGACGCTTTTCGGACCAGGCGGGGAGACGTCCACGAAAAGTGCGAACCGTTTCGAGCCTGCCTGCCGAAGTAAATTTGCTGCTTCATCGTGGCCGCGGTAATCAGCGAAATCAATGCGCCAGAGATGACCGGCTCGAAAGGGTTGGTTTTCGTGGTGCCCTTTTTTGCTTACTTTTTTGGGCAAGCAAAAAAGTAAGGCACAGACTCGTGAGTGAAACACATAATTTTGAAAATACGACTCCTTGTTTATAGAGCCGGGGTAAAATACTTGCGAACGTTGATTTTCTACGAAACCTGGTTTTGTACCCCGGACAACAATTATTCCTCCGCTAAAAGTGGTTGCTTTTTTTCTTTTGCGTAAACTCGCAATAGAAATCATTCATGCCGCATTTCCTCCGCTTACCGTTTTCATTCCGTCCATTCGCGCTATTCCTGCTCGCGGGTATTCTCCTTTTTTCCTGCGGGGAAACCGAACCGGAAAAAAAAGGAAGAAATAATCCTCACCCGCCCTTCAACCGGCGTGCAGCGAAGCTGATGGACAGCGCAGAGTATTTTATGAAGCAGGGCATCAACCAAAAGCAAAGCGAAAAATTCCTGGAAGATGCGATCAGCATCCACATCGCCGACAGTAATGCTTACGGCGAAGCGCTTGCCTCTTACCGTCTCTCCATACTTTATTCCGATCACGACAAAGACCGCGCTTTTCGTTTGCTCGACCGGGCCTTCCGGATTACCGCAGACAAAGGTTACGACAGCCTGATGGTTGAACTGTATCTTTTCCGCGGAGCGGAATTCAGTACCGTGGAGCAGCAGGTAAACGATTACCTCCGCGCCGATTCGCTGGCCAGGCTGAATAAGATGGAAGAAATGCGTATCCGGATTTTCCAGGAGAAAGGAAGCACCTGTTTTTTCTACGCCGATCCGTTTCAATACCGCGACTGCGCTGATTCGGCTATCACGGTCATGCTGAAGCTCGGCAGGAAAAAAGAAGCCGCCATCGCGCTGGAAAATCTTGCCGAATATGCCGAGAACGAAATGCACAACATCAACGTCGCTGCGGATAAACTCGAACAATCCGCCGGGCTTTTCAGGGAAGTAAACGATTCCTTTTACCTGGCGAAAACCTTGTCGCGGCTGGGCTTTCTGCAGGGCGGGCAGCGCGTGTACGGCGGGGCCTGGAAAAATCTCCGCGAAGGCATCCGCATATACGAGCTGAAAGGATTGAAGAAATCAGCAGCGGAAGCCCGGATGGATTTAGCGCTCGTGTATGAAAAAAGCAACCAGCCCGATTCCGCCCTCGTCCAACTCAGCCGCGCCGCCGAAACCTGGATGAAAGCCGACGATCCCGACAAAGCGCTGGAATGCCTGAACAACGGGCTACGAATTTGCACGGCATTTTCGAAAATCGAAGCGGGAAAACAAATCCAAAGCGAAGCCGACGAACTGGAAGGAACAAGCAAAAATATCCGGTGGGAGCAGCGGCTCAATTTCTACCGGAAAAGCGCACGTTTCTTCAGCATGGCCGACGACAGCAAACAGGTCGTGATTTTCGGAAAAGCCGCACAGGAATTTGCTGCTTCACTCCAGGCCCAGGGCATTTCCATTCCACCCGACGGGGAATAAAAACCTAAAGTGCGAATGCCGAATTTCGAATGCCGAATGATCCGGTCTATTCGGCATTCGGAGTTCGGCATTAATTAGTCCGATAGTTTGGAATCCGGATCCAGCTTCCCGATCCTCCCGTCGCTTCCCGAAAAATAAATATCCGGTCCTTGTTTCGCTTTTCGCACCACATGAAAACCTTTTTTGCTGAGCCGTTTCCATTTTTTGCATTTGCTGTTTGAGAAATCAGTCCCGCCGGGCCCGGTGGCGATCCACATCCTCTTATTTATGTTTTCCACGCACGAGCGATACCCGGATGGCGGAACTTTCGGGCGTATCCAGATATTGCCGCCGTCCGTGGTATAATAACAATTCCGATCGGTCAGCGTATCGTCCAGGTAATCGCCGCCCACAACCACGCCGATCTTCGGTCCGCGGAAAGCCACGGAAAAAATTCCCGTTGACGGCTTGCCCTGGATGATCGGCACTTCCTTCGACTGCAGGAAAAAATGATGCCTGACATATTTCGTGATCAGTATCCGCGATTGTTTGCCGCCCGTAGCGATCACCAGCCCGTCGAACCCGGCTTTCCGGATGCAGGTTCCGCTGGCGGCAAAAGCGGCTTCATCTTTCGCAGCTTTTAAATCGTAGCGGACATGTTCGTAATTCGCCCAGGTTTTCCCGCTGTCTTTCGTGTGCAGCAGCAGGAACTGCCCGTTCACCGGGTCGCCCAGCACAAACCCTTCTCCCCGGTTCATCCATTCCATGCCGTCGAGAAAAATGGCGGAGTCGTTGCTGCGGTATGCTTCTTTCCAGTCCTTTCCGCCGTTCTCCGTGCGCAGAATAACCGCGGGAGTTCCCGAACTCATGATCACGGCGTTCAAACTGTCGAACGCTTCAATATCACGGAAATCCGATTTTTCAAAACCAGGCACCTGTTTCCACGAAAAAAATTTCCCGCCATTCGTGCTGCGGACCACGTACCCTTTGCTCCCGCTCGCCCACACGACTTTATTGTCCACCGGGCAAAGTCCGCGCAGGCTCACGCCTTTCAGGGAATCGAGCACGTTAATTTTCTGAGCCGGCATCGCGAAGCCGGTAAACAAAAAAAACAGGAACAAGATGTATGCGGCAAATTTCATACGCATTGTTTATTTATCAGGTCGGGCAGTTTCCGAATCCATTTATCTCCTTGCTCGTCAGGCCGGCACGCATATATACTCGCCAGGTCGGCACGGCACTCGTCAGATCGGCCTGAACTATATACTCGTCAGGTCGAGCGGCAGCCGAGACCCCGGACTACTTAATACGTCCCATGCCGCTTCCGCAAAAACCACTCCAGCGAGAGCAGGAAAAACAGCGTGAAGAAAATCCACTCCAGGTTGATGAAATCCACCAGCCGCTTCGGATTATAGATCACCGGCTTGATGTCTTCGCGCGCATTCAATATCTCCGTAAGCTTCGCGAGATCCTTTACACCGAGCAGGTCGCCGTTGTGTTTTTTCGAAAGATTGAACAGCGCCTGGTGATCGGCCGTAGTATTCACCGACTCGATAAGCACCGGGCTGATGCTGAAGCGGCCGGACTGTGTAAGTACTTTCTGTCCCGATTTTACACGCGCTTCGTAGCGGTACTCGCCTACCGGGAACTGGCCCGCGTTCAGGCGGTATGATTTCGCGGTTTTGCTGAAGGTGAACGAAAAACGTTTGTCTTTTTCATTGATGATATTCATGCTCACTTCCGGTTCGTTGATCAGTTCGTAACTGTCGTTATAAAGTTCCGCGTCGATCATCACCGGTTCGTTTTCGCTGTAAATGCCTTTGGTAAGAATCCGGAAAAAAGATTTATCCACTTTAACCGAGAGGTACTGCACCGTTTTCCCGACCAGTTCGTTAAAAACATCCTGGTTCTGGTGATCCGCATAATCGCGCAAACGCCAGCGCCACAAGCCCTCGCCCGCCAGCACACAGGTCTTGCGCTCGCCCTGCTGCCCGAAAATCAAGAGCGGGTAATTCGTTTTCAGCGAGCCGATTTTCTGCGTGAACAGTACCGTGCTTCCGCTCGAAGCGGTGAAACTGCCGAACGGAACCGTGAGCGCAGGAAATTTGGAAAAGTATTTCTGCGCGGGTTCGCTGATCGTGAATAAAGGAAAATTCGGTGCGAGCACCACTTCCGCATCGTTGTTCCGCGAGCCGGTCGATTGTATGCTTATCCCTGCTTTCAGCGCGTTGAACGTGGAGAACGACGATTCCGCACCGGTGATATACCATACGGGCAGGTTGGCCGCTTCAATATCAGTGAGCAGTTTGGCCGCGCCGTTGGAAGGCGAAGGTAAACCGTGCAGGATAACGAGGTTGTAATTTTTCAGCGGCGTATTGAAATCGCTCAGCAGCACGCTTTCCACTTCGTAGTTATCGTTTGTTTCGATGCACTGCTTCAGCGCGCCGACGTCCGGGTGCGGCGCATCGGAAACGATCAGGATTTTTTCGCGGCCGTCGAGTACTTCAATAAATACGTCCTGGAAATTATTCGTCTCCGAAGCTTCATCGCCCACCGGCGTGAGCGCTACCCGGTAACGCTGCAGGCCCGCTTCTTTCGCTTCCACCTGGATGGGCACGCTCAGGTTGAATGCATCCGCTTTGATGTCGATCTTCTGCGAAAAAAGCGTCTGCCCGTTTTTCGAAACCGTGAGCGTGGTGCCTGCGCCGCTGCACCGCCGCGCATCGATCACCGCTTCGAGCGGAAACGTATTTCCGAAATACGCGATGCGGTTATGCAGCACTTTGCTCAGCACGAGGTCGCGGCGCACGGTGGTATCGCCCAGCGCAATGGTAAATACGGGAACTTTTACGCGGCCCGCAGCGGAAACAGGGCTCGATCCTTTATTGTAAATGCCGTCGGAAGCGATGATGATTGCGCCGAGATTCCGGTCGCTGAACCGCGTTTCGATTTCGCCGAAGAGCGCGGATATATCCGTTTCCTTGTCTTTAAACGTATAGTCGATTCCTTCGCGGAAACGCTCGCCGAACGAGTACGTGCGTACTTCGTACTTTTCAGAAAGCTGCGCGATCAGCGTTTTCATCTGTTCGGGAAAACCGTTCCGGTAGAACGCAGAATCCTTATTCAGCACGAGCGATTCGGAATTATCCAGGGCCACCACCACAACCGGTTTTTCCACTTCGCGCGAAATCATTTTCAGCAAAGGCGAAAGCAGCAGGAAAGCCAGGATGCTCACGGTCATAAACCGCAGGCCCGCCATCAGCTTGCGCAGCCAGGGAGCGGCATCGGCCATGCGCTGGTCGCGGTAATACAGCACAGCCGCGTAAACCGCTCCTGCCAGCAGGCAGAAAACGATAAACCACAAAGGCGCTTCCGTAATAATGCGGATGTTCAAGGGTTACAGGTTATGCGGTTCATAGTGGGATTTCCTTTTTCTGCCATGTCAAATGCAAAATTTCAAATGTAAAACGCCAAAGTATTATCGTGATGACTTTTTCATTTGTTATTTGACATTTTACATTTGAAATTATTTCCTGGAAATCATCCGTACTTTTTTCAGGTCAGCATGCCGCCGCACACGTTCATCACCTGGCCGGTAACATAGGCTGACATGTCGGAAGCGAAAAAGAGCGTAGCGTTGGCGACATCTTCTGTTGTGCCGCCGCGCTTCAGCGGAATACCTTCGCGCCACTGCTCCACCACTTTCGGATCGAGCGCGGCGGTCATTTCCGTTTCGATAAATCCCGGGGCGATGACATTGCAGCGGATATTGCGCGAACCGAGTTCGAGCGCCACCGACTTGCTGAAACCGATGATGCCTGCTTTCGACGCGGCGTAGTTCGATTGTCCTGCGTTGCCGCGGACACCTACAACGGAACTCATATTGATGATGGAACCTTTGCGCTGTTTGAGCATCGGTTTCTGCGCCGCTTTGGTCAGGTTGAAAACGGATTTCAGGTTGGCCTGGATCACTTCGTCGAACTGCTGTTCACTCATGCGCATGAGCAGGTTGTCGCGCGTGATGCCGGCATTGTTCACCAGTACATCCAGCGTACCGAATTCCGTAACTACGTTGTTCACCAGTTCTTCCGCCGCCTTGAAATCGCCGGCATCCGATTTATATCCTTTCGCTTTCACGCCGAAAGCAGAAAGTTCCGCTTCGAGTGCGCGCGCTTTTTCTTCGGATGAAACATACGTAAAGACAATGTTTGCTCCCTGCTTCGCGAAAAGAACCGCAATGCCGCGACCGATGCCGCGTGTGGCCCCGGTTATAATGGCCGTTTTTCCTTCGAGGATTTTCATAAAAAGACTGCTGCTGTTTTGATTTTTCAGCGTCGATAAAGATAGGCTAATTTCCCTTTTGCCGGGTTCGGTGACAAGTTGACCGGAGCAATTGTTAATCAATGTGAAAATCCTGCCTTTTGTTCCGCTTTTTTGAACCGGAATGCGGTTTGCAATGTTATGCCGGTAACCAAAATAAAAACGTAATATGTTCTTCGATCCTTTGTACCTGCTGATCTTTATCGGGTTCACGGTACTCGGTCTTATTGTCCAGTTCCGCCTCCGCTCGGTCATCGAAGGCGCAAAAAAAATCCCGATGACCAACGGCATGACCGGCCGCCAGGTTGCCGAAAAAATGCTGCGCGATCATGGCATTTACGATGTCAAAGTGATGTCGGTGAAAGGCTTCCTGAGCGATCATTACAACCCGGCGGATAAAACGATCAACCTCAGCCCGGACGTTTTCGGCGGGAACAGCGCCGCTGCTGCTGCCGTTGCTGCACACGAAACCGGTCACGCCGTACAGCATGCCACAGGATACGGTCCGCTGAAGATGCGTTCGGCTATTGTACCGGTTGTGCAGGTGAGCAGCACGATCATGAACTTCCTGTTTATTGCCATGGCCTTTCTTGCTTTCGGTGCAAGTTTTTATAACCAGGCGATCCTCATTTTCGTGATCTGCCAGGCCGCACTTACCGTTTTCGCACTGATCACTTTGCCTGTGGAGGCCGACGCGACACGCCGCGGATTAGCCTGGCTGAACAATACCGGCCTGACTTACGGCGAACAGCACCGGCATGCAGAATCCGCTTTACGCTGGGCAGGACGTACGTATATCGTTGCCGCGCTGGCTGCGATTGCGCAGTTGGCTTATTTCCTGCTGATGTTTGCGAACCGCAGGGACTGATTAAATGAAATGCCGAATTGCGAATGCCGAACGCCGAATGATGTGGTTCGTTCTTAATTCGGCATTCGCAATTCGGCATTATTTCTCATCCGGATCGCGCGTGTCGCGAACACCTTCGAAACGTTCAAGCGTGGAATTGAACCAGACGTCAGTAATCACATAATCGCCACCGCGGCCCCGGAAGTCGGCTTCTTCCCGCGTATGCCCGTTTGTCATCGGCTGCCTGAAAACCGGCCCGATCCACCGCAGTTCTTCGAAATAAAAAACATCCTGCAGGATGGAATCCGAAACGATCCGCGTCTCTATGTTTTTCAGGTAAACGGAATAATGCAGCAGGCGATCCTGCATGATGCTGTACCCGAAAACAGTGCTGCGGCAACTTGCACAGGACGTCTGCCGGTAAAATGCGAATTCCATTTTCTTTCCGTCGCCATTATAATCATCCGGGAAAAGAAGAACGGCCAAACCCTCCTCGTATCTCGTTCCGCCGCTAACGTGATACGGAACATAAGCGGGTGACTCGAATCCTTTTTCGGCATTCCCGATGGAAAACGGGATCGCATTCAGCGGTTCAACGTCGCAGTACGCCCGGTTTTTCTCATCAGCTTCTGTGTAATCATCAAAGGTGAGCGGAACGGTATTGATGATGCGTTTTCCCCGCGTATCCAGCAGCGAGAGGTACGAAAGTCCCTGGAAAAAACCGTTGCCGCTGGTCGCCGTCGGGCAACTGTATTGTTCATCCGGGAATGCGCAGACTTTTGGATTTTTCAGCCAGAGCACCACGGCCCGGTCCGGTACGTAGCTGGTAAGATCGCAGCGCTCCACGATCCGCGCTTCTTCCGGAAAAGCATACGTTGCAAGCAAAGTATCCGCATCTTTCATCCGCCGGTAAGCGCCCCGGTAGTTTTGGTAATGCGCTGCGCATAATACCGAATCGTTTTTCTGTTCTGCTGTTATGCATTTTCCTTTTCGTTCGTAGCTGCGCTGCAGTTTGCTCATGAACTCATCCGGATCGTAAAGCACATCCATATCGTACCTGAAACTGAGCGTATCGTATTTGTACACCACTTCGGGCGGATCAACCGGGTGCAGCAGCGTATCGTGGCGGTAATAATCTCTTTCCGCCTGCGAAGCGGCATCATTTCCCGCGGCGGAAGTATCTCCGGGTTTACCGGTTTTTTCATCCGGAGTTCCGCAGGCCGCGAGGAGAAAAATAAAAAAGAATGTTGCTGCTGTTTTCGGGATCACCCGATAAATTTACTCGTCTTTCCCGGAATATTTTCAGCGGACTTATTTTATCACGCGGATAAAATGAAAAGAGCCGGTTCGTGGAACCGGCTCTTTTTTATGTTCTGACCGTTGATTAACGGATCGCAAGTTTTTGTACAAGTCTTCCGGCTTCCGTCTGCAGTTCGATAAAATAAAACCCTGCAGCCATATCCGTCGAGTTGATGAAATATTTTTTCTCGCCGGCGGGCATATCGCCTTTGTAAATGGAAGTTACTTCTTTGCCCATCGCGTCGAGCAGGCGCAGCGTACCGTTCATCGGTTTGCTGAGCGAAACCGGGATGCAGGTGATGCCGTGCGAAGGATTCGGGAAAGCCGGGGTAAACTGCTGCGCCGCAGCAAGGTCGCTTGTCGAGGTAATACCGAGTACATGGAAATTCCAGTAGCCGGCCGGTGCGGGCATCGGGCGGACCTGTGTTTTCCCGGAGTTCGCGGCAGCCTGCACGTAATAGAATATTTCCGTGCCGATCGGTTGGGCGGGAATGTAACCGGTCCAGGTATCGGTGGTCACGTTTGTCAGCGTCATCGGCACCGCAGTATAAGGCTGGGTCGTATCCGTTGTCCAGTATACGTTGGCGTTCGCAATACCCGTTTTGTGCTGGATGATCGCGTCAACCTGGTACGGATTCATCGTATCATACGTATCGCCAAGACTGTTGTGCACAATACGCAGCGGATCGGAAACGCCGACCGTGTGCGTGATGCAATGGATAACACCGCTCTGCGCGATGATGTTGGCGCTGGAATTATCCGCATCGATCATCGTGATCGTGTAGCCGGGCATATTCTCTTTTACAATACGGTATGCTGTTGTATCGTATTCCTGGCGATAACCCGGCATAATGATCGCTTTGTTGACGATCACGAAGTTGGAATACGTACGGTAAGATGCGTTTCCGAAAGGTGCGCCTGCATAGTTTCCGCTGGTGCTCGGCGGCATCGGGATGCGCACGATGCGGTACGGATTTCCCCAGGGATCCTGGTAATTGTTCAGGATGTACTGGATGTTCGCCTCGATCTGCGGACCATCCGAAATGCCCACGGGAAACTCACCGACGAGAATGGTTTTTTCGTCCAGCAGTTTCATGTGCATGTCAATATGGTGAATGCCGTCGTACGGAAGCGTGGTCATTTTAATGTACCGGGTGATCCCGTGAAAATCGGCCATCAGCTGATCGATCTGCGCCAGGCTGTGGTTCGGATAATTAAGCGAATAAGATCCCGCGCCGTCGTTTTCATCCAGGATCAGTTCCGATGCGAAAGCCGTACCCATACCGTCCACCATCCAGTTACCAC
>VBWE01000013.1:0-83569 GCA_006218065.1 Bacteroidota bacterium
CGACTTTCGTTTATAAGAAACACACAACGTCGGAGAGAGGGGGCCGGGGGGTGAGTCCCCGGACTACAAAACTCCCTTCGCCGCCGCCACGTTCTTCGGAGAATTCCCGATAAAGATCCGGTCGCCCACGATGATCACCGGGCGCTTGAGGAAAGTATATTCTTCGAGAATGTATTTCCGGTAATCTTTTTCGGTGAGTTTCATTTCGTTCAGGCCGAGCGCCCGGTACTTCAGGGCTACACGGCTGAAAAGCGCTTCGTAGCTGCCCGCCATTTTTTTCATTTCATCGAGCTGTGCTGCGGTGATCTTTTCGGTTTTGATATCCTGCATCTCCATTTTTTTCGGCGTGATGCCCAGCTCTTTGATGATGCGCTGGCATGTGGTGCAGGTGGCGAGGTGGTAGATTTTTTTCATACGATTATAAAAATGATCAGGTAAAACTGTTTGAAAACAGGCTATTCATCCGGACGTCCTGCTGTTATTGATAAGAAACCGTAACGTTTTGCTGATTTGTCGAATAAACGTCTCCATCATCGTCCCTTTCGTAAAACTTCGCCGTGCAGGTGAAGGACGAAGCAAAAGTATCGGAAACGTAATCACTTATCCAGTCCTCGTGCTCGTCTTTGAGCGCGTCCCGTTGCTGGTCGTAAACATCCTCGCGGACTAACTCGGGATCGCCTTCTTCCATCTCTTCGTCCGTTCTCTCCTCGATCGTGCCGGCAAAGTTGTCAACGTCATGAAAGTTCTCGATAATGTAATTGCTGATTATGTCCGGATTGTTGTAATTGGCCGTCACCTCGTAATCGGCGGCACGATCTTCGTCAACGTCACCTTCTGCCGAGCCTGCCCAGTTTTTAACGGGAGTTTCGGCGCCCCCGAGGTGTTGTCCGTTGAACGAAGCCGAACCGGGGACGAGATTTGTATGCAATCCCCTGCCGCCGAGATTATCGTTCAGCAAATGCAATTGTCGCCAGGGATTGTTGTTATTCGAAAGCCGTAAAAGTTCAGCCCAGTCGTCCGGCCGGGTATTTCCTACGCCGCTGCCGTACGCCGCATTGTGAATCCCGTCGCGGCCACCAGAAAGCCCGGTGTTGTTGGTATGCGTACCGCCGTATGCCGGGTTTTCCATATCCGGGAGATCGTCGCCCTCGTTGTTTGGCTTGGCTGCGTTCGGATTGAAAGGCCCGTTGTGTTGCGCAGGTGCAACTACGCGCTGAATAACAGTCATTTTGCCGCCGGAAGCCTGCACAACATGTGCAATCGCTTTGGATGTTCCGGGATCGCTGGCTGCAGACGCTTTCATACGTAAACAAATATAAGTTTTCAGATGTCGTTGCGGCGGACTTGTTTATAACTTGTCCGCAGCAGTTAAAAGGACGAAGCGGCACAGGCAACGAAATCCTTTCTAATTTTGTACCCATGAACGACGCATCCAAATTCGGTTTCGGCACCAAAGCCATTCACGCCGGGCAGGAACCCGATCCTTCCACAGGAGCCATTATGACCCCGATTTACCAGACTTCCACCTATGTGCAGGAGTCGCCGGGAACGCATAAAGGCTACGCCTACGCGCGCGGAAAAAATCCCACCCGTGTCGCCCTGGAAAAATGCATCGCCGCGCTGGAAGGTGCGGAATACGGTTTGTGCTTTTCCTCGGGCATGGGCGCGATGGATGCGGTTTGCAAACTGCTGCGTCCCGGCGATGAAGTCATTACCGGCGACGATCTCTACGGCGGATCGTACCGCATGTTCACGAAAATTTTTGCCAACTACGGGATCAAATTTCATTTCGTGAGCATGACCAATGCGGAAAATATCCGCAAATACATCAACGCGAATACAAAACTCATCTGGGTGGAAACACCCACCAACCCGACGATGCAGATCATCGATCTCGCCGCCTGCGCGGAGATTGCGAAGGAAAACAAGCTCATCCTCGCAGTGGACAATACGTTTGCTTCGCCTTACCTGCAAAATCCCATCGCGCTGGGCGCGGATATCGTGATGCATTCCGTTACGAAATACCTCGGCGGGCATAGTGATGTGGTGATGGGTGCGCTCGTTACCAGCAACAAAGATTTGTACGACCAGCTCGCTTTTATCCTGAACAGCTGCGGCGCAAACCCGGGACCGATGGACTCGTTCCTCGTGCTGCGCGGAATCAAAACGCTGCATGTGCGTATGGATCGTCATTGTTCCAACGGCAGGAAAATCGCGGAGTACCTGAAAACGCATCCGCGCATCGAAAAAATTTACTGGCCCGGTTTTACGGATCATCCGAACCACGAAATCGCGAAAAAACAAATGAAAGATTTCGGCGGCATGATTTCCATCGTACTCAAAGGCGCCGACCTGGAAGAAACATTCCGCATCGCATCTTCTTTCAACGTATTCTCGCTTGCCGAATCGCTGGGCGGTGTGGAATCGCTGATCAATCACCCGGCAACGATGACGCATGCTTCTATCCCGAAAGAAGAAAGAGAACGCGCCGGCGTGGTGGATAACCTGCTGCGCCTGAGCGTGGGCATCGAAGATGTTGATGACCTGCTGGCCGATCTGAAGCGGGCGCTCGGGTAATTATCCCGCTAATCCGGGAAATTATACCTTAAACAACCGATTTTCACCGGAATACCGGTGCAAAAAACGGTGCAACGACACTTAAATTTGTCTTCCCGGATGAATATCTACTACATAACAGGAACCAGCCGCGGTTTGGGTAAAGCCCTAGCCGAAGGTTTGCTGCGCGACAGCGCCAGTCACGTGACCGGTCTTGCGCGCAACAACAGTATCGTGCATGAACGTTATAAGCATGTGGAAATCGACCTGGCCGATCCGCAGCAGGTGATGGATTTTCAATTCGGCGAACATCCCGGCGCAGCCAGCATTACCCTGATCAATAACGCAGGCGCAGTCGGCCCGGTGAAATACGCCGGGAAAATGACGGATGCCAATATCGCGAGGCTTTACCAGGTGAATCTTATCGCCCCGTCGCTGCTCATCAACGCGTTTATTCGCAGCTATACGGATCATGCAGCGACGAAAAATATCATCAACGTAAGTTCCGGCGCGGGTAAAAATCCGATCGACGGTTGGAGCGTGTATTGCGCGACAAAAGCCGGGATCGATATGTTCAGCCGGACAGTAAACGAAGAGCTGAACCTGTCGGGCAGCAAAAATTTCCGCATCTGGTCGGTCGCGCCCGGTATCGTGGATACGGCCATGCAGGAAGAAATCCGGAATTCCGATCCCGGGAATTTCAGCAGGCTCAGCCAGTTTATCAGCTACCACAGCTCGTCCCAACTGGCACAGCCGGACGAGGTGGCAAAAAAATATTTTCGTATCTTGGAGTCTCCCTCAACATTTACCGAAGTGGTTATTTCTGTAAAAGACATTGACCCGGATACACCACCCAAACAACCATAATCAATAACAGCGTTTCCATGAAAAGAATCATTACAACACTTTTCGTTCTTTCTGTCCTTGCAACCGGCGCGTATGCCCAGCACGGACAGGGAGACCACCTGCACTGCGGCACCGACCAGGCCATGCAGAAAGTTTTTGCCGAGCATCCCGGGATCAAAGCGGAATTTGAAGCCCGTGAGGCTGTACTGGCCGAACAGGACCGTATCGCGTTTCAGCAGGGATACCCGAAAACCCGGAATACTTCGCAAAACCTGCCGTCGGTTTTCAGCACTACGCCGCCGCAGTACATCATCCCGATGGTGTTCCACATCGTTCACGATTACGGCTCCGAAAATATTTCCGATGCGCAGGTTATCGATGCCGTGCGCGTGCTGAACGAAGATTTCCGTAAGCTGAATGCCGATACGGCCAGTATCGTTTCCACATTCCAGGGAATTGCGGATGACGCGGAAATCGAATTCCGCCTGGCGAATATCGATCCGAACGGAAACTGCACGAACGGCATTGATCGCATTGCTTCTCCCGAAACGTATATCGGCGACGACGGTTCGAAACTGAACTACTGGCCGCGCGCGAAATACCTGAATGTATGGGTAGTGAAAACTATTTCCAGCGGTGCCGCCGGTTACGCTTACCTGCCCGGAACAGCGCCCAGCGCTTCTACGGACGGAATCCTCATTCTTTCGAACTATGTCGGTACCATCGGAACAGGCAATACCACGACCGGCCGTGCGCTGACGCATGAAGTCGGGCACTTCCTGAACCTGCTGCATATCTGGGGAACATCGAACACGCCGGGCGTAACCTGCGGAAGCGATAACGTAGGCGATACGCCGCAAACCAAGGGCTGGACCAGCTGCAATCTCACCACCAATGATGTGTGCAACAGCGGCGTGGAAGAAAACGTGCAGAACTACATGGATTATTCGTACTGCTACCGCATGTACACCGTCGGGCAAGGTTCACGTATGCGGACGGCTTTGCAGAACGGTTTCGGGCAGCGCAACCAGCTTTCCACGTCGAGCAATCATACGGCAACGGGAATTCTGAACAACCCGCCGAATGTCTGCGCACCCCAGGCCGATTTTTCGCCTGCCGAAACCATTTACCTCTGCGCAGGAAGCTCTTATACATTCAACGATCTCAGCTGGAACGGTACGCCTACTGCCTGGAACTGGACTTTCGGCGGGGGAACGCCGGCTACTTCCACGTCGCAGAACCCGACGGTGCAGTTCAACACGCCCGGAACGTACAACGTATCGCTCACGTCGAGCAATGCTTCCGGTTCGAATACGGTGACGAGAAACGGCATTGTCGTTGTACTTTCAGCCACGGCACAGTATAATTTATGGCAGTACGTAGAAAGCGTAGAGAACAGTTCGACCTTCTCGGCCGACTGGACCATCAACAATGCGAGCGGGGGCCAGGCATTCCAGCGCGTGACTACGACGGCGTATACCGGTTCGGCCAGTGTGCGGATTCAGAATTACTCGACCACTACGGACGACCTGGTAGATGAAATGATCAGTCCTTCCATCGATCTCACGCAAATACCCAGCCCGGTGTTTACGTTCCGTGTAGCGTACCGTCAGAAAGCGACGGGCAATACGGATAAGCTGCGTGTGCTGGTTTCCGATAACTGCGGGCAGACCTGGGTGCAGCGCTGGGCGAAATCGGGAACTACGCTGGCAACCGTATCCGGCACGCAATCGACCGCGTTCACACCCGGCGTATTTACAACGGAGTGGAGACTGGAAACGGTAAATATTTCCACGTTCACTGCCGATACGAATTTCCGGATCAAGTTCGAATTCACCAGCGGCGGCGGAAACAACCTGTACATCGATGATATTAATATCGTCAGTCCGAACAGCATAAGCGACCCGTCGACTATGCTGGAAAACTTCATCGTTTTCCCGAACCCGGCCAAAGACAACGCGATGATCAGCATGACGCTCAACTCAGGCCAGGACGTTCAGCTGAAAGTGTACGATATGATCGGCCGCGAAATGAGTACGCTTTCCAAAGGGAACCTGCCCGCAGGAACGCATGATTTCAACCTCGCCACTTCCGGCTTCGCCAAAGGCGTGTACCTCGTTCACCTGAATGTGGGCGGAAAAACGCTGACGCAGAAACTGATCGTGGAATAACAACGCGCAGATATAGATAAATAAAAAGACCGGTATTTCAGCCGGTTTTTTTATTTCCAGGCCTGTTAAAAGTATTAGTTGATATATCAACTAACGAAATATCGAACTATATTTGCCCGTGAAAAAACTGGAACAGGTTTATTTTTACCATCTCGAGAAAGCCATCAAAACCTACCGGCAATTTGCGCAGCAGCAGATCCGGAAAAAAGGATATACCATTACGGTAGACCAGTGGCTGCTGCTTAAAGCGATCGAAGAGAATCCCGGCATCAACCAGAACGCTTTGTCGGAAATGGTTTTTAAAGACAAAGCTTCCGTCGCCAGGATTATCGAACTGCTTGTCAGTGAAGGTTATCTTGCCCGTTCCACGCAGGCGTCCGGCGGAAGCAGGTCGAGGATTACGCTGACTGCACCGGGTAAAAAAATAATCCGGAAAATTCTCCCGGTAATCATGCAAAACAGGGAAACCGCGCTGAATAAAATCCCGCGCACCGATATTTCCGTTTCTGAAAAAGTGCTGAAATCCATTATCAAAAACTGCACGGACGGAAAAAATTCTGGGTAGTGCGTATTTCACCGTCAAAAACCAGTCATGAAAATTTCCAGGATCGTTTTTTTGTTGTGCGCGGCGTTGGTTTTTCAAAGCCTTGTCGTGCGGCACGATGTTGCAGATGAAAAGCACATTGCGCTTGCCCAAAAGTATCCGCAGGTATGTCACTTCGCCATGGGAGAAGGAACGCTTGTGGACAGTTTATGGATACTGACTGCCGCGCACGTAGGCGCTGATCTGAAAAAAGACCTGGATGCCGGGATGAATCCTGCGGTATCCTGCAACGGGAACACGTATAAGATCGAAGCCGTGTTTATCTATCCCGGTTTTAAACCGATAGAAGAAAGGCTGGCGCATGATCTCGCGCTGGTGAGAATCGAATCGCCGGTGAAAGGCATTGTCCCTCCAAAAATTTATACGGATAAAGATGAAAAAGGACAGCAGGTAATCCTGGTCGGCATGGGTGATTTCGGAACGGGCTTAACCGGCCCTGTGAAGCGCGACAAAATTACCCGGGCCGCCACCAACAGGATTGATGGTGCCGATGAGAGCTGGATTTCGTTTACGTTCGATTCTGCCGGGGCGAAAAATGCAACGGAGCTCGAAGGCATCAGCGGACCCGGCGACAGCGGAGGCCCGGCCCTGGTCGAAAAAAACGGTAAAACGTACATCGCAGGAATCAGTTCACACCAGGAAGGCCAGGCGAAATACGGCAAAGGCCGTTACGGTGTAACGGAATATTACACACGGGTAAGCCGCTATGCCGGGTGGATCGGTGAAACGATCAGCTCATACAAAAAGACAAACCCGGTAACGGTTGCGAATACAAACCCGGAGCCGGGTGAACTGAAAGAGTATGCCGGCGTTTACGGTTTCCGGAAAATAATCCTGAAAAACGGCAGGCTGTTTTTCCAGCGCGAAAATGAACCGCTGATACCCATGAAAAAACTGGGGAAAGATGAATTTATCTGGGACGATAACGGAACACGGATCGTATTCAGGAGAGACGGAAAAAATGCGATCACCGGCTTTGATATTGTCCGGAAGAACGGGGAAGTAGTTAAAGCAGAAAAGAGTAAGGAATAAAAGAGACCTGCCGTTTTTCAGATTACTGCTTGAATCCGACCAGTATCGAAACGCATCCGCTGTTCACAATGCCGTTGGTGGCGTATTCGTTTTTATCCACTTCCACTTCGATGCGCAGCTGCATGGTTGATTTCACTTTGAAATCCCAAACGTCGGTATTGTCGTGATCGCGGCTGTCGAAAATTACTTTTTTGTTGCTGTCGTACAATTTGAAATTTACGTTTTCCAGCACTTCGTCGTGGCAGATCAGTATCCGGTAATCCTGCCCGGAGTAAACCGTAAGCGAAAGATCGGCAGACTGACCTTCGCGCAGCATGGTGCTGTTCATCTGACCGTTATGAATGAACGGGGAGATTTTCGGAATACACTTTTTCTTGACCCAGGTTTTGCTGCATTGCGCATCAGCCGGAACAAAGGGAAATACCGTAAATGATACTACAGCAACAGCGAGTAGAAAGTATCGCATAATGGTGTTTTGTTTAGCCTGTTCCGAAGAGTATTCAAAAAGCAAGCCAAAGCTTATACGGTGGGAAGAAAGTAAACGTTACGTACGGGAGATGATATTATTGCGCAAGGTGTTTACTTTATTGAAAATCTCGGTAAACTGTTGATCCGTCATGGCCCCGGCCGCGTTGTCCTCGCCGATTTCCGTGGTTTTTTCCTTTTCGTTTGTTTTTACGCTTGTTTGGCCGTCGACATTCGGCAGTTTGTCGAAAATGGCTTTGAGCGATTTGATCTCGACTAATATTTCGGCCACGTCCTTGTCTTCTTTTTTCGACTCGAGCAGTGCGACCAGGTTGTCGAGCGAAAGTTTCTGCTCGCCGATCCTTTTGCGTAATTCGGCGTTCTTCGTTGTCTCCGCCACTTTGCAGGCCAGGTAAAGCCCTTCCAGCCATCCGCCGGTAATCATCAGCGCGGAGGTATGCTGCTGCCCGTTCTGCTTGAGAATAGCATCGCAATCCCAGTACGAATCCGTAATAATGCTCAGGATCGAATCCCGGTTGGTGGCATTGGCTTCGAGACGGTCGCGCGTATTTTCACCGAATGCGCCTGAAATACGGAGCTCGCCGGCCAGTTTGCTGGCGCACTGCATGTAAAACATGGATTCGGTCGACTGGTCGAAAATCCCGGTGAAACTGAGATCGGCCCCGTAAACGCCCAGGTTCAGTGCGCGGGCAGCCGTGCTGCTGTACTTGGAAACATTGTCTATCGGGTTCAGCAGGTCCTTGTCGTAATCCGCGCCCGCTTTTTTCAGCAGGTCGGCAGTTTCGATAGGAGAGGGGATATAGTAAAATACATTTTCCGCCTTTACCGAATTCGGATTCAGTTTCATCGTTGTGGTATCGCCGGTAGCCGAATCGCCGTCAACTTCATCACCGTTTCCGCAGGAAGCGAACAGGATGAGCGCTGAAAAAGGAAGAATGAAAAAAGTAGCGTTCATAAGACAAACAGATATATTTCCAAAGATAAAGGTTTCATGTTTAAAGTTTCAGGTTTAAAGTTGCTCCGGGGATAACATGAAACTTTAAACCTGAAACATTGAACATGAAACTAGTGTGCGCTGAGCCAGTTCGCGCCGGTTCCGATGCCTACTTCGATCGGGACTTTCATCGCGATGGCGGTCCGCATTTTTTCTTCGATGACCGGTTTTACAATATCCACTTCGTCGAGCGGAACATCGAAAACCAATTCGTCATGCACCTGCAGCAGCATTTTGGTGCGGTACTTCCCTTCGGTCAACGCGTTGTGAATATTGATCATCGCAATTTTGATCATATCCGCTGCGGAGCCCTGGATCGGGGCGTTGATCGCGTTCCGTTCCGCAAAGCCGCGCACCGTGGCGTTGGCCGAATTGATGTCGCGCAGGTAGCGGCGGCGGCCCTTGATGGTTTCCACGTACCCGTGTGCACGCGCGAATTCCATGCGGTCATCCATATAATCTTTGATCGCGGGATACTGCGTGAAATACTGCGTGATGATTTCCTGCGCTTCTTTCCGCGGGATGTTCAATCGTTCCGCAAGCCCGAATGCCGAAATGCCGTAGATGATTCCGAAGTTGACCATCTTGGCGTTGCGCCGCATATCGCCGGTGACTTCTTCCAGCGATTTGCCGTACACTTTTGCAGCCGTCGCCGCGTGAATATCCAACCCGCTTTTGAACGCGTCGATCATGTTCTGTTCGTTGCTCAGCTCCGCGATGATACGCAATTCGATCTGCGAATAGTCGGCAGAAAGCAGCACGAAATCTTTACTGCGCGCAACAAAAGCCTTGCGGATCTCGCGTCCTTTCGTCGTGCGGATCGGGATATTCTGCAGGTTCGGGTTGTCGCTGCTCAGCCTTCCCGTGGCGGCCACCACCTGGTTGAACGAAGTATGGATACGCCCGGTTTTCGGATTGACCTGCTCGGGTAAACTGTCCACGTACGTGTTTTTCAGTTTGACCAGTTCGCGGTATTCGAGAATTTTTTCGACGATCGGGTGTTTGCCGGTCAGCTTCTGCAGGATGTCTTCGCTGGTGGCGTATTGTCCCGTTTTGGTTTTCTTCGGCTTCTCCACGATTTTCAGCACTTCGAAAAGAATATCGCCGACCTGTTTCGGCGACGACACGTTGAACGAGGTACCGGCAAGTTCCTGGATATTTTTTTCCGTTTCTACGATTTCCTTCTGCAACTCCGCGGAATATTCTTTCAGCGTTTCGGTATCCAGTGTGATGCCTTCCGCTTCCATGGCTGCGAGTACGGGCACCAGCGGAATTTCAATCTCGTCGAATAGTTTTTTCACGCCGGCTTTTTCCAGTTCCGGTTCGAAAACCGTGCGCAGCTGCAGGGTGATATCCGCATCCTCCGCAGCATATTCCGAAATCTGTTCCAGCGGAACGTCGCGCATATTTCCCTGGTTCTTGCCTTTTTTCCCGATCAGCGTTTCGATGCTCACCGGCGAATAATTCAGGTACGTTTCCGCAAGCACGTCCATGTTGTGACGCATGTCGGGCTGCAGCAGGTAATGCGCGATCATCGTATCGAACAAAGTCCCGGTGATGTTGATGCCGTAAGCTTTCAAAACCGAAAGATCGTATTTGATATTCTGCCCGGTTTTACCGATCGCCGCATTTTCAAAAAGCGGTTTGAAGATGTTGACTAATTGCCGCGCTTCTTTCTGTTCGGCGGGAACGGGAACGTACCAGCCTTCGTGTGCTTTGGTGGAGAATGACAAACCGACGAGTTCCGCCGTATGCGCATCGAGCCCCGTGGTTTCGGTATCGAAACAGAAAGATGCCTGGCCGGAAAGTTCTTCGATCAGCGCGGCGATTTTTTCGGTCGTATCCGTTATGCGATACGTATGCGGAACGTCTGCAATCGTTTTGTGCATCAAAGGCACTTCATCCGAAATTTCTTCGGCCGGGGTCAGTCCCGCGGTATTTCCGAAAATATCGATTTGCCCGGGCTTTGTTTTTTTGCCTGCTTTATTTTCATCCCCGTTATCGCCGGCGTCTGCTGCGGGAATATCTTCGCCGAGTATCTGCTGTGCAAGCCTGCGGAATTCCAGCTCGCCGAAAACTTCCCGGATCGCTTCTTTGTTGTGCTCTTTCAGGCGGAGTTGTTCTTCATCGAATGCGACGGGCGCGTCGAGGTGAATGGTAGCCAGTTTTTTCGAGAAGAGCGCTTTCTCTTTGTTGTTCTCTACTTTTTCCTTCAGCTTGCCTTTCAGTTTATCGGTATTCTCCAGCAGGTTTTCCACGCTGTGAAACTCTTTGATCAGCGCGATGGCCGTTTTTTCGCCTACGCCGGGAATGCCGGGAATATTATCCACGCTGTCGCCCATCAGCCCGAGGATATCGATCACCTGTTCCGGCCGCTGGATTTCAAAACGTTTGCATACTTCGGCCGGTCCCAGTTTTTCGGCGCCGTTGCCGAGACGCGCAGGTTTGTAAATAAGCACCTTATCCGTTACCAGCTGACCGAAATCCTTATCGGGAGTCATCATATACGTAACGAATCCCGCCTGTTCCGCTTTACGCGCGATCGTTCCGATCACGTCATCCGCTTCGAATCCCGGACTTTTGAGAATGGCGATGTTGAATGCTTCGATCAGTTTGAAAATATACGGCAGGCAGGCTGCAAGATCTTCCGGCATCTCTTCCCGGTTGGCCTTGTATTCCACGTAATCTATATGACGGTGCGTGGGCTCGGCTGTATCAAAAACAACGGCGATATGCGTCGGCTTTTCTTTCCGGATCACTTCGAGCAGCGTATTCGTAAAACCGAAAGCTGCCGAAGTATTCAACCCTTTCGAACTGATACGCGGGTTATTGCTGAACGCAAAATACGACCGGTAAATCAGCGCAAACGCATCAAGCAGGAAAAGTTTTTTTTCGTTCATGGCAGGATAAAATCAGAAAGCTAAAAATACTTTTTTCGCCGCTTGAAACGGATCATGTTCGCAACTATTGATGTTTTCCGTTTCCACCCAAGAAGCTACCCACCATCCCCGCAAAGTAAGTGTAATCTGCCGCAGGCAGATAGTTAGTGGAAAGTAACTATAAATCTGCCGCAGGCAGATAGATAGAACACAGTAAGCAGTTGCGCAGTAAAACGTTATCTGCCGCAGGCAGATAAAAAGTCAACGGCAAAGTCCCGTAACAGTCCACGATCTTGTGCAGCTGAAAACCAAGAAGTTCGAGGCGGGGGATGAGCTGAAAAGCGGAGTTTACTTGTGTAAATGAGCATTTTCAATTGCTGCACCCGGGCCATCGGCTGGAAACTACTAAAGGAAAATCTTAAATGCTTTTACCCGGCTAAGGTAATAAATTATCCTTTATTCTGCTTAGCCCAGTCGTTATATTCTGTAATAACTTCTACGATCGCTTCGCCTTCGTATTTGCTGTCGCTCGACTGCACTTTCTTAACGAGTTCTTCGTGGTCGTTCATCAGTTCGGCAACCAGCTTTTTAAACTTGCCGCTGCCCTTGATTTTGGCAGGCTGACTGTCGGCCGAAGCGGTGCTGGATTTCTCGATATAGTATTCGGAATCATGACGGACTTCTTCGCCGTGATAAACCTCGAACTGGTGCAGGTACAGGTTTACCTGGCCGTGGGCCACCACTTTTACGAAAACAAACTCGTCGTCGATTTTTTTTGTTATAAAACGCTGGCCATCAACGGTATACTCTTTCAGCTTTTCCGGTTTGAAGGTCTTGTTCTCAGTTTCCGACAGTTTCATGGAAACCTTGCGAAAGAGGTCGAATTCTTTTTTGTCGTTGATTTTAACATCCCCGCGAACGGTATCGCCTTTTACAGTAACCACGAAGCCCGGTTTCCAGATCATTCCGGCCTGCGCGATGAACGTAACGCCTATGGAAGCAATAAGAAGAGCAAGTTTTTTCATTTCAGTTTCTGCCCCGGTTTTTGAAGCGATCCAAATTAATAGAAACTGCCCCGGAAAACAAAGAGCTTGTGAATATCTAAGAAGGATTGTTGAAAACTTGTTAATTGACTTTTGGTCGGGCTAAATGCCGGATTTTAAGGGGTTTGGCTGGGCATTTCGTTGTAAATTATATCCACCAGGAGCTCACCAACAATGCGCAAAGTGTTCTTGTCAATATTGTCCATATTGTCGCAGTGCCGGTGGTGGCAAGGCATATAATCACGGGCAATGGGATCGTAATGCACAATGTCGATACAGGGGATTCCGGCCACGCCGTTGATGTACAGGTGATCGTCCGTGGTTTCGCCGGTACGGTCGTTCACGAAGGTGCTGCCGTAGCCCAGTTGTGCGGCGGCTGTCCATACTTTATCCACCAGCCACGAAGCGTAGGTGAGGGATGTTCCTTCGCGCGGGAAAACGGCATTTTTGGCACCTACCATATCGAGCAGGATGCCATATTTCGGGGCGTAACCTGCCGGTTTGTGCGTGGCCCAGTATTGCGTGCCCAGGCACCAGGTGTCTTCTTTGCGCTGGTCTTCCGGCGTATCGATGTGCTGCCCGTTGTCCTCCGCGTCCACAAAAAGGAAATCGATACCGAGATTCGGATCTTTTTCGCGGATGATGCGTGCCATTTCCAGCAATACGCCCACGCCGCTTCCGCCGTCGTTCGCACCGTCGATGGGTTTATCCTTGTTCGTGCTGTCGCGGTCGGCAAACATGCGCGTATCCCAGTGCGCCAGCAGCAGGATGCGGTCCTTCCGCTCGGGCTTATATGCGCCCATGATATTCTTTATGCGGATTTTTCGGTCCAGCATCATGGCATCGCCTTCCTGCACGGTTACGGTAAGCCCGTAGGATTTCAGTTTTTCTTCGAGGTATGCCGCGCATTTTTCATGCCCGGGCGTTCCCGGTACGCGCGGACCGAAATCCACCTGCGTTTTTATAAATCCGTATGCCGAGTCGCTGCTGAAAGCGGGACCTTTGACGCGAAAAGTTTTTACAGTTTCCGTAGAATCTGTCTTGACGACCGGGTCATCGTTGCAACTGCTGCATCCGAGAAGAAGGACAAATGGAAGTATCAGGAGGGACAGGTATTTCATTTTCTGTATCTGTTGGAGTTGAAAGTTCAAAAGCAAAAGGCAAGATGCAAAAAGCAAAAGAATGATAATGTTTGTTTTCTTTTTTTTGCCATTTGCTTTTGCTCTTTGTCTTTTTGGTACACGTTTATCCTTTATAAATCCACGAGGTTCCTTCTTTCCCGTCTTTCACTTCCACGCCGGCTTTGGCCAGTTCGTCGCGGATCAGGTCGGACATGGAAAAATCTTTTTTGGTACGGGCATCTGCGCGCATGCGCAAAATCAATTGCATCAGGCTTTCGGGCAGGGCATTGCCGGAACCGCCGGTGCTTTCATTTTTCAGCCCGAGGATTTCGTACGTGAACGTGTGAAAAATTTTCTTCAGCAAAGCGAGATCGGCAGCCGTGATCGTTTCGTGACCGTCGTTCACCGAGTTGACGATGCGCGTGCCTTCGAACAGTTGCGCGATGACCACCGGGCTGTTGAAATCGTCGTTCATTGCGGCGTAGCATGATTTTTCAAGCGCTGCAATATCGCTGGTCGTTTTGTCCGAGGTTTTCAGCTTGTCCAGCAGGTTGATCGCATTCATCAGTCGCTGAAAACCTTTTTCCGAAGCCGTCAGCGCGCTGTTCGAAAAATCGAGTGTGCTGGAATAGTGTGTCTGCAGCACAAAGAAACGCACGGTCATCGGGGAGAATCCTTTTTCAAGCAGCGGATGTTTATCGCCGAGAATCGCCTGCGAAGGTGTGGCCAGCGGCGAATCTTTTGCAAGCTGGCGTCCTGTAAAAAGTTCCACCGGAAGAATCCAGTTGTCCAGCGATTTCGACATTTTGACGCCGTTCACCGTAAGCATATTCGTGTGAATCCAGTAGTTCACCGGCGGTGCATGGTTGCAGGCCACGCTCTGCGCGATTTCGTTGGTATGATGTGTCGGGATAAGATCCATTCCCCCGCCGTGTATATCAAAAGTCTGCCCGAGATATTTCGTACTCATCGCGGAACATTCCAGGTGCCAGCCGGGAAAACCCCAGCCCCAGGGCGAAGGCCAGCGCATGATGTGTTCGGGTTTGGCCGCGATCCACAAAGCGAAATCGAGGCGGCCGCGTTTTTCATCCTGCCCGTCGAGGTCGCGCGTATTTTCCAGCTGATCGTCCAGCGTGCGGCCGGAGATGACACCGTAATTATTTTCGCGGCTGAATTTTTCCACGTCGAAATACACCGAGCCGTTCGATTCATACCCGAAACCGGAAGCGATGATTTCTTTTACCATTTCGATCTGCTCGCTGATATGCCCGGTGGCCGTGGGCTCGATGCTGGGCGGAAGCAGGTTGAACATATTCATCACTTCATGAAAACCGACGGTGTACTTCTGTACGATTTCCATCGGCTCCATTTGTTCGAGGCGCGCTTTTTTCGAAATTTTATCTTCACCGATATCCGAATCGCCTTCCAGGTGACCGGCATCGGTGATGTTGCGTACGTAACGCACCTTGTACCCGAGATGGTCCAGGTAACGGTAAATAATATCAAATGAAATAAACGTACGGCAATTGCCCAGGTGCACATCGCTGTATACGGTAGGTCCGCAAACATACAAGCCTACGTACGGCGGGTTGATCGGTTTGAAAATTTCCTTTTTCCGGGAAAGTGTATTGTGGATGTGCAGTTCGCCTTGCATAAGTGACAAAGTTCCAAAAAAAACAGCTTGGTTGAAAACAGAAACGAGTCTCGTTTGGTGAGACTCGTTTCGTTGTCGTTAAAAAGACGGTGATTATTTCGATTTCTTCTGACCGGCTTTAGTGTCTTCCACCGGCAGGGGCAGGTCGCCTACCCATTTGAATTCTTCGTATTTCCTGATCTGTATGAGCAGACCGTTTTCGTAGATGCGTTCTTCCCCGTTTTTCAGGCGGTTGTTTTCGAAGTATCCTTTCTTGGTGACCTGGCCGTTCCTGTAAAGGGTGTGGTTGCCGGTTCCTTTAAATTCGCCTTTATTGGGCTTCTCCAGTTTCGGGTCGATGGCTTTGGATTCTTCCTTGGCCATTTTCTTTTCTTCCGGTGTGAGCGTTACTGTTGCAACACCGTTCTTGGGCGGATATGTTTTGGTTTTGGCCGCATCCATGGTTCCGCCGGCGAATACTTTTTCCGATTTTTTGGTTCCGTCCTCGTAAAATTCGGTAACGGTGCCTTCTTCTTTACCGCCGTTCCAGTTGCCTTCGATGGCGAGCTGGCCGTTCGGATGGTAGTATTTCTGTGTGCCTTCGCGTTGCCCGGTAGGATTGAATTTAAATTCCTGCCTGGTTTTCCCGTCTTCGTAATAAAGTTTGTAATCGCCTACCCAGCGGTTGCCTTTCCAGACACCTTCTTCGGATTTCTGCCCGTTGGCGTAGTACATGATGGCGTAGCCGTTCGGACGGTTGTTTTCGTAAGTGATGTCGCTTTTCTTATTCCCGTTCGGGTGATATTCAAGCCACTTTCCGATTTTCTTGCTGTCCTTGTAATTGCCTTCTTCTACTTTCTGGTCGTCTTTGAAGGCGGGATCCTTTTTCATCTTTCCCCAGATGATCCATTTGCCCTGGCGAAGTCCGTTGACGTCGACAAAGTTTATCGTGTCGTTGTTGTAGATCTCATACGACTGAGCCAACCCGACCTTACACACGATAAATAGCAGTATGAGGGTAAATTTCTTCATTCGCAGCGACATGGGTTGTGTTTCCTCCGTGATACAAGCAAATATATGCTTTGGATCACAATAAAGTTGCGGTTTTTCGATGAAAAGGGTGAAATCTTCGATGGATCGCCTGTCTCCTGCACTTTGCCCCTTTGCATATTATTAAACGGTGCGAAAATACAATTAGTTACGCTTTTAGTCATGTTTTTTAAGGATGCCGCGAACAATATTAATGGATACGCGTGGCATCGTAGATCGGGCGCAGGTTCTGCAGCATATCCGCGGTCATCCCGGCCAGGTTGTACTGCGGTTTCCATCCCCAGTCCTTCCGGGCTTCGCTGTCGTCGATGCTGGCCGGCCACGAATCGGCGATCTGCTGGCGGAAATCGGGTGTGTAAGTAACCTGGAAGCCAGGGACTTGTTTCGCGATTTCGGCGGCCAGTTCGCGGGGCGTGAAACTGAACCCGGAAAGGTTATAGGATCCGCGGATCCTGATTTTCTCATCCGGGGCTTCCATAATTTCGGTGGTTGCCCGGATGGCATCGGGCATATACATCATGGGCAGGGCCGTATTTTCCGAAAGGAAGCAATCGTACTTTTTGTTTTTAAGCGCTTCGTGGAAAATGTGCACGGCATAATCCGTAGTCCCGCCTCCCGGCGGCGATTTGTATCCGATCAGGCCGGGGTAACGGAGGCTGCGCACGTCTACTCCATGTTTTCTATGATACCATTCGCACCAGCGCTCGCCGGCAAATTTGCTGATCCCGTAAACCGTAGCGGGTTCAATGACGGTATACTGCGGGGTGTTTTCCCGCGGCGTGGTCGTTCCGAAAACCGCGATGGAACTGGGCCAATAAATTTTACGGATATGTTTCTCCCGCGCCAGCTCGAGCACATGAAAAAGACTTTCCATGTTCAGCGTCCAGCCCAGGGCCGGTTTTTGCTCCGCCGTTGCCGAAAGCAGGGCCGCCAGCAAATAAACCTGGGTAACCTTATGTTTTTTTACGATTCCGAATAAAGCCTGCTTGTCCAGCGCATCCAGCGTTTCGAAAGGCCCTTCCATTCCTGCGGGAGCGCGAAGATCGGAGGCAATGACCCTGTTATGACCGTAAATCTCGCGGAGCCTGGCTACCAGTTCCGTCCCAATCTGTCCTGATGATCCGATAACCAGTATCGTTTCTCCCGTATCGTCCGCCATGTTGATTTTCTTAACGGGCTAAAAGTAAAAAATAACCTGATAAATGTCATTTCCCGATAGCCCTGCCTCTTGCTTACCTTTGTGCCGATTTTCAAAAACACCATGGCTTCTCTGCATAACCGGGTTAACCGCAAAGAACTTCGCAAACGACTGATGGAAGAACCGTTCAGGCGGACGACACTTTCGTTTTACCGCTACGTTATCCTCGATAATCCGAAGGAAGTGCGCGATACGCTTTACAGGGAATGGGAAAAGCTGGGCGTTTTCGGGCGTATTTACGTAGCGCATGAAGGCATCAATGCGCAGCTGAGTGTGCCGGAACATCATTTCGACGAATTCAAAAGGCAGCTTTATTCGGACAGCCGTTTTGGCAACATGCCTTTTAAAATAGCCGTGGAAGATAACGGCAAATCATTTTTCCTGCTGGCGATCAAAGTCAAAAAGAAGATCGTGGCCGACGGGCTGAACGACGGGACTTTCGATGTAACGAACGTAGGTACGCATCTCAGCGCCGCCGAATTCAACAAAGCGCTGGAAATACCCGGTACGCTGGTGGTGGATATGCGCAACTATTATGAAAGCGAAGTCGGGCATTTTGAAAACGCCGTGCTGCCGCAGAGCGATACTTTCAAAGAAGAATTGCCGATCGTACTCGATCAGCTCAAAGGAAAAGAAGAGCAGAAAATACTGATGTACTGCACCGGCGGCGTGCGTTGCGAAAAAGCGAGCGCCTGGCTTCGGCATCACGGGTTCCGGGATGTGAGCCAGTTGCACGGCGGCATCATCGAATATGCGCGGCAGGTGAAACAGCACGGACTGCAGTCCAAATTCATCGGCAAGAATTTTGTTTTTGATGAGCGCAAGGGTGAGCGGATTACCGACGATGTGATTGCGCATTGTCACCAGTGTCAGGCATCCTGCGACGAGCATGTGAATTGTGCGAACCCGCATTGTCACCTGCTGTTTATCCAGTGCGCGTCCTGCGCCGAAAAAATGCTGGGCTGCTGCTCGGAAGAATGTGCGGATATTATGCGGCTGAGTGAAGAAGAACGCCGGAAGCGCGTGGAAGCGGGGCTGATCGAAACCAAGTCGAATCACCGTTCGAGGGTAAGGCCGAAATTATAAAAAGGCAAAAGCAAAAAACAAAAAGCAAGAGCAAAAAGCAAGAGCAAAAAGCAAGAGCAAAAAGCAAGAGCAAAAAGCAATAGCAAAAAGCAATAGCAAAAAGCAATAGCAATAGCAATAGCAATAGCAATAGCAATAGCAATAGCAATAGCAAAAAGCAATAGGCGATATCCTGTTGCTTTTTTGCTTTTGCCGGCATGTCCGGTTTTTGTCCGGGTCGACTTATTAACAGGTAGTGGGATTCTCATCTGTGCTGATTTTAGTTTTGGCATAAACCAAAAACAACAGTTATGGAAAAGTACAATTATACCCAGCAGGTTTGGAACCTCAATCTAATGTCCAATCTCGCATCGATGAAGTTTAAAACGGCGCAGGAACTTCAGAAATACCTTACGGCGAAACTTAATGCCATTTTTACAGACGAGCGGGCGCAGAAATTTATCGGTAAATGGGAAGTCGTTTGGGGCCCGGTAGTCTGGTCGAACGGGCGCATCATCTCCGACAATGCCATGTATGTTGCCAAAAAGCTGGAAGGCGAGGGCAAAGGAAATTATGTAATCGCTGTTGCCGGCACCAATGGAATTTCACTCTACGGCTGGTTTCGTGAAGATTTCGATGTTTCGACGACGGTTACCTGGGAAAAAGCCGGCACCGCGGAAACCGTATCGCCTCCCGAATATAATGTTACCATTCCGCAGGTTTCGCAGGCTACCAGCCGCGGGCTTTGGATACTGCTCACGCAGATGAAGTGGGCGGCTGCATCCGGCGCACCGGAACAAACGCTGGTCCAGTTTCTGCAGGCGGAGTTTAAAAACGCGAATGCGCCTGCGCAGGTCACGGTAAGCGGACACAGTCTCGGCGGCGCCCTGTCGGCCTCACTGGCGCTGAAACTGGCCGATAATCAATACTCCGGCTGGACCTGGGATCCGAATCATTATTTACAGCTTTCGGCTATGCCTACGGCCGGTGCATCACCGGGAAATGACGCGCTTGCCAAAAAATATAACGCGCAACTGGGTATGCGTACCATCCGCGTCTGGAACAAGCTCGACCCGGTTCCTCACGGCTGGCAATATGATATGCTGAGTGCGGTTCCCAACCTGTACTATCCGTACATTATTCCGACACTCACGGTGAAAGCCCTGGTGGATGGCATGCTGTACCGGAGTTTTCGCGGTGCGAAAATGGCCGGACCTTATACACAACTGCTGCCGCAAACACCTGCACTTGAAGGCCAGGTCAACCTGAATATGGTTCATCCCGATCCGCAGAAAATGGTGAAAGGGCTGATCATTTTTATCGAGAACGAAGGACTCAAATACCTTAAAATACCGGTGAATGCCGACGTGGTGAACGCGCTGCTGAACGTGCTGAAATCCATGCTCGGCCAGGTTACGGTATTTGCCAGGCTGGATCATTTCGTGCAGCACATTATGCAGGAAATGGAAAAAACCGTCGGGAAAATTATGTCCGCCCCCGTGGCCGACGCCGCCAATCCTGATCTGACCGTGGGCGATTACGTGGACTGGATCATGCACCAGGTTTCGGGGACGCTTCTTTTTGTTTCGCAGGTACTTTACCAGCACGTGCAGGCCTACCCGCAAATGCTCGGCACCATGGAATTTTTCTACCTCATCAAATCGATCGAGCCGGACGATCTGCTGTTCGCGGATCCTGCCGAAGCCTTTGCAGATAAAGATGTCGTGCGGGCGGTCGGCGAAGCCGTTTCCGGGGCCTATACTAAAATCATAACGGATAGCGCTGCAGAAAAAGACAGCAAGGAGAAAAAAGGTCTGCTCCCGTTTCGATTCAGAAAATAAGAAGAGCAAACCCGTTTGCGGAACATGACAATTGTCATGCTGCATAAGGTCGGCAGATTAGTAACTTTGCTCAAATTAATCTGCTGATCTTATGCCTCTTTATCATAAACTCGGAAACTTTCCCCGGAAGCGTCACGTTGTTTTCAAGAAAAACGACGGCGGTCATTTTTACGAACAGCTTTTCGGCACCGAAGGATTTAACGGGATGTCGTCGCTGCTGTATCATACGCATCGTCCCACGCAGATCAGGGAAATTCTGAAATCTGTACCGGCCGCGCCGAAAATCGCGATCGCGAAAAATATAAAGCCGCTTTTGCTGAAAGGTTTCCAGGCGAAGCCCACCGATGATTTCCTCGACAGCCGCGTGCCGCTGCTTACCAACAGCGACTGCACGATGGGCGTGGCCGCACCGAAAAAAAGCCTGCGCGATTATTTTTACAAGAACGCCGACGCGGATGAAATGCTTTTCATTCACCAGGGAAATGGTACGCTGCGCACGTTCATGGGCAATATCCGTTTTGAATACGGCGATTATCTCATCATCCCGCGGGGCATGATTTACCAGATCGATTTCGAAACGGAGCAGAACCGCATTTTCTGGTTGGAAAGTCATCACCCGCTGTACACGCCGAAACGCTATAAAAACTCACAGGGCCAGCACCTCGAACATGCGCCGTTCTGCGAGCGCGATTTCAAGCTGCCTTCCGAACTGGAAACGTACGATCAGAAAGGCGATTTCCTGCTGAAGATCCGGAAAGAAAATATGCTGCACGAACTGGTTTACGCCACGCACCCGTTCGATGTAACCGGCTGGGATGGCTACAATTTCCCCTGGGGATTTTCCATTCACAATTTCGAACCGATTACGGGCCGTGTGCACCAGCCGCCGCCTGTTCACCAGACTTTTGAAACGCCGGCATTCGTGGTTTGCTCGTTCTGCCCGCGGCTGTACGATTATCATCCGCTGGCGATTCCCGCGCCGTACAACCACAGCAATATCGACAGCGACGAAGTGCTGTACTACGTGGACGGCGATTTCATGAGCCGCAACAATATTGAGCAGGGGCACCTCACGCTTCACCCGAAGGGTGTTCCGCACGGTCCCGCGCCGGGCGCGATGGAGCGCAGCATCGGCCAGAAAGAAACGCAGGAACTCGCCGTGATGGTGGATACCTTCCGCCCGCTGATGGTAACCGAAGAGGCGATGGCTATGGACGACGGAAAATACTACAAGAGCTGGGTGGAGTAAATGCCTTATTTCATGGGCATTTCAAGGATTTTTCCGAAATTTGCAGTAAAGCCGCGAATGACAATGAAAGGAACTCAGCATATTATTCTCCGTTCGCAAGCCATGGCCATGTGGTCGTGAAGTGAATCGTTTTTAAACATTCATTTCTTCATTAAACATTAAAAAACAACTACCATGTCAGGCGATATCAGAAACGTGGAATACGGTCTCAATAAAATTTTCGAAGGCGCCCAGGATTTTCTTCCCTTGATGGGAACCGATTATGTTGAATTCTATGTCGGTAATGCCAAGCAATCGGCACATTTTTATAAAACAGCTTTCGGTTTCCAGTCGCTCGCATACGCGGGACTCGAAACGGGGGTACGCGACCGCGCATCGTACGTGCTTGCGCAAAACAAGATACGCATCGTACTCACTACGCCGCTCGTCAGCGATTCACCGATCGCGGAGCATATCAAAAAACATGGCGACGGTGTAAAAGTGATCGCGCTTTGGGTGGAAGACGCCCGCAAATCATTTGAAGAAACCGTAAAGCGCGGCGCGAAGCCGTTCATGGAACCCACCGTTGAAAAAGACGAATTCGGTGAAGTGGTGCGTTCGGGTATTTACACGTACGGTGAAACGGTTCACGTTTTCGTGGAGCGTAAAAAATACGACGGACTTTTTCTCCCCGGTTACCGGAAATGGGAATCGGTTTATAATCCGCCGGCCAGCGGGCTCAAGTTCATCGACCACATGGTGGGCAACGTAGGCTGGGGTGAGATGAATACCTGGGTGAAATGGTACGAAGATGTGATGGGATTCGTCAACTTCCTTTCGTTCGACGATAAGCAGATTCACACGGAATATTCGGCGCTGATGTCGAAAGTGATGAGCAACGGGAACGGTCGCATCAAATTCCCGATCAACGAACCCGCCGAAGGCAAGAAAAAATCGCAGATCGAAGAGTACCTTGATTTTTACGAAGGCTCCGGCTGCCAGCACATCGCGGTAGCGACGGACAATATCATCGAAACGGTGAAGCATCTTCGCGCGAACGGTGTAGAATTTCTTTCGGCGCCTCCGCATGCGTATTATGAAGAAGTGCCCACGCGTCTCGGCGAGCACATGAAAATTTTCCACGAAGACCTGGCCGAACTCGAAAAACTGGCCATCCTGATCGACGCGGACGAAGAAGGGTACCTGCTGCAGATTTTTACCAAGCCGGTGGAAGATCGCCCGACATTGTTCTTCGAAATCATCCAGCGCATGGGTGCGAAAGGTTTCGGCGCGGGTAATTTCAAAGCCCTTTTCGAATCGATTGAACGGGAGCAGATGAAGCGCGGAACACTGTAAAATAACCGTTTATCGTTACAAAAAAGAGGATGTTTTCCCCCCGGAGGACATCCTCTTTTTGTTTTATTTTTTCGTTAGGCGATCATCTATTATGTATGATCTGAAACGATTTTACAGCGAGGAACTGCAAGAAAAAAGCCCAATTAGTACTTGAAAGCTGCGTCAATCTTCGTTTATTTGCTTTCTTGATTTACACACCCTTCCAAAAATCTATTCTCATGAAAAAAAATCTTTACTTATTTCTGGGCCTGTTGCCCTTATCGGTGGTAACTGCCGATGCACAGACCGCAACATTCAACTTCACGGGAAGCATGCAAACCTTTACGGTTCCCTGTGGTGTTGATACCGTTTTCGTTCAATCCTGGGGCGCCCAGGGCGGATCCGGTGCAACCGGTGGCAATTCAGCATCAGGCGGATCAGGTGGCCTCGGCGGTTACGCTGAGGGATGGCTTCTTGTAACTCCCGCACAGACACTGAATATTTTTGTCGGCGGCCAGGGTGCTACGCCCACAGCCGGCTTCAACGGTGGCGGTAACGGCGGCAGCCAGAATGCCGGCGGCGGTGGCGGAGCTTCCGACATCCGTGTCGGCGGTACGGCAGAAGCCAACCGGGTAATCACTGCCGGGACGCGCCGGTTGTGAATCATCAATAGTCGCGGGCGGTGCCGGTGGCGCTGGCGGCGGCGGAAACGGTGCTAACGGTACAGATGCTCCCACATCAGGCGGATCAGCCGGTGGTGGTGCAGGCGCTATAGGTGCCACAGGCGGTGCAGCCGGTATCGGTTGCAGCGGATTCCTTGGTGCTGCGGGTGCATCCTCCTCCTCAGGAGTAGGTGCAGATGGCGGCGCAGGACAGACTTGCTGCTGCTTCACCTTCGGCAGTATTCCCGGCGGCGGCGGCGGCGGCGGCGGCCAGGTCGGCGGCGGCGGCGGTGGTGGCGGTTCAGCCGGAACCTCAGGCTGCAGCGGTAACGATAAAGGTGCTGGGTGCTGGCGGCGGCGGTGCAGGTGGCACTTCCAACGTAAGCGGTGTACTCAATGGTGTAACAAACAGCGGCATCTGGTTGGGTAACGGACAAGTGTCCCTCTTCTGGAACGACCCGGTTCCCCCGGCACATACGATCACCGGATCATCGGCTATCTGCCAGGGCGATTCTGCCAGCTATTCTATCGTCGCCGATCAGTATTCGACATTCTATACCTGGACTGTTCCTGTAGGCCTTACTTTCATCGGCGGTCAGAACACAGCACAGATCGACGTAAGCGGTACAACTCCCGGAACATATACGATCTATGTACAGGGTGTTAACGGTACCTGCAGCTTAAGCGGTCCGACGGACAGCATTATGGTTACCGTTAACCCGACTCCGACGGTTACGGCAACAGCAGCTAATCCTACACTCTGCGCAGGTGATTCGACAACAGTTACAGCAACCACCAGCGGTGTTGCATACCTCTGGGCACCGGGTGGTCAGACTACCCTGACTATAAATGTTACGCCCGCTTCGTCCACAACGTACACGGTTACTGTTGTCGACTCCAACGGCTGTACGAATTCAGCAACCGCTACGGTCAACGTGAACGCGCTTCCGGTTGTAACTGTTACCGCAGTTGATTCGTCCATCTGTCTCGGCGGAGCAGCATCACTTACTGCTTCAGGAGCGGTTTCATATACCTGGATGCCGGGCTCGCTTACCGGGTCTTCTGTCTCGGTAACGCCGACGTCGAACACGACCTATACGGTTACGGGTACTGACAGCAGCGGCTGCGTGAACATGACTACGCTCGACATCACGGTAAACGCATTGCCGACGGTAACATTGACTTCACCGGCGACGGTTTGCGTGGGTGATGGAAACTACACGCTTACCGGTTCACCGGCCGGCGGTACATTCAGCGGTACAGGCGTTACGGGCAACAGCTTCTCGCCGTTGACAGCAGGTACAGGCACGTTCACCATCACGTACAACTATACCGACGCAAACGGTTGCAGCAATTCGGACGGCAACTCTGTAACTGTAAGCTCATGCACCGGTATCGATGATCCGAAAAATATCTTCGGACTGACCTTCATGCCGAACCCGGTATCTGATCTTCTGCAGGTTCGCTGGGATGGTAACAAAGGCAACGTAACCGGTATCGAGATTTATGATATCAACGGTCGACTGATGATCTCGCAGCAAGTGAACAACGAAACGGCTGCTGAAATCAAAGTAACCGAGCTTCCCGCCGGTAACTACAATCTGAACGTAATCGTCCGGGACGGCAGAGCGACGTATCGTTTCGTGAAAAAATAGTCTTTTTTTAACGCTTTATTATTCCAGGGCTGTCTCGCAAGAGACAGCCTTTTTTTTGCGTCCTGTAATCAGGTAAAATGCGTCTTATATTCTTGCCCGGACGCTAAACTTTTATATCTTCGCGAAATTATACACCTCAAGGAACACAACTAATTAAGCACAACTAAAATTCACCATCCTATGAAAAAAAATCTTTACTTACTCTTAAGCCTGTTGCCTGCTTCGGTGATTTCGCTTACGGCGCAAACCGTGACCGATTCGCTGAACTTCACAGGCGGTTTGCAGACGTACACGATACCCTGCGGCGTTACTTCAGTTACTATTGAATGCCGTGGCGCCCAGGGCGGCGGCGGTGCAGCCGGTAACTCATCCGGCGGAGCAACAGCCGGCGGTGTCGGTGCACTCGGCGGACTTGCCACCGGAACACTTGCCGTATCACCTGGCGATGTGCTCAACGTATTTGTCGGCGGTGCAGGCGTTACTCCTACAGGCGGCTTTAACGGCGGCGGAAACGGCGGCAACCAGAATGCCGGCGGCGGCGGCGGAGCTTCCGACGTTCGCGTTGGCGGTACAGCAGAAGCTAACCGCGTAATCACTGCCGGTGGCGGTGGCGGCGGCGGACGTGGCGGCTGCGAATCAGGCACTACGATTGCCGGCGGAAACGGCGGACTCGGTGGTGGCGGAAACGGCGCTAACGGTGTTGACGCTCCCACATCAGGCGGATCAGCCGGTGGTGGTGCAGGCGCTGTCGGTTCTACAGGCGGTGCAGCCGGTATCGGTTGCGGCGGATTCCTCGGCGCAGTCGGTGGCACTGCTTCTACAGGAACAGGCGCTAACGGCGGTGCAGGACAGTCTTGCTGCTGCTTCAGCTTCGGCAGTATTCCCGGTGGCGGCGGCGGTGGCGGTGGCCAGGTCGGCGGCGGCGGTGGTGGCGGCGGTTCAGCCGGAACCTCAGGCTGCTCAGGCAACGATAAAGGCGCCGGTGGCGGCGGTGCAGGCGGAACAAGCAGCACTGCAGGCGTTACCAGCGGCTCTGCTACAAATGGTGTTCGCACAGGAAACGGTGTTGTAAAATTCACTTACGTGCTGCCCACACCCACAGCAGTAACAATTTCCGGTAACAGCTCTCTCTGCACCGGTGATTCAGCAAACCTTACAGCTACTACTTCTGCAAATGCTACGTTCTACACCTGGACAGTTCCGGTGGGACTTACTTTCAACAGCGGCCAGAACACGACTTCGATCAACATAACCGGCGCAACTCCCGGAACGTACACGGTCACCTGCCAGCCTGTTAACGGAACCTGCAGCCTGAGTGGTCCGACAGCTACTTTTGTTGTTACGGTAAACGCACTGCCGGTTGTTGCTGCATCTTCAACCAGCGCAACGATCTGCGATGGCGACTCTTCTATACTGAGCGTAACCGGTGCTGCTACATACACCTGGATGCCCGGCTCGCTGAGCGGCACACCGGTAACTGTAACACCGAATACAACTACAACATACACAGTAACGGGAACCGATGTCAACGGATGCGTGGATAGTGATGTAATCACTGTTTCGGTTAATGCACTTCCGACTGTTTCGGCTTCCAGTGACTCGACAATCTGCAACGGTGAATCAGTATCGCTGAGCGCTTCAGGCGCTGTAATCTATGCCTGGAACCCGGGTTCACTTACCGGCAACCCGGTAACTGTATCACCGACATCGACCACTACTTACACAGTTACCGGTACCGACAGCAGCGGCTGCTCGAACATGGCGACTGTAACAATCACCGTAAACGCACTGCCGACCATCGCTGCTACAGCAGTTGACTCATCGATCTGCGTGGGTGGAAGCGTATCACTGACTGGTACAGGCGGAACTGCGTATGCCTGGATGCCCGGTTCACTCACCGGATCGACAGTAACTGCATCACCGACGTCGAACACTACGTACACGGTTACAGGAACTGACGCCAACGGCTGCTCGAACACAGCAACGATCGACATCACTGTAAACGCTCTGCCGACGCCGACACTCACTTCGCCAGCTACTGTTTGCGTAGGTGATGGAAACTACACGCTCACCGGTTCTCCGGCTGGCGGTACGTTCAGCGGTACAGGTGTTACCGGTAACAGCTTCTCTCCGTCGACTGCAGGTACAGGTACATTCACCATCACGTACAGCTTCACCGATGCAAACGGATGCACAGGCACGGACGGCAACTCCGTAACTGTAGGCGCCTGCACCGGTATCGTGGAGTCTCAGAACATGTTCGGACTGACCTTTATGCCGAACCCGGTATCTGATCTTCTCCAGATCCGTTGGGATGGCAACAAAGGCAACGTAACCAACCTGGATATTTACGACAACCTGGGCCGCCTGGTAGCTTCACAGCAAGTGAGCAACCAGACTTCTGCCCAGATCAATGTAACCCAGCTTCCCGCCGGTAACTACAACCTGCGCGTAACTGCGGAAACAGGCCGTGCAACATACCAGTTCATCAAGAACTAATTTGTCCTGATTTTCATGAAAAGGGCTGTCTCGAAAGAGACGGCCCTTTTTTATGCGGGTTCCTTTGACAATCGAAGAAATATCAAATGCCAAACGTCAAATGCAAAATTTCAAAGGGATGCTTTTGTGGTTTTGCATGAAATGCCGCGCGGCGATTTTTGTTTTTTTTAACTTCCACGCGTCGCCGGGTTCTGCTAACTTGGCAAGCGATTTACTATGAGAACGGTTTTCCTCCTGTCCATTTGCAGTTTCCTGCTGCTTTCCTGCGATAAAAGCACGAAATACGTCAACGTTACCATCAACGATCAGTACACGCTCAGCCTGCCGGATGATATGGTATCGGCCGACCTGAGTGAAAAAGCATCGCTGCAGTACCAATCACCGCAGCGCGAACTGTACACGCTTGTGCTCGATGAAAGCAAGGAAACGCTGAACGGTTTCGGCCTGGAATACGACCTCGCTACCTATATGCAGGTTGCGATCCACAACCTCGATTCCACGTCAAAGCAGAAACCGGTAGAACAGAAAATCGGTCCGTATAAAGCGCTGCATATCGGCCTGAAGAAAAAAGTGAACAACAAAGGCAGAACGTACGATGCCGTGTACCGGCTGACTGTTATTGAAACGCCGAAGTATTTTTACCAGCTGCTGACCTGGACCATGGACGGTTGGTACGAACGGAACCGCACGGATATAGAGCATATCGACGGCTCGTTCAAAGAATTGCCGGCTTCAAAGAAGTAGAGACTCCACGGTTTCCCGGAGCGTATTTTCGTCGCGTGGAAATAAAAAACTGCCGGCAATATTTTTCGACGTTACGATTTTCCCGTAATCGAAATCAGCCTGGCCGGCAGTAAATAGTCCATTTCTTTCAGCATGATATTTCGCGAGGTATTCCTGTTCGGTTTGCCCGGGCGTAGGAATGCAGATTGCTTTTTTGCCGATGGCGGCCAGGTCGCAAAGCGTGGAATAGCCGGGGCGGCAGATGATGATTTCCGCTTTCCGCATGGCCGCTTCCAGTTCCGGCGAAGGAAGGTGATCGATGATCTGCATATTGCCGGTAGTTCGCGTTTCATTTGTTTCCGTTACGCCGCGAACGAGCATTGTTTTTTTGTTGAGCGAAGGCAATTGCCTGAGCAGGATTTCTTCGAGCAATGTCCGCTGTGGTTCGGGTCCGCTTAATACGGCGAGAATTTCATGATCGTACCCGTTTTCACGAAACTCATCTTTGCTGAAGCGCGTGAGCGGACCGATGTAGCGGATGTTTTCAAACCGGTGATTTCCATGACCCAGTTCGCCCGAAAGATTTTCCTTGCCGGGAAAATCCGGCACCCAGATTTCACTGAAACGTTTCATATACCGGCGATGCAGCCGGTTAACCAGGTTTTCGCCGGCCGGCGCTTTGATGTTCAGCTGGTGCGTGATGTAAATACATTTCGCTTTTTCGGACCAGAGACCGAAACGGTTGTCCGAAATAACGATGTCGATATATTTCTCTTCGATAATTTTCTGCAGGTACCCGTGTTCGCGGCGGATGTTTTTCAGGATGCCGGGAGCGGATAAAGCAAAATGCCAGAGCATGTTCCCGTTTTCCGGGTACGTGATATTATAGCCGGGCAATGAAATCATTTCCAGTTTTGGAAATTCATCCCGCAGGAAATATCCCGGGCGGCCATCGGCAGCGAGCAGCACTTCCGCACCGGCATCCAGCAGGGCGCGGATCACCGGCACGCAGCGTGTGGCGTGGCCCAGTCCCCAGTCGAGGGGCGCAACAAGTACCCGTTTCTTTTTTTTCACCGTCCTGTTACCGCGAAATTTTACAGGCGAATAGCTTGCGCATAATTTCTGCGGATGCTCCGTACTCCTGTGTCTCTGCGATGAAGTCTTTGAAACGAAGGTACAAAAGCGACGATTCTTTTTATTTTTGTGCCACCATGGCCAAGCGCAAACTCGAACATTTCGCCGAGATGAAAACGTTCACGCATGTGAGCGAATTCGGCTATGAGCAGCGTGAGCAGGGGCACCCGCTTCGCGGAAGCTGGGGCGAAAAGCATTTCGGGAATACGAACCCGGTTGTACTCGAACTGGGCTGCGGCAAAGGCGAATACACCGTGGAACTGGCCCGGCGGTACCCGGGAAAAAATTTCATCGGGATCGACATCAAAGGTGCGCGCATGTGGTACGGCGCGCGCGAAGCGCTGGACAGCGGGCTGAAAAACGCAGCATTCCTGCGCACGCGCATCATATGGCTCACCTTTTCCGACCCGCAGCCTGAAAAACCGCGCAAACGGCTTACCTCACCGCTTTTCCTCAGCCGCTACAAAAAAATCCTGGCGCCCGGCGGACTGGTTCACCTTAAAACGGACAGCGAACTGCTGCATAAATCCACGCTTTCGGTCATCGAATCCGAAAAACAGGAACTGCTGGAAAGTTCGGCGGATATTTACGGGGAACGCAACCGCCTGGACCCGCTGCTGACCGAAATTCAAACGACGTATGAAAAACGTTTCCTGGAACGGGGCATGAAAATCACGTATATCAAAATGCGCCTGCGCTGAAGTTTATTCCACGAACGAGAACCGCGCAGTTTCTTTTCCGCCGACCGTGATTTTTTCAGTAAACATGCCCAGCGGCCGCACCCAAAGCTGATCTTTTCCAAAATCAGGTGAATCATACAGCGCTTTGTATACGACAAGTTCTTCGCCGGTTTCGGAATGCCGCGCGGTTCCGGTCACTTCGTAGAAATTTCCTTTGTAATGACGGTACTTCCCGGGTTTTACTGTCGGCATAAATCAGGAGTGGTTGGAAAAATTAACGGCTGATCACGATTTTTTTCGTTTGTACGAGCTGCTCTCCTTTGAGCCGGAGCAGGTACGTTCCTGCCGGAATTTCCGAAAGATCGATACTTGTTTCCCGCGCAGTTTTGTTTGCTCCGCAGGCAACCGGTAATCCGCGCAGGTCGAACAACTGCCAGTCGTATGCAGCGGGAACCGGAACATGCACGCGGAAAATTCCGGCAGAGGGGTTGGGCGAAATGTCAAAACCGCGACCGGGATAAAGTTCCGGCACGCCGGTGAACAGCGGAACCAGGAGCGTATCGTACAAAGTATCCGAAAGGCAATTGTTGGAAGCGATCAGTGTAAACGGGTAAGCGCCCGCCGCCGGAAAAGTATGCGAGAAAACAGGTTGCGCAGAATTTCCCTGCGCGCCGAAATCCCAGTTCACGCTGCTGTTGTTGGTGCTTGTGCTGGTCAGCGTTACGCTGTTGCCGCTCCCGGTTGCCGTATATGCCGGGTGCGGATGATAAATTTCCGTGTTCCAGGTACTCATGCTGTCGAGTACAACCGATGATGCGATTCCCTGTATAAGTTGCGCATCAGCCTGCGGGATGGAAAAATAGTACGGAATGCCCACCGTACTTTCGCGGAAAACGGATGAATAAAAAACGCAGGCTGCGGCATACGTTCCCCAGGTACTCGGGTGACTTTCATCGGCCTGGTAAAGATCGAAAGCGGGATTGGTGGCGATGATATTTTTCCAGGCTATGCCCACCGGCCCGACCATTGCCCCGTTGTCCTGGCCCATCTGTACGTAACTGTCGCGCAGGCGCTGCTGCATGCCGGCATAGGTGCAAACCGGCGGATAACTTGCGCAATTGCTTGCATCGCCGTTCTTGCGGCCCCAGGTCATGTAAAAAAGAGTTTGCGTGCAACTGTCGTTATCTTTTATCATGCTGTCGAGCATCGCGGCGTAAGGAAAAGTCTGGCTGGCTACCTGTGCCGGTGAAAACGAAGGTTCCTGGCTTTGCGCCTGGATCACGACATAATCCCAGGGCTGCTGGTAAATTTTCGAAATCGTATTTGCGTCCTGCGTATGCATCTGCAGCGTGTATCCGCCGGGCGTGCTCGAATCGAACGTGATGTTTTTGCCGTCGGCCTGCGCCAGGCTTTGCAATACCTGCGGAAGGTTGTTGACGTACGTATAGCTGTTGCCGATGAAAAGCACGCTGTATGATTGCGCAGAAACACAGGCTATGCCGTTGAACAGGAGCGCTGCTGAAAAAAGAGATCGTATCATGATTTTGTGTTGTGCCGTAAAGTTAAGCTACGCCGGCCATACCAGCGAAGTGAATGCATAATAAACAGTTTCTGAGCTTCCCGCAGGTTCGCCGGAATATTAGCCTGCCAGCGGTTTTTTTTCGTAAATTTCCGTTAGTAATCCCGTTTAATGAAGAAACTCTACACGCTCATTTTTTCCGTCCTGGTTTCGTTCACCTTGTTTTCGCAGGTCGTGCTGAATGAATTTTGTTCGGCCAACCGGGGGTTGATTCCCGATTTCAGCGGTGATCGTACGGACTGGCTGGAAATTTACAATCCCGGGACTTCGGCGGTTTCGCTCAGCGGGTATTCGCTTTCCGACGATCCGCAAATTCAGCAGCAATGGGTTTTCCAGGGCGGGACGATTCCTGCGCAGGGATATCTTATCGTTTTTCTTTCCGGGAAGAATCTACAGGCGCCTGAATTTCATACCGGGTTTAAACTGAGTTCCGAAGGAGAGGAGATCACGCTGCGCGATGCGGCCGGCAATATCGTCGATCAGCTCGATGTGGAAGAAATGCATGCGAATGATTCCTGGGGAAGACAACCTGACGGTGCAGCGAATTATTTTTTCTTCGATATACCGACACCGGGGGCATCAAACAACAGTTCCGCTGCCTGGTCCGGCTACCTGGAAAAAGTCCGGCTCAATCCCGCACCGGGATTTTACTCCCAGCCGGTACTGCTGAGCATAAGCAGTTCCGATCCCAATATCGAAATCCGGTACACGCTGAACGGAAGCGAGCCCGGTCCTGCATCCGCATTATATACCGCGCCGGTCTGGATTTCGTGGCATACCGCGATCCGCGCGCGGGCTTTTCCCACGATAGGAAATGAACTGCCTTCGCAAACGGTGACCGGTACCTATTTCATCAATCTCGATTCACGATTGCCTGTAATCTCCATCATCGCCGATTCGCTGCACCTGTTTAGCAATGACAGTGGCCTGTTCATGCCGGGCCCGAATGCCAGCCCGAATTATCCCTACTATGGCGCCAATTTCTGGCAGGACTGGGAATACCCGGCGCATATCGAATATTATAATGCGAACAGGCAATTCCGTTTCAGGCAGGAACTCGGCATGCAGATCAACGGCGGCAGCGCCTCGCGCAGCAAACCGATGAAAGCGCTGCGGCTGATTGCGCGCGACAAATACGGCGACGACGATATCGATCAGCAATTCTTTCCCCAGAAAAATATTTCATCTTTCAAACTCATTGTGCTGCGGAATGCCAGCGGCGATTTTTGCAAGGTGCATTTTCGCGATGCATATGTGCATGACCTGCTGCTGAAAGGCGGTCTCGATGTGGATGTGCTGGCCTACCAGCCGGCGGTCGCCCTGGTCAACGGAACCTACTGGGGCGTTTACAATATCCGTGAGCGGGTCAGCAAATATTACCTGGAAGAAAATTACGGCATCAACGGCGACAGTGTGGATATACTGGAGGAAGATACGCTGATCGTGCAGGGAGATTATACGCAGTTCAATGCCATGAAAAATTTCATCCTCTCGAACGACATGAGCGTGAATGCGCTTTACGACAGTGCGGCGGGCATGATGGATATTTCCAGCCTCTGCGATTATTATATCACGGAAACGTATTTCTCCAATATCGACTGGCCGTACAACAATATCAAGTTCTGGAAGCAGACGAGTCCCGGCCATAAATGGCGGTACATCCTGCTCGATCTCGATATTACGCTGGGCAATTTCGGCTGGGCGCCTTACGATATGGATGTGCTTGGCAGGATACTCGGACCTTACGGCGACAACAACCAGCACGTACAGATCCTGAAAGCGCTGCTGGCGAATACCGGCTTCCGGCATTATTTCATCAACCGGTATGCCGACCTGGTGAATACGTTGTTTTCCACGCCGTCGATGCTGGAACACCTGGCTGCGCTGCGCGACAATATCAGCACGGATATGCAGTATCACATGCCGCGCTGGGGATATTCGTACAGCGATTGGGAAAACGAAATGAACAACATCGCCGTGCCGTATATCGAGAACCGTCCCGGTTACGCCATGAACTTTGTCCGCGATACGTTTCACCTCGCTAAAAAAACTGAACTCACGCTGGATGTATGGCCCCCCGGCGCGGGTGAAATACGTATCAATACCATTCAGCCCGGTCCTTTGCCATGGCGCGGAACTTATTTCGACGGCGTACCGGTTACGCTGACGGCGGTTCCCGGGCCCGGACATGAGTTTGAATACTGGCGTTCGGAGAAAATCATCGTACAGCCGGATGAAAACGTTTCGGTTACGTTCAATCCCGATACGGCCGATGTGATTACGGCTTATTTTTCTCCGCGGGACAACACGTCTGATGTCATTATCTTTCCGAATCCCGTACCCGGCGATGCGCAAGCCGGTTTCCGGGCGGACGCCGGTGAAACGGCTGTCGCCGAAATAAGCGATGCACTCGGAAGAATAGTTTTTACTTCACCGGGAATCATTTGTACAGCGGGTTTTAATATGATCGAACTCCCTGCTGCCGGCTTGCGGAACGGAATTTATTTTCTGCAGATCGTAACGGAATCGAAAAAGGTGAATACCCGCTTTGTTAAAATGTGAGCGAGATAAATACCAAATTTATCGCGATACGCTTACCTGTATTTTTCCGCGGTTACCCGGCGTCCTGCAGTAAAGAGCGAATACGTTCACCGAATCCCTGCCAAAATCTGTTAAAGCGATTTCCCTGCCGCTAAAAATCCTATTTTTGCAAATCCTATGCGCATTCTTTTCAGCATGATGATCTGTTTTTCCCTGCTTTATTTCAGCGGGGTGCTCGAGTTTTGCGAATTTCTTTCGGGCAAATCATCCTGCGCATACGTAACAGATACTGAAAAAGAAAGCAAGGAAGAAAAGTCCGGGAAAGAAGACGGGAAAGAGGAAGGGAAGGGACGTGAAAAAGAATTTTCCGATGACATGGATGTGTACGAAAATTTCAATTCCTCCGCTTTAACTCTGTCTGCATTTTTCAATCGTTCAAAACTTCGTTTTTCTTCCGCTGACTACAGCGGTGATATCTATTCTCCTCCTGAGCACATCCTGTGCTGAATTAAGGTTCCGGTAACAGCTCCTGCTGCCGGGAATTTCAATCAACAGTAATTTTTAAAAATCCGGGTTGAATCCTCGCGGGGATTCTGCGCCTTTTATTATTCCATCAGATTATGGCTTCCAATAAAGAAAGCAAAGGCTCGCTTTTTCAATACCTGAAAAACGATCTGCCTGCCGGCCTGGTTGTTTTTTTAGTCGCATTACCGCTGTGCCTGGGCATAGCGGCAGCATCTACCGGCAGATCCGACCTGCTGTTTTCCGGGATCATCGCCGGTATTGCGGGCGGAATTGTGGTCGGAATAATCAGTAAATCGGCACTGGGCGTTTCGGGCCCTGCGGCAGGATTAGTAACCATTGTTGCCGCTGCGATTACCGGTTTCGGCAGTTACGAAACGTTCCTGCTTGCGGTGATCGTGGCAGGCGGAATTCAACTGCTGGCCGGCTTTTTAAAGGCAGGCGTGATCGGGCATTATTTTCCTTCTTCGGTCATCAAAGGCATGCTGGCGGCTATCGGCATCATTCTTATCCTGAAAGAAATACCGCACGCGCTCGGCTATGATAAAGATGCGATGGGCGATATGGACTTTTCGCAGAAAGACGGGCACAATACGTTCACGGAAATTTATTACGCCTTCCGGTTCAACAGCATGGGTGCGATCATCATCGCAGCGATTTCCCTCGGGATATTGTTGCTGTTTGAACGCCCGTTCATGCAAAAGATCGTACTGTTCAAATTTTTGCCGGGCTCTTTATTCGTCGTCATACTCGGTGCGCTGATCAACCTCGCCTATTCCTGGTTCAACCCGGGACTCCTGCTGGATGGAGAACATCTTGTTCAACTGCCTGTTGCTAAAAATGCCAATGAATTCATCGGCTTTTTCACATTCCCCGATTTCACGCAGTGGGGTAATTTCAAAGTGTATGAAGTAGGTTTTACGCTGGCTGTCGTGGCCAGCCTGGAATCCCTGCTCAGCGTGGAAGCTACGGACAGGCTGGACCCGCTCAGGAGAATTACGCCCACCAACCGCGAGCTGAAAGCACAGGGGCTGGGCAATATCGTTTCCGGTTTACTGGGCGGTTTGCCGGTTACACAGGTGATCGTGAGAAGTTCGGCCAACATCAACGCCGGCGGAAAAACAAAATTGTCGACCATCTTTCACGGTTGTATTCTTTTGCTTTCCGTTATCCTGCTGCCGGCGTACCTGAACCTGATCCCGATGGCATCGCTGGCTGCTATCCTGCTGCTCGTGGGATATAAACTGGCGAAAGTATCCCTGTTCAAAGGTATGTTCAAACTGGGCTGGGACCAGTTCATCCCGTTCTTCATCACGATCGTCGCCATCATCACCACCGACCTGCTCAAAGGAATTACAATCGGCATGGGCATCGCGTTCTTCTACATTCTCCGGAAAAATTATAAGCACTCGTACCACATGAAAAAGTCCAGGGGTGAAACAGGAGAAACAGTTACGCTGACTTTATCCGAAGAGATGACTTTTCTGAACAAAGGAAGCATCGCACAAACGCTTCATCACCTGCCGGAAAATTCGAAAGTCATTGTCGACGGATCCAGGTCTGTGAATATCGATCATGATGTGATCGAAGTGATTTATGAATTCAAAAAACACAGCGCACAAGCAAAAAATATCGAAATGGAAATAACCGGGATCCCGGAACCCATCACTGTTTCCGCTCATTAATTCTTAAAACGCCAAATCATGGAAAAATCATATCTCCAGTTACTGGAAAACAATAAAGCCTGGGTCGTGCAACAAAAATACAACGACCCGGATTTCTTCAAACGCCTCACCCTGGGGCAGAGTCCGCAGTACTTATGGATCGGTTGTTCCGACAGCCGCGTACCCGCCAGCCAGATCACCGGCACGCGGCCGGGCGAGATGTTCGATCACCGGAATATCGCCAATATGGTTGTGCACAGCGACATGAGCATGCTCAGCGTATTGTCGTACGCCGTGGAAATACTCAAGGTAAAGCACATCATCGTTTGCGGGCATTACGGATGCGGCGGCGTGCTGGCAGCCATGAGCAATAAGCAATACGGGCTGATCGACAACTGGCTGCGGCATATCAAGGACGTTTACCGGTATCATCATGCGGAGCTCGACGCGATTGCCGATGAAGAGGAGCGGGGAAGAAGATTCGTGGAGTTGAATGTGATCGAACAGGTGCACGACCTGCGCAAAACGTCGATCGTTCAGAATGCCTGGAAGAACGAGCAGCCCCTGCACATCCACGGCTGGGTGTACGATGTGAAAGACGGGATTATAAAAGACCTCGGCACCACCTTCACCTGTGCGAAAGACCTGCATACGGTTTACCAGTTCGATTGACTAATGGTATAAACATCTGCAACAAATAACACAGCATGACGGCATCTTCTTTTAACGAAAACAATGTTCTGCAGGAAACAAAAACAAGGACCGGTTCCGAAAATCACCAGGGCCCTGTTCCGGCTGATTTTGACGAAAAACACATGCTGCACGAGCTGAAGCATTACCTGCCTTCGCAGGCTCCGCTGAAGGATTTTATCCATCATAATTCGCTTCATGCTTTCCAGGAGATGAAGTTTTACGACGCAATCCGGAAAGCGTCGAAAATTTTCGGCTACCAGGTTACGCTGCAGCTTACGGAGTTCCGTGAACTTTACCGGATCGGGCGGATACGGGAAAAGGTACTCGAGCGGGTCATCGCCGGGAGAAAAGGCGCGGACCAGGTGGAAAAATGGAAAGCGAACCTGCTCACCAAAGACTACGATACGGTGAATATACCGCGGATCGGCGCTTTGCGGTCGAACTGGAAAACGAAGTACCGGTTCGACATGGATATTGCCGTTCAGCCGATCCTGTTCCGGGTACTTTGCAGTTATCTCGACCAGGGCATCGCGCTCTGGAATTTCCCGGCGGGCGAAGACGGGTTCCTTGCTTCACTGCAGGCGCTGGAGAAAAACAGTTTCACCAGTTTCTTCAAAACGTCGCGCGCGCGGAATCTTTTGCTCAACGGAAGCCACGGGATCGAAGAACTGCTCGGCGTGATCGTCGGTGATCCGGCGTGGTATGAACAATACCTGTTCGATCAGCAGTTCGCTCACCCGGGCTGGTCGGGTATTGTTTCGGCCGTGGAAGATAACCCGGCTTCGCTGCCCGACCGGAGAAAGATCACGCTTCGCGAACTGATCGTGCTGGAACTGATCCTGGAAATTGATGCGCTGGACGCTCATTTCGGGAAATCCTGGCTGCCGCTGAGCTGCCACCTCGACGGTGAACCGGCTGACCTGTTCGCTGACGTGGAACTCACGGAACAAAACGAAGTGTTCCGGACCTGGCAGGATGCGTTCGAGTGGAGTTATTACGATGAAGTGCTTGCCGGCATGGCTTCGGTGAAAAAGGAAGAACAGAAAAAGCCGGCGCATAAAAATTTCCAGGCCGTTTTCTGCATCGACGAACGGGAATGTTCCATCCGCAGGCATATCGAGCAGGTGGACCCGCTTTGCGAAACATTCGGAACGCCCGGATTTTTCAGCGTGGAATTTTACTTCCAGCCCGAGAACGGAAAATTCTACGACAAGCTCTGCCCCGCGCCGGTAACGCCGAAGTACCTGGTCAAAGAATTCAACGTAAAGGAAAAGCGAAAGCACGAAATTTTGTATGCCAAAAACATGCATACGTACCTGTGGGGTTATCTCGGTACGATGACTTTCGGATTTTACGCCGCGTTGAAATTATTCCTCAACCAGTTCAGGCCCAAAATGAGTCCGGCGATTTCGGATGCTTTTGCGCACATGAACAAAGAATCGGAACTGACCGTCGAAAATAAAAACCCGGAAGACCGCGAGAACGGTTTGCAGATCGGTTTCACGGTGGAAGAAATGGCGGCGCGGGTGGAAAGCCTGCTGCGCGGAACCGGTATGATCAAAGATTTTGCGCCGCTGGTGTACATCATTGCGCACGGTTCGAGCAGTGCGAATAATCCGCACCACGGTGCGCACGACTGCGGCGCATGCAGCGGAAGGCCCGGTTCGGTGAACGCGCGCGTGTTCTCGCACATGGCCAACCACGCGAAAGTACGTGAACTGCTGGCTTCACGCGGGCTCGTCATTCCGGAGACTACACAGTTCGTGGGAGGCCTGCACGATACGGCCAGCGACGAAATCGATTTTTACGACGAACATATCCTGAATGCGGAGAACCGGGCCGCGCACAAAAAGTACCGTGATGCTTTTGAAAAAGCGCTCGACCTGAATGCGAAAGAACGTTCCCGCAGGTTTGCGTCGATCGGTACGAAAACGGACATCCGTAAAATCCGCGAAGCGATCCGCCGGCGATCGGTTTCCATGTTCGAGCCGCGCCCGGAACTCGGTCACGGAACCAATACGCTTTGCATCGTAGGCGGCCGCGAAATGACCAAAGACCTGTTCCTCGATCGCCGTGCGTTTATGAATTCCTACGATTATAAAACGGACCTGAACGGCGACCTTTTGCTCGGCATCATGAAACCGCTCGGCCCGGTATGCGGCGGAATCAACCTGGAATATTATTTCTCCCGCGTGGATAATTACAAACTGGGAGCGGGAACAAAACTGCCGCATAACGTGATGGGGCTCATCGGCGTGGCCAACAGCTGCGACGGCGACCTGCGGCCCGGGCTGCCCGTGCAGATGATCGAAGTACATGATCCCGTTCGCCTGCTGATCATCGTCGAACATTTCCCCGACGTGGTGCTGAAAACCATTCAGTCCGTTCCTGAAATGTACGCGTGGTTTATCAACGAATGGTTGCACCTCGTTGTCGTGCATCCCGAAACACGGCAGTACGCGTATTTTAAAAACGGCGGCTACGTGGATTATGTTCCGCTGGCCCGGGAAATAGATTCCGTTAAGGACGTACATGCCTTGTTCGAGTCGGCCAAAGAAATGGAATCAGCGCACATCGTGCATGCCACACAGGAAAATTTACCGGTTTATTTACTCAACAGAAATAACTGATGTCACAGTTTCTTCCGCTTTTTGTTCTTCTTCCCCTGGCAGGATTTTTACTGAGCCTGCTGGTTCCGCGCAAAAATGAAACGGCGATGGCTGTGCTGTCCATCGCTACGATCGGCGCCCAGCTGCTGGGGGTTATCGTTTTTGCCGTTTACTGGCTGGTGAGCGGATACCCGGCGCTGGACCTGGAAAGCCTGGTGATTTATGAAACCGCCGGCTTCGAATTTTTTATCAGTTTTTATTATGATAAGGTGACGGCTGTTTACAGTTTCATCGGTTCGGTGCTGGCGCTGATCGTCGCGTTTTTCAGTCGCTACTATATTCACCGGGAAAGCGGTTTCAAGCGTTTTTTCAATACGATACTTTTCTTTTTTCTCGGGTACAACATCGTCATCTTCTCGGGAAATTTCGAAACGCTTTTCATCGGCTGGGAATTCGTAGGCATTTCATCGTTCCTGCTCATCGCTTTTTACCGCGACAGGTACCTGCCCGTGAAAAACAGCCTGAAGGTGATTTCCGTTTACCGTCTCGGCGATATCTGCCTGATGCTGGCCATGTGGATGTGGCACCACGTATGGCATAAAAATATCACTTTCGCGGAGGTTAGCGATGCTGCCGGAGTGCGGGCGCAACTGGCGGAACATTACTGGCCCGTATTTTTTATCATCATCATGATCTTTGTGGCTGCCGCGACCAAATCGGCGCAGCTTCCTTTTTCTTCCTGGTTGCCGCGGGCCATGGAAGGACCGACTTCTTCCAGCGCTATTTTTTACGGATCGCTGTCGGTGCATCTCGGTGTTTTTCTTTTGCTCCGGACCTACCCGTTCTGGGAAAATATGCCCGCGATGAAAATAACGCTGGTTGTCGTCGGTTTAATCACGAGCCTGGTTGCGGCGAGTATCGCCCGCGTGCAATCAACCGTAAAAACGCAGATCGCGTATTCGTCCGTTGCGCAAATCGGAATCATCTTTATCGAAGTGGCTTTGGGTTTTCACGAGCTCGCGCTGGTTCACTTCGCGGGTCACGCGTTCCTGAGAACGTACCAGTTACTGGTTTCTCCTTCGGTGCTGAGTTACCTTGTACACGACCAGGTTTTTAATTTTGTTCCGCGCGACAAGGATAAAAAATATCCTTTCCAAAAACTCCGTCACTCGCTCTACGTTTTAAGTATCAAGGAATGGAACATCGATACATTCCTCAACCGCGCTTTGTGGAACCCGTTCAAGCGTATCGGAACAACGCTCGGTTCCCTTTCGGGAAAACTGTCTTTATCCGTGGTGGCCGCCGCTTACCTTTTCGGCCTGTACGATTTTGTGTTTGAAAAGAGCATCCCGGAAAATGTTTCCAAGGAACTGCCCGTTATTTTCGCCCTGGTCGGTTTGCTCCTGGTATTGAAATCATTTGCAGAAAGAGGGAGCGCCATCCGCGGCTGGGTATTGGTTTTATGCGGCCAGTTTTTTATTGCGCTGACCATCGCGCTGAATGAACACGTCGGCGCCGACCAGCTGATCCTGTTTTTCAGCGGCATCCTGGTTTCGGCTGTCGCCGGTTTCATTTGCCTGAACAAAATGAAGCAACTGGAAACAGATATCGATCTCAACCGCTTTCACGGGCATGTTTACGAGCATCCGAAACTGGCTTTGATATTTCTTCTTTCCTGTCTCGGCATATTAGGTTTCCCGGTTACCGCGGCCTTTGTGGGTGTTGATTTGTTCCTCACGCATATTCATCCGGATCAGTATGTATTGATCACGCTTGTTATCCTGAGCGTCGCGTTTATCGAGTTGTCGGTGCTGAGGATGTACGCCCGTATTTTCCTGGGCCAGCATAAAAAACCCTATCACCCGGTCGCGTTTAAGTCATCGTAAAAAAGCTTTTCTGTAAATCGATTCTCCGAAGGATTTAAAGCAGGCGTCCGTGTTTCCTGTTTTTTACAATAACGGCACCTTTAATTAACTGTTCTGTTCTTTGAAATATTGAATAATATATTGATTATCAATACTTTGATTTATTCGAAGCGATTCAGATGTTAAACTTGTTTCATGAGTTAACATAATCTTAATATGACGGTAAGTCAGTAATAACCTTCCCGGATTTATTTTGCTGCGTAAACTTTTTGTAAACAAACATTCACCGAATCGTAATCTCTATGAAAAACACACTTCGTAAAAAAGCGCTGATCGGGGTTCTCCTGGCTGCATTATTCCCGGGAATGAATTTCGCCCAGCAAACTTTCGCTTCGGCCTGGAACGGGAACAACCCGGTTACCGAGGAGCTTACGGACGGAATTGAATTGCAGTTCGACTCCACGCAGAAACCCGCCGAAGAGAAAAAGAAACATTGGTACGAAGTCATTAACCTGCGCGGTTATACGCAGATCCGTTACAACCGCCTGCTCGAAACCAATCCGAAACTGAAATGCGACCAGTGCGACAAATCCTGGGGAGATAAAAACAGTTTCTTCATCCGCCGTGCGCGTCTTGTTTTCAGCGGCAACATCGGCGATCACCTGTCGATCTACATTCAGCCCGACCTGGCTTCTTCGCCTTCTTCCACCCAATTGCATTTCATGCAGATGCGCGATGCGTATTTCGATTATTTCGTGGATAAGAACAAGGAATTCCGTTTCCGTTTCGGGCAGAGCAAAATTCCCTACGGATTTGAGAACCTGCAGTCGAGCCAGAACCGCCTGCCGATGGATCGCGCGGATGGCATGAACAGCGCGATAGCCAATGAACGCGACCTGGGTGCCACATTCTATTACACACCGAAAAAAATCCGTGATCGTTTCAAGGGCCTGGTTGATGAAGGTTACAAAGGATCGGGCGACTACGGGATTTTTGCGCTTGGAGCGTATAACGGGCAAACCGCAAACAAGCCCGAACTGAACAACAATCTTCATGCAGTTGGTCGCCTGAATTATCCTTTTGCCATTGGCAGCCAGGTGATTGAACCCGGTGTGCAGGCATACAGCGGGTTTTATACGATGGCTTCGGATCAGCTGACGGCGGGAACAAAAACACATATCGACAAAGGCTATCTCGATCAGCGTGCGGCTGCGTCGCTGGTGCTTTATCCCAAGCCTTTCGGAATCCTGGCCGAGTATAATATCGGTAAAGGCCCCGAGTATAACCCGCAAACGGATTCGGTCGAAGTGCAGGAACTTACCGGCGGCATGGTGACAATTTCATATATGATCAAACTGCCCAAATGCAAACAGACGATCATTCCTTTCGCCCGCGGGCATTATTATGACGGGGGCAAAAAACAGGAACTGGATGCCCGCGCCTACAAAGTGAATGAAGTGGAATTCGGCGTGGAGTACCAGATTTTCAAATACATGGAACTGACGGCGATGTACACGATGTCGGAACGGACTACCTGGGACAAAGCCTCGGAAGGCAACAGCCAGAAAGGAAACCTGCTCCGGCTTCAGCTCCAGTTCAACTATTGATAACATTGTTTGCATTCCATTAACACACAGGTAACACGCAAGCCCGAATTTCGCTGCCGTTACACAAGAGCAACACTCAATTTAAAGAACATGAAAAAAACATCATTCGTACTCCTGCTGGCCGCCGCCTCGATGCTGGCCGCCTGCGGAGGAAAAAAAGACGACACTAACGGGAACGACTCGACCAAAGCATTGAGCGGTTCGGTTTCCATCGACGGATCAAGTACGGTTTACCCGATCACGGAAGCGGTAGCCGAAGAATTCGGGAAAGAAAATAAAGACGTAAAAGTCGCCGTCGCCGAATCAGGCACCGGCGGCGGCTTTAAAAAATTCGGCCGCGGCGAAGTGGATATCAACGACGCTTCACGCCCGATCAAACCGACCGAGGACAGCCTTTGCAAAGCAAACGGCATCAATTACCTCGAACTGCTGGTGGCGTACGATGGTCTCGCCGTTGTAGTAAATCCGCAGAACGACTGGTGTAAAGACATTACGGTAGCCGAGCTGAAAATGCTTTGGGAACCTGCCGCACAAGGCAAAGTAACCAGGTGGAGCCAGGTTCGCAAAGGCTGGCCTGACCAGGAAATCCATCTTTTCGGTGCCGGATCGCAGAGCGGAACCTTCGATTATTTCACGGAAGCGATCTGCGGAAAATCAAAAGCCAGCCGCGGCGATTACACGGCCAGCGAAGACGATAACGTACTCGTGCAGGGCATCAAAGGCGATAAATACGCACTCGGGTTTTTCGGCCTGGCGTATTTCGAGGCCAATAAAGCCGACCTGAAACTGCTGCCCATCGACGACGGCAACGCGGAAAACGGCGCGGGAGCCATCGCCCCGAGCATTGAAACCGTGAAAAACAAAACCTACGCCCCGCTCGGACGCCCGCTGTTCATCTACATCAGCGACAAAGCGGCGAGGCGCCCGGAAGTCGTTGCTTTCGTGAACTATTACCTCGATAACACGAACGAACTTTCCAAAGAAGTAGGTTATGTTCCGCTGGGCGACGATGAATTGAAAGCGGTGAAGGACAAATTCGCCGGATTTGCAGGCGCCGCCGCCCCGAAACAATAATTTAATAGTGTATGTAGTGTTTTGGTGAAACCACCTTCCGATATTTGACGGGAGGTGGTTCTTGCCTTAGAGGCTGTTAAGGAACCATCTTTTCAAATTCTTATGTATCTTTTTGAGACATACTTCGTTACTTTTTTTGACCGTAGCTGCTCCGCTATGGCCTGCAAAAAGTACCTCGTCTGTCTCAAAAATCCACTTATAATAATTTCAAAATCTGATTCCTTAACAGCCTCTTAAATTGAGTACGTGCGTAAGAAAGAAAAAATAATTGAAGGAATACTCGCCCTTGCGGCAGGCATCACCATCCTGACCACGATCGGGATTATCTGGGTATTGCTGTCGGAGTCGTTCGGTTTTTTCTCCAAGGTTTCCCTTTGGGATTTTTTGACGGACACACAATGGACGCCGCTTTTCGCCGACAAACATTTCGGGATCATGCCGCTGGTTGCGGGTACGCTGCTCACTACCTTCATCGCGATTCTTGTGGCGCTGCCCGTCGGTTTAACGGTTGCCGTTTACCTGAACGAATACGCGCCGAAAAGCTTCCGGAACATCGTCAAGCCGCTCCTGGAAATTCTCGCCGCCGTTCCCACCGTAGTCTACGGCTTCTTCGCGTTAACGGTAGTCACGCCTTTCCTGCAGAAAATTTTTCCCGACCTCTCCGGTTTCAACGCACTGTCCGCCGGCATCGTGATGGGCATCATGATTATTCCGCTGATCTCCTCGCTGAGCGAAGATGCGCTGTATGCCGTTCCCAAATCGCTGCGCGAAGCGTCGTACGGCATGGGCGCTACGCGGTTCCAGACTTCGTTCAAAGTGCTGGTGCCAGCCGCTTCGTCGGGAATCATCGTATCCGTGATCCTCGCCATTTCACGCGCTATCGGCGAAACGATGATCGTGGCCATCGCAGCAGGACAGCAGCCGCGGCTTACATTGGATCCGACCGTTCCGATCGAAACCATCACCACGTACATCGTACAGGTGAGCATGGGCGATGTGGCGCGCGGCACACCGGAATACCAGACTATTTTCGCCGCGGGCATCACGCTTTTCGTGTTCACCCTGCTGCTTAACAATGTCAGCATCCGGATTAAACGCAGATTCCAGCAGAAGTATGAATAGCTCCAGCCGCAACCGGTTAATCGACCAGGCCTTCAAGTGGTTCGGTATCGCCTGCACCCTTTTCGGGCTGGTGATGCTCGGTATTTTCCTGGCGGATATTATCCGCGAAGGCATCGCGCGCATCGACTGGAATTTCATCGTAGACGGACCCTCGCGCAAACCGGAACAGGCAGGCATACTTCCCGCGCTGGCCGGAACGATCTGGGTGCTCGTGCTCACGGGAATCATCGCCATTCCGCTCGGCATCGCTGCAGGAATTTACCTGGAAGAGTACGGCAAGAAAAACCGTTTCGGTTCCATCATCGAAGTGAACATCGCCAACCTCGCAGGCGTACCGTCGATCATCTACGGTTTGCTCGGCCTCGAAATTTTCGGACGGATCATGGGCATGGGCGGAAGCGTGCTCGCGGGAAGCTGTACGCTGGCCCTGCTTGTCCTGCCGATCATCATCGTAGCCACGCGCGAGTCGGTGAAAGCCGTACCGAAAACCATCCGCGAAGCATCGTTCGGACTCGGTGCAAGCAAATGGCAAACGATCCGGATGCAGGTACTGCCGGCGGCATCGGGCGGTATTGTTACCGGTGTGATCCTCGCATTGTCGCGTGCTATCGGTGAAACTGCGCCGCTGATTGTAGTGGGTGCGCTGGCCTATATCGACCAGGTACCGACTTCACCTTCGGATGATTTTACCGTGCTGCCCATCCAGATATTCAACTGGGTATCGCGGCCGCAGAAAGGTTTCCTGGTCAATGCCGCGGCGGGTATTATCGTGCTGCTGGCGGTTACATTCATCATGAACGGCATTGCGCTTTACCTGCGCCGGCGCTGGCAGAAAAAAGTGAAATGGTAAATTAGTATGTTTAAAATTCCTCAGAGATGATAGAATCAATGGTGTCTGCAAATTCCGGCAACGCAATTTTAAACAGCGATAAGCAACACATGGACTACAAGATCAAGACGAAAAAAGTGGATGTCTTTTATGGCGATAACCACGTCATAAAAGGCGTGAGCATGGATATTCTGCCCAACAGCGTAACGGCTTTCATCGGTCCTTCCGGCTGCGGCAAATCCACTTTCCTGCGGTTGCTCAACCGGATGAACGATTATATCGAGGGTTTCCGCAAGGACGGTGAAATTCTCATCGACGACCAGGATATTTACGATCGCAGGGTTCGCGTGGAAGAGCTGCGTAAAAAAGTGGGCATGGTTTTCCAGAAACCGAATCCTTTTCCGAAAACGATTTACGAAAACGTAGTGTACGGCATGCGCATCCAGGGCATCAATAAAAAAGAAGTGCTGGATGAAGTAGTGGAAAGGTCGCTGATCTCGGCGGCTTTGTGGGATGAGGTGAAAGACGATCTTAAAAAATCGGCGCTTGCGCTTTCCGGCGGACAGCAGCAGCGTCTCTGCATTGCGCGCGCACTGGCTACGGAACCGTCGGTGCTGCTGATGGACGAGCCGGCTTCGGCGCTCGATCCGATTTCCACAGCGAAGATCGAAGAGCTTATTTACAAACTGAAAGAACAATATACTATTATCATCGTTACGCACAATATGCAGCAGGCCGGCAGGGTAAGCGACAATACCGGTTTTTTCTACATGGGCGATCTCGTGGAATACGGTCCGACCAAAGACATTTTTACTAATCCGCAAAATCAGCGCACGCAGAATTACATCACGGGCCGTTTCGGATAGTCGCGTGTTTTACCTGAAAAATGACTACTATGACACATCTCGATAGTTCCATACATCAGCTTAAGGAAAGCCTGATTGAAATGCACCGCCTGGTGCGCATGCAGGTGAGCAAGTGCCGCGACGCTTACGCCCGTTTCGATACCGATCTTGCGCGCGAAGTGATCTCGAATGAAAAACACATCAACGCGCTGGAGCTGAAGATCGACCGCGACTGCGAGAATATGCTCGCGCTTTTCAACCCGGTAGCCGTCGACCTGCGTTTTATACTGGCTGCGCTGAAAATCAATACCAACCTGGAGCGGACCAGCGACAATGCGGAAGGTATTGCGCGTTACGTGCTCGACCTGGGCAAACCTTTTTCGGAAGAAATTCAAAAAGATTACGAAGTGGAAGAAATGTTCCGCGTGGCGATCGGCATGGTTGACGATGCTACCGAAGCGTTTATCCACGAAGACACGGCGCTCGCGCGAAAGGTTTTCCAGAAAGACGACCTGCTGGATGCGATCAACCGGAAAGCTACGCAGACTACGTTACGGTATATCGCGGAAAACCGCCCCGATTCGCTGCATTACCTCAATACCATGTCCATTATCCGCAAACTCGAGCGGGTAGGTGACCAAACCAAAAACGTGGGCGAGGAAATCATCTTTTACATTGAAGCCAAAGTGCTGAAACACGGCAGTCCGAACCAGTAAGCTCTGTTTAAAATTCCTTCGGAATAAATCCTTCTTCAGCGGCAGGAGGCAGTCGGCAGCAGGCAGTCTTGGTATTACAGCGATGTCGTCAAAATTTACCTGCTCCGGATTTAACCGGGCTGATGGAATAGCTCTTACTTCAACGGCAGTTGGCAGCAGGCAGTCTACAGGGATGTCGTCAAAATTTACCTGCTCCTGGTTTAAACCGGGCTGACTGCGACTGCGACTGCTGCTGCTGACTGCCTCCTGCCGCTGGATCTATTCCGACATACAGCAACAGTTTTCCTGTAAAACGGCTCTCCGGAGGAATTTTAAACAAGCATTCCTCTTCTTAATGTTTTCTTAACATACAGATGTCGTTCGCCGGACTTTCCTTTTTACATTTGTCTCACCTTTTGTTAATTATTAATTAACAGAAAAAAACCAGACTATGGGCTTTCTTTCATTCCTCACTCCCAAAGACAAGAAGTTCTTCCCTTTGTTCGAAAAAGCAGCGGAAAACCTGCTCAAAACTTCGGACGCGCTGATCGTACTGACCACGACAAATTCGGTTGAAGAACGTGCACAGCGCATCCGGGAAATTGAACACCTGGAACATGCCGGCGACAATATCACGCATCTTATATATAACGAACTGGGCAAAAATTTCATCACGCCCTTCGACCGCGAGGATATTCACGACCTGGCCAGTGCCATCGATGATATCATTGATTTTATTCACGGCTCGGCCAAACGGATCGATCTGTATAAGATCGATGAAATGGGGACCGCTATTCCCGCGCTGGCCCGCTGCATCCGCGACGGGGCTGTAGAACTGAACGTAGCGCTGAAAAACCTGAACGGCATGAAAGACATCGATGCGGTGAAGGAAGCCTGCGTGAAAATGAACAGCCTGGAAAACGAAGCCGACGATATTTTCAATAAAGGCATTGCCGAGCTTTTCGAAAAAGAAAAAGACGCGATCAAAGTGATCAAATACAAAGAAGTGCTTTCGGCGCTTGAAACGGCCACGGACAAATGTGAAGACGCGGCAAACGTCATCCACACCATCATCGTGAAGCAATCCTGATCAAACCTCCGGAACGGCTATGACCCTGCTGATCATTGTTATCATACTGGCCATTATTTTCGACTTCATCAACGGTTTTCATGATGCGGCGAATTCCATCGCCACCGTTGTTTCCACGAAAGTACTCACGCCGTTGCAGGCAGTTTTGTGGGCTGCGCTTTTTAATTTTGCGGCTTTCTTTATTTTCAAGGACCACGGCGTAGCGAATACTGTTGCGAAAACCGTTAAAGAAGAAAGTATTACGCTCACGGTCGTGATGGCCGGCCTGGTTGCAGCCATTGCCTGGAACCTCATTACCTGGTGGTATGGTATTCCTTCGAGTTCGTCGCATACGCTGATCGGCGGTTTTGCCGGCGCAGCCATTGCACACGCGGGCTTCATGTCGGTGCAGCCCGAACCGGTGATCAAAACGCTGAGCTTTATTTTCCTCGCCCCGATCGTGGGCCTGATCATGGCGGCCATTATTTCGTACTGGCTGCTGAACTCATTCCGGAAGAGCATCTGGCCCAAACTGCTCAGCCTGCTTATAATCGGTGGAGTTTACTGGCTCGTGGCTTCCAAACTGCAAACCGATCCGGCCAAACTCAAAGGCGAATACGAATCGTACCTGGTCAAAGTCATTCTCGATACCAAAAATTTCAAATGGCTCCTGCTGGCCCTGATCATCACCATTATCGGCGGACTGTCACTCTTTCTCAGTTTTCTCAGCTCGGCCAGCGCGCAGCGATGGTTCAGGCGCATGCAACTGGTTTCTTCGGCTGCATTCAGTATCGGTCACGGCGGGAACGATGCGCAGAAAGTAATGGGCATCATCACCGTTGCGCTGATCAGCAGCGGGCAAATCGCTTCCTTCGAGGAAATGCCGAACTGGGTTCCACTGGTTTGTTATACCGCGATTGCCGCAGGAACTTTGAGCGGCGGATGGCGGATCATCAAAACGATGGGAACGAAAATCACCAAGGTTACGCCGTTCGAAGGCGTGGCTGCTGAAACCGCCGGCGCGCTGACGCTTTTCCTGAGCGAAGGTTTAAAAATTCCGGTGAGTACGACTCATACCATTACCGGTTCCATCATCGGTGTGGGCGTAACCAAACGTATTTCTGCGGTGCGCTGGGGTGTAACCGTAAACCTGCTCTGGGCGTGGATCCTGACGATCCCGGTTTCTGCCGTGATGGGTGGAGTTTTTTACTTCCTGCTGCAGTTTGCAACGGGCGGGAAATAGAACTCCCAACTTCCCCAATACCAATATTTATGAGAACGTCACCCTGAGCGGCAGTCGAAGGGTGTGTACCGGGTACTTCTGTACAACGGATGTATTACACACCCTTCGACTGCCGCTCAGGGTGACGTCGTTATAGTTTAGTTATCGGAATTACCTGGAAGTTGGGAATTGAGAATTGGAATCTCTCCGGGTTACTGCACCAAAATATCCGTACTCATCACTTTATTACTCTCGTGCAGTTCGCGGTCAACGATATAGATTTCGTAACGGATCACGTTGTGTCCCGGTGCATGGTAAAGTGTGAACGGATGTAACGTGACGATGATATCGCCGGTGAGCGATTCTTTCTGATCGTTCTGCGTCAGGTTCGGAACGCGGTAGTTGAAATCCAGCGTATCGAGAATCGTATCCGTATTCAGGTACAGGAGGAAAGGTTTGAAATTACCAAGGCTGTCCTGGTAATAATAGCGCATGAAAAAATTGTAGTAATACTTTGACGTATTGTTGAACGGCCCGGTCGTATCTTCCTGCCCGAGCCCGATATCCCCGTCGCCGTCGGTAAACGTAATAATAACCTGGGCAGAATCGTTGCCGAGTTTTTTGAACTCTTTGAATTCAATAGCCGGTTCCGGCGGAAAAGTGTCTTCTTTTTTGCAGCCCCAGGAAAGGAGCAATCCGGTAAAAAGGGTTAAAAAAGGGATAATGCGCTTCATGAAAATGGAAATGAGAAATAAAATTAGCGAAAGATTGCCAATTTTGCAAAAGAATCGGGCTCTTTAGCCGGTTCCAACCGGTAATGATGATGTTCAGCAGCGAATTCAAACGGGCCATTTTCAGGATAAGCGAAACGGATTTTGAAAAAACGGCGCTCGCTGTTTTTCGATTCCAGGCGGAGCATGTGCCCGTGTACCGCGACTACCTGCGCCTGCTGCACATCGATCCGGCGCGTATTTACGAGATGCATAAAATTCCTTTCCTGCCGGTGGAGTTTTTCAAATCACATCGCGTGATTGCCGAAGGAGTTACTCCTGGAATAGAATTTTCGAGCAGCGGAACATCCGGAACGGTTACTTCGAAACACCCGGTGGCGGAGAAAAACCTCTATGAAAACAGTTTCATCCGCGGGTTTGAGCATTTTTACGGCCCGCTCGACGATTATTGCGTGCTGGCCCTGCTTCCGTCGTATCTCGAACGCGAAGGATCGTCGCTGGTGTATATGGCGGATTATTTCGTACGCCTCAGCGGGCATCCCGGCAGCGGGTTTTACCTGCACGATTACGTCGCGCTCGCAGAAAAACTAAAAGAAACCGATACTTCCGGGAAAAAGGTACTGCTGCTCGGCGTAACGTATGCCTTGCTCGATCTTGCCGAACAGTTTCCGCAGCCGCTGAAAAATACGGTCATCATGGAAACCGGCGGCATGAAAGGGAAACGGAAAGAAATCGTGCGTGAAGAACTGCATGCCGTCCTGCAAAACGCATTCGGCGTGGAAAAAATACATTCCGAATACGGCATGACCGAACTCCTGTCGCAGGCGTATTCCAAAGGCGACGGCCGGTTTTTCTGCCCGCCCTGGATGCGCGTAGCCGTGCGGGATGTGGACGATCCTTTTGCGTATTCGCCGCGCGGACGTACCGGCGGACTGAACATCATCGACCTGGCGAACCTGTATTCCTGCAGTTTCATTTCCGTTTCCGATCTCGGCAGGATCAACAAAGACGGCAGCTTCGAAGTCCTCGGCCGTTTCGATCACAGCGAGATACGCGGGTGTAATTTGCTGGTGCAATGATGGCCCGGTTTTTTCACCGCTGAGTTTACGCAGAGATATTCGAACCAAATCTCTGCGGCGCAGATCAGGCGGGCAGGCTCTGCGTTCCCTGCGGCTCCGCGGTAAAGATTAATGCGACTGATACCGCCAATTGTCCATTTTGTACCGCCACTTGTCAAAACGGAGTGCAACAAATCCGGAAAGCTTTCGTAAGATTGAGGTATGAAACGCCTGCTCATCCTGTTCGCAATCCCGCTGTTTTTATCGTCCTGCAAAAAAGACGATCCGGCAACCGAAGCACGGGTTTCGTACAGCGTAAAGGAAACGTCACAGGATACCCCGACGTATTCCGTTTCGTACACCGCCGATGGCAAAGCGACTAAATCGGTGGGCGGACTCAGTTCCTCGCAATGGGATTCGGAAACGGTTCACCTCAAACGCGGCGATTTCGTTTCATTCAATGTCAGCAGTTCTTCTCCTGACGGCGATTTTATTCTCTACGTCTATCTCAACGGCGTACTCTGGGAAAGCAAGGAAATGCACAACCCGAACGGGAATGTGACGATCAGCGGGGATTTACCGTAAACTTCAAGATCGTTTTCCGAAAAAGCAAAAGAGCAAAAGAGCAAAAAGCAATTTGCGATACGCAATTGTTTTTTGCTTTAAAAGGTACTTCTGCGCAGCAGTATAAAACGGAATTGCTTTTTGCTTTTGCTCTTGCCTTTTTGAGTACGTACTGCTGCGCAGCAGTGTAAATCACAGCGTATACTTCTTCCGCATCAGCAAAAACGGCCGCTCAATGAGATAATACGTGAGCGCGGAAAATCCGAAAACCACCGGCACGGCAACGAGGGTGGATACCAGCAACGCAGTATCGAACCCGGTGAGCGTAACCTGGAATTCACGCATGAGGTAGTGGAGAAAAATGATGACGGGCAGATGGCACCAGTATGCTGAATAACTCAACTCACCGCAACGCGCCAGCGAACGATCAATGATTTTTGGAAAAAGTACGGCGGGCAAACTGAGATAACCGATGATCAGTAAAGCGTAAAAAACACCTTCGATGGCGGGCATCACGAGCCAGAACGCGCTGGGCGAATGTCCTTTTGCTTCCTGGTAAAATCCCCCGGCCTGGTTGAACACATGATACACGAACATGATGCCGAGCATTGCGCCAACAGTAACCACGAACGAAAGTCCGCCGTTCAGCTTGATGCGCCGGTACATTTTCGCGGCAAGCATGCCCAGCAGGAACTGGTCAATGCGCCCGAAAATCGTCCAGTACGAAACGTCCTGCACGGTATGTGTTTGCGCATACGCCAGTCCGCGGAAAATAAAAAACACAAGCAAAAGAAGCAGCACGTTACGTATGCCGTTTTTCTGATCGATCCAGCGGTGCAGGAAAGGGAAGAGCAGGTAAAACTGGAATTCCACGACGATCGTCCAGCCCACGCCAGGCGTCTGCCGCGGATCGAGCAGGAGGAAACCGTTCACCAGCGATTTTACCGTATCGAAATTATCGACGTAAATGTGATAAAGACTCCAGAGAATAAAAAGCGGGGCGATGCGCAGCAACCGGTTGCGGATAAATTTCCCGTAACTGATCTCTTTCCCGTCGTTGATGTACTGGAAAATAAAACCGCTGAGCACCATGAACAGCGCCACGCCGGTATGTCCTTCTTCCAAAAGGCTGAGCGGGAAAAACGAAGGCACATAACTGGTCGGTACAAACTGTTCATGCACAAAATGCCAGGTCAGCACCAGGAACGCCGCCAGGAAACGCAGGTGATCGAGTCGCGATAAGTAAATCCTTTCGGTGGATTCCATGGCGTATTCCGTTCTTGGTTTACCGTTTTTGGTTTACCGTTTTTATGTTTTCGAATTTAAAACAGAAAACCGTAAACAGTGAACGGAAAACGGTGAATATTTAAAACCCCAGTTTCTCGCGTACCAGTTTCAGTTTCGGCCGTGCGATGGCGCGTGCTTTTTCCTCGCCGATGCTGAGTTTTTCTTCCAGCAGTCCCGGGTCGCTCATGAACCGGTTGAATGCTTCGCGTTCGTTTTTGAATTTGTCGAGGATGACTTCGAGCAGCGCGGTTTTGGCATGACCGTAACCGAATCCGCCGGCGAGGTATTTCGAACGCATATCCGAAACCTGTCCGGCCGAGCCAAGCAAACGGTACAGTGCGAAAACGTTGCAGGTATCGGGATCTTTCGGATCGTCGAGGCCTTTCGAATCGGTTACGATGGACATCACGACTTTTTTCAGTTCTTTTTCCGGCAGGAAAATATTGATGAAGTTGCCGTACGATTTGCTCATCTTGCGTCCGTCGGTGCCGGGAACAGTCATTACTTCTTCGCTGATAAGCGGTTCCGGAAGAACGAATATTTCCTCGCCTGTCGAACGGTTGAAAGCGCCGGCAATATCGCGGGCCATCTCCAGGTGCTGTTTCTGGTCTTTGCCCACGGGTACGAATTCCGCATCATAAAGAATAATATCCGCCGCCATCAGCACCGGGTAAGTGAAAAGGCCGGCATTGATATCTTTCAGGTTTTCTGATTTGTCCTTGAACGAAGTGGCGTTCAGCAACATCGTATAAGGCGTATAGCAGTTCAGGTACCAGGTCAACTCACAGACTTCCGGCACCATGCTCTGGCGGTACACGCAATGCTTTTCCACGTCGAGTCCGAAAGCCAGCCATGCCGCGGCTACGCCAAGTGTATTTTCACGGCGCTTCGCAGCGTCTTTCAGCGAAGTGAGCGAATGCAGGTCGGCGATGAAATAAAAACAGTCGTTGCCCGGTTTTTTCGAAAGCTCGATAGCAGGCATGATCGCGCCCAGCAAATTGCCGAGATGCGGAACACCGCTGATTTGACCGCTGCTTTGTATGCCGGTAAGAATTCTGGACATAATGTAAAAATTAAGCCGTAAAGATAGGAATTCACCCGGCAGGGCTACTCAATCCCCGTTTTGTACCTTTGCCAAATGCTACGCTTATACGCAGGCCTTATTCCCCGGGTACTGTGGAAGATTTTCTTTATTATCAATTTCGCAGCCGGGTTGCTCGTGGTTTACCCGGTACTCGCCATTTTGCTGGCGGGAAAACCGAATTACCATGCGGCTTACCGCGTACTCCAGTTCTGGGGACGCTGGGTGCTTTACGTGCCCGGGATCATTCCGCGCGTGACCTGGGAATTCGATAAAAAAGATTTGCCGCGTACCTGCATTTTTGTCGCCAACCATACTTCGTATCTCGATATCGTGGAAAGTTTTTGTTTCCTTCCGCATTACCATGCCTACATGGTGAAAGAAGAAGCCGGGAAAGCGCCTTTGCTGCGCGTGGTTTTTCGTGATATGCATATCCTCGTCCAGCGGCAAAGCATTACGGCTTCGCATAAAGCATTCCTGCGCATTTCGGAAAAACTGGACCAGGGACACAGCGTTTTTATTTACCCGGAAGGTACTATTTCGGTACACGGGCAGCTGAAACTTTTTAAAAACGGGGCTTTCCGCCTGGCGATCGACAAGCAGCTGCCGATCGTTCCGATTACTTACTGCAATAACTGGCAACTGTTGCAGAACGGTGGTTTCGCGAAAGTTCCGGGCCGGCCGGGGCTTGCGCGGGTGATCGTGCATAAGCCGGTCGAGACCAGGGGCATGACTGAAGCGGATTTGGTATCTTTGTGTTCGGCTGTCCGCAGCACCATTGAAAAATCACTGTCCGAAGAACTCCTTCGGAGAAAGAAAAAGCGAAAATGAAAATCGATCACACCACGGTTGACCATGTAGCGCACCTCGCACGGCTCGAATTCGACGGCGCGGCGAAAGATCGTATCCTGAACGATATGAACAACATGATCGCATTCGTGGAAAAGCTGAACGAACTGGATACGGCTAATACCGAGCCGCTCATTTACATGACCGATGAAACGGATCACCTGCGCGAAGATGAAGTGAAACAGGAAATCACGCAGAAAGACGCATTGCTCAATGCGCCCAAACACGACTCGGATTATTTTAAGGTGCCGAGAGTGGTGGAGAAAAAATAGGTACTTATTATCCTTCCGGGGAGAAAAGAGACGGATTATCCCGCAAAATATTTCACTCCCAGCCGGTAGCTGTCCAGCCCGAATCCGCCGATGCTTCCCCTGCATTTCGCCGCAATGTGCGAGATGTGCCGGAATTCTTCGCGGGCAAAAACATTGGAAATATGCACTTCGATCACCGGCGTTTTGATGGCGGCAATCGTATCACCCAGCGCAACGGATGTGTGCGTATATCCGCCGGCGTTGAAAATTATCCCGTCGTAGCTGAAGCCGCATTCCTGCAGTTTATTGATCAGCTCACCTTCCACGTTACTCTGGTAATACGTGAAATCTACCTTCGGAAATTCTTTAACCAGTTCGTCCAGGAACTCATCGAAACTCTGATCGCCGTAAACCGAAGGTTCACGCGTACCGAGCATATTGAGATTCGGGCCGTTGAGAATGAGTAATTTCATGCGGCGACAGTTTGTACCTTCGCAAAGATAGACTATGATCTGTTTAAAATTATGTGCCTGGAAATACGAAAGTCTTCTTTTTCAATAAGCCTTTACTCCGGTTGGCAGTTGAGCAGTTGGCAATTGGCAATTCTGACCTGTTTAAACAGGGAATATGCAGCTATTGCCGACATCCATGCAATGCAAAAACTGCCAATCGCCAATTGCCAACTGCCTGCTGAAAGGATTACTATTCCGACATCGGCAGTCCCTGGTTTTGTAACAGCTGCGCTGAGGAATTTTAAACAGGTTACATGATTTGGAAGGCTGAAATCAACGGCTTTAAAACATACCTGCGCCTGGAGCGTTCGTTGTCCGCGCATTCCATCGAAGCGTACCTGCACGACATTATCAAACTCACGCAGTTTCTCGGGTTCAAAAAAATAAGTGTAACGCCTGCGGATATTACACTCGAACATTTGCGCGAATTCCTGCGCTGGGTGAATGAGCTGGGCATGACCGCCACCACGCAGGCCCGCCTGCTTTCAGGTATAAAAGCATTTTACAAATACCTGTTGCAGGAAAACCTGATCAACCACGACCCGACCGAATTGCTTGAAGCGCCGAAAACCGGGCGCCAGTTGCCGGATGTGCTGCGTTTTGACGAAGTGGTAAAACTGCTGGAAACCATAGACCTCAGCAAACCCGAAGGCGAACGGAACAGGGCCATGCTTGAAATGCTTTATGGTTGCGGCCTGCGCGTATCCGAACTGGTGAACATCAAATTGTCGAATCTTTTTTTCAACGAAGGTTATATCCGCGTAACGGGCAAAGGCGACAAGGAGCGGCTGATCCCGATCGGGGCAATCGCCATGAAACACGTTAATCTTTACCGGGAAAACATCCGCGTGCATGTTCCGCAGAAAAAAGGAGAAGAGGATATGCTCTTCCTCAACAGGCGCGGTTCCCGGCTTTCGCGGGTCATGATTTTCACCATCATCAAAAAACTGGCTTTCGAAGCGGGAATTAAAAAAAACATCAGCCCGCATACCTTCCGCCATTCATTCGCCACGCACCTGGTGGAAGGCGGCGCTGATCTTCGCGCAGTCCAGGAAATGCTCGGGCACGAGTCCATCACCACGACGGAAATCTATACGCATATCGACCGCAGTTACCTGAAAGAACAGGTGCTTCGTTTTCATCCCAGGGCATGAACTCTATTTTCCTGCAGCAGAAAAAATGGCCGCAGATTTCGCAGATCAGCACAGATCAGCATTCATAAATCTGCGTTAATCTGCGAAATCTGCGGCTAAATGAACTACGGCCCGGAGTATGAATCTTCACCTGCATTCGGAAAGCACACATCGCTCCACTGGCGCGGTTTCGTAATCCGGCAGGCTCACTTCTTTCATATAAACCAGCCTGAGCGTGATGATCCGCCGGTCCGGGTGTGCGGCATTCCATTTCTTCATCACGTAGTAACAATAGAACGGCCGCAGGTAATCGTTAAAAGTCATGAGCAGGTTTTCCGAATATTTCCGGTGCCGGTCGTTCGGGAACATCGACACGATGCTTGCCGGCTTGTTCGTATCGATAGCTGCTCCGCCGCGGTTCAGGTCGATCAGGCTGCTGTCAGGAAGAATACCTTCCAGCATATACCAGCCGTCGTCTTTGAAAACTTTCGGCGCGAACATGCCCCAGTTCTGATCGATACGCAACAGCGCGGCGGGAATTTTTGCGGGGGGATCGAGCTTGTAGGGGAAATACGGAATGTTGATGAAGTTCCAGGCAAAGCAATACAGGACAGTTGCCGACAGGAACCAGCGGATTCCGGTGCGCAGAAAAGCGGGCGGTGCTATTTCGTTTGTTTTTTGTTTTTCGCGACGCAATTTCCACGGGAAGAATCGCTTGCAGAGACGATCAAACCTGTCCATCACTGCTGGCGGAAGTAAAGCCAGTAAGGTCACCAGCCCGATAATAAAAAACAAGCCGACGTAAATGGTAAACCCGATGCCAATGTGCAGCCCGGCCAGCAGCGCGATCCCCGCGAGCCTCCACCGTTGTCCGCGCCGGTAAACCAGCAGCATGATCCCCGCCAGCAGTTCGATTACGTACACCAGGTGCGTCAGTATTTTCAGCAAAACAGGATACGGATACAGCAGTTTCCCGGCGGGAAGCGCCACCTGGTCCATGCTCAGCGCATAGTACAAAGCGCTGCCTTCCGTTTCCCATTCGGCGGAATGTTTTTGCAGCGCCGAGAAAAAATAAACGGAAACGATCAGCAAAATATAACCTGCAGCTGCCGGGCCGGTGAAACGAAAACGTTTTCCCTTTTGCGCGCGCCCGGAAAACGCGTCGGCAGAATAGTGCCGGCCCAGCGGGAGAAACATAGCCCAGAACAGGGCATTGCGCAACAGGTCGTCGCCGCCCTGCAGGATGAACGGGTTCCTGTTGTGCAGCGAAACCAGCATCAGCCACGACAGTATAGTGAACAGCCGCGTGCGGTACCCGGCCAGCAGCAGCAGCGCGAAAACGGCAGAAAGCGAAAACAGGAACGCGATGTACATCACGTTTCCCGAAAACATGTGAAGCGAAAAATAAACCGGGTTCCAGGCGGCGAAGCGAACCAGCGAACGCGGAACCGCGCCGTCATCCGAATAAAAAAGCCCGATATCCTGCGCGCGGATAGCCAGGTCGGCCAGCAGCACAAGCGCAATACCGATACGGAAAAGCGACAAGGCACGGGTATCGAGTGCGATGGCTTTCCGCGCGGAGATCAGGATTTTTCTGAAAATCCGGGGCATAGTTCCCGTTGGATTTATAGATGGCCGTCAGAACAGGAAAAAAACGCTCAATGCCAAACGTCCAATGAACATAGGGCAAATTCATTGTTACTTCAGTGTTGAGCGTTTGATATTGTGCGTTAAATGTTCGGAAGGAATACATACCACAAAAAAAGAACCCGGGTTTTACACCGGGTTCTCCTGGAGTTTTATTGTACTCAGGGTTTTGTGATTTTTCCTGTTGCCGAAAGCGTGCCGCTGCTCGTATTGCCCAGCGTGCCACTGCAGATCGTGCAGGTGATAGTCGTGCCCGATACGTTTACGTACACCTGGCTGCCCGCCTGGCCGTACCAGGTATTTGCAGAAGAACTGGATGTTCCGAAAGTGACTTTTACGTCGGTAGCTGCGCTGGCAACCATGGCCATATTATACACGCCGCTGGTAACCGTTGCCGATCCGAATTCGAAAATGATCATCGGGTACGAAGAACCGTTCATCGCCTGCACCTGGTAATGCCCGGCTACCGAAAAACCGCTTACCGTAGTGAACGTGTAATTGTTCGAACCGAGTGTCAGCGAATTATTCGGCGGCGTGCACGGAGCCGTTGTGGAAGTGGTTGTACCGGAAGTTGTGCTGGTAGTTGACGTGGTGCTTGTGGTGGAAGTAGTACTTGTGGTGGATGTGCTGCTGGTACTCGAGGTTGAGCTTGTGCTTGATGTCGAACTCGTGCTGGAGGTCGAGCTGGTGGTTGACGTGGACGGCTGCGTATTGTCGTCTTTTTTGCTGCAGGACATGCTCATGCATGTTACAAAGCCGGCCAACAGGATCAGGGAAAGGAGTTTTTTCATGGTTTTTTATGTTTATTGCGGTTAGGAAAATACCAGCCTGCATGTTTCCGCTGTGTGCTGAAATACATGAAGCGTGATGCCTTCACAGGTAAAAGTATTTTCATACCCGGCAACCGGCAAGCCGTTTTTTTTTCATTCTTTGGAGTCAGCCGCCGGGATATTTTCATAAACCCAAATCAAGCGGTAGAAAATATTTAAGCGACAGCTTTTGTAATACTTGCTGATTTTCTGGCGCTTAGATTTGAGAATCCCGAAAGCATTAGACTTGGGCAGGCTGATTTTCGTCTAATGTGTCATTCGGGATAAACCAGCTGAAAATCAAAACCGGTTACCACAGGTTTGCTGCGATAACCGGTTTCGGTTAGTTCAGGTTCTGCTCAGCAGAATTCGTCGTACGCCATTTTCAGATGTTCGGCGATCATCGCGGCGTTACGGCCTTCGATGTGATGGCGTTCTACAAAATGCACGAGCTTACCATCCTTGAATAGTGCGATAGCAGGTGACGACGGCGGGTAAGGCGCGAAATGCTCGCGGGCCTGGGCCACCGCATCCGAATCGAAACCGGCGAAGACCGTTGCCAGCTTCGCAGGTTTTTTTCCATCGCCGGCAAGTGAAATTTTCACGCCGGGACGTGCAGCGCCCGCAGCGCAGCCGCAAACGGAATTCACAACCATCAGGACGGTTCCGGGCTGGTTCAGTACTTCATCCACACGGGCCGGGCTGGTAATATCTTCAAAACCCGAATCGACCAGTTCGGCCTTCATGGGCATGACAAGTTGAGGAGGATACATAGTATTTATAGTTTGGTTTTACAGTGCAAAGTTACGGCTTTTTAAGACCTCTCCTCTTTCCTCCCCGAAGGGGAGGATGCTGGAATACTTAAGTGACGTTCCTTTTGTTTTTAACAAAAGGAACGTCACTTATTTTGTAATGCCATCCTCCCCTTCGGGGAGGAAAGAGGTGGGGTCTTTTAAAACGTCCAGTTCGCGCTGAGTGAGGGCATTACCGGCAGCTGGTTCACACGTTTAAACGTAACGCGGTCGAAATAGAAGACGTTTTTACGGTTGTACACGTTGGTGGCCCCGGCAGAAACTTCAAGTGCGCTGAAATCCGAGAATTTCCAGGATTTTTTCACGCTGATGTCCAGGCGGTGATAATCGGGAAGCTGGTGCGAGTTGATATCCCCGTAAATAATGCCGAGTTGCCCGTTCGCTGTAGTGTAGTTGGTATTGACATTCGTAAAAGTCAGGTTTTCATAAAATCCCGACGTCGGTGTGAAAGGGAAACCGGAACCGTAATTCCAGCGAACATCGATCTCCAGGGTGCGGGCCTTGCCCAGTTTCACGGCGCTTACCACGTTTACGTTATGCCGGCGGTCGAAATGCGGGCGGTATTCCTGCACACCGTCCCAGCGCTTCACGTAACCCAGCGAATATACGGTCCAGAGATAAAAACGGTCGTATTCGTATTTCACCAGGAAATCGATACCGTAAGCCGAACCGGTTTCCACGATGAAGTCTTTCTTTAACGCGTCGGGCTTGTCGGAATTGGCCGGGTCGGTTTCATCGTACAGTTTGTTCCGGTTCAGGTTGGTGAGCTGTGTGAAATCTTTCAGGTAACCTTCCACGTTGATGGTCATCTTGTGCAGGTTCGCCGAATCGAGCGTGGGGTCGAATTCGATACCGAGAATATAGTGATTGGCTTTCTGCAGTTTGTGATCGATCAGTTTCACCGAACCGTCCTGCTGGGTCAGGCTGTCGGGCAGGTTGTCCGAGCCGGAAAGAATACCGTAGAACAGGTTCACCACGTCGCGGTCCGACACGGCGCTGATCAGGTTCTGCGAATAAATACCGCCCGCGCCCTTCAGGCGGATATTCTCGGTAATGTTATACTTGAAAGCCAGGCGCGGTTCGGGCGAATGGTTGGACAGCGAAGCATAGTACATATGACGGAAACCCGGCTCGATGACCAGCTTGGTATTTTCCGAAACCCACTTGTATCGCAGGTAAGCGGCGAATTCCGTGGTATTGTCGTTCTGCTCGATCTTGCGGCCGACCACGTTGGTGAAATTGAAGTTGGTGTGATAACCCAGTACTTCCACGCCGTAGTTGATCACGTTCTTGCGCTGGAAATACGTGAAGTTCAGGCCGAGGTTGAATCCGTCAACCGTATCGTTCCGCGGCTGGAAATAATCTTCCTGCATGCCGATCACGTATTTCGAGTACGCGAAATTTCCTTTGATCAGCGTGGTCGATTCGCCGGGAACTACCTGGAAATTGCTTCCGAAGCCCCAGGAATACCAGTTGAGATCGGCCGATCCTTTGAAACGCGTTACTTTATCGTTGAATGAAAAACCGAAGAGGTTGAGCTTGCTTCCGTTCGGGTTGTTGAATGCGATTTTTCCGTAAAAGTCGTTGAAGTTGAACGGGATCCCGGCGGTATCTACGTAGCTGTAAAATATTTTCGAAGTCTGTTTCAGGTACGATGTTTTGGCCGAAACCACGTAGGTGATCGCCCCGTGCTTGTTCAGCGAATCGCTGCGCCGGATCGGGCCTTCGAACATGAGTTTGGAGGCAAAAGGACTAACGGTCGCTTTTCCGCCGAAACGTTTTTTATTCCCGTCGCGCGTGGTGATATCCATCACCGAAGAAATCCGCCCGCCATATTCCGAACCGAAGCCGCCGGTATAAACGTCCATGTTCTTGATAATGTCGGTATCGAAAACGGAATAAATGCCGATCGAGTGAAAAGGATTGTAAATGATCATGCCGTCAAGCAGCACTTTGTTCTGGATCGGCGCACCGCCACGGATGTAAAGCTGTCCGCCCTGGTCTCCCGTGGTGATCACACCGGGAAGCACCTGCACGCTTTGCGCGATATCGGCCACCCCGCCTATCGAAGGAACGATCTGCAGCTGGCGCTGGTCGAGCGTAAATTTCGAATTGTCCGTATTTTCGAGTTTGGCCTGCTTCTCGGCGGAAATTTCGACCATACCGATCGTCTGCCCGATCTCTTCCATGTTCAGGTTCTGCGTCAGGATCTGCCCGGCTTTTACGGTAACTTCCAGGAAAGCCTGTTTGTAACCGAGGTACGAGGAAACCAAAGTGTACGTTCCCGCCGGAACTTTGGTCAGCGAATAGAATCCGTTGATATCGCTCTGTACGCCGAACTTCGTGTCTTTCAGGAAAACCTGCGCAAAAAGTACGGGCTCACCTGTTTTTTTATTGAACACGGTTCCCCGGATCGTGGCGGTTTGCTGGGCAATGCCGGGAAGGGTAAAAACTGACAGCACAAAAACGGCTACAGCACGGAAAAGGAATGCTCGCATGGACGTGGCGATTATCGATTTTTAATAAAGCGGGTAAAGTTATGATTTAATACCGGGTTTTCAGGCTGCTTTTACAACCGGAATATGGGAGGGATGTGCGGTAAAAGTACACAATTTTCACCCGTAAAAAAGGCCCGGACGGCTTTATCCGCTATAAAAATGACGTTTCTACACGCCCATTTCCATAATGGCGGCGAATTCGGCCGGGGTGACGGGCATAACCGAAAGGCGCGGAATACGGACGAGCGGGATCTGCGAAAGGGTCTTCACTTTTTTGATCTGCTCGAGCGACACGGGCTTTTTCAGCGATTTATACGGAGCGAGATCCACGCAAACCCAGGCGATTTCGTCCGTGGTCGGATCCTGGTAGGCTTCTTTGGCCACCCTGGCGATGCCGACGATTTCTTTGCCTTCGTTGCTGTGGTAAAAAAATACCTGGTCGCCTTTTTTCATCGCTTTCAGGTGATTACGCGCGGCATAATTGCGAACACCGGTCCAGGCGGTTTGTTTGTCCTTTTGCAACTGTTCCCAGGAATACGCTTCAGGTTCCGATTTGACGAGCCAGTAATTCATAGCAGTTGGATATGATTGAGGAAACGAAATTAGTTTTTTTGCCTGCATTGGCCGGACTAATTTGAAAATGATTCAATTTGAAAATTCCTTGCGCGCATAGCTCCCCTGGAAAATTCTCATGGTGCGGACAGGTGCGGCAGGAATCTTCAAATTGAATCATTTTCAAATTGGATCATCATTCTGCCGGTTCCTAATAAATCCTAAAAATAACTTTACCGGGATCGCCTCATACCAGGTTCCTTACGAAAGCGTTATATTTGTTTGCAACCCGTTTCCGCATGCAGCACCCGTCAAGGCTCCTGATCGCCCTTCTTTTCCCGGCCCGGCCGGACTTTTCCGGATCGCTGTTTTGCCGTTTTATCCGCCAACATTTCCAGGAAGTATTAACCGATATTCAGCTTTCTGCTGATACAGACTGACACGTTATGAAAATTCGCGCGATTGCTTTGTTTGTTTTGTTTTCCGCTGCGCTTTCAGCCCAGGATTTCAACAATTACCGCCCGCTCAAATCAGCAGGAAAACTTCCGGGCGAGTTTATAAAGACCACGAACACAAAAGTCCAGGAAGACCTTGACGCTGCCGTGAAAAAAGGCGAGACGACCACCCCGGCAAAAAAACAATTCCTGGTCGAAAGTCATTACGTGCTGAACCAACTGCTGCAGAGCGGAAAAATTCTCACCGGCGACCCGGTAACCGAATACGTAAACAAAGTAGTCGATACACTGCTCCGCAATGATCCCGGACTGCGCAGCCAGCTGCATGTGTACGTGATCAAATCGCCTTACGTCAATGCCTATACGCTCGACGACGGCTACGTGCTGGTAAACCTCGGGCTGATCGCGCAGCTGGAAAACGAAGCGCAGCTCGCATTCATCCTGTCGCACGAAATTATTCACTACCGGAACAAACACTCGCTCAATACGTATCTCGAATACCTGAAGATCGACCGCAGTTCCGGTCAGTCGTACAACGACCAGATCGAAGCCAAACTCGAATATTCGAAAGACCAGGAAACCGAGGCCGACGTGGAAGGTTTCAGCGTTTTTGCACGGTCCAATTATTCGCTCGACGCGGTGATGTCGGCTTTCGACGTGATGCAGTATTCCTACCTGCCTTTTGATGAAGTGCCTTTTGAAGTGGCTTCGCTCGAAGACGATAACATGCGCCTGCCGGAATCGGCACTGCTCAAAGAAACCAAGGCGATCTCGAACGAAGATAATTTCGACGACAGCAAAAGCACGCACCCGAATATCCGCAAACGTAAACAGGCTCTGCGGAGTCAGGTCGAAAACACGTTCAACGATCCCGCGAAGAAAAAATACCTCGTTTCGGAAGAAGAATTCAAACGCGTGCAAACGATCTCGCGTTTCGAAATGTGCCGTCTTTACCTGCTCAACCGCGAGTACCCGGACGCGATTTACAGTTCGTACCTGCTCCAGAAAAAATACCCGGAGAGCAAATTCCTGAAATCCGTTACCGGCAAAGCGCTTTATAATATCGCGGCGTACCGGAGCGTGATCAAAAACAATTCGGAGCAGGCGAAAATTTTCTGGGAATCGCGGCTGGGAGAAGATTACAGCAACCGCTGGCGCGTACCGGATTACGAAGACATCGAAGGAAGCTCGCAGCAGGTGTATCATATCCTGAAAACGCTCGACAGCGACGAAACTGCCGTACTTGCGCTGCATTACAACTGGAAACTGCACAAACAGTTCCCGAACGACCGTACGCTGAGCCGGATGTGCGACAGCCTGATGATGATGCTCAGCTACAAGCACAAACTGCTGCCCGACGATTTTTCAAGAAAAACAAAAGCGGAAGTGCTGCACGAAAAAGCCCTGCGCGATTCGGTCAACAAGCTGGCGCAGAAAAAAGAAGATGACGGCGGCGGAAGCAAATACGACAAGATCAAAAAGCAGCAGGAAGAAAATATCGTATCCGACAAGAACGAAAAGTTTACCTATTTCGCTTTCGCCGATTTCCTGAAGGATGAAAATTTCCGGAATCGCTACGAAAAACTTACCGATGTCGGAAAAAAACGGGAGGAAGCGGAAAAGAATACGATGTACAATAAGCTGGAACTGCCCAAGGCGCTCGGCATAGACAAGGTAGTAGTGGTGGAACCTTTCGTGCTTCGTATCGACGACCGCAAACGGGGCGCGAGCAAAATGAAGTACCTGGAAAGCGAAACCGCGCAGCAGGAAATGCTCGCCGAACTGGCCAAGATGAGCCAGTCAGGATCCATCCGCGCGTCCTTCATCGATCCGCAACTGCTCGATACGAATACCATCATGGACTACAACGATATGAGCACCATGAAAGAGTGGATCACCGAGCGGATGAAGCAGGGCAACGCTTCCACGCCTTTCATCATCGCGAACGATTCGCTGGAAGAACTTTCACAGAAATACGGCACGAAATATTTTATGTGGTCCGGCGTGGTAAGCGTGCAGAAAAAAAAGAAACTGGCCTGGCCCGTAATCTTCATTGGCGGCGGTGTTTTCGTACTCGCGAATGAATCCCTGGATGCTACGGCAGGCGGGGCGGCAGCTATCGGGTTAGGGGCACTTTTGCTGCTCAGGCCCTCGCACCAGACATTGCATTATACCATGCTTTTCAATATCGAAAACGGCGATATTCTTTACAGTACCTACGACCAGTTTTCCGGGCGCGACAGCAAAACGAAAATGCGCGGCAAGTATGGAAAAGTGTTTTCGGTTTTGAAGAAAAAAAACTAACAGGTTTCAATACCCATCGTTAAAATATTTCTTCCGTACTTTATTTATTAATTCTACTGTCAGCGGCTTGTTCAGGAAGCAGGCGATCATATCTGTTTTTTTCGAACGGGCTTCATCATCCGGGTTCAGGCTTGTCGTAAGCATGGCAATAATGATTTTCGCCTGCTGGTCGGGAGAAAGTTTTTTATACTCTTCCAGGAATTCCCAGCCGTTCATCCGGGGCATATTGATATCCAGGAAAATAATACCGGGCTGCGGATAACGCTTCTCGTTTTTGTACCGGCCGGTGCAGGTCAGGTATTCCAGCGCTTCGTCACCGCTTTCGGTTGTCTGAACGTGCGTTTTGATACCGGCATTTTCAATAACGTTCTTGTGAAGAAAATTGGTCGGCTCATCGTCATCAACCAGCAGGATACAGTTGAGTTCTTTCAGTTTTTTCATAACTATTTTTATTGAGCGATGGTAAAATAAAAAGTGCTTCCGGCGCCTGGCAGGCTTTCTACCCGGATTTCCCCGCCATGCAGTTCGACAATTTTACGGCTGTGCGCAAGCCCGATTCCCGTTCCTTCATATTCTTTTCGTGAATGCAGGCGTTGAAAAATGATGAATATTTTATCCTTGTATTTCATGTCAATGCCTATGCCGTTATCTTTTACAGAAAACTCCCAGGCATTATTTTTCTCGCGGGCTGAAATCGTGATTTCAGGTTTTTCTCCCGGGCGGCAAAACTTGACGGCATTACTCACCAGGTTTTGAAACAACACTTTCATTTCCATAGCATATCCTTTGATAACAGGCAGCTTTCCGCATATAACGACCGCCCCGTTTTGCTTTATCAGGGTCTCCAGGTCCGATTTGACTTCATCGATCAACATATTGCAGTCTATTTTTTCCGGTTTCCGTTCGGCTCCTATCCGGGAATAGTCCATAAGACCTTTGATAAGATTCTTCATCCTTTCCGACGATTCCAGGACATACTCCATATATTTCTCTGTCTTCTCGTCGGTTTTTCCTTCGAACTGTTCCGAAAGCAAATCCACATAACTATTCAGTGTACGTAATGGTTCCTGCAGATCGTGCGAAGTAATGTAAGCGAACTGCTCCAGTTCTTTGTTCTTTGCTTCCAGTTCACGCGTATAACGTTTCAGTTCCTGTTCAGCTCTTTTCCGTTCATCAATCTCCCTGAAAAAAGCCAGTATCCTGTTGGTCCCTGCAATGGTTGCTTTGGTCAGGCTTACTTCCAGCCAGTACAGCGATCCGTCTTTGCGTTTTGCAAGCCATTCAAAAATCTGTGGTCCCGTTGTAGCCGCTTTTTGTATATAGTTCATGGCATCCTGCATGGTGTACCCGGGAAGATTGGATAAAAACAATGCCGGCCCGCCTTCGAGTGTTTCCTGCCTGGAAAAACCGGTCATTTCACACGATTTCTGGTTTATATCCACCAAAAGACCGGTTTCCATATCATGTACAAAAATAGCGTCGCTGGCCTTCTCGAATATTTCACGGTAATTCGCTTCTGCATTCCGCAGCGCTTCTTCCGCACGTTTTCGTTCGGTGATATCACGGAAATTGGTAACGACACCATTTATCCCGGTCACATTCAGCATATTCACGGCGATGCCTTCCAGCCAGCGCCAGCTTCCGTCTTTATGCTTTTTTCTCCATTGGGCATGTACAATATTGCCGTTTTTTTCGAGCACCCTGGCGAAGGTACCGACCAGCATTTCCAAATCTTCAGGATGCACGATCACTGCAGGATGTGTACCGATATGCTCTTCCTGTGTGTATCCTAAAATGCGTTCAATGGAAGGGCTGACGTATTTGACAATGCCATCGGGGGCACTTATAACGATTCCGTCAAAACTGTTTTCAATCAGTTTGCGAAAAAAACCTTCCCGGACGGGCGCTTTCTTTTTTGTTTTCTTGCCCATGATTCTCATACATCCGGCATGTGCCGGATTTTTAATTTCGCCGGGGTAATTTGTGGGGTAATTTGTATAGTATACTTATGCAATATAATTAATAAAATTAACCCATGTTTTTATCAACAGTGAAATGCAGTTTATGAATAAATTACAGAAAGCATCCTGTAAACTCATTTTACTGTCCGCAAGTATATTTTTTTGCACTTTTACACGATCAATCTTTTAATTATATGGCGCTCATCAAACCTGTTAAAGGCATTCAACCGCAATTCGGAAAAGATTGTTACCTGGCGGAAAACGCAACCATCGTAGGCGACGTGATCATGGGTGATGCATGCAGCGTCTGGTTTAACGCCGTTGTCCGCGGCGACGTGAACGCGATCCGCATGGGAAACAAAGTGAATATCCAGGACGGCGCCGTGATTCACTGTACCTACCAGAAAGCCGCGACCACCATCGGCAACAATGTTTCCATCGGGCACAATGCGCTGGTGCACGGCTGCACAATCCACGACAACGTGCTGATCGGCATGGGCTCCATCGTGATGGATCATTGCGAAGTAGGCAGTAACAGCATCATCGCCGCCGGCGCCGTGGTTCTTGAAAATACGAAGATCGAACCGGGCAGTGTGTATGCCGGCGTTCCCGCAAAAAAAGTAAAAGACATCAACCAGGAACTGATCAACGGCGAGATCAACCGCATCGCGAATAATTACGTGATGTATTCGTCGTGGTTTAAGTAGACCGGGGATTTGCGGCAGTAAAAAATAGCTGTGTAGTCATTGAGCGCAGCGGAGAAGAGTGAACCAATCATTACACCACCAGCAACAGATTAGTAGTCATTGCTTCGCTGCGTCAGTATCGTCTTACAAATCAAAGTCACATTTCACTTGCTCGCAATAACTACCTGAATGTTGTTCGCTGCGTAATACTATTCAGCTGACGAGCTTTCCTTCCACCCATTTCAACCCGAAGCAATTCTTCCCGTCATCCACGCGCAGCAAACGGATTTGTTTCGCCATCTCATCCGCCGGTCCGCTGGTATAATAATGTACAATTCCCTGCTGCGCCATTTCAGCAAGTGCGTTTTCCTGTTCGAGTAAATGCCTGGTTCGGCGCGCAACGGCCGGTGCGGGGTCGATGATGCGCACAGATGGGCCGCAGATTTTTTCGAGCAGGGGTTTTACAAAAGGATAATGCGTGCATCCCAAAACCAGCGCATCGATATTTTTTTTCAGCATCGGTTCTACCCAGCCGCGCAGCATGGTTTCCGTTTCCGGCGTATCCAGTTCGCCCGCTTCAATTTGCTGCACAAGCCCGGGACAGGGCTGGCGAAGCACGTCCACACCCTGCGCAAAACGTTCGACCACCGAAGCGAAAAGTTCGCCCTGGAAAGTCGCCGTGGTAGCGATCACGCCCACCGCCTTCGTCAGCGACTGCTCCGCCGCCGGTTTCACTGCAGGTTCCATACCGATGAAGGTAACGGAAGGAAATTCTTCACGCAGTTTTTTCAGCGAAGCCGCCGAAGCCGTATTACAGGCAATCACAATAATCTTGCAGCCGCGGGAGAGCAGGTATTCCGTAATTGCTTTGCTGTACTTATAAATTTCATCCATCGTTTTTTCCCCGTAAGGAAGATGGATGCTGTCGGCAAAATAAATCACGTTCTCAGCAGGCATCAGTTCGTGCAGCGCCTGCACAACGGTAAGTCCGCCGATCCCGGAATCGAATATGCCGATGGGTGAGTTGTTCATGAGTTGGTGGTACAAAGATAGTATGTAGTCCGGGACTCACCCCCCCGGCCCCCTCTCTCCGACGTTGTTGGTTTCGTGTAAACAAAAGCCGGATTTGCGACAACGTCGCAAAGAGGGGGTGTCGTAAAACTGTAAAACCTGCGTCAAAGACGCAGGTTTTACAGTAGTTTCTTTTACTATAAGTATGGCTCCCCCTCTTTGCGGGTGAGTGATATGAAGACAGTATTTTGGAAAATAGACGAAACTCACCCGGAGAGAGGGGGCCGGGGGGTGAGTCCAGGACCACAAAAAAACCTCCCAACTTTCACCGGGAGGTTTTACAAAAAATCAATTAACAGAAATTAGTTTCCGCCGCCGGGATTCGGGGGAGGCGCCGTTCCGCCGCCGGTTTTCGGAGCAGGATTCGGAATGTTCAGCTTGACTTTCAGCAGCGCGAAAATATCGTCGGCCGGGTCAGCATACATCAGCAGTGCAGCGCCTTTGCTGCTGTCGAAGACGTATTTATAACCTTTTTCCTTGGCGATGTCTTTTACGGCTTTGTTGATCTTGTCGTAAATCGGTTTAACGAGATTCTGTTTCTGGGTATTGAATTCCGACTGTGCGGTCATCTGGAACTGCTGGATGCGCTGCTGCAGGCTGTTCAGTTCGTCTTCTTTCAGCTTCTTGATCGCCGGGCTCCAGCTCGATGAATTCGCTTCGTAGTCCTTGAGCTTGGTATCCAGTTCGGTTTGCATCTGGAGCATCTGGGCTTCCAGCGTTTTATAATAGTCGGCAGCATCCTTGTTGGCTTTTTCCATTTCAGGCATGATGCTCAGCAGGGAATCGAGATCGAAGTGACCGAATTTCTGCGCGTGGATCGAAGGGGCAAGCGCGATGGCGGCCACAACGAACAGGTGTTTAATGAACTTTTTCATATTGCTTGTTTGTCGGAAATTATGCGGGTGAAATTAGTTGCCGGTTTTTTTATAGCCCATTTTTTCGAGCACTTCCTCGCTCATGTCGTATTTGGCATTCGTATATAACATGGTCAGGTCGCTCGATTTATCAAAAACACAGGCATAACTTTTCAGCTCGGCGAGTTCTTTGACTGCGTTGAATACTTTATCCTGGATCGGTTTTACAAGTTCCTGGCGCTTCTTGAACAGGTCGCCGTCAACGCCGAAACGCTGTTTCTGTAAGTCTTTCGCGTCTTTTTCTTTTTCCACGATTTCCGCTTCGCGTTTCTTGCGGAGGTCTTCGGTAAGCAGCAACTGGTCCTGCTGGAAATTCTTATACAGTTTGTCGATCTCGGCGTATTTGGCTTCGATCTCTTTCTGCCACTGCACGGATAATTTATTGAGCTCGTCCTGCGCCTGCTTGTATTCCGGAATCTGGGCCATGATATAATCGGTATCTACCCAGGCGAATTTCTGGGCAAAAGCCTGGCCGCCTGAGATCAGCAGCGCGAGAAGGGTCGTAACGAAAAGCTTCTTCATTTTTTGCGGTTTTTTATTGATACATCCGCTAAAAAGCGGAGCGAAGTTAATAATTTATGGTTAGCCTGATAAATATCAAAGTTCGCCGAGGTTCAGGCCGATCGTAAAGTGTATCTGGGATTTCTGCATGCCGTCGCGGTACGGAATGGTATCGAAACGATATCCCCAGTCGAGACCGAGCAGCCCGAACATGGGCAGAAACACACGTACACCCACGCCGGCCGAACGATACACGTTAAACGGGTTGAACTGTTTCGGGTTGGTCCATGTATTTCCTCCTTCTGCAAAAGCCAGGCCATAAACCGTAGCGCTGGGGTTGAGCGAAACCGGGTAACGCAGCTCCATCGTGTACTTGCTGATGATGGTAGAACCGTTACGGGTATTGGAAACCGAACCGTCGTAAACCGTCTGGTCGTCGTAGCCGCGCAGCGCGATGATCTCGCGGCCGTCGAGCGCAAAACCGGTAAGCCCGCTGCCGCCGAGATAAAAACGCTCGAAAGGCGAAGGACCGACCTTGGAATTATACATGCCGAGATAGCCGAATCCGACGCGCGTATTCAGCACCAGGTTCTTGGCCACTTCGGTGTACCAGGAAGATGTGAATTTCCACTTGTAGTATTCCAGCCATTTGTAACGATCCTGGTCGGAGATATCCGTATAATTCTTGTCGTTCCATAAAGAATACGGCGGCGTAAACTGCCCCGAAATCTTCATCGACGATCCGCGGCGGGGATAGATCTGCTGGTCGGTATTGTCGCGGGAAAGCGAAATACGCGCGCTCAGGTTGTTCGCATACCCGTTTGCAAAAGAGAATACGGAGAAGAAATTGTTGAGCTGGTAATACTGGTAGGTTCCTTCGATGTACAGCTGGAAAAAGTCATCCGGTTTTTTCAGGCGCATGCCGAAGCCGACCGATCCGCCGCTGATTTTCAGATCCTGGCGAAGCGGGTTGGGTGCGCCGTTCACGTTTTTGGCCTGGCCGTTGCTCTGCACGGAATGGTAAATACCGAAGGTGAGCGAATTCGGCTTGCGGCCGCCCAGCCAGGGCTCGGTGAAGGATGCGTTATACGACTGGAAATACAACCCGTTCGATTGTGCGCGGATGCTCAGCCGTTGTCCGTCGCCGGAAGGCAGCGGAGTCCAGGCTCCTTTTTTAAAGAAATTTTTGGTCGAGAAGTTATTGAACGAAACGCCGAGCGTTCCCACGATCCGGTTCGCGCCCCAGCCGCCGGAAAGCTCGAGCTGGTCGTTCGGACGTTCTTCCACCACGTATTCGATATCTACCGTGCCCGTGGTCGCGTCCGGTTTCGGATTCACCTGGATGGTTTCCGGGTTGAAATAGCCCAGCGAAGCCAGTTCGCGCTGCGAGCGGATCACGTCGGAACGGCGGAAAAGGTAGCCGGGACGTGTGCGTATTTCGCGCATGATGACGCGGTCGTTCGTTTTCGTATTTCCAACGATGGTAATATTCCGGATAATGGCCTGGCGTCCTTCGTAAATGCGCATCTCCAGGTCGATCGAATCGTTTTCCACGCGGATTTCCACCGGGTTGAGCTGGAAGAAAAGGTACCCGTCATCCATATAAAGCGAAGTCACGTCATTGCCCTGCTGGCTCATGTACAAACGCGAGTCGAGCTGGTCTTTATCGTACACGTCGCCTTTTTTGATACCGAGACGTTTGCCCAGTTCTTCCGAAGAATACTTCGTATTGCCCACCCAGGTAATGTTGCGGAAATAATACTTGTGACCTTCGTTCATCTGGATCTGGATGTACACGCGGGCCGGGGAAATCTGCTTCACCGTATCCTTCTGGATGCGCGCATCGCGGTATCCTTTGCCGAGGTATTTTCCGATCACCAGCGCTTTGTCCTTCTCCAGGTTCTCGGGAATGTACTTCGACGATTTCATGATATTGTACCAGCGCTTGCGTTTGGTATCCTTCATGGCCCGGCGGATTTTCCCATCCGTAAACGCCACGTTGTCGTCGATAAAAATGTCTTTGATTTTTACTTTCTCGCCTTTTTTAACATCGACCCGCAGGATATACCCGGGAATTTTTGCATTCTTCGGCGCGCCTTTGCCCGTATCCGGTACCTGCGTCAGCGTGGTCGTACAATTCAGGTAACCTTTGTCGAGATAAAAAGTGTTGACCGTTTGGATAACGTAGGATTTAAGATAGTCGGTCAATACGCGGCCGCGTGCCAGGGCCAGTTTTTCACGTAAATCATCCACATCGCTTTTGCTGACATTCTTGCTGAATTCCGGCGCTTTGCTCATGCGCGGTTTCTCTTCCACTTTGAAACGCAGCCAGATGTATTCGCCTTCCACCTTATCCACCAGCAGCTGGATATCGTCGAACAGTCCTTCGTTCCAGAGTTTGTCCAGCGCGTCGGCGGTTTTATCGCCGGGGATCGTAATTTTTTCGCCGGGTGAAAGTCCAGAGATCAGTTTCAGGATATTCTGATCGAGCGAAACCACCGTATCGAATTTCACATCCACCAGGGTATATTCTTTCGGCGCAGCGTAATTGATAATGTTGGTATCGCCGCCGAGCGTGATCTGCGCGGGAAGCGAAGCACAAACGAATGCAAAAGCAAAAAGGAAAAGAATGCGAATCTGTTTCATCTGGAGTTATGAGGTTTTCAGCACCTGTTCGCTGGTTTGTCCGAAACGGCGTTCGCGTTTCTGGTAATCGACCAGGGCTTTATAAAATTCTTCTTTGTTGAAATCCGGCCAGAGCGTATCGGTGAAATAAAATTCCGAATACGCGATCTGCCAGAGTAAAAAATTACTGACCCGGTGTTCTCCGCTGGTCCTGATCAGCAGTTCGGGCTCGGGGTATTTCGCCGTGCAGAGGTAATCGTTGATCGTATCGCTGCCAATCTCCGCAGGTTTGATTTTCCCCTGCTGCACATCTTCCGCGATTTTCCGGGTGGCTTCCGTTATTTCCCAGCGCGAGCTGTAACTGAGAGCCAGCACCAGGGCCATGCGTTTGTTGTTCTTCGTATTTTCAATCGCTTCGAGCAGTTCGCGGCGGCAGCTTTCGGGGAGGCTGTTCGTATCACCGATGGTTTCGAGGCGGATATCGTTTTCGTTGAGCGTCTTGGTTTCTTCGTGGATGGTGTGTACGAGCAATTGCATCAGGGCATCCACTTCTTCTTTCGGCCGGTTCCAGTTTTCGGTTGAAAAGGCGTACAGTGTAACATACTCCACACCTATTTCCGCCGCCGCTTCCGCAGTCTGGCGCACAGCCGTTACCCCGTTCTGATGCCCGAAAACACGCATTTCGCCTTGCTGTTTGGCCCAGCGGCCGTTTCCATCCATGATGATGGCGACGTGCCGGGGAAGACGTGATCGATCGACCTGTTCTTTGTATGTCATACCATCTCCCGCAGGAGAAATCGATTAATAATTATAGCTTGAACAGCGTTTTTCTTTTTCCTTGAGCTTGAAGCTCAGCGTTACCCCGGCAAAAGAATACCAGTCCTTGGTACGCGGGTTGCCCCGCTGGCGGCCGATATTCGAAATCGGGTCGCTGCTGGTGCTCCGGTCGGCCAGCGCAAGTCCTGCCGCTCCGCCGTAAAGCGCAATGTCGGCGGGATTCGCGTAAACGGTACTCACGTCGTCCAGGTAATCGGTGAAGGTTTTGCGCAGTCCCCATTCCACCACCAGGCCGATCCGTTCCGCGAGCATGGTTTTGATACCGGCTCCGAAAGGAATCGCGATCTGGGTAAGTTTATATGGTTTACTCTGCGCTTCGGTGTGCAGTTGCTGCAAGCCGACCCACTGGTTGCCCAGCAGGGCTTTGGGTGAAAAATTATATGCGGAAACGCCCGCGAACATAAATGGCGTAAACATCCGTTTTTCGTCACCGATCTCGTATTCGAGGAAATTGAATTCGGCTACCGAATGGAATTCGTAAATGCGGGATTTAAAGCTCAGGTTGCGCTGCTGCTGGGAGAAAGAAGCAGACCGGGCATCGTCGCCGGCGATGGTTCCGAAATAGATCGCGTTGCGGAGCGTAAAACGGTCGTTAAAACTGAAGCGGTGAGCGACACCCGCGGCCGGTTTGGTCAGGCTGTTGAAATGCCCGTTCGGGTTGAGGTCGCCGGTGTAATAGGAACCGCCGAGAAAAATACCTATTTCCTGTACGCGTTTCTGGGCAACTGCGGGTAAAGTCAGCAGGATAAGGAGAGCCGGAATAATGCTTTTTTTCATGAACAGTTTTATGCCTTGTTTGTTACTCTCCTGGCCTGCGGGGCGACAGGTTTTTGCTAACCCGCAAATATACCACTTTCCTTTGAGGGATAGACGTCAAAAATGGCCCGGGGTTGCCTGTATAACCAGAACAGGGAAAATGTTAGGATTTGTTAAATCCGCGGCAGTAAACATTATTTTAAACGGACTTCCAATTAATTACCTTTGCCCTGCTTAAATTATACATGAAACTGAAGCTCTTCCAATTTCTGCTTGCCGTTTTATTCGCGGCTCCCGCATTCGCCCAGGGAAATAAATCCTGGAACCTTCAGCAATGCGTGGATTATGCCCTGCAGCACAATATCCAGGTATTGCAATCGGGGATCAACGTCGAAATAAGCAAAATCGATTTGCTGCAAAGCAAGGCGAACGTGCTTCCGAATATCAACGCCAGCGCTTCGCACCAGTATAATTTCGGGCAAACCATCGATCGTTTTACCAACCAGTTCGCGAACGACAAGGTACTGTCACAAAACTTCTTCCTGAGCAGTAATATTGTGCTTTTCCAGGGATTGCAGAACTGGAATACCATCCGGCAAAACCTGTTCGCCCTGAATGCGAGCCGATACCAGGTGGATAAAACGAAAAACGACATTGCGCTGAGCGTGGCTACCGCGTACCTGCAGGTCCTGTTCGCGCAGGAGAATTACGACAATACCAAAGGACAGTCCGACGTTACCCGCGAACAGGTGAAACGCACCGAAAAATTAGTCAACGTAGGCAATGCCGCCAAAGGCAACCTGCTCGACATCCAGTCGCAGCTGGCCCAGGAAGAACTGGCAGTGGTCAACGCGGAAAACCAGCTCTCCCTCTCTTACCTTACGTTAACGCAGCTGATGAACCTCGATTCCATCAGCGGGTTCCGCATCGACCGGCCGAAACTGGACGTTCCTTCCGAATCGATCCTGGCCATCAGCGCCGAACAGGTGTACCAGCTTGCCGTGAGCACGCAGCCCGGTGTAAAAAGCGCCGAGATGAATTACAAAAGCGCCGACAAAGCGGTTGACGTGGCCTGGGGCTCGCTCAGTCCTTCGCTCACACTCAGCGGCGGTTACGGAACCGGGTATTCCGGCGCCAGCAAAGAAGTTTCGGATTATACCTGGAACGGCGCATACGATACCACCGGGGTAACTTCGGGAGGACAACTGACGCTCGTTCCGCATTTCGATTATAACCTGACGACTATTCCTTTCTCGGAGCAGCTCGACAACAACCTGAACAAAAGTTTCGGCTTCCAGCTGAACATCCCGATTTTCAACCGGCTGCAGGTGCACACCAGCATCGAGCGGGCCGAACTGCAGCGCGAAAACGCACGCCTGAACCTGGAACTGAGCAAACAGCAGTTGCTGAAAGACATCCGGCAGGCGCATGCCGATGCGATCGCGGCGCTTTCACGTTACAAAGCATCCGAAAAAGCGCTCGACGCCATGCGCGAATCATTCAAATACACCGAGCAGCGTTTCCTGGCGGGACTGGTGAATGCTATCGACTTTAACACGGCAAAAAACAACCTGGCGCGAACCGAATCCGAATTGCTCCAGGCGCGTTTCGATTTTATTTTCAAACTAAAGGTCCTCGACTATTACCAGGGGAAACCGATTTCATTCTGAACCGCATGAAACGAATTCTGTTTATCGCACTTGGTCTTGTTGTAGTACTGGTTGTCATTATTATGTTCACCAAAGGTTCGGGCAACCTGACCATCGAAGTGACCGTTGAAAAAGCAAAACGCCGCAACATTACCGAAACGGTTTCGGCCAGCGGGAAAGTCCAGCCCGAAGTACAGGTAAAAATCAGCTCCGACGTTTCGGGCGAGATCGTCGACCTCTACGTAAAAGAAGGCGATACGGTGAAGCAGGGACAACTGCTCGCGAAGATCGATCCGAAAATTTATTTCTCCGTCGTGGAACGCGCGCAGGCCGCGGTGAGCACGTCCAGGGCCAACCTGGCCAACAGCAAAGCCCGGCTCACGCAGGTGCAGGCCCAGTTTGCCAATGCCGACGCATCGTTCGCACGCAGCAAAAAACTGTTCGACCAGGGCGCCATTTCCCAGGCGGAATTCGACCAGGCCAAAGCGACTTACGAAACATCCAAAGCCGATGTACAGGCTACGATGGAAACGGTAAGCGCTTCCGATTTCAACGTGAACAGCGCCATGGCTTCACTCAAGGAAGCATCGGACAACCTGAACAAAACCAGCATCTATGCGCCGGTGGGCGGAACCGTTTCGAAACTGAACGTGGAAAAAGGCGAACGCGTGGTCGGTACTTCGCAGATGGCGGGAACCGAACTGCTCATCATCGCCAACCTGTATGAAATGGAAGTGAGCGTGGAAGTAAACGAGAACGATATTCTCCGCGTGCATACCGGCGATACCGCTTCCGTGGAAGTGGACGCATACAATAACCGCAAGTTCAAAGGCATCGTAACCGAAGTCGCCAATTCTGCGAATACCGTGGGACTGAGCGCCGACCAGGTAACGAATTTCCCGGTGAAAGTGCGGATCCTGCGCGGCTCGTACAGCGACCTGATGGATCCGGCGAAACCATCCCAGTTTCCTTTCCGCCCGGGCATGTCGGCCACGGTTGATATTATGACCAAGTCGGCATTGCAGGTGATTACCGTACCCATCCAATCCGTTACCACGCGCAACGATACGGTAAAAGGAAAAACCATGGACATCGCCGGCAAGCAGGAAGCCGCACCCGAAGAAGAAGAAGACCAGGGTGAAGTCAAAGCCACCGACGTCAAAGAAAAAGACCGGAAAACCGCCGCCGAAAAAACGGAAACAATCACTTCGTTCGAATGCGTGTTTGTGCTCCGCGACGGGAAAGCGAAACTTGTTCCCGTGAAAGTCGGTGTGCAGGATAATATGTACATCGAAATCGTACGCGGGCTCAAAGAAGGCGACGAAGTAATATCCGGCCCCTACAGCGCCGTTTCCCGCCAGCTCTACAACGGCGCCGAAGCCAAACTGCGCGGAAAAGACTGGGCGGAAAAGAAAAAGTGATTTCCGAATTTCGATTGGCGATTTTCGATTAACACACAGGACCTTCGCGCCTGTTACATTGAAAATGCGGGCAGGTTGTGCGCCAATCGAAAATCGCCAATCCCAAATCGAAAATCAGCACATGCCACTATTCCTTCTTATAGAAACTTCCACAACCGTTTGTTCGGTCGCATTATCGCGCGGTGCGGAAATCCTGGCGTTGAAGGAAATCAATAACGGGTACGCGCATGCCGAGCACCTCACGATTTTTTGTGAAGACGTGCTGCGCGAAGCCGGTGTTTCATTCGCGCAACTCGATGCAGTCGGCGTGAGCAAAGGTCCCGGATCATATACGGGTCTGCGGATCGGCATGTCGGCGGCAAAAGGATTTTGTTTCGGGCTGAACATTCCGTTGATCGCCGTGGGCACGCTCAACGCGATGGCGGCAGGCATGCGCAGCGAAACACACCCCGGCGAACTGCTCTGCCCGATGATCGATGCGCGGCGGATGGAAGTGTACACGGCGCTTTTCGACGCGGAAGGGAGCTGCCTTTCGGAAGCCGAAGCGAAGATTATGGACGAAACCGGTTTCCGCGACCTGCTGGAAAAACAAGTCATCGTTTTCGGCGGCGACGGTATGCCGAAATGCCGCGAACTGCTCGCCGCAAGCCCGCAGGCCCGTTTCAGCACAGCGCCCGTTCCGTCAGCGATACATCTTGCGCAAATCGTGCAAAAACGTTTCACGGAAAAAACCTGGGATGACCTCGCGTATTGTGAGCCATTTTATTTGAAGAATTTTGTGGCGGGGAAAAAGAAGATGTGAGACTTGAGATGTGAGATTTGAGACGACTGTTTTCCATCTGGTCTCGGCTACCGTCTCACATCTCAAGTCTCATATCTCATATCTGGAAAAAGGTACTGCGAAGCTTTATGAGGAAAAGTCTTTACACTTCAGTCGTCTTTTTCGACGTTTCGCACATTTGTACCTTTGCGGAGCGCTGCGGTCTTCAGACTTTTGTGTCGTTCCAAATAAACGACCACATTATGCTTACTCGTTTTCAAAAAATTTTCGCTGTGCTGCTGCTGCTGATTCCGTTCAGCGGTTTTTCGCAATCCGTTGTCCAGACCGTTCGCGGCGAAGTACTCGATAACCAGACCAAATCGCCGCTCACCGGGGCCGTAGTGGTGCTCACCGACAGTATCCGCATCAATTCCATGGTGGATGATGCCGGGAATTTCCGTTTGACCGGCGTTCCGATCGGTCGCCACAATATTAAGATCAGTATGCTCGGGTACCGCGAACGCCTGATTCCCGTGGTTGTAAGTGCGGGCAAGGAAGTGGTCCTCACCGTGGAGATGGAACAGATGTACATCGAAGGGGAAGAAGTCGTGATCGAAGCCGACAAAACAAAACCGAACAATGAAATGACCACGGTGAGTTCGCGGCCTTTTTCGATCGATGAAACGCAGCGGTACGCGGGCAGCCTGGGCGATCCGGCGCGCATGGCCGCAAACTTCGCCGGCGTGCAGGGAAACAACGATTCGCGAAACGATATCGTGATCCGCGGCAATTCGCCGGTAGGTGTTTTGTGGCGTCTGAACGGGATCGATATTCCCAACCCGAACCATTTCGGTTCGTTCGGAAGCACCGGCGGACCGGTAAGCATCCTGAACAATAACGTGCTGAGTAATTCCGATTTTATGACGGGCGCTTTCCCGGCGGAATACGGCAATGCGCTCGCGGGTGTGTTCGATTTGCGGATGCGCAACGGGAACAATGAAAAACACGAGTTCATGGGACAGCTCGGTTTCAACGGCTTTGAGGCGGGAGCCGAAGGACCGCTGACGAGAAAAAAACGTTCCTCGTACCTGGTGAATTACCGGTATTCTTCGCTCGATCTTTTCAGCAAAATGGGCATCGATTTCGGAACAGGTTCTGCTATTCCGAAATACCAGGATGTATCGTTCAAGTTCAATATGCCTACCGAAAAGCGCGGCGTGTTTTCCGTATTCGGTATCGGCGGGCGGAGTTACGTGGAATTCCTCGACAGTCAGCGCGACACGACCAAAACATATTATAAAACGCATATGGGTGCGGGCGGAATTTCACACGCGTATAATTTCGGAACAAGCGCATACGGAAAACTGACGATCGCCGCATCCTATACCGATGTCGACGCGCGGCAGGATTCAGTAACCTACAGCAACGGCGCGATCACACCGTATTACGGAAACTTTTTCCAGCAGCTGAAACTGAATGCGAATTATATGCTCACCAAAAAATTCAGCACGCGCAACACGCTGAAGTCCGGTGTTTTTGCCGACCGTATCGACTACTCGCTGGAAGACAGCGTGCTTCGTTACGGAAGCATTTTCCACAAGCTGCGCGATTCAGAAGGAACGACCTGGCTGCTGCGCGGTTTCAGCCAGTGGCAGCATAAATTCAGCGAAAGACTGACACTGAACAGCGGTGTGTATTACCAGCAACTCACGCTGAACAATTCCATTGCAGTTGAACCGCGCATGGGTCTGCGCTGGGAAATGACGGAGAAGCAATCGCTGAGCATCGCGTCGGGCATGCACAGCCAGATGCAGACGATCTTTATGTACTTCAGCCAGACGCGCCTGCCCGACGGCAGTTATATCCAGACGAACCGCGATCTCGATTTCTCGAAAAGCATTCACACCGTGATCGCCTACGATTATAATTTCATCAAGGACTCGCGCCTGAAACTGGAATTGTATCACCAGCATCTTTATAATATCCCGATCGTAAAAACCTTCCCGGCTTATTCCGGCTTAAACGAAGGCGCGGATTTCAACAACCCGAGCATCGACAGCCTCGAAACCGGCGGCACCGGCAGAAATTACGGCGCGGAAATCACCGTAGAGAAATTTTTCAGCAAAGGATATTACTATCTCGTTACCGCCTCGCTTTTCGATTCGAAATACAAAGGATACGACAAGGTGGAACGCAATACCGTGTTCAACGGAAACTATACGCTGAACGTACTGGCCGGGAAAGAATTCCAGCTGGGCAAAAAAGGGAAGAACGTACTCGCTGTTAACCTGAAAGGCACCTGGGCCGGCGGCAAACGGTATGTCCCGATCGATTTCCAGGCTTCGGCAGTCGCAGGCGAAGCGGTTTACCAATACGATCACGCTTTCGAGAAACGGTACTCCGATTATTTCCGCACGGATATCAAAGTCGCTTTTACACGCAACGGGAAACGCATCACGCAGCAGTGGGCCATCGACTGCTCGAACATCACCGATCACAAAAACGTGTTCATCGAAACGTATAATCCCGCGAGCAATTCCATGAATACACAGTACCAGATGGGCCTTTTCATCATCCCCATGTACCGGATCACATTCTGATAAACGATGAAGAATAAAGAAAAACTGAACGACGGCTGGGCGCAGATCATCGGGATTCCGGGCGTGGGACTGATCCTTTATTTTTCGCTGCATTACGGTCGCCTCGAAGCCGATGTATTGCCCCCCTGGGTGCAGCCGTTGCTCACGGTCACGGTTACGGCGATTATCTGGACATTAAACCGGCAGAACGTTTTGTTTTTCCGCAACCGTTTTCCCGGCTATTCGAAAACATTGCGACGCATATTATACCAGTTCGGTTCGAGCATGGTTCTTTCCGCTGTGCTTTTGCTGGTAATCAGCTATGCGCTGAGTTTTATAAACCGCGCCTGCTGGACCGACCGGAACCTGCTGCTTATCAATCTTTTTTCCGGCTTGTCGGTAACGCTGGTGATCAGCATCATTTACGAATGCGTTTATTTTTTCCAGAAATGGCGTGAAGGCATCGTGGAAGCCGAGCACCTGAAAAGAGAAAACCTGCAGTTCCAGTTCGAAACGCTGAAAAGCCAGGTCAACCCGCATTTCCTGTTCAATACGTTGAATACGCTGGCTTCACTGATCGAGGAAGAACCTAAAAACGCCGTTCGGTTCGTGGAGCATCTTTCGCAGGTGTATCGTTACGTGCTGACGAGCCGCGACAAAAACCTGATTCCGCTCGAAGATGAAATCCGTTTCATCCGTTCCTATCTCTTCCTGCTGGAAATGCGTTTCGGGAAAAACCTGGTCGTGACCATCAACGTGCCGGAAAACAATACACAGCAGCAGTTACCACCGCTCGCGCTGCAACTGCTCGTTGAAAATGCGATCAAGCACAACGTGGTTTCAGCAGACTCCCCGCTCATGCTCAGCATCACTGTGAATCAAAACGGGCAGCTTT
>VBWE01000013.1:83585-167502 GCA_006218065.1 Bacteroidota bacterium
AAACGGGCAGCTTTACGTGGAAAATAACATCCATAAAAAACAAAGCGTGGAAACATCGAGCGGTTACGGGCTGAAGAATATTATCAACCGGTATAAGCTGCTCGGCCGTAACGATGTTGTCATTGTAAATGACCTGTCGAATTTCAGCGTTGCATTACCTTTGATCTGACGGATCGTATAAAATCGGGTTCTTTTAAACGGAAGCCTGTTATACGATAAGTCTATAATTTGATTTTCGATTGCCGATTTCGGATTTGCGATTTTAATACCCGTTAGCGTCTTCGTGCCTTTGCGGTAAAAAATGGAATACAAACCTCACCGCGAAGACGCTAAGGTTTATGCAGAGATAAATCGCAAATCCGAAATCGGCAATCGAAAATCGTAAAAGGATTTATTCCGCAGGAATTTTAAACAGATCACATGAACATCCTGATCGTAGAAGACGAAGCGCCTGCTGCCCGCCGCCTCCAGAAAATGGTTTCGGAACTGGAACCTGCGGCGGTTTTTGCCGGGCATACAGACGGAATCCGCAGTACGGTATGCTGGCTCGAAACCAATGTCGCGCCCGACCTGGTGCTGATGGATATCCAGCTCAGCGACGGGATCAGTTTTGAAATTTTCAACCGCACGACTATTTCTTCGCCGGTTATTTTTACCACAGCGTATGACGAATACGCGGTGCGCGCATTCAAAGTAAACAGCATCGATTACCTGCTGAAACCGGTTGACAAAACCGAACTGCGCCGCAGCTTCGACCGTTTCCGCGAGCGGCGCGCGCCTGTTCCCGGCAGCCAGGACCTGTTCCGGAAACTGGTGAACGAAATGCAAACCGGGAAACCTGTTTTTAAAACCCGCTTCCTCGTGAGCAAAGGCCCCGATCTTTTCCCGGTAGAATCTTCGCAGGCTGCTTTTTTTCATACCGAAGAACGCGTCGTTTTTATGCACACGCACGATGGAAAACGGTACATCATCGAACATACGCTGGATGAACTGGAATCCCTGCTCGATCCCGCCGTTTTCTGCCGCGCAAACCGCCAGTTTATTCTTTCCGCTTCCTGTGTCCGTTCCATGCAGGCGGGTTTCAACGGGAAAATCAAAGCATTTGTCCATCCCCAGCCGCCGGAAGAAATCATCGTGAGCCGGGAAAGGGCGGTTGCGTTTAAAGAGTGGCTGAACAGGTGATCCGGACCTCTCCTCTTTCCTCCCCGAAGGGGGAGGATGCTGGAATACTTAAGTGACGTTCCTTTCGTTTTGACGAAAGGAACGTCACTTAATTTGTAATGCCATCCTCCCCTTCGGGGAGGAAAGAGGAGAGGTCCCTTATACCGCCTGTTTAGGAATACAACCGAACCTGTAGAAATATTCAGCCGGGATGCCGGTTTTTCTAACTTTGTCCGGTTCACGTACCTACTACATTCATGAAAAACAAAGCATTATCCATTGCGGCGTTCCTGGTGTGCGCTGCTCCTGTTTTCGGCCAGGCGCCGAAACTGGTTCAGAAAGTAACGACCAACGGATCCGGGAAACTGGTTATTCCGTATGAAAAATATGTCCTGCCCAACGGACTGCAGATCGTGGTTCACGAAGATCATTCGGACCCGGTCGTGTACGTTGATGTGACGTACCATGTCGGTTCGGCGCGTGAGCAGCAGGGACGTTCGGGCTTTGCGCATTTCTTCGAACATATGATGTTCCAGGGTTCGGAGCACGTGGCCGACGAAGAACATTTCAAGCGCGTGAACGAAGCCGGCGGAACGCTGAACGGTTCGACCAACCTCGACCGGACGAATTATTTCGAAACGCTCCCGGCCAATAACCTGGAACTCGCCCTCTGGCTCGAAGCCGACCGTATGGGCTTTTTGCTCGATTCGGTAACGCAGCGCAAATTCGAAGTGCAGCGCGCCACGGTGAAAAACGAACGTGGCCAGCGTTACGATAACGCGCCTTACGGATTGGTCTTCGAAAAAATCAGTGAAGCGATTTATCCCCCGGGACATCCGTATTCCTGGTCCACCATTGGGTATCTCGAAGACCTGAACCGCGTGGATGTGACCGACCTGAAAAACTTTTTCATGCGCTGGTACGGCCCGAACAATGCCACGCTGACGGTTGCCGGTGATGTTAAAACAGCCGATGTCATCAAACTCGCGGAAAAATATTTCGGCCCGATCCCGCGCGGACCGGAAGTAAAGAACAAAGCCGCGATGCCGGCCGTGCTCGATGGGAACCGGTACACTTCGTATGAAGACAACGTCCGTTTTCCGCAGCTGGTGGTGAACTGGCCCACAGTGCCCGCCCGCACGCCCGACGAGCCCGCGCTCGATGCCCTGGCTGATATTCTTTCCGACGGCAAAAGTTCGATCTTCTACAAAAATTTCGTAGAAAACCGGATGGCCCAGTTTGCCAATATGGGCAACGGCACCGCCGAACTTTCGGGCACGATGCGCGTTACCGTTCGTGCATTCCCCGGCAAAAACCTGGCGCAGATGGACAGTATCATGCAATCCTGCTTCGCCCAGTTTGAAAGCCGCGGCGTTACGGATGACGATGTAAAACGCTTCAAGCTGAAAGTCGAACAACTGTTTCTCGACCAGATGGAAAGCGTGCAGTCGAAAGGCTCGCTGCTGGCCAGCTACAATACGTTCATGGGCGATCCGAATTACCTGAAAAAGGAAATGGAAACGTACCAGAAAATCACGAAAGAAGACGTGATGCGCGTGTACAACAAGTACATTAAAGGCAAACCAGCCGTTTACCTCAGCGTATATCCGAAAGGCAAATCGAACCTGAAGCTGCGCGACGATAATTTCAAAATGTACGAGCGCATGATCGAGCAGGAAAGCCCGGAGTACAAAAACCTGTCTTATAAAAAGCCGGTCGATAAGTTCGACCGCAGCAAACGCCCGGCCGGCGGACCCACGCCCGTAGTGAAAGCGCCGCAAGTATGGAAGCAGCGCTTTGCCAATGGTTTGCAGGTCATCGGAACACGAAGCGATGAAATGCCGCGCGTTTCACTGATGCTTTCCATCAGCGCCGGTCACCGCCAGGAAGAAATATCCAAATCAGGTCTTGCGCAAATGACCGCCCGCATGCTCGATCAGTCCACGCTGAAGCGTACCGCCGGCGACATGGAACACGAACTGGAAATGCTTGGCAGCAGCATCGCCATCAACACCAGCGGCGAAGAAGTGATCGTCAATGTCAATGCGCTGAGCCGTAACCTCGACGCGGTACTCAAGCTGCTCGAAGAAAAATTGTTTCAGCCGAAATTCGACCAGTCGGAATTTGATATGGTGAAAAAACAGCAGCTCGAAGGTATCGCTAACCGCTCCACGCAGGCCGGCACCATGGCCGATCTCGTGTTCAACAAAAGCATTTACGGCGATCAGCATATCAACAGCATGCCGGTGAACGGAACCATGGAAACGGTGGGCAAGCTGGCGCTCGATGATGTGAAGAAGTATTACAAAACGATGTATTCGCCCAATATCGCGAATCTCGTGATCGTAGGCGATAAGAATAAAGAAGAGATTTTACCCAAGCTGAAGTTTCTCGAAACCTGGGCATCCACGAATGTGAAACTGAAGCCCGAAGACCCGATTCCCGCGGCGGGCAAAACGAAAATTTTCCTGTTCAATAAAGAAAAAGCCGCCCAGTCGGAAATCCGTATTGCCCGTACCACCGGCCTGACTTATGATGCAACAGGCGAATACTACCGCGCACAGGTGATGAACTTCGTGCTCGGCGGAAACTTCAACAGCCGCATCAACATGAACCTGCGCGAAAACAAAGGCTGGACGTACGGTTCGAACAACCAGTTCACCGCCACGCAATATTCCGGTCACGTAGTGGCCACCGCGGGTGTTAAATGGGAAGCGTCGGACAGCGCGGTTGTCGAGTTTATCAAAGAGATCCGTAACTACCACGATAACGGTATTACGCCTGCCGAGCTGGAATACACCAAGCAGTCGCTGATCCAGCGCGAAGCGCTCGCATACGAATCGCCCGATCAGAAACTGCTTTTCCTGAAGCGGATGCAGACGTACAACCTGCCGGAAGATTTTACCGTGAAACAAAATGAAATCCTCCGCGGGATCACCAAAGAAGAAATCGATGCGCTGGCCAAAAAACACCTGCAGGTGGATAAGTTGAGTATCACCGTGGTAGGCGATAAAGAGAAGATCGGGTCTTCGCTGGCGAAACTCGGCTACGAAGTAGTGGAAGTGGATGCCGAAGGAAAAGCGATCCCGGTAGTAGTGAAAGAAGAACCGAAAAAAGAAACGCCTCCCCCGGTACTTCCGAAAGAAGAACCGAAAAAAGGAAAGAAGAAAAACAAGAGACCCAAAGGAGCGAAGTACGGGGAGATTACGAAGTAGTTTCGGACACTCCGATAAAACAAACGGGCGATTCACCTCTGGCGGATCGCCCGTTTGTTTTGGATCATAGTATGAATCCCGGGGTTTGTTCCTGAATTTATTGGCAGGGTCGAGTTGTTTTTTTAATTCAAAAAATTTGCCGGCATCCGGATGTGTATAGCGAATGAAAAACTGCTCGTTGTTATATTCATAATAAAGAATCCCTCTTGAAGTAGTTTTCCATTCACCTGCATTCTCATTTTCTACAAGCTCATTGAAAGTATTGGAGGTAGCGGAGCCGCATGTAATAAGTATGTCAGAACAGGTTGCCAGGTCTTCAAAATAGATTTGAACCTGTTTTAACGGGGCGCACCCGGACAAAATAAAAACGGCCCTTCTTCCGAAGAGCCGTTTTCGCATGAAAGAATAATTTTATTTTTCTGTGATGAACTTGCCCGAAGCCAGTCGCTCTGCACCGTTACGGAGTTCATAGAAATACATACCGCTCTGCAGCGATGCGCCCGAAAGCGGAATGATGCTGCGGCTCAGGTTGTTTTCTGTATAAACGAGTTTGCCGTTCATGTCGAAGATCGAGAGGGAAAGATCGTCTGCTGCGTAAGCGGCAAAGTTGCCGATCTGGATCACGCCGTTTCCGTTCGACGGGTTGGGCATTACGGTTACGGTCAGGTTTTGTGCGGCATTGATATGCGTGGAAGTCGGGAAACCGCCTTCGGTTACCGTGTAGCCTGCATCAGCCGGGAGAACCATCATCTGGTCAACAACTCCCGAAGGCCATGAAACGATCACGCTGTCAATTTGTGTAGCTGATCCGAGACCGAAGTGTGCGGTAAACGAATTCTGGATACCGTACGCTTCACCCGAGCGGATTTCGCGAACCTGTACGCCCCAGGGGCCGTAAATTTTCACGATAGCGCCGACGCCGTTCTTGTTGCTCATGCCGGCAACGGGTGCGCCGCCAACGAGATCGAACTTGATCCAGTGATTGGTATTGCCCTGGTTCGGGCTGTCGTTCATCCACAGGTGGTCGTTCCGGGTGGACGGTGAGTTGTAAACGTCGCAGTAGCTGCCATAAAGATCGAGGAAGCCGTCGCCGTTCAGATCACCTACCGCATGCGAAGTGATGGTGTAAGTGTTGTAGTTGAACGGGTTCGGCGAAACCTGTACGAAAGTGCCGTCGCCGTTGCCTTTGTAGAGGTAGTGATTGTCGCCGGTGAGCATCAGGTCCAGGTAAGTATCGTTATCGAAATCCTGGAAAGTAGCGTTCATACCGAAGAACGAAGTGGTGTTGCTGATGCCCGAACCGCTGATCGAGTTGGTGAATACACCCGATCCGTTGTTGATCATCAGTGTGCTGTTTACGTCGTAATTCAATACGAAACCGTCCATGTCGCCGTCGTTGTCGATGTCGCCCCAGGCTGTGCTCCAGCCCTGTGCGCCGTCAAGCAGGCCGGTCCAGTTGGTTGTGTCCTGCGTGTATGTGCCGTTTCCGTTGTTGATGAATACCTGGTCGATGCGGCGCGGGTCGGATGAATTGCTCACACCCTGACGGCAATGCGTGATCATGAGATCGCAAAAACCGTCGTTGTTGATGTCGCTCCATACGGATGCGTAGTTCCCGCTGTTGTCCGATGATACCGGCGCAGTGGCCAGCGGCATCAGGCTCTGGTCGAAGGTCCAGCCGAGGTTACCGTCGCCGACGTAAATATGGCTCATGGCCACGTCGTTGCACACAAAGGCGTCGATGTTACCGTCATTATTGATATCGAAATAATTGCAGCCCTGTACAAAAATAGAGCCCGAGCTGGTCACGGTGCTCACATTCTGGCCGGTGTATCCGCTGCCGTTCCAGTACATCATGCGGGTAGCCCCGTTATCGCCCCAGAGCGCATCGTTGTAGCTGTCGTTATTCACGTCGGCCACGCACATACCCCAGGGTGAGCTGAGGTTATAAGTATGGGTTGCTTCCGTAAAATTGGCGTTGGGTGCGTTCTGCGTGCAGATCGACATGGTTGTGTTGTTCGAACGGACAATGTCGTCTTTCTTGTCGTTGTTCATGTCTACCACACCGATAGCATTACCGCTCCGGTATGTTGTGGAGGGCAGCAGGCTGGTCTGGTTGGTAAAGGGGATTTGCTGTGCAAAAGTAAACGCCGCCGGAAGGAGGGCTACAAATGCCAGCACTTTTTTGGTAGAGCTTGTTTTCATGCTTTTGGTTTTTTTAGAGCAATTGTAAATGTAACGATATCAACCTAATAAGAGCAAACTTTTTACTCTAAATCGGTAAAACGACTAATTCCGTCGTTGAAACAAATTATTGCATCGCCCAATTAAAAAATGCCGGATTCATGCAAAAAATCATGTTTTTCGCCCGGATTGCGCGTATTTTTGAAGATCAAAGACCTGACAGCTGTATGAAGAAGTTTTTACACAAAAACCGCCGTCTCCCGTTTCTTATTTCCCTGCTTGCCGTGATTGCCCTGATGGCCGGACTTCCGGACTGGACAGCCCGTGCGCGAACCTTTCATTCCGAAGTGGAGCTGAAACGTTTTGAACATCTCCGTATGACCCTGCCGGTGGATACGAATATATACTTTGCGGCTTCCGGTAAATGCGCCGGCTGCCACGGGCACGATCCTGCTTTTGTTGCTTTCTATACTTCTTCGGGCGAAGATGTGAACATTGCCGACGATTGGGCTGGCACGATGATGGCCAATGCCGCGCGCGACCCGCTGTGGAGAGCCAAAGTCAGCCACGAGATCCTGATCAATCCCGGCGCGCAGCAGGACGTTGAAAATACCTGCACCCGCTGCCACGCACCCACAGGCCGTTTCGAAGCCGAATATACCGGGCAGATGCCGTATTCCATGGCCGCGCTCATGGGCGATTCGATCGCGGAAGACGGGGTGAACTGCAGCGCCTGCCACCAGTTGAAGGATACGCTGGCCGGCCGGAATTTCACCGGCGACCTGTATTATACCAGGAAAATATTCTATGGCCCATACACCAATCCTTTCGCCGGACCGATGTTCGATTTCAACGGTTTTATGCCGGTGTACAGTACGCATATCAATCGCGCCACGCTTTGCGGAGGTTGTCATACACTTATTACCGAAACGCGCGACATCGCCGGAAACGCTACCGGTAATTATTTCGTGGAACAGGCTACGTACCACGAATGGCTCAATTCCGTTTACAGCGATACCATGAGTCCGCTCGAGCGCACCTGCCAGAGCTGCCATATCCCGCGCATCGCCGACCCGGTGGATATCGCTACAAACTATCCTTTCCTGCAAAGCCGCACGCCTTTCGGCAAGCATCACCTCATCGGCGGAAATGCATTTATGCTGAAAATACTGCGCAACAATATGACTACCGTGGGCGCTACATGTAATCCGTCCAATTACGATACGACCATCGCCCGCACGATACGCAACCTGCGCGACAGTACGCTCGATGCACAACTCACCGAAACCGCACGCACGGTGGATACCGTTTTTTACAAACTCGCGCTTACAAATAAAGCCGGGCATAAATTTCCTTCGGGTTACCCGGCCCGCCGTGCCTACGTGGAGTTTGTGGTGATGGACGATATCGCCGATACGATTTTCAGATCGGGACTGATTGATGCGAACGGAAATATCATGAATGAGGACGTGACTTACGAGCCGCATTATGATATGATCAACGACGAGCAGCAGGTGCAGATTTACCAGATGGTGATGGGCGACGTAAACAATAACGTGAACACCGTCCTCCTGCGCGCCGATACCACGCTGAAGGATAACCGACTTGCACCGAAAGGTTTTACCACGAGCCATTTTGCGTATGATACCTGCCGCATCTACGGAAACGTACTCACGGATCCCGATTTCAACCTGAGCGGCGGTGTAACGGAAGGAACCGGTGCAGATACACTGCACTATCATATTCCGCTGAACGGGTACACCGGCAACCTGAACGTTACGGCGCGCGTGTATTACCAGAGTGTGCCGGCCAAATTCGTCGCGGATATGTTTACGCTCAATTCTGCGCCGATCGATACGTTCAAAAACTTATTCAACAACGCAGATCATACGCCGATGCTCGTTGCCGAATGCCTGATGGGTTCCATCGTTACCGGTACAAACACCTATGATCTGCCCAAGCTCGTGATATCGCCCAACCCGACCAGCAACGGCCAGGTCCGCGTGATGCATTACCAGGATTACGATATCCGGGCGATCCGCGTGTATGATCTTTCCGGGAAACTGGTTTCCGAATTGCGGGCCGGGAATTTTAACGGCGTGCTGCAACTTCCGCACCGGGGCGTGTTTATGGTTAGCATAGAGACCGCTAAAAAACGCTACGCTCAAAAAGTTATTTATTATTGACCGGTATAAAATCATTCCCCGATGAAAAAATTCCTGGCATGCACATTTCTCCTGGTATCCGGCCTGTTTCTTTCGGCCTTCGCACCCGGGTACATGCAGGCTCCGAAGTTTACCAAATACGACATCAAAGATTCCGGCTGCAGGATTTACCTGCCGGGAAAACCCGACCCGGTTGACATGTCGTATTCGCCCGACAGTTCCAAAGTGTACACCATCGAATCGCTTGATTCTACTTACGGAACGTATTTTCATTTCGGTACAATCGTGGTTCGCCTGAAGGAAGGCGACCTGGTCGGTACCGAAGAAGACATGCTGACCGGCTACATGGATTACCTGAAAGATGCATTCAAGATCAAAAAAGCGGTCGGTTACGGCAAAGGACATGCGCTGAGCACGCATCCCACGGCCAAAGGCGTAATCGATTTCTGGGAAGATGAAGACGGCGACCAGTGGTCGGTTGCAGGCTGGGCGGCCGAGAGTACGATCTTCGTAATGTTTATTTACGGCAACAAAGAATTTCCCAACCAAAGCGTCAAGGAAGTATTCTTTAAAGGCGCGCGTTTCCCGGGGGACTAGCGACTGTTTAAACGGCAAAAGCAAAAATAGTTTTGCAACAGACCGTTTTATACAGACCGTGGAAACCAGACTTCGCTAGTCGACGACAGAGTCGTCGACTAGCAACGACCCCTGTACCAGGGACTTCGTTACATTCTCTTTTCCTGGAAAAACTTCCGGATAATCTCCCCACATTCTTTTTCCAATATTCCGCCAACCACTTCCGTTTTCGGGTGAAGCACTTTATCCTGCAGGCGGGCATATCCGCGTTTCGGATCGGAAGCGCCGAAGACGATTTTCCCGACCTGCGCCCATTGAAGCGCGCCGGCGCACATCACGCAGGGTTCCAGCGTAACGTAAAGCGTACATTCGTCCAGGTATTTTCCGCCCAGGTGGCTGGCGGCTGCGGTGATCGCCTGCATTTCGGCATGCGCGGCAACGTCGGTGAGGCGCTCGGTATAATTATGCGCCCGGGCGATCACCTGGTTTTTGCATACGATGACCGCGCCCACCGGCACTTCATCGGCATCAAAGGCGCGCTGCGCTTCTTTCAAAGCTTCGCGCATAAAATGATCGTCGCTGAAAACGGTTAAAGTCATCGGTGCATTTGTCGGCTGTAAATCTACGTGTTTTAAAGAGCATTGCCGATCGGGATAACCCGCTTACGGAGAACCGGCTGCATAAAAATTTCGTTTATGACAATGTACCCGGCCGGTAACCTTGATTTTAGACAGCTGCTTTGGTAAAATGTTATATTTTTACTCCACTTTTCCTCCCATGAAAAAACACGTACTCCTATTTATTGCTGTTTTCTTTACGGGTATTTTATTCGCGCAGTCAGCCAAGAAGTTGTATAAGCAGGGGAAGAAAGAAGCCGCCGCCGGAAATTATGCCGCCGCAATTGAAACGTACAGCAAAGCCATCCAGCTCAAGCCCGGAAATTTCGGATACCTGCTCGCTCGTGCACAAGCCTACGAACGATCGAATCAAATCGAAAAAGCCATTGCCGATTACAACGAAACGGTAAAGCTGAAACCGGGCGAACTGCCCCTGTATCATAAAATCGCAGATCTCGATATGCGGATCGGCAAATACGGCGACGGTGTTGTTATCCTGCGCAAGCTGGCAGAGCGCGAAGAATACGATATCGCCGGTTTGCAGAAACTGGCCTGGTGCCAGGTGATGATCGGGAAATACAACGATGCGATCGCTTCCTGTGATAAGGCGTTGAGTAAAAACCAGTACAATCATACAACGGTTTATTACCGCGGCCTTGCCCTCGACAGCCTGAAAAATTATGCGGAAGCGGTTGCCTTTTACGGTAAGGCGGTCATCCTGGTGAAACAGATCAAGCCGAATGACGTGAAACCGCTGCCGCGTTTCAAACCCTATTTTGCCAACCTGGCGCGTGTACAGGTGCAAACAGGTGCGTTTGACGATGCGTTGAAAAATTACAGCATAGCCGTTACGATAGACGAAACGGATACCATGCTTCCGAAAAATTACAAAGTATATTACCAGCGCAGTTTTGCATATCTCGGTAAAAACGATTTCGTAAATGCCGTCGGCGATCTTAATAAAGCGCTCGTGATCAATCCGCAGGATGTAAGTTCCTTCCTGCAGCGCGCGATCATCAACCAGAAAACAAGCCAGTACGAAAACGCGATCAGCGATTATACCAAGGTGGTTGCACTGAACGATAAAATCGCGGCGGCCTGGTGCGGGCGCGGAGAGTGCAGGATGGAACTGGGCAGGTATCTCGATGCCATCACCGACCTGAAACGCTGTACGACGCTTGAACCGGGAAACCAGCGGGCGAGAACACAATACGAAGAAGCCAAAACAAAAAACTACGAAGCTAACCGCGAATCCGATCCGCCCACGGTAAAAACAGAATATCCCGTGGTGGACAATGCCGGCTTTGTCAATGTGTACACTAACCAGCTCAGCCTGGTGATCGAAGGCGAAGTCCGCGATAAAAGTCCGCTGGAATATATCCGCATCAACGGCAAGGATGCAACAGTGAAAACCGATGACCGTATTCACAGCTACACGTGCAATGTGCCGCTGCAGGCCGATATACGCAAAGTGGACATCGTTACGCGCGATATTTATAATAACGTCTCCACCAAAACGATAAAACTCGGGCGCATTGTGGACGAGTCGCGTTCACAGGTGACTTTCTCAGGCAAAATGCTTGCCGACGACGGATCGGGAACGCCGTATGCCAATAAGCTGGTTTCGCTGACGAATGATAAAGGAGAAATTCTGTATCAAACACAAACAGACAATACCGGGCGTTTCACATTCACCAAACTTCCTTACGACAGAACCTACCTGGTTACGCTGGAAACAACCGATATGCCGTTGAATGCACAGCCCAAAAGATTCCTGATGACTTCGGACAAAGGAACGCCTGTAGCTTACGCCGATCCCGACGGCAGCGGAAAATTCACCTACCGCCTGCTGCCTTTCGAACCTACCGTGATGCAGGAAATGATGATGCTCGATGATATTCCGCTGCGCGTGGATATCGGCGGACGGCTGCTCTCCGGTTCGGATAACGCTACGCCGATCGGCGAGGTGAACGTACAGCTTGTCAACGACAAAATGGAAGCGGTAGCCGTTCAGAAAACTGACGCTTCAGGAACATTCCGTTTTACAAATCTCGCACCCGGCGATAATTACACGATCCGGATTGCGGAAGCCGATGCGCAGAAAGTTTCGTTCAACAAAATTGTCGTTACCGACGAACGCGGACGCGTGGTGAAAGAAATCATGCGCGACGGAAAAGGAGAATTCACATACCGCCTGCTCAGTTCCGAGCGGACCATGCTTTCCGCTATTTCGATGACCGATCCCTGGCTGCGTGCCGGGTTGATGGCGAAAGAGAAAAAGGAAATGTTCATCATCGAGAATGTGTACTACGAATCGGGCGCATGGGCTATTTTACCTGAAGCGGAAAAAATTCTCCAGAAAGCCGTCGATGCGATGAAAACCAACCTCAACATTGTGATCGAAGTTCAGTCGCATACCGATGCTGTTGCAGGCGATGATTTCAATATGGAACTTTCGCAGAAACGCGCCAAAGCCGTCGTGGATTACCTTGTTTTAAAAGGCATCGATAAAAAACGGCTCACGGCAAAAGGTTTCGGTGAATCGCAGCTGGTGAACTACTGCACCAACGGCGTGGATTGTTCCGATGCCGAACACCGGCAAAACCGCCGCACGATCTTCAAGATCGATTACGCAGGAAAGTAATTTTCATTTACTCCTCGTGATTCTTCGTGCCCTGGTGTCTTCGTGGCAGGAGACCCAAAAGGTCGCCAGTAGAGGAAGACAGAAAGAACCACATACTCAAAAACTCACCGCCCGGTTTTTAGAAATGGAAAAGATCGTGTTCCATTTTGAAAATATCTTCTTTCACGCGGTCGGCTTCCAGTAAAGCATCTTCGCCGGCAGCATAGGAATTGATCCAGCGATCGTACACGTTGCTTTCCTTGTGGATGAAACTGCTGAACATGCGTTTCTGGAAAATATCGTCAAAGGTTCTGCGTTCCGCATCGTTCCTGGGATTGAATGCTTCTTTCTGCGCAAGCAGCGGCCGCGCTTCCGGGAAATAGATCCAGAAAAGCGGCATATACCCTACGGCTTCACCCGCTTCGTTCGTTTTTTCCACCAGCGGGCAGATGCCGATGATGCGGTACTCTTCAATACCGCGCTGCCGGTCGATAAAGACTTCTTCTTTCAGCCAGTATTGTTTCACTTCGGCAGGTTCCCAGCATTTCCGGATCGTATCGGTGAGCATAGCATCCGGGTTATTCGGGTCTGGCGTCTGGACGATTTCCTCGCGGCAGAGTTTTTTCTGCACCTGGTCCGGCGTCATCCCGACCTGGAATTCGTCGTTCAGCGCCGGGTTGTCGAAAGCGGTCAGCCGGCCCTCGAGCAGCCCGTCCTTGATCACGTCGAAAAGCGCGGCGCGGTCGGAGAGTTTTTGCTCCGGGTAATACAAAGGGTGATTCAGTTTTTCGCGCAGGTCGATGGTGCGCCAGACGCGTTTCGACCACATCACATCGGATTCACGGATGGGGGCGGGGGGAACGACTTTGCGTGTGCGTGAATTCTCACGCAGGTAAACGCCGTTGGGATAGGCGGGAGGTGTAACCACCTGTGAAATGGCGGGCTGCGCGAGGAATACGAGCAGCATGGCCGCGGGGAAAATGCGGTGCATCATGGGATAGCTTTTACAGATTAATCCCCTGCGATGCAAAAAGTAACCTGGTAATATTTTTTTTACGGATAATTTCAGCCGGCCGGCAAAATTACTCTCCCGGTTTTCCCGTTCGCGCGGATCGTATGATCGCTGCTGCTGCTTTTCAGGTTGTAGCTTTTACGTATTACCGTTCCCGTTCCTTCGTGGCGGAATCCGATTTCCAGCCCCACATGCCCGTCCCATTCCCAGCCGGCCACATCGGCTACAGGAACAGCTTCACCGGGCTGAAGTACGGCGTTTACAGGTTGTGAACCGTGCCGTACGGCATCGCCGGTATTTTCATCAACCGTAGTAAACGAACCGGAAGAAACGGAAACAATAAATACGTACGCAGTTGTGTTCTCGCAATACACTTCCGTATCCACCGCGCCGGGATTGAATACCGTTTGCGGAACGGCAACACGAATGATAAGCGGAAGTGTTTGCGGCATTTCTTAAAACATAGAATATCAAAAACCAACTCACTCCTTTGGAGCGAGTTGGTTTTTGCCGGTTGTTTATCCCTGCCTGCGTTTCCCGGCAGTTTTCAGGTTCCAGCCCAGGCCGAACGAAAAACGGATTTCACTCAGCGAAACAGGCGCCGCATAATCCGGGAAATGTGTTCCGCCTACATAACGCGCTTCGACGAAAAGATGAAAAATTTTCTGCGCGTAAAAATTGAACCCGAGGTAAGGCGAAAAAAGCGGGTTGAATTTCGTGGACTGGAATTCGCCCGGAAGAATCTGCACACCCTGCACGCTTTTGGTGATCGACAGTCCCGGCGCAAAGCCGATGTAAGGATCGAAATGATCCGCCATCCCCGACGATTCGGTACTTGTTTTGCCGAAATGCCAGGCCGCCCCGGAAAACCAGGAGTGATGAAACTCAAAAGGTTTCTGATCCGAAGAAGAGCCGATGAAGAAAAATCCGTCGCCGCGAATGGAAATATGCCTGTCGATATAATATTCCAGGTCGCCGTGGATGTAGAAGTTGGTGGCTTTCTGATTCAGCATGACGCCGGGAGCAAACCAGCCCTCTGCACGCAAAAGCCCGCGTTCCATGAATGTCTGGCTCTTTGCTTCTGAAAAAAGAACCAGGCTGAAAAGGATGATCAGTATGTTTTTCATCTCGTTCTGTTTTTATCGGCTCCACAAATCAGCCATACGTACATTCAGGCTTAGTGTCATCAGCAGGTGTCCTTCGAGGCTCAGCTCGTCCTGCTTTTCAATAAAAAGGACATCGGTTCCGTTCGGACCGGGAGCGACGTGCGCGTGCACATCTCCGCCCAGGTGCATCATGTACTGCGAGGTGAGCGAAAGATCGAAGCTTCTCGAAAGCATCCAGTGTGTGCCGAGTCCTGCCTGGATAGCCGAACTCCAGCGCTCTTCCGTGTGCGGGAAAAGCGGGTCGCGGTTGCTCACGCGCGTATAATCGAAACAATGGCCCGCAAGTACGTACGGCACGAGTTTCCGGTCCTTCGGCCGTACGATGGTTGAAACACGTGTCTGTTTCGGACTTTCCGGCACGAAGGGGTAAAACAACACAGACCAGCCGATATGGTAATCCGTGCGTTTGCCGAGCCCGCCGATATCCGAAGTAATGTAATCGGCAAACCAATCGGAATTCACGCGATCGAAGAAACGCAGGCGGAACTGCCCGCCGATACCCATGCCGGGAACCCCGGCTTCGCTGAATAAACTGGTGGTGGTACGCATGCCGAGCATGAGCGTGCCGCCCGCCGCCTTACCGCGGACTTTGGTACTGTCGCCGGCTGCCATTGCCGGAAGGGCACAGGACAGCAGGAAGAAGAAAATGATCTTTTTCATGTATTAAGTTGCTAAAGTAAATAATGTTGGTAAGGTGTTCAATGATACAAACTATTCCCATGCGATTTTATTGCAGCAGGCAACCTTCTTGCTAATTTTGCGACGTGAACGACACCCGCCGCGCAAGACAGTTTATTTCCTGGGCCATCGCAACCATTGTATTGCTTTATCTTGTGATTCTCGCAGGATCGGTTGTCCGTGCATCCGGTTCGGGCATGGGTTGTCCCGACTGGCCCAAATGTTTCGGTTACTATATCCCGCCGACAGATCCGTCGCAGGTGGAATTTCATGCGAACCAGGCGTATAAAAAGAATATGATGATCATCGTGAGCGATACGCTCTGGCGCGCGAAAGCCGATTTCACATCCGCAGGCTCGTTCGATAAAGTAAACTGGGAGAAATACCCGGTGCACAATTATGCGAAGTTTTATGTTTACCAGACCTGGACGGAATATATCAACCGGCTGGTCGGCGCTTTGAGCGGGCTCAGCATGTTCATCATGGGTATTTTTTCGCTCTTCACCTGGAAGAAAGACAGGCGGATCGTTATGCTGATGCTGCTGGCTGCATTCCTGCTGGGCTTTGTGGCCTGGATGGGTAAGGTGGTAGTGGACCAGAACCTGAAACCGCTGACGATTACCGTGCACATGGGAAGCGCATTCGCGCTCGTCGCCATTTCGATTTACACGTTATTCCGCGTGCGCAACCTGTACAGCTTTGGAAAACAGCAGGAAGTTCCCGGTGGTGTTTACTGGCTGCTGGCCGGTGTTTTCCTGCTTACGCTGATCCAGGTTTTTGTCGGCACGCAAGTCCGCCAGGATGTGGATGCGGTGAACAAAGTGATGGATAACCTGCACCGCGAAACATGGATCAGGCAGCTGAGCGGAATTTTTTCCCTGCACTGGTTGCTTTCTCTCCCGGTAATTATCCTGAACGGATTTCTTTTTGTCCGCCTGCGGCGTCTGCCGCTGGATGCGCTGAGCAAAAAAATTGCCTGGTGGATGATCGTGCTGCTCGTGTCGGAATACGCGGTGGGTTTGATACTCTCGCAGTTCGGTATTCCCGCATTTGCGCAACCGGTTCATTTGCTTTTCGCAGCGATCGTTTTCGGTCTGCAGTTTTCGCTGGTGACGAATTTATACGCCGGGAAGAAAACTGTTTAATCCCGATAGCTATCGGGATCCTCCGCAGAGCCGTTTTACAGCAAGTATGCTACTGCTGCCGCCTGCTGTTTATAAACCCAGTAACAGCTTCGCCAGTTTTTCCGCCTGCACACGGATATCCGGGACAGAAGTAATTTCCCAGAGCGTCCCGCGTAATAGACTGCCCATCGCGAAAAGATCCGCATGCAAACCGCCTTTCGGATTGATGAGTTGCCCGGTGGAGTCTGCATCCAGTCCGAGGCGCAGCGGGTCGCGGCAGACCAGGCCTTCTTCAAGCATCGTCCGCAGGAAAACGGGTGCATCTTTTTCGTAATGGAGCGAAGGACCGGTGCAGTTAATGATATGATGCGCTTTGACGGAAGTGGTTGTTGCGTATGATCGCGGAACGTAAAAAATTTCGAACCTGCCGGCGCTTTTCCCGATCACTTTTATTCTTCCGCCGATAAAACGGAGTTGTCCCGGCTGCATTTTTTCGAGTACGGAAAAACATTGTTCGGGTACGCGGTGCCGCGCAGTTCCCCAGAAATGGCGAAGGTGCTCGATGAACTGCCTCCGTTCGGGGATTGAAATTTTCAGCCAGAGTTCCTGCACAAAAGGCCGTATGCTGGCCGCCAGCGATTCGGCGCCGATGCCCGAGGCCGCATATTTTTTCCAGGTACGCAGGTAACCGGACAATGTTTCGCAGGCGCGCATCTCATCCCGGAAAGTTTCGTTGGGGCTTATATGTGTTCCATGCACTTCCGGCGCGAAACCGTGAATGCTGAGCGAGGTTATTTCGCCGGTATGCCCGCGGTGGTGGAGGAAAAGCGCCACGTCGGTCATGGTCAGGCCCGAACCGATGATCAGCACATCTTCCGCGGGACCGATATTTTCAAGATCAGTGTAGTTCCACGGATCGGGATGGTAATTTTTATCCTGCGCAATTTCGTCCCGCACGGCCGCCGGTTTTGTCGGGAGAAAATTTCCCGCGGCGATCACGATAAAATCCCCGCGCAGCGTTTCGCCGGAAGCAAGATGTACGAGTCTTTTTTCCACGCGCAGCGCTTCGTCGCGGATGAAACGAACCTGTTCTTTTTTCCCGGCAGGCAATTCGGCGAGTTCGCAGAGATAGTCGCCGTAAATTTTCCGGGGAACAAAACCGGCGCCGGAATACGGCAGTTTTTTTTCTTTCAGCCAGTTTACAAAATCATCCGGCTTGCCGGGAAACGCGCTCATATTGGCCGCGCGCACGTTCAGCACATGAAAATCGTAAGGCGTATTATAAGCGACACCGGCTCCCCAGGGATTTTTCTTTTCCACGATACTGATGTGCGCGGAAGGATGGAAATGCAGCAGTTGCCGCACGAGGATAATCCCGGAAGCGCCGCCGCCGATGATGATGATATGAGGATTGGAAGGCATACCGCGCTCGGGTGGTTATTGCGCAGCAGGTTTGTCTTTCCAGCGGAACGTGCTGATCAGGTGATACACATCCTCACGGATGAAATCGTAAACCGGTGCAATCGAATCTTTATTCGGCTCGGCAAAAAAGTAAAGCGCCCCGCGCAGAAAGTGATCCGTACTGTCCGTCAGGTAAAACTGCATTTGCGACGCGGCATTCCCGGCGAGTTCGAAAACCATTCCGTACACTTTATCGTTGCTGTTCCTGATCGTGGAATCGCGAAGGCCCGCAGCTACCGACGAATGTTTTTCGGTGAGTTCCCATACGTTATCGAGCAAAGTATCCAGGTTATTGTGAACCTGCTTGTAGCTGATGTGGATGGTCGCCTTGAACCCGGGAAATTCCAGGTTTTTCCAGCAGGATTCGGCGGGCCCTTCTTTCGGCGTGATCATCACGCTGTACCAGGGATGCTCGAACGTGTACGGGCAGGTGGTATCGTAACGTTTGTAGGTTTTCTCCGGCATATCGATGCGGAAATAACCGCGCGGTTTCGGAGCGGCAATTTCTTCATCTTCGCCGATGCAGGAAAACAGGACGACGGGAACCAGCAGCAGGAATACAAACGGGGATATGCGCATAAGTTTCTATTAACGTAAAAAGAGAAGGGCTTCGTGTGCTGCGAAGCCCTTTTCATACATGCTTTCGGATCAGAACGGAAGATCGTTCGGGTCGTGTTCGATGGCGGCGGTATTCATATCGTTGCCGGTGTTCCCGGTATTCCCGGTGTTGCCGCTGCCGTATTCGTTTCCGCCGCTGGTATTGTTGTAGCCTGCATTCCCGGTGTTCCCGGTATTGCCCTGCTGCTGGTTGAACTGGTTGTGCGGGCGGACAAAACTGCTGTTCTGGTCATCGCGTCGCGAAAGGATAGTAAGCGAGTCGCCGAAAATTTCAGTCGTGTAACGTTTGTTCCCTTCTTTGTCTTCCCAGTTCCGGCTGCGGATTTTTCCTTCGATGTAAACCATCATGCCTTTTTTGAGGAATTTCTCGGCCACTTCGGCCAGTTTGCGCCAAAGCACAATCTGGTGCCATTCCGTCTGTTCGTTCTTGTTTCCATTTTTGTCGCGGAATGTTTCCGTAGTTGCAATCGGAAAATTCGCAACGGCAATGCCACCCTCTAAATAACGTACTTCAGGGTCTTTCCCAAGATTACCGATCAGGATCACTTTGTTGACTCCTGCCATAGTGTGGTTTGTTTGGTTAAATCCGATAGCGATCGGATGTGTTCAACATGTATAAAACATACAGGATAACAAAGTTAACAATTCGCGCACACTTCTCCGAGGGTGTTTAAAATTCCTCCTCGTGCGGGTTACATAAAAGTCTTTTAAAAATCGGAATAGATCAAGCGGCAGTCGGCAGTGGCAGTAAACAGTCTTTGTAAATCAGACGCAGCTAGTCGAAGTCTCAGACGTCGACTAACGAAGATCTCGTTTTACTCAAAGCCACTGCCTCCTGCCGCTTGAAACAGTATCTATTCCGACATTGATCATACTTCGTTTGTAAAAGGTACGTGGAGGAATTTTAAATAAACTTCCGTGCCAGCAGGTAGTTATGGATCACAACAGGCACAGCCAGTTTATGAATTTCTGTCGTGCGGATTTTTGCCAGTCCTTTTGCCTGTGAAAGAGGCAGCGGTTTGTTCAGCCGCATCTCGATAAAGCGGATATGCAGTTTCTGGTGACTGAGCAGGTGCCTGATTTCGGCGGAGATGTGTTTTATGCTGTATGTTGTTTTTCCCAGCACCGGGGCGAATACTTTTCCGTTAACCAGTTTTTTCTCGGGCAAAGCGGCTTTTGTTTCCACCAGGGGAAAATCGTACAGGTTCTGCCAGATGTCTTTGCCGCTGCGTTTCCGGGCGTAAATAAAATCGCCGGAAAACAGGAGCAGGTAATAAAAGTGCCGGTTGTTCTGTTTTGTTTTTTGCGCTTTTACCGGGAGTTTGTCCACCAGTTTTTCCCGGCGGGCTTCGCAGTACGTGGCGAAAGGGCAGGAGAGGCATCCCGGTTTTTTCGGTGTGCAGTGCAGCGCGCCGAATTCCATGATGGCCTGGTTGAAACCGGCTGGGTCTTTTTTATTCAGCAGTTCAGAAGCCAGCTGCCGGAAGTCTTTTTTCCCTTTCACGGAATCGATCGGCGTATCTATCCCGAAAACCCGCGAAAGAACGCGGTACACGTTACCATCGACTACGGGCTGCGCTTCGCCGAAACAAAAAGAAGCGATGGCGCCGGCGGTGTAATCACCAACACCTTTCAGCCGGAGCAGTTCCGCATACGTTCCCGGGAATTTTCCGCCGTATTCCTGGGTTACCTGCTTCGCAGCGGCATGCAGGTTCCTGGCCCGCGAATAGTAGCCGAGTCCCTGCCACAGTTTAAGTACGTCCTCTTCTTTGGCTGCAGCCAGTTTCTGCACCGTAGGATACTTTGCCGCAAAAGCCTTATAATAAGGTAAGCCCTGTTCGACCCGGGTTTGCTGCAGTATGATTTCGGAAAGCCACACTTTATAAGGATCGCGGGTATCACGCCAGGGGAGGTCGCGGCGGTGGTTTTTGTACCATTTATCCAAAATTATTGCAAAATTCATCGTTTGTTCCCAGGCCTGGAAGGCCCAAAAATACGGTCAATTGCTGGTTTAACTGACAAAATGGCCTGAAAAAAGAAGGGGTATAAAATTTCTCTAAGTTTTGGTCTATTCAGAAAATTGTTATCTTTGCACCCCTGTAAAATAATGCAAATCAAGCGAATAACCGTTTGAAAACCAGATAGAAAAATGACCAAAGCAGACATTGTTAACGAAATTGCTGAAAAGACCGGTATTGAAAAAGTAGCCGTCCAGGCCTCGGTTGAAGCTTTTATGAAATCCGTAAAGAACTCGCTTGCCAAAGGGGATAACGTTTACCTCCGCGGATTCGGCAGTTTTATCGTTAAGCGCCGTGCCGAAAAAACCGGCCGTAACATATCCAAGAATACTACGGTGATTATTCCCGCCCACAATGTGCCCGCATTCAAACCGGCAAAAACCTTTGTGGACAAAGTGAAGAAAAACGTTAAAGCAGTTTGATTTTCTCATGATGCGCCTGCTGACACCACAACGGATTATGATTGCAGCGGGCGTGTTGTGTATCGTTCTTTTAAGTTTTGCGAAAACCACTCCGAATGCCGCCGCTGTAAAACCGGGCATGAAAGGCAAAACCGCCCAGCAGGGCCACGTGCATCATATCGATGAACAAGTGGCCGCTTCGCGGAAGCACCTGAAACCCGAAATGGCCAAAACAGTCGCTTTTTACGAAGCGCTGATCGCATCGGAACGCGATGCGGTGAAACGCAGCCAGGCCTACGATTCGCTCAGCATTTTGCTGGGCAGGAACAACGAGCCTGTACTGGGCGCCTGGTATGCCGAGCAGAAAGCGGAAAAGAACAACGGTTCCGGGACCGACTGGCAAAAGGCGGGTGAACGCTGGTACGCGGCGACGCATTTTGTGACTTCCGAAGAAGACCAGCCGGTTTTGTTCGAAGCAGCCGTAAAATGTTTTTCCAAAGCGCTCGAACTGGAACCGAAAAACCTGGATGCAAAAACCGGTCTCGGCGTATGTTTTGTCGAAGCCACTTCGGAACCGATGAAAGGCATTACTTTGCTGAAAGAAGTGCTCGAAGCGGACCCGGAAAATGTGGATGCACTGCTCAACCTCGGTCTTTTTGCCGAACGTTCGCAGCAGTACGATAAAGCCATCGACCGGTATGAAACGATTCTCCGGCTGCATCCGGAGTATATTATGATGTGGCTCAAAATGGCTGAAGTTTACCAGGCCATGGGTGATAAAGCCGGTACGATCAGGTGCCTCGAAAGCTACCTGAAAGTTGAAACAGACCCGGTGATGCGAAACAGCATTGAAAACGATCTGAACAAGTTGAAAAAACAGTAATTAACTTAAAACATTACCGACTATGCCAAGCGGAAAAAAGAGAAAACGCCATAAGATGGCAACACACAAGCGTAAGAAACGTCTTCGCAAGAACAGGCACAAGAAAAAGAACAGGTAGACTTACCTTCTTCTTTTCCGATGTACCCGGTTGTTTGCTTCTATCGTGAACCCGGCAGACGCGCCCTGTTTCAAGTATCTTCCCTTTCATCAGGTTCGTATCTCATGCCAAAAACTGGTTATGGGATTGTTGTGCTTTGATATAGCAGGCGCGTAAAATGAAAACTGCCTCGTTCGGATAGCCGCATCCGGTGCCCACCAACCAAGCGTTGTAGCCGGTACCCGGAAAGTGTTGAACATAGACCTCGTAAAGTGACAAATGAACTGATCATCGATGTTACTTCCCAGGAAGTAGTTATTGCCCTGATGAGCGATAAACGGCTCGTGGAATTGAACCGCGAACGTAACGGCTCCCAGTTTTCAGTAGGCGATATCTACCTGGGACGTGTGCGTAAGGTGATGCCCGGGCTGAACGCAGCTTTCGTGGATGTAGGGTACGAGAAAGATGCATTCCTGCATTATTTCGATCTCGGCCCGAATGTACTGTCGCTGAATAAATTCGTGAAAATGTCGATCACCGGCAAGCAGAAACATGCCGCCCTGACGTATTTCAAGAACGAACCCGAAATTCACAAAGACGGGAAAATCACACAGGTAGTACAGTCGGATCAGCATGTGCTTATCCAGATCGCCAAAGAACCGATCAGCACAAAAGGTCCGCGCATCACATCTGAGCTGAGTATTGCCGGACGTTATATCGTGCTCATTCCTTTCAGCGAAAAAATTTCCGTTTCGCAGAAAATCAAGAGCGGCGAAGAACGCGACCGGCTGAAAAGACTCATCCAGAGCATCCGCCCCAAAAATTTCGGGGTAATTATCCGCACCGTGGCCGAAGGGAAAGGCGTAGCCGACCTGGATGCCGATATGAACGACCTGGTGAATAAATGGAACACCTGCTTCCAGGAACTCACCAAGGCCAAGCCGCCCCTGCGCGTGCTCGGCGAACTGAACCGCACGTCCGCTATCCTGCGCGATATGCTGAACAGCTCTTTTAATGCGATCCACGTCAACGACCAGCGCATGTTCGAAGAGATGAAAATGTATCTCCAGAGCATTGCGCCCGACAAGGAAAAAATTCTCAAACTCCACAAAGGCGGTGTTCCCATTTTCGAATTCCACGGCATCGAGCGGCAGATGAAAGCGCTGTTCGGTAAAACCGTGACGATGAAAAGCGGCGCCTACCTGATCGTGGAGCATACTGAAGCCCTGCACGTGGTGGATGTGAACAGCGGGAACCGCTCGAAACTGCACAGCGACCAGGAAAGCAACGCGCTCGACGTAAATATGGAAGCGGCCGGCGAAGTAGCCCGCCAGCTGCGCCTGCGCGATATGGGCGGCATCATCGTAATTGACTTCATCGATATGCACTCGCCGCAAAACAGGCGTGCGCTGTACCAGAAGTTGCGCGATGAAATGAAAACAGACCGGGCCAAGCATACCATTCTGCCGCCCAGTAAATTCGGTCTCGTGCAGATTACCCGCGAACGCGTACGCCCGGAAACCAGCGTCAATACGATGGAAAAATGCCCGAGCTGCAACGGCACGGGTGAAATCCAGGCGAGCGTACTCATCATCGACCAGATCGAAAACAACCTGCGGTATATCCTGAAAGAACAGAACGAACCGCAGGTGACGTTATGCGTGCATCCTTACCTGGAAGCCTATCTCACCAAAGGTTTTATCTCCAGGCGGATGAAATGGCGCTGGAAGTACAAAAAAGGCATCAAAGTGAAAGCGGTGAATTCCTATCACATGATGGAATATCACTTCTACAACAAAGCGGAAGACGAAATCAAAGTCTGACCGGCCCGGAAAAAATCACGATCCCGTTTCAACAGTTCCTGAAACGGGATTTTTTTATGCGGACCGTTCAGAGAAGATCGAATTGCGCATACGATACGGTTTATAATTCGCTGATCTGTCCCCGGATTTTTTCCGCCCATTTGTCAAGCTGCCGCCGGCTGATCTTTCTTTTCTTTGAATAGCTTTCATGCAGCACCAGGCGCCCGGTATGCAGATCGTACAGCATGGCGTAGCAGGTGACTTTCGGGTGTGCCAGCATTTTTTCGCGGGCATCGGAGGTGATGATATCGTCGGTGGTAAAAACGGTGCGGTAAATGATCCCGGTAAGCAGCAGGTAGTCCGGCGATCCGGTGCTGTTCCCGTTTTTGAACCTGTACTGCATGCCGTTGCTGCTCCAGGCCGGCGGAAAAAAAGTAGCGGCGATCGACTGGCGTTCCATCAGCCAGTAGGTGGAAAGCGTTTTTTCGCCGAGATGCCTGTTGATGTCTTTTTTGTCCGGGAAAAAATCATGCAGGAAAAAATGCATGTCCGCGCTGCTGTCTTTGGCCAGCGAAGCGTACCAGGCCTGCTTCCAGCGTTCTTCGGCGGCAAAATATTCTCTGCCTTTATCGCCGTAAATACGAATGACCGGCGACAAAACCAAAACATTGTTCACCGGCCTGTGCTGCAAAAGCAGGTCGACGAAAGAATTATCGTTGTTTCTTTTTTCGTAGTAACGGAACCGCTGCACGAAAGCGCTGTCGCGAAGCAAACCGCCGAGCGCATACTTGTGAAAATCGTATGCAGATTTCGGAGATTGTACTTCACCGCGTACGTCGCCTGCAACTTCTGCCGGGTATTTGTCCGGCGGCGGAAGTTCAGTACTGAAATCGGAAATGCGCATCCGGTGCAGGCCCGTGAGCAGGGAGAACAAACTGTCGCAGCGCGCGCGCGATTCACCGGAAGGGTCGGCGCCCGCTTTCCAGTTCCAGTGAAGCGCCAGCACGGTTGATTCTATGGCGGTCATTTTGCCGAAGAAATAATACACCTGCTGCATTTCACCCTGCACGCGTTCATAGCTGCTGAAAGAACTGCCGCCCGAAAACGAAGCGCGGATCTGTGCAATGCCGTACAAGGCCGTGCCGATATATTTTTCGGGAAGTTTATCACCCGGGTAATTTTTCAGCAGCGTGTACGCGTTGTAAAATGCTTCCAGGTAACTGCCTTCGGCAAGGTATTGTTCACAAAGCGACAGCCGGGCTGTGCGGCTCATGGTTTTAAAATACCCGTGATCTCCGCCGGGCAGCAGTTCCGTTTTAGCTCCGCCCGTATCGGAAGCCAGCTGCAGGCGAAGCATCAGCCGGCGTTTGGCCATACTCGGGTGTGTTCCGGAAGTATCGTGGCTGTCGTCTCTTCGTACGATCGGGTTCAGGATGCCCAGTGCGTACTGTCGCGGGATAACGAGATGCCCGTCCTCGAAAAAAGATTTACTGAATTTTTTTTCTTCCAGCGGAAGATAGTCGTACTGCAGAAAATCGAATACGGAAGGAATGACGTTCAGGCTGTAATTTCTTTTTTTCAGCAGTCCGAATGCTTCATGATCGGCAAACAGTTCGTTTTCGCGGCTGTAGCCGTTCACCTTGCTGAATTTTACCGGGGCTGTGCAGCCGGCAAGATCGTCGCAGTTCTGGAAAATGTACGTGCTGAGCGCATGTTTTTCCCTGTAGTGCGCTATTTCATGCGCGAGGATAAAGGCAAGTTCCGCTTCGTTGTTCAGCCGCGCATACAATCCGCTCGTGATCAGAATAATGCCGCGGTCAAAAGTCCAGGCATTGGCCTGCGAGGAAAGCAGCGTGTAAATGCGGATCTTATTCCGCAAAGCCGTATCCGGCGCCAGCAGCGAATCGGCCACTATGGAAGCATACGCGCTCAATTCATCGCCGCAAAGCACCAGCCCGCTTTTCAGCAGGCGGTCGAGCTGGTATTCCGTACGAATGATGAAATCGCGTTCCTGCTTCGTTCCGGCGAATTTTTCCAGCCGCTCCGAGATCCATTCTTCAACCGGTTTGGTAAAATCAGCGGTAAATTCCGGACCTGAAAAAACAGCGGTTACCTGCCAGGGAAATTTTTGCGCAGGAGCCTGCAGCGCAGAGACGAAAAAAATAAAAATGAAAAGATGGCGCAAAACAGTTGGCGGTTTCAGTCTATACGAAGCTACGAATTAGAAATTGTTTAAAACTCCTTCGCAGAAGCGTTTTACAGGAAAACTGTTGCCAGACGTCGGAATAGATCCAGCAGGCAGTCGGCAGGAGGCAGCAAACAGTCTTCGTAAATCAGACGCAGCTAGTCGAAGTCTCAGACTTCGACTAACAACGATCTCATTTCTAAAGACTATCTACTCCTGCCGCTGCCGACTGCCTGCTGGATCTATTCCGACATCAACAATTCTTTGTTTGGTAAGAGGTACGCGGAGGAATTTTAAACAGTCTTCAAACCGGTTAACCCAAAACACTTTTCCAGCACGAAATTTTTGGCTACATTGGGTTACAGGAGAACACGGGGAAGAAATACAAAAAACAACAAACCGATGAAAACAAAATACTGCTTCAGCATCCCGGCGCTGGGATTCGCTTTAATTTTTGGTTTTTCTGCGATGGCCGGAAACACAGAACAAGCTTCCGCCGGCAAAACCGGGTTCACGGAAAATAAAGGACAGGTCAGCGACCAGTACGGCAATCCCGCGCCGCAGGTGCTTTTCCGGCTCACCGGTAACGGCAAGGAATTATTTGTGACGAATGAAGGTCTGACCTATGTTTTCCCGGAGAAAAAAATCGCCGCAGGAGAATCTACCCGCTGGTCGAAACTGGAAATGCAGCTGGCCGGCGCGGAAATCCGTCCCGGGAATATCGAATGCAGTTCGCCGCTTCCCGGGTACTCGAATTATTATTACCCGCATTGCGCGCAGGGCGTTCTCGGTGTAAAAACCTGGCAGCAGGTGCTTATCCGTTCGGTTTATCCCGGCATCGACTGGATGCTGAAAGCCGAAGGAGAAAATATCCAGTATGATTTTATCGTGCATCCCGGCGCCGATCCTGCGGATATCCGCCTCGTTTATAAAGGAGCGGAGAAAATGCTGCCGATAGATAACGACAGTAAACTGAAAATCGACCTGGCCTTCGGATGTCTTTTCGAAGGCGTGCTGAAATCGTGGATGGAAGAAAGCGGGAAAAATGTGCATTCCCGTTTCCGCGTAAAAAACAACGAAGTAAGTTTTGCACTTGCGCAGTATGATAAAAACGAAACGCTGATCATCGATCCGCCGCTGCAGTGGACTTCCACGCAGGTCAGTTCCGGCATGGATTATATTTTTTCCGTCGCCGCGGTGAACGACGGAAGCGGCGATGTATGCACAACCGGTTCTACCGACGGCGGGGATTTCCCGGTACTTAATCCTTACCAGGCGATGCTCGGCGGAAACGAAGACATGATCGTGCAGCGCCTTGACGGAAGTAACGGTAACCGCATCTGGTCCACGTATTACGGTGGCGGAAATTACGAAGCGGGCAAAGGCGTTGCGACCGACGCTGCAGGAAATTGTTACGTGACCGGTTATACCGGTTCGACTAATTTCCCGGTGCAGAATCCTTTCCAGGCGAATTACGGCGGCGGAACATTCGATGCGGTTTTCCTGAAATTCAATGCGGCCGGTGTGCGCCAGTGGGCGAGCTGGTACGGCGGAAGTTCAAGCGAACAGGGTCTTGCGATTGCAGCCGACGCTGCGGGGAACAGCTACTCGACGGGTTATACCGCATCCAGTAATTTCATCGCGCTCAATGGTGTGCAGATGACGAAAAACGCGGGCAACGACGCGTTCGTCGTTAAACTCGACAATGCGGCCGCACCCCAGTTTATCACGTTTTACGGCGGTGATGATGACGATAAAGGAAGAGCGATTACGCTGCACGGCAATTCAGTTTATTTTACCGGTTCCACCTTGTCGGGAGTTTTTCCAAATACTTCCGGAGGATTCCAGTCGTCGAATGCGAACGCCTATAATTTCGAAGACGCTTTTATCACAAGCATGAACACGGCGGGAAGTTCCGTTGCTTTCTCTTCGTACTGGGGAGGAACCGATGCGGATTTCGCGCAGGGCATTGCGGTTGATACGGCGGGCGGAGTCTATATCACCGGTTATACTTTATCCGCCGATATTCCTTTAATGGATCCGGGGCAGGGCGCATACATGGACAGCACGCTGGGTAATATCGGCATGCACGACGCTTTCGTGGCCAAATGCAATTCCGCAGGAAACAGCCTGAACTGGTCCACGTATTTCGGCGGCGGGAATGTCGATCTCGGGATGGCTATTGCCGCCGATCCGCAGCAGGGTGTATTTGTGACCGGCCGCAGCGGATCGACGGATTTTCCCCTGCAAATACCTTCGGATAACCTGTATTACCAGTCGACACAAGGCGACGGCGGAAATTTCAACGACTTTTTCATCAGCTGGTTTTACAATACCGGCGAGCTGAAATGGTCCACGTATTATGGTGCGGCGAATGGTGAAGAAGGTTATGGAATTTCCATCGATGCTTCGCGGAATATTTTTGCCGGAGGACTGGAGAACAACGAAGGCGTGGTCCTGAAATTCGGTCCCGGCGTGATCACCGCAGCCGGTGCTGTGCAGAACGAGCCGCAGGTGCATGTTTATCCCGACCCGGTTTCTGAATTCCTGGCTGCGGAATTTTCACTGCCGGCTGCGCAGGATGTACAGTTGCGTATACTGAATATGCGCGGCCAACTGGTTGATGCGTGGACAGTGAAAGCTTCGGCGGGGAAAAATACGCAGCAAACGAATGTGCAGAAATTGCCCGCCGGTATTTACCTGCTGGAAATCCAAACCGATGGCGGCATCCTGAAGAAGAAGTTTGTGAAAAACTGAGAACCTGTTTAAAACTCCTCCGGTGAGCCGTTTTACACGAAAACTGTTGCTATACGTCGGAGTAGATCCAGTGGCAGTCGGCAGCAGGCAGCGGCAGTCTTTGTATTACAACAATGTTCCTGGAAAATCCAGGCGACATGCGAAGCGCATTGCGTTAACTGCCTCCTGCCGCTGCCAACTGCCGCTTAGTAAACACTATTCCGACCTCAACAGTTCTGAGTTTTGTAAAAGGTACGCGGAGGATCCAGATAGCTATCGGGATTAAACAGTCTCCAGGAAATTCTCAGCGGTTGCTCTCGAAATTATAGTGCGTATAATCGTTGAGCACGATGTGCAGGAACTGCATGGACGGCATCATGGGATTAATGCCGAGTACTTCTTTAACGCGTGCCGAGAGTCTTTCGATGGCCGGGTAGTTTTGCGAATTCATCGCCTGCTTCAGCACTTCGCGGATCAGCCCGACATCACGGTCGCTCAGCATGGATACCTGCGGAAACTGGATCACGTAATTCGGATTGTACTGCATCATGATCGTGTCGCGCAGTTGTACTTTCTGCTTGGTGCTGATCACCGTTGTCCCGGCCACGATATCACCGAAACGTTGTCCGCGGCCGTTGACCAGCACAACCAGCAGGCAAAGTCCCGGTGAAATCGCAACCAGTCCTTCCAGCAAACGGAACATCCAGCGGATGATATAATCACCGATTCCCGGCTGCGTTCCGTCTATTTTGATCACGCGCAGTTTCAGCACCATTTTTCCGAAGGAACGTCCCTGGAAAAGCGGTTCGCAGATCAGGTCGTAACAAATAATGGGCGAAATGAGCAGGATATAAAGTCCGCTGGTAATCGACAATTGCAGGGATGCATTCACAATACTCAGCGCGATAATCAGCACTACGAAAATACCCCAGTCGATAAGCCGGGCCAGCAGGCGGTCGCCGATATTCGCTACTTCGTAGTTGATATCGACGTTCTGTGTTGTTTGTATGTTGAGGCTTTGCATACGGGGGTAAATATAAGAATTTGTAGTCCGGGACTCACCCCCCGGCCCCCTCTCTCCGCCTTCGACGTGTTCGTAAAAGCAGGGAGATCGTTTTGCGTCGAAGACGCAAAGAGGGGGAGCCACAATTTAAGTTACTGGAACTACTTTAACACTTGCGTCTTTGACGCAAGTGTTAAAGTAGTACGGACAGTATTTTGGAAAAGAGACGAAACTCACCCGGAGAGAGGGGGCCGGGGGGTGAGTCATCGGATTACGTATCTTTAACCTCACTGGTATGAAAGAAATCAGTTTTCTGAAGCAGAACCATGAAAAATGGCAGCGCTTCGAAGAGCTTTTGAATACGCACAGGGGAAATGACCCGGATGCGCTCGCCGACCTGTTTATCCAGATTACGGACGATCTTTCGTATGCCAAAACGTTTTATCCCGGCACCAATACCGAGAAATACCTGAATGCGCTGGCCGCACGGGTTCACCAGGAAATTTACAGGAACAAAAAAGAACGACGCAGCAGGCTCATTACTTTTTGGAAAGAAGAAGTACCTGAACTGATGCGGTCCAACGGGCGAAACCTGTTCGTTTCGATGGCCGTTTTCGTTATCGCCGTTGTCATCGGCGTGTTTTCTTCGCGGATGGATCCGGATTTTGTACGTACCATCCTCGGCGACGGCTACGTGAACATGACGATACACAACATTGAAAAAGGCGACCCGATGGCCGTTTACAAGGACCACGACCAGTTTTCCATGTTCATGCAAATCGGGCTGAACAACGTGAAGGTCGCTTTGATCATGCTCATCGCCGGATTTTTTTCACAGCTGGGCCCGGTTTTTATTTTGTTTTCCAACGGCATCATGGTGGGCGCTTTCCAGTATTTTTTTTACAAAGAGGGCGTGATGCAGGAATCAGCGCTGACCATCTGGATGCACGGTACCATTGAAATGCTCTCTTTCGTGATCGAAGGAGCTGCCGGCCTGGCCCTGGCCAATTGCATTTATTTCCCCGGAACGTATTCGCGCGGCGAATCGCTGAAAAAACACGGACGCACCGCGGTTAAAATCGCTTTTGCAGCCATCCCGCTCATCATGACCGCCGCCTTTATCGAAAGTTTTCTCACGCGCTACACGGAAATGAACGACGGACTGCGGCTGGGACTTATCATTTTAATGGCTTCATTCATGGTCTGGTATTACGCGGTGTATCCGTTCTATTCACGCAGGCGCCGCGGCAGCCATACCGGGGTGAAACTGGTACTGGCTTCCCTGCTCATCCTGCTGCCCGCGCTGTCCGTCACCATGAGCGTAATCACCCGGAAAGTTCCCGATCCTGTTTCGCTGGTGTTTTTCAGTATCCTGATCACCGCCGGTTTTATATTGTCGTGGTGGACATGGAAAACCCGGCATACCGTGGAAGAAGAGCAGGCCGTGATCGAGCGCAGGCAAACAGACAAAGAAGCAACTTATGCGAAAAACCAATCATATTAAATTAGATCGTGTCCGCGGATTCGGGGAAGTATTCAACGATACGATCCTGTTTATCCGTCACAATTTCAGCGTACTCGGCAAAGGTGTTTTGTTCATAGCCGGTCCCTTTTATGTGGTGGTGGCCATCGTAACCACCTTCATCGCTTTTGACCCGGGCGGAATACGGAACAATTATTTATTCGAAAGCGACAACAGCCAGCTGAACCTGCTCTGGTCATACGTGGTCATCATCATTACTTCGGTCGTGGCAAACATGATGGTGGTTGGTGTGGTCAGTTATTATTTCAGGTTATACAGGGAAAAAGGTCCGGGCAATTTTACGGTCGGCGATCTGGCAAAACTGGTTTTCAGCCGGCTTCCGGCTTTGCTGGGGACAACGGCGCTCATGCTGCTCCTGGTTTTGGTCGTGGCTTTATTGCTGGGCCTGATCATCGGCGGCATGGCGAGCCTCGGTGCGGGCGCGGCTTTCTTTTTCGTACTCATTTTCTTTATCGGCTTCCTGCTGATTTGTTTCCCGATGTGGTTTTATTTCTACTCCATCTACATCGTAAGAGCGACGGAGCGTGTCGGAATTTTTGAAGCGATGTCGCGCGTACGCTGGGCGATGTCGGGCAACTACTGGTCAACCTGGCTGGTCATGTTCGTTTTTTACCTGTGTCTCGGCCTTATCGGTTTCTCCGTGGCTATGCCGCAGCAGATCGTTTTCTGGATACTGAGCGCCAGTTCCGCCGACAGCCTGATGGATTACGATACGATCCTGCTGATCGGCAGCATCCTGACTTTTATCGCGCAGTTTATAAACAGTTATATCAGCGGAAGCACGTACGTGACAGTCGGTCTGCATTATTTCAGCCTGCGCGAAAAAATCCAGGGCGAAGGCATGAACGAAATGATCGCACAGATCGGCACGCCGCCCGAACCCGATTTCGAAACAACTTACTGATTCCCCGGATGAAATTTTTGCGTCCCGCTTTTTACCTGCTGTTTACTTTTTTTGCGTTGATGCTTTCGACGCAGCAGGCCGTGGCTGCAAAAAAAGAAAAATTAAAAATAAAGCAGGACAGTTCCGCTATCCAGCAGCGCCAGACGATTACCAATACGATAAAAGTGCGGGACCCGAAGAACCCACCTGGTGGGATCGTTTCCTGAGTTGGCTCCTGGATTCGCTTTTCGGTTCGGAAGAGGGTTCCTCGTTCTGGAAAATTTTCATCATCATCCTTGCCGCGCTGGCCATGGTCGGTATTGTTTTCCTGCTGACGAAAACGAATATCCGGAAAATATTCTTCTCCAAAGCCGCAGAAAGCGAAGTGAGCGACGGTTCAACTTTTGATATCAATATCCACGAGCTGGATTTCCGGGAACAGATTTCCGCCGCGCTGAAAAAAGGAGATTATCGCCTGGCCGTCCGCCTGCAGTACCTGTTCATCCTGAAGAAACTTTCCGACAAAGGATTGATCCAGTGGCGCATGGATCGCACCAATTACGATTATTACCTGCACCTGGCCGGAAACCGCCACCAGGAAGAGTTCCGGCAGGTAAGCCTGATTTACGATTACTGCTGGTACGGTGATTTCCAGGTAGCGGAAACCGATTACCGGCGGGCCGAAGATATGTTCAACCAGTTCAGTTCAACAGTAGCCGGCGCATGAGAAAAAGAATCAGCCCGGGTGCAATTGTCCTCGCCGTACTTTTTGTATTGCTGGTCCTGCTCATGGCCAACCAGCCCAAAGAGATTGACTGGAACCGCGACTACACTTCGCAAAAAAATATTCCTTACGGCGGAGAAGTCACGTATCGTTTTTTCGAGTCGATGAACGCGGAAAAAATACAGACGGTGACTGTGCCCGTCTTCACACAACTCAATAACGAATACTTTTCCGGGCGAAACTATTTGTTTTTCAATTCCGTTTTCGATGCCGACGAATACGACGTGGAAGAGCTGCTCCGTTTTACCGCGCAGGGAAATGTCGTTTTTATTTCCGCATACCAGTTTTCATCGTTCATCCAGGATACACTGGATTTCGGTGTGGAAGACATTGCCAACGTACTGATCACCAAGGACACGACCGGGAAAAATATCGGCGAGATCGAAGACCTGGCGGAAAACCCGGCCATAAATTTCGTGAACCCGAACCTGCGCGCGAAGCAGGATTACGTTTTCCGCAAATGCGCCCTGAATTACTGTTTCACCAGTTTTGATACGGCCAAAGCGACGGTGCTCGGGAAAAACGACGCGGGCAAAGTGAATTTCATCCGGATGCCTTTCGGTAAAGGAGAATTTTTCCTGCACACCGTTCCGGATGTATTCATCAATTACCACGCTGCCGACAAATCGACCGCGCCGTATATTTTCAAAACCTTTTCCTACCTGCCGCTGCGCGAAACGTTCTGGGACGATTATTATAAAGACGGTTTCAAACTGGAAGGTGAAATGCGGAGCGTTTTGTTTTCCTACGAATCGCTGCGGGTGGCATACGCGATACTGGCTGCCGTAACGCTGCTGGGTTTCTTCTTCTCGATCAAACGCCGGCAGCGCATCATCCCGGTCATCAAACCGGTGAGCAACACCACGCTCGAATTCGTGGAAGTGGTGGGTACGTTATACTATCACCAGCGTAACACGCGCGACATTACACACAAAAAGATTACCTACTTCCTGGAGACGATCCGCACCCGTTTTCATGTAAAAACGACCATCTTCGACGAGGAGTTTATCCGGAAAATAGCAGCGCTTTCGGGTGTTGACGAGATGAAGGTGAAAAATTTATTTTACGAAATAGCCCGCCTGCAGGCAGAAGGATCGCGTTCGGAAACCGATCTGAAACTGATCGAAGACCTGATGTGGGAATTTAATTCAGGCAGCAAACGATAAATAAAACAAAATCAATACAAGCAACAGATGGATAACCAGAACCCGTTTTTTCCCGGCCGCACCGATCTTTCCGATCTCCAGCGTTCAATCGGCGAAGTGCGAAGCGAAATCGGACGCATCATCGTAGGCCAGGACCGCGTGGTGGATTTATTGCTCACAGCCATGCTCTCCGACGGCCATGTGCTGATCGAAGGCGTACCCGGCGTGGCCAAAACACTCACGGCAAAACTGCTGGCTAAAACCGTCGCGGTCGGTTTTTCACGCATCCAGTTCACGCCCGACCTGATGCCGAGCGACGTGATCGGGACAAGCGTGTTTAACCAGAAAACATCCGATTTCGAATTCCGGCCGGGCCCCATCTTTTCGAATATCGTACTCATCGACGAAATCAACCGGGCCCCGGCGAAAACACAGTCGGCACTTTTCGAGTCGATGGAAGAACGGCAGGTAACATCCGACGGGAAAACATACAAACTCAACCCGCCTTTCATGGTGGTCGCTACACAGAATCCCGTGGAACAGGAGGGAACATACCGTCTCCCGGAAGCGCAGCTCGACCGTTTCCTGTTCAAGATCGATATTACATACCCGTCGTATGAAAACGAAGTGAGAATCATTTCCGAATTCCACCAGCGCCGCAACGTGATCGACCTGAACAGCATCCGCGCCGTGCTCAGTGCGGAACAGATCACTGCTTTCCGTGAAAAAGTGTATGGCCTGCACGTCGATGCGAACCTGATCAGTTATATCGCACAGATCGTAAACCAGACGCGCAACAACAGCGCGCTTTATCTCGGCGCATCACCGCGCGCGTCGCTGGCCATGCTCACGGCTTCCAAAGCCTTTGCAGCCATCCGCGGCCGTGATTTTGTAACGCCGGAAGACATCAAGTTTATCGCCGAGCCTGTTTTGCATCACCGCGTGATGCTTACGCCGGAAAAAGAAATGGAAGGCGTTTCTCCCGCGGAAGTAATCCGCCAGATTATTGAGCGTGTTGAAATACCGAGATAACTGAAGACTGTTTTACAGAAAAAGGTTGGTAATTAAAAAGGCAAAAGCAAAAGGCAAAAGCAAAAAATAACAACAAAAAAATCAAACAGTATGGAAGTCTCGAAATTCGATTTTAAGCAAATGACCGTTTATAAAAAGGCGTTCGAAGTGTCAATGGAAATATTCCGGATCACGAAAAAATTTCCGGATGATGAAAAGTATGGTTTGACGACGCAAATCAGGAGGAGTTCCCGTTCTGTTTGTGCAAATCTTGCAGAAGCTTATCGGAAGCGCATCTATAAAGCGCATTTTATCAGCAAGGTTTCAGATTGTGATATGGAAAACAGCGAAATACAGGTTTGGCTTGATTTTGCATACGCATGCGAATATATTTCACAAAAGCAGTATCATGATCTGATGCGCAAATCAGAGGAAACAGGCCGTTTGCTAAATCACATGATCGAGAACCCTGAAAAATATAAGCGCAGCATAAATTCAAATGACAAAACAAAATAATTGCTTTTTTGCTTTTGCCCTTTGCTTTTTGCCTTTTTAATTAGAGCGACATTGATTGGACAACGATGAAAACATTTTTTAAATCACTGTACTTAAGTCCCTGGTTTTTCCTGGCGTCCGGGTGCGTGATCGTGTTCTTTATCGTTACTTATTTTTTTCCACAGCTTCTTTCCGTTGCCTACGTTGTTCTGCTGGGACTTTCCGCGCTCCTGCTGGCCGATATCCTGATCCTGTACAGTCACCGGAAAGGAATTTTCGCACGCCGGGAAATGATGGATAAACTTTCGAACGGCGATTTCAACGACATCCGGATTTACATTGAAAATAATTACACGTTCCCGGTGCGGCTTCGCGTGCTGGATGAACTTCCCGAGCAGTTCCAGTCGCGCAACCTGTCTTTCACCATGCTGCTGGGCTTCGGAGCAAAAAAAATACTGCAGTATTCCGTCAGGCCGGTGAAACGCGGCGAATATAAATTCGGCGCGATCAATATTTACGCGATGAGCCCGCTGCACCTGGTTCAGCGCCGCTATAAATATTCCGACGAGATGAACGTGCCGGTTTATCCTTCGTTTATCCAGATGCGGAAATTCGAACTGCTCGCTATTTCACATCGCCTCACCGAAGTCGGAATTAAAAAGATCAGGCGGATCGGTCACAATATGGAATTCGACCAGATCAAGGAATATGTTCCCGGCGACGATTACCGGACGGTGAACTGGAAAGCGACCGCGCGCCGCAATCGCCTGATGGTAAACAGCTACCAGGATGAAAAGTCGCAGCAGGTATATTCGCTCATCGATATGGGACGCGTGATGAAAATGCCCTTCGAAGGCATGAGCCTGCTCGATTATTCCATCAATGCGTCGCTCGTGATCTCGAATATCGCAATGCTCAAGTACGACAAAGCAGGAATAATCACCTTCGGTCACAAAGTGCAGAGCATATTGCCGGCCGACCGGAAAGGCATGCAGCTGAACAAAATCATGGAACTGCTGTACAACCAGAAAACCGGTTACCTCGAAACCGATTATGAAAAACTGTACGGCGCCATCCGCATGCGCATCACGCAGCGCAGCCTGCTCCTGCTGTTTACCAACTTCGAAAGTTTTTCGGGCATGCAGCGGCAGCTTAAGTTTTTACGCCGCATCGCGCGCGATCATTTGCTGGTGGTGATCTTTTTCGAGAACACGGAATTGCGCTCGTTCCTCGATAAACGGCCTGCGAATACACAGGAAATTTATTACAAAACGATTGCCGAGAAATTCGCGTACGAGAAAAAACTGATCGTGAAGGAGCTGGAAAAATACGGCATCCATTCCATCTATACCGCTCCGCAGAATCTTTCGGTGAGTACGATCAACAAATACCTCGAGCTGAAAGCGCGCGGGCTGATCTGATTTTTATATAAGCGGTTCCTGCGCCTTCCGGGCGGGTTGCAGGCCGGACCGAAACGTATTATCTTGCCTGCAAATAAAAAGAAAAATGAGAGCGACCCTTTTCCTCGTATTGCCGTTTGCTGTCCTGGCATCCTGCTCCAGTGAATCACCGTCCGATCTGCAGGCGGATACCACCAAAGCCAAAGGTCCCGATTTCCTCGCTGCGAATATCGATTCGAGCGTGAACCCGGCGGTTGATTTTTTTGAATTCGCGAACGGGCGCTGGCTGAAGAACAACCCGATTCCTTCTACGGAAGGCGGATGGGGAATCGGCAATATGGTGTACGAAGATATTTATGTGAAGAAACGGAAAGTGAACGAAGATGCTGCGAAAGCTAACGTGGCCGAAGGAACCGAAACGCAGAAGATCGGCGATTTCTGGGTTGCCGGGATGGATTCCGTGAAAGCCGATAAAGAAGGGGTGAAGCCGCTCGAGGCCCAGCTCAAAATGATCGACGGCATTACCGGCGCGGCGGATGCCGTGAAAGTAATCGCGGAACTCAACAAACTCGGTACAGACGCGTGCTGGAGCCTGTACGTGGACCAGGATGCCAAGAACAGTTCCAAAATCGCCGTGATCCTTTACCAGGGCGGACTCGGTTTGCCCGACCGCGATTTTTATTTCAACAAAGATTCCGGCGTTACAACTGTCCGCGATGCGTACCCGGGTCATGTGTCGCGTATGCTGCAACTGCTCGGGCAGGATGACAAAACTGCGGAAGCGGGCGGAAAAGGCGTAATGAAAATGGAGATGGAACTTGCGAAAGCATCCCGGACACTGGAAAAACTCCGTGACGACAACGCGAACTACAATAAAATGACTGTTGCCGATTTCACAAAAAAATATTGCCCGTCGATCGATTGGAAAAGCCTGCTGACCGGTTACGGGCTCGGCGCGGCGGATACGCTCATCGTGGGTCAGCCGGAATTTTTTGCAGCGCTGGACCGCGTGCTGAAACAAACGCCGGTGAATGACATTAAAAATTACCTCCGTTATCATTTTGTTTCCACCTATGCGGAGTACCTGGGCAAAACGATCGACGACGAAAACTTTGCTTTCTACGGAACTTTACTCGAAGGGCAGCAGAAACAGCGTCCGCGGTGGAAACGGGTGCTGGATGCGGAAGAGGAAGCCATGGGCATGGTGCTCGGTAAAATTTTCGTGAAAGATTATTTCCCCGAGAAAACGAAGAAACGCTACAGCGACATGGTGGAAGCGATCCGTTCCGTTTACCGCGACCGTATCAAATCACTCGACTGGATGACGGAACCGACGAAGCAGAAAGCGCTGGAGAAACTGGAAAAGATGACGAAAAAAGTAGGGTACCCGGATACCTGGAAAGATTATTCCGCCCTGAAAATTACGCGCCAGTCGTATGCGCAGAACATGATGAACGCCGCCACCTGGTCCTTCAACGACCGTGTTGCCCGCTTCGGAAAACCGGTTGACCGCACGGAATGGACGATGACGCCGCAGACTTATAACGCATATTACAACCCGTCGAACAACGAGATCGTGCTGCCGGCGGGAATTTTCCTGATTGCCGGCGTGAAGGATGAAGATGCCGACGATGCGATGGTGTACGGCTACGCAGCCGCCTCTACGATCGGTCACGAGATCACGCACGGTTTCGACGACCAGGGAAGAAAATTCGATGCGGCCGGTAACCTGTCCGAATGGTGGACCAAGGAAGACGCCGACCAGTTTATGAAACGCGCGGATGTCATGGTAAAACAATTCGACCAGTTCGAACCGCTCCCGGGTATGCATATCAACGGCGGGACGACACTCGGTGAAAACCTGGCGGATTATGGCGGTGTGCTGCTCGGCCTGGAAGCGTTCAAAAAAACGGACCAGTATAAGAAAGGACAAAAGATCGCGGGACTCACGCCGGTACAGCGTTATTTCCTCGGCTACGCGCTCGGCTGGCTGTACCAGCAGAAAGAAGAACGTTTGCGCCAGCGCCTGCTCTCCGACGTACATTCGCCCGCCAAGTGGCGTGTTAACGGACCTTTCGCCAACGTGCCCGAATTCTACGAAGCATTCAAAGTGAAAGAAGGCGACCCGATGTGGCGGCCGGATAGTTTGCGGGTGAAGGTTTGGTAAAAGCGAATAAAAATTTTCAGCCCGTTGAAATTTTCAACGGGCTTTTTTATTTCTTCAATTCCTTCCGTTTCAAAATCAGCGGCGCTGTAATTTTTCATTGCTGATTTGTGATTAATTTCGCAAGGCTACAGCTTATGGAAGAGCAGAAGAAAAAAATGAAAATCACCGATCCTGCGCTGGCCCTGGTCAAAGCAGAAGCCTGGTGCGCGTTACAGGAACGCTGCCAGCAGGAAGTCCGTGATAAACTGTACGGCTGGGGCTTGTGGCCTGATGCGGTGGAGAATATCATCGCCGAACTTATCTCGCGTAATTTTCTGGATGAAGAACGTTTTGCGAAAGCTTATGCCGGCGGAAAGTTCCGGCAGAAACACTGGGGCCGCGTTAAAATAAAGCTGGAGCTGAAGAAAAGAAAAGTCAGCGATTACTGCATCCGGAAAGGGCTGGCGGAAATTGACGGGAAAGATTACCTCGCGACCCTGCGAAAATTAGCCGCAGAAAAAAGCAGGACGATAAAAGAAAAGCATTACTTGAAGAAGAAGTATAAAATAATGACCTACCTCGCCGGCAAAGGATATGAGCAGGATCTTGTGCGGGAAATTATGTGCGGAGACGAGGACTGAAAAACTATTTCGTCGCAGCCGAACCGGCGGAAAGTTCTTCCGGCTTCAACAAACCTTCGCTGATCATCAGGTTGACCGCTTTGGCCGCGATCTCATCCGAATCGTAAATGCTGATCCTGCGCAGGTATTCTTTCTGGTTTTTCCCGCGGTAGCGTACTTCAAAATAATCGAAACCGAAATTCACCCTGCGGTATTTCATATCCACGATCGAATCGCGCATGATGCAGTTGGTGGCTGAATATTTGTTCCCGCGCATAAAGGCGACGGTAGCGGCCATGCTGGTCAGCAAAGTCATCGCGGCGAGCGGGTAAAATCCCACGATGAAAAAAACCACCGTCATCGCGCCGGGAATTACGGAAAGCGATCCGTACAGAATCTGCAGCGCTACATTGGCCCCGTCGCGCGGCTGCGGCATTTCCAGGATCTGCATTTTGGGATAAATCACCAGCCGGTCGGGAAGAACATGGCAGAACTGCCCGTCATTCAGGTTGAACATCTGGTTTTTCGGCTCTTCGGCTGACATGAGTACAAAGGTAACAATTCGTTTTCGGGTGCGGGAGACTGTTTAAAATTCCTCTGCATACCTGTTACAAAACAAAGACCTCTTGAAATCGGAATAGTTTTCTACTGAGCGGCAGTCGGCAGGAGGCAGCAGCAGTATTTGTATTACAGCAATGCTTCTGGAAAACCCAGGCAACCAGCGAAGCGCACTACGTTGACTGCTGCTGCCGACCGCTACAGGATCTATTCCGAAGTACAAAAAGACTTTCCTGTAAAGCAGTCTCCCGAGGAATTTTATGCAACCCGTCATTTTTTCATGCGGAAAACGCCGGTAATTTTTTCCCGGACATTCCGGTCGCTCATCCATACGGCCAGCAGCATCGGGAAAAGCCAGGCCAGGCGGGCCGAAAAACGATCATCTGTCACGGCGAAGGTGACGCAGGTGAACGCATTAAAAAGATACGCAGCGAGGATCAGCCAGCCTGCACCCAGCTGTACAGCGCTCAGGCATTGCCGGAAAACGGGAACAAGAAGAATCAGCAGGATGATCAAAGCCGAACCGGCGAAAACGAAAATCTGCATGCCGCTGACGATGGACAAATCCAGCCGGCCTTTTTGCTGGCGCGCATCCAGGTAAGCCGCTTCTTCTTTTTTATAATGCCATTTTATTTCCCCGTGCGGTGCCGAGCCTTCACCCATCGCATCAAGTCCGCTGATATTAAAATGGAAAAGCTGCTTCCAGGTATCGCGCATGCTGCAGTATGCAAAACGTTTGATGTATTGCGGTTCGCGGAATACTTCCGAAATGATGCGGTCGTATTCTTCCTTGTGGTCCATCCAGTTCTTCCCGTTTTTATAAACAGGACTGTTCTTACTGTCCCAGAGAAAATCAATGGCCTGGATATAGGATCGGGATTCGCAAAGCGCCGGCGGGGCATCCGGGCATTTTTTTTCGAGATAATCGCTGATAATTCCGCAGTGAATAAGCCGCTGCATGGTAAAAACGTGACTGCCTTGCGGACGGAAAGAAAAATTTTCGTCAACGGAAAAATTCACCCCGACCAGGAAAACGGCCGATCCGCAGATCGCGGTAAAACCCAGGCCGATTTCTTTCAGGCCGAAGGCAGGATCGTTTTTCTTTCTCAGCCGGAAGAACCAGTAAACAAAAGCGACGAAAAAAAGCATGCCGAGAAGCGGGAAATTGGAAAAGTGCATCGGCAGGAAAATGACCAGCAGCACGAAACGAAAAACCCGCCTGCTCCGCGTCAGTCCGCGCGAAAAAAGCAGCATGATAAAGGAAAGCACGGCCAGCGGGGTGAAAATATCGGCGATCAGTTGCCCGGTATTTACTGCGATCGCAGTTGTAAAAACGAGTACGGCAATCGTCGCCAGGTAAATAATTCCCTGTCTTGCCGCAGGTAAAAACTGCTGGAAAAAACAGCGGATCGTAATCGCCGCCAGCAGCGACTGGGCAAAAACGGTCAGCCACAGCGAACTGTCGAAACTCATGCGGCGCAGGAACATGGAATAGACCACCGAACGGTCGATGGGTACATAATGCCGGAATGCACTCGAAATGTATGTACCGGTATCCGGGTACACCAGCGGGTAACCGTTGACGATGGCCCAGGTACACAGCAGCAAAGCGGCCAGCCCTGTAAGGACAATGGCGGGGACTGTTTTTCGCGCTTTTTCAGCCAGGGTGCTCATGCCGTGTATATGCTGCGAAGGTATTTATTATGCGGTATGCGGCTTGTCCCGGTCGATTAATTCCGCCCGGGACGCCTGAAAAATCCCCGCAATTCGTATTTTTGCACGCTATGATTACTATTGAACAAATTAAAGGCCTTGCAGAGCGCAAAGATGCGCTTAGGAGGCATCTTTGACGTCGACAGGAAACTCGCGCAGATTGCCGAAGAAGAAGCGCTGACCCAGCAACCCGGTTTTTGGGATGATCCGAAAAAAGCGGAAGCGCTGCTCAAAGAAATCAAACAGAAAAAGAACTGGACTACCGCATTCGACGAGCTTTGCAAAAGCCTGGACGATCTGCAGGTCATGTTCGATTTTTACAAAGCCGGCGACGCGACTGAAAAGGATGCGGACCAGCAGTACGCCGAATCGGTGAAGAAACTCGAAGATCTCGAGTTCAAGAACATGCTCGGCGGCAAGGAAGACAATATGAACGCCGTGCTCACCATCAATTCGGGCGCGGGCGGAACCGAGAGCCAGGACTGGGCTTCGATGCTCATGCGCATGTACATCATGTGGGGCGAGAAAAACGGTTTCAAGGTGAAAGAAGCCGATCTGCAGGAAGGTGAAGCGGCCGGCATCAAATCGTGCACACTCGAATTCGAAGGCGATTACGCTTTCGGTTACCTGAAAGGCGAGAACGGCGTGCACCGGCTGGTGCGCATTTCCCCGTTCGATTCCAACGCGCGCAGGCATACGTCGTTCGCATCCGTTTACGCATACCCGCTCATCGACGATACGATCCAGATTGAAGTGAATCCTTCCGAATGCGAATGGGAAACCTTCCGTTCGGGCGGTGCGGGCGGACAGAACGTGAACAAGGTGGAAACCGCGGTACGCCTGTATCACAAGCCTACGGGCATCGTGATCAAGAACCAGGAATCGCGCTCGCAGATGAACAACCGCGAAAACGCCATGCGCCTGCTCAAATCGCAGCTGTATGAAATTGAAATGCGCAAACGCATGGAAAGCACGGCGGCGATCGAAAGCTCGAAGAAAAAAATCGAATGGGGTTCACAGATCCGCAACTATGTGCTGCATCCGTACAAACTGGTGAAAGACCTGCGCACGGATTACGAAACGTCGGATGCGCAGGGTGTGCTCGACGGCGATCTGAATGAATTTATCAAGCATTACCTGATGGAATACGGTGCGGTCTGGAATGCCACGAATAAACCGGCACAAAAATAAATGGCGAAGAAAAAACAGGATATCACGATCTGGCATAAAAGCAACTGTGCAAAAAGCTGCGAGGTGATGAGCGTACTTAAAAAAGAGAAAGTAAAGCCGGAAGTATTCCTGTACCTTGAAACGCCGCCGACGGAAGAGGAACTGAAAGACATCCTGAAAAAACTGGGCATCAAAGCAGAGGAACTGGTGCGGAAGAAAGAGCCGATCTATAAGGAGAAATACGAAGGCAAGAAAATGACCGAAGCCCAATGGATCAAGGCGATGATCAAAAACCCGATCCTGATCGAGCGGCCGATTTTAATCATGGGAGATAAGGCTTTGATCGGGCGGCCGACGGAACGGGTGTGGGAATTAATAGAGAAGTATTAACTTTCTGAAAAAACAGTATGGCATTTTATTTAAAAAAAGCAGTACTTGATCGGGGCAAATCTATTCGGCATGCTGAAATTGATTTGTTGTCGGGATTAAATGTTGTAATTGGTAAGAATGGATCGGGAAAAACAAATTTTCTAAATTTTCTTACTACAGCTATAAGTTCAAATTTTCATGTGCTGGAAGGAGAGTTTTCAGAATTGATATTCGCGAATAATGGTGTTGATTTTTCGATGAGAGTAACGAAAGAAATAGCTATTCATTCCAGTGGAGTTGCTTCATTTCCCTCTCCAATTGTCAATAAAGAACTTATTATTAATGGCAAATCATTCAACCCGCAAAGAAATTCCGAGTATTTGGATGTGTTGGAACAAAACAAGTCTGTTTTCTTTGATAACTATATTCAATATGGAGTACCTGAGAAGTTTTTATTGTTTAAAGATCCATACTCGTTTTCCATAGATTATCAAGAAAAACAATCCACCAATCTCAGTAATTTATACTCATCAATCCCAAATCAGCTTAGCTCGGCCACAATTATTTTAAACTCTCTTTTTATAAGTCTTACAAAACTAACTGAACGACCGAAGGAAAAAAATATTAGTGAAATTCTGAATAAGATTCAGTCAAAGTTCATAACACCAATTGAAAGTAATCTGAGGTTAATAACCAATATAGAAGAAGTTAGAATTAGCCCTAATTTGAATTTTTACTACGAGCATAACGCAAAACTCATAATAAACAATTTGTTTTTCGAATATAAAATCGATGACAATTGGCTTCCTTATTCGTCCCTTTCCGATGGCACACGACGAGTTTTGTATTTGGTATTTGAGACTCAAATCATGAGTTTTGTCAAAGCGGGTGTGCAGGAAATGATGATCGATGAAATTCCAAACAAAGATATTTTCAAACCGGAGGGCATTTTAATTTTCATCGAAGAACCCGAACTCGGTCTACACCCGCATCAGCTTCATAAACTGATGGAATTTCTCAAAGAACAATCGGAAAGCAAGCAAATCATTCTTACTACGCATTCCCCACAAGTTCTTGATATTCTTGGCCCGGATGAACTGGAACGCATCATTATCTGCGAATATGATCATGAAAAAGGCACGCAGCTTCGGCACATGACTGAAGAAGAAATGGAGCGGGCAAGAAACTATATGAAAAAAATGTACCTGAGCGATTTTTGGAGATTTACTGATTTTAATGAGAAATAGTGCATGAAACGAATTGGACTGATCGGTGAGTCGGAAAATGACAGAGACTCATTGAAAAAACTGCTTGAGAAAAAATACGGAGATCGCGTGCAATTTATCCCGATGCTTAAAAGAATAGAAGGGTACCAACTGGATACCGAAAAAACACTGTTTATACTCGAAGAAGAATATTTGAAAAGAAAACCTGATGCAATCGTTTTTCAGCGTGATCTTGATGCGCATGAAGGCAATTTGGCAAAACTGAAGGAACGTAACGAATACTTTGACCAATCAAACAAACATGTTTCGGGAAGTGGGCTTTTTCTTCTGCACATTCATGAAATAGAAGCGTTAATCTTGGCAGATCTTGACGGATTCAATAAGCGTTATGCTGTATCCGTTTCATTTACAGGGAATCCAATGTATCAGGATAACCCCAAAGAATGGCTGAAGAGCAAAAGCGGTAGAAATGGGTACGAACCTAAACATTGTGCCGTTTTGTTTGAAAACCTGGACTTTGATCGTTTGCGGCAACGTGTCCGCTATTTCGATACTTTCATAAACCAATTCGATCAATTACTCACAGCATAAATAATATGTCACTCACAACTGCATCCATGAACTACCGCATCGAAAAAGACACGATGGGCGAGGTGAAAGTGCCCGCCGACAAATACTGGGGCGCACAAACCGAGCGTTCACGCAATAATTTCCGCATCGGTCCCGAAGCCAGCATGCCGAAAGAGATTATCTATGCTTTCGCGTACCTGAAAAAAGCCGCCGCACATGCCAATCACGATCTCGGCGTGCTGCCTGCCGACAAACGCGACCTGATCAGCCAGGTATGCGATGAAATCCTGGCAGGCAAGCTCGACGACCAGTTCCCGCTGGTGATCTGGCAAACGGGTTCGGGAACGCAGAGCAACATGAACGCGAATGAAGTGATCGCCTATCGCGGCCACGTGATCAGCGGCGGGCAACTCGGCGACGAGAAAAAAGCGCTGAACCCGAACGACGACGTAAATAAATCGCAGTCGTCGAATGATACGTACCCGACGGCCATGCACATTGCGGCATACAAGCAGGCGACGGAGGTCACGCTGCCCGGTTTGAAGAAACTCCGCGATTCGCTGGCGAAAAAATCAAAAGCGTTTAATGAAATCGTGAAAACCGGCCGCACGCATTTCATGGACGCCACACCGCTCACGCTCGGGCAGGAATTCGGCGGTTACGTGCAGCAGATCGACAACAGTATACGCGCGATCAATAATGCACTTGGGATGGTGAGCGAACTGGCGCTCGGCGGAACAGCCGTCGGTACGGGACTGAATACGCCGAAAGGGTACGACGTGCTCGTGGCGAAAAAGATCGCGGAATTCACCGGCCTTCCTTTTGTAACGGCTCCGAATAAATTCGAGGCGCTGGCTGCGCATGATGCGATGGTGGAACTTTCCGGCGCGCAGAAACGTGCGGCGGTAGCCCTGATGAAAATCGCGAACGATATCCGTATGCTCAGCTCCGGACCGCGCTGCGGGATCGGGGAGATCATTATCCCGGACAACGAACCGGGTTCGTCCATTATGCCCGGTAAAGTAAACCCGACGCAGCCGGAAGCGCTGACGATGGTTTGCGCGCAGGTGATGGGCAACGACGTGGCTGTTTCCATCGGCGGTTCGAACGGCCATTTCGAACTGAACGTTTTTAAACCGCTGATCGCCGCCAACGTACTGCAGAGCGGCCGCCTGCTGGGCGATGCCTGCGTTTCATTCACGGAGAAATGCGCCGACGGCATTGAGCCGAATTTGCCGGTATTGAAAAAGCACCTGGAAAATTCACTGATGCTCGTAACCGCGCTCAATACGCATATCGGTTATTACAAAGCCGCCGAAATCGCCAAGAAAGCGCACAAGGAAAACAAAACGCTGAAAGAAGCCGCCATCGAACTCGGTCACGTTACCGCCGAACAATTCGACCAATGGGTACGCCCGGAGGATATGGTGGGATCACTGAAATAAGTTCTGTTTAAAGCTCTTCCGGAGCATACAGTACATCAAAGTCTCTTTTATCGTCGGAGCAGATTGTAATTAAGCGGCAGTCGGCAGCGGCAGCAGCAGTTGACGTAGTTCGCTTCGCATGTCGCCTGGATTTCCCGGGAACATGGCTGTAATACAAATGCTGCCACTGCCGATTGCCGCTGCCGACTGGATCTACTCCGACGTACAGCAACAGTTTTCCTGTAAAACGGCTCTGCGGACCTCGCTTCGCCGAAGCTACGCGAAGGCAGGGGAGTTTTAAACAATATTTAATACTACCCGGGAGTTTGTATATTTGATAGACATCCCGGGCTTTTTATTTTAATGTATATGAGACCCTTTTTTCTTTTGCTGTCGCTGATGATCTGTTTCACCGCGATGGCGCAGCGGCCCGGAGATACGACCAACTACCGCCGCGAGATTATTTACAAGGATAAACGTTTCCGCGTCTGGAACAACTGGATGACAGGCGGCGCGGGCGTCGGTTATAACACGAAGAATCCGCATATGCAGGCGGTTATCGGGCTGAATTTCAATTTCCATATCCGTGCGCGGTATTTCCGGTTGGGCGGTGCGCTGGCTGGCGATGACCTCGGTATCCGGAACGATTACCAGTTCCACGGCGCGTGGATTTTCCGGCGCAGCGATAACGAACGGTACCACTGGGCGCACATGGCCGGGCTTTCGTATTCCACGATGTACGATTTTCTTTTTCCTTCGCCCATCGGCCCGGTTTATACCAATGATCCCGTGCAACGGGTGGGCCTTTACCTCGAATCGCAGCTGATACGGAAAATTCTCTACGATGTGGGAATCGGGCTTTCGGCGTATGCGGATATCAATGCACACCGGCAGCTTTTCGGGCTGCGCGCCGATTTGTATTTCTCCGGAGCGTATCGCGGGATGGCGAAGGGCGGGAAGAGGAAGTGAGTAGATAAACCCAAATCAAGCGGTAGAAAATATTCAGGCAGCAGTTTTTTTAAACGTACTTCTCTCCCTTACTGATCTTCACATCATTCACAAAATTGCGGATCATCTGTTCATCCTGTTTTTTGCAGATGAGCAGGATATTGTCTGATTCTACGACGATATACCCGTCGAGTCCTTCGATCACTACCAGTTTGTCTTTCGGCACGTGCACGATGCAATTGGACGAATTGTACAGCATCACGTTTTTCCCTACGGTGGCATTCTGGTGATCGTCCTTTTTGATGTGCGTGTAAAGCGATCCCCAGGTGCCGAGGTCCGACCAGCCGATCAGGGACGAACGGACATAGACGTTGGTGGCTTTTTCCATGACCGCGTAATCGATCGAAATATTTTTCACGCGGGAATAAGCGTCGCGGATAAATTCCGCTTCCCCGGATGTATTATACAGGTCTTTCCCTTCTTCAAAAATAGCGGCCATTTCAGGCTGGTGCAGCTCGAATGCCTTCAGCAGGCTTTGTGTGCTCCACACGAAGATGCCGGCGTTCCAGAGAAAATCGCCGCTCTGCAGGAAAAATTTCGCCTGGTCCAGCTCCGGTTTTTCAGCGAAGGTTTTCACTTTTTTGATTCGCTTGTCTTTTTCGGTTTTCTGCGGTTCGATGAACTGGATGTACCCGTAACCCGTATCCGGGCGGGTCGGTTTGATACCGATGGTCAGCAGGCAGTCCTCGCCCGAAGCTTTCGTAAAGCAGGAACGGATCGCTTTATGGTACGTATCTTCTTTGGAGATCAGGTGATCGGAAGGCGCCACAAGCATCACCGCAGCCGGGTTCTTCCTGTGTATTTTCCACGCCGCATACGCGATACAGGGAGCCGTGTTTTTCCGCGCCGGCTCACTCACGATGTTGGCCACCGGCAGTTCCGGCAATTGCTCGCGTACAAGTGAAACGTACGTGTCGTTGGTAACGACGTAAATATTTCCCGGAGGGCACAAACGAAGCGCACGATCGTAGGTTTGCTGCAGCAGCGTTCGCCCGGTTCCGAGCACATCGATGAATTGTTTCGGGTGCGCCGTGCGGCTCATCGGCCAGAAACGGCTGCCTACGCCGCCGGCCATAATTACGCAATAACGATTCTTATTCATCGGTAGCCTTGTGCTGAACCGTTTTACAAATCAGGATAATTTTTTCAGTGCAGTTTCAAGGCTGCTCATGATGGTGTCGATCTCTTCTACACGGCAGGTACCCACGGAGAGCCGGTACCAGGAAGAATCGTGCGATGAACCGAATGCGTAAAAAGGTACGATGGCGATTTTCGCTTCGTCGAGAATATAGCGCGTAACGTCTTTGGTGGTTTCGAGTACCCGGCCATCTGCCGTTTTCATCCCGTGCAGGTTGAATTGCACGGTGAGGTAAATCGCGGCCTGCGGTGCGATGGAATCCACGCGAAATCCCTGCGCTTTCAGCGACTGGAACCCGTTGTGAATGGCTTCGAGCCGGCAGCTCACTTCTTTTTTCATGTGCGCGATGAACGCATCGTATTCGTCCAGGTCGGAAAGATACTGCGCTGTGGCCACCTGTTCCGCTTTCGGAGCCCAGGCGCCTACGTGCGAAAGGATGGATTTCATTTTGTCGATGATGTCTTTCGGACCCATGGACCAGCCCACGCGCACGCCGGTTGCCGCCAGCGATTTGGAAATGCCGTCCACAAACACGGTGTAGGGACGCATCGCCGGACGCAGCGAAACAGGATCGTAATGTTTTGTTTCACCGAACGTGAGGGCCCAGTAAATCTGGTCGTACAGCAGGTAAAGCGGTTTCTGCCCGGAAATGCTGCGGCGTTCGTTTTCGGCAAGAATCAGGTCGCAGATCGCTTCGAGATCGTTTTTGGTAAAGGTGGTGCCTGTGGGATTCAGCGGCGAGCAGAGCGAAACCATGGCCACTTCCGAAAGATGCGGCTTCAGTTCGTCGGCCGTCGGCATAAATTTATTTTCCGGGCGGGTTTCAATAAAAACCTGGTTCGAATAATCGCCGGTGGTCAGGTGCGTATAGTGGTTGTTGTTCCAGGACGGAACCGGGAACATTACTTTTTCGCCCGGATCGACCAGTGTGCGGTAAATGGAATAGATGACGGGACGTGCACCGCCGGCGATGAGAATTTCCTCCGGTTTATAATCGAGTCCCTGGCGTTCGCGGATCAGCGTGCTGACGGCTTTGCGCAGGTCGGCCATACCGTCGGCTGCGGGATAGTTCGTTTCATCGTTGGCGTATGCATCCACGATGGCCTGTTTCAGCTTCGCCGGGATCGGGAATATCTTCGGGTTAAAATCGCCGATAGTGAAATTGTAAATTTTCTCTCCGTTCCGGATCTTCTCATTCACTTCGCCAGCCAGCTTGATGATTTCCGAACCGATGAGCGATTCGGCCATCCGGGCTGCTGTCAGTGCGCGGGCCTGGGCCATAGTAGTGGACATACTAAGTGTGTTGTGCTGTTTTTGCAGTGAAAAATTGTGTGCTTAAAGATACTAAAAACAGGTACAGCATGGTAGTTTTAATCCAAATCAAACCGGGGCCGGGGATTCAGCAGCAGCAGCAGTTTTGTTTAAGCAAGGAGCAGGAGGATATTGACGACATTCGTGTAATTTCAAAACTGCTGCTGCCGACTGCCGCTGAAGTACAATTCACTCCGAAGATGAAAAGTCTTTGATATAATACGTTCTCCGAACCTTGCTTCGCCGAAGCTACGCGAAGGCAGGGGAGTTTTAAACGGACTCCCGGGCGACTACCGGCTGCATTTCTGCCGGTATAACTTCACTCAGCGGGCTGAACAGGTAATCGCGGCCGGTTTCCAGTTCCTTGCACGCGATCCGGCTGCGGCGTTTCGCACCTTTCACGAAACGGCGGTTTTTACCGAAAATAAAAACGGCATGCACCGGCAGTATTTCCAGCAAAACCACGCCTGTTTTTTCATCGTAGCGGCGCAGCACGCGCGTGAGCTGCTCGTCGGAACAACTCGATGCTCCCGGGTCCTGCATGTATCCTATAATGGCCGTGCGCACATCGTCGGGAAAAATCTGCAGGCGCATCATCGGGCGCATCAGCTCTTTGAACGATTCTTTCCATTCGGGACCGTGCGGTTTTACATTGTTCCGGTGCCTTTCCCAGCAAAGCAGGTGTGCGATCTCGTGCACGAGCGTGATCAGGAACGCGTATTTGTTCAGGTCGTTGTTGATCGTGATCTGGTGGTTGGTTCCCGGCAGGGGCGGACGGTAATCGCCGTATTTGGTGCTGCGCGATTTTTTGATCTTCAGCTTGAAATTGAAATGATAAATCCATTCCGAAATAACGGGCACGGCCGGTTCGGGAATGTATTTGCTGAGAATGGATTGATTGCGCGTGACCTGGTTCACGGAGCCAAATTTCGGAAAAGGAAGTTTCGGGAAATACTGCCGGGAAGAATAAGTATCAACGCTATTTCAACAACTGGTAGGTTACAAAACTCGCGAAATAGGCCAGGCCGCCCATGTAAAGAAATTGTATGACGGGCCATTTCCAGCCCTTGGTTTCGCGGCGCACCACGGCGATCGTGCTCATGCACTGCAGGGCGAAAGCGTAAAAGATCAGCAGGGAAAAACCGGTTGCCGCAGTATATACTTTCTGCCCGGTTCGCGGATCGGTCTGGCTCCGCATGCGTTCGCGGATCGGGCGCATATCGTTTTCGCTGCCCGCGCCGTAAATCGTAGCCATCGTTCCCACGAAAACTTCGCGCGCGGCAAACGAAGTGATCAGCGAGATCCCGATTTTCCAGTCGTAGCCCAGCGGGCGGATCACCGGCTCGATGGTTTTTCCCAAACGGCCCGCGTACGAAGTTTCCAGTTTTTCGGATGCGATGTGCGCCTGTTTTTCTTCCTCCGGCAATGATGATGTCGCATACTTCCGTTCCACCTGCCGGAAACTGTCGCCGGGCGCATGCGATACGAGCACCCAGAGCACGATGGAAATGGCGATGATGACTTTGCCCGCATCAAAAAGAAACACTTTTACTTTTTCGTAGATGGTGAGGAAAACCGTTTTCCACTGTGGCATGCGGTACACCGGGAGCTCCATGATGAAAAAACTTTTTTCCCGCGCTTTGACGAGCCATTTCAGCACCAGCGCGGAAATCAACGCCGTGAAAAATCCGAGTACGTAAAGCGCCATCATCGCCAGCCCCTGGTACGTGAAAATGCCGAGGAAAGGTTTGTCGGGAATGGTGAGCGCAACCAGCAGCGTATAAACCGGCAGGCGCGCCGAACAGCTCATGAGCGGCGTAATGAAAATGGTGATCAGTCTTTCTTTCCAGCTCGTGATCGTACGTGTACTCATGATGGCCGGAACCGCGCAGGCCATGCCGCCAATCAGCGGGATCACCGATCGCCCGTTCAGCCCGAAACGCCGCATCAGTTTATCCATGATGAAACTCACGCGCGCCATGTACCCGGTATCTTCGAGTATGGCGATGAACATGAAAAGCAAAGCGATCTGAGGAATAAAAACAAGCACGCCGCTCAGCCCCGCCAGCAGACCGTTTACGAGCAGATCGGTCAGTTCGCCTTGTGGCAAAGTCTGTACGCACCAGGTTCCGAGCGCTGAAAATCCCTGCTCGATCCAGTCCATCGGGTACGTGGCCAGCGAAAAAATCGATTGGAAAATGAGCAACAAGATGACGATGAAAAAAATATATCCCCAGAATTTATGCGTGAGCACCCGGTCGATTTTCCGGGTCATTTCCGAAGAGCCCGGGCTGATGCCGCTGCATGCGCGGACCAGTTCGCCGATAAACGCGTAGCGGAGCATGCTCTCTTCCGACTGCGCGCGTATGCTGTTGAATTTCTGTGCGGCAAGAATTTTTTTCGCTTCCTCGTCGCCGCCTTTTCGCATCACCCGCTGCGCATAATGCAGGAGCCGGTAAAGCGGAAAGTTTTTACCCGATGCCCGCAGCGCGTTGATGGCGTCGGATTCGATTTCGCTGAGGCCGATGGTATGAACGGAAGACGGTTCGAGGTCCTTTACGATCAACTGTTCCAGGGCTTCTATGCCGGTTCCTTCGCGGGCGCTTACTTCGACTACGGGAATGCCGAGCCGTTCCGATAATTTCTGCGTATCGATCTGCTGGCCGCTTTTTTTCAGCTCGTCGATCATGTTCAGCGCCAGGATGGAAGGCATCCCGAGATCGATGATCTGCGTAGCGATAAAAAGACAGCGTTTCAGGTTGGTCGCATCGGCCACGATAATCACCAGGTCGGGATGATCCGGGTTGTCCGGGTCGCTGAGCACTTCGCAGGCCACTTCCTCGTCGATCGATTTCGGGTAAAGGCTGTACGTTCCGGGAAGATCGATGTATTCGGCTTCGATAGTTTTCCCGTTTTTTTTCAGGCGTGCCGAGCCGGTTTTTTTGTCGACTGTAACGCCGGGGAAATTGCCGGTTTTCTGGTTCAGCCCGGTCAGCGCGTTGAATAAAGTGGATTTTCCGCAGTTCGGTTTTCCGGCAAGAGCTACTTTGAGATGCCTGGTGGAAGAATTTGTTTCAGCAACAGTGGACATAGGCAGGTGCGGAAAAATGCACCTTAGTTCAGGGTGCGACGGATGCGGACGGTTGAAGCTTCGGCCAAACGCATGCTGAGCAGGGAACCGGAAACCTGGATGGCGATCGGATCGCCCAGCGGCGCGATCTTCTCCAGTATCACCGCTTCGCCGGGAACACAACCCATATCGAGCAGCCGGAGCGACATGTCATCGTTGCCAACCGATTCAATCACAGCAGTTTCGCCGAATTGGAGGTTGTCAAGTGTATCGTAAACTGGCGCCATATAGGGATGTGATACTGTAATACCGTTTGGTTAGGACAAAGTTAAGGTATTCCTACTGGCGCGGGTGGGAAAGGAGATACCCAAAAGAGGGTATTTTGAAAAGTAACGGGAGCAGCGATTTTTAGAAATTCTCTACTTCTTGGGCTTGCTGCGGAAAGCGGGGCAATCACCGCAATGGTTTTTCTTCTTGAAGAGAAAACAGCCGGTGGCACTTGTCGATACGACAACAGCGAGGAGAAAAACGGCGAGAAAACTGCGGAAATTTTTCATGTTTTGTTCTTCTGTCTTTCAAAGATAGTGCCGGAAATCCGTTTTTCCAAGCATGCGTCCGGTTGCCGGACCCTTTAATGAAACTCGGGGCAGGTAGTGCATTTGTTGATATGCCTCTTTTTGTTTTGTTTCTTCCCCGTTCCATGCTTGCAGGATTCACAACCGGGCAGGATAAAAACCAGTGCCAGTATGGTCAGCCAAAGCGATATGTTTTTTCTGCGGATCATTACGGAAGCGGGATTTATTACTACTAAAGATAGCAAAAGCAGCGGAAACCCTGAAAAAGAGTAATTTTAGCTCCTCAATAAATGAAGCTCCTCTTCCATATCGGGCGTTATTTTATGCTCATGCACCGTACGCTCCGCCGTCCGGAGAAATGGTCGATTTACCGGCGGCAGATTTTCCGGGAGATCGATGTGATCGGCATAGGTTCTCTCGGCATTGTTGCGATCATTTCCGTTTTTATGGGAGCGGTTATCACCATCCAGTCGGCTTTCGGTTTCGAGAGCCCGTGGATCCCGCTGTATGCGGTCGGTGTAGCTACCCGCGATTCGATCATCCTCGAATTTTCGCCCACGATCGTCAGTCTGATCCTCGCCGGGAAAGTAGGTTCGAGCATCGCTTCCGAAATCGGCAATATGCGCGTTTCAGAACAGATCGATGCGCTGGAGGTGATGGGAATCAACTCTGCGGGATATCTCATCCTGCCGAAAATTATCGCATCGGTTTTCATCCTGCCGTTCCTGGTTATCATCAGCATGTTTCTCGGCCATTTCGGGGGATATGTTTTCGGCGTGGTTACCGGTGTGGTCACGTCATACGAATTCGTATACGGCATACAATATGAATTCCACCCGTTCAACGTGTATTATGCGCTGGTGAAAATCGCCTGCTTCGCGTTCATCATTCCTTCCGTTTCGGCCTACCAGGGATATTACACCAAAGGCGGCTCGCTCGAAGTGGGCGCGGCCAGTATCCGTGCAGTGGTTTACAGCATTATCGTGGTACTCCTGTTCAACTTTATCGTAACTCAATTGCTGCTGGCATGATCGAAGTAAAAAACGTCAGTAAATCATTTGGCGACCGCCCGATTGTGAAAGATTTCTCTTTCGTTTTCGAGCGCGGCAAAGCCAACCTGATTATCGGCGAAAGCGGTACCGGCAAATCCGTGCTCACCAAATGTATGGTCGGCCTGGTGGAAGTGGACAGGGGAGAAGTATTGTACGACGGGCAGGATTTCGTAAAAATGAACTACGAGCAGCGCAAACTGATCCGCAAGGAAATCGGTATGCTTTTCCAGGGCGGTGCGCTTTTCGATTCGATGACGGTGGAAGAAAACGTGATGTTCCCGCTTTCCATGTTCACCGAAATGCCCGAAAGCGAGAAAAGGGACCGCGCACATTTTTGTCTTAAACGCGTCAACCTGCCGAACGCCGCCAAACTGTATCCCGCGGAAATCAGCGGGGGCATGAAGAAACGCGTGGCCATCGCGCGGGCCATTTCCCTGCAGCCGAAATACCTTTTCTGCGACGAACCGAATTCCGGCCTCGACCCGCGCACCTCGATCCTGATCGACGAACTGATCATGGAAATCACGCTGGAATACCAGATCACGACCGTCGTAATTACCCACGATATGAATTCCGTACTGGAAATCGGCGATAAAATCGCTTTCCTGCACAACGGAGAAAAATGGTGGGAAGGCAACCGTAAGGAAATCCTGACATCCGACAATAAAGAACTTTCGGACTTTGTTTATGCAACCAAGTTCCTGCGTGAATTCCGCGACCGGCTGAGAACCTGAAAAATTTTTTGCATAAAAAAAGCCCCCGGTTTTCACCGGGGGCTTTTTTTATATCGGAACGACTGATTACTTGGTAACAGTCATTTTCTTGGTAACGCTTACACCGTCAACATTTACTGTGTAGAAGTAAACACCGGCGTTGTAGTCGTTTGTGTTCAGCTCAATGGTGTGAACACCGGCAGCCTGGTTTCCTTCGTTGTTCGAATAAACGAGTTTGCCTGCGATGTCATAAACACTGAAGGTCACTTTTCCGTTGTTTTTCAGTGCGTAGTCGATTTTGGTGATTCCGTTGGTCGGGTTCGGTACGTTCTGGTTTACTTTAACCTCTTCGCCGGCAAGTTCGTTAAAACCAACGCCGTTAACGGTCATTTTTACCCAGATACCCCAGTTCTGCAGGTAGTTCTCGCTGTCGCCTGTCGCCGTGCCGTCAATCTGTGCGTTCGATGTTCCGTTGCACTCGTAGTACGTGTCGATGTTCGTCGAAGTCGGGAAGATACCGTACATGGTCATCGTCGGAACGTACGGGTTGAAGCGCATGTCATAGCGATAGCTATTGTTGGCGTAGTGCGAAGTAAGGGCGAAGTACGGCAGGCTGGAATTCTGCGGGCAGGTAGTCTGCAGATCGCCGAAACCGGCAAGGATACCGAAAGAATCCGCTGTCGCACCGTAGTACTCAATCTGAACACCGAATTTGCTGGTGTTGTTGTTTACTGTATAATTCGGCGCGAAACCGAAAATAGCCGAGTTCAGCCAGTCGGGTGTCGAGAGGCTCGTGTTGGTTACAATTTCAGTGGTGTTCAGCACCGTTGTCTGCGGATAACCGGCAGAATTCAACGCGATGATTTTGCACTGGATCGTGTCGTTGTTGCCTGAGTTGTTCTCATGGCCGCCAAGTACGTACACGGAGTCAATCGTGTAGCTGCTGAAGCTCGTCCAGGGAACCGGGTTGAACGAAGACTGGTTGTAGGAATCATACAGGGCGCTGAAATCGACGATCGCATACTGCAGCGAGGTATCACCAGCAGCCAGGTCGTAGTTCATGTTCATATCCCAGATGAAACGCTGGTAAGCATAACCGATCGTATCCAGGTTGTAGCTCTCATCCATGTAATCGTAATCCACGAAGAAGGTTTGTGAGCTTTGTGTGCTGTTTCCGCCGTTGTTGTGGGCTGCACGCTGGGGTACATTCTTGGGAACGCGTGTTGTTTTAAACAGCGGACCATTATTGTGGGTGGTCAGGGGACCCTGCGCGATGGCCACAGAAGCTGTCATCGCCAAAATCAGTGAAGCGTAAATTTTTTTCATGGCTGGTAGATTAGTTTTTGAATGGTTGTCGAAATACAAATATAAGAAACTGTGTCCAAAGTTCAATCCCGGTTTCCTTATTTTACAGGACTTTGATGCAAAGATTTCGGGAAGATTTTAAGCCGGTCAGTTCTTTTATATACATAAGATGTTTATGAAAGGAAAAAGTTACGGATGAACGGCAAATGCCTGGAAACAAAAAAACCACCCCGGTCGGGATGGTTTTTTTGTTGAAAAAAGGAAAGCTTAGTGGGTAACCACCATTTTCTTGCTTACGCTGTTTCCGCCTGCTGTCAGGGTGTAGTAGTACATACCTGCGGGCATTTCAGAAGCGTTGAATTTGATAGCGTGTGTACCTGCACCAACGTTGTTCTGGGAAACCGAGCTAACGAGTTTACCGCTTACTTCGTAGATGTTGAGGGTAACGTTGTCAACTGCGTTGATCAGCGAGAAGTCGATTTCCGTAATGCCGTTAGCCGGGTTCGGGAAGTTCTGCTTCACGCTCACGTTGCCTGCTGTTTCAGAAACACCTACAGTACCTTCGATCATCATGATATCGGTAAGATACAGGATGAACATGTCGTTTGCATCGTGGTGGTAAGCGATGTACACGTCAGTACCGTTGTAAGAAGCCGGGATATCAACCTGGCGCTGGTTGAACACAGTGTAAGGTGTGTTTACCGTATCACCCGAAGTCGAAGCAGCCATATCAGCTACGGTGTAGATAGCCGGATCAATGAAGTCAGTATAGTTGTTCGGACCTGTAGAAGAGAGCTTCACTTTGTAGCCATCGCGGTAAGCACCGTCAGGCATGTTGTGACGCCACTGCAGGTGAGCACCACCGGCAGGAACTGGGATCGGGCCCATTTCCAGCCAGTTGTCAGCCTGTGCAAGGGGAGAGAACCAGGAGCAGGCTCCGGCAAAGAATACCGAGTCAGGATGTCCGTAAAGAAGCGGGCTGGTCGGGTCAATGTCGTAGAAGAAATTAAAACCGCTGGCCGTTCCGAAACCGCCCTGGATAGCCGGGTCAGGTGTCAGACCGTCAACGTCTTCCTGCTGGATAACGAATGTTACGGGAAGGTTGCCGGCGATGTCATAAACATAGAAACCGTCAAAAAGGAAAGTGGTATCTCCAACAGCCTGCGTAGTCGGTGTGATGATCTGCGGCGACTGGTTCGGAAGTACGTTGGCATTGCCCGGGGACATGCCGAATTTGTTCGTGCTCTGTGCATTGGCGGCAACTGCCACAACCAGCACCGATGCGAGTGTGTAAATTTTCTTCATTTGGATGTTTTTTTAGTTAGCGAATGGCAAATATAGTCAATTGTGTTAAAATATCAATTGGCTATCCAGGCATAAAAGATTGGACAATCGTTACAGCGCGGCCTCTGTTTCGTATGCTTCGATGGGCGGACAGGAGCAAACCAGGTTCCGGTCGCCGTAAGCATTGTCCACGCGGCCCACGCTGGGCCAGAACTTGGCGTCGCGGACCCAGGCCAGCGGGAATACCGCTTTTTCACGGCTGTACGTGTGGTTCCAGCTCTCGCTGAGGGCCGAAACAGCCGTATGCGGGGCGTTTTTCAGGACATTGTCGGTTACATCGGACTTTCCTTCGGCGATCTCGGCGATTTCCTTACGGATCCGGATCATGGCCTGGCAGAAACGGTCGAGCTCGGCTTTGGATTCACTTTCGGTGGGCTCTATCATCAGCGTATCGTGTACCGGGAAGGACACGGTGGGTGCATGGTAGCCGAAATCCATCAGGCGCTTGGCCATATCGCCCACTTCCACTTTGGCGGTACGCTTGAATTCCGCGCAGTCGAGGATCATTTCATGGGCTACCCGGCCGTTGCGGTTGGTGTATAACGTATTGTAGTACGGTTTGAGCACTTCCTTCATGTAGTTCGCATTCAGGATGGCATATTTGGTAGCGTCCGTAACACCGCTTCCGCCGAGCATTTTAACATAGCCGTAGGAAATGAGCAGGATGAGTGCGCTTCCCCAGGGTGCCGCCGAAACGGCGGGAATGCCTTGCTGTCCGCCGGTTTTCACTACCGGGTGCGAAGGCAGGAAGGGAGCCAGGTGCGCCGCCACGCCGATGGGACCCATGCCGGGACCGCCGCCGCCGTGCGGGATAGCGAATGTTTTGTGCAGGTTGAGGTGACAAACATCGGCCCCGATATTGCCCGGGCTGGTGAGGCCGACCTGCGCGTTCATGTTGGCGCCGTCCATGTACACCTGCCCGCCGTTATCGTGGATGATCTTCGTGATTTCGATGATGCTTTCCTCGAAAACCCCGTGCGTGGAAGGATACGTAACCATCAGGCACGACAGGTTGTCTTTGTGCTGTTCCGCTTTTGCGCGAAGATCGTTCACATCGATATTCCCCTGGTCGTCGCATTTCACGATAACGATATTCATGCCTGCGAGTGCGGCGCTGGCGGGATTGGTGCCGTGCGCGCTGGAAGGAATCAGGGCCAGGTTGCGGTGCGTGTCCCCGCGTGAAATATGGTACGCGCGGATCACCATCAGGCCGGCATATTCGCCCTGTGCGCCGGAATTCGGCTGGAACGACATGGCGGCAAAACCGGTGATCCCGCAAAGCGCTTTCTCGAGGTTTTCAAAAACTTCGTGGTAGCCTTTGGCCTGTTCGGCGGGAACGAACGGGTGCATGCCGGCGAATTCGGGCCAGCTTATGGGATACAGTTCCGCCGCGGCGTTCAGTTTCATGGTGCATGATCCCAGCGAAATCATGGAATGCACCAGGGAAAGGTCTTTATTCTCGAGGCGCTTGATATAACGCATCATTTCGGTTTCGGAATGGTAGCTGCTGAAAACCGGGTGGGTGAGGTACTTCCTGTTTTCAGCGGGCTTGAGCACGGCCGCACCGTTGCCGGCAGCGTTTATATCTGCGCCGAGCGCCTGTACGATGTCGCGCAGATCATCCGCACCGACGGTCTGATCGAGGCTGATGTGGACGGTTCCGTTTCCGTAACGGAAATTGATGCCGAGCGCTTCCCCCGCGGATTTCAGTTGTTCCGTGGTTTTTCCTGCGGGAAGACGGAAGGAAAGCGTATCGAAGAAATTTTTGTTGATGCGCTGGTAGCCGGCTTTTTCTGCGGCTGCGGAAAGGCGGGCGGTATTTCCGTGAACTTCTTCCGCAATGCTGCGGATACCTTCCGGCCCGTGATATACGGCGTACATAGAAGCCATGATTGCCAGCAGGGCCTGCGCCGTGCAGATGTTGGACGTCGCTTTTTCACGCTTGATGTGCTGCTCGCGCGTTTGCAGGGCCATGCGCAGCGCGCGGTTGCCGTTGCTGTCGATGGACACGCCGATGATCCGGCCGGGCATCAGGCGTTTGAAATCTTCTTTCGCGGCGAAGAACGCGGCATGCGGTCCGCCGAATCCCATCGGTACGCCGAAACGCTGCGAGTTTCCGAAAACCACGTCGGCGCCCCATTCGCCGGGAGCGGGAAGCATGGCGAGCGCAAGCAGGTCGGTCCCTACGGCCACACCGGCGCCAGCATCGTGGGCGGCTTTGGCGAAGGCCGTGAAGTCGTGTATTTCACCGTCGATATCCGGGTACTGAACCAGTGCGCCGAAGAACGAATCGTCGAATTTAAACGTGCCGTGATCGCCGGTTACCAGTTCGATGCCGAGCGGGGCGGAACGTGTGCGCAGCACGTCGAGCGTTTGCGGGAAACATTTTTCGGAAACGAAAAATTTATGCGCGTTGCGTTTCACCGCTTCGCGGCTGCGGTTTCCGAAAAGGAGCGTCATCGATTCACCGGCTGCGGTGGCTTCATCCAGCAGCGATGCGTTGGCCAGCGGAAGGCCGGTGAGGTCGATCACCATGGTCTGGAAATTCAGCAGCGCTTCGAGGCGGCCCTGCGAGATCTCCGCCTGGTAAGGCGTGTAGGCCGTGTACCAGCCCGGGTTTTCCAGGATATTGCGCTGGATGACGGGCGGAACGATGGTTCCGTAGTAACCCAGGCCGATGTAGGAACGGAATGTTTTATTTTTTGCGCCCACAGTATGCAGGTGCTTGAGGTATTCGAATTCGGTGAGACCTTCCGGCAGCTGCAGCGGTTTTTTCAGGCGGATCGATGCCGGGATGGTTTGTTCAATCAGTTCATCAATGGATGAAACGCCGATGATGCGGAGCATGGCTTCCACATCGCTTTCCGAAGGACCGATGTGGCGGCGGGTGAAGACGTCTTTACTCATGTTTGTATGTTGTGTATGTTGGTGTAACTGCTGAAAAATAAACGCGTGCAAAGATAAGGAAATAGGAACTGTTTAAAACTCCTCCGGTGAGCCGTTTTACAAGAAAACTGTTGCTATACGTCGGAGTAGATCCAGCGGCAGCAGGCAGTGGCAGCAGCAGCAGTCTTTGTATTACAGGGATGTCCCTGGAAAATCCAGGTGACATGCGAAGCGCACTTCGTCGACTGCTGCTGCCTCCTGCCACTGCCGCTCCGTAAAAACTATTCCGATGCAGTCGTTCCCGGTTTTGTAATGCGTACGCGGAGGAATTTTAAACAGTCTCTCAAATCACTATCTTTGATTTCTAACTGAACCCGCAAGTATGCGTTTCATATTTCTGCTCCTGCTTTCTTTTTTATACGGTATCCCGGTATCCGCACAGGTTATAACGGTTGACACGACACAGGCCTCGCCCGATACGATCCTGCTGATGAGCGGAAAATCGCTGGTGGGTTTTGTGCGCGGCGAATCGGACGATGAACTGAAAGTCCGCGTTCCGAAAAAAGGCCAGTTCAAACTGGAGTTCGTGGATATCGACCTGGTTTTTTCGGTGAAGCATCCCAGTGGGAAAGAAGAACTCGTTTATAAGCAGGATACGCTTTTCGGAAATTATTTCACGCCGCAGGAAGTTCGTTATTTCATGCAGGGTGAACGCGACGCCCGGAAATCGTATCACTCGCCGGCCATCGTGGCGGGCGGATTTGTGGCGGGGGCGGCCGGCTCGTATGCGCTCGGTCCGTTCTTCGGGCTTCCCGCCGGCTTCGCGTATGCGGGACTGACGACCATGCTTCGCGTGAAAGTGAAACCGAATACGGTATCCCACCCGGAATCACTGAAGTACGATACCTACCTGCTCGGCTACGAAAAGGAAGCCCGCAAGCGCCGCATTTTCCGTTCCATGCTCGCCGGTGTGGGCGGTTACGTGGTCGGACTGGCTACCGCTTACACGGTGGAGAGTATCAAGGAAAAATAGCGTTTTGAATTTCACAGTTGTTTTCCGTGAATTCCTGAGATTTTGCGTTTACAGCAACGTGCACATATCGCTTTGTGCGGCTGCGATGATCTGGGCGACAAAGTATTTGTTGCTGATCGAAATTCCCCCGGAAATTTATTTGTTCGCTTTTGGTTCTACGTTGTTCCTTTATAATGCGCAGCGCCTGATCGTGGCGTATGATTTTATCCGGATACCGGAAGAGCAATCCGACCGTCATGTATGGATCAGGAAAAACCGGAACCTGCTGGCCGGGCTGGCTTTTGCGGGCGGGGCGGCGGCTTTGTATGCCGCTGTGATCCTTTACACGAACCCGTTTTTCCTGAAACGGGATGTTTTGCTGAAAGTTGTTTTCTGGATCGGTTTGCTTTCAGTGACCTATGCCATCCCGTTCATGCGCTGGCAGGGTGAGTGGATCAGGCTGCGCGATCTGCCGGGGATGAAAATTTTCCTGATCGCTTTTGTGTGGACGGTGGTCGTGGTCGGGATTCCTTTCCAACTGGCTTCATTTCCCGAAACAAGAGATATTCAGCCTTCCTGGTACAAAACGGTTGGAATGATTTTTTTCCTGGAGGTTTTTTTATTCTGCATCGCAATCACGATTCCCTTTGATGTGCGCGATATGAAAACAGATAAAAAAAACATCCGGACTATTCCGCAATTGATGGGAGAAAAAAACGCTTTACGTCTCGGTGCATTGTTGCTGTTTGTTGTGGCAGGAATCCACGGGTTTGTTTATTTGATCTATTTACGCGATGACAGGAATGCCTGGATATACCCGGACCATTATGCTTCACTGGGTCCCACGCTGATCATCGTAGCCTGGTCGCTGATTTCGGCATTCATCGTGCGGAAAGCCAGCTCGGAAAAAAATGAAATGTATTTCTCGCTCCTGCTCGATGGGCTGCTGCTCCTGCTTCCCGCAGGATTATTTGCCGCAAGCTATATCGAGCGCTTCTTCGAAAGCTGAAATCGTGCGGTGAATATCCGCATCGGTATGCGCCGAAGAAACAAAACCGACTTCATATCCCGAAGGGCCGAGGTAAATGCCGCGTTCGAGTAATTCCGCATGAAGCACTTTGAAGATATTCATGCTTTCACCATCGATATCACCTGCGCTGCGGATATGTTCTTTCGTGGTAAAAGCGATCCACCAGATGGAGCCGGTGCGGAACATCTTTACCGGGTAATTTTTCCGGCGTGCATGGTTTGAAATACCGTCGCAGAGCAAAACCGTTTTTCGTTCCAGTTCTTCATAAAAGCCCGGCTTCAGGCATTCGGAAAGCTGCGCAATACCTGCACTCATCGCTACCGGGTTGCCGGAAAGCGTGCCCGCCTGGTACACATTTCCTTCGGGCGAGATATGCGCCATGTTTTTCGCGCTCGACGCGTAAGCGCCCACAGGCAATCCGCCGCCGATGATTTTTCCGAAGGTGATGATGTCGGGCTGAATATCGTAAAGTCCCGCAGCCCCGGTAAAGCCGGCGCGGAAGCCGGAAATCACTTCGTCGAAAATCAGCAGTGTGTTTTGGGTTGTGCAGATTTCGCGCAGGTAGCGCAGAAATGTTTCCGACTGCAAAAGCAAACCGTTGTTGGCCGGGATCGGTTCGATGATCACGGCCGCAATTTGTCCTGCGTGTTTTTCAAATGCTTCGTTCAGTGCGGAAATACTGTCGAGCGGAATCACGATCGTTTCCTGCGCGAACGCTTCCGGCACGCCGGCGGACGAAGACGTTCCGAACGTCACCAGTCCCGACCCGGCTTTGACGAGCATGGCGTCGGTATGCCCGTGGTAGCATCCTTCGAACTTCAGGATCTTGCTCCGGCCGGTAATGCCGCGCGCAAGCCGCAGCGCACTCATCACGGCTTCGGTTCCCGAACTCACGAAACGGATTTTTTCGATGAAGCGGTGATTGGAAATTATAAGTTCCGCGAGGTCGTTTTCCAGCGCAGTAGGCGCTCCGAATGAAGTGCCGTAGTCCAGCGCTTTGATTACACGTCGTTTTACTTCCGGGTGCGCATGGCCCAGGATCAGCGGTCCCCAGGAACAGCAATAGTCAATGAACTCATTCCCGTCCGCATCCCAGATCCGGCTTCCCGACCCGCGCTCGATGAACAGGGGTGTTCCGCCGACCGAACGGAAAGCGCGCACGGGAGAATTGACTCCGCCGGGAAAATAAGTTTTGGCTTTTTCGAAAAGTTCGGAAGATCGGTCGCGGCGCATGATTTCGGTGTTTGTAAAACGTCCGCAAAGATAAGGGCAAAGACGGTTTAAAATTCCTTCGGAATAGTCTTCTGCTAAGCGGCAGTCGGCAGGAGGCAGCAGCAGTATTTGTATTACGGCAATACGAGCAACACGCGAAGCGCACTTCGTTGACTGCTGCTGCCGACTGCCACTGCCGACTGGATCTATTCCGAAGGAATTTTAAACGATCTTGCAACTGTTTATGCGAAGCGGGAAAACGATGATGAAATGCCGGACCTGGGGAATCTGTCTTGTACTGCATTTGATAATGACGGGTCTTTCCGCGCAGGAACTTTTTTTCAGGAGCATCGGTACCGACCAGGGCCTGCCCAGTTCGGAGACCTACCAACTGTTGCAGGATAAAAACGGGTACATCTGGATCGCTACTGACGGCGGCGTGAGCCGGTATGACGGAAGTTCGGTCACCAATTTCACCACCAAAGAAGGGCTCAGCGAAAATGTGATCCTCGGTTTGTACGAAGACCGCAAGGGTCGGATCTGGTTTCGTGCGCTTTCGGGGGAGATCAGTTTTTTCGACGGGGAAAAGATTACCGGCATTGCAGCGAACCCGGAATTGCGGAAGATCATGAACCGCTGTTTCATCACCTCGTTTTTTCTTGGTGAGATGGACACGCTTTATTGCGGAACAGGCGGCACTAATGATGTGATAAAAATTCCTCCCGCCGGGAATTATAAAAAAATCATTCACCAGAAATTTTCGGGCGCTAAAGTATTTATCCTCGAAAACAAAACACGGAAACGGGAACTGCTCGCCGGTTTTACCAGCGACATGAATCCCCGTGCGGTAACTGTTGTTTCCTGTGAAGGGAAGCTGGTTCCAATCGCACTTCGTACAATCCCGGCGGTATTTGATAATGCCTGCAGGGTGATGAAAGATCGTGAAGGAAATACCTGGACATGCAATTTTAAAGAACTTGCCAAAATTTCGCCTGAAGGGAAAACGACATACTATTTGTTCGATCATGAAATTCTCAAAGTGTACCAGGACCACGACGGCGATCTCTGGCTGGGCATGAAAAGAGGCGGCGTGTTTTTTTATAAAGATTCGAAGCTGGACCGGGAACCTTTGCATTTTCTCCGGGAACAATCTGTTGCCGATATCCTGCACGACCGGGAAGGTTCGATCTGGATCTGTACGACGGATAAAGGAGTATTCCAGTCGCTCAGCAAGAATATTTTCATCGTGGAAACCGGGAATGAAAAAGTCGCCGAATTTTTCAGAACTTCCGGCAGCCTGCATATCGCCATCGCGCCGCGTAAAGAACTGGTGGTTGCTGCAACGGGCAGCATATCATATAAGGAGAAGAGTATGGATGCGCTTCCCGCTTCAGGCGAACTGATGCATCTCTGCGGCACATCCGGGGGATTTTTTTACGCTACGAACCAGGGATTGTTTTTTTTCGACGGTGACGGCCGCGCAAAGGAAATTATGGATGGCGAAAAACATATCAGTTATGTGCGCAGCATATTGCCTGCCGGTGAAGACAGCGTTTTTTTGACGGGGTATGGAAACTACAGCTTTATTGTAAACCAGTCGCTTCGTCTGCAGAAAACCACGCCTTTCATTATCAATGCTGCAACCCGTTTGCGGAACGGAAAAATTATTTTCGGAACAAGAGGTCAGAACGGTTTGTTCCAGCTGGAAGGTGACAGTTTTCGCAGTTTTCTTCCTGCATTCGGTGAACTGAAAACAAGAGTCAATTGCCTGGCGGAAGATGACCAGGGAAACCTCTGGATAGGTACGAGTGAAAAAGGCGTGTTCTGCTATTCCGGTAACAAGCTGTATTCTTTCCACGAGCAGGCGGAACTTCCTTCCAACAAAATAAATGCGCTGGATTTCGACGGGCAGGGTCATCTCTGGCTGGCGACCAACAAGGGTCTGTGCAAAATCGAATACCCGTCGGGCCCCGGGAAAGCGACGGTACAGGCTTTCGGGAAAAACAACGGTTTGCCCGGAACGGAAACGGAGAAGCTGGTTTATTTCAACCAGCGTATCTGGTGTGCCACGAAAGAACAGCTTTTTTATTTCGACCCGGTCCGGCTGTCGAAGAACCCGGTTGCGCCTCCCGTGCTGATCCGGTCGGTGTCGGTGAATGCGAAACCGGTTGACGCTGCGGAAAAAAAAGAATTGCAATACGATGAGAACAATGTCAGCTTCGTGCTGAACGGGATGACTTTCCGCAGGAGAAATGAAAAGGAATACATGTACAAGCTGGAAGGTTACGATTCGGACTGGCAGCGTTCTTCCACAGGCAATGTGCAGTATACGAACCTGCCGCCGGGGACGTATTCGTTCATTTCATACGCGCTGAATGACAGCGGTGTAAAAAGCGCCGAACCTGCGAAATGGAATTTCTCGATCCGGAAGCCGTTCTGGCTCACCAGCTGGTTCATCACGGGCATGATTTTGCTGGCGATCGCCGCCGGTTACCTTATGGCCATGCGTTGGGTGGCGCGTGTGCGGAGGCGTGAAAGGGAAAAAGCGAAACTGAGCAAGATGCTTTCCGAATTCCAGCTCACGGCATTGCGCGCGCAGATGAACCCGCATTTTATTTTCAACGCCATCAGTTCCATCCAGCATTATATCCTGCAGAACGAAGTGCAGCAATCGTACAATTATCTCGCGAAGTTTTCCAAACTCATACGCAATGTGCTCGATCATTCGAAGGAAGAGGAATTGCTGCTGGGCGCTGAAATGGAAACGCTGCAATTGTACGTCGAACTTGAGCAACTGCGTTTCAACGAACCTTTCGCGTTCCGGCTCGAGCTCGACCCCGGGATCGATCCGGAGAGCATGTATATTCCGACCATGCTCATCCAGCCTTTCCTGGAAAATGCGATCTGGCACGGGCTGATGCCGAAGCAGGGCGGCGGAACACTGGTTTTGATTTTCCGCAGGCAACCGTCGGGCATGGAAATCATCATTGAAGACAACGGCATCGGCCGCGAAGCTTCCGCCCGGCAAAAACGTGAACACGAATCGAGGGGCATGCAGATTGTCGGCGAGCGGATCGCGGTATTGAACACGAAGCCCGGGGGCGGTTATATGCTGCACGTGACCGATCTCAAAAACAAAGCGGGCGAAGCCTGCGGAACACGCATTGCACTTTTTATACCGGCAATCCATGAGTAAACGCAGAAAAGGCACGGCCGTTAAATCAGCAAACCTGCCGTTGGATCAAAATAAGGCCCGAAAGAAAAAAAAGAGCCGGGAAGGTCCTTCTTTTGTATCCATGGAAATAAGGAGCATACTGGTGGAGGACGAATTCAAAGTGCGGCAGGTGCTTGTCGATCTGCTCGGTCGTTTTTGCCCGGAAGTAAAAGTACTGGCGGAAGCTTCCAATATCGACGAAGCCACGGAGCAGATCGAACGGCTGAAACCCGATCTTGTTTTCCTGGATATCGAGATGCCCGGCGGGAACGGTTTCGAACTGCTGGCCCGTTTCAGGAACCCGGATTTCAAAACCATTTTCGTTACTTCTTACGGTCATTATGCCATCCGCGCCATTCGTTTCAGCGCGCTGGATTATTTACTCAAGCCGGTGATGATCGAGGACCTGCAGCAGGCTGTGGAACGCGCGCGCGCGCGTATTTCCGCGCCGGAACAGAAACAGCAATACGAACTGCTAACCGAAAATCTCGCGGAGAAAAAAACGCCTGCGAAGCTGATGCTGAACAATAAAAGCAAGCTGGAGTATATCGAAACGAAAGACATCACATACCTCGAAGGCGACGGCAATTACACGAATATCCACCTCTCGGGCGGCCGCCGGCACTGCCTGTCGCGCACGCTCCGCGAATTTGAAGAAATGCTCTGCGAAGCCGGCTCCGATTTCGTGCGCATCCACAAAGGCTATATCGTGAATATGCTTTATGTGAAACATATCGAACGCGGCGAACGTTTTGCGCTTTTGCTGAAGGACGATACGCGCCTGGAAGTTTCGCGCCGGAAAAAACCGGAGTTGCTGGAACGGCTGCAGGCGGTGGTGCACTGAGCAGTCCCTGGTTTGTTTTTTGAGCAAACGGCGATATACCGGCTCGTGGTTCCGTTGCCTAAATTTTCCCGTCTTACCCTCGCTTATCCCTGTTTCAGCTTCATGACTGCCGTTCTTTTGCAGAGCATGAGAACTCAAACTGCCGTGTAGCAGCGCGTATACCGAAAAGCGAAACGAGTAGGTGAAACGGGAAAATAAAAACAAAATGAAAAAGAAACTCTTCCTTCAGATCGCGGCTGTCCCGCTGTTACTTTCAAGCGCTGACCTGGCTGCACAAGCCGTTAACGGCAGCGGGACATTGAACAAAGTATCCAAATTTACAGTGACGGGTTCCGTTATCGGCGATTCACAGATCAGCGACAACGGTACGAACGTCGGCATCAACAATACAGCACCCGGCAACAAACTCGCAGTAAATACTGCCGCTACCAACGACGGTATCCAGGTAAAACAAACCGGTACATCGGCTGCGATTCTTTCGCTTTACAGCAGCAACACCGGCGGACATAACTGGAACATGTTTTCGGCAGGCAGCGCGAACGCACAGGGCGCCGGCAATTTTACCATTTACGATGCAACGTCGGGTTTTCTGAAAGACCGTTTCTTTATCCAGGGCTCGACCGGAAATACAGGCGTGGGTATCGGCTACAATAACACAATCACTTCGCCGTCGACCAAATTGCACGTAGCAACCGCAACGGCCGACGACGGTATCCGTGTTTCACAGACCAGTACGAAAGCTTCAGTAGTGGGACTTTACAATACAACAGCAAGTGCGCACAACTGGGAAATGCAATCAACCGGCAATACAAGCACACAAGGTTCGGGTAATTTCATCATTACCGACAAAACTGCAGCGGCTGATCGTTTCTTCATCAAAGGCAGCAACGGTTTCATCGGGATGAATACGATCAACCCGCTTCAGCATCTGCATGTGGGCGGAAATATTCTGCTTGACGGTACTGCGTCGTCGGTATTTTTCGGGGAAGCTGCGGGCGGTTATTCCGCTGGCGAATACGGCATCGAATACGACAAACCTGCAGGCCTGGCCGGCGGCCTCAATTTCTGGAAACCTTTCGGAGCGCCGAGCAACGGGACGCTGATGAATTATGTACTCTATCTCAACGACCAGGGCAAAGTGGGCATCAATACGAATAATCCCACCGTACAACTTACTGTCAACGGCAAAACGCTGATTGGCGATCCCTCGGTAGTAACGACTCCGGGTACTTATAACCTGTACGTACAGAATGGAATTCTTACGGACAGAGTCCGCGTGTCTGTCGTGAACTCCGCAACCTGGGCCGATTACGTGTTTGCAGATAATTACAAACTGCGCCCGCTGCAGGAAGTGGAAACCTTCATCAGCGCCAACAAGCATTTGCCCGAAGTTCCGAGCGCCTGTGAAGTGGAGGAGAACGGAATCGACATGGCGGAAATGGATGCCACGCTGCTGAAGAAGATCGAAGAACTCACCTTGTACATCATCGAGCAGAACAAGAAGATGGATGCGCAGGAACGCAGGATTTCGCAACTGGAACGCGAAAAGAAGTAAGCAACGAAACGATCTCTAAAAAGACAGGACATGAAAAGACATATCATCGTTTCGATGCTGCTGTTGCTTTGCATCGCAGCGCGGCTGCCGGCGCAAAACTGGCAGCACAAGGGGCCGTTCAAGGACGCCGCCCCGGGGAACCTATTCAGAACCGGGAGGGCGGATTGTATCGCACTCGACCCGGGATTTGACGACGCGACCAACAAAAAAATGTACGTCGGTTCGTATTCCGGAGGACTTTGGGAATCGAGCGACGCGGGAGTGAACTGGACAAGTCTCAGCGACGGAAGCCCCATGACGTATCACGGTGTTTCTGCACTGGCTGTTCAACCCGCTGGAGGAGTACTGTATGTTGCGGATTTCAACCGGTACAACAGTTCGGGTAATACCGTGGTAGGCAACAGTGCGATCTATAAATATTTTCCCGGCAGCAGCACATGGACAACGACCGGCGTTTTGCCGGGTGTTTCGGGAGTCGTGATTGTGAATCACATCAAGATTCACCCGAGCACCAGCCAGATCGTATTTGCCGCGACCAATCAGGGTTTATTCCGTTCCATCAACTCCGGCAGTTCCTGGTCGCTTGTCAGCGCAGGCGCTTACGAAAATCTTGACTTCATGCCACGGACAGGCGGCAGCGGTGCTTATCCGTATTTTGTGTATGCATCCGGTGACAAGAAGTTCACCGTATCATCGGATGACGGTGCAACTTTTTCGGCCGTTTCGTGCATGACCACTTTGCTCACACAGTACCAGGTAGGTTATGCGGATATGGCCTATACTGCCAGCACGATCAATCCCGGCGAACACTACATCTATTTGCTGGTGTTTCAGAGCGACCCGGGCGGTGTGACGGCGGATTTTCCGTATTCGGGAGTGAACAATGATGCTTACGCGGTGTACAAGTTCACATACAACAGCGGAACCGGAACGGAAACCTGTTCCGACCTGATGACCTACAAGGAATATCACAATACCAGCGACCGGATGTGTATCGCCGCGAACGACAACGTAGTATATTTCGGCGGGGTGAGCATATTCAAGTTCAACACCAATTACCCGACACGCATGTACAGGGTGAATCCTTCATCTGTTGCGGAATTGTATTACACTTTCGGAAGTTCTGTCGGTTACAATGTGAACGGTACACACGCCGATCAGCACGATATAGTATTGCGCCCCGATCTCCAAACCATTTTTAATGCGAATGACGGCGGCTGCTACAGGCTGGACTATGTGCCCGCAAATACGCCCGACGATGGTGTGTATATCAATACCTGGACGGAGCGGAACATGGGTATGCACATTTCGCAGATATGGGGATTCTCAGGTGCAGAAGAAGATCCGGATTTTTACATGACCGGTGAAGCGGATAATAACGGATTTTATACCGATGCGACAACGACCACTGGCTTCTTCGGGGGAGAAACACCGGGTGCGCTGGTTGACAAGTACGACATGGATCAGCGTTTCTATCGCGGCAGTTCGTACAGTGCGGCGATTTCGCATTACAACAGCGGGACGATCACTACGCAAACGTCCTGGAATGCGGCATCAAGTTCCGACGAGTGCTATTACAATCCGTATTCGACATTGAGCGGACCTTTTACGATCAATACCATCTTCCAGGATCCCAACCGGCCGGAACAGTTTTACTATGGAAGCACGGGAACGCTGGATCATTTTTGTCCTTCGGGCAACATCTTCTCAATGAAGCTGCGGTACTCGCTTTTTTTCAATAATACCACATATCCCACCGATCCGATCAAATGGTCCTCGTGGTACATGGTACCGAAAAGCATGGCTTTTTCCAAAGCGAACAAGAACAAAGTGTATTTCTGTACCACCAATTCCTATGATCCGACAGTCGGCGCCATCAACGGCCCCCCGCAGGTATTTGCCTATAACAGTTCGGATATCGACGATTCGTGGATCGGGCACAATGAAAACAACTGGATTTCGATCACGCCCGATTTTCTTGCCGGCGCGTTCATGACAACCGTGCATCCGCATATCGACACGTCTGCAAAAGTGGTTTATGCCGGACTGGCAGCCAGCGACTGGGATCCGGATAAAATCTGGCTCGCTTGTACTTACGTGCCGCTGAATCCCGGTATAAAAGTGCTCAAATATGAAAGTGGCGTGTGGACAGATTACAGCACAGGAATCGCTGCAGGCGATATCCCGGTATCGATTGTATACGAGCAGGGGACCAACGACCAGCTTTACCTCGGCACTAACCGGAACATGTATTACCGGAACAACACGATGACCGCTTGGGCGCTTTACGATACAGGTCTACCCCGCGTAGCCAGCGTGCAGATGCAGATTAATTATACGGAGAATACCGTGCGTACAGGAACTTATGGCCGTGGTGTATGGTACTCCGATCTCAAATGCCCGGGCTCCCTGGATACGCTCATCACCGGTACGATCAGTGCCAACGCTTTTGTGGAAATGAAAAATTCCATCACGGCCCAGAACCTGACGATCAGCAGCGGAGATGTGAAATTCCGTGCGGGTAATTACGTCGATCTGTTGCCCGATTTTCTCGTTACGGCGAATGCGAGCACAAAATTCCTTGCGTATATCCATAACTGTGACGGGCCCGGCCATACGCTGCGCAAGCCGCAGAAAGAAGATATGCAACTCCTGGATAATCCCGCGACTGCTGAAACGCGAATAGATCGTGAAATGCTCGGCATTTATCCCAACCCGAACGACGGGCATTTTTTCCTGCGCAAAGAAAGTGAAGGAAAAATGAAAATCGAGATTTACAGCTCCATGGGCCAGCTCGTTTATATGAAAGCGGATATGAACGAATCGCAGCTTGAACTCGATCTTTCCGCACAGCCCGATGGCGTTTATCTCGTCCGGGTAATCAGCGGCGATCGTATGCAAACCAAACGCATCATCAAACAATAGTTTTTTACCCCGATCTGTAAAGAGGCCGCCTGTTACCGGGTGGCTTCTTTATTTTTCCCCCGGGCCGGGCGATGACATTTGTCAGGGTTCGTACGAATTTCAAATCCATATCTTTGGCACGCTAAATCGCATGCCCGTTTATGCAGTACCAGGATACTCTTTCTTTTGCACAACAGCAGGACGCCGCCGATCCGCTGAAACATTTCCGCGAACGTTTTCTCTTTCCGCAGCATAACGGGAAAGACGCGGTGTATTTTACCGGCAATTCGCTCGGACTTCAACCGAAGACTGTGCGGGATTCGGTGATGCAGGAACTGGACGACTGGGCGAAATTCGGCGTGGAAGGACATTTTCACGCGCGGCGCCCCTGGAAACCGTACCACGAAATATTCACCGAACAGGAAGCCCGGCTTGTCGGAGCCTTGCCCGGTGAAGTGGTGATGATGAACCAGCTGACGGTGAACCTGCACCTGCTGATGGTTTCGTTTTACCGTCCCACAAAACAGCGCTACAAAATCATCTGCGAATACAAAGCATTCCCGTCCGATCAGTATGCGCTTGAATCGCAGGCGCGTTTTCACGGTTTCAACCCGGACGAGGCGGTGATTGAAGTTTCGCCCCGCGCAGGCGAAGAACTTATCCGTCACGAAGACATTCTCGCCGCGATAGAAAAACATAAAAACGAACTCGCGCTCGTGCTTTTCAGCGGCGTGAATTATTATACCGGGCAGCTTTTCGATATGAAATCAATCACTGCCGCGGCGCACAAAGCCGGTGCGATGGCCGGTTTCGACCTGGCGCATGCGGCGGGCAATGTGAAGCTTCACCTGCACGACTGGGATGTCGACTTCGCCTGCTGGTGTACGTACAAATACCTGAACAGCGGTCCGGGCAGCGTTGCCGGGGCATTCGTGCACGAACGTCATGCGAACAGTGACCTGCCCCGTTTTGCAGGATGGTGGGGACATGAAAAAGCCACGCGGTTCAAAATGGAGAAAGGTTTCAAACCGATTCCCGGCGCTGAAGGCTGGCAGATCAGTAACGCGCCCGTGCTGAGTATGGCTGCCCACAAAGCCGCCCTCGACATTTTTGATGAAGCGGGCATGGATGCGCTCACTGCGAAAGCGGAAAAACTGACCGGTTATCTCGAATATATCATCGATACGATCAGCGCGTCGCAGCCGGAAGAAAAAAAACTCGAACTGATTACCCCGCGCGATAAAAAAAGCCGCGGCTGCCAGCTCAGCGTGGTTGCACACGGTCGGGGAAAAGATCTGTTCAACAAACTGCTGGACAACGGCGTGATCTCCGACTGGCGCGAGCCGAACGTGATCCGCATGGCGCCGGTCCCGCTTTACAATTCCTTCGAAGACGCCTGGCGTTTCGGAGAAATTCTGAAACAGGCGCTTGCATTATAAAACGAACGGATATGGATTTTGATTTCGATGTGGCGATTATCGGCGGCGGACCTTCCGGTTCTGCGGCAGCTACCTATCTCGTAAAAAAAGGATACCGCGTCGTTGTTTTCGAAAAGGAAAAATTTCCGCGCGAACATGTCGGCGAGTCCCTGATCCCGTTTTGCAATTACCGGTTGCAGGATCTTGGCGTGATCGACGAAGTGAAAAAGATCGCGACGAGAAAGCCGGGAATCAATTTTGTGGACCGGGACGGAAAACGCGAGTCTGTTTGGTGCTTCGAACGTGTGCTGAAAGATATTGCCGGGGTAACGTTCCACACCGACCGCGCCACCTTCGATAAAGTGCTGCTCGATCATGCTGCGAAATCGGGCGCAACCGTCCGCGAATGCCATACCGTTAAAAGCGTAAACCTCGACAATCCCCGGGAAGCTGTTTTGCAGGTCACCGATGCGAACGGTGAAACGAAAAACTGCCGCGTGCGTTTCCTGCTGGATGCCAGCGGCCAGCATACGTTTCTTTCGAAGAAGATCGGCGGTAAAACGCCGTTCAAAGGTCTCGACCGCGTAGCTTTTTACCGGCGCTGGGTGAACAATACTTACGACAAGGCGCTGAACAGCGGCATGATCAAGATCGTGTATCTCGGCGGCGAGAAAAAAGGCTGGTTCTGGGTTATCCCGATCGGGCGCAATTATCTCAGTATCGGCGTTTCGCTGAATCATGCGTATGTGCGCGAGCGGAAGAAAGCCCTGACCGGCGACAACTGGAAAAACGAATTGTACGCCGCCGAACTGGCCGAAGCCATTTGCCTGGAGCCGATCCTGCGCAATGCAAACCCGCAGCACGATACGATCTCTGTCAGCGATTACTCGTACTTCCTGGAAAAAAAATACGGCGCGAATTACGCCATGATCGGTGACGCCGGCGCATTTCTCGACCCGATTTTTTCCAGCGGATTGTTCGCGGCTTTGGAAACGGCGTACCGCGTTACACAGGCGCTTGATGTTAAGCTGAGCCAGGGCAATGAAGCGGGACAAAAAGCATTCGAAGAGACTTTTACGGATATCGAAGGCGGCTATAAACTCATCGAAAAATTCGTGCGCCTGTTTTACGACGATGACCTGCTCAATTTTTCACACGTCTCTGCCGGCGGCGATCAGTTTGATAAATTCACGAATGCGTATAATGCTTTCCACTACCTGTTGTCGGGCGATTTTTTCACGCACTATAAAAAGTACGGCGAATTTATTGACCAGATCAACCGGGAACGCAGTTTCAACCAGTTTATCCAATACGTGCGCAAGGTGGCGAATGAATTTCCCAACAAGGATTATTGCCGGCATTCGTTCGAGGACGTGTACGGGCATTTGCCGGAAAATTAAATTGACATGAAACAAAACATCACACTCATCGGCGCCGGTCTTGTCGGATCGCTGCTGTCCATCTACCTGAAGAAACGCGGTCACGAGGTAACCGTTTACGAACGCCGCCCCGACCTGCGCACCAACCGGATGTCGGCCGGCAAGTCGATCAACCTCGCCCTGAGTGATCGCGGCTGGCGCGGGCTCGAAGGGGTGGGCATCGCCGACGATATCCGCAAAGTGGCCATCGCCATGAAAGGCCGCATGATCCATAACCTCGACGGGCGCGTCGTTTTCCAGCCTTACGGCAAAGAAGGTCAGGCCATTTATTCGGTTTCGCGCGGCGGACTGAACTGCGTGCTGATGGACCTCGCCGAAAAGCACGGCACGAAAATTCATTTCGGTGAACGCTGCACGCATCTCGATCTGCAGAAAAACGAAGCGTATTTCGAAAACTTCGACACGAAAAAAACAACAGCTGTAACTGCCGACCGTTTCTTCGCTACCGACGGTGCGTTTTCCGCGGGGCGCCTGCAACTGCAACTGTCCACGGACCGTTTCGATTATCAGCAGTTTTATTTGCAGCACGGGTACAAGGAACTCGTCATTCCGCCCACGGCCTCCGGCGATTTCGCGATGGATCCGAATGCGCTGCACATCTGGCCGCGCGGGCAGTTCATGCTCATCGCGCTGCCGAACATGGACAAAACATTTACCTGCACGCTTTTCTTTCCTTTCGAAGGCGAATACTCTTTTGCTTCGCTGGATACGAACGAAAAGATGCTCGACTTTTTCAATAAAATTTTCCCGGATGCCGTGCCGCTTATGCCCACGCTCGAAGCCGATTACAAAAACAACCCGGTTTCGTCGCTGTGCATCGTGAAATGCTGGCCCTGGACTTTCGCGAACAAACTTGCGCTGGTGGGTGATGCCGCGCATGCCATCGTGCCTTTCTACGGGCAGGGCATGAACTGCGGTTTTGAAGATTGCGTGGAACTGGAAAAACTGATGAACCGCTACGGCGACGACTGGGATACGGTTTTCCGCGAATACGAAACGTTGCGCAAACCCGACGGCGATGCAATTGCCGACCTGGCCGTGGCCAACTTCGTGGAGATGCGCGACAAAACCGCCGATCCGAAATTCCTGCTCCAGAAAAAAATCGAAGCGCGTTTCAGCCAGCAGCATCCCGACAAATGGATACCTTTATATACGATGGTAACTTTCAGTCCCGACACGCGCTATTCCACCGCCCTGCGCGAAGGCCAGCGCCAGGAAGCCATCATGCAGAAAATTATGGCCATGCCCGGCATCGAAGAAAAGTGGGACAGCGAAGAAGTAGAGCAGGCGATTTTAAAAATGATCTGATATGGCCGTTCAGTTTTCCTGTGCATCCTGCGGAGGCAACGAAACCGCCACCGACCAAGAGGGGAAAACGGTCTGTAAATACTGCGGAGGTATTGTTCATCCCGGTATTCCCTGGAGCCCGTTTACAAGAACTGTCCGGCAAGCGAAAGGCTACGACAGTTGGTCATTCGTTTACCTCGGCCTTGTTGTTTTTACTGCGGCATCGCTTTATGCAAACGCGATTGATCAGCCGGGCTGGTTTCGCAGCGATTTTGCGATTGCAATATGGTCGGTGATTATTCCGGTCCTCGCACTATGCTGGATGTTCATGCTGCATCCGAAAAAACGTTTGCCGGTAGTTTTGCTTGTCGCTGTGCTTGCGAATACACTTCCGTTCGTAATCGGGGCGATCCTGGAAAAACCGGGTTTGATTTCGAAGGATGATTTATGGGGTATTGCCGCGATGTTTGCCGGTACTACCTTGGCGGGAATCGCGATCGGCGGCATCCTGAACAACCTGCGTTCGAATTCGTCTTCCATGCGGAAATGGTTTTTCGGGAAGTAGTTTGCACAGCCAGCCAGCAATTATAGGCCTGAAAGTCAAATATTTGGCTATTTTTCATTGTGATTTTATTGATTCTTCCTATCTTCGCGTCCCCTTTGGAGAAACCAGGGGATAAACCAATCTATAATTTCAACCATGTACGCAATCGTAGAAATAGCCGGGCTCCAGTACAAAGTGGCAAAAAAACAACGTGTTTTTGTGCACCGCCTCGAGGCTAACGAAGGTTCTTCGGTCGAATTCGACAAAGTCCTTCTCATCGACAACGACGGTAAAATTACTGTCGGATCTCCCGTGATCGACGGGGCACGCGTTGCCGCCAAAGTCATTTCACACCTGAAAGACGACAAGGTGATCGTGTTCAAGAAAAAACGCCGCAAAGGCTACCAGAAATGGAACAACCACCGCCAGTTCCTGACTGAGCTGGTTATCCAGGGTATCCTTGGCAAAGGCGAAACGCTGGGCGCTGAAGATGCCAAGATCGAAATTGCTTCGATTAAGGAACTGAAAGCCGCTTCCATGCCGAAACCGAAAGCGAAGCCCGCTGCCGAAGAGTCTGACTCAGACGAAGAAGCGGAAGCAAAACCGGCGAAGAAAACTGCTGCTAAAAAGCCCGCTGCCAAGAAAACCGCAGCAAAAGGAGAGAAAAAAGCTCCGGCTAAGAAAACCAGCAAAAAGAAAGAAGACTAATCTCTAACAACATTTTCCAAAACCATTGAGCCATGGCACATAAAAAAGGCGAAGGTAAAGTTAAGAACGGCCGCGAATCGGAAAGTAAACGACTCGGTATTAAGATTTTCGGCGGACAGGTAGCTAAAGCCGGCAGCATCATCGTGCGCCAGCGCGGCACCCGTCACTTCCCCAGCACAAACGTAGGTATCGGTAAAGACCATACCCTGTTTGCCCTGGTTGACGGTGTTGTAACTTTCCGCAAAAAGCGCGATAACCGTTCGTATGTTTCGATCAAGCCCGTAGCGGCCGAATAATCCGGAACAAACGACTGTTTAATCATAAAGCTCCCGGGTATTCGTACTCCGGGAGTTTTTTTATGGATGTTTACTCCATCAGAACAGTTAAAATGTTCAATGTCAAACGCACAATCAACAATGCTCATCGGACTCATTGGTAATTGAGCGTTGAGCGTTTGGCATGGAGCGTTCCGTTTTCGGAAGGAATAATTTCCTTTTTATTGGATTACTTCCGGATCCGCCCCGATCTTCTTTGTTTTTAGCGCTTAGCCTGTGTTCCAGAAGCTTTAGAAACATAACTTTGTATGTAAATCCGCCTGTTTCAGCATCCATAAAAAGCAGGCTAACCGAATTCGTATTTTATGCTCCAGTTAAACGTAATCCGTGAACAAAAAGACCAGGTCATCGAACGGCTGAAGGTCAAGAATTTTGATGCCGCCGCCATCATCGAACAGGTGTATAACCTCGATGCCGACCGGCGCAGAACACAGAACGAATCCGATAACCTGCTCGCCGAGTCGAACCAGCTTTCGCGGCAGGTCGGCGATTTGATGAAAGCCGGTAAAAAAGCGGAAGCCGACGACCTGAAAAACAAATCGGGTGCGCTGAAAGAAAGTATCGCCAAACTCCAGCAGCAGCTCGCCGCCATCGAAGAAGAGCAGCAGCAACTGCTGGTGCAGGTTCCCAATATGCCCAGCGAAAAAGTCCCTGCCGGCCGCACGCCCGAGGACAATGAAGTAGTCTTTTCACACGGCGAACTGCCGCAGCTTCCCGACTCGGCAAAGCCGCACTGGGAACTCGCGGAGCAATACGGCCTGATCGATTTCGAACTTGGTGTAAAACTTACCGGGGCCGGCTTTCCCGTTTACAAAAACAAAGGTGCACGGCTCCAGCGCGCGCTCATCAACTTTTTCCTCGATCGTGCCACAGCCGCGGGATATATCGAAATCCAGCCGCCGGTCCTGGTCAATAAGGACTCCGGCTTCGGTACCGGCCAGCTTCCCGATAAAGAAGGGCAGATGTACCACGTAACGCTCGACGACCTCTACCTGATTCCCACGGCCGAAGTACCCGTTACCAATATTTACCGCGACGTGATCCTCGACACCGCGCAGCTCCCGGTTAAAAACTGTGGTTACACGCCCTGTTTCCGCCGTGAAGCCGGTTCGTACGGGAAAGATGTCCGCGGCCTGAACCGCCTCCACCAGTTCGATAAAGTGGAAATCGTACAGGTGGCGCATCCCGAAAAATCGTACGAAACGCTGGAAGAAATGCGCGAATACGTGGCCGGGCTGCTCAAAGAACTCGAACTTCCGTTCCGTACGCTCAAACTCTGCGGCGGTGATATGAGTTTCGCCTCTGCGCTGACCTACGACATGGAAGTATATTCCGGCGCGCAGAAACGCTGGCTCGAGGTGAGTTCCGTTTCCAATTTCGAGTCATTCCAGAGCAACCGCCTGAAGCTCCGTTTCCGCGAAGGCAAGGAAAAACCGCAGCTGGCGCATACGCTCAACGGCAGCGCGCTCGCTTTGCCGCGTATCGTGGCCGCATTGCTCGAAAACAACCAGGGCGAAAACGGCATTCGCATCCCGAAAGCGCTGGTGCCTTATACCGGTTTCGAATTCATTAACTGAGACGATGAAAAGCAATACTCTGAATTTCGGCTGGCTCCTGCTGATTCCCATCCTGGTCTCGGCATGGAACTATTCCTGCAACAGCGCCCCTAAAAATCCGAAAGAACTGGCTGCTGCGGATTCACTCCGCGCCGACCTGCGCATTGCCGATTCGCTGCTGAAAACGCTCGAAAAAGAAAAGGTGAAACAGGCGGAAGATGCCGTGCGGGGCAATTCGGCCTTTATTGAGGACGGAATTAACAAATTACAAGACACGCTTGACCTGGAAACTGCAACTTTTTTGACCGAATACCGTTCTATTGCCAAGATACTGGGGATATACGTTTCGAACCACGACCGTTTGAAAGGCGCGATCGATTCACTGAAAACATCCTGTGACAATCTTTCGCACGATCTCCGGAACAACTCGCTTGCCGAAGGCCTCGACCCGGTGAAAAGTGTGAACAATGAAAGAGTACAGGTGCACAAACTGATGAACGAATTGAACTTTCTTATTCCCGCAGTCGGTAACGGGCTGAAAACAAATGACAGTCTTTCGCCGAAAATAAAAGCATATATCGAAGAACTGAACGCGAAACTCGCGGCCAGGAACAATCCCGGGCCCGCAAAATAAATGAAGTCCCTGAAATACATACCCCTGTTTATCTTCTTCCTGCTGCTGGCGGGATTTCCCGGTTATGCCCAGCCCGCGGAAAAACCGAGCACGGACGAACAGCTGGCCGCCCAGTATTACCAGGCCGGCGAGTACGAAAAAGCGCTCGTGTATTACGAAAGACTTTTCGGAAAAAAACCGATTGCGCTTTACTATAATTATTACCTCAGCTGCATGCTGGCCGTAAATGATTTCAAGAAGGCGGAAAAAGTAGTAAAGCGGCAGGTGCGCAATTTTCCCTACGACCTGAGTTACCAGGTCGATCTCGGTCGTGTTTACCGGGCTGCGGGAGAAGAAGAAAAATCGAAGAAAACGTTTGTGGAAGCCATCAACCGAAGAAAACGTTTGTGGAAGCCATCAACCCGCTGCAGCCCAACCAGGACCAGGTGACCGATCTCGCACAGGCGTTCCTGGGAATCAACGAACCGGATCTCGCGATCGAAGCCTACAAAAAAGGCCGGAAGCAGATGAACGGTTTTTACGGGTTCAATTTCGAGCTGGCCGAAGTGTACGCATACAAAAAAGATCACACGTCGATGGTAAACGAGCTGCTGGATGTGCTCCAGGTCAGCGAAGCTTATATGCAGCAGGTGCAGAACGCACTTCAAACCAGTTTCGGCGCTGAAGCGGACGAAAAACAAAACACGATCCTGAAAAACGAACTGCTTCGCCGCACGCAGCGTTTCCCGGACAAAACGGCGTATGCCGACCTGCTTTTGTGGAGGCTCATCCAGCAGAAAGATTTTGAAGCCGCTTTTGTCCAGGCCAAAGCCCTCGACAAACGGCGCAGCGAAGAAGGAACCCGCGTGATGAGTCTCGCCGAAACCTGCACCCAGAGCGAGGAATACGATGTGGCCCTGCGCTGTTACGAATATGTGAGCGGGCTGGGTGTGCGTTCGTTCTTTTACGTGGAAGCGCAGCTTAAACGTGCGGATGTGCTTTACCGCCAGAAAACGGAACGCCGCGTGTGCACGGCAGCGGACGCCGACCTGCTGAAAAAAGATTTTGAAAAAACACTGGCCGATCTCGGCCGAAGCAATTCCACCGTGCCCCTGCTGAAAATGCTGGCGCACGTGGAAGCGTTTTACCTGCACAACAATGCCGTTTCCATCAAATTGCTGGAAGAAGCTATTGATATGCCGCAACTCAGTGCGCTGATGCGCGCGCAGTGCAAGCTCGAACTCGGCGATGTGCTTTTGCTCGACGGGCAGGTATGGGAAGCGTCGCTGCGTTACTCGCAGGTGGAAAAAGAATTCAAACACGAAGTGATCGGCCAGGAAGCCAAATTCAGGAACGCGCGCGTTTACTTTTACGAAGGTGATTTCTATTTCGCGCAGGGCCAGCTCGACGTGCTGAAAGGTTCTACCGAAAAACTGATCTCCAACGATGCGATGGATCTTTCGCTGCTCATCACCGACAACCTGGCGATCGACAGCAACGAAGTTCCTTTGTTCATGTACTCCCGCGCCGACCTGCTCGCATTCCAGAACAAAACCGCCGAAGCGCTGAAAACACTCGACAGCATCAATATCCTGTACCCGGAGCATACGCTTGCCGATGAGATCCTGTACAAACGTTACCAGGTTTTTTTCAAAGAAGGAAAATATACTGAAGCCGCCGGTTACCTGGAAGAGATCATCAAGCGTTATAATTTCGACGTGCTTGGTGATGATGCGACATTCCGGCTCGCGGAACTGAACGATTTTTATCTCGGCAAAAAAGATAAAGCGATGGAACTTTACCAGGATGTCCTGCTCAAATATCCCGGCAGCATGTTCGTGGTGGATGCCCGCAAACGTTTCCGCGCGCTGCGCGGTGATAAACTGTAACAGCAATGATCGTTTATAATGTTACCGTCAACGTGGACGACGATGTTCACGAAGAATGGCTGAAATGGATGAAGGAAAAGCACATCCCCGACGTGATGGCTACCGGCATTTTTACGGCGAACAACATGTTCCGCCTGCTCGTGGAAGAACAGCAGGGAACTTCGTATGCCATCCAGTACTCGTGCAAAACGATCGAGGACTATCACCGTTACCGGGATGAATTCGCGCCGCGCCTGCAGAAAGAACATACGGAGAAGTACGGCGAGAAGTGCGTCGCTTTCCGTACTTTGCTGGAACAGGTTTGATTTTCAGCAGCAACTATGTCTTTCGTCCCACCCAAAAAACATCTCGGCCAGCATTTTCTGCGCGATGAAAATATCGCCGCGAAAATTGCGGGCAGCCTGGTGCATCACACGAAATACAAAACGGTACTCGAGATCGGTCCGGGCATGGGTGTGCTCACCAAGTATTTGCTCCAGCGTCCCGAATTCGAAACCCGCGTGGTGGAAATAGACCGCGATTCGGTGACGTATTTGCAGGAACATTATCCCGAACTCGCCCCGCGCATTATCGCCGCCGATTTCCTGAAACTTGATCTCGCGGAAAAATTCAAAGAGCCGTTCGCCATCATCGGGAACTTTCCCTACAACATTTCCTCGCAGATTCTTTTTAAAGCGCTGGAAGTCCGCAACCTCGTCCCGGAGATCGTCGGCATGTTCCAGAAAGAAGTCGCCGAACGCATCGCCGAACCGCCGGGGAGCAAAACCTACGGCATTACCAGCGTGCTGCTGCAGGCTTTTTACGATATCCAGTACCTGTTCACGGTCAGCGAACACGTTTTTCATCCGCCGCCGAAAGTAAAATCGGCCGTTATCCGCCTCACGCGGAATCAAACACAAAAACTGGATTGCGATGAAGATTTATTTGTCCGCGTCGTCAAAGCCGGCTTCAACCAGCGGAGAAAAACACTGCGCAACGGCTTGAAGCAATTTAAAATCAAAGCCGGTTTTGAACAGCACCGTTTTTTTTCGGAACGTGCGGAACGCCTGTCCGTTGCTGATTTCGTGGAACTGACGAATATGTTGGAGTCTGTTTAAAATTCCTCCGGAGAGCCGTTTTACAGGAAAACTGTTGCTATAGGTCGGAATAGATTTAGCGGCAGGAGGCAGCGGC
>VBWE01000013.1:167531-186028 GCA_006218065.1 Bacteroidota bacterium
GAGGCAGCGGCAGTTAGCAGTCTCTGCATTACAGCAATGTTCCCGGGAAAACCAGGCAACATGCGAAGCGCACTATGCTGACTGCCTCCTGCCGCTGCCGACTGCATCTATTCCGATGTACAATGCAGACGCTTCTGTAAATCGGTTCTCCGGAGGAATTTTAAACAGTAAGTTTTCCCCCGGAATGCCTAATTTTGCACCGCTTTACAGACATGTCATTCCAGCTCACCGATTCCGTTTTTGAAGAACTCCGCGATGCCGTGGAGAACGATACCATTGCTTCGAAGCAGGAGCAACTGGCTTTGCTGCACCCGGCGGATATGGCGGAACTGCTCAACCGTTTCGAGCCGGACCAGGCGGTGCTTTTGTACGAACTGCTGCCTGATGAACCTGCGGCCGAAGCGCTGCTGCTGCTGGATGAAGAAGTCCGTGAAAAAATTCTCGAAAGACTCACGCCGCAGGAAATCGCCGAGCAGGTAATCGACAACCTCGATTCCGATGATGCGGCCGACGTAATCGCCGAACTTCCCGATCACCAGCAGGACCAGGTGCTTTCGCATGTGGAGGACAGCGAACAGGCGGGCGACATTGCCGACCTGCTGAACTATGATCCCGACACGGCCGGCGGTATCATGGCGAAAGAACTGATCAGCGTGAACGTGAACAAGAATGTGTGGGAATGCGTGCGCGAGATCAGGAAGCAGGCGGAAGAAGTAGAGACGGTTTATACGATTTATGTCGTTGACGACGATGAAAAACTGATGGGACTGCTTTCGCTGAAAAGCATTCTCACCAAGCCGCTGCGCACGCCGATCCGCGAAGTGTACAACGATAAAGTGGTCAGCGTAAAAGTGAATATGCCCAAAGAAGAAGTCGCGTCCGTCATGCGCAAATACGATCTCGTGGTTGTTCCCGTGGTGGATGCGCTGGGCAGACTGGTGGGCCGGATCACGATCGACGACGTGGTTGACGTGATGCAGGAAGAAGCGGAGAAAGACATGCAGATGCTTTCGGGTATCAGCGTGAACCTCGAACAGAAAGACCGCGTATGGCCGCTTTCCCGCGCGCGTATCCCGTGGCTTTTGGTGGGACTTGCAGGAGGAATTCTCGGCTCGCGCATTATCGGGACGTATGAATCGCAGATACAGCTTCACCCGGAAATGGCGTTTTTTATCCCGCTGATCGGGGCCATGGGCGGCAACGTCGGCGTACAATCGTCGGCGATCGTGGTGCAGGGACTGGCGAACAACACCATCCAGCCCGGCAATATGTTCCCGAAACTCATCCGCGAACTTTCCGTCGGACTGGTCAACGGGCTGATCTGCTCCCTGATCATCCTCGCATACAACCTGATCACGAACGATTCCATGAACCTGTGCATCACGGTGAGCACGGCTTTGTTTTCGGTGATCATTTTCGCTTCGTTTCTCGGCACTTTTGTTCCGCTCACGCTGAACAGGATGAAACTCGATCCCGCACTGGCTACGGGTCCTTTCGTTACCACGGTGAATGATATCATCGGCATGACGATTTATTTCCTGGTCGGCCGTTTATTGTACAGCGCATGAGCGGAAAAATTCTTTTTCTCGATAACAATCACCCGGTGATGATCGGTCTTTTGCGCGATGCCGGCTTTACCTGTGATGAAGATTACGAATCACCGAAAGCGGAAATAGAAAAAAAACTGGGCGATTATAACGCCGTCGTGATCCGCAGCCGTTTCAAACTCGACAAACAATTCCTCGATCATGGGAAAGCGCTGCGCTGCATCGCCCGGGCCGGCGCCGGCATGGAAAATATCGATGTGACTTACGCGGAAAGCAAAAATATCCGCTGCGTGCATGCTCCCGAAGGAAACCGCGACGCCGTTGCGGAACATGCGCTCGGTATGCTGCTGGCGCTGCTCAACAACCTCTGCCGCGCCGACCGCGAAGTACGAAGCGGAATATGGAAACGCGAAGAAAACCGCGGGCACGAACTTTCCGGGAAAACGGTCGGTATTATCGGCTACGGAAATACGGGAAGTATGTTTGCACAACGCCTGCGCGGCTTCGATGTAAACGTGCTGGCTTACGATAAATACAAAACCGGTTTCAGCGATGGTTTTGTAAAAGAAGCTACGCCGGAACAGATTTTTGAAGAAGCGGACATCCTCAGTCTGCATATTCCGCTTACGGATGAAACACATCACCTGGTGAATCATGATTTTATCGGGCGTTTCCGGAAAAATATCCGGATCATCAATACGGCCCGCGGCCAGTGCCTGGACACGGCAGGACTGGTGAGCCAGATGAAAGCGGGCAAAGTAACCGGGGCCTGCCTGGATGTGCTGGAATATGAAGCGGTTTCGTTCGAGCAACTCGATGCATCGGCGTTGCCGGAACCTTTTCAATACCTCGTTGCTTCGGACAAGGTGGTACTTTCGCCACATATTGCGGGATGGACTTTCGAGAGCTATGAAAAGATCGGTCGCGTGCTGGCAGGCAAGATCATTACCGTTTTAGCTTCAGGCAGATAATATTCTTAAATTTGCAGGATCAGATATGCAAACCCTGTTAGAAGACATCCGGCAGCAAAAACCACAAAGTATTTATTGTGGCGATGTAACGACGCCGCTGATACAGAATTTTGTAGAGCAGATCGACCGGGACGCAGTGGCTACACGGCTTTCGCCCTCGGCCAAAAAGCGGCTTGCCGTGGTTATGATCGAAAGTTTGCAGAATATCGCCAAGCACGCTACCCGGATTAACGGCGATATTGCGGAGTCGGTTTTTGCTATACATGACGAAGCGGACAGCCTGCAGGTTTTAACAGGAAATTATATTGATAGCGAGCATGCCGGGCAACTGGCTTCGCGGATCGATAAGCTGAACGGGATGAATGATGACGAGCTGATGGAGTTTTACGTGGAGCGGATGAATGCGCGCGATGTTTTGTATAACGAGAAAAGCAACGCGGGTCTCGGCCTGATCGAAATGGCCCGGACCACGAGAAGCAAAATCGAATACTCGTTTTTTGAACACGATACCGGCGCTAAATTTTGCGTACTCCGGTTCAGTATGAAAAAAGGAGGCTGAAGATGTCGGAATTGTTCCACATAAAAAGTACGCGCACAACGCCCGAGGTTTATTTCGATCCGAAGGAGAAAGAAGTGCATATTAAAGGAGTTTCCATCCCGGAAAATGCCTGGGATTTTTACCGCCCGCTTTTCGAATGGATCGACAGTAATTTTAATGAGGGTATCGAACAACTCGACCTGCATTTCCGACTGGATTATTTCAACACCGTTTCCGCACGCTGTATCGTGGAAACCTGCCAGCGTTTCATCCGCCTGTCGAAAAATAAAGAGCACGTCAAAATTTTCTGGTATTACGAAAACGACGATATCGATATGATGGAAAGCGGAGTAGAACTCAGCCGCGTTTTAAACCATCCGTTCAAAATAGAATCGTACACGCCTTTCGGGAAAACAGAACAGAATTAACGGATTCTTACCTGCCGCTTACGATAATCCTTTCTGATTTACTGTAATCAGTACCACGGACGTTTACCAGGTAAATGCCCGGTTCCAGTTCCGGTAAAACTTCGTTGCTCCGGAATATCGTTTTTCCCGAAAAGCTTTCCGAGAAAATTATTTTTCCTGCCATATCCATGATCAGCAGTTCGCCATCCTGTTCGCCGCTGAGTATGGAAAATCCTTCCGGCCCTGCGGGATTCGGGAAAACGGAAAGCGACGACATTCCGCCTGTAAAATGGATTGTGCGAATACCCGAAGAAGAACAGGTTCCGTCAAAATCCGTTTGCTTCAGCCGGTAGTAATTTGTTCCGCCGGCCGGGGTAAAATCGGTAAATCCGTAATCCAGGGATTGTGAACTGAATCCGCCGGGCGCTTTGCTTTCCACCCGTGCAACCGGTTCGAAATTCATTCCGTCCGTGCTGCGCTCGATCGTGAAGTAATCATTGTCGGTTTCCGTAGCCGTAGTCCAGCTGATGTCCGCGTACTGGTTCACGGCCGATACTTCGAAAGAAAGCAGGTCCACCGGCAGCGGGCTGAGTATGTTGGCCGACGCAATCGTAAACGGGCTGAATGAAGTAACGGCTGCGCCGGTTTGAACGGTTCCTGCGCTGCTGTTGCCGGTAGTTGCACCGTTGCCGTGATTCTGCCACATCGCTCCGTCCCAGCGGGCCACGCGCAGATCGGACAAGGTGCCGGCCGTGCACGAAGGCGTTGCGGTGGAGTTCCAGCTCAGTGTAACATTGACACTGGAACTGCCGGCACGGTCGATGATCCAGTATTCGCACTGATCGAAAATCTGCAGCACGGGATCTTTCAAAGTGAAATCATATGCCGGATGCGCACTGCTGTTGAAATACTCCGCGGTGAAATAATCGGTAACGACAGCCGGCGCCGAAATGCCCGCAGCCCGGTAATACGATCCTTTCCCGATCGGGAATGTGAAAGCGGTGTTTCCGTACTTGCGGCATTTGCCGTTCACAAAACTGTTGTTGTTGCATGACGTTGCCGCGGAACCGGCGAGAAATTCAACCGGGCGCACTGCTGTAGGTGTGAACAAACCGTCCTGGAACGTGAAGTTGGTTTGAATTTCAATTGTGTAGTTGGTGCTGAGTCCTGTTGACGTATTGTTCAGCCATAAACCGGAGAAACGTTCCCGGTGCGCGGTACTTGCCAGCGTGATGGTTTGCGCGGCGCTTCCGTCGAAGTAAACAATACCGGAACGTTCGGTGAAAGAATTTACGTTCGCCGAATTGTTATTCGTCCAGCTTCCGCCGATGTACAGGGAGTAATTGTTCACGGAAACATCGAACGTGCAGGCTGAGCTGATCACAAAAGCGCCGTCGATATCCAGGTTGGTTCCCATCGTAATTGTTCCGGCTATGGTCACGTTGTTGAATACCATACCGGCGGATGTGCTGACGGATGCAGTTCCGTAAAAATAAATACTTGATCCTGCAGCATTCACTGTTCCCGCAGTATGGTTCCAGTTTCCTGCGACCGAAAGTATGTTTGTTGCGATCGACGTCGTACCCGAAGTTTTGTTGATCGTGAAATTCGGTAACCTGCCGCCGCCGACCGTGCCCGACCCGGTAACGAGTGCAGCAACAGTACCCGCCATCGTGATCGTGGCCGTTCCGCCGGTATTCGTATTGGTATTGGTGACCGTAAGATTGCCGTGAACATCCGCCAGCCCGGTATTGATCCGGTAGGCATTCGTTCCGCTGATGAGCAGGTTACCGTTAACAGTCAGCAGGTTCGATGCGGCAATAGTGTACGTGTTGACTCCCGCAGCCAGCGCCGAAAATTCCACGTGGTAAAGCCCGTGGTTGCCGCTGATTGTTTGCGCAAGCGTGGAGTTGCTGATAAAAACTACCGTAGAAGTTCCCGGGTTTATGGTTCCTGCCGAATACGTCCAGTCGCGCGTGGAAGTTATAATGCCGGTAATGCTCAGTGTGCCTGCGGATTTATTGATCTGCAGGTTGCACAAAGCGCTCTCGCCGCTCAGTACCGTACTTGTGAGCGCCTGGTTGGTTGTTCCGTCAATCCGGATTATTGCCGTTCCGCCTCCCCCGGTACCGGTATTGTTCAGCGCAATATTTCCTTTGACGGCAATGATTCCTGTTCCGTTCAGCGTGATGGGCGATGCGAGGGAATATGTCATCGATCCTGCTGCAGTCAATATTGTTCCGGCGGCGATGGTGTATGTAGAACTTACTGTAATCGGCCGGAATTCGATATTGTTCAGCGTATGCGTCCCGGTAATGGTGATGGGATAAATGGCGCGCCGGAATACGACCGTCGATGTTCCCGCATTCACCGTTCCCGAAGTCCAGGTCCAGTGACTGTTTACACAGATAAAATTCAGCAGGGATAATGTTCCGGATACTTTCTGAATATTTACGCCCGGCAGATGGCCCACGCTGTTATTCGGTCCGCCGGTTATCGTTTGGTTCGCAGTACCGTTGATCAGTATCACGGCATCGCCGGTTACACTGTTGGTTCCGGTGGGAGCGATATTGCCCCGGACAGCCACGGTCCCGGTTCGCATCACCACGCTGCCGGTTCCCCCGTTGTCGGTTAACGTGAGGTCGTTGGTAACATTGAGCGTGGTGGTGGCCCCGATGAAAAAATAAGTCGGCGCGTATGTCCCGTGAAAATTCACATTCCGGAAAGCCTGGTTCCCGACGATGTACTGGTTTCCGCCGGAGAATTGTCCGCTGAAACGAACCAGCCCGTTATTGTGATTAAAAACACCGCCGGAAAAAATCACCGAGTCGCCCTGCAGGTCGAGTTGCCCGGTGGGACAGGTAAATGTTCCGCCGTATTTGCGGAATCGTCCCTGGATAGTCACGTTGCCGTTGTTCCCGGTAAATGTTCCGCCGTACTGGGTGAAATGCGAAGTTCCCACGATGAGCGTTATTCCCGCAGCAAAATTGATCGTACCGGTGTGCCCGCTGTTCATCCGCAGTCCGCCGCCCGAAGCCAGGCTGACGTTGGCTGTGATCGTGCAGGTCCCGTTCCCGTTTCCGTCGAATGTAGCGATGTCGGTCAGCCCGGGTATGCCTGCGCCGCCCGGCCCACCGGTACTCAGCGACCAGTTGGCTGCGCTGTTCCAGTTTCCGCTCGTGGTATTGATCCAGTAATACGTTGCGGAATAACTCGCGCCCGGTATCAATATAAATACGAGGAAAAGATGGCGGAATATTTTTATAGCGGGATTCAGCATCGTTTCGGCAGTTAAATGATGATGGCTATGGTGATCGCCATGACCGAGAACATGCCCAGCACGCTCCAGAGCAGGGTGGCGTGAAGTTCAGAATGGGCAGCTTGTTTTTTGATTTTAGACATACGTGTGAATTTGATACCCAAAATTCGCCCGAAGCCGGCCGCCAAACAATCCTGTAATTAGGTATTTTCCGGTTTATATCCTTGTTTTTTGCGGTTTTCAGGGAGCCCGGGGATAGGTTTGAAGCAAAATCCTTTCTAATATTGACTATGAGAAAGATAATCCCCGTTACTCTTTTTTTGTTCCTGTTTTCATTCCCGATTCTTTCCAAAACCCCGGGTCGTATCGACAGCCTGGCGAAAGTGCTTCGGACGCAGAAAGACACTTTCCGGCTGCACACGCTGATCAAACTCTCACAGGAATATTTGCCGGTGAACATCGACAGCGCGTTGTTTTATGCGCGTATGCTCGTTCGCGAAGCTGAGCAATCGGGAATAGAAAAACGGACCTGCGAAGCTTACCTGATCGTGGGTTCGGCATTTCACCGGTTCCCGGACCTGGATTCGGATTTTTTTTATAAACGAAAAGCGGTAACGCTCGGGGAAAAAATCGGCTACCGCAAAATGGTGGCGAAAGCGTACAACGATCTCGGGCTTTACGAAAAGGAACGTTCCAACTACAAAGAAGCCCTGGAACTGATTATCCGCTCAGCCGAAATCGTGGAAGAACTGAAAGACGAAAAATCGCTCGGCGTTTCGTATATGAACATTGCATACATTATGCATTCGCAGCAGGAAGAAGACCAGGCCATACCGTATTACCGGAAAGCGCTGGCGATTTTTAAAAAAACAAAAAAGCCTGACAACTGTGCGTCCGTGCTGCTGAATCTCGGTTCAATTTACGACGACCGGAAACAATACGATACGGCCATGACAATGTACAGCGAAGCTTTCCGGATATGCGACAGTATCGGGAATAAAGCGGTCAAGTCGCAGGCTATGGTCAATATCGGGGTTTTGAACCGGCATCTCGGCAAATATGATGTCGCTGTGAAATGGCTGGAGGGTGCGCTTGTACTGAAAAGAGAGATGAAAGATATCGATGGGATTTCCGTCGCCTTGCTCGATATGGCGCAACTGTCCCGCCTGAGAAAACAATATGCACAGGCGGAAAAATATCTCGCAGAATCCGAAACAGCCGCTTTTGAAGCGCGGGTCCCGGAGCAGCGCCGCGATATTTACGGCGAGTATGCAGCACTCTATACGGAACAAGGCCGGTTTGCCGATGCGCTGAAGTACATGACTAAGCAGACCACGCTCAAAGATTCGATCATGAGCGCGGAAAAACAAAAAGCGCTGACCGAAATGAAAACCAAATACGATTCGGAAAAAAAAGAGCGCGAGAATATCCTGCTGAGGCAGGAAGCACAGGTAAACCAGCAGAAAGCGCAGGTAAACCAGCTGCTGCTTGAGCAGGAGCAGAGCCATAAGTATATGCTGTATGCCGGCATTGCCGCGCTGGCACTTTTGCTTTCGCTGGCTTTTTACGCGTATTACCAGGACCGGAAATCGAACCGGTTGCTGACGGAAAAGAACGAACAGGTGAACCGGTACAACCGAACGCTGAAAGAACTAAACACGCGCCTGATCGAATCGGAAGACCAGCTTACGCAACTGAACAACACGAAGGACCGCCTGTTCTCCGTGGTTTCGCACGATATCTCGAACCCGGTAAAAGCGATGGCGAATTACAACCAGGCCCTGCTGGCGCAACTCGACAAACTGGATCGTGAGCAACTGGCGGAAGCGGTGAAAAAGATCAACCAGTCGATCCAGCCTTTGCAGGGACTGGTGGACAACCTGCTGCACTGGTCGATGGTACAGAAAAAAGGTTTGCAGCCGAAACCGGAAAAATTCGACCTCGCCGAACTCGCGGAAGAAGCGATCCGCCTGTACGATTCGTATGCTGCACAAAAGAACGTCAGCGTCCGTTTTGATTCCGAAAAAAACAGTTCGATCACAGCCGACAAAAACATGGTACGCCTCGTGATCCGGAATATTCTCGGCAACGCATTGAAATATTCGCCGCCCGGATCGTCCGTTGAAATCAGTATCGTTAACCATACAACCGGCCCGGTGCTCCGCGTACGCGATAAGGGCAAAGGCATTTCGCCCGGAAAAATAAAACAGATCCTCGCAGGCGAAGTAGTGACTTCCGAATCGGGAACAGCGCACGAAACCGGCACCGGGCTCGGGCTTACGCTGGTTTCGGAATACCTGCGCATGAATCGTGGAGAAATGAAAATCGAAAGCGCGGAAGCAACGGGAACGGTTTTTGAAATTTCTTTTCAGACGTAGTTGTTGTATAAAACCCCTCCGCAGAGCCGTTTTACAGGAAAACTGTTGCTATACGTCGGAGTAGATCCAGTGGCAGCGGCAGGAGGCAGGAGCAGGATTTGTATTACAGGGATGTCCCTGGAAAATCCAGGCGACATGCGAAGCGCACTACGTTGACTGCCTCCTGCCGACTGCCTCCTGCCGCTTAGTAAACACTATTCCGACCTCAACAGTTCTGAGATTTGTAAAAGGTACGCGGAGGAATTTTATACAATGCTTCAGTCTTCGATTAACCCTTTCCGGAGTGCGTACTTCACTAATCCAACCGTATTCCGGGCATTCAGTTTTTGCAGGATGTTTTTCCGGTGAGTATATACCGTGCCGATGCTGATCTGCAGTTTCTCCGCAATCATCGAACTGGAATATTCCTGGCAAACGAGGATGAGGATTTCTTTTTCGCGATTGCTTAGCATGTGCAGTATTTTCTGCAAGGTTAGCGTGCGAAAACCGGGCGGACAATCCTGTATTTAGGTATTCTATTCTTCCAGCAGTCCGTGCCTGATCGCGTATTTGACGAGGCCCACGGTATTGGTGACACCCAGTTTGAGGAGAATATTTTTCCGGTGCGTATCCACGGTTCCCACGCTGATAAACAGTTTTTTGGCGATTTCGGCGCTTGAATATTCTTTGCAAACCAGCACCAGGATTTCTTTTTCGCGTTCCGAAAGCTGTCCCGCAGGCTGCTCATCGATATGGATCGATGATTTCATGCGAATCTGTTCTTCGTGATCGTATTCCTCCGCTTCTTCATCGAAACAGGTTCCGCCGTTATGCACGGTGTGAATGGCTTCGAGCAGGTTTTCTACGGACGTGTTTTTCAGCAGGTAGCCCTGCACGCCGAATTTCTGAAACCGGTGCACGAATCTTCCGCCGCGCTGCATGGTGAGGATAATCGTTTTTACCGGGTTGCCTGCTTTGAATAAGGCTTCGGCCACTTCAAGCCCGGTTTTTTTAGGCAGGTGCAGGTCGAGCAGCAGCACATCGGGTTTCACGCGCTGCACGAGTGCGAGCACTGCTTCGCCGTCGGCAGCGGTTCCGGAAATTTCCACGCGGCCCGAATTTTTAAGCAGCATCACCAGCCCTTCCAGGTGAAGGGGATGATCGTCGGCGACAGCTACTTTTACAGGTTTCATGGACTACTTGTTTTTCATCACCATCTGCACGGTGTAGCGGCTCCGCACTTCGAGCAGGGTTTTCTTGCCGGTAGTTACGCGGTCGATCGTGGCCTGGTCGTAATAACGGATTGTGACCAGTTCAAGATGCTCATTATAAAGTACGCGGTAATTTTTCTGCAATGTTTCGATCAGGCCGGGCAGCTTGCGTTCGTTATTGTCCACGCAAACCGAAAAACTGATGGCTGAATTCTGCATCGTATTGATCCGAACGCCGTGGCGGTAAAAGAGATCGAAAATATCGCGCAGGTTTTCTTCCACGATGAAAGAAAAATCTTTCGGTGAAATGGAAATCAGCACCTGGCCGATCTTGAAAATAAAACAGGGAATCGGCAGCGGAGCCTGCTCGTCGCGGATCATCGTTCCCGGTTCTCCAGGTTTTAAAAACGAGCGCACATAAAGCGTGATTTTTTTATTCTGAAGCGGCTTGATCGTTTTCGGGTGAATGACGGTAGCGCCGTAATACGCGAGCTCGATCGCGTCCTGGTACGAAAGTTGGGCAATCAGCCGCGTATCGTCGAACCATTTCGGATCGGCATTCAGCACACCCGGCACATCTTTCCAGATGGTCACGCTTTCTGCATTGGTACACCAGGCGAGAATGGCAGCGGTGTAATCCGAACCTTCGCGGCCGAGCGTGGTGGTGAAATTTTCGGAAGTAACGCCGAGAAAACCCTGCGTAACCACGATATTATTTTCTTTGGCGTCAAGATGCGGAACCAGTTGCGACACGATCATCTGCTCGGTCAGTTCCCAGTCCACTTTTCCTTCCCGGTACGTGTTGTCGGTTTTGATGAAATCGCGCACATCCCACCATTTGTTTTTGACGCCGGCTTCGCGCAGGTACGCGCTTACAATTTTAGTTGCGATAATTTCACCCATGCTCACCACCTGGTCGTATTCACAATCGTAGGATTGTTCCGGCTCGCCTTCCAGCGCCCATTCCAGCTCTACGAAACAATTGTGGATCTCGTCATACAACGGGTGCGAGCCGTCCGGGAACAGTTGCCCGATAATATCGAAATGATACGTTTTGATTTCGTCGAGCACATTGGCCGGGTTCTCTTTTTTATAGAAAAGCGCATCGACCAGGCGTTCCAGGGCGTTGGTGGTTTTGCCCATGGCGGAAATTACCACGATAATTTTTTCCCCGGGAAACATCCCGAGAATACCGGCTACGTTTTTTACCGCTGCGGCATCTTTCACGGATGCTCCGCCGAATTTAAAAACCTTCATACCGGGCAAAGTTAAGCGTTAAGCAGTTGTTTTACTTCCGAAATATCAAGAGTGCCATTGATCCATTCACCGTCCAGCCGCGCACGGTATTTATTGTAAAAATTGATCGCCGGTTTGTTCCAGTCGAGCACCTGCCACATCATGCCGGAGCAGTTTTCGTCTACGGCTTCCTGCATGGTCCGTTCAAAAAGCAGTTTTCCGATCCCGGCTCCGCGCATTTTTTCGGTCACCACGATATCTTCCAGGTAAAGTCGTTTTCCTTTCCAGGTGGAATAGCGCCAGTAGTAAAGTGAAATGCCGACGATGTCGTTTTCGTTTTCAGCGACGAAGCAACCGAAAAGCGGTTTTTCGCCGAACCCGTCGCGCACATAATCTTCGGCGGAAACAATTACTTCGTGCGGCGCTTTTTCATATTCGGCGAGTTCTTTTACCAGTTTGAAAACGGCGGGCATGTCGGCGGCGGTGGCTCTGCGGATGGAAAGCGGATTGTTCATGACGGCAAAGTTATGCGGAAAATAAAACGCCGGCACTAAAGCGCGCCGGCGTAAATATAATTTTCAGCAATGCTCAGTTCCGTACAAACTTTGCCGAGCAGAATTTGCTGCCGTCGCTGATGCGGACAAAGTAAAGTCCGGGCGGTAGCGCTTCTACGTTGATTACATTGATTCCTGTTCGATCCAATGACCCTGCGGATAAACGGCGCCCGGTCATGTCGATAATTTCATAAACGGCCTGGTCCGTTTCCGCTTCGTATGCGAGTGAGATGTTCCTGTTTGCCGGGTTCGGAAAAATCTCCGTTTTTTTCATTCCTGCTTGTTCGGTCATACCTACTGTCCATTGCATGCAGGAAGGCGCGTTGCCGTTGGTGAACCAGCTTTTGATCTTATTCACATCGCGCAGGTTATTATCGAAATACGCCTGCGATTTTGTTACCAGGCTGGTATCACGCGACCAGACCAGCGCGTAATCGAATTCGTTTACTTCATTCGGCGGAAAAGTGAATGTTCCGCAGCTGAGCAGGAAGCGACGATCACTCGGGACATTTCCTAGGGTTTCTTCACTCCAGCCGGTGGTATCATACGGCCAACCGTCAAACATAAAATCATGAACCTGGAGTCCTCCGTAACCGTTTCCGCCGTAGGTCTGCGGTGTGCCGTCGAGCCACTGCGTACGGATATAGCTGTAGAAGTTGGTATCCGATTGCGGGTTACCGGTGGATGAAAAATCATTGTTATAATATTTAAATCCCGTCATGAGATTTTTTTCTCCCGGCTCATCGGTAATGCCGTCATTGTCATTGTCCTCGCCGTCGCCCGGGTCGGCTTCGGGGCCGTTCAGGATTACCGTGCTCATCATAGGCGGACCTCCACCATAAGTTCCTGGTTGCGGAGACATTGAATTGCCGTCATTCATATCGCCGTTGTAGATATAGCCATAATTTCCCGCTGGATAACAACCTACATAATCATCGTCGTAAGCCCCAAGATCGGAGTCCTGGAAAATTCCGATACCGACGCTGTCGTAAGTAATTCCACTGCGATTAAAAATCCGGAAATTATAAAGCGTCGTATAGTTGAGTACCCGGTCGCTGTCATGAATAGATGGACACGTGTACACATATGCCGATGCATGAAATTCAAACTTGAGTGGCTGTCCGCCTGTTTCCGTATGTGCTGCGAGATTATCATTAAAAACCCACCAGAGCATCTGGTCACCTTTGATCTTCGGATAATCGCCGCCGGTGAGCGGATCGTAGATGCCGTTTCCGTCCACATCCACAAACGGGGCCAGGTTACGCGAATAGTTTCCGCCGCCGTGCGCGGGCCATTCGATAATATCGCGCGCAGGTATATACGTTCCGTTCTGCACGGAGCCGTTGCCGAAGTAATATTGAAACTCGCTGATTTGATTGCGATCCACTTTCCATATGCGATCATAAACGGCAGATGTGGAGGAATCGGTTGCGCCGTTGATCGTATCGAGTGGGCCCGGCCAGAAATCCATCCCGCTTTGCCGGTAAGTCATCGCTGCCATATGCAGGCTGCCGCCCTGGTCCAGCCCGCCGATCCACAAAGCGGAAGCAAAAATACTGTGGGCACCGCTGTCTTTCGGAACTTCATATTTGGGGGAAGAAGAACCATCCCAGTGCATATCGCCGCGGTTCATAATGGCAGCTTTCACCTGGTTGGCGTCAAGGTTTTTGAAGTTGTCGTATGTATGACCTAACCCGAAGCCAGTGTATGCTGAAGGATCGAAAGTAGCGATACCATTATAGTTGTAGGAATAACTGGCAAGCCAGATTTTTGCGGAAACAGGATCATAAACGCCGTATCCATTTGTCGGGACATAATATATTTGAGGTATACCCTGGTGCAGCACTATGAGTTGTCCCTTGGAGGTGAAGAAACCAAGCAGATTGATATCTCCTCCCGCACCTTTAAATATTTGATGCATATTGTCAATTGCAGGGCAAGGCATGTAATCTTGCAGCGCAACAATATTCCCATTCATAAAGTGGAGTAAACTGCTCGAAAGGAACCACGGTTGATTATTGCTATCGAGCACTATTCCCCGGATATTATCTCCATAACTAAACAGCGCAGGCGTATTGGCATCATTATAAGTTGTCCAGTTAACACCATCGAATTTTGATAATCCGTTTACCGTGCCGATCCATGCAATGCCGTTCGCATCAATAGCGATGCTTAGGATAGCATTATCGGCAAGCCCTGAGTTGCCTGTATTGTAAACAGTCCAGTTAACTCCGTCGAATTTGGCTAAGCCGCTATTGAAGGTGCCGAACCAGGTATCGTTCCCATGGGTGGCTATTGCCTTGATATATAAGGAAGGCAAAGCGGAGTTGCTCAGGTTGTAAGTTGTCCAGTTGTTGTTACTAAATCTGGCCACACCTCCGGCCATCGTCCCGAACCAGCCATCACCGTTAGGAGAAAAAGCGATCGCCATTACCGTATTATCAGGAAGTCCGTTCGAACTGTCATACATCGTCCACGATACACCATTGAACATGCCTGTTCCGATGCTACCGAATCCGATCCATTTATTCCCGGTACTGTCAACTGCTATACATCGTTTAAAGAGTTGACTGTTGGTGTAGCCCGGAGGCGGTGCATAATGCGTAATTCCATTTTGTCCAAAAGCGGAAAATGCAAGAAGTACCGCCACCTGCGTGTAAAGAAATTTCATAGCTGAGAGAATTTAAGTGGGGGGACGCTGAGGAAGTATACTGGTAATACAAATGAAATGAAAAAGATGGAAGCCTATAGACGGTTTTTATATCTGGTGGTTTTTGCCGGTTATCTGGCCGGATTGGACTTCCCCCTTGATTTATTTGCGATATTTGAGCATCTAAAACTTTACTATGAGCAGGGTTAAAACACTCGGACAATTCATTATTGAAAAGCAGGCGGATTTTCCCTTTTCAAAGGGAGAACTTTCCCGGCTGCTGCGCGATATCGGTATTGCGGCCAAGATCGTAAACCGCGAAGTGAACAAGGCCGGGCTGGCTGATATTCTCGGCGAAGTAGGCGAAATCAACGTGCAGGGCGAATCGGTAAAAAAACTCGACGTGTTCGCCAATGAACAGTTTATTGCCGCGCTTTCCGTCGGCGGCGAATGTTGTGCCATCGCTTCGGAAGAAAACGAGGAAATTATTCTCGTGGACAACGCGCAGTCGAAAAACGCCAAGTATGTGGTCGCCATCGATCCGCTCGACGGTTCATCCAATATCGATGTGAACGTTTCGGTAGGAACGATTTTTTCCATTTACCGCCGTGTATCGCTCACTGGTCCCGGAACGCCGGAGGATTTCCAGCAGCGCGGAACGGAACAGGTTGCCGCCGGTTATGTTATTTACGGTTCTTCAACGATGCTCGTATATACTACCGGTAAAGGTGTCAACGGCTTTACGCTCGATCCGTCCATCGGCGAATTCTGCCTTTCGCATCCTAAGATGATGATGCCCAAATCGGGAAAAACCTATTCGCTCAACGAAGGCAACTACCTGCATTTTCCCGACGGTGTAAAAAAATACCTGAAGTATTGCCAGGAAGAAGATAACGCTACACGCCGTCCGTATTCTTCGCGTTACATCGGCTCGGCGGTGGCGGATATTCACCGCAACCTGATTACCGGCGGTATTTTTATTTATCCCGCAACGGCCGCTTCGCCCAAAGGAAAACTGCGTTTACTGTACGAGTGCAACCCGCTTGCCTATATCGTGGAGCAGGCCGGGGGACGCGCCACCAACGGCAGTTCGCGTATTCTCGAGCAGGAAATCACCTCGCTGCACCAGCGCACGCCGCTTTTTGTCGGATCGGAAGACATGGTAAACAAGGCGATGGAATTTATGCAGAAGTATTCGCCGGTTTCCGCACAGCAAGGATAGCTGGTGTAAAATCCCTTCGGAATAAATTCTTTTGCCCTTTGCTTTCGCCCTTTGCCCCTTTATTTTGGAAACGAAATTACAGGACTATATCCGCCGGCAAATGGAGAAAATCGTCCTCGAAAACAGGATATATGAACCGGGTCAATTGCATATTATTAACCTGAAATTCAGTGTGTTATAATTAATGCCGGGTGGGCTGTAACATTCCGGCCGGGCTGGTCGTCTTACGGGCATAAAAAACCAGGAAAACATGAAAAAAGCCGTTTTGAATATCCTCGCAACAATCGCCCTTGCCACAGGTCTTGTAGCCTGTCTGCCCGCCCGGGCCGGAGAAGCAAAAACAGAAAACCGCACGACTGAAAAATTTTCAGGCATTGAAGTCGGCAGTGTTTTTGAAGTAGAAATCCTGCAGGGCGCCGACTGTGCTGTTAAACTGGATGTATATGACGGCGATTTGCTTGCCAAAATCACGACGGAAGTACGCAAAGGCGTTCTTTATGTGGAGACAAAAGATATCAAAGAAGTAAAAGGAAAATTCAAAGTAACGATTACCGCACCGGCCTATGACAGGATCGGCATCAGCGGAGCCGCAAATGCCTATACGACATCGTCCATCAAAGCGGCCAACCTGAAACTCGACTGCAGCGGGGCTGCGGAGGTGAAACTTGCTATTACTGCCGACAATGTGGATGCTGATTTCAGCGGTGCTTCACAGGTAGAACTGAACGGATCCGCTTCAATGGTTTCCATGGATGCATCCGGCGCGAGTCATTTCAATGGTCACGGTTTTGAAATCAATACCTGCAAACTGGATGCATCCGGCGCAGCAAAAACGGAATTGAACGTGAGCAAAATCCTGGAAGTAGATGCTTCGGGTGCGGCATCCGTTTTGTATAAAGGAAGTCCGGACAAAAAGGTAGATATCAGCGGAGCCGCATCTGTAAAGGCTTCCAAGTAAGTACCGCCATACGGAGAAACCCAAATACCAAGCACGAAAATGAAAACGAATAGCATAAAATTACTGGCTGCAGTATTCCTGGTGAGCATGACGGCGATGACAACTGCAGCGCAAAACAGCGAAGACCGACCGGTAGGAACATTCAGCGGTCTGCAGGTGGCCGGCGGAGCGAACGTAGAACTGAAAATCGGTTCAGCGGGCGGAGTGCGCCTGGAAGGACCTTCGGAGCATTTTACGAATGTGAAAACCGAAGTGAAGGAAGGTGTGCTGCAGGTAAGTGCGGGCGGCCCTGCTGCCGACAAAGTGAAAGTGATTGTTACTTCGCCTTCGTATTCCACGATCATGGCCAGCGGAGCCTGCAATATTTTAAGTCTCGATACGCTGAAAGGCGGGGAACTTAAACTCGAAGCCTCCGGCGCCAGCGAGCTCCATATCAAAGCAGATGTTACCAAACTCGGCGTTTCGCTTTCCGGCGCTTCGGATGCCAAACTTTTCGGTAAAGCGCAGCAGTTTGACGCCGTTGCCACAGGCGCTTCCGATATCAAAGCATACGGACTCGAAGCCGATCGCGCCAAAGTGGATGCTTCCGGTTCTTCGGATATCCGCGTGAATGTGAAAACGGCCATCGATGCAACCGCTACCGGTTCGTCCGATATCCGTTACATGGGTAATCCTGCGGAAAAAACACTGAACCCTTCAGGCGCTTCGTCCATCTCGGTGAAAAGCAGCGAAGCGGCAAACGATACTACGCGCGTAGGCTTTGGCAATAAAAAATATACGATCATTACCGATGGCGATGAAGATGATGACGATGATGTCAGCCCGAGGTACGATGACGATTTCGATTACTGGTCGGGCATCGATATTCATGTCAACGGTTTGCTCAATACCAGCAACAGCCTGGAGCCGGACAGCGCGTATGATTTCATGGAACTGAATTTTGCCCGTTCTATCGGTTTCAGCGCGAATATCCTGCAGAAAAATATTCACATCTATAAAAACTACGTCAACCTGGTAACCGGCATCGGCCTGGACTGGTCCATCTACAGTTTCCGGAACAATACCACGCTGCGTCACGATACCGATTGGGTTGCTGCAACGTATGATACAGTTGATTATCGCCGGAACCGTTTGCGCACCATGTACGTCCAGGCGCCGATCATGCTCGAGTTCAACACGAACAAAAGCGCCGACCGTTCTTTTCATATCGGGGCCGGTGTGCTTGTCGGTTACAATATTTTCGACAATAAAGTCAAACAGAAATACGAAGAGGACGGCGAAGACCACAAAAACGTAGTGAAGGATGATTTCAACGTAAACCCGCTTCGTTACGGCCTGACGGCGCGTATGGGCTACGGGCATTATTCCGTATTCGCCAACTACAACCTGTCCGGCTTCTTCGAAAAAGATCACGGTCCGACCATGTACCCGGTCCAGGCCGGCGTGCACATCGACTTTTAAGGAAAAAATACCTGAACATCCCCTTGACCACAGCGAACCGGATAATTATCCGGTTCGCTGCGTTTTTGACTCACCCCCCGGCCCCCTCTCTCCGGCTTTGTTAATCCGTTTTACAAGGCCGGGTCG
>VBWE01000062.1 GCA_006218065.1 Bacteroidota bacterium
TATAAAGGAATGTTCAGGTAATTCGAATAAGCTACCGGGATATCGTCATCATCCGGGCGCGGACGGTTGTACACCCAGTCAACCAGCACCAGCGAATCCACGTCGTTCAGGTAAACGGTATTCGCCGCATAGTCGCGAATCCAGATAGAGTTATAAGCTACTTCGATGAACCTTACGTTAGTCAGCGGAATGCTGTTCGAAGTCAGGTCCGACTTTACCGTATTGGAATCGGTACAGTGTATAATAACGTCGCACTGCGTTTGTGCGGCGGCGACAATCTGGCGAAGTATGGACGGAAAGCCGGTCCAGGTGATCACGAGCGCCTGGTCTTCTTCCCACTGGGCGGCCGTACGGGGCGGCAAGGTGGGCGGCGTGGTTATAATGGTTCGCTGGGAATTCCTCTGCAGGTAGGCATCCATCAATTGTTCTTCTCCCGGGGCAAAGCCGATGGGTAAAATTGGCTTGTTTTCCTGCGCCGAAACCACGGCCGGGGACAATATAACTGCTGCAAAGAGCAAACGGAATAGCTTGTTTTTCATGGTAATAGCGATTTACGGGCTCAATTTAGCATCTTTATTTTAATTTTCTTTATCCGGCCTTGTATCTTTTTTCAGTCACCCCGTTATAGGTTGGACGGCCATAATACAGGGTTCCAATTTTTAACCTGGATAATTTTGGCACTATCAGGTGAAAATTCCTATATTAGCCGTCGGAGTATTGCAAACCTGAAACATTCTAAATCAGTTCATTATGAACAAAAAGCTACTTTGTTTTGCAGTGATGGCACAATTTGCTGTTGCCGCGGCATTTGGTCAGATCGATCTGAATGGTAAAGTCAAAATTTATGGCATACCGGCAGACAAACATGACCATGATAAAATCCAGCAGCAGGAAGATAATTCCGAGTTGCTCAAGGGTTTTACTGCAATTGAAGATTCCGTTCGCGCAGCCCTTCACCAGCGGGGAACTGAGCAGTGGGAAATCGACCTGCATGTCAGTGTCCTTAAAAAGGAGTTTCTCGATAAGAAACTTGGCCGCGGGATATACGCTGACGGTCCTCTTGAACCTGCCGACCATACACCGGTAGTCATGCCTCCCTGCACGAACCTCGACTTTGAAACCGGTGATTTTACCGGCTGGTCTGGTTTCATAGGAGACAACCAGACAAGTTCTTTCGGACCGCTGAACAACCAGGTTTCCGGTATTGTCAGCACCACGCAGAACGCAGCCCTCAGCGATGCCACTGCCCGTCATACTATTATGACTGTAGCAGGCGGTACCGATCCCTGCGGCGGATTCCCGGTTGTAGCTCCGGGCGGACAATATTCCGTTCGTCTCGGCGGAACGACCCCGAACTACCAGGGTGAAATTCTTGAACAGACGTTTACGGTAAGCCCAAGTTCTACTAACGTTACTTACCAGTACGCTGTTGTGCTTAACGACGGCGGACACGCTCCTGCCGACCAGCCTTACTTCAAAATCGAAGTACTTGACCAGAACGGCATTGTAATCGACACCTGCGTACAGTATTATGTAACGGCCGGCGGAAGCATCCCCGGGTTCCTGCCCTGCGTAGCGCCTACTTCTTACAAGCCGTGGACAATCGTTTCCATCGACCTTTCGGCACAGGTTAACCAGGATGTAACCATCCGTTTTACCGTTGCCGGTTGCACACAGAGCGGTCACTACGGATACGCTTACATTGACGCAGCCTGCTCACAGCTCGCCGTTGCCCTGAACTTCTGCCCGGGTAACCCGACCGTTGTACTGACAGCGCCGAGCGGTTTCGTTTCATACCAGTGGGTCGACGGTTCCGGTAACCCGATCCCGGGAGCCACGGGACAAACGTATACGATTCCCAACGCAACTGTCGGCACGAACTTCTCCGTAGAAATGACCGCCGTTACAAACTGCGTGAGTATCCTGACCTTTACACTGCAATACACGGATATCTATTCGCCGATCACGACCACAAATATCGATTGCTGGGGCGCGAGTAACGGGCAGGTCTCCACGCTGGGGAACAGCGGAGTACCTCCATATACGTATCAATGGAACAACGGACCGACAAGTCCCACACAGGCAAACCTTCCCCCGGGAATGTATGTAGTAACGACAACCGACTCGCTCGGTTGCCAAGTAATAGATACCGCTTATGTAGTTGAACCTCCGCGCCTGGATACTTCGGCGATTGTGTACAGTTTCTGCCCCGGCGACCAGGAAGTTACTTTTGTCGCGCCTCCCGGGTACAGTATTTATACGTGGACAGTTCCTTCGGGCGTTACGATCATCGCCGGTCAGAATACCAGCACGATTATAGTAACCGGCGCTGCGCTCGGACAGGAAATCAGCTGCGTGTATCAGACACCGCCGGCCTGCGCGATCTACGACTCTATTTTTGTGGGACTCATTCCTCCGACAGTCGTCTTTAACCCGGATTCCACCAACAACGTATTTACACCGAACGGCGACGGGTTCAACGATTACTTCTTCCCCTACTTCGATTATACCGTAACACAAGGCTGGAACCAGTTGCTCCCCGTGAGCCAGCAGCTTCCGCAGCCGAACGGTGATCCTACAACCTACGACTTCGAGAGAATGTACATCGGAACGTACGAGCTTCATGTATATGACCGCTGGGGCATGGAAGTGTACACTACAAATGAAATCTCTGCAGGCTGGGACGGAAAAGTGAACAGCAACAGCAAAGAAGCAAATCCGGGTGTATACTACTGGATTGCCAAAATGACTTCACGCTGCAAAGAAGATCAGACTCCTGTTGAATCCACAGGCTTCGTTCACCTGATCAGGAAATAATTAAACGATCATCCAGGAAAGCCCTGGTTCCGGAACAACCGGGACGGGGCTTTTCTCTTTAAACCCGGTTTATGAGAAACACTGTTCTTGTTCTTTTTGCCCTGTTACTGGTTTCGTTCAAAGCGCCGGAATGCCCGTTCCTGGAGATGGGCGGCATATATGTTTATAAAATCGATGCGGAATATTCTGCCATGATCCGCTTTTATAATGACGGGCTGGTACTGGTTACTACTTCTGATAAACCTTATAAAGAAGTGCTGGACTGGTTTAACAACCAGCCGGAAAACCTTTCACGCGTGCTGAGCGGGAAATACAAAGTCAGTAAAAAGAATTGCACCGTCAGTTTTAAAGTGAAAGGCGAATCCGGGAAACAGGAATTTTCAGGTACCATCGGCAAGAACAGCCTCGATATGACCATCACCAACCCGGCGCAAAACGGGCAGAAGAAAACCTCGACGCGGCGAACGTATACTTTTGTAAAGCAATAGTCCGCAGTCCATTTCTTAAAGAATGCCGAAGACTGAACTTCGAATAACGAACGCCGAAGTGAACTACTCCAGGAAATGCACTTCGGAATTCGGTATTCGAAATTTGGCATTCATTTCCCCTTCACTTTCCCGAAGGGATATTTCCTTAAAAATACGAAGCAATCCCGAACAGGATCGTGCCCGTTTTTGCCGGCGGATTCCCGAGCAGATCACGGGCAGAGGCGTATTTATAATTCATGCGCAAAACCGTTTGCCCGGCGGGACGAAAAGCCAGCGACGGCGTTACCGCCCATATTTCATCGCCGATATTTCCGCCGGTTTCGGTGAACGTACCCAGGTTATAATCGACATACTCCAGGCGGCAGGCGGCAAGCAGGGTAGCTTTTTCCCAACCCAGTACCGGTTTTTGCATGATCCGCTGCGTGATGTCGGCAAAAAATCCGTACTGCTTTTTTCCGAACTGGCTGCTGTATCCTGCCGGTACATCGATCATCGCAAACGTTCCTTCCGCAAGCAGGTTTGCGCCTTTCCAGAGATTGAGATTCATATCCGCCGCGAAAATATCCACGCGCCTGTCCGTACTGTCGATCATCAATCCGTCTTCCATCCGGCGATTATAAACACCGCCCATGTACGACAAACCGAGTTCACCTACTTTGCGCTGCCGCACCGCCATTTTGCCCGTGAGCAGCGGTTTCCCGCTGTGATTTTCTTCAAAACGTTCGCGGTTGACTTTGGTCGCGGGCAGCCAGGTGCGGCCTTCCGTGTTCTCGATAATACTTTCGTCAAATCCGTTCGTCAGGTATGCTTCGTACGCGAACGTCCACGCACCGCCGTAATACCTGCCGTGAAAACCGAACCCGGGATTGCTCCAGGTTGACGGAATAATGGTGGTTGCCGACAAAGGCCGGTCCACAAAATCCCAGCGCGGCCCGTCGTGGTTCTGGTTGAATGCCCCGATCGGGTTCATGATCACGCCTCCGCGGAAATTCAGCAGCGGATGAAATTCCACATCCAGCGCCGCGAATTCGAGATTGATCTCTTTCGTTCCGTCTTCAAATTCAAGTTCCGAAAGGAATTTTATTTTTTTCGTGATCGTCGACGAGCAGAACAAAGTAAAACGGCGCATCTGGAACGAGAAGCCTTCGCTTACGCCGTCAGTCGCCGAATAAATCGTATTCGCTTCCACGTACCCGCCGATGGCCAGCGGCATTTTCCCCGCACGGATGAACGGACGGTTGTACACCGCGTCCTTGTTCATGAATACGGTATCCGGGCTTTCCCGGCGGAAGATACTGCTGTCTTTTTGTGCGGAGATATCCGTCAGCGTAAACAAAACGGCTGCACAGGAAACGATTTTTTTAAGACACATAGCTGTCGGTATGTATGGTGATTGTTTTTTCATCGCTCGATGTTTTGAATCTTTTCAGGTTCTGCTCTGCGGGAGGATTCTGCACGCGCCCCGCTTTATCGAATTCACTGCCGTGGCAGGGACAAACCAGGAAATCGCCGGCGGGATTCAGCTCGCAGCCCTGGTGCGTGCATTCCATCAGCAAAGCGGAATAGTCGCTTTCGGATAAACGAAACAGCGCGATCGGGAAATTGGTCCGCGCGCTGCGCACGAGGATCATTTTCCTCCAGTTGGTTTGCCCGTCTTTAACCAGTTTGAATTCTTCTTTCGACACGGAGAGGATTGCTCCTGCTGCTGTAGCCTGCACCTGGTGAATGCCGCCGCAGGAGCTTACCAGCGAGATCCCGGCAAAAGCAGCGCAAAGTCCGCCGCAGCTTATCAAGAAATCTTTCCGGTTCATCTTGCTACAGGCTTTCGAGAAATTTCTCCAGCTTTAATTTTTCCGTTTCGCTCATGCCGTTGAACTGGTCGCGGCTGCCCTGCCCTTCCCCGCCGTGCAGCAGGATGGCTTCGCGGATCGTTTTCGCGCGGCCGTCATGCATCAGGAAATATTCGCCGCCCTGCGAATTCTTCGAAAGACCCAAACCCCACAGCGGCGTAGTGCGCCACTCGGACGACAATGCTTTTCCTTCGGTATAACCGTCATCCAGCCCGGGTCCCATATCGTGGAGCAGCAGATCGGTATACGGATAAAATGTTTTGTTCCCGAGCGCCGCGATATCCGATGCCGGCGTAGTCCATTCCGGGATATGGCATTTCGCACAACCGATGTTCACAAACAGTTGCTTTCCTTCCGCCACATCGGCATCCGAAGTATTCCGCTGAACCGGCGCTTTTAATGTGCGCAGGTAAAAAACCACGTTCCGCACATCGGCCGTACTCACTTCCGGATCGGGAATATTATCGAGCGGCTGCGATGAAACGGCATAGTTGATCGGGTCATTGGGATCGAATTCGCTGGTAACGCCGATGTCCTGTTTATAAGCGCCTACCGTTTGCTGCAGCAGGTCGATCGCCCCCGCTTTCCTCCCGAAACGCCCGATATACCGGCCGTTCAGGGACTGGTGAAACGATTGCGGAACAAAAAATCCCGGCGGGTTGATATAATTCGGTACGCCGGAAATGCCGTCGCCGTTCGCATCGTTCGGGTCGGCGTTAGCCAGCAGTTGCGCATCGGTGAGTGCTGCGAGAAAACCCAAACCGGTATTCGCCGGCGGAAGAAATTTCGAGAAAGGAGCGCCGGCGGGCAGCAGTTCCGGGCTGTGGCCGGGAATAGCGCGGTGCTGCAGTTGCGGGCCGCCCGCAAGCAGGTAAGTATTCCCGGTGCTGTCGGCCTGGCCGTAACGGGTAAGCGTGGTGAAAGGATGCCCTTTCCCGTCGCCCGCGTGGCAGCTGATGCAGGACGTGTTCACGAATATCGGTCCGAGACCGGTTTGCGGCGAAAACTCATTGGCAAACGCGATATCGCCGTCGAGGAAGCGCCGCTGCTGCTCGGCCGTGAGGCCTTCCACGGGCCCGTCAAGCACATCTTCGTCGGCAGGAAGAGCGGGAAGAATTTTTTCGCAGGAAACGGCGAGGATACCACTGGTAAGCAAAAGCAAAATAATCGTTCTCATGGATGATGTTATTTCGGACAAAGATATATGTTTTTAGACAAGTCTAAAATATTTTTTAGGATTAATTACTTTTTCTTTAGATTTGCAAAAAAGATATTCATGCATTCGTTCACCGAGGAGAATTACCTGAAAGCGATTTACAAACTGCTGGAGCAGGACAAGGAACCCGTAACCACCAATGCCATTGCGGCCCGCATGAATACCAAGGCGGCTTCGGTAACGGACATGCTGAAGAAACTTTCGGACAAAAAGCTGATCTTTTACAAGAAGTACCAGGGCGTAACGCTCACCGAAAAAGGAAAGCAGATCGCCATTACTATTATAAGGAAGCACCGCCTCTGGGAAGTTTTCCTGGTGGAAAAACTGCATTTCAAATGGGACGAGGTGCACGACATGGCCGAGCAGTTGGAGCATATCCAGTCGGACAGCCTGATCGAGCGGCTCGACGATTTCCTCGGCTTCCCGCGCTTCGACCCGCACGGCGACCCGATCCCCGACCGGTCGGGACGTTTCCAGGAACAGCACAGCGTATTGCTTTCTTCGCTGAAAAGCGGCGAATCCTGCATCATGACGGGTGTTGTGGATCACGCGCCGGCTTTCCTTCAGTTTCTCGATAAAAACGGGCTCGGCCTCGGCGATGAATTGCAGATTAAGGAAATCATCGCTTACGATCAGTCGCAGCAGCTCAAAGTGAACAGGAAAAAAGAAATCTACATCAGCCACGAAGTGGCGAAAAACATTTTAGTACGAAAGAAAAAATGAGCGACAGGAGATCAATGGAAGAAGTCCACGGGAGTGTGGACACTACCGGGATGAAGGGTGGATGGCGGAAACTGCTGGCTTTTCTCGGCCCGGCTTACCTCGTCAGCGTCGGTTATATGGACCCGGGCAACTGGGCGACGGATATTGCGGGCGGCAGCCAGTTCGGTTATGCGCTGCTCTGGGTGCTGCTCATGTCGAACCTCATGGCCCTGCTTCTGCAAAGCCTGAGCGCGCGGCTCGGTTTGGTGGCCGGTCTCGATCTTGCCCAGGCTTCGAAAACCTGGTTCCCGCGAAAAGTAAATTACGGGCTCTGGTTTCTCGCCGAGATCGCGATTGCAGCAACCGACCTCGCGGAAATTATCGGCATGGCCATCGGGATGCAGTTACTTTTCGGGTTGCCGCTGCTGGTCGGCGTAAGCATCACGGTACTCGATACGTTCCTGATCCTGTTTTTGCAGCGTTACGGCATCCGCAAAATGGAAGCATTCATCATCGGCATCATCGGCATCATCGGGATGGCTTTCGTGGCCGAACTTTTTTTCTCGAAGCCCGCGGGAGGCGATATTTTAAAAGGACTTATTCCCTCGCTCCCGGGTTCCGGTAATACGTCATTGTATATCGCCATCGGCATCATCGGCGCTACGGTTATGCCGCACAACCTGTACCTGCATTCGTCGCTGGTGCAGACGCGGAAAGTGGACCGTTCCATCAAAGGATTGCTGCAGGCGATCAAATACAATATCATCGATTCGGTAATCGCGCTGAACCTCGCGCTCTTTGTCAACTCCGCGATTCTTATTCTCGCCGCCGCCGCATTTTACGATCGCGGTATCTTCAACGTAGCGGGAATACAGGATGCGCACCACCTGCTCGGAAACGTACTCGGCGATTCGCTTGCCCCCGCCCTCTTCGCCATCGCGCTGATCGCCGCCGGGCAAAGCTCCACGCTTACCGGTACATTGTCGGGACAAATCGTAATGGAAGGTCACCTGAACCTTCGCATCCAGCCGTGGCTGCGCCGGCTCATCACGCGCATGATCGCCATTATCCCCGCGGTACTCACGCTGGTTCTCGCCGGCGAAGAAAAAATGGAAAGCCTGCTGGTACTGAGCCAGGTGGTGCTCAGCCTGCAGTTGGGTTTTGCGGTCATCCCGCTCATCCATTTTACGAGTAACAAAAAAATGATGGGCGAACTCGCCATCAAATGGAAAACAAAAACGCTGGCGTGGCTCTGCGCGCTGATCATCGTCGGGCTAAACGTGAAACTCGTAGCCGGTATGCTGGTCGGCTGGATCGAAGAAAGTCCCGATCCGCTGATCATCTGGCTCACCGCGGTTCCGGTGGCCATCGGCGCAGGTATTTTCCTGCTCTACGTAACCCTGCAGCCGTTCTTCGCCGGGCCGGCAAACCAGAAACGCACCGAGCCGCACGAAATACCCGAACTGCCTGCGCATTTTGAAGCGGGAGAAAGTTCCGCCTATGAAAAAGTCGCGGTCTGCGTCGATTTTTCCACTACCGATCATATTGCACTCAGCCACGCGTTTAAACAGGGCGGCAAATCGGCGACTTACCTGCTCATCCATATCGTAGAAACCGCCGGCGCCCGCGTTTCAGGAAATGAAACGGACGATTACGAAACTTCTTTCGATAAAAAAGCGCTCGATAAATATGCAGCTGATCTGCGGAACAAAGGATTCCGGG
>VBWE01000014.1 GCA_006218065.1 Bacteroidota bacterium
CGGAAAAATAAGCGGAAAGCAAGCCGGAAAAGTAAACAGAAAGTAAATCGGAAAAATAAACAGCCGAACCAATTCCCCTCTCTGCCGGAGAGGGGCAGGGGTGAGGCCGAACCACCTACAGCATCTTCAACCGGTTAAACAGCTCTTCTTTATGTGAACGGCTTACAGGAATGGTTTTACCGCCGATGCTGACGGAATTTTCTTCGATCTCTTCGATCTGGTCAAGGCGTGCGATGAAGGAACGGTGAATGCGGATAAAATCTTTTTGCGGAAGCCGGGCTTCAATTGATTTCATGGTGGCCAGTACGGTATGCCGGCCTTCTTTCGTGAAAATGTTGACATAATCCGCCAGGGCTTCCACGTAAAGAATTTCTTTCAGGGAAAGGCGGACGAAACGCGAGGATTCTTTCTTCACAAAAAGCCCTTCGCTGTCGTCGTCCTTCACCTGCGTATTGCCGTGTATCGTCTGCGCCTTGGTGACCGCTTTCAGGAAGCGCGGGTAGTCGATCGGCTTGAGCAGGAAATCGGTTACGTCGTAATCGAATGCTTCGGCGGCGTATTCTTTTTTGCCGGTGATGAGAATGATCTGCGGAATTTCGCGAAAGGTGCGCAGGAAATCCAGCCCGGTCATTTCGGGCATTTCCACGTCGAGGAAAATCAGGTCTACTTTTTTCTGCTTGATGATCTTCATCGCTTCCGATACGCCTGCGCATGAACCGTCGAGCTGCAGGCCGTCAGTTCGGCTGATACAGTGTTCCACGGTTTTTCGTGCAATCGGGTCGTCGTCAATGATAAGACAATGCATATTCGGAGAATATTGTTCTCTTATCAAATATAATAAAGTTTGGAAAAAATCAAAGTCCCGGGCGCACGAATTGACGTACAAATGCGTATAAGTTAAAACCGGGTTGCCGGAATTGTTTTTCAAGCGCAGCACGCAATGCGGATTTATTCATGTCTTTCATCCGCAGCTGGCTGACCAGTCGCCAGGCTTTTTCCGCGAGCAGGAAACTGCGTCTTTCGTTTTGCAGGTTCAGCGCATGATGCGCGTTGATCTGTTCGAGCAGTTCCGCGATACCTTCTCTCTTCGTGGCCGAAGCGCGGATCACGGGCGGATTCCAGGCGGCGGATTTGCGGCCGTGCAGTAATTCGGTGATGTTTTTTGCAAAAGTATTCGCGCCGGGACGATCCGATTTGTTCACGACAAAGATATCGGCCACTTCCATGATGCCCGACTTGAGCGCCTGCACATCGTCGCCGCCTTCGGGAACAAGTACGAGCACGGTAGTATCCGCCAGGCCGGCAATTTCCACTTCCGACTGGCCGACGCCCACAGTTTCCAAAATCACCAGGTCGAAACCGGCGTTGCGTACCACGTCGCTGATCTCGATCGATTTCGCGGAAAGTCCGCCGAGCGATCCGCGCGTAGCGAGTGAGCGGATGAAAACGTTCGGATTGTCGAAATGCTCGTTCATCCGCAGCCGGTCGCCGAGCAGCGATCCGAAATTGAACGGTGAAGTAGGATCGACGGCGATAACGGCTACTTTTTTTCCCTGCGCAGCCAGTTCGCGGATCAGTTCACTGATGAGCGTGCTCTTTCCCGCGCCGGGAGGACCGGTTACACCGACCAGCGGCGAAGGTTTTTCAAAATTAAGCGAGGCCAGGATTTCTTCGCTGCCTTCCAGTTCGTTTTCCACGAGGGTAATGCACCGGGCCAGCGCCCGGAAGTCGCCGCTGCGGAATTTTTTTATCAGATCGGTTGTGCTCACTTGGTATGGCGAATATACAATCAAATGCCGAATGCCGGATTGCGAATGCCGATCCGATAGCTATCGGACGATGAAGGACGCAGCATTCCTGCAGAGAAAATTCGGCATTCAGCATTTGAAATTCGTAATTTTGTCCCCTGTGATCCAACTCTCGGTCGTCATAATCACCTTCAACGAAGAACGCAATATCGGCCGCTGCCTCGATGCGGTGAAAGACATTGCCGATGATATCGTCGTCGTCGATTCTTTTTCCACTGACCGCACGGAAACCATCTGCCGCGAAAAAGGCGCACGTTTTGTGCAGCACGTTTTCGAAGGTCACATCGAGCAGAAAAACTGGGCGATCACGCAGGCGAAATTTCCGCACGTACTTTCACTCGACGCCGATGAAGCGCCGGATGACGAATTGAAAAAAGCGATTCTCGCGGCAAAAACAAACTGGACGCACGACGGGTATTCGATGAACCGGCTCACGAATTATTGCGGGCAATGGATCAGGCACTGCGGCTGGTATCCCGATGTCAAGCTGCGTTTGTGGAACAGCCGCAAAGGCCGCTGGGGCGGAGTGAACCCGCACGACAAGTACGAACTGACGGAAAAAGGAGCCACGGAAAAACATCTGCCCGGGAATATCCTGCATTACAGTTATTATACCGTGGACGAGCATTACAAACAGGCCGATAAATTTGCGGGCATTGCCGCGAAAGCCATGTTTGCGAAAGGAAAAACAATCAGCGTGCCGATGATCTGGGTAAAAACTGTCGCGAAATTCATCCGCAATTATTTCATCATGCTCGGTTTTCTCGACGGCGGAAAAGGCTATACGATCTGCCGGATCACCGCACGCGAAACGTACCGGAAATACAATATGCTTCGTGACATGCACCGGCAAAAAAGCAGCGCATCATGAATAAACTGCTGCAGCGTTTCCCGGTTCTGAAAGACCTGAGACTTTGGGCGGTTCTTTTTTTTGTCGTTACGGTCGCCGCATCGCTGCACCGGTATTATCTCGGCAACATCAACAACTTCGAAATTTTCCGGTACTCGTTTCTCAACCTGCTCGATGGCGTCGATCTCTATACGCTTCACCCCGCGCAGCACGAAGACCTTTTCAAGTACAGTCCGACTTTCGCGCTGTTCATGGCTCCGTTCAGCTTTCTCCCGGTTGGGCTGGGCATTGTTTTGTGGAACCTGCTGAACGTGTTCGTTCTTTTTTTCGCTGTAAAACGGTTACAGCTTTCCGGCGAAAAAAAACTGCTGATCCTGCTTTTTTGTTTCATCGAACTGCTCACTTCGATCCAGAGTTCGCAAAGCAACGGGCTGATGGCCGGGCTGATGATCATGGCTTTCGCGATGATGGAAGAGAAACGTCCCTGGATGGCGGCACTGCTCATCTGCTTCGGATTTTACATTAAAATTTTCGCCGTGGTTGTTGCGGTGCTTTTCCTTTTCTACGAAAAGAAAGGACAATTCATTCTCGCGATGATCGCCTGGGGAATTTTATTCGCGGTTCTTCCCGCGCTGGTTTCCGGTATCGACGGTTTGATTATGCAATACGAAAGCTGGCTGAACCTGCTCGCAAACGATCCTGCGCACGAACTGAACTATTCGGTGATGACCGTCGTGCAGCGCTGGAGCGGGCTGGAAATCTCCGATATCTATTACCTCGTGCCGGGCGTGATCCTGCTGCTGCTGCCTTTCCTGCGCAAAAACACATACCGCGATCCCGCTTTCCGTATGCTGATGCTCGCTTCTGTTTTGATCTGGGTGGTCATCTTCAATCACAAAGCGGAATCCCCGACCTACGCCATCGCCATGTGCGGCGCGGGCATCTGGCTGGTCCTGCAGGAAAAAACGAAATGGACGATTGCATTCGCCGTTTTTGTTTTCGTATTCACCGGCCTGATCGCAACCGATCTTTTCCCCGCATCCTGGCGAAGCGATTTCTTCCGCCCTTACGCGATCAAAGCCGTGCCCTGTATTTTGCTTTGGTTGTATGTACAGTATTTACTACTTACAGTCCGTACAAAAGAGAATACGTAAAAAGTCTTCGCCGGAAAACGTAATGAATCACAGGAACAGTACCTGGCGATTGCGCAGCAGAGTATCCCCTAAAGTAACTTCAAAAAATAAACGGAAAAGTAAACGGAAAAGTAAGCCGGAAAAGTAAACAGCCGAACCAATTCCCCTCTCTGCCGGAGAGGGGTTGGGGTGAGGCCCGACCTCAATCAATCCACCTTCTCCAGCTTAATCGTCGTTTTCGTTTCGCCGGCAGTCAGCTCCAGGTAATATAAACCGTTTTCAAAAACAGAAAGATCGATCGCCGTTTGCAGCGTTCCGGAAACGATGCCGAAACCGGAGCTCCGGATTTTCCTGCCGGTAACATCAAACACGTTCGCCATTACTGCCGATTTATTCAAACCGGAAACCTGCAGGTTGTAAATTCCGTTCCCGGGATTCGGGTACACGCTGAACGTCGCGGTGGAATTTTGTTCTGCAACTGCGCTCGGATCGGTAATACTGATCGCGTCGATGGCCATGTCGCTGGCGTAACCGTTACCGGTGACACCGCGGAAACGGAGCGTAATGATCTGCCCCGCGTATGTGCTCAGCGGAACCTGTACCTGCGTCCACTGGTTTCCCTGGTCGCCGGTCATGGAGAAAATACCGTTGGTCCAACTGCCGCCCGAATATACGTCCACGTACAGATCGCCCATGTTTCCGCCGTACATGTGGTACGCAAACGAAAGTACCGCTGCCGGGAAATTAACCAGGTCGATGCAGGGTGTGTACAGCAGTGCCGTTTTCCCGTCGCAGCCGCCGGAAGCTTCCAGGTACAGGTAATTACCGGTCGTGCTTCCCGGCAGAAAATCTGTGCCGGGGCCTGTTTGCGTGGAGGGCGTGCTGCCTTCGCTCGTGCGCCAGTCGATATCGTCCTGCTCGTTGTTGGCGAGGTTCGTCAGCCCGTTGATCATTCCGCAGACAGTACTGTCGCAGTTGCTCGTTGTTCCGCAAAGCGCGAAGGATTCGAAATCTTCCGTCCACGGCGGAGTAACAGCCGGGAAAGTAGAAATATTCACAATAGCGGAACTCGTATCGTTCACGACATTTCCGTCGGAAGGATACACCGCCCAGGCTTTGATCGTATTGATTCCCGGCGTGCTCACGTTCACCGTTGCCGTGAACGTATAGGTTGCGGAACCGAACGGCTGAATTGTGCCGATATAGGTTTCGCTTACCGGGGTTCCGTTATTCAGACTATAGTATACCGGGATGTTGGTGATCGCCGTAAGTCCCGGGTTATCGAGCCCGATGGAAACCTGCAGTGCGGAAGTGCTCATGCAACTGTTAAAATTTCCTCCCGGCGAATTCACAACCGATACGGCTGCATCAACCTGTACGGGGCAAGCCGCGCCCGGAAGTTTTTCAATCGCGATCGCTCTTCTGCCGATGGCGTTCTGCGCGCCTTTCGCACGCACGCTGAACCAGTATGTATTCGTCAGGTTGTTCAGGTTGTACACCACGAAACTGTCGGCGACAGTAGTGCCGATGGAATCCATGTACGTATTGCCGAGCATGAAAATATCGTAGGCGGTTGCGCCGCCCACGGCATTCCACGTCAGCATGAGCGAATCGGGACAGGCCCATTGTACGCTAATATTCGCCGGAACGTCGATGATGGAAAAGTTCGCATCACTCACATCGTTATCGGCTCCGCGGGTAACCCGGACTTTGCACATGCCGCTCAGGGCCACGGGAACAGTCCAGTTGTAATAACGCTGCGTGGCGGAAACTCCTGACGTGATTGTGCTCCAGCTCGAGCCGCCGTCGGTACTGTAATCGAGTGAAAAATTGCCGGAGTTTCCGAAAGCATCCCAGCGGATCGTTTCCGTTTCGGCCGGGACAAAGCCTTCCGAACCGTTCGGATAAATCATCACTAATTCAGTGGCCGGTTCGAAATACCAGGCGAGGAAATATTTCTGCGGTCCCTGCGGAACAGCAGTACCGCTGACACTTACCGTATAATTTCCCGCTGCCGGGTTGTCGATGGTTACCTGTTCGTGGTTGTTTCGCATGTCGATTCCGCGAACGGCATTTGCGTTCAGGTTCGAACTGTTCGGAGTAAAATCGAGTATCCAGGGATTAAACACGGCGCTCGACGGATCGGTTACGGCGATGTCGAGATTATTTACAAGTGCAACGGACGCATTTACCGCCGCGGGATAATCGTGCCAGTACACCAGGACTTTCAAACGCCCGGTGCCTGCGGGAACGGTGATCGTATGCATATTCACGGTACTGTTCTGCACGGAATCCACCGCGAATGTATTCTGTTCGATGGGCAGGATCGCTTTTCTTCCGTTGATGCGCCCGTAGCCGAAAATAAAATCAGGGCCAGGATTGCCGAGATCGTCGGCGGTATTCATCAGGATGGCTTTCATCAGGCCGGATGGCGGGTTGATATTTCCGTTCAGTGTTTTGTACGCGTGGTACATTTTCATCTACGGTAGAATACACGTTGGTGCCCACTGCACACACTTCCGGTTTCATGCGTCCGTCGTGCACCGGCCCGCGGCTGGACGAGGAAGCGATCGCGTCGATATAATCGAGATTCCCGACCGCGATCGAATTCTTGGAATGTTTATGTCCGCCGGTCACATTGCCCCAGCCCGATCCCGCACCGTAGCTGCAATCCGATGTGCCTGCATTTCCGGCAGAAAAAACATGGATCAGGTTGGGCATATCGTAAATCTGCTGATCGAGCGTTTGCGCGAGCGTGGTATAACCTGCATTGCAGCCATCGCTGTAACTGGTGGACGTGATCACGATATTGTTACTGTTGTAATGGCTGTAGATACTATCGAATCCCTGGTACGGCGACGCTTCATATACGTACAGGTTTGCGCCCCAGCCCATGCCGCGCGTCAGCGGGTCCCTGTTTCCGCCGCCCATGATGATGCCCGCACAATGATCGCCGTGATTGCCGGCGTTGAACGTAACATATTGCTGCTGCAAACGCCCGGTGTAATCGATATGCGGCCCGATCAGGCCGTCGTCCTGCAGCATCACATTCACGCCGCTTCCGTTGTAATATCTTCCGCCGGAATGATCCTGCGCCATCCAGTTGTCGCGGTGATTCGTACGGCCCACATTATTATCGTGTACCGGCTGATCGTCTTTCAGTTCGGCCGCGCAGACAAAAGACTGGCCGACAAAAGCGGGAATATTTTCGCCGCGGATCCATACGGTTATCCTGTGGCTGTTTTTATTCTGGTAGCTGATTTCCGTTTTGGCTGCAGTCAGCAGATCGATCACGACCTGGTGCGGAATGTCTTCATAATACGTAAACGTGATGCCGATACTTCCGCTGCTGTTCGCGGCAAACGCGGGAAAAGAACTTTGTGCAATGGCATCCGAAAGTTCACGGTGCATTTTATAAATGGGCTCGATCGTATAGAACCCGAGAATATCGTTCTTCCTTTCCCCGAGCATGCCGGCATCGGCCGCGACAGACGCGGCATACGTATTGGCCGCGATGTAATGCAAAAGGCGGATGCCGGATTTTTCGAGCGCAGTCCTGTTTTCTTTGGAAGGCAGTTTGGCAAAACGGATGTACCGGTAATAACGGTTGTTCACCAGTTCAGCGGGACCTGCTTTCATATTTTTCAGCGGATCGGCGGAGACTTCCATGCGTACGGTTCCCGATGAAAACGGTAATTCAAAAACCGGCGTTTGCTGCGCATGAAGAAAAGAAACTGCCGAAAGACAGCAGAAAGAGAGGATGAGTTTTTTCATGGTGGAATTATGAAGCAACAAGGTAGTCATTTCTGATTTGCGATTGCCGATTTTGGATTGGCGATTTGCAGCACTTTTTAGCGTCCTGGCGGTAAAAGCCGGATTACAATCTTTACCGCGAAGGCGCAAAGACGCTAACGTTTACTTTCAATCCAAAACCGGCAATCGGAAATGGTATTTACTCCGAAAGCACAAAAACTTCCTGGAAACAGTTACGCTGAGGATTTTTAAAACTTCGCTGAAAATCCTATTCCGAAAACTTCCTTGAACTGCACGCGCGGACCGGTACCGTCGTTGATGCCGTCGTCGTTGCGGTCGACGGGAACAGCTACATCCTGGTCGTAGATCAGTTGTGTGCTTATGCCGGCGGAAATGAATTTGTTCACTTTCATCGACACCAGGTTTTCCCAGTTTACGTCGATGATTGCCGGGTTGAAGGCGTAGTTGCTGAACAATTCGAGTTTGCTCTGCAGGTTTACGTTTTTCATGATGTCTTTGCGCAGCGTGGCTTTGAAATAGCCGCCGATTTCGAAACGGAAATTTTCTCCGTCTTTGATTTTATTTCCCTGCGCATCGCGGATCGCTTTGGTAACTCCGAAAGCGCCGGCGTCGGCCAGCGTGGGAGCCATCACCATTGTCATCTTGCAGGTTATGGGCGAAAGCATCATGGAAAAACCGGCGTTCGGTTTATAATCGAGACCGGCCGCAAGCAGCCCGTATGCCGGCGAAGCGAAATCCGAAATCCAACTGGACGATCCGTCGGAAGAATACGAAAACCCGGGCGCAAACTGCGATTTGAAACCGAGCAGTGCGGAATAATAGTACACCTTCTTAAAAGCGTAATGACCGTACTTGGATGAAAAGTCGATTTTATCGTCGCTCTTCCGCAGGGTCTGGCTTCCCTGCTGCACCAGGCCGTAAGCCAGGTCGAGCGTATTGTCCCAGGTCGTATGTTCTTTTTTATAGTTCGCGTAAAGCGACAGGTAATTGGTAATGGCGATGGAATTTTCACCGCCGCTCGCCCAGTTCGTAAGCGAGGTCTGTGAAAAATTAAGCCCGGCCACGCCTCCTCTTTTCCAGCCCGTGGTGTCTTTAGGTGCCGTCTTGGCCGTGTCTTTCGCTGCGGTTTTCGTGCTGTCCTGCGCCTGCATGCTGAAGGGCAGCAGGAGCAGGATCGTGTAAATAAAATGTTTCATGCCGGTGCGTATGTTAAGCGTGTCTGTTCACGAAAAAGCACCGGGCTTTCTTTGGAGAATCTTCCGGTGCTTTCTGCGGAGGTTTGAATTATTTGTTTTTGAGAATGTCGCGTATTTCGGTGAGCAGTAATTCTTCCTTGCTGGGCGGCGGTGGTGTTGCCGGGGCGGCTTCTTCTTTGCGCTTCAAACGGTTCATCATTTTTATCACCATGAAAACAACAAATGCCACGATCAGGAAATCGATGAGCATGGTAAGGAAATTACCGTAGGCGATAACAGGTCCGATTTTTTTCGCTTCTGCAAGTGAAAGATTTCCTCCTGCTGCCTTTTGTACCAGGTCGACTTTGGGACTGATGCTGTAGTACAGTTCGCTGAAGTTCATGTTCCCCATCAGTTTGCCGATTGGGGGCATGACGATTCCGTCGATGAATGCGCTGACAAGTTTGGTGAATGCCGTTCCGATCACTACACCGACAGCCATGTCGATGAGGTTGCCTTTCAGTGCGAATTCTTTGAATTCCTTGATGAATCCCATGGCTTGATTTTTAAAGAGCGCTGCAAAGATAGTTTGTAATCAGCATTTACAAAGAGCCCGTTCTTCCGCCATCCACAGGCACGTTGATGCCGTTGATGTATGCGGCTGCAGGTGTGGCGAGGAATGCGATGGCTGCGGCGACTTCCTCCGGTGAAGCAAAACGTGCGGCGGGAATTTCGGTGAGCATTTCTTTTTCCAGCGCTTCGATGGAATGCCCCGTTTTTTGTGACTTCGCTTCCAGCAGGCTGTCGAGGCGCTGTGTTTTGGTGGCGCCCGGCAATACATTATTTACCGTGATGCCGAAAGGCGCGAGTTCGAGCGACAATGTTTTGGACCAGTTGGCCACGGCCGCGCGGATCGTGTTCGAAACGCCGAGTCCTTTGAGCGGCTGCTTGACCGAAGTGGAGATCACGTTGATGATGCGGCCGTATTTTTCCTGCTTCATGCCTGCAATTACAGTTTGTACCAGGATATGGTTGCAAAGCAGGTGGTTCGAGAAGGCCTGGACAAATTCATCCGGTTTCGCTTCGGTGATCGGTCCGCCGGGAGGTCCGCCGGTATTGTTCACCAGGATATGCACTGCGCCGTGACCGAAAAGGTGTTTCTGAATTTTTTCACGAAGCTGGTCCGGGTTTGTAAAATCGATGCACAGGTATTCGTGCTGTCCCGGCCCGGGCAGGGATTCTTTGGCGCTTTTCAGGCGGCCTTCGTTGCGGGCTACCAGCGTAACCGATGCGCCGAGTGCAGCGAGTTCCATGGCGGCAGCTTTGCCGATGCCCTGCGAGCTTCCGCAAACCAGCGCGCGTTTTCCTTCGAGATTCAGGTTCATAGTGCGAAGATATTCTATTGGCAACGAATTACGAATTTGTACGAATCTTACGTCGGGGAACTTTACCTTCTGCACCCCGGGCTTTTTGCCGCAGATTACACAGATTTGCGCAGATTAATCAGCGATAATCTGCGGCTGAATCAACTGAAAAAATAAGAATGAAATTGCCCTGATTTTACCTTGGGAATGACGTATCGCATATAACCGGCGAATCAACTATCTTCGTGGAACCAAATAACCTTTATAACGATGAGTATTACACGCCCTTTCAGCTTCAAAAAATGGATCGACGAAAACCGGCACCTGTTGAAGCCGCCGGTGAACAATAAAGTCGTTTATAAAGACGCCGAATTTATCGTGATGGTGGTCGGTGGTCCAAACTCGCGTAAAGACTACCATTATAACGAGAGCGAAGAGTTTTTTTACCAGCTGGAAGGCGATGTTACGGTTAAGATCCAGGAAGACGGTAAAGCAGTGGAAGTGCCGATCAAAGAAGGCGAAATTTTCCTGCTTCCGCCTAAAGTGCCGCACAACCCGGGCCGCGGGGCGAATACCATCGGCCTGGTGATGGAACGCCGTCGCCGCGAAAATGAAAAAGACGGCCTGCTCTGGTTCTGTGAAAAATGCAACAGCAAACTGTACGAAGAATATTTCCAGCTCACCGATATTGCCATGCAGTTCCAGGGCGTTTTTGCAAAATTTTATGGAAATGCCGACCTGCGTACCTGCAAAAATTGCGGACACGTGATGGAACCGCCGCCGGTTATTGCATAATCGCTCAACCTCGATATGGCCAGAAAGCCGACCCGTAAAGAAAAACTTGCGCAGCAAAAACAGCAGCAGCAAACAGCCGCCCCCGCCGAAGCAAAACCGCAACCGCAGCAGCAGCGGAAAAAAAACAAAACCGCTCCGCAGAAAAGCAAGCTGCTTCGCGGACTCGGTATCCTTGTTTTTGCCTTCGCCTTTATCATTTACGCCAATACGCTCGGCCACGAATATGCGCTCGACGATTACGGCGTGATCCTCGAAAACCAGGTTACCAAAAGCGGTTTCGACGGCATCGGTACCATTCTCAAAACCGGGTACCGCACCAGCCTCACTTCGGTGGATTATGAATTGTATCGCCCGCTTTCCAAAGTGATGTTTGCCATCGAGTGGGGCATGTCGCCGAACTCGCCCGGCCTGAGCCATTTCATGAACGTGGTCTTGTTCGCACTGTCCGGGCTTTTCCTGTTCCGCACACTTTGTTTGTACCTGCCTCAATCGCCGCTGGTTCCGTTTATCGCGGCCATTATTTTCGTGGCGCATCCTATTCATACCGAAGTAGTGGCGAATATCAAAGGCCGTGATGATATTCTCTGTTTCCTGTTTTTTATCGGCACGGCGTTTTACGTACACCGGTACACGGTTTCGCGATCCAATAAACACCTTATGCTCGCGGCTGTTTCATTTTTCCTTTCTTTCCTCTCCAAAGAATCAGCGATTACTTTCCTGGCGGTGATTCCACTGATGTTGTATTTTTTTACGGATGCGCCGAAAAAAATTTACGTTTCTTCGCTGGTTGCGCTCGGTATTACTACCGGAATTTTCCTGCTCATCCGGCACAGCATACTCTCGGGCGGTTACCAGCCCGTTCCGGCCATCGACAATTACCTGGCCGGCATCCGCGATTTCGTGACGCAGAAAACCACGGCCGTTTTCCTGATGGGCGTTTACCTGAAACAGCTCGTTGTTCCGTACCCGCTGATCAGCGACGGTTCGATAAAACATTTCGATGTGGCCGGTTTGGGCGACTGGCAGTTCTGGGTGTCCATGTTGATTTACGCGGGACTTGCGGTTGTCGCTTTCCGGAAATTCCGCGCGAAAAATATTTACGCGTTCTGCATTCTTTATTTCTTCGTCACAGCATCCATCATCTCGAACATTCCCTTCATCCTCGGAACGAATTATGGTGAACGTTTGCTTTTCGCACCATCGCTCGCCATCTGCATCGCCGCCGCCGCGGCCATCGCGCATTTCCTGCAGAAAACAGAACTGCCTTCTGCGGATACGGCCGTCGACTTCCTGAAAAAAACGATGAAACCCATGGCCGCTGCCGCGGTGATTGCACTGGTATTCGGTACGATGACCGCGATGCGCAACCCCGACTGGCATGATAACCGGACTTTATATACGAACGACCTGGAAAAAGCGCCGAACAGCGCCAAACTGCATTATTATTTCGGCAACCACATCACGCAGGAAGAAAATCTCGCGAAGCTGAGCCCGGAAGCGAAAAAACTGACCTACGATACCGCCATCAGCGAGTTCCGGAAATCGCTCGCCTGTTATCCTTTCTACACCGATCCTACCCAGAAGCTCGGGCAATCGTTTATGGAAATCGGGAAACTCGATTCGTCGGAATTCTATTATAAGAAAGCGCTGAAACTCTTGCCCGGCAGCCCGACATTCCATAACAACTACGGCCGTATGCTTTTTTCGGCCGGGCGGGTAGAGGATGCGAAAAAAGAATTTGAACAGGCGATCAAATTCAATCCGAATTACGCGCATGCGGAAAACAACCTGGCCAGCGCGCTGGGAACGATCGCTTCGGGCAAATTCTCGCAGTCGCTCAAAGACAGCCTGAACCGGCAGGCGCTTCAAACGGAAGCGCGGACGCTTTTCGAAACCTCGCTTACCCATTCGCTCCGCGCCATCGCCATCGATCCCGGTTACGTGCAGGCTTACCAGACTACCGCGATCACCTACGGCAGTCTTGGCGACAAATCGAACCAGGAAAAATACAACGCGCTTGCGCAGCAGGCCCGGCAACAAACAGGACAGTGATGCTCACCATCGACATTCATACGCATATCCTGCCCGAACAGATCCCGAACTGGAAAGAGAAATTCGGTTACGGCGGATTTATTCAGCTCGACCATCATAAATCCTGCTGCGCGCGCATGATCCGCGACGACGGAAAATTTTTCCGCGAAGTGGAAGACAATTGCTGGAGCGCGGAAAAACGGATGCAGGAATGCGATCATCACCATGTGCATGTGCAGGTGCTTTCCACGGTGCCCGTGATGTTCAGCTATTGGGCGAAGCCGCAGGACTGCCTCGAACTTTCGAAATTCCTGAACGATCATATCGCGGAAATCGTGCAGCGTTTCCCGAAACGTTTCATCGGCCTGGGTACTATTCCCATGCAGGATGCGAAAATGGCGGTCGCCGAACTCGAACGCTGCAAAAAGATCGGGCTGAAGGGAATCCAGGTCGGCACGAACGTGAACCAGGAAAATTTGAATGAACCGAAATTCTTCGAAATTTTTGCGGCCTGCGAAAAACTGGACATGGCGGTTTTCATTCATCCCTGGGAGATGATGGGTGAGCAGCATATGCAGAAATACTGGCTTCCCTGGCTGGTGGGCATGCCTGCGGAAACTTCACGCGCGATCTGTTCGATGATTTTCGGCGGCGTATTTGAAAAACTGCCGAAACTTCGCGTGGCCTTCGCGCACGGAGGAGGATCGTTTCCATCGACAGTCGGACGCGTGCAGCACGGTTTCGATTGCCGCCCCGATCTTACCGCGATCGATAATAATGTTCCGCCGAAAAATTATATCAGCAAATTCTGGATCGACTCGCTGGTTCACGATCCGCACATGCTCGACTTCGTGGTGAACCAGTTCGGCGCGAACCGCGTAGCGCTCGGCAGTGATTATCCTTTCCCGCTCGGCGAAAATATTCCCGGTGAACTCATTAAAAGCATGAACTGGGACAATGCCAAAAAAGAACTGCTGCTCAGCGGTGCGGCGCTGGAATGGCTGGGGATGGAGAAACATTTTTTCCGGCAGGACTGATTTATAAAGTCCGAAATTTTTTTCGTTTTCCTCATAGATCATACTCCGATTTGAAAATGAAACCAATTTGAAAATTTGAAAATTCCCTGCACGCAAGTCTGCCCCGGTAAAATGCTGATTGGATGGCATGTGTGCAGGGAATCTTCAAATCGGGTCATTTTCAAATCGGAAAGTTCCCTGCACACAAATCTGCTCCGGCAAAACGCTGATTGGGCAGCATGTGTGCAGGGAATCTTCAAATCGGGTCATTTTCAAATCGGAAAACAGACGAACTGCCGTGAATTACCTCCGCTTGTCCTATCTTAGCATAACATCTCATCCTGACCAGGTTCACCTCTCAAATCAAAAACCATGCGCCCGATATTTTTACTTGGTATGCTGCTCCCCGGTTCAGCTATGTTTGCTCAACCTTGTGCAACCGATGTTTCCGTTGGCAGTTCTTCAAACATGTTCACCAATGTCACCTGCGCCACGATGCCGGTAGCTGTGGACAAAGATCTGAACACGGTGCTGTTCGTGCATCGTAACAACGCCACGACTTTTGGCGGAAGTTCAGGAAACCTGAGATATGATGTATCGACTGATGGCGGAAATACCTGGACAACCAACCAGGGCGTACTGAATCCGCTGATGACTTTGCAGGCACGTTATCCGCAGGCCGCGATTTATAATCCGTCCGGGAATACGAACCCCTCCAATGCATATCTCGGTTACCTGGCTCCGACAATTACCGGGTCTGCATTTACCGGTTATGTAAACGGTGTGCGCCAGCTGAACGGTACAGGCAATACCGAAAACTATAACCAGCTGCCTGCAACCGGGACCGGCGTTGCACGTTCCATGGTGAAAGGCGCCCCGGGTATTTTCTGGAGCATCGATGCGCAGTATTCCGGGACAGCCATCACCGGTTTCCGTATTTTTAAAGGAACATGGAACGGCAGCACCGATATCGCCTGGGCAGTGAATAATACGCTGACACCCACATTCAATACGGCATACGACGGAACTTCCAAAGTGGGTGATTACAATATCGCGTTCGACCCGACCGGGCAGTTCGGCTGGATCAGTGTACTTACACATATTACGCCGGGACCTGCTTCGTATGCTTTCAGGCCGGTTTTCTGGCGCACGACCGATGGCGGTAACACCTGGAGCGGTCCGGACCAGGTTTCTCTTTCCCAGTTCAGCTGCATCGCTCCGAATATCACGGTAGGCAATACGGCTTCCACCAATTTCGAATCGGACCTGCTGGTGGATGTGAACGGTGAACCGCACCTGCTTACGACGATCTGCAACGGGAATAACGCGTATGCCGTTTTTTACGGAAGCTGGCATCACATGTATGATATTACCAATACCGGCGGCGTCTGGAATGCTATGGATATCAGCAACGTGAATGCCGGGCGCGGAACCTGGGGCGTAACGCCGAATGCCGTTACGATGGATAACGCACCGCAGGCTACGCGCAGCGCCGACGGCACCAAACTTTTTTTCGGCTGGACCGATAATATTACCTATGCTGTAGGTGCACCGAACCAATCGCCCAATTTGTTTGTACGCGGGTACGATGTGAATACGCGCATGTGGACTACCGTTCGCGATGTTACTGCCTGCCAGCCTTTGCTTAACGGTACAGCGTTCTTTCCGAAATTTGCAGAAGGCCTGCTCGAGCCGGTGCCCGGGCAATATAAAATCGCAGCGGTTACCGGTATTTTTACGTCCAGCGATCCTACGCTGATTGCCAATTTCCGGTTCCTGAACAGCATTCTTTTTTATGCCAACGATTTCACCATACCGCAACCGTCGGCGCCCGTAGCCATTGACCAGGGCAGCAGTTATATCAAATGTGCGGGTACTGCGGCTGCTTTATCGGTTACCGGAACATTCGACGACTTGCTTTGGAGTAACGATTCCACGACAAATAATATCAGCGTAAATAATCCGGGAATTTATACGATAACCGTTCGCTCGGGCTGTACGATCGGAAGAGATACGATCGATGTCATCCAGCTTGTTTCGGATACGGCAGGCGTTACACAAATATGCCTCGGCGATTCGACCACGCTCAGCGTTACAGGCAATGCACTTTCGTACCTGTGGAACCCGGGCAGCGTCCCGGGCAATACTTTCGGCGTATTGCCGGCGGTAACTTCTACATATACGCTTTTGGCATCGGGAACCGGTGGCTGCGCCGATACAACTATAATTACCGTATCCGTTGATACCGCACGGGTATCAGTTCCGGCTTCCGCAACGATCTGCGCGGGCGATTCGGTTACGCTTACGGCAAGCGGCGTTGCAAGTTACTCCTGGCCGTCGCTCAGCCAAAGCACGGCTGCCGTTACGGTAAGCCCGTCCGGAAATACGACATACATCGTTGACGGCGTGAGCAGCACGGGTTGCGCTTCATCCGATACGATCAGCGTAATCGTAAACCCGTTGCCTGTACTTAGCTTGTCGCCTGCCACCATGTTCCTTTGCCCGGAAGATTCTGCAGTTGCCTGCCCGCTGCCCAACCTTCCCGGGGGCACGTACAGCGGAACGGGCGTGACGGGAAATATGTTCGATCCGCAAATGACCGGACCGGGTACATTTACGATTACCTATACGTACACCGATTCGGTTACAGGCTGCACCAATTCATCTGCGGCGACGGTAACGGTACATTCCGCGCCGGTGGCGCAAATCACGGCAGCTGCGGGTTCGGTATGTGCAGGCAGTTCCGATACGCTTACAGCTTCCGGTATCCTGACTTATAACTGGATGCCGGGCAGCGATACCACACAAGCGATTGTCGTTTCACCTGCGGTGAGCACGACGTATTATGTTACCGGAGCAGACAGCAACGGTTGCACAGCGTCGGATTCCCTGCTGGTTACCGTAATGTCGCTTCCCGAGATTACGATAACAGCATCCGATACGCTGATCTGCACCGGCGATGCCGCAACCTTAAGTGCGCTCGGCGCTTTAAACTATACCTGGAATCCCGGGAACATCAGCAGCCAATCTGTGATCGTAAGTCCTGTGACATCTACGACATATACCGTGAGCGGTTCCGATTCACTCGGTTGCACGAGTGTGGACAGCGTGATGATTACCGTAGCGCCTTTGCCGACGGCGGTATTCAATAACCCGGTAACATTATGCGTGGACGATGCGCCGCTTACCATTACCGGCGGTTCACCGGTTGGCGGTACATATTTCGGATCCGGGGTAGCTGGTGGCGTATTCACGCCGTCTGTTGCCGGGGTCGGTTCGTTCTCAATCGGCTATGCCGTAGTGGACGGTAACGGTTGCACGGATACGGCGTACGTAGTTTATGCGGTAAATGCCTGTGTGGGAATTACGGAATCAAATGCACTGGAGGTCATCGGAGTTTATCCGAATCCGAACCAGGGAATTTTCATGCTCAGCATATCCGCAGCCTTAACCGATGATCTCGTGATCGATGTGCGCGATCTGCATGGACGTGCCATATTCAGCGAAACAGTACAGCAGAATCCTGCCGGTTTTGTAAAACAGATCGATCTCGGTCATTGCTCTTCGGGGATTTATTATCTCGTGCTTCGTTCGGGAGCGGCGTACCGGGTGGAGAAGATCGTGATTCAGAAATAGCGGGTTGACCTGTAAACGTTTTCACGTCCGCCGCAAATCACGTTTGCCGGCCTTTTGTAACTATCCGGCCAACGTTTTCGTCTTATGCGCGTCTTGGTCGAAAGCCGTTCTTCTTCGGGAGAACCGTACTTTTACCGGACAGGTTGGCATGAAACACGCATTACTCTCTTTTTTACTGTTACTGGTTTTCTCCACTGCCGAAGCGGGCGTGGTGAAGGGCGTTGTGCGTGATACCACCGGGCAGCCTGTGCCCTATGTTGCGGTCCTGGTTAAAAACTCGACTATCGGCGTGAATACGAACCTGAACGGCGGGTATTTCCTCGAACTGAAACCGGGAACATATACGCTTGTTTTTTCACAGCTGGGATTGATAACGCAGGAGCATGAAGTGAAAATCGGCAGCGGAACGGTGACACTGGATGTGATACTGAAAACAGCTTCGCAGGATATCGGTCTTGTCGAGATCAGCGCGAAAGGCGACCGCGACAAAGGAAAAGAAATCATGCGCAAAGTAATCGACAACCGGGATGATTACCTGGACCGTGTGCAGAATTACCGGTGCCTCACGTACCAGAAATCGTCGCTGGAAAAAGTCCGTATCGAAAACGCGGAAAACGATTCGCTGGAAAAGGAAGAGGAAAAGCCGGAGGCGGATACGCTTACCAAAGCAGAAAAACGGAAAGAGAAAAGAAAAAAACTTCCTGCCGATACGACTTCACGTAAATACGCGCGGAAAAAAGAAAAGCAGGAAAAAGAAAAAAAGGAAGCAGCCCTGCATGTCAACGTGGATTACCTGATCCAGCAGCAGAACATGAACCTGATCGAATCGTACTCCGAAACGTATTTCCAGGCGCCGCGCACCTTCCGGGAAAATGTCATTGCACACCACGATTTCGCCGAACGCAAAAAAAGATTCAGCGGCGGCGGCATTTCGAAAACGGTGGAATACGGCGAACATGAAATAGCGCCGGTGCAGTACGCTTCCGAAAACCCGTACCTGCTGATCAGCGATGCGCAGGGCGCCGATTTTAATTTTTACCGCAACCTGCTCGATCTTCCCGCGCTCTCTTCCCGCCCGCTGCTTTCGCCCGCTGCCGCCACGGCCATGCTCAGTTACCGGTTCGAGTATATGGAGTCGTTTGTCGAAAACGGGAAAACGATTCACCGGATCAATGTGCTGCCACTGTTCAAATCGGATGCGCTTTTTGCAGGATCTATTTTCGTGCAGGACAGTACCTGGGCCATCGTGTCGGTCAACCTGGCCATAAATCCTACGGTACTGCTGTACTGCAAAGAGTTCCGCGTCATCCTCCAGTACGAAGAAGTTTCGCCGCAGGTTTTTCTTCCCGTCCGCCGCGAATTCCTGTACACGATCAAGGAAGGAAAAAGCAATATCATCGGCAATATGCGCGTGGATCATACGGATTATCGCGTGAACGGTACGATTCCTCCGAAAACATTCACCAACGAAATAAAACGGTACGCCGACGATGCTTTCGACAAGGACAGCGCCTGGTGGGTGCAGCACCGCAGCATCAGCCTCGAGGATAAAGAGATCGGGTACATTCACCGGGTCGATAGTCTCGTGACATATTACGACAGCCCGGAATATATTGCGCGGCAGGATTCAGCGTACAATTCACTCGATGTGTGGAGTTTCCTGCTCAACGGCATCCAGCATCGCGACCGTGTAAAAGGATACAGCTTTTATATTTCCCCGCTTATCGAGCAGGCGGTTCCTTTCGGCGTGGGCGGTTACCGGCACAAGCTTGGCGGTACATTCAACAAAGATTTTCAAAACGATATGCTGCTCGAAACCGAAGGCCAGGTGGATTACGGTTTCCTGAATAAAGACGTGCGCGGGAAAGCGGGCGTGGGACTGACCTATTACCCGCTGAAGTTCGTGCGGACTTTCGTGCGCTTCGGTGATTTTTACGAAATGGTCAATTCGTACGCGTCGCTCGAATCGGTTTTCAGCCGGAGCAATTACGTGCGTTCGAAAGAATTCAGCGTGGCCCAGCGGATGGAGATCGTGAACGGGCTTTTCGGGGAACTGAGCCTGGAGCACAGCGACCAGCTACCGATTACGGGCATCAAGCTGGAACAATGGTCGAACCAGCTTTTCGGATCACTCAACACGCCGTCGGATTTCGAACGCTATGTGAAATCGGAAATACGGCTGGAGCTGAAATACCGTTTCCGGCAGAAGTACGTGATCAAGCGGAAAAAGAAAATCATCGTCGGTTCCAAATATCCCGAACTGCGCGCATTTTACCGGAAAGGCATACCGGGACTTCTGGGTAGTGAAGTGGATTTCGATTATTTCGAAATAGGATCGACGGACGAAATGAAAATCGGGCGTTTCGGTACGAGCGGCTGGTCGGTGCTGGGCGGCATTTTTATAAACAAAAGCGATTTGCGTTTGCTCGAGCATAAATATTTCCGTGGCTCCGATTCTTTTATTTTCTCCGACCCGATGCGTTCATTCCAATTGCTGGGAACCACGCTGAGCACGGCGAATTCTTTTTTTCGCGTGAATTACATTCACCATTTCGAAGGCGCTTTCGGCAGCAAAATTCCCTTGTTCGGAAAACTGAAAATAACCGCGGCGGCCGGCGGCGGATTGTTGCTGATACCCGACCAGGAATTCAGTCACGGTGAATTTTTTGCCGGCCTCGAACGTATCGTGCGCATTAAGAAACAATTATTCCGCTTCGGTGTTTTCGCTGCAACCGCGGACAACAACCTGCAGAAAGCCACGCTCACCTGGAAAATCGGGATCGGGTTTTATAATTCGTACACGAAGAAGTGGAGCTACTGATTCGTTTAAAACTATCGTAGTAAAAGGTACTATTTTCGATTGCCGATTTTGGATTGGCGATTTTCTCCGCTTTATTCAATCGGCAATCCAAAATCGCCAATCGACAATCGGTTTAAACGGGATAGTTCTCATTCCACATCGCGCCGAGTATTCTCACGCTGGATTTGGCGGAAGCCTGTACCGGGAATTTCTGCACGAACGGCGTTGACGTGGCTTTTGCGACAAACCAGAGGTGAAAGATCACGAGTTCGGAACTCCTGATTTTCCAGGCATTGTTCCCGTCGGCCCGGTCCAGATTTTCTATAACCAGTTTGGCATTCTCGAAAACCTGGCGGTAGTCGAAATGATATTTGACGATGTCACGGAGAATTTCATAGATCAGTCTTGCACGTCCCTGTTTTCCTTTATCCTTCGAAATGGTCCGGAGGTGCATGTTCAGGTTGTGGATTCTGCCGCTGGCCTCGTCGTCCTGCAACACTTCAAGCGTATTCATAATCGTTAAAATGCGGATGCCGATGTTCCAGCCTTCCGTATCGTTTTCGATCGGGTTGATCACGGCCAGTATCTGCCCGGCCTGTTCATACCGTTTAAGCATAAACAGCGTGCATGCTTTGAAATAATCGTATTTCCCTTTCCGGAATTCCCCGATCGTTTCGATGTCCTGGGCCAGGACGGAATTGATATTGTCAAGCGCCTTTTCATATTCCCCGGAATAAAACAGGGACAGGATAATGACTTCTTTGGCGTGCTGGTAATTGAAAGAGCCGGTCTTCAGGTACTTCAGCGATTCTCTTCCGTTGTTCAGGGCCTGCTCGAACTGGAACGAGTAAAGCGCATTTTCCGCGATGCTCGCCAGGACAAGTCCTTTTCTCGTCTCAGTATAAATGGATTGTCTTTTCTCGAGCAGGTGCAATATTTCGTAAAGCGCTTTTCTCACCCGCGGGTAATCGTCGATTATTTCATACAAATGCGCTTTGAGATAATAATAGTAATACCCGACGACAGCTGAATTCGACGCTTCATAATACTTGGCAAGTTCTTCGATGGTCGCTTCCAGTTCCTGTATCCCGGTTTCTCCTTTGGTGGAATAATCGTCCCGTACAATTAAGTTGTGGTAACTGATCTCCGCTTCCGCTACGGCGTGACGGCAGTATTCGGAATGTTTATATTCGTCGAGGTACTTCTGCGCGAATTTGATCCCTTTTACGAGAGACTGAATTTTATAGAGATGCAGCAAAGCAGCCTGCAGGTCATCGTAAATTTCGAACAGCCGTGCTTTTTCCGCAACGGCGGAGAAGAGGAAAACGGCCAGTTCATGATCTCCGCGTTCGATCAGGATCTGGGCGCATAAAAGCCGTTTGCGTACTTCGATAATGGCCCGGGCTCTTTCCGAATAGGCGTCTTCGCGTTTTACGTTGACGTCCAATAATAGGGTTTCTAAAATTTTATCCCGGAGGCGGAGAATCAGCCGGTCGAAAGCGACAACTCCCATCTCCCCGTAAATAGCATACATCGCTTCGTTTTCATTCAGCGTCCTGCCCGCATCTTTCGACATGAGTATTTCGTAAAGCCGCATGGCTTTCGTTACGGCCTTTTCTCCTCTTTTGTGAAAAGACCGCAAATACATCCTCAGGATGGCATGTTCATCGTCTGATAGAACATCCAGTAACCTGGAAATCGATTTCAGGGCTCCGGAACTCATATAAGTAATTGATTTTCATGTACTTATTTGACTGTCGTGAAAACGCCCTTTTTTGATCGTTTTTGACCGCCCGTCCCCTGATTTTTGAGTGAACCAAAAATCAAAAGATCATGCTGTTCATTTGCGATTTCTTCAAGTGGATCAACGGTATCATTACCGGTATCCAGGATGGTTTAGGCCTTTGAAACCAGTAAAGCCTTAGCCTTCAGCGCTATCCCGTGTCATGTCAGTCGTCCGTCAAAACATTGATATGACACGGGTTTTTCACTATTTTATTTATAGCAAAATATAAATAAGAATCTATTTAAACAAATAAATAAGGATATAGTTATTCCATTTGTTTAAGACATCCGTAAAAACCCCTGTTTGGGGTATTACAAATGGCAGCCGGGCGGGTTTTTCACCGGACTTCCCGCTAATATTTCCACGCATCGGACCGCGGTCCCCGCAAAAAGCGGTTCATGCTATTTTTAGTACCTTTGTCTCTCTTTTCCAACGAGCAGAGAGACCGACATGAGCGAAGCGATCAAACACGAGTGCGGTATAGCGCTGATCAGACTCTTAAAACCCTACCAATACTATATTGACAAGTATGGCACGCCGATGTACGGCCTGAACAAGTTATGCCTGCTCATGCAGAAGCAGCATAACCGCGGGCAGGACGGGGGCGGGGTAGCGACCATCAAATTCGATATGCAGCCGGGACACCGGTACATCAGCCGCTACCGTTCCACTTCCTCTTCGGCCATCAAAGAAATCTTCGACAAGATCCACGTCAAATTCGAAGACGTGCTGAAAAAAAATCCTGCCCGGCTGAAAGACGCCGAGTACCTGAAACGCAACGTAGCCTTTACCGGCGAACTGCTTCTCGGCCACCTGCGTTACGGTACTTACGGGAAAAACAGCATCGAAAACTGTCATCCTTTCCTGCGCCAGAATAACTGGATTACGCGGAACCTGGTTGTTGCCGGCAATTTTAACCTGACCAATGTCGACGAACTGTTCGCTCACCTGGTCGAGATCGGGCAGCACCCGAAAGAAAAAGCCGACACGGTGACCGTGATGGAAAAAATCGGCCACTTCCTCGATCGTGAAGTGGAACGCCTTTTCCAGAAACATAAATCGGAAGACGTCAGCAACAAAGACCTGACCGACCTCATCGGCCGCGATATGAATATCCAGGCCGTGCTGCGCGATGCAGGAAAAAAATGGGATGGCGGATATACCATGGCCGGTATGCTGGGACACGGCGATGCTTTCGTGCTTCGCGACCCGAACGGAATCCGCCCTGCGTATTATTTCGCCGACGATGAAGTCGTCGTAGTGGCTTCCGAACGTCCCGCGATCCAGACCGCCTTCAACGTGCCGATCGATGAGGTGAAGGAGATCAGCCCGGGATGCGCGCTCATCATCAAAAAAAGCGGCGAATGGTCCGAGAAACAGGTCCGCACGCCGCGCGAAAAAAAATCATGCTCCTTCGAGCGCATCTATTTCTCGCGCGGAAGTGACAAAAGCATTTACGAGGAACGCAAGAACCTCGGCCGCCAGCTGACTTCCTCCGTACTCAAAACGGTGGATTACGACCTGAAGAATACCGTTTTTTCATACATCCCGAATACCGCGGAAGTCGCTTTCCACGGGCTTGTTGAAGGACTGCACCATTACCTCAACACCGTAAAGCGCCACAAAATCCTGACCATGGATAAAGTGGCCGACCCGGAACTTTCGGAAATTCTCTCGCTTCAGCCGCGCATCGAAAAAATTCCGATCAAGGATGTCAAGCTGCGCACCTTCATCACGTCCGACGACGACCGCGACGATATGGTGGCGCACGTTTACGATACGACTTACGGCGTAGTGAAACGCGGCACGGATAACCTGGTGGTCCTCGACGATTCGATCGTCCGCGGAACGACGCTTCGCCAGAGTATCCTGAAAATGCTCGATCGTCTCGGTCCGAAAAAGATCGTGGTCGTTTCTTCCGCCCCGCAGATCCGTTATCCCGACTGCTACGGTATCGATATGGCCAAGATGGGTGATTTCATTGCTTTCCAGGCGGCAGTAGAATTGCTTCGCGACAATTTCCGCGAAAACCTGCTGGAAGAAGTATATGAAAAAGCCAAACTGATGGAAGATCTTCCCAAGCCGCAGATCACCAACGTGGTCAAAGAAATTTACGCGTCTTTCACACCCGAACAGATCTCCGTGAAAATAGCGCAGTTGCTCACCCCGCCCGGGCTGCAGGCGGAAGTGGAAATTATTTACCAGACCATCGAAGGCCTCCACAATGCCTGCCCCGATCACAGCGGCGACTGGTATTTCTCCGGCGATTATCCCACGCCCGGCGGAAACAAAGTGGTGAACCGCTCCTTCATCAACTACATGGAAGGAAAAAACGTCCGCGCCTATTAACCAATTTTCGATTGCCGATTGGGGATTGCCGATTGTATTTTCTTACCGGCTACCCGCATAAATCGTAAGTCCAAAACCGTCAATGGGAAATACGTTTTCCACTCATCCGCTATTCTTTCCCATTCGTCGGTTAAGCTGTTCACCGCATCGTTTTTTCAGCCGGGAGGCATTTTTTGCACCGAAATTTGCAGAGTCAAAAGGGAACAACCGCCCTGAACCGGGTTCAAAAAAAGGATCATGTCAGAAACTGAAGCAGTGGATACGGAACTCATGGATAAAGATCATAAGAAGGAACTGGCGGTGAGGATGCGGGAAATGCGGATCCAGCTTATCAAGGAAAAGCACCCGGTTTATGCCGCGTTTAGTTTTGGTTCATATACGGATGAAAAAGTAGCAGAAATGTACCGCAAGCTGGTAGAAGAGAACGATACGGAGGGAAGTTTGCCCCCAGAGGGCGACCAGCATACGGGAGCGCAATGAGTGTGTAGGGTTATGTTGTTTTGTGCTCCTGTGAAAGGGGTCCTGGTAAACGGGGCTCCTTTCTTCTTTTTTCTCTAAATTGTCAGCTGTGTTATGCGTTTACTCAAAGGATTTTACGATCTCGAATTGCTTGCCGAACGCGCCGTTTTCCTCGCAGCGGCAATCACCATTCCTTTCGACGCCCTGCTGCACGGTGCTTTTGCCGCCGGCTCGCCGGAAAATCCACTGAACCGGGTTATTCCCCCCGCGGTTGCGCTGGTTTTTTTCCTGCTCAGCCTGACCGGTAAATTCAACAAACGTTTTTTCGAATCCGCCACCTATATCGTCATCGGCCTGTTCATGCTGCAGATCGGGTACCTGAATCACGTGTACCGGTTCAATGCCAACGAAAGCCTGCTGCTGGTGGCTGCCATGCTGCTGTTCAGTCTTTACTTCAGCAAGCTGCTGCCGCTGGTCATTTACCTTTCGGCATCGATGATGTATATCATCGCAGTACTACAATACACGCCTGACGCTGAAGTCGATCCCGATTCATTTATCCCGCGGTTCATGATGGGCGTGGTGATCGCTTTTATTCTTTCACGCGCCGGGCAGATCGTACAGGAAAAACTGCGTCTGTCGCGTGACGAACTGCAGCAAAAAAACAAAGAGCTGGAAGAAGTCCGGGGCAAGCTCGAATCCACGCTGAATTTCCAGCAAAGACTCTCGCTCGTGGCCGACCGCACCACCAATGCAGTCATCATCACCGACAGCAGCGATTGTATCGAATGGGTAAACGAAGGTTTTACGCGCATCACCGGGTATACGGTGGAAGAAAGCAAAGGCCGCACACTTGAATTTTTACGTGGCGCCGCCACCGATCCCGAAACGGTGAAACGGATCGGCGAACGGCTGCTGCTGCGCAAACCGTTCGTGGATGAAATTCTGAACTACCGGAAAAACGGCACGCCGGTCTGGTTGCACATTCACGTAACGCCCATCCTGGATGATGCCGGGAAACTGGTCCGCTGCGTTTCCATCCAGGAAGATGTTACCGAACAAAAGCGCGTGGAAGAAGAGTTGCGCCACAGCCGCGAGCAGTTGAACATGGCCCAGCGCCTGGCGCAGATGGGACACTGGGAACTGCAGCCGCGCACACAGCAGTTCCAGGCTTCGGAAGAAACCGCGCGCATGTTCGGCGTGGAAGATACCGGCCGGATAGATGCCGCTATTTTCCGTTCGCGCATTCACCCCGATGATATCGACATGCTCGATAAGGTGCTCAAGGCTACGCTGAAAAGACGGTCGCCTTTTGAGATCGACCTGCGCATTATCGTCGGCGGGCAGCTTCGCCATATTTACATGATCGGTGAAGCGATCGCCGGGAAGGACGGGAACACGGAGAAAATTTTCGGAACCGTACAGGACATCACTGAACGGAAACGTATCGAAGAAGAACTGCGCCTTACGGAACTGCGTTTCCGGAAACTGTTCGAAAATTCGCAGCTGATGATCATTTCGCACGGCTTCGACGGAAGGATATTCAGCATCAACGCATCGGGCGCGCATGCACTGGGCTACGAGCCGGAAGAGCTGATCGGTTACAATGTGCGCAACTACATGGCGCCGAAAACCCAGGCGATCTTTGAAAAGTATACGCAGGATATCATCCGGGCGGGACAGATGGGCGGTACCATGACGCTGATGCGCCGCGACGGATCGGAAGGCATCTGGATTTTCCGCAGCATCGTGCTCGACGATTCCGACGGCAACCCGTATATCCTCGGCAGTTGCCTCGATATCACGGAACGTTATGAAATGGAAAACGAGCTGAAGAAAGCGAAAGACGTTGCCGAAAAAGCGCTCGTGGCCAAAGACCGTTTCGTGGCGAATATCAGCCACGAAATACGTACGCCGATGAACGCGATCATCGGTTTTACCGACGTGCTGCTCGGAACCGAGCTCGACCGGGAGCAGTACGAATCGATCGATGCGGTGCGTTCGGCGGGCGAGAACCTGCTCGCGATCATCAACGACCTGCTCGACCTTTCGAAAATCGAAGCGGGCAAACTGCAGTTCGAGGAAAGACCGATGAACCTGCGCGAAGTGATGGGCGATGTGCATAAACTGCTTTCGTACCGATCGGCTGACCGGCTGATCGAATTCACCTGGCACTGCGACGAACAGGTACCGCAATACATACTCGGCGATTCGCTCAAACTGAACCAGGTGCTGATCAACCTCGTGGGCAACGCGATCAAGTTCACAGAAAAGGGGTTCGTCCGTTTCGACTGCAGCATGATCTGGGAAGACAGCGAGAACTGCATGCTGCGTTTCCGCGTGGAAGACAGCGGGATCGGCATTCCGCAGGAAAAAACCGATCTCATTTTCGAACCGTTCACGCAGGCCAGCAGCGATTCGAATCGCAAATACGGCGGCACCGGCCTGGGCCTGAGCATCGCCAGGGACCTGGTAGAACTGCAGGGCGGAAGCATCGGCGTGGAAAGTGCGCCGGGAAAAGGATCGCTGTTCACCTTTACGCTCCCGGCAAAAAAAATAAACCCGGGAACGGTGCGCGAAGTGGAACAGGCCATGCTGCCCGATCACGTGCCTGCCGATATCCGCGTATTGCTGGTGGAAGATCATCCGCTGAACCAGCAACTGGCGAAAAAACTGATCATCGATTTCGGTTTCGCGATCGACATCGCCGCGAACGGGCGCGCTGCGGTAGAAATGCTCCGGGCGGAAAAATACGACGTGGTGCTCATGGACCTGCAGATGCCGGAGATGGACGGCTACGAAGCCACGCAGTTCATCCGCAACGAAATGAAACTCGATGTGCCGATCGTTGCACTTACCGCGCATTCCATCGCAGGCGAAAGAGACAAGTGCCTGAAGATGGGCATGAACGATTATCTCTCCAAGCCTTTCCGTTCGCGCGACCTGTATTTCAAAATCACGAGCAATACGATGAAGTACCGCAAGCTGCATACACCCGGAATCCCCGGTTCGATCACGGAGATCATCACGCCCGGCATGACTCCTTTGCAGGAACTGGCGGCCGGGGACGTGAATTTCGAACGCGAGATGATCGCCATGCTGTTGCGGTCGATGCCCGACGATTATAACAACCTGCAGGAAGCGCTGAAATCGTTCGATCACAAAAAAGTGAAATCGCTTGCGCACCGGATGAAATCTTCAGTCGCCATGATCGGTGCGAAAACCTATGCCGGGAAACTGGAAGAGATGGAAAAACTTGCGCAATCCGCCGACCTGAAAACACTGCTGGAAAGGAATATCGTACTCCGCGCAGAGCAGGAGGAAATCATGGAGTATCTTATTTCCCGGGAAACAGCGTTGAAGAACTGACCCGTTTAATGATGCAGTAAAAACTTCGGCAAAGAATTCCCTATGCCAGTCCCCAAATTCAGTATTTGACAATGCGGCGCGTCAGCCAGCCTTCGCCGGTATTCAGCCGGAGAAAATAAATTCCGGAGGTATAATCACCGAGCGGAATCTGGTACAGTGCATTTCCGCTGCCGATTATTTTTCCAGTGACATCCGACAGGAGGAACTCCGTGTAATTTCCCTGTATAAAAAGCAGGTCATGAACCGGGTTAGGATATAAAGCAAGCGCGGGAACGCTGACTGATTCCTGCACTGCAGTTGATTCCGGCCCCCATCTGGCTAAAAAACCCTCGGTCATACCAAAATTATTAATCAGGTAAGTGCCGGTGCCCGGGTCAAGGTCGGTACTGTTTTCAATGTACCCGCCTAAAAACAAGTTTTCACTGATATCCGTTTTACAGCAATAAACTTCCTGTCGTACATTACTGCTGCCGATTGATTTGAGCGAGCTTAGAGATCCGTTTATTCCGGAAAGATACGCTACAAAAAAATCAGTATTGCCTGGTGTCGAATTCAGCATCATCACACCTGGACCGGGATCAAAATCCAGGTTACCGGAATACGTTGCTGCCAAAACGATAGAGCCGGTTGTATAAAAATGCAATGCAAGTGAAGTGATGCAGCCGGTTGAACAATGATAGGGTTGGAACCAGAGGAGAGAACCTGCGTTGTCTGTTTTTAATACGAATGCGCTGGCGGTTGGGCCGGAATTGTCTAAAGCGATGCCAGTACCGGGATCAAAATCAAAAGCAGGAACTGACGGTGTATAACCGGCAATGCAGATATTTCCGGAAGCATCACAGTGAAGCGCACAGGGTATGTTTGAGGTTCCCTGCTGGTTTCCGTATTGACCGGCGAAAACAAAATTTCCCGCAGTATTCAGTTTCAGCAGAAAGAGCGCACCCTGCGTATCCGTTAGTATGGCAGTTCCCGGCCCGGGATCAAAATCAGCGGAGTCATGAAACTCCCCGGTAAGCACAATATTTCCCTGCAGGTCCGTAGTCCCCGAGAAGAGTTTGTCAGCAGCAGAGGGAGATCCGAAAATTTTTGACCATAAATAGTTTCCTCCCGAATCCAATTGCAGTACATAACAATCCTGTCCGCCAATAGTGCCAGGACTGACAGTATTCGGACCGGGATCAAAATCAACAGAATCATTCATTGTTCCGCCGATGGTTATCACCGTGTCAGCATGACAGGCCAGGAAAACACCATGCTCATCGGCGGCCGAGCGCAAACATTTTGCCCATGCCAGGTTGCCCGCACCATTAAACTTAAGAAGGAATGTATTATAATTCGAAGCATTCGAGAGCCAATTTACGCCCGGTCCGGGATCAGCATCGAAATTATCGTTGAATTCCCCCATTACGTAAATATTGCCCGAAGCATCCGTTACTACCCGTTTCGCATATCCAAAACCGGTATTACCAAGGCTCATGCCCCATAAATAGTTGCCGCCGGCATCCAGTTTCTGGATAAAAATATCCGGTCCGCCTGGACCGTTCTCATAAAAATCAGAAAGACCCGGTCCGGGATCGAGGTCAACCTGCTGTACAAAATAACCTACGCTGATCACGTTGCCGGCCGGATCGATGGCCACATCCGAAACAGTAGAAAAATAGGCTGTCTGGTTTTCTGCCGCCCAATTGAAGAATTGCGCAGGAACTTTAACTGCCTGGAACAACACCAGTAAAACAAGGATGTTTTTTTTCATGAATACTGCAGTTTAAATTCTGTGTTCCAGGTAGCGGGAGTGATGTTCATTGCTTCAAACGTACACAACAGGATTATTCCATGGCGTTGCAAATACAGCAGTAAAAGGTGTATTGGGATAAAAGGAATAAAAGACGGTCAACTGGCCTGTTGCTGCTGTCTTTCCACCCAACTGATTTACGACAACGAAATCAACATTCCGGTTGACCGCAATAACAGTAGTATTATTGATCCAACCGAAACACCCGGCACGCGTGTGCAGTTCAAACAAACATTTTTGGCATTCGGAGTTCTATTTTCCTCCCGCCCGGATCAGGTGCAGGAATCCCGTATGTTGCGTAATACCCATGGATGGCACTTCCGCTTCCGCGATATAATAATATACACCATCCGAAGCCGGTTTCCCGGTTTGCATTACCGTGCCGTCCCAGCCGATATACAGGTCACTGAACTCGTAGATCAGCTGTCCCCAGCGGTTGTAAATACGCACGCGCACGTTTTCTCCGTACGGAATATAAAGCGTCCAGTTGTCGTTGTTGCCGTCGCCGTTCGGTGTAAATACGTTCGGTATGGTGATCGGGCATTCCACTACATCCACGTTGATAACCGATGAAGCGCTCCGGCAAAGTCCCGTATGCGTTACGAGGTAAAAAGTCGTGTCGCCCAGCAGCGGCCCGGCGAGGTACGTATTCCCGGTAGTGAGTAAACTTCCGCCGTTGAACTGCGTGTACCATTCGATCGTATTTTGTCCCGTGGCATGCAGTTCCGCCAGCTGGCCGATACAAACCGTCGTATCCGTTCCGATCGGCGGTACTAAGTTGTTCGGCTGCGGGAACATGGAAACGGTATCCTGCGCGGAACATCCGTACTGGTCGGTTGCCACAAGCGTGTACGTGCCGGGCAGGCTCACCCAAACCGAATCGCCGGTAAAGTTCCCGGGATTCCAGGAGTACGTTGTTTGTCCCGTATTTGCGATCAGCATGGTCGAGTCGCCTTCGCAGATCGGGTAAGGGCCGAGGATACTGGCCTGCGCGGCAACCTGTGTAGCGTTTACCGTAATGGTCGCAGGCGTAACGATACCGCACGACGTGATCAGGCAGGTGTATGTTCCGGGCTGCGTTACATATTGCGTGAGCGCGCTTCCGCTCAGCGGAGCCTGCCACTGCACCAGGCTTGCCGAATTGGAAATCACGGAAATGGCTACCGTATCGCCGCTGTTACATAGGATGGGAGACGGAATCGCCTGCAGGTACGGCGTATTGTACTGCACGATGTTCAGCGTATTGGACACGAGCTGGCAACTGTCATTATCCATGAGTACGCAATAATAAAATCCAGGCGAAGTGACGTAAATGGAACTCACATTACCGCCGATCGGTCCGTTCGGTCCCTGCCAGATAAATGTTCCCACGCCGGTGCAAACCAGCAGCACGGAATCGTTTGGACAGATCACACCATCGCCCGGGTTCATCGTAATGGTGGGCGGTTGTTTTACCGTGACGAAAATGGACGCATTCCCGAAAATAACCGCATCGCATCCGAACGAATTGGTCACGGTATCGAGATACGAAACTGTGTACGTGCCGGGTTGTGATACGTAAATACTGTCGTTGGTGGAGCCTGTGCTCCAGTTGTAACCCGGTGCGCCGCTGGCCACGAGCAAAGTCGTATCACCCGGGCAGAGCTGCGTATTGCCGGTGATGGTGATGGGAATTTGCCCGCCCTGCGGAACGGGCAGCACTTCTATATAATACGTGTGACTGACGATAAACGTATCCGTATCACACGCGCTCGCGCGGATGATCATGCCGGTAATGGTATATGTTCCCGTGGAATCCGGGTTCATATTATTCATCGTGAAGGTGACGCAATTCGTGACCGAAGTATAATTGATGCCCCCGGCCGGAGTAACCGTCCATTGGATTTCATCGAGATACTCGATGCATAGATTCGTAAGCGCATTGGGATTCGTGATACTGTCGTAGATGAACATCGTAAATATGTCATCGTCGCAGATTGAAATGGAATCGTTGCCGTCGGTATCTTCCAGCAGGAGCATCTGTGGACTCAGCGTATCGAACGGATCGGCGAGTGTAACCAGCACGGTAGTTTGCGAAGAGCATCCGAACTGGTTGGTGGTCATAATGGTATAATATCCCGAAGTATCGGCGATGATCACCGCCGAAGTATCGCCCCCGTTCGGCCCGACCCAGGAATAGGTATTGGATAAATTTCCGCCGGTAAGCACTACCGAATCGGCGCAGAGAATGATCGGCGTGGTAATCGTGTCGTTCACGTTTATAAGTTCATCGTCGCTGATGGTCGGCAGGGGCGGATCGGGATTGAATACGAGTATGATCGTATCCTGCTGCGTGATACATCCGTCGGCGGAAGTAATTGTGACCGCGTACATGCCGGGAGCATTTACAAAAATGGACGGTTGCGTTGATCCGGTACTCCAGAGATACGTGAAATCGGGCCCGTTGCTGCTCGAGGGCGAGAACTGCGAGGTTTGTGTCGCACCGTGCAGTGTAATGTTCGGCGGCGGTTCGCAAACGCTGATCGTATCGCCGAAGCATCCGTAGTCCAGCGTAGTGCTTATAATACAAACGTCGTTGCTGTCGCGGTTGCAGCCTGATCCCTGGTGGTAATAAAAATCGTACGGCTCGCGCGAAAGATCGATCGCACGTCCCATAAACGCATCCGTCGCCCCGCTGGTCGGCAGTTTTGCAAAATCGTTGTACCAGTTATCGCCGCAGAAAACCGGCGGAGTAATTACGCCGGGAGTCGGTGTAACATTATAACCGAGGAAACTGACCGAGACATACGGCACAAAAAGTTCCTGCCCGAAAGCGCCGGCCAGCACCACATCGTTGTTCGTGGTGAGCGCGATGCCGCCCATGCTCTCGTCTTTTTTTCCGCCCAGTTGCCTGCTCCATTGCCAGGCTCCGGTGGAATTGTACTGCGCCACGAAAATATCCCAGAAGCCCACGCTGTTGAACGTGCTGGTGCCATACTGGTCGGAATATTCCGTAAACCGGCATTTGAAAAGTCCCGTGATATAAGTGTTGGCGGATGCGTCGGTGGTCACGCTGACCGAAGTAACCTGCGAAGTGGATGCCGCGGAAGTCGACCAGTCCAGGTTGCCCGCGTTATCATACCGCGCAAGGAAAATGCAGTCGCTGTACAGTCCGCTCAGCGTACTGTTCGTTGTTCCGAAAAACGTAAGCGTTCCCTGGAAATCGCCGGTGACCAGTACTTTGTTGTTTACGTCGCAGGTAATGGAATTGGCGATATTCACCGCGCCGCCGCCGATGCGCCGGAACCATTGTTCCACGCCGTTCGGATCGTACTTCACCACGAAAACGGCATTCACCATATTATTCAGGTGCACCTGGTCGAAGGTGATCGTATCGCTGAACTGGCCGGTGATAAAAACGTTGCCGGTGGCGTCGCAGCTTACGTCGAGCCCGCGGTCGGTCATGTGCGCCGATCCTTTTTCCGCCCAGAGCACGTTCCCGGAAGCATCGTACTTCACGGTAAATACGTCAGTCGTTCCGTTCATGCTCGTAAGCACCTGCGAACCGAAACTGGCCGTGCCTGCAAACTCGCCGGTGATGATCACGTTTCCGCTGTTATCCACGGTAATGCCGTTCCCGATATCCGCGCCGGTCCCGCCTCCCGACCGCAGCCAGAGCAGGGTTCCGCTGGGATCGTATTTCGCCACGAAGACATCCTGCTGCCCGGCGGAAATAACATTCTGTGAAGAAAAAGTCGCTGTATTGTAAAAGAAGCCGGTGATGTAACTGTTCCCGGCAGCGTCCGCTTTCACGCTCAGCCCGCGGTCCGAGCCTGTACCGCCGCCGCTCACGGCCCACTGGTAAACGCCCGCTGCATTGGTTTTACTCAGGAATACGTCCGTAATCCCCGCCGCATTCACGTTGAATGTCCCGAAACTGGCGGTAGTACTGTAATAGCCGGTATAATAAAGATTTCCTGCAGCGTCCGAACTCACGTCGGCAGCCTCGTCGTTGGCCAGCCCGCCCCCGCGCTGCACCCAGTAACTTTGCGCAAAGCTGTTGCCCGAAACGAGCAGTAACAGGAATAAAAAGGCAAAAGGCAAAAAGCAAACAGCAATACTATGTTTGCCTTTTGCTATTTGCCCTTTGCTATTTGCCCTTTGTTTTTTGCTTTTTTTAAGAAAATAAAAACGTCCTCCCTGTGAAGCAGGAAAATGCAAAACACAGGTACCTTGGGGGTGTGTCATGTGAGTTTTGTACTTAATGAAGGTATGCTTGCCAAACCAAATATAGGGCAAAGAGACCGACGGCACAAGGAATTGCGCGGTCTTTTTAAAATGCAGTCATCCCCGGGTTTGATGAAGCAAAAAAGGAAGGGGAAAGCAGGCCGGGGAAATCGTCCCGTTACGGCCTTTTTGCCCTTTGCAAATCTTAATATTTATTGTAGGTTTGCCATGAATGCATTACAGCTAAAGGCATGTGTTGCTGCTGCTGATCGAGGTGAACAACAATATTGAGAATACAAGTTGAGGAGGCGTTTTTTCGGCGCCTCTTTTTTGACGAGTCAACCCTGTATTTTTTCACCCCGGTCGGTGCGGACATCATGCCCGGCGCAAGTACAAACAACACACAATACAACCGTTATGGCTATTAACCTGCAAAAAGGACAGAAGATCGACATTGCGCTGTCCAACATGAGTGTAGGCCTTGGCTGGAATCCCAATGAAGGCACCGGCCAGGCTTTCGATCTTGACGCTTCGGCGTTCATGCTCAACGAAGGAAGACTGATTCCCACCGAAGGGCATTTTATTTTCTATGGCAATACCGATTCGCCCGACGGCGGTTTGCATCATACGGGCGATGATCCTACCGGCGGCAACAGCGCTGACGGTGATGATGAAACCATCATGGTGAACCTGGCCAAAGTAAGTGCGGACATCCAGGAAATTCTTTTCGTGGTTACCATCCATGAAGCCGGCTCGCGCAGGCAGAATTTCGGGCAGGTGCGCAACTCTTATATCCGTATCGTGGATAACGGGAACGGGACGGAAATCGCGAAATATGAACTCGGCGAAGATTTCTCGGTTGAAACAGCCGTCGAATTCGGGCGTCTTTATAAGCGTGACGGAAAATGGAAATTCGAAGCTTCCGGCATCGGTTATAAAGAAGAACTCGCTTACTTCGTAGAGAAGTACTATAAAGGACAAGTCATTAAATAAGTAAGTAGTTACACCAAATAACAAACGTAGATTATGGCAATTAACCTGCAAAAGGGTCAAACCATTGACCTTCGCAAAAACGATCAAGGTGAAAGTTTCGATCTTTCCCAGGTGACCATCGGCCTCGGATGGGACATGCGTAAAAAAGAAGGCGGCGGTTTTCTCGGAAAACTTTTCGGCGGAAAAGAAGAGGATTATGACCTCGATGCGGTTGCATTCCTGATGGATGCGAGCGACAAAGTGGCCAACCTGGGCCGCACCGTGCAGCATCCGAACGGCATGAAAGTGCCGCTGTTCGAAAGCGACGTCATTTACTTCAACTCGCAGCGCCACCCTTCGGGGCATATCTGGCTTACCGGCGATAACCGCACGGGAGCAGGTGACGGCGACGACGAACAGATCATCGTGAAACTTGACGCGCTCGAGCAGCGTTTCCAGAAAGTGATGTTCCTGGTTACCATTTACCAGGGCAAACAAAAAGGCCAGCATTTCGGTATGGTTGCCAATGCGTATATCCGTGCGGTAGATGCCCGCGGAAAAGAAATTGCGCGTTACAACCTGTCGGGCGACGCCAGCATGAACGGCATGGCCGGTATGGTTTTCGCCGAAGTGTACCGTAAGGACGGCACCTGGAAATTCCGCGCGCTCGGCAACCCGCAGAACACCGATAACTTTATCGAAGTACTTCGCCAGCACGTATATCAATGAGCATACTGACCGGCGTCAGCCATATATCGTTCGATCTGTGGCTGACGCTGATCCGGTCAGCGCCCGGTTTTAAACCGGAACGCGACCGTTTGCTCGCCGGTCATTTCGGCATTCAGCGTTCGCCGGAAAAAATTTCGGAAACGGTCAGGCATTTCGACCGGCTTTTCGACCGGGTGAGTATGATTACCGGGAAAAGTATCGATGCGGATGAAATCGTCCTGGTGATACTGGACGCGCTCGGGGCGGATATTTCAGCCGTGAGCCGCGAACAATTGCAGCGTTTTTATGTTGATATGGAAGACTTGTTTTTTTCAAGCCCCCCTGTTCTCATCGATCCGCAAATGCCGCATCACCTGGAAAAGCTCCGGGAAAAGGGATTTACGCTGAGCCTGTTGAGCAACACGGCGTTTATCAGGGGTAAAACATTAAGAAAAATACTGGCGCATTATGAAATGGATATACATTTTGATTTCCAGCTTTATTCGGATGAGATCGGTTACGCCAAACCTGCGCCCGGCGCTTTTGCCTGTTTATGGCAGGAAGCAAAAAAACGCCGCAGCCTGGAAAAGGAAATGATCCTGCATATCGGCGATAATCCCGACGCCGATGTAAAAGGCGCTTCGGATTTCGGCATGCGGGCGGCTTTGTTCAACCGGCAGGAAACCGCGCTGGCCGATATGCTGGAATGCTGATGAACGGGATTTTCCCGTGTAAACAACAGGAATGAGATGATTGTAAAACAGGCTTTAAAATTCGAAACGTTTTCCCTGCATAAAATTCATGCGGCAGATACGCTCGCGTTCAGCGCGGAAGCTTACAGCCGGTTTAAATTCGGTCATGGCGGGTACGCGGAACAGTTCGGCCGCGAACTGGCGCTGAAATTTATCCGCGCGCACAGTGAACTGCTTTTATCCGAAGAAAAGATCGTCCTGCTGCCGAGTCCTTACGATTCCATTCCCACCGCTTCCAATGCCATGGCGCGTTCGTTCCGCACGGTACTGAATGCGTTCCTGGCCCGCCACGAAAAAAAATCGCTGCTCGAATCCAAAATACACCGCTACAAAACGTACAGCGTGGATTACGGCAACCTGGATTTTGAAGAAAGACTGCGGCTGATCTCGGCCGATACATATCATATCGACCGCGATTTCCTGAAAGAAGGACTCGTGCTGCTTATCGACGATGTGCGCATTACCGGGAGCCACGAACTGATGATCCGCAACCTGATCCGGAAAAATGAAGTCCCCGGCCATTTCGTATTCCTGTATTACGCCGAACTGGCCGACAAATCCGTCGCTCCCGATTTTGAGAATTACCTGAACTACTTTTTTGTGAAGGATATCCGGGGCATTCTCGAGATGATTCATGCGGATTTCTTTATTTTTAACACAAGGGTGATCAAGTACATCCTGGGCTGCGATCAAAAACAGTTCGGGCTGGTGCTGGAAACCGTTCAAAAGGATAAACTGGTGCAATTGTGCGATCATGCGTTCGGCAACAATTACCACCTGATGACCGAATACAAAGAAAACCTCGAACGCATTCAACAACACATCCACTATGGCCATTAATCTTCAGAAAGGACAGCGCGAAAATATCAACGTGCCCAAATTCACCGTCGGTCTCGGCTGGGACGCCAACAGCAGCGCTACGGGAGGCGAGTTCGATCTCGACGCTTCGGTATTCCTGCTCACCGAAAATCACAAAATTCCCGGCGACGATTATTTTGTTTTTTACAACAACAAAGTTTCCGGCGACGGATCGGTGACGCATTCCGGCGACAACCGCACGGGCGCCGGCGACGGTGACGACGAGCAGGTGGTAGTCGACCTCTCGAAAGTAAATCCGCAGGTTACGCAGATCTGTATCGTGGTAACCATTCACGAAGCCGAAGCACGCCGCCAGAATTTCGGACAGGTGCGCAATGCCTTTATCCGCATCATCGACGCGAGCGGAGCGGAACTGGTGAAATACGATCTCGACGAAGATTTCTCGATCGAAACGGCCGTGGAATTCGGACGCATTTACAACCGCAGCGGCCAGTGGAAATTCGAAGCCGTGGGCGTAGGCATGCAGGGCGGATTAGGTGATTATCTTACAAAGTATACGTAATGTTCACGTCTCGTCTATCGCTCGACGTGACAAGCCGGCGTTTCAAGTCTAAAGTTTCAAGTTTAATGTTTCAGGTTTTGTAACGCATCAGATCAAAAGACAAAACGTTGAACATTAAACTTTAAACCTGAAACTTTAGACTTGAAACATTGAACAGTAAGCAGAACTCTCCGAAGGAATAACCAATACTATATAAAACCAAAATGAGAAGACTACCCGTTTACCTCCTGCTCGACACGTCGGGCTCAATGACAGGAGAACCGATTGAAGCAGTGAAGAACGGCGTACAGGTGCTTATTTCCACCCTTCGCCAGGATCCGTATGCGCTCGAAACCGCTTACATCAGCGTAGTGACGTTCAATACGACCGCTTCGCAGCTGATTCCGCTCACCGATCTTTCTTCGTTCCAGATGCAGGACATCAAAGCCGGCGGATCAACGGCACTTGGCGATGGTCTGAAAGTACTGGCCGAATGTATCGACCGCGAAGTGGCGAAAAGCACAGCCGAAACCAAAGGCGACTGGAAACCGCTTGTCTTTATAATGACGGACGGTGGTCCCACCGACCAGTGGCAGGCAGGCCTCGCCGAATTCCAGAGAAGGAAAGTCGGTGTGATCGTAGCCTGTGCGGCCGGCAGTGGCGCGGATACCAACGTACTCAAGCAGGTTACCGACGTGGTGGTTTCGCTCGACACGGCTGATTCGGCCACGATCAAAGCCTTTTTCAAATGGGTTTCCGCGTCGATCAGCACCGGCAGCCAGAAAGTGGAAAGCGGCGAGAAGGAAGTGGGCGGCCTCAGCGAATTACCGCCGCCGCCGCCGGAAGTGAATATAGTGGTGTAATGCACATGTCTCGACTGCCGCTCGACATGACGTGTGTTATACACAGAAGTAAAGAGATCGGCTACCGCTCGACATGACGTGTATGTAATACGCGTAAAAGGAACATCGCCGCCACTCGATGTGACGAATACTGTAAGGGCGATGCATTGCATCGCCCCAATGTAATACGGTGATGCATTGCATCGCCCGACTGTAATACAAAACTCATGAGACGCCTACCTGTATATCTTTTACTGGACACTTCGGGTTCTATGCGCGGGGAACGGATCGAGGCGGTGAAAAACGGCCTGCAGGTACTCCTGTCGAAACTTCGCCAGGACCCGCATGCGCTGGAAACGGTCTGGATGAGCATCATCACCTTCGACCGCGAAGTGCACCAGGTACTTCCGCTCACCGATCTCGAATCGCTGCAGATGCCCGAAATCCTCACGCCCGAGTCGGGTCCGACGAACATGGGCGCTGCGCTGGAAATGCTGCTGCAGAAATCCGACGCGGAAGTGATCCGCAGCACCGACGATCAGAAAGGCGACTGGCGCCCGCTGCTGTTCCTGATGACCGACGGAAAACCTTCGGACCTCGCCGCTTTCCGCGAAGTCGTCCCGAAAGTGAAAAAGAAAAATTTCGCCGCCATCATCGCCTGCGCCGCCGGAGCAGAAGCGCAGGACAGTTTCCTGAAAGAACTGACGGATATCGTCGTTCACCTGGACACGGCCGACAGCAATACGCTGGTTTCTTTCTTCAAATGGGTATCCGCTTCCATCGGTACGGGAAATATGAGCGTCAGTTCTACCGATCAGCTCATCCTTCCGCCGCCGCCGGATGAAGTGCACATGATTATTTAATGATTGTTTAAAACTCCTCCGGAGGATATATTACAAAATAAAGAAAATGAAAGTCGGAGTAGTTTCTTTTTCCAGTTTACAGTTGACAGTTTGCAGTTGGCAGTTTTTGTTTTACAGGGATGTCGTCAAAACTTCCGCGTTAACGCGTTCAAAACTGCCAACTGCAAACTGGAGTAAGGACATACGATTACAAAATACTCCCGTTTAAAGGAGCTTCGTTTTATACAGTCTGATCGAATCCGTTCTATGAAAACATTTTTTTTCCTGTTCCTGAATGTTTTGATCATTGGCTTGTTCCTGTTTTCAAAATTATTGCCTTACAAGGACAAGCTCGGTAAACAGTACGCAGGAATATTCCGGTTCTTCCAGGCCATTTTCGACCCGGTGCTCAACTTCATGCGGAAGTTGTTCAAACCGGCGCAGGTAGGGCAGGGACTGGCGGTGGATATGGCGCAGATCATTTTACTGGTGCTGCTTTTAATCCTGCTGAATTTTTGCAGATGAAAAAAAATCCGAATGGCGAATGCCGAACTCCGAATGTTGAATTGCGAATTTTGCATTCGGCATTCGACATTCGGAGTTCGAAATTCAAAAAACGTTCTTCTGTTTAACAAGACATAAAAACCCATGAGAAGACTACCCATTTATTTCCTGATCGACATCTCCGAATCGATGGTGGGCGAACCCATCCAGATGGTGGAAGAAGGTCTTGCCACGATCATCAAGGCGCTGAAAGAAGATCCCTATGCACTCGAAACGGTGCATGTATCCATCATCGTTTTTGCCGGCCAGCCGAAAACGCTGGTTCCGCTGCAGGAGATCATCAACTTCTACCCGCCGCGTTTCCCCATCGGCGGCGGTACTTCGCTGGGCAACGGGCTCGGGCACCTTATGTACGAACTGCGGAAAAATACGATCATGACCACGCTCGAACAAAAAGGCGACTGGAAACCGATCGTATTCCTGTTTACCGACGGCGTTCCGACGGATGATTCGTCGACCGCGATCGCGGAATGGAAAAAGAATTGGGCCAGCAAAGCCAGCATGGTTGCCGTTTCTTTCGGAAGTGAAACCGACCTGGCCCTGCTCAAGGAACTTACCGATACCACGTTCATGTTCAAGAATACGAACGTGAACCAGTACAAGGAATTTTTCAAATGGGTTACCGCTTCCATCCGCACCAGCAGTCTGAGCGTGGAAAACAACGGTTCCGGTTTCGAACTGGCCAAGCCCGACGACGCTGTGATCGCGAAAGTGGACCATGTGGAGAACCATAAGCCCAAACAGTTTGTTGATACCAACTACGCGGTCTTCGTGGCCAAATGCCAGAACACGAAAAAACCGTACCTGATGAAATACAAACGTATGGTTCGTCCCACGACGGTCGGCGGAATGGAGATGAACAGCCTGGTGTACCGCCTCAACGGCGCGTTCATCATCGACGATCTGTATTTCGAATTGTCGGACAACAACGCAGTGAACAATAAAATCAGCACCGACGAGATGGAAGGATTTCCGACCTGCCCTTCGTGCGGAAACCAGTACGGTTTCAGCGTGTGCAGCTGCGGCAAAATGCACTGCGTGGGCAATGAAGAAACAAGCACCTGCCCGTGGTGCGGAAACCAGGGCAAATACGGATTCGGCGAAGGCCGCATGGACATTAATACCACGCAGGGTTAATGGAACGCGACCTCCGGAAAGATTATATCAAGAGATTACTGGCTTCGAAGCGGATGGAAATTCCGCAGAAGCAGGCGGATTTTTTCGACCGTTTTGTCGATGATGCCGAAATACTGAACCATTATCAAAGCATAAATAACGCTGCACGAAATATCATGGACACCTGGAAAGAACGCTCGGTCATCGAAGATATCCGTACCAAGCATATTCAACTGCCGAATGCGACCGTAGGCAAACCCTACAGTTTCGAATTTTCCCTGGCGAAAATGGGACTGCAGCACATAGAAGAATTCGAGATCGACGGTTTTTCGGAACTCGGCCTGAACTTCGATAAAGCCACCGGCATCTTATCCGGCGCGCCCGGGATGAAAGGCGAACATAAAATCAAGTTCCGTTATAAACTCGACTTCGGCGCAGAGGAGAGGTCTTTCCATGAAAAGGAACTGACCTTCGTAGTGAATCCCGATCCGAAATCGCTCTGGCAGAATTTACCTTCGGACAAAGAAGACAAATTCTGGAAAGAAGACAATACTTCGGCGAAGTATGAAATCGCCGGCCGTCATCTCGTGGTGGGTTCCAAGCGGGGCCGCAGCCATGCGCACGAAGGAAAATTCCGCGACGACGAATATGATTTCTTTTTTGACGAATCGACCGGTTTCGGCGTGATCGTGGTTTCCGACGGGGCCGGCAGTGCGAAATATTCGCGGAAAGGTTCGCTGATCGCCTGCGAAAGTGTGGTCGAATATTTTTCGAAAGAAATTCCAGCCGAAGAATACGCCGCGCTCGATGCGACGATTATTTCGCATCACCAGGCCAAAACAGACGAAAGTTCGAAAACGCTGCGCGAGTTCCTGGTCAGCCGTCTCGCGAAAGCGGCTTTTTACGCTCACCAGAAAATCAAAACCTGTGCGGACGAAAACGAATCCGCCCTGCGGGATTTTTCCGCCACCTTACTGTATTCATTGGTCCGGAAATATGATTTCGGTTATTGCATCATGTCTTTCGGCATCGGCGACGGCGGCATCGGTATTTACGACAAGGAGAAAGGCGAATCGCACCTGCTCACCACGCCCGACGGCGGCGAGTTTGCGGGGCAGACGCGTTTCGTGACGATGCCCGACATTTTTACGAGCGAAGGATTCTACAACCGGGTTTCGTTTAAGATCGTGGACAATTTCACGGCGCTCGTGCTGATGTCCGACGGCATTACCGATCCGAAATTCCAGACCGACGCCAACCTCGGCCGCGTGGAAAAATGGGCGGAACTCTGGGAAGATCTCGGCGGAAAAAATGCGGACAACGCAACAGTCAAATTCGATCCTGCCAATGAAAATATCGAAGCGGAACTGCTGGACTGGATGGATTTCTGGTCACCCGGGAACCACGACGACAGGACGATCGCCATACTGTATTGATTAAATTCCGAATTCGTACATTCGTAAGGATTTGTAATTCGCAGCCCCGAAGGAAAACAATCTTATGTCAAACACGATCACCATCAAAGCGCTCGACGGAAGCACCGTTCAGTATGTCGACAACGGCTCGCCGATGCAGGGCGGGCTGAAGGATGTGTATTTCAGTCCCGATAAAAGTTACGTGGTCGCTTTTTTCCGCGACAAGCTCAAGCCGGTGGAATATACGCAGACCAAAGAGCGCCTGATCATGATCGCCAACACGTTCCGGGAACGGATTTTCAACCAGGCAGGCGGCGAGTACTGGAAAGACCTGTACTGCTGGCCGACCAAAGTGGTTGAATATAACGGCAGGCTCGGTGTGGTTGCGCCGGTTTACCAGAAGCATTTCTTTTTCGCCACCGGGTATAACCAGAACGCTGCGCAGATCGCGAGTATCAGGGGAAAAGAAAAAGAAGGCAAGTGGTTCGCCGCGCCGCAGTTCCGCAACGCGAATTTCAAACTGCATCTCGATAAAAAAGAACTCGGCGACTGGTTTAAATATTTCCTGGTCTGCATTCGTATCAGCCGCGCGGTGCGCCGTATGCATGCCGCCGGTCTCGCGCATTCCGACCTCTCGTATAAAAACGTACTCATCGATCCCACCACCGGCAACGCGGCCATCATCGATATCGACGGGCTCGTGGTCCCGGGCAAGTTTCCGCCCGACGTGATCGGTACGCCCGATTTTATCGCGCCCGAAGTCATGGCTACGAAAAGCCTCGGGAAAACCGATCCGAACCGGAAACTGCCGAGTATCCAGACCGACCGGCACGCGCTGGCCGTGATGATCTATATGTACCTGCTTTATCGTCACCCGCTGCGTGGCGGCAAAGTGCACGATCTCGATCCGCAGAAAGATGAAGAACTGTCCATGGGCTCGAAAGCCCTGTTCGTGGAGCATCCGACCGACGCCGCGAACCGGCCGAAACTGAAACACGTCAAAGCGACGCACCTGCCCTGGGCCGACGTAACGAAATTGCCATACACCATCACCGGGCCGTACCTGAAACAACTTTTCGACAAAGCGTTTATCGACGGATTGCAGCACCCGATGCAGCGGCCGACAGCCGACGAGTGGGAGCAGGCGCTGATCAAAACGGTGGACCTGATGCAGCCCTGCCAGAACCCGCGCTGCGACCAGAAATGGTTCGTGTTCGACAATTCCACCACGCCTATCTGCCCGTTCTGCAACACACCTTATAAAGGCCAGCTGCCGATCCTCAACCTCTACTGGCAGCGTTCCCCGGGAAAATGGGTGGAAGAAAAACACCGCCTGATGGTTTATAATAACCAGTACATTTACCAGTGGCACATCAACCGGACGATTTCGCCGAACGAACGACTTTCGGCCGAACAGAAAAAACCGGTCGGTTATTTCGTGATGCACGGCGGAAAATGGATGCTCGTGAATCAAACCATGAACAGCCTGAAAGACGTAACGGAGAATAAAGAAATTCCCATCGGCCAGATGATCGAACTTACCGACGGTAAACAGATTCTTTTATCGAATGCCGATGGCGGAAGACTCGTCATCGTTCAACTTGTAAACAACTAAAACAAAATACAGGTATCCCTTATGGATCAACTGCAAATTTACATCGACCAGATTATTCAAAACCCGCTTGCAGCGCTGGCTGTGATCGGTAACCTGATTGTTATCGAGAGCCTGCTTTCCGTGGACAACGCGGCCGTACTGGCCACGATGGTTATGGATTTACCCAAAGAGCAACGTGCCAAGGCCCTTCGTTACGGGATTATCGGCGCTTACGTTTTCCGCGGACTCTGTCTTTTGTTTGCCGCTTACCTGATCACGATCTGGTGGCTGAAGCCGCTCGGCGGATTATACCTGCTGTATCTCGTTTTCGATTATTTCAAGGGTAAAATGACGCCGGATAAAGAAGAAGACGTGCTCGAAAAACAATCGCACTGGATGTACCGCGCCACGATCGGCTGGATGGGCCAGTTCTGGGCTACGGTAGCGCTCGTGGAAATTATGGACCTGGCGTTTTCCATCGACAACGTATTCGCCGCGGTGGCTTTCAGTGAAAACCTGGTCCTGATCTGGGTCGGCGTGTTCATCGGTATTCTCGCGATGCGTTTCGTTGCGCAGGGATTCGTAAAATTGATGGAACGTTACAAGTTCCTGGAAACGGCAGCGTTCGTGGTTATCGCCGTGCTGGGCATCAAGCTCATGCTCTCGCTGCTTGAACATTTTTACCCGGATCACGCGTTCAGCAAATTTCTCGGAAGTCACGCCGCCGACTGGGGTGTGTCGATCATTACTGTTTCCATCTTCTTCATTCCGATCATCACCAGCACCTTGTTCAATTTCCCGAAACGCGGCGTGCCGGGAGAGAGCGAGGAAAGTAAAGAGGAAGAGAGTAAGTAGTCATGCCTCGACTACCGCCCGGCATGACAAGTGTGTTGAATATAGTTGTACCGCCTGTCGCTCGAACGGACAAGTCTGTTGAAAATAGTTGTACCGCCTGCCAGCCTCCTCCGCCTCAGGCGGAGGAGGCTGGCAGGCGCTCGTAAAAGTTGCCGAAAAAATCCCCGCAGAAAAAACGGCAAAAGAAAACACCAATTTCCTATGCCGAACCAATTCCCCTCTCTGCCGGAGAGGGGTTGGGGTGAGGTCTGGAAAACAGACCGGATAACTTACAAAGGTTTGATATCCTTTATACTCAACTGCACGCTGACGTTTCCGTTGAAGTCGTTTTCTTCGATGGCGTAGCACATGTCGAAGGGTTTTTGCTGGGAAAGCGCGAGGTAATGGTCGCCGAGACCGAAACCGATGGCGGGGAAAATGCGCGTGGGTTGCGCGGGATCGACGATATCCATTTTCAGGTGATTGACGCCTACGATGCGCAGCCAGCCGCGGTCGCGGACATCGCTGGCGAGGAAAACGGGATTCATATTCCCCGGTCCGAAGGGCGCGAACTGTTTCAGTATCCGCAGGAGTTTTCCGTCGATATCGTTCAGGCTGAGCGTTGCGTCTATTTCCACTTCGGGCGTGAGCATGTCGGGCGTGATGCGGCGGCTGACTTCTTCTTCGAAACGTTCGCGGAATTTTTCCACGTTTTCTTTTTTCAGCGTGAGTCCTGCCGCATATTTATGCCCGCCGAACTGCTCGAGCAAACCGTTGCAGGCTTCGATGGCTTCGTACACGTCGAAATCTTTTACTGAGCGCGCCGAGCCGGTTACCATGCCGTTTGCTTCGGCGAGTACGATGGTGGGCCGGTAGTACTTCTCGATCAGCCGCGAAGCCACGATACCGACTACGCCTTTATGCCACTGCGGCTGGAAGAGTACGGTGCTTTTCCGTTGTGCCGCCAGCGGATCGGCCGCCATCATGTCGAGGGCCTGTTGCGTAATCAGCATGTCGAGGTCTTTGCGGTCGGCGTTGTTTTTGTTCAGTTTTTCAGCGCAGGCTTCGGCTGTTTTTTCGTCCGGCGCGGTGAGCAGTTCCACCGCCAGCTTGCCGTGTTCGATCCGCCCGGCAGCATTGATCCGCGGGGCGATCGTAAATACCAGGTCGCTCACGGTAAATTCGCGTTTCAACGCAGCCATGCGGACCAGGGTTTTTAATCCTTCGCGCGGAGAAGTGTTGATCTCTTTCAGCCCGGCATACATCAGCGCGCGGTTCTCGCCCGTTACCGGTACAATATCGGCGGCAATACTCACGGCTACGAGATCGAGCAGCGGAAGCAGTTTTTCAAAATCGATTTTCCTTTTCTGCGCATAAGCCTGCACCAGTTTGAAACCGATGCCGCAACCCGTAAGTTCATCGTAAGGATAAGTACAATCGTCGCGTTTCGGATCGAGCACGGCCAGTGCGGGCGGCAGTTCCGGTCCCGGGCGATGGTGGTCGCAGATGATAAAATCAATTCCTTTTTCCCCGGCGTAACGTACTTTTTCCACCGCCTTGATGCCGCAGTCGAGCGCGATGATGAGTCCGAATTTATTTTCCGCCGCAAAATCGATCCCGGCGTACGAAATGCCGTAGCCTTCTTTATAACGGTCGGGAATATAAAAACCGCATTCCGCGCCCAGCGCTTTTATAAAGGAGTAGACGAGCGCCACGGCAGTTGTACCGTCCACATCGTAATCGCCGTAAACCAGGATTTTTTCTTCGTTTTCGATGGCGTGTTCAATGCGGTCGACCGCTTTGTCCATATCGCGCATCAGGTAGGGATCGTGCAGCTGGTCGAGCGAAGGGCGGAAAAAAATCCGCGCTTCTTCAAATGTTTTTACTCCCCGCAGCACCAGCAGGCGCGCGAGCAGCAGATGAATTCCCAACTCACTTGCGAGCTTTCGGACCAGTTCTTCGTCCGCACCCGTTTTTTGCTTCCAGCGCTTGATCATCATGAGCAAAAGTACATATTAAAAATGCCGTGCCGGTTGCGGAAAATCCCTCCCAGGGAAAAGATTTTTTGGAATAGTAAGTACTATATAGTATTATAATACAAGAGAGAAATATTTTTCAACAAGTGAGTTAGCTGAGTGCTTCGGCCGGAAGATAAGTGTCCCGGTACTCTTCGTGTTTCTTTGTGCCTTCGTGTCTTTGTGGCAAGAGCAACATAGGTCGCCAGGAGCAACCTCATAGAAATACAACATGATTATATTTGCTTATAATACGTCGCGCATGAAAAACCGGGATATGAAAACGTACGACGCCAAAGGTGCCTTGAAGAAGGCGCGGCAGTTTGCGTAAAAAATGCAATCTTAAAAAACAGGATATGAAAAACATAAGACCACTGGATTTAGAGAAATACCACGATTCCACGCATTATAAGCTGATCGAAGAAGGTATTTACCTGGATTTAAATGATTCGGAAGGAACGAACCATAGATTCCCCGTTTCCGCGGAACTGGAAGATGGTGAGGACGGTCAATATCCGATCGAAGATATTTTGGACAAATTCTATTTGCATGTTTCTGATTTTCTCGAATCTGAAAACCGCTCACAAAATCAATTAAAACTGGAATTAGCCGGTGAGTTGGAAGATATCCGGCAAGCAAAAATAATTTTGGGAAAAAGAGTCTGCAACAGGGAATTTATTAAAGATGGAAAGACGTACGTTGATTTGATAATTGAATAGCTGTACACAACAACGGCTGACATGAAAAAAACCATCCTCATCACCGGTTCCGGCAAAGGCATCGGTTTTGAAACCGCACGACAGCTCGGTTTGCTCGGGCACACCATCATCCTTTCGGGGCGTGATGAAAAACGTTTACAGCTTGCCGTTCGGAAACTGCAGAAGGAAAACATCGAAACGGTTTCGCTGCTCATGGACGTGAGCGATGAAAAAAGTATCCGGTCTGCCGCGAAAGAGCTCGGCAGGCGCAAGATTAAACCGGACGTACTCATCAACAACGCCGCGATCCTGGGTCGTGCGGATGAGTCGATCATCGGCGGCGATGAGGAACTTTTACTGCAAACGCTCACCACCAACAGCCTCGGCCCGCTGCGCGTGATCAAAGCGTTTCTTTCCCTGCTGAACAAACCGGCGCGCATCATCAATATCTCGAGCGGCGGCGGATCGATGAGCGACCCGGTGGCGGGCTGGGCGCCGGCGTACTGTGTTTCGAAAACCCTGCTGAACGCCATCACCCGGCAACTGGCGGAGGAATTAAAAAGCAAAAATATTATTGTGAACGCCGTTTGCCCCGGCTGGGTGCGCACCGATATGGGTGGCGCCGGGGCGCCGCGGGCAGTATCCAAAGGAGCCGAAACGCCCGTGTGGCTGGCTACCGAAGCGCCCTCCGGCCTGACCGGGAAATTTTTCCGCGACAAAAAAGAAATCGACTGGTAAGCTTCTGAAGGAATCCTTCCGGCCGGGCGAATCATAAAAATTAACGGTTCCGCTTGTTGTTTTTAAAAACTTCGTACATTTGCGTAGTCAACTACATAGTTAACTACATAAATTGAACAGCATGAACATTCTCGAAGAAATCGGTCCGCTGGCGGTCGCTGCGCGGCTTCAGCGCCTGGCCGACACCATCCGCAGAGATGGTACGGTGATCTATAAAAAACATGGTATCGATTTCGAACCGAAATGGTTCCCGGTGGTGTATGTGCTCAAACGCAAAGGTGCGCTCAGCGTGGTCGACCTGGCCGGGGAAGTGGGCCTCGCGCATCCGTCCGTCATCCAACTGGTGAAAGAACTGGAAGCGAAAGAACTGGTGAAATCATCCAGCGATAAAGCCGACGGTCGCCGCCGTTTGCTCACGCTCACGCCCAAAGCGCAAAAACTGGTTACGAAAATGGAACCGGTCTGGGATAAGATCCGCGCAGCCGTTGCAGAAATGGTGAAAACCGAAAACAACCTGATGAAGGCGATCGCCGAAACGGAAGAGCAGCTGAAACGCGAAAATTTTTACATGCGCGTGATGCGGCAGGAGCAAAGGAAAAAATTCCAGAAACAACAGGCAGGTAAAATCATACAGTCATGAAAACCGATACAGCTAAATTCAGCGCGATCATTTCGCCGGAACTTTCGATCGTCGAATTCGAGCCGCAGCACGGCAAAGCATTCCGCGACCTTAACGTGGCCTGGATCACAAAAAGTTTCTGGATGGAAGAATCGGACGAGATCGTGCTCAGCAATCCCGAAAAACATATCCTCGAACCGGGCGGATCCATCCTCCTGGCGAATTACAAAAATCAGATCGTCGGGACCTGTGCGCTGATGTACGAAGGACACGGCATTTACGAACTCACCAAAATGGCAGTGGATGAAAATCTGCGCGGACTGAAGATCGGCTTTCACCTGGGCGTATGCACGCTGCAGAAAGCAAAACAACTCGGCGCAACCAAAGTGATCCTGCACTCGAATACCAAAGGTTCGGCCGCCGCGATCCAACTGTATTTCAAACTGGGCTTTCGTGAAGTCCCGCTCGGGGATGCGCCCTGGGCGAGAGCGGATATCAAGATGGAAATTGATCTTTAACAGATTGTATAAAACGAAGTTCCTTTAAACCGACAGTTTTGTGATCGTATGCACTTACTTCAGTTGGCAGTTTTGAACGCATTAACGCGGAAGTATTCAAAAGTTTTGACGACATCCCTGTAATACCAAGACTGCTACTGCCACTGCCGACTGCCGCTGGATCTACTCCGACGTATAGCAACGGTTTTCCTGTAAAACAGTTCTGCGGAGGAGTTTTAAACAGTCGTTAAATCAAACCGGTTTTACACTCTGCCCGTGCCGGATCGTATTTTCCGGGTCGTATTTTTTCTTCACCTGCTGCAGGCGTTCGTAATTTTTACCGTAATACGCGTGCCCCGGATCTTCAAAATCGAGGTTGGCGTAATTCACGTAGTGCGCGGTCATGTTGTTTTCTTTTACCAGCTGCTGCACGGAGTTGAATTTCGCCAGTTGGTTTTGCCCGCCGCCCGCATTTTCCCAGTAAATCTGCAATTCCGAAAGGAATGGTTTAGCGCGATGCGGGAAGCAGGAATTTTTTTCCAGTTCCGCGTCCGAAATTTTTCCGCCGATGGTTCCCAACTGGTAAATCATGCCCGGCGACTGGGTAACGATAGCGAGCAGTTCGGCGGCGAACGGTCGGATTTCTTCGTAATCTTTATAAACGCCCGCCGAAGAAATTTTGAAATAGATCGGTTTATCGTACCCGTAATAATTTTTCAGCGCTTTGGAAAGCGTAACCGGGTTGCCGGCCGTGGCTTTGTCGCTGACCGCAGCAAGCGCATCGAAAACGGATTGAACCTGCGGCGTATGTTTTTCATAATTCGTCAGCAGGATCGTCAGCGATTTCCCATTGAGCACAAAAGCGGAGTAGCAGGAGTCCGGTAAAATAACGGCCACTTCCATCCACTTTTCCAGCAAGGTATTTGCGCGTGCGGCATCGAGCCCGGCGGATTTGAACCGGTGACTGGTAAACGTTTCCGGTGCGGGATAGGTTTTAAAAACCATTTCCGTCACCACGCCGAAATTTCCTCCACCCCCGCCGCGGCAGGCCCAGAGCAGTTCCGGTTCGTTATCCGAATCGTGGATTTTTCCCTGGCCGTCAACCAGCGTTACTTTCATCAAACTGTCGCAGGTCAGTCCGTATTTCCTGCCGAAGAACCCGTAACCCCCGCCCGTGGCCAGCCCGCCGATGCCCACCGTGCCGCACGACCCGGCGGGAATGATCCGCTTTTCCGGCAGCAGTTCGTCGTACAGTTTCGAAAGCGTGCAGCCCGGACCGATCTTCACGGTTTCTTCGTCCAGCCATTCGATTCCGTTCAGTTGCGAAAGATTCACCACCATGCCGCCGGTATTGCACGAAAAACCTTCCACGCTGTGCCCGCCGCTTTTCACGGCCACCGCGAGTTTGTTTTCCGCAGCGTAACGGATCGCTTCGGCCACATCCGCCGTACTTTTGCAAAGCGCGATGACGAGCGGGTATTTATCCACGTTTTTATTAAAACCCTGGCGCAGCGGATCGTAAAGCGGATCGCCTTTTTTTATGAAGGTTACGTTTTGCTCCCCTGCAGCCGCAGTTGCATTTACCGCCGGAACGGAATCCTTCGCCGGCGCGGGACTGCCCGTTTTTTGCTGTTTCGGTTCCTCGCCCGAAGAACCGCAGGCCGCCAGCAGCAACCCCCCGCCGCCCAGCGCCCCGATCCGGATAAAATCCCTCCTGGTCAGTTTGTTTTTCATTGTCCGAAATATCGGAAATCGTTTTTTAACAAAAGGCCCCATTACGAAGACTCCTTTAAACAGACTTCGCTAACCGTTTAAAAGAATCTCCGCAAGTCGTTTAAAAGAGTCTCTGCAAGTCGTTTAAAAGAATCTCCGCTAGTCGTAGACTGAGTCTACGACTCCACCACGACTTATGGACCACCCTTCTTTCGTTAACTTTACCATAATCTTTTTTTAACTTCGTCAGATGAAGCATTTTCTACCCCTGTTTGGCCTGCTCCTGGTTTGTTCCGGGACTTTTGCCCAAACTTTTCCCGGCAGTGGCGGCCTGGTTCCTGATGACGGTTCGGTAAACGATTATCCTGCGACGGTGAGCGGTCTTAGTCCTGCCACAATCGATACGGTGAACTTCGGACTGGAAACCGTTTGCGTGAACATTACGCATACCTGGAATTCGGATCTCGATGTGCGGCTGGTGGCGCCTGACGGAACGGAAATTATCCTGTTCAGCGGCGTGGGCGGAAGCGACGACGATTTTACAAATACCTGCCTGAATTCAAACGCAAGTACTTCTATACTTTCCGGCACGGCCCCGTTTACGGGAACGTTCAAACCGCAGGGGCAGATGGGCTACGTGAACAACGGCCAGAACGGAAACGGAACCTGGAAACTGCGCATCACCGATACGTATCCCGCCGACCAGGGCAACCTGCTCAGCTGGAGCATCACCTTCGGAAATAACCCGGCGACGTACAGCGCGTTTACCAGTTCCAATTTACCGCTCGTGATCATTAACACGGGCAACCAGTTTATTCCCGACGATCCGAAGATCATGGCCGATATGGGTATCATTTACAATGGCCCCGGCATCCGCAATTACATGACCGACCCGCATAACAATTACAGCGGGAAAATCGGTATTGAAACGCGCGGCTCGAGTTCGCAGGGCTTTCCGAAAAAATCGTACGGCATTGAATTGTGGGACGTGAACGGAAATTCCATCGACTCGTCGCTCATCGGTATGCCGAAAGAAAGCGACTGGATTCTCAGCGCCAACTATTCCGACAAATCGCTGCTCAACAATACGCTCGCGTATCACCTGTTCACGCAAACGGGACATTACGCCACACGCCACCAGCACGTGGAACTGGTGATCGACAGCATTTACCGCGGAGTATATATCCTGATGGAAAAAATAAAACGTGACAACGACCGTGTCGATATCGCCAAACTCCAGCCGACTGATATTGCGGGAGACCAGCTTACCGGCGGATATATTATCAAGATCGACAAAGGAACCGGCAGCGGCGGCTCGGGCTGGAATTCGAATTACGCGCCGCTCGGCAGCACCAACGGGCAGCAGATTTTTTTCCAGTATGAATACCCGAACGAGATCGATATTGTTCCCCAGCAGCAGGCATACATCCAGGCGTACGTGGACAGTTTCGAAACCGCGCTGAACGGACCGAACTTCGCGAGCCTCACGGCGGGCTATTCCAAATACATCGACGTTACGTCGTTCATCGATTATTTGCTGCTGAACGAAATCAGCCGCAACGTGGACGGCTACCGGTTGAGTACGTACCTGTTCAAAGACAAGCTGAGTAACGGCGGTAAATTGTTCATCGGTCCGCCGTGGGATTACGATATCGCCTGGGCCAATGCGAACTACTGTCGCGGCGACGATGCAACCGGCTGGGCGTATCGTTTCAATTACGATTGCAGCGGCGATTACTGGCAGATCCCGTTCTGGTGGGAACGTCTTTTGCAGGATCCGGTTTTCGCGAATCATTTGCGCTGCCGCTGGGAAACGCTGAAGACGACGGAATACAGCATCGCTACCCTGCACGCGTATTGTGATTCGATGGCGATTTACCTGAACGAAGGCCAGCAGCGGAATTTCACCGAATGGCCGATCCTCGGTCAGTACGTATGGCCGAATCCTTCACCGATTCCGTCCACGTTCCAGGGAGAGATCGATGAACTGAAAAACTGGATCAGCGCACGCTGGGCCTGGATGGATGCGAATATGCCCGGAAGCCTCGCCGGCTGCGACCTGGCCGTGCAAAGCGGAAATGCCGCCGCGGATTTCGTTTCGGTTTTCCCGAACCCGTTCCACGATCAGCTTACCTTGCAATTCAAACTGGAAACAGCGAGCGATGTAACGATTGTAATGTCCGACATCACCGGCCGGCAAATTTCGTTCGTCCGCGAAAAAATGAATGCCGGCGGCCAGGATTACAAACTGCCCGTGGAAAATATTTCGCCGGGAATTTATTTGCTCAGCGTCAGCGCGGAAGGCAGAACGTTCACAAAGAAAATCGTGCGGCAGTAAATACTTAAAAAGAGCATTTGAACAAAAGACTCCTGATAAAAAGACTTCGCTAGTCGACGACTCTGTCGTCGACTAGCAACGATCATGTTACAAGACTATTCACTATGAAATTTTTTTTACACCCCCTTTGTCTTCTCTTTTTCTGTTCACCGGGTTTTGCCCAAACGTTCACAGGAACCGGCGGACCAATTCCGGATGTAGCGACTACCAATTTCCCGCTCACGGTTTCCGGCCTGAGCCCGGCTACGATCGATACGCTGAACTTCGGCCTCGAAACAGTTTGTGTAAATCTCACGCACACGTACGATAGCGACCTGGAACTGCGCCTCATCGCGCCCGACGGAACGGACGTACTGCTGAGCACGGGCAATGGCGGCGGAAACGACGATTACACGAATACCTGTTTCGATGTTTTTGCATCCACGCTGATCACCGCCGGCAGCGCGCCTTTTACCGGCACCTTCAAACCGCAGGGGCAGATGGGCACGGTAAACAACGGGCAGAACGGCAACGGAACATGGACACTGCGCATCATCGATATGGCCGGGCAGGACGTGGGCAACCTGCTCAGCTGGAACATCACTTTCGGAAATAATCCGGCTACATACCCGGGTTTCAACTCGACCGATCTGCCGCTGGTGATTATCAATACGAACAACCAGTCGATCCCGAATGAACCGAAAATCGCCGCGACGATGAAGATCATCGATTACGGGACCGTGCTGCGAAATCACCCGAACGATATTCCGAATATTTTCAACGGGAATATCGGCATCGAGCGTCGCGGAAATTTCTCCGCATCGCTTCCGCAGAAACCGTACAATTTCGAAACGCGCGATTCACTCGGGCTCGAACTGGACACGGCTTTGCTCGGCATGCCTTCGGAGCACGACTGGTGCCTGATCGCCTGCTACAACGACAAATCGTTTTCGCGCAACACGCTGGCTTCGGATCTTTTTCAGAAGATGGGACATTACGCGCCGCGCTTCCGGTATTGCGAAGTGCTGCTCAACGGAAATTACGAAGGCATTTACATGCTCGGCGAACTGGTGAAGCGCGACAAGAACCGTGTGGATATTGCGAAACTGGATTCGACGGAAAACACCAGCCCGGATATCACCGGCGGATACATCACCAAGATCGATTACTGGGACAACAACAATTCCTGGTTGCTGAATTACCACCCGGTCGATCACCAGAACCTGGATGCGCACATGGTGTACTATTATCCGAAACCGGATGACATCACGCCGCAGCAGAAAACGTACATCCAGCAGTTTTACAACGATATGGAAACCGCGCTCTACGGAAGCAATTTTGCAGACACGGCAAACGGTTACCGGAAATACCTGAGCACGATTTCGTTTCTCGATTATTTTATCGTGAACGAGCTGGCGCGCAACGTGGACGGTTTTAAAAAGAGCCGTTTCTTTTTCAAGGAAAAAGACAACACAACTACCGGTGCGCTCGGCAAACTGAAAGCCGGACCGGTATGGGATTTCGACTGGGCCTGGAATGATATCTGGGATTGTTCGTATTTCCAGGCGCAGGATGGTTCGGGCTGGTCGCACCTGATCAACGACTGCGGGCCGGATGTGAATTCGCCCGGCTATTATGTGCGCCTGTTGCAGGATACCACGTTTGCCAACGAGTTGCGTTGCCGCTGGGAACACATGCGCGGGCTGATGCTCGATACCGGCGCGATTTTCCAAACCATCGATTCGATCGCTTCGCGCGTGAACGAAGCGCAGCAAAGGCATTTTCAATTGTACCCGATTCTCGGGATCGTTACCGGTACGCCGGAAGTAAATCCGGCCTATAGTTTCGCCGGTGAAATCGATTCAATCAAAACCTGGATCCTGCGCCGCATCAACTGGCTCGACGCGAATATTCCCGGGAACGCGATCAACTGCAGTTTCGTCGGTGTGCATGAAAATAATTTGTCACCCGGCAAACTGAGCGTTTATCCGAATCCGTTCAAAGAAAATTTCAGCATCGAAGCCGATCTCGAGATTGCCGGGGACGTGATTATTTTCATGACCGATGTGCTTGGCAAAACCGTGATCGCTCCGCAGAAATTCACCGGCACGCACGGCCGGAATAAATTTGATTTCCGGCAGAAAGACGCTGAATACGGTGCGGGTGTTTATTTCCTGCACCTGCAGAGCCCCGGCGGGCAAATTACCCGGCAGCTGGTAAAGATCAATTAACTCAAATCAAGCGTTAGAAAATTATTCGATGCTGTATTCTTTCCGCTCAACAGGTTTCTAACGCTTAGATTTGAGAATCCTCCGATCCGAAGGATTCCTCTGGAAAGGAGTCCTTCGGACCGATAGCATCAGACCATAAAAAAATTTGTTTTATCGCTGATGCGTATTTCGGGATTGATGATCTTTGCGGAATGGATACTCCGCTTCATGATTTCATGGATGTGCTCGGCGGTTCGGACGAAAACCTGTTTTACGCCGTGCAGTTTTCGTACAGCGGCAACAGCGAAAAAGCGCTGCGTGAGCTGAACTGGGCGCGGCATGAAGGTTACGTGGAATTTTATCGGATGAAAAACGGGGAGAAAGAAATCCTCGCCGATTTTGAAGTGGCCGATCTCGCACGGCACAGCGCCGTGCTTCCGCTTTCGATGGAAACGATGAAGGAAATTATGATCGGGTTGACGGATAAAGGGATAAAGATGAATTCCTGACGCAGCAGTTTTTTACTTACTCTTTTCCTGCAACCCCTTCATAATCTCCGTCTGCCTGCGGATAGATGCTTTGTGCAGCAACTGGCACAGTTCCGCAACAATATCCTTATCAATGCCTAATTTTTCGCCGGTGGCGGTGCGCGTGCTTAAAATTTCGAGCCAGCGGTCGATCTGCAGGATAGTTACGTTATGCTCGTGCTTGAACTCGCCGATCTGTTCCACGATTTCCATCCGGCGCGAAAGGGCGCGCAGCAGGTCGTCGTCGATTTCGTCGATCACTTCGCGCAGCGTTTGAAGCATGTGCGTAAACTGCCGGTCGTCGGAAACGGCTTCGCGCACGACGAGTTCATCGAGAAATTTTTCCAGCTGCGCGGGTGTGATCTGCTGCTGTGCGTCGCTGAGCGCTTTATCCGGGTGGATATGCGTTTCAATCATCAGCCCGTCGAAATGCAGGTCGAGTGCGCGTTGTGCGGCGTCGTGCAGCAGTTCGCGCTTGCCGGCGATGTGGCTCGGATCGCAGATCACGGGCAGTTGCGGGAACTGGCTCTTCAGCCCGATCGGGATTTCCCAGAGCGGCGCGTTGCGGTACTGCGTGGGAATGGCCGTGGAAAACCCGCGGTGAATCGCAGCTAATTTTTTTATTCCCGCCCGGTTGATCCGTTCCAGCGCACCGATCCAGAGGTGGAGATCGGGGTTCACGGGATTTTTGACCAGCACGGGAATATCCGTTCCGGACAGCGCATCGGCAATTTCCTGCACGGTAAACGGGTTCACGGTGGTGCGCGCCCCGATCCACAAAATATCCACGCCGTATTTCAGCGCGAGTTCCGTATGCTGCGCATTGGCGACTTCAACCGTGGTCAGTAAACCGGTTTCTTTTTTCACCTGCTGCAGCCAGCCGAGCGCTTCTTCGCCTTTTCCTTCGAATGCGCCGGGACGTGTGCGCGGTTTCCACACGCCTGCGCGGAACACGCTCGCTTTTCCCGATGCTGCAATGCCGCGCGCGGTCTGTATCACCTGGTCCGGGCTTTCTGCGCCGCATGGACCGGCAATCAGTAATTTTTTCCAGCGCGGCGCGAGCCAGTCGTGTAAAGGAAGTATATCGAGATAAGGATCGCCCATATTACCAGTAATTTTTCATCAGTTCTTTCGACCAGTCCGGCTGGCTGATTTTTGTCCGCGGTAAAAATTCCTGCATCACGGGTTTGATATCGAGTACCGGGGTTCCTGCAATCGCATCGAGTCCGCGCACATACAGCACACGGCCCCGGTGTTCCAGTAATTCAACAATACACAGGCCGATTTTGTTCGGACGTGCTTTCCCGCGCTGTGCAAAAATACCCGTCTCGGGCCAGTTTTTATTTCCGCGTGGATGGCGGGCGCCGGTGCAGATTTCCTCCGCAGGAGCAAGATGAAAATAAAAAACGATCTCCAGGTGTGAAAAATCCGAGATACCCTGGAATGCTTCTTCCGGGAATTGGTCATCGAGTACAATTTTAGAAATCACTTCGCCCCAGTTGTCATCGGTCATTTCGGTTCGTGCCGAATGTACATGCGCTACCGGGCTCATCAGGATTGGCGAAGGATTCATCCGGCAAATTTAGCGACAAAAAGGCGATACGGTTGTTGAGTAGTGGTTCCTTTTAAATGGTCCAAAAAAATTTACCGCAGAGGCGCAGGGAGCGCAGAGCCTGCCCACGGGCCATGGCCGCGGAGAGTCTGGAATTGCTCTGCGGATACTCTGCGCCTCAGCGTCTCTGCGGTGAAGCTTATACGGAAGGAATCCCGGTTTATTGCCTGCTAATTTTGCCGGGTACACACATCCGCTTTGAAAAGCCGGAAGATGCCGTGCGCTGCGCCGTAAATGGATCCGTCCACCGTTTCGTTCAGCGTGTGGCCGTTGGTATTTATACTTTCCTGGCGCCATTCGAAACAGGGATTGCCCGTAGTATCCGCTCCGGGCGGCGGGGTGGTGGTGGCCTGGTCTTCGTTGAAAATCTGGCCGGCGTAATGGTAGATATTCCCGGTACTGACTTCCAGGACTTCGGCCTCCATTTCAATACCATAGCCGTTCAGATGGAACGTATAGGTATCCGGCGGATGCAGCATATTCCACAGCCAGCCGTTGTCTTCGTAGCAGTTTTCGGTGTACGATTCGGTGCGGGTGGTTTCGTAGGCGCGTACCGACCTGATCGTCATAATGTACTGCGCCACAGCGGAATCAGCCGGGTTGACCATCACCTCGTTCCAGAGAAAATTGAACGAAGGCAGCGTCATATTCCGCATGCGGGTAGTGTCGTACCCGTCCAGGTAATAGCATTCCGGGATAGTTTCGAGCGTGCAGTGAAAACCGTTCATATTGACGTAAATGGTAACGGGCGTATGGATTTCACACTCTTTTGTGCAGCCGCTGAACAAGGCCAGAGAAGCCGTTACCGGCAGGAGCAGTTTTTTCATGGGATGAGGGTCATCAACCGGATAACGGGTACACGGTCCGAAGGGTTGGAATTGGTGGTAAAAAATGTTTAAAAAGCCCGAATTACCCTGATTTTACCCTGTTTTGGGTATGGATTTACCCGTATTTACGGGCGTTCTTTGTATCGTGAATACACCAAACATCCAGGCCCGGGACGCCCGTCCTGAAAACAGTTGCGAGATCTGCCCTTTTGCGGAGTTGCTGGCTGTAAACTGGAAGAAGAAAAAGAAGTGCTGCAAAAGCTGGAAGAAAGATAAGCGATGCGGCAAATGTCCCGCGCATTAGCCTCCATTTTCGATTTTGGATTGCCGATTTGCGATTTATTCGTGCGGCAGGTTGTGCGCCAATCATAAATCGTCAATCGTAAATCATTTATCCAGCCGGTATCCTTTCAGCAGAGTCTCCATGTCGATCATCAGCCTGTCGACTTCGGAAGAATCCGTTCCATCGTAAATGCCGCGGACATATCCTTCCTTGTCCACCAGCGAGAAGAGCTGGGAGTGCACAAAATCATCCGCTCCGCCGTTTCCTTCGGTAGTTGAAACGAAATACGATTTGCGGGCCAGTTCGTACAGTTGCGGTTTATCGCCGGTTACAAAATGCCACTGCGAAGCGTCGGCATGATGCTGTGCGGCGTAAGCGGCAAGGCTTTCAACGGTATCGCGCGCGGGATCAACGGTGTGAGAGATAAATTTTACTTCCGGGTCGCCCTTGAATTTTTCATACACGCGCTGCATCTGGCTGGTCATTACCGGGCAGATACTTTTGCAATTGGTGAAGAAAAAATCGGCTACGAAAATGCTGTTTTTAAAATCGGCGCGGGTGACGGTTTTGCCCGACTGGTTAAGGAGACTGAAATCGGAAACGATATGTTTCCCGGCAGTATCCACCTGCTTGTTCCGGGCTTCCGCTACCGCGTTGATGTACGGCAGTTTTTTCATCGGCTTGTCTTCCCGCCACATGTACCAGCCCGTAAAAGCGAGCGCGGCGGCGGCAACAGCGATGAGGATATTCTGGATCCGGGTACTCATGCATCAGGGAGATATAAAATTCCTTCGGAATAAATCGTTTACCAGATATGAGATGTGAGATATGAGACTCCGTATTTCATCACATACATGTATGCTTCCGTTTGCTGTTAATTATGCTGACAACTCGCTCAGCAAGTCTCAAATCTCAAGTCTCACATCTCATATCTGGTAAAACAGACGTATTGAATTGTTTACTTTTTATTTCCCTGATCACAATTTTAAACACACCTTCCGGAACTGAAGGTTATTTCTTCACTTCTTCGCCGCCTTTGTACTTGACGGTTTTCACTTTTTTCCCGGCTTCGTCAAACTCCACCCAGTCGCCTTCTTTTTTGCCATCCACGTATTTGCCCTGCAGTTTTACTTTGCCGCTTTCGAAAAATTCTTTCCATGTGCCGGATTCCTTGTCTTTGACGAATTGCCCGGTGCCGCGCGGTTTACCGCTTTCGTAGTATTCGTTCGTAACGCCTTCGCGCAGGTTGGTTTTGTAAAGGAGTTCGGTATCCACGTTGCCGTTCTTGTGATAGGTTTTCTGCGCACCTTCGAGGTTCCCGTTTTTGTATGTCGATTCGGTGCTGAGTTTGCCGTCGGCGAAATACCATTTCGAAACGCCGTCGCGCATATTGTTCACATAGCGGCCTTCTTCCTGCAGTTTTCCGTCATTATAATACATGCGTTTCACGCCGTTGATTTTTCCCATGCTGTAATCGATATACGATTTCAGCTTGCCGCCGGTGAAATACGTGCGCTGCAAACCGTCGAGCGTATCGTTTTTATATTTCTCCTCGCGGAAGAACAGGCCCGACTTGTCGATGGCGATGCTGATGCCGTTCTTTTTCCCGTTCCGGTATTCATCGATATTCGAAACGACGCCGGTACTGTGATAGGCATACCAGGTTCCTTCTTTTTTCCCGTCCACATAATTACCGTACCAGGAAACGGCGTAGATCGTTTCTTTCCAGAAGCCCTGTTTCCGGTTTTGCGCATCCGTTTTGTTGGTATCGCCGGGGAGCGTGATCGCAAAAAGAGGTGCCGAAAGGAAAAAGAGGGCGAGCATTGTAAAAACTTTTTTCATAATAACAGGTGTTTTTGATTGCCGGGGTAAAATTACAGAATACATCACCACTTCACTACAATTTTCCCGGTTGATCGTCTTGACCCGAGAAAATCGTGTGCCTGGGCGAGTTCGTTCGCTGCAAAAACCGCGCCTGTTTGTGGTTTAAAAATACCTGCTTCCGAAAGCCGGGCTACTTCCCCGAGGCAGCGCTGCAGCAGGTCGGGCCGGTGGTCGGCAATCCGTAGCATATTGATGCCGATGATGGATTTGGACGGCTGCAGCAGGCCGATCGGGTTGTAGAAACCGAAGCCGAATACAAGGCCCAGCAGGGAAAAGATGTTTCTTTTTTCCAGCCGCTGCGCTGCGCCGTAACCGGCTATTTTCCCGCCGGGTTCGAGCAAACGAAAACCCTGTTTGAAAACTTTTCCGCCGATGGAATCGAAAACCACGTCCACGCCTTTGCCTTTGCGGATGCGCCGGATCGCCTCATCGAATTTTTCCTTGTTGTAGTTGACCGGGAAATCGACGCCGATGCGCCGCAGGTATTCGAATTTTTCATCGCTGCCGGCGGTACCGTAAACCGTGCAGTCCCTGTATTTGGCCAGCTGCACCAGCGCAGTGCCTACTCCGCCGGCTGCAGCCTGCACAAGCACGTGTTCGCCGGCATGCAGCCGCATACATTCTTCGGCCGCATACCAGGCCGTGCAGTATTGTGTCGCCAGGGCGGCAGCATGCCCGGTTTCCATGTCCTCCGGAATAGCGACGACAGCGCGGAAATCCGTAAGCGCGTGTGTAGCATACCCGCCGAAACGTGTAAAAGCGATCACGCGCTGTCCCGGCGAAAAAGGAACTGCCGCCGAGCCGGTTTTTTCCACGCGGCCCACCACTTCATAACCCAGGATTGCGGGAAGCGGCGGCGCTTCTTTGTAAAGTCCCATGCGCGCCATCACGTCGGCGAAATTCAAACCGAAGGCTTCGACGGAAACGAGTACCTGGTTTTCGGCCGGGGGAGGCAGTTTTAATTCCCGCCGTTCAAAAGCCTTTGCCGATTCACCGTAACGCGTGAGGTAAAATGCTTCCATGGGTTGGTTTTTATGGCCGTCGGAAAAAATATCAAATGAAAAATGTCAAATACTAAATTTCAAAGTGCCGGAAACTTTAGCGTTTGTGATTTGACATTTTGCATTTGATATTTTCTGCCCGGGAGCTACGCTCATTCTTTGAGTGATTCGAGATCAAGATGCTGATACGTCTGGCTTTTTGAAGGGAAGGTCATCAGCAGGTAGAAATTGAGCGCTACGGCGAGAAAAAACGGGGCGATGTTGCGGGTGAAGATGACCATGAACAGTGCGGCCATCACGGCGGCGGCCTGCAGCAGCCAGCGCAGCAGCAGTTGTGAACGGTAACGCTGCAGGCGCGCATGCAGCCTGCCTTCGCGGCGGGCAATCTTCAGTCCTTTGTTGAAGAAATAATGCGAACAAAAAAGAATGGCCAGCGCAAGCACAACCGGCGCCGCGATTCCCATCAGCGGATTATCGAACGACATAGACACTCTTTTATTCCTGATCCAGAAAAACCAGATCGTACCTGTTGCTCCCCCGCAAATCAATAAGCAGAAAATAAACCAGATCCGGACCTGTTTCAGGAAAGCGAGAACAATTACCCTCATCGTTCAAATACTTTTTCGAGTATGGGAGAATCCGCGATATCTTTCGGCGTAATCACGTCTTCCTCAAGCGGTGTTTTGTTTCCGTATTTTTCTTTGAGCTGTTTGCTCACTTCGCCGGAAGTGAGGTTCAGCGTTTTCAGTTTCCGGAGTTCACCCAGCCGCAGCGCGATACCTTCGTGGTAAATTTTCCAGACCAGTTCGGAAGCATACAGGGCGTCATCGCCCCAGCCGAAGTAACGGTCGTACGGTTTTTTGGCATATTGCCGGGCCGCTTTTTTCAGCCGGTCGAGTTTTTTCTCGTTGATGATTTTATTCGCGTTTTTCAGGCGCATGATCATTACATGCTGGCCGTTTCCGCGGTTCACCCATTCGCGGAGCGAGATGAGCCGGGTGGTATCGTATGCTTCTATGACCACGTACTCGCCGTTTTTCGGGCGGATGAAAATAACACCCATGTGGTTGTATTTCCAGCCGGTGGCTTTACCGAAAACCTGGCAGTGCGGCGCATCGGAAACCTGGAAAACAATATCTCCTTCATACACCGGCGGCAGGGCCACCATATTCACTGTATCGCTGCTGCGTCCGGCGGCGCTGATGATGGAGTCGGCGGTTTCAGGCGAAATGTCGGTATGCTGGTGGTGATCATGGTCATCGCGCGCCGAATCGGCCGTGTCCGCAGCGTTTTTCTTCGCATCCGTTCCGCACGACCAGCAGCACAGGGCAAAAACGGCGATGAAGTACAATATCCTCATTTGAGCCATTTGTTTTTTCTGAAATAGATGAGCAGGCCGGCGGCAATCGCAATCATGATGCCCCAGACTACGAAATACCCGGCTTTGGTTTCCAGTTCGGGCATGTGCTTGAAATTCATCCCGTACACGCCGGCGATGAACGTGAGCGGAACAAAGATCGTGGTGATGATGGTCAGCGTTTTCATCACCTGGTTCATCCGGTTGCTGATGCTCGACAAATAAATGTCCATCATGCCCGCCAGCAGGTCGCGGTACGTTTCTATGGTATCGATCACGCGGATCGTATGGTCGTGCACATCGCGCAGGTAAATGCCCGTCGATTCAGAAAACAGGCGTGTTTCACTGCGTTCGATATTATTCACCATTTCACGCATGGGCCATACTGATTTACGGAGATAGATCACTTCCCGCTTGATCTGGTGCAGCCGGCGGAGAACACCGTTGTCCGGACTTTTCAGCAGCAGGTCTTCAATGTCTTCCAGTTCATCGCCGATCATTTCAAGCACGGAAAAATAAGAATCGACCACGGAATCCATCAGCGTATAAGCCAGGTAATCCGCTTTCTGCTTCCTGATCCTGCCTTTACCCTGGCGCAGGCGGTTGCGGATCTGGTCAAACACGTCGCCGCCATCCGCTTCCTGGAAAGAAATAAGCGTATTGTCGTTCAGTAAAATGATGACGAGCTGTTCGGAAACCAGTTTCTTTTTGATTTTCGGATTCTCGTACACCATTTTCATGATGCAGGCGATATAATTGTCGTAGTCTTCTACCTTGGCCCGCTGCATGGTATTGACGATATCCTCGAGCGTGAGCGGATGGATATTGAACCGTGTGCCGATCGATTCTACAATCGCGGTATCGTGTATGCCGTCCACATTGATCCATTTCACCTTACCGTTATCGGTATGGTTCATGCATTCGTCGAAATCGGAAAAATCCCGTTCGAAGTATTCCTGCTCGTCGTATTGAATCAGGGTGATGCTGACCTTTTCCTTCGTGTCCTTACCGAAGTAAACCAGGGTGCCGGGTGGTGTGCCGGATTTTTCTGACAGGTTTTGCATAGACGGTTTTAAACACGCCCTTATTTCTTCTCGGGCATAGCCCGTACGAATTTAGGAGAAAGTTGGGAATAAATAACATTAAGTTAATGCAGGGCACGCCCCGGGGCGTTTCGTGCAAACCCGGAAGGAATCGCGCATGACTCTCCTGTGCTTATAATCGAAGTAATCTGCACGATCGTGATAATGATCCCGGGGACTTAAAGACCTGCAGTTTTAATTTTTTCCCTGCAGCAATGCTTTATTCAGTGCCCGTTCAAAAGCAGGATCGATCGCTGCATTCAGCCGGCGCGCTTCTTCGAGATCGTTTTTCGCACCTGTATAGTTTTTCAGGTAATACCTGGAAATACTCCGGGTGACATATGTTTGCGGCTGATCTTTTTTCAATTCCAGTGTACGGCTGGCATCTTCTTCTGCGCGGTGATAATCACGGAGCATGAAATAAGCGTAGCTGCGATTATTGTAAAGTTCGGGACGCTGCGGGTTCAGCCGGATCGCTTCGTTAAGATATGGCAGCGCTTTTTCGTGCAGTCCTTCCTGCTGAAAATGATTGCCGAGCATGCTGTGGAAAAAACTCACGGACGGTGATTCTTCCGCACCGGCCACAGCAAAACTGATTTCGTTTTTATAAACCGGCAGGCGGGAAAATGTTTTCACGGCAAAAACCAGTACCAGCGCAAATGCCAGCCGCTGCACGATAATTTTTGGAGCCGGGATACGGATCTGCGTAATAAAAAGCAACACACCGATCAGCGAAGTATATACACGATGTTCGTAATGTTCGCCGTTGGCGCTGGTTGTGCCGAACCAGGCCGGGATAAGGATCAGGGCGTAAAACCAGCACAAACCCAGCAGGCATAATTTCCGGTTGTACACGCCGAACCGGAAAGCGGCCGCACCCGCTAAAATAGTCACAATAAGAAAAGGCCAGGATAGAGAGTCGCTCATGACCGGCATAACGGATTGTCCCACGGGCAGGAGCGTTTTGCCGGTATGTAATACGAGCGCGGACAGAAAACCGGTGATCCCTTCACCGGTGGCAGCTGCAGAAACCGGCGGGAGGTAATCGATGATATTCATCCGAAGCACGAACCAGCCGGTTGCAAGCAGGAGCCAGGCCAAACCGAGCGGAAGGAATTTTTTCAGTTGCTGCTTTTCATGAAGTGTGAACAGGATGGTTGCGAAAATGAACGGAAGTACAACGGCATTTTCTTTGGTAAGCAAAGCGAGCAGGAAAAACAGGAGGTGCGCTCCCAGCCTGAGCCGGCTGCGGTTTTTCACGTACAGAATCAGCGAAATACACGACAAAAGCGTGAACAGGGCCAGCAGGCTGTCGTTTCGTCCCGGGATCCAGGCTACGGCATGTATGTTGACCGGGTGAACGACAAAAACCAGTGCGGAAGTAAATGCGGCAAACCTGGAAAGACCGAGCAGCGAAAAAAAACGGAATACCAGCAGGCTGCAGGCAAGATGAATCAGCACATTCGTTAAATGAAAAGGAAGCGGCGAACCTTGACCGGCAAGCATATCCAAAACGAAAGAGCTTGTCCATACCGGGCGATAATACATATCCAGCGTCGCGCTCGTGAAAAGTCCGGGAATGTGGGAGAAGCTGCTCATAGCCTCTTTGTTTTTCAGGATGACCCACTGCTCATCCATCGGGGAAAAACCGTAGCCCAGTGTGAGGGCATATAAAACCAGGCAAACGGCTGCAATCCGGAAATACGGCCTGTTGCCCTTTAGGAAAGGCCACTCTGTCGTTTCAGTGCCGGTTTTCGGTTTTTTCGACATGTGCTGTTATTCGTCGTCGTCCGCCTTTCCTTCAACCACGATGACGATTTCACCTTTTACTGTTTTCGCAGAAAAATGCGCCACCGCTTCTTCTACCGTTCCGCGGAAATTTTCTTCATAAAGTTTCGTCAGTTCGCGCGATACGGAAACTTTGCGCGCCGGTCCGAAATGGAGGGCGAATTCTTCGAGCGCTTTCACCAGCCGGAAGGGTGATTCATAAAAAACCATCGTGCGCGTTTCGGCGGCATATTGTTTCAACTTCGTTTGCCGTCCTTTTTTCTGCGGAAGAAAACCGGCAAAAACAAACGTATCGCAGGGCAGCCCGGAATTCACCAGCGCGGGGACAAAAGCCGTGGGTCCGGGAAGGCATTCCACGTCCAGCCCCGCGCGCAGGCATTCGCGCACCAGTAAAAATCCCGGGTCCGAAATTCCCGGTGTGCCCGCGTCACTCACCAAAGCCACGTTCAGGCCGGAAGCGATCTTCTCCGAAATAAATGCAACCGTTTTGTGTTCGTTGTGCAGGTGGTGCGACTGCATCGGTTTCCCGATACCGTAGTGCTGCAGCAGCTTTGCCGTGGTTCGTGTATCCTCGGCAAGAATAAGATCCACTTCTTTCAGTATGCGCAAAGCCCGGAGCGTAATGTCTTCGAGATTGCCGATAGGCGTCGGAACAATATACAGTCTGGCCATTTCCCGCGGGTCGGTTATTGTGATGCGAAGATACTGCCTGCAACGTTTACCGGGAGGATTTTCTGCTACAGTTTGCAGCAAAAAAAACACCGCCGGGAGAGCGGTGCTTGAAATAAGTCGTTTGTTTTTGTCAGTGCGCGACGACGATTTTACGAACCACCGGTTTCAGCCCTTCCGCTTCGAAGCGGCAGAAATAAACGCCTGCGGGCAATGCGGAAACATCGAACTGCTGTGTGCCGGTGGCCAGAACGGTTGCGGTTTCGGAAACGATGCGGCCGCAGATATCGGCCAGGTAAATTTTAGCCTGAGCCTGGCCGGGAATCGAGTAATTGAACTGCACAGCGGTATTCGAAGGATTCGGAACCGCTTCGGAAACTGCGGGTGCAGTTGTGCCCATCGGAACCAGTCCGGCCGGGCCATCGGTAGGATTGTAAATCAGCGTAACATTAACCGAATCGGCCGGGGCGTTCGCATCGTAAATCCGGTACCGGATCGTCGAACTGGTCATTGAACCGTCCCAGGTGAAATGGGAAGAGAGGCTGCATTGTGCGGCGGGTTGCAGGGACACGGCAAGCGACTGGTTCGTACTTGGTCCGTAGCACAGGGAACAATTGCAGAAGAATGACGAGGATGTTCCGCCCAGTTGCTGGGTACGCAGATACACGACCGATTTGGCGGAAGAGGAGACATTCGTGATGTCAAAATAATGCTCGTAGGTGTTTAGCCCGGCAGTCATCCACACCGTGTAGGTTTGCCCGTTGCTGATCTGACCTATAGTGGTAGAGTAGATTTGGAAGCTTTGCGCCCCGGCCAGGTTGGCTGCAGTAAGGGTTGCAAGGAGTAGCAGTTTTTTCATGAAATGGTCTTTTGTTTGCTCTAAGTTACAAAAGCCCGCGTGATAAGCCGGGATAATGCCCAACAATTTCATTATTAAATAGGGATTCCGGGGCTTACCGGTTATCGATTACGGCCGTAAAATCGCGCAGGAGCAGGAATATCTCGTCGAATTTCGTCAGCGGCAGCGTCTGTGAACGGTCGCAGACATCGTGGTATGCTTTGATTCCGCCGAGCGTATAAATATAGAAGCAGGGCACTCCCTTTTCCGTAAAAAAATGATGGTCGCTGATCCAGGCTTTGCCGCGCGATTTAACCTGCGGCAGGTAACTGCCCTGCGCGTTCAGCCGCTGCATCTCTTTAAACTCGCTGCTGAACAAAGTCGCGTTGACTACGGTGATTCCTTCATCGCCGGTCCCGAGAATATCCATATTCACCAGGAAGCGGATATTTTTCAGCGTGATCTGCGGAAATTCCGTAAAAAAACGCGAGCCGAGCAAACCGACTTCTTCGGCGCCGAAAGCCAGGAAAGCGATGGAGCATTTCGGTTTATTTTCCGGTTTCATATAATGTGCAGCCAGGTTGAGCATCATGGCCACGCCGCTGGCATTATCGTTCGCGCCGGGGAAATACGCCGTTTTCCCGAAATGCCCGAGGTGATCGTAATGCGCCGTAAATACGATAAAACTGTCGGGATACTGCGAGCCGGGAATATACCCCAGCACGTTCTGCGATTTATAGCTTTTGATATACTTCGCCTGTGCGTTGATGGTGATATGGGTAACCGAATCGGCCGGTGCGCTGATCTCGATCACGGGTACGGTGGATTGCACCTGAGCGAGGTCGAGCGGAAGCATGCGCGAGCAGTTGTGACCTTCTTCCAGCGCGATAGGCGAGGGCCTGACCGGGATAATGAAACCTTTTACATCGCGCGGGTATTTCACGAAATCCTCGAGCAGCCGCAGCTGTTTTTTGTCGCTTATCCCGGCGGTATCCACGTAAACGAATTTTTTGCGGAGGTCTTTTTCCCGGAAGCTCTGCCAGCCCGATTCCGTGGCCACGGCCTGTTTATCTGCCCGGATTACCTGGTAAGTGCCTTTTATGGAAGGCGAGTTGCTGCGCAGGATGAACTCTTCCCCCGGCTGCAGCGGGTCCGGTTTTTTCCGGCCTTTGGATTGCACCTGCAAAGTCATGTTTCCCGGGAAGGTGTTGATCGGGAATGAAAAATACTGGAACCAGCCGCCGTTTTCCCGGAGCGGTTTGAGACCGAGTTTTTTGAATTCGGCGGCGATAAAATCGGCGGCTATTTTGTCACCTTTCATCACGTAACCCCTGCCGTGCATGGCCGGCGAAGCAAGTGTGTCCACGATCTTCCGCGCATAGTTTTTATCCTGTGCATGCAGGCTTTGCTGCAAAAGCAGGAGTGCTGCGAATAAAAAATGCGGGGAACGGGCCAGGGATTTCATCCGGTTAAGCGAAACGCATTTTAACCAGGTGCATAAACGATTCCGATGCTTCGTCGCCCGCTTTCCAGTTGAATTCATTTTTCAGCACGCTGACAAAAGCCTGCGCTTCATCCGCGGTATTGCAGGCGTTGATCTGTTTGATCGCTTCCTCGTAAGCCGCCGCATCGCCTCCGAAGAGACTGCGGATGAACATAATTTTTTCATTGAAACCGATCCGGGTTTTGATGTCCGGGTGTTTTTTTTGGGCCGGGGGAACGGGCTCGGCCTTTGGCGGATCGGGCTGTTTTGTTTCGGGCGGCTGAACGGGCGGAATATCCGTTTTCACTTCGGGCGTTTTGATTTCTCCGGCGGGCAGCGGTTCTTCTTTTTTCTCCGGGGGCGGGGGCGGAATAATTTTTTCTTTCGCGGGCAGCGGTTTTACTTCAGGAACCACTGGTGTTTCCTGGAGGATGCCTTCTCCGCCGTCCATCGAATTCAGGAAATTGAAGACGATGGATTTCTGGTACAGCTTTTCGATTTTGTGCAGGATGAGTTCCAGTTCGATCTGCGGAATGTGTTTTCGCGTACCGATATTATCGGAATGTTCCTTGATACTGTCGATGAGCGCCGCGATTTCTTTCCTGACGGCGTATTTATTCATTTTCTGATCGGCCATAAATCAAACGCAGCGAATGTTTTTTTAGTAGTTTTACACGAAGGTAAAAACCTGCTCAAAGGTACATTTTTTAGGGCTGCGGCCCTGTTTCTTATGTTTCTCGAAAACACCATTCATCATGAAAACCGGCGCGGCTCGATCGAGGTGATCTGCGGTTCCATGTTTTCCGGCAAAACCGAAGAGCTGATCCGGCGGCTGAAACGCGCGCAGTTCGCCCGCCAGAAAGTCGAAATTTTTAAGCCTGCCGCGGATACGCGCTACGATGAAGAGAAAGTGGTTTCGCACGATTCGAATGCCATACATTCTACGCCCGTACCCGCTGCCGCCAATATTCTCCTGCTTTCCGGCGATACCGACGTGGTGGGCATCGACGAGGCCCAGTTTTTCGATGCAGGACTCGTGGAAGTCTGCAACCAGCTTGCCGGTTCCGGCGTCCGCGTGATCGTGGCCGGGCTGGATATGGATTATATGGGCAAGCCTTTCGGTCCCCTGCCCGCGCTCATGTCCACCGCGGAATACGTAACCAAGGTACACGCCATCTGCATCCGCTGCGGCCAGCTGGCCCAGTTCTCGCACCGCGTAAACGAAAGTGAAGAACTCGTCCTGCTCGGCGAAAAACGGGAATATGAACCGTTGTGCCGGGTATGTTATAATGCGGCGCAAAAAAAGTAAGTAGTCCATGACTCACCCCCCGGCCCCCTCTCTCCGCCTTTGGAGTAAGCAGTACAAAAAAAGTATGTGTTGCGCCAAAGGCACAAAGAGGGGGAGTCTATATATATTTATTAGCGTCGAAGACGCTAATAAATATAAGTCCGCATACTCTTCAGTAAGGCACCCCCTCTTTGCGTCTTCGACGCAAAAGGAACTTCCCGTTTCTCCGGTCCCGTCGAAGGCGGAGAGAGGGGGCCGGGGGGTGAGTCATGGACCAATTTTATTTACGTGATCTGCCATTTCTCCGATATCGCCCGCCTTTTCCCCGCCGCTGAAATTATCACGGCAAGCGACCACGTTGTCCGTCACCTGGTGATCGACAGCCGCACGAGCCATACCGCCGATTCCTTGTTTTTCGCCATCAAAGGCGAGCGGCACGACGGGCACCGGTTTATCGCGGACCTGTATACGAAAGGACTGCGCAGTTTCGTAGTGCAGGAATTGCCCGGCGATTATGTGAAAAAATTTCCGGCTGCGAATTTCATCGTCGTCAAAAATACGATCGATGCTTTGCAGGAGATCAGTGCGAAGCACCGCGGACATTTTCATTACCCGGTGGTCGGCATTACGGGCAGTAACGGGAAAACCATCGTGAAAGAATGGCTTTACCAATTGCTGCGCGAAGATTACGCCATCGTGCGCAGCCCGAAAAGTTTCAATTCGCAGGTGGGCGTTCCGCTTTCGGTTTGGGCGATGTCCGGGGAACACACACTCGCTATTTTCGAAGCGGGAATTTCCCGGCCGGGGGAAATGGAGCGGCTTGAAAAAATTATCCGCCCTGGCATCGGCATCATCACGAATATCGGTGAAGCGCACGGGGAAAACTTTACTTCGCTGCAGCAGAAGCTGGATGAAAAATCGAAACTGTTCGGCGACTCCTGCGAAACGATTATCTGCTGTATCGACGGAGCAACACTTCCTGCGGATAAAAAACGGAAGCTGTTCACCTGGTCGAAAAAACAGGCGGCGAACCTGCAGATCACGGAAATCCGTCCCGGTAAAAATGAAACTGCGCTGGATGCCGTTTTTGAAAAACAAAAAATCTCCATCCGCATTCCGTTTACCGATGAAGCGTCGGTTGAAAACGCGATCCATTGCTGGTCGCTCTGCCTGCTGCTGAACGTGCCGCAGGAAAAAATCGCCGAACGTATGCTCCAGCTTAGTCCCGTGGCCATGCGCCTCGAACTGAAACAGGGCGTGAACAATTGCTCAGTCATAAACGATACGTATAATTCCGACCTCGGTTCGCTGGCTGTCGCGCTCGATTTTTTGAACCAGCAGCAGCAGCACCCGAAACGCACGCTGATCCTGAGCGATATCCTGCAAAGCGGGCGCAGCGAAGAAACGCTGTACAAAGAAGTCGCCGAACTGGTTTCGCGCAAAGGCATCCAGCGGCTGATCGGCATCGGTGAAGCGCTCACACGCCGCCAGCAGAATTTCCATGTCGCGCAGAAAGATTTTTTTACGGATACGCGTGCATTTCTCGCAGCATACCACAGTGGTTTTTTCGCAAACGAAACGATCCTGCTGAAAGGCGCGCGGGCTTTCGGATTCGAGCAGATCGGGAAACTGCTGCAGCAGAAAGCGCACGAAACCGTACTCGAAGTGAACCTGAACGCGCTGGTGCACAACCTGAATTATTTCCGCTCGAAACTCCGGCCCGGAACGAAACTGATGGCGATGGTGAAAGCCTTTTCATACGGAAGCGGCAGTTTCGAAATCGCGAACATGCTCCAGTTTCACCGCATCGATTATCTCGCCGTGGCCTATGCCGACGAGGGAATCGAATTGCGCAAAGCCGGCATCCGTGTGCCCATCATGGTGATGAATCCCGAGGAGCAGGGCTATGAAGCGATGATCGGACACCGGCTCGAACCGGAAATTTTTTCGTTCCGCGTGCTCGATCTTTTTACCGCTGCGCTCGGGCAATATCATCCCGCGGGCGAAGAACCGTTCCCGGTACACATCAAGATCGATACCGGTATGCGCCGGCTCGGCTTCGAAGAGCGGGATATGGAAAACCTGGCTGCGCGCCTGCGCGGGCATACGAACCTGCGCGTGCAAAGTGTGTTCTCGCACTTAGCCGCCAGCGACGAAACCGCGCACGATACATTTACGCGAGAACAGTTTGAAAAATTTACGCGCATGAGCGATTTCCTGCGCAAAAATACCGGCTATGATTTCCTGCGGCACGTACTTAATTCCGCCGGCATCTCGCGTTTCCCGGAAGCGCAGTTCGACATGGTGCGTCTCGGCATCGGGCTTTACGGCGTGGGTGTAAATGACGCGGAGCAGAAACAACTGCAGCAGGTGAGCACGTTAAAAACCACGATCTCTCAGATCAAAGAAGTTCCCGAAGGCGAGAGTATCGGCTACAGCCGCAAAGGCCGCGCGGCAAGACCCACGCGCATCGCCACGGTTCCCATCGGTTATGCCGACGGGCTCAGCCGGCGCCTCAGCAACGGGAAAGGAAAAATGTGGATCCACGGAAAAGCCGCGCCGGTTATCGGTAATGTGTGCATGGATATGTGCATGCTCGACATTACCGATATAGCGTGTGCGGAAGGCGACGATGTTTTTGTATTTAACGAAGAACACCCGATCACCGAACTGGCGAAGGATATGGACACGATTGCTTACGAAGTGCTTACTAATGTGGGTGCGCGGGTGAAGCGGGTGTATTACCAGGAGTAGATTGGGAGTTGCGTCGCGTCTCGACTGCCGCTCGACGTGACAAGTTTTTATAATTGTTTATAGCGACTACCGCTTGACGTGACAAATCGTTATGATTACCGTTCCCGGAATAAGGTGAACATTTCTTTACCATTCAAAAACGATAGTTCCCTATCTTTGCCTCCGCGAATCCAAATACATCATGTTACGAATCTCTTTAATCAGTCTTTCTTTCCTGCTGCTGCTTTCCGGCTGTGTGCCGAAGAAAAAACTTGCGCAGTCGGAAGCGGAGCTGAAAACGCAGCGGGAACTGGCGCAGGCCTATAAACTGCAGATCGATTCCTTGTCGAAAGTAGCTGCTGTGCAGCAGGACAGCCTGAACCGCCGTGACAGCCTGCTTGCGTATTACAAAGCGAAGGAGGACAAAAAAGGTTCACCATCGCCGGGGGGCGGGGGACCGCCGAAAAAGAGTTCACTTTCCAAAGAAGAAGAGTACGAGAAAAAAGCCATTTTCATTTACAATTTCACCCGGCAGGTTGTCTGGCCCGAAACGTTCAAGAGCGATAAATTCATTATCGGCGTGCTGGGTAATTCGATGGTGACGGATAAGCTGAAGAAAATAACGAAAGACAAAAAAGCGCTGGGCAAACTGATCGATGTCCGCGTTTACAGTATCGACAACCTGCAGGCTTCCCATATTCTTTTCGTCCCGCACGACCAGGTAAGCAGCCTGGGCAAAGTACGTTCGGCGCTGGGTTCCAGGCCCATGCTGCTGGTTACGGAAGAAAGTTTCTGGAACTCCGTGGCCTCGCATGTCAATTTTTACATCGACGATTCACACTTGCGCTACCAGCTCAACAAAGGTACTGCCGAAAAAGCCGGGCTGAAGATCACGCAGGAGATGGTGAGATTTTCGGAATAATTTTCGATTGCCGATTTTGGATTTGCGATTTATCTCTGCATAAACATTAGCGCCTTCGCGTCTTCGCGGTGAGGTTTGATTTGTATTCCATTTTTTATCGCAAAGGCGCTAACAGTTTCTCAAATCCAAAATCGGCAATCGAAAATCGCAATTTAAAACGCTGCCCGGTGCATGGTTTTTCCTTTATGCTGCAGCTGGTTCTTGTTTTTGCTGCTGTCGGACTCGGCGTATTCCTTTTTTACGCGGACGAAAAAATTATCCACGGCTTTTTTCTGATCGGTGCTTTTCCCGGGTTTCGTGATCGCGTCGGTAACGTAGGAGTAGAGCAGGTTTCCGTACTGTTTCTTGAAAAGTTCCGGGCTGAAAAAAATATCACTTCCGATTACACTGTCGCCGCTCATGGCTACCACACCGATCACATAACTGGTGGTGTCGAAAGCGCCTTTAAAATACTTCAGGTACTCATCGCGTTTTTTAACGAAGTCGCCGTTATTTTCAAGACCGTTATACGTTCCCGAAGTATTGCCGGCTGCGGCATCCGCATTGTTGGCTGTAGTTACCACCGCCACATCACGCCATACTGCGCTCTGGTTTTGTTCGGTGGCGACTGTTTTACGCACCGTGTTCGAACTCACATTCTGATAACCGGAGAAAGATGCTTTTTCACCTGCTTTTTCTTTGTTATCGTATGTCCACCGGCCGTGCTCCACGCAAAACACCGGCAGGTTCTGTTTCCCCGATTTCGGCGGAAGTATCATATCCTGCGCGATTACGCGGTCCTGTTTCCCGCCCTTCACCAGTTCGCCGGCCATCAGGAAAACAGTATCGTTCGATGTGTTTTCAATGAGCAGCGTATTGACCGTAGCGGCATCCCCGGAAACATTATCGTTCAGGTTACCCGCCGGTGCATCGGTTGATCTTTCGCTGACCTTCACCGTTCCGGCGTTGATGCCTTCTTTCAGCGTTTTGTATTTTCCGAAATGGCTGTGCTCGTCGATATATCCTGAAGTTGCACGGATCGGGTAAAGCTGCAGGTCTTTGAAAGCCATCGCTTTTTCGTCGAGATAAAATCCTTTACCGGCGGGTGCGTTGCCGTTACCAGCGGGAGGTTGTGCGTTGCATGCGGCAAATACCGTCAGTGCAGCGTAGCAGAGGTACTGTTTCATGGTAAGAGGTTTTAAAATGTTAGCATTGAAAGGGGACGCTGCGGGAAAAGTAGTCGGAGGTGTATTACGTGTCAAGGAGCTTAACGCTAATTAACACGGCATGCGGAAATTAACGGGGCTTCTGTTAAGAACTGCCAATTTGAACGGTGCTTTCGCGGATTAATTATCTTCGGCATATAACACAACGGATCATGATGCGAACCCCGGTAAAAATTATACTTGCGGTTATTCTTGCCGCTGCTGTTGCCGCCTGCTCGGCCAATGCGGAATCGACACGAACAGAAGAATCGACAATGCAATGCTGGTCGAAAAACTGGACCGGGAAAGACGAAAAAACACTTTCTGCCGGGATCAATGCGCTGGAAGAATACCTGCTTGCCAAAGGTTTACTGAAGGAAAGAAATATGCCCGCCTACATGACCTTTGCCGCCGACAGCACAAAAATCCGTATCCCGAAATCCACGCCTCACCAGGAGGAAATTTATCTCGCCTTGACAGGCAATTTGCCCGGAGCGCCTGATGTAGGTGCGATGGGTAAATGTTTCGAGACAAACTGGTTTTCGCAGCTCAGTAACCTTGATAGCACGGACGTGGTGGCCAGGACAGGCCGGTTGATTAAAGCGCTGGCAGATGCCGGTGCGGTCGATACTAAAGCCGTTCGGGTAGGTTTTTTCAAGGGCATGACCGAATCCGACATGCAGCGCCCGCTGATTAAAGCTGTTTTTTACTTCTTTGCCTGCGACGTGACAAGATTTAAGTTTGAATAAATAAGCATCACTCTTACTTTCAGGGCAATTGCAAAAAACAACCACGGAAGCACGGCACCGGACGTAAAGAATACGTGATCCGGATCGTTTCTGCCAAACGCGGAGAAACGCGGGCGGAGCGCGTGAAAAAAACAATAGAGAAACTGCTGGCCCGGAAAAAAATGCCCGCGGAAAAAATAAATCAGTCTTCCAGCTCTTCCGACTTTCCCGGCAGTTTCGTGTACTCGCCGCGCAAGGCATACCAGCCGAAAATCATCATGCCGATGCAGATAGGAATAAAGATGAACAGGATAATTCCCCACTGCAGCGTGGTATTCTGACGCGCGGCTCCTTCGGCTGCTTTCCCGATCTTATCCAGTGCCTGCCAGATCATCAGCGCCACCAGGGCAGGACCGAGCAGGAACCATAAAACGCCGAGCGCTTTTTTTATGTTGTTCATTTGTACGTTCTATTTCCGGTACTGGATTTGAGACTTGAGACATATATTTTACAAAGTCGGTCTCGGCTGCCGCTCGACCTGACCGCAATACGTGTCTCAAATCTCAAGTCTCAAATCTGTATTACAAACTTCCGTTTAAACAGTCTTTACTTCACTTCAATCCATTACATTTTCATCCCGTTTATTCGCCAGGTACACGGCGCCGATAATGAAACACAACCCGGCCACGCCGATCGGGTACCACAAACCGGCAAGCGGATCACCTGCGGGATTTGCTTCCGTCATCGTGAACGAAACGATCAGCGTCCCGAGAAACGGTACCAGTCCGCCGAACACGCCGTTACCGATATGATACGGCAGCGACATGGACGTGTAACGGATTTTGGTCGGGAATAATTCCACCAGGAATGCGGCGATCGGACCGTAAACCATCGTCACGTAAGCGATCTGCACAAAAACCAGCGCGATAAAAATCCAGTACGTTCCCGTCGGCAAGGTTTTTTCCGTTTTGATCTGCACCTTCGGGATTTCCTGTGACGCGACGGCCGGGAGGATTTCCTTTTTGGTTTCTTTTACGATGATCCCGTTTTCAAAATGTTTTTCGGTCCTCGTTGTCGTAACCGTGTCGTTTGTTCCTGCGGCAATTTCCGTACTGCGCTCAATCGCGGCGTCTCCCGTGATTTCGGTTTGCTGTTTCGTATCGCTCAGTTCCAAAAACGTTTTGTAAATCGGGCGCCAGGTGAGCACGCCGAGCAGCATACCGGTGAGCATGATCCATTTCCGGCCGTACCGGTCGCTCAGTGCGCCGAATACGATGAACAAAGGCGTGGCGAATGCGATGGCCCAGAGCAATATCGTGCGCGACTGTTCGAAATTTATTTTGCAGACGTTTTCGATAAACGACTGCGCGTAAAATTGTCCCGTGTACCAGACCACGCCCTGTCCCATCACCGCGCCGAACAAAGCCAGTAGCACCATTTTGAAATTGCCGCGCTTGCGGAAACTTTCGCGGAGCGGTTTGGCGGATGTTTTTCCTTCGTTCTTCAGTTTCGTGAATGCCGGCGATTCCTGCATTTTCATGCGGATATAAATGGAAATGAGCACGAGCACCACGGAAACAAGGAAAGGAATCCGCCAGCCGTATTCGTTGAAGGCGTCGTCGCCGAGCATGTTTTTGGTGAGCAGGATCACGCCGAGTGAAAGGAAAAGTCCGAGCGTTGCGGTGGTCTGGATCCAGCTGGTATAAAATCCGCGCCGGTTTGCCGGTGCATGTTCCGCGACATACGTAGCCGCTCCGCCATATTCGCCGCCGAGCGCAAGGCCCTGGATCAAACGCAGGATGAGTACGAGAACCGGCGCAGTGTAACCGATGCTTTTATAACCGGGAATCAAACCGATGGCGAATGTGGAAGCGCCCATGAGCACGAGCGTGAGCAGGAAGGTGTACTTGCGCCCCACGAGATCGCCCAGCCTGCCGAAAACCAGCGCGCCGAACGGACGCACGATAAATCCCGCCGCAAAAATAGCCAGCGTATTGATCAGCGCCGAAGCGCCTGCATCCGCCGGGAATAAATGTTTGCCAATGAGTATCGCGAGACTTCCGAAAATGTAAAAATCGTACCACTCGATGAGTGTACCCACGGAAGATGCGGAGATGACGCGGCGTATACTGTTGGTTCCCGTGGTGCTGGAATTCATGAAGCCAAGGTAAAAATTATTGATGGTTTAATTTCTGCAGCGTTTGCCACTCACTTTTCCAGATAAAAAAATTAGTTTTGTCATTACATCCCCCCACGCTTACAAAATCCCGTATCCAAAATGAAAGCAATTCAACTGTTCATACTGTTGTGCTGTGCTGCACCCGGTATTAAAGCGCAATGGACGACTACTCCTTCGCCGTTATCCACGTACAGGCACGACGATGTGTACTTCTTAAACCCGGACACCGGCTGGGCGGTTAATTATTCGCTCGGCAATAACGGTTATGTGATCAAGACTGTAAACGGGGGTGCGAGCTGGCAAAAGCAGGTGGATTCATCCGGTGCAAAATTCCGCGATATCGGTTTTATCGATTCGCTGAACGGATTTATCGGGACGCTTGAAACGGGTTATGATCCGGGGGATACCGTTATTATGTACAAAACGACGGACGGCGGAACGACCTGGAGTAACGTGGCGAACCTGCCCGGTCCGCGGCCCGGGGGAATCTGTGGCATGTTTGTCGTTAACGATTCCACCTTATACGCCTGCGGACGATATTACGGTCCCGCGGGATTTTACAAAACAACCGACAAGGGAATTTCCTGGTCGTACACCAGCATGACCGGGCTTGCGGGAGGTATTGTGGACATTCACTTTTTCGACAAGGATACCGGCATTGCGGTCGGAGGTACAATTCCCAATTACCTGAACGCACAAGGCCGGATATTAAAAACGGTTGACGGCGGAAATACGTGGACGATTGCGCATACATCAGCACATCCGCAGGAAATAGGCTGGAAAATATCTTTTCCTTCGCGGAATACCGGGTATGTTTCGCTGGAATCTTTTCGCGCAAGCGGTCCGCAATATTTTCTGAAGACGACAGACGGCGGAAATACCTGGCAGGATATGCAGTTCCTGGCGAGCGGAACTTTCAGCGCCCAGGGAATCGGGTTTTTAAATGACACGATCGGCTGGATCGGCGGCAGTTCTTTCAATTATAAAACCACGAACGGAGGTTTGACTTGGTCATCGGATAACTTTGGAACACCGGTCAACCGTTTCCGTTTTTTCGGCGATACGCTCGGGTATGCCGCAGGAAGATATATCTATAAATATAACGGCGGCCCGATCGGGATCGGCAGTTGGGAATTGCCTGCGGAAAAGCCGCTGCTGGTTTATCCGAATCCTTTTTCGGAATCGGTGACGATTTCCAAAACCTGGGACCTGAAATTAAATGCGATGCTTGTACTGTACGATTGTTTTGGCAGGAAAGTGTATGCGCAAAAACTCAACCAGGAGCAAACGGAAATTATCGAACCCCGGCTGGAACAGGGAATCTATTTTTACCAGGTTACTGTTTCGGATGGAAAATCAAGAACGGGGAAACTGGTTTGTAAATGAGGAGTTGATTTCCTAACGGACAACCACACGCCCCAGCATCCCCGAAAAATATTTCTTCGCTTCGAGCAGTTGCTGGGTTTGCTGCAGGATGCGCAGCAGTTCTTCTTCGTTCGCGGCGTTGCGGAGTTCTTTCTGGTTTTCGTGCAGCATCATTTCGATGCGGCGGAGTTTGAGGGCATAAACACCATGCAGCGCGGCGTTTTTCAGGATCATGTCCTCGGTTTGCACGTAAATGAAATGACGTTCCCAGTTCGAAAGCGAGTAGGGAATACTCACCATGTCGATCGTGTATTTGCTGATTTCGGCCTGCGGATGGTGCGTAAAATAATTCAGGTCGGGAACGGTTCCGCTGTCCAGCAGGCGTGCGTACTCTTCAAAAATATTTTGCGCGGCCGTGTCGCCGAAAATGATCTGGTCCTGCCGGATTTCATGCACGAGCAATTCCGCCAGCGGCACGGGAACCGTAGTCGGGCGGCCTTCCTCGTCTTCGCTGTCGGCGTCGATCTGCTGCGTACCGTAGTTCAGCATCAGGCGGATGATTTCCCTTTCCTGCGCTTCGCAATTGATGATCGGCGAAACGGTTTCTTCCGGTTTGGCGGAAATGTCGGGAACAAAACCGGTTTCGTGCCCGTCATGTTCGGTGGTCTCGGGATGCTGTATTTCCGGTTTTCGCGCGCTTTCGTCTTTTCGTTTCTCGAAATTTTTCCGGCGGATTTTATTTAGTTCATTCAGCAGCGACTGCTCTTCCACATCCATGATGCGGCTGCACTCTTTTACGTACACGCTGCGTGTAATGCTGTCGGGAATCAGGGCGATGCTTTCCACGATCTCGCGGATCAGCATAGCTTTTCGGATGGGATCGCCCTGGGTATCACCGACGAGCAACTGCGTTTTGAACTGGATAAAATCTTTTGTGTTGTGCCGGATAAATTCTTTCAGTTCCTCGCTGCTTACGCGTTTCGAATACGAATCCGGATCTTCATTATCCGGGAAAAGCAGCACGCGTACGTTCATGCCTTCTTCGAGGATGAGATCGATGCCGCGGAAGCTGGCCTTGATGCCTGCAGGGTCGCCGTCGTACAGGATAGTAACGTTGCTCGTGTAGCGGCGGATGAGACGGATCTGCTCAACCGTGAGTGAAGTGCCCGACGAAGCCACCACGTTTTCGATGCCGGCCTGGTGCATGGAAATCACGTCGGTGTAGCCTTCCACGAGGAAGCAGACATCGTCCTGGATGATCTGTTTTTTCGCGAAGTATAAACCGTAGAGCACGTTGCTCTTGTGGTAGATATCCGTTTCGGGCGAGTTGATGTACTTCGCGATCTTCTTGTCGCTCTTCAGCGTGCGTCCGCCGAAAGCGATTACACGCCCGCTCACATTATGCACGGGAAAAATCACGCGGTCGCGGAAGCGGTCGAAATACTTATCCGGATTTTCTTCGTTCTGGATCGTCAGCCCGGCTTTGACGAGGTACTCGATTTTGTAACTGGCTTGCAGTGCTGCGTCGGTGAGCGGGCGCCAGCCTTCGGGACTGAAACCGAGCTGAAATTTTTCGATAATGTCAGGACGGAAACCGCGCTCGGTAAAGTAAGTCAGGCCGATGGCTTTGCCGGATTCCGATTCGTGCAGTTGCTGCGTATAATATTTCTGCGCGAAGCCGCAGACCACGAACAAACTTTCGCGCTCGTTGTCGCGGGCCTGCTGCTCGTCGCTTTTCTGCTCTTCGGCGATTGTGATATTGTATTTTTTCGCCAGCCAGCGCAGGGCATCGGGGTAGGAGATGTGTTCATGCTCCATCACGAAGTTCACGCTGTTACCGCCTTTGCCGCAGCCGAAACATTTGTAAATGCCCCGGGCGGGATTCACGTTGAAAGAAGGCGTTTTCTCGTTATGAAAAGGGCAAAGACCGATCATGTTCGCCCCGCGCTTTTTGAGCGAGACGAAATCACCCACCACTTCATCAATGCGGGAGGTATCGAGAATCAGGTCAACAGTTTCCTTCGGAATCATAGCGCCGGAAAAGGATTGCTAAATTAAGCAAAGATCGGTGACCGGGCTTTCCGGTGATTTCCAGGGGATTGATAATGACAAGATTACGTTAGGAACAGCTTTGGGCAGTTTTTTTATTTGGGCATGCGGCGGTATTCTTCGCGGGTGATGGTGCGGTTTTGGGGGGCAAAACGGTCACGGGTCGGTTCGCATACCGGGCTACAGATAATAAGCTCTGCTTCGTCCAGCAGGATACGGAATCTGCAGCCCTGACCCGGGTCGATATGGATATTCGTGAGCAGGCACGAGTAATATCCCACCAGGTTGATCCGGGCATCAAACCGGTTTCCTGGATTGGAAAAAAGCCTGGTACGCCCATCCATATCTGCAAATACTTGGTCGATCCGCCGGCCCGCAGAATCAAGCAGGATAACGGTCGCAAAAGGAAGCGGCTCCAGTGTTCCTGCGTCGAGAATAAGGAAGTGAATTCCTGCCGGGATGGTGTCACTGACCGTGGAATACACGTGTTTTTTTGCAGTTCCTTGGTTGGTTTCGCTTTGCATCGAAAGGTGTCCGCAACCCGCCAGCGTAAAGGCAATAAGTAAGGAAATGAAAAATTGGTTCATGCTATGAGTAAGACGCAAGTTGGGGAAAAATCCATAGTCCGGGGACTCACCCCCCGGCCCCCTCTCTCCGACGTTGTAAGCTTTGTTTAAACGAGAGTCGAATTTGCGACAACGTCGCAAAGAGGGGGAGCCACAACTTAAGTTACTGGAACTAAAACGACCCGGCCTTGCAAAATAGATTAACAAAGCCGGAGAGAGGGGGCCGGGGGGTGAGTCCCCGGACCACAAAAATCTTCCTATATTTGCGCTCTATGGCCAAAGAATCAAAAGCCCAGCCTGCCAAAAACGTGAAGGATAACGCACAACCTTCCGGTGGCCTCACGTTTGGTCGTGAGAATTATATCATCCTGCTCGCGGGAGTTATCGTACTTGCACTCGGTTATATCCTGATGATCGGGGGAGGTTCTGACGACGTCAACAAATTTAACGGCGAAGAACTGTTCAGCACGCGGCGGATCACGATTGCACCGATTACGCTGATCATCGGCTTTGTGATCGTACTGGTCGGCATTATGCGCAAACCGAAAAACTGAATTCCAGTTTCAAGATAATGGAACGCTCCCGGACGGGGGCGTTTTTTATTGGTGTTTGTTCCTCCCAGGCATTTAACGCCCAATGTCAAATACACAATAAACAATTATCAAGGAAGTCCCTCCGATGAACATTGACGTTGATTGTTTTTTATTTCACGGAAGCTGCAGTTATCATAACATCTGTACGCGGTATCAAAGCGAAATAATTTCTTCCACGTGAAGTCCGTCGAGTTTCAGTACGCCATACACCCGGACGTTCTTTTTCAGGGGAACTGTTTCTCCTTTGCTGTCGCGGATAACGACATCTTTTTCAGTCCAGCCTTCTTTCAGATTTTCCATCTGGCTGATGCCTTTCCCGTTGAGTATCTTGACCGTAAATTTTTGTCCTTTTTTATTGGTCAGGTCAATGGATATTTCCGCACCGGTAAGCACGTACATGGGCATGCTTAATTTGCCTTCGAGGAAATAGGCTTTGTCGCGCATTTCTTCTTTGTCATCGTCGCCAAATGAAAGTTCCGGAAGATTCAATGCGGCATAGTCTGTCCGGGCATCCGGAATACGCTCCATTTTAATTACATCAAGATATACGGCTTTCCGTTTCGGGTCGCTGAATGATGCCTTCATCCGCCCGGTAATCCTGACGCGCTCGTTGGCGGAGAATGTTTTCCCCTTATCGTCGGTGATGACGAGATCTTTCAGCCTGTAGTTTTCCGGCAGGGCTTTCATGCGGTTATTCCCTGTTCCTGTATGAATGCGGGTATACATGGACTGGCCGTGGTTCTGGTTATGCCGCCCGAAAAAGTTCATGCTTTGTCCCCCGCTGCTCGCAGAAGACATCAGCCGCAGCTGCAGGTAACCTTCAACCGATACATTATGTTCCTGCTGCATGGTATCGGCAAACGCCTGTTCGAAAGTCATAGCAACTGCCGGCAGCTTGTTTATGCTGTCTTTGACCCGCTCCGCTTTTTCGTAAGCCGATTCCCGTTTCGGTTTATTATCCTCCGTTTTATTTTTTTTAGAATCATTTCCGCAGGAAATGAAAATAAACCCGGGAAGAATCAATACGGCGAGGTAGAATTTGTTCATGTGTAATTTGTTTCGTGGATAAGCCGGAACAAATATAATAAGATGGAGCAAAGCAGATCAGGCTGCAGGTTCCCGGTGTCTTCGTATCCTGTTCAGTTCCTGCCACAAAGACACCAGGCATCACGAAGAGAAAAACGAATCGGAATTTATTTTACCGGACAACGGTTACGGTACCTGTGCGCTGAAGAGGCTCGGAATCGATCCTGCAAAACAACTTGTACACGTACACATCCTGCTGCACGTCGCGGTTGCGGTATTTTCCGTCCCACTGCCGTGCCAGGTTGTCCGATGAAAAAATCAGCTGGCCCCAGCGGTCAAAAATCTGCAGGCTGAATTCCGTTACTTTTTCGCCCAGCGCCGGGAAGAAATCGTTCGTGCCGTCGCCGTTGGGTGTAAATGCATTCGGCAGGTAAATCGTTCCGCCTGTTATGTTGTTGTTCGGAACCGGCGGTGTGGGCGGAATAACCGGGCAGGCCGTTACGTCCACGAAGTCGATATACATATACGTGAGGTTAGTTACCGATGCATTCTGAAAACCGCCCAGCGTAAGATATTCTTCACCACCGGCAGCGATGTATGTTCCGCTTACCTGCTGCCACTGCGTGGTACTGAACGAGATCGTGCTCTGCACATGCGCGCTCATTCCCGCGGTAAACGGATTCGCCAGCAAAGGCGTTGCAGAAAAATACGCACCGAGCGAAGGTGCGGCAAGCGGCGTCTGGTCGCACACGGCTGCGTAAAAACTCACGCAGTATGACATGCCGGCCTGCAGCGGCTGGCTGAGCCGCACCTGCACGAATTCGGAATTGATCGGCTGGCAGTCGATGCCGATGTATTTTGTTCCGTCGTACGCGGGAATGGTGGACGGCGGAAAAAATACCGCACCATTATAACAGAGGTCCGCCGTATTCATCACCGGGTTGCCCGGTCCTGAAAAAATATTCCAGTCGTCGAGGCAATCGATCTGCGGAAGGGGAAAAGAGCAGCCCGAAGTGTCTTCAAAGCTCGGGTTGGGGACAAGATTCTGCGCCAGGCAGGCAGGTGCGGAGGCGAGCATCAGTATGGCGATTATTTTTCCGGTACCCATGGTAAAACGTTTTAGTCAAAGGTAGCGGAGCGCTTTTCCGCGCAAATGGATAAACGACTGCTTTTCTTGTACGGGATCCGGCGCGGGTTCTGCGCTGTGCTATCATCGCGGACTTTTGTACCATTCAGCCCTGTGCGGATTCCGATACGGCTGCGTGGAAACTGGTCTTCCGGATTTTACTTTCGATCCAGGCTTCGGTATTGAAATTCCCGGAAATGAGTTTTGTGCTTTGCACCGTGCGGATATTTTTCTGTTCCTGCCGGAATTTGCGCAGCGTATCACGAACAGCAGGATCATCCTGTTCGGTTGATTTTTTCAGGATGGAAAGAAAAAGACGCAGCGGTTTATTCGCAGGAAATTCCCTGGCAGCCTGCCGTTGCATGTTGAGCGCGGCATAAAACAGCGCATCCGTTTCCCGCTGTTCGAAATAAACGAGCGCTTCCACCAGGCGCGCGGCGAAGTAAATGTCTTTCCGGAGATTGCTCGTTTCTTTCGTCGTTACGAGGCGCAGGTAACGCAGGCACAAACGGTAGTTCCCCGATCCGAAGAAAAGATAAGCCAGGTTGTAGTGCATGATCATGCGGTGCACCGGGCTGATCAACCGGTCCAGCTTGCGCAGTTGCTGTTCCGTATCGCTGATCACGTGCTGCGCCCGGTCGAAGGAACCGCTGCGGATGTACAACTCCTGCAGGATCGGGTAAACGCTGGTAAATACTTTGAGCTGCCAGTCGGGCGAATCGGCGAAACCGAAACGCGCCGGCGCACCGTGCAGCTTGCGGATGCAGTCCATCACTTCGCCGGGTTTTTTGAACGCGCTGTAAGTGATCGCCAGGTTATTCAGCGAGATGAGGTAAAACACCGGGCGGCTCTTCACCTGCCGGGGATGCGCTTCCAGCAGCCCGACCAGTTTCAATTGGTACCGCAACGCTTTTTTCCGCTCGCCGCGAAGTCCGCAGTACGTGGCGTGCAGCTGGAAAAATCCCAGCCCGCTGCGGAACGAATCGATATTCCGCTCGCTCCGGTAAAAAGGATCTGCGAGTATTTCCCGGAGCATCTTCAGTTGTTCCCCGCGGCCGCTGTCGCCCTGGCTGCGCATGGTAAAAAAGAGGCGGCCGGAATCCTGCTTCACCCGCACAATCGATTCGTATTGCCGGAGCGACTTGTTTTCAAGATCGTACACCCGGCGCAGCTGCTGTTCCCGGATTCCTTTCCCGGTTACCTGGTACAGGTCGACCAGGCGGTTGGTGATTTCCAGGACGAGCAACTGGTTTTCGGCTGCAACGGCTTTTTTCAGCAGCCGTTCGAGCAGGCGCAAACAGGCAGGATACAAAGCCTTTCGGTAAAGGAGTCCCGCTTCCTGCAAGCCGTTCTGAAGGATCACCTCGTCCTGTTTTGTTTCGAGCTTGCGCAGGCAGCCGATGATGAATTCGTACAGCCTGCGTTCGAGTACGTGCGGCTGCGAGCGGCCGGTTTTGCCTTTCACGGTTTTGCGGATTTCTTCCCGGCTGTATGCTTTGCCGGAAAACAAAAGTTCGAGCAGGTGCTGCAAAGCCGTGCCGTCTTTTTTTTCAGTGCGTGCGCAGGTCCGGATAAATCGTTTTTCGGGTCCGCTGAGTGCGGCAGCTAAGCGGGGCAGATCTTTTTTCACAGGCGATTTTGCGGTCTGGTGGAATTGATCGCTTATTTATTCAGTACAATTATAAGTCAAAAATATATTGTAAATAACTAATAATCAAATTATTAATTATTTTAATGATTAATTAATATCTGTACAAAATTTCATTCTTTTATTTTCCTGTGCACGCGCTGCACATTTCATTTGCAAAAAAATCGCTCATGAAAGATTCTACGACAAGCAGAAGATCACAGGTGCCGGCGGGGAACAAATTGTTCCTGCTGATTTATTTTTTGTTCTTCATGCTGCTGTTCTGCTGGGCCAAAATGGCCGAAGCGCAATGCAACTGTACTGCGCCGCTGCCTGCGCCGCAAAATCAAACCGTTATAAACATTACCCCGCAGCAGGGAACTTCGGCCATCCAGTCGGCGATCAACAATGCCGGCGGACCGACTACGATCTACCTCGCGAACGGAACGTATTCGGTTTCGGGCGGACAGATAAACGTTACCAAACCGGGTATCACGATCCGTTCGCTCAGCGGTAACCGCGACAGCGTGATCATACTCGGGGGCGGCATGCTCGGCGGTTCCGGCTATCACGGCATTTCCATCCTGGAAAGCAATGTTACCATCGCGGACCTTACGATCAGGAATATCGATACGCACCCGGTTGATATCAATTTCTGGTACCAGCCGAACAGCGATATCGACAATGTATTGCTGCACAATATCCACGTCATCGACGGCGGGCAGCAACTGGTGAAGATGAGTTTTTCAGGAAACGCGAACGTGAAAAGCAGTTACGGCATTATCGAATGCAGCCTGATCGAATACACGACTTCGCTGCCGGGAAGCAATACGTACACGAACGGGATCGACCTGCACAATGCGCATCACTGGATCATCCGCGACAATGAAATACGCAACATCCGCAGCGGTCCTTCGGCTACAGGTCCCGCGGGTCCGGCCATCCTGTTTTTTCACGGCGGGTCCGATGCGATCGTGGAAAGAAACCGCGTGATCAACTGCGACGAAGGAATTTTTCTCGGGAATTATTCGAACAACCCGAACGTATCGTTCAGTGGCGGAATCGTCCGGAATAATTTTGTACGCGGTCATTCCACCAGCCGCTGTGGAATCGGCATCGTACTTTGCCCGGATGCGATCGTGGTGAACAATACGATTTACGCCCCCGGCGGCACAGCCTGGACAGTGGAGGAATATTCGATCGAGGTTACCGGTGCGCAAACCACGAACCTGCTTATCCAGAATAATCTCCTGGATGAAGATATTATCAACGTGTCGAATTCCGCGCCGCCGTTTACTACGGTAACGAATATCATCAACGCACCGGCCACGCACTTCGTCAGTACGAGCCTCACCAGCCCGGACCTGCACCTGGTGAGCAATTCATCCGCCATCAACGCAGGTACGGCGCATGCGCAGCGCACAGACGATTACGATTGCAGCGGAATAAACGGCACGACGGATATCGGCGCGGATGAATTCGTAACCATCACGGCTGTTGCGCCGGTTGAAGCGGAGATCATACGCGCATACCCGAATCCTGTTTCCGGTTACCTGCGCGTGGAACTGGACGGTGCGGATGAAGAAAGAACCTACCAGGTTTTCGATGCGAAAGGCACGCTGGTGCAGTCGGGAATTGTTGCCGGGCTGGTTTTCGTCATCACCGCCAGCGAATTTGCACCGGGCCTGTATGTGTTGAAATTATCCGGCAACAGGGGAGGAATTTTCAGGTTCGCCAAGTACTGATTTTTTCCGTGATGCCCGCTTCTCCGCGGGTTTCTCCCCGAAAGAATTGTCCAGAGAAAACGTCTTGTCATCCCTTACGGATAAGCGTTTATCTTTGGCTTTTCTTTTTCTATGCAAACATCCGATGCTGTCCTGCTCGCTATTGTGGAAGGACTTACTGAATTTCTGCCGGTAAGTTCCACCGGGCACATGATCATCACTTCGTCCGCGCTCGGCATTGCCTGCGATTCGTTTACCAAATTGTTTACGGTAGCGGTTCAGCTCGGCGCGATCCTTTCGGTGATCGTTTTTTACTGGAGAAAATTCATCAAACTCACGGACTATCGTTTTTACCTGAAGCTGGGACTCGCCGTAGTTCCTGCGCTGATTTTCGGAAAACTGCTCGACGATTTTATCGACGACAAGCTCGGCAATCCTGTTTTTATCGCCTGTACGTTACTCGGCGGCGGAATCGTTTTACTTTTCGTGGACAAGTTGTTCAATAAACCGGTCGTGGAAAAAGAAGAGCAGATCAGTTTTCTCAAAGCGCTGTTCATCGGCTGCTGGCAGGTGCTGGCGGTTTTGCTCCCGGGTTTGAGCCGCAGTGCGGCGACGATCATCGGCGGTATGCAGCAGCGGCTCACGCGCAACCTCGCCGCAGAGTTTTCATTCTTTCTTGCCGTACCGACCATGCTCGCGGCTACCGGCTACAAACTGTTCAGGTATTATAAAGAAACGGGAGGTTTCACCGGCGAGGAGATCAAACTGCTGGCCATCGGGAATGTCGTGGCTTTCGTCGTCGCGCTGTTCGCCATCAAGGTTTTCATTGATATGGTGAAAAAGTACGGATTCAAAATCTGGGGTTATTACCGTATTATCCTTGGAATCGCTGTCCTGGTCATTCATTTCTTTATTCCCATCGCGGTCTGTGCCTGAAGAAAAACATTTTGATTTTGCCGCCGGCGAAGTGCTGGCGATACACAAGCCGCTGAACTGGACTTCGTTCGACGTGGTCAACCGGCTGCGCTCGATGATCAAACACAAACTGAAGCTGAAACTCAAAGTGGGCCACGCCGGCACGCTTGATCCGCTGGCGGAAGGTTTGCTCATTATCTGCACGGGCAAATTCACCAAGCGCATCGACGAATACCAGGGCCAGGAAAAAGAATACACCGGCATGTTCTGCATTGGTGCAACCACACCCTGTTTCGACCTGGAGAAGCCCGTTGACATGCACTACCCGGTAGATCACATCACGGACGAGATGATTCACGCAGCGGCGCAGACTTTTACGGGAAAGATCCGGCAGATCCCGCCGCATTTTTCAGCCATCAAGGTGGAAGGCAAGCGTGCGTACGATCTTGCGCGGGCGGGCACGGATGCGCAGCTGCAGCCACGCGAAGTGGAAATCACGACATTCGAGATCACGCGCATCGAACGGAAAGGACAGCTCATCGAAGCCGACTTCCGCGTGGTTTGCGGAAAGGGAACGTACATCCGTGCGCTGGCGCACGACCTGGGTAGTGCGCTGGGCAGCGGCGCGTACCTCGGGAAACTCAGCCGCACGCGTATCGGCGACATCCGCCTGGACCAGGCGCTCTCCGTCGACCAGGTCAAAGCGATCATCGAAACCCTGGCTCCCCGTTAACACAATGTTTACAAGGCTTTCCGGCCACCCCTGATAATTTATTAAAGTTTTTTTGCTTTTTACTTGACAACGGGGGTACGCTAAGGATATATTTGCGCGCTATTTACCGGGGGGCAGATCATAACATATTATCGTAGAGGCTGATAATCCAGGTTTTTCCCCCGTACACCAAACAAACCGCTGTAATCATGAAATTATCCCAGTTCAAGTTCCCGCTCACAAAAGATTTTGTATCCGAATACCCGTCGAAAAACCGCGATGAAGCGCGGCTGATGGTTATAAACCGCAAAACAGGGAAGATCGAACATAAAGTATTCAAGGACATCATCAATTATTTTGACGACGGTGATGTCATGATTCTCAACGATACGAAAGTTTTTCCGGCACGTCTTTACGGCAACAAAGAAAAAACCGGTGCGAAAATCGAAGTCTTCCTGCTGCGCGAACTCAACCGCGAAAGCCGCCTGTGGGATGTGCTCGTTGATCCCGCCCGCAAAATCCGTATCGGCAACAAACTCTATTTCGGCGACGACGATATGCTGGTTGCCGAAGTCATCGACAATACCACTTCGCGCGGCCGCACACTTCGTTTCCTGTTCGACGGGCCGTACGAAGATTTCAAAAAAACGATTTACCAGCTCGGCAATACGCCGCTTCCGAATCTTCGTACGGCCCAGGCCGATGATGCGGAACGTTACCAGACGGTTTATGCCAAAGTGGAAGGCGCTGTAGCCGCTCCCACAGCCGGTATGCATTTCAGCCGCGAGTTATTGAAACGGCTCGAACTGAAAGGCGTGAACTTCGCCGAACTTACGCTTCATGTCGGGCTCGGAAGTTTCCGCCCGGTAGAAGTGGAAGACCTCACCAAGCACAAGATGGAAAGCGAACAGGCCGAAATCCCGCAAGGCTGCGCCGATATCGTCAACGCAGGAAAGCGCAAGAAGAAACGCATCTGCGCAGTAGGTACTACGGTTGTCCGTTCCATCGAAACTTCCGTATCTACGGATGGTTACCTGAAACCGTTCAGCGGCTGGACGAATAAATTTATTTTCCCGCCTTACGATTTCCAGATCGCCAACTGCATGATTACGAATTTTCATGCACCCGAATCCACCCTGCTCATGATGGTATGTGCATTCGGCGGATACGACCTGGTGATGAAAGCCTATCGCGAAGCCATGAAAGAAAAGTATCGCTTCCTGAGCTACGGTGATGCTATGCTGATCATCTAATTACACGCAATTGAAATACTACGCGATCATTGTTGCCGCCGGCCGCGGATCGAGGATGAATACCCCGGTCCCCAAACAGTTCCTGCGGCTGGATGGAAAACCCGTCCTGCTGCACAGCATCTCCGCGTTCGCCGAATATGATCCGTCCATGCGCATCATCCTGGTATTGCCCACCGACCAGTTTGAACAATGGGAAAAAATCAAAGCGGAATATGCCGTTACTGCCGATATACAGGTAGCTGCCGGCGGAGAAACGCGTTTCCATTCGGTGCAAAACGGGCTCGCGCTTATTTCAGATTCCGAACCCGCTATTGTCGCCGTGCACGATGCCGCCCGCCCGCTGGTCAGCCGCAAAACGATCAACACCGCCATCAAAGCCGCCGAACATTACGGCAACGGCGTACCCGCTATCCCGATCAGCGATTCCATTCGCCGCATCGAATCGGCGACGAGTATCGCTGTTGACCGTTCACGCTACTGCCTGATCCAGACGCCGCAATGTTTTTCGCTCGAACTGCTCAGGCAGGCTTACAGGCAGGATTACAAATACACGTTTACGGATGATGCTTCGGTAGTGGAATCGGCGGGAGCGCCGATCAGGCTGGTGGACGGCAATACCGAAAATATCAAACTGACTTTGCCGATCGACATGGCGATAGCCGAAGCGATGCTGAAATACCGTTTACAGCACACGAACGACCTCAGCGGCGGAACTCATCCGTAATTCTTTCCCGAGATTTTTGAGCAGGATAATTCCGGGCCGTTTTCCTTTTTCAAAACTACCGAGCGCGGGCATGTCCAGCGCGTCCGCGCCATTTTTGGTGGCCCAGTGCAGCAGCGTTTCGATCTCAAGATACGGAACGGCGGCGGCAATCACTTTCAGTTCTTCGAGTACCGAAAGCGTATCGTTCGAGGCGAGGCTGTCGGTGCCGATGGTGATGCGCACACCGGCATCCGTAAAAATTTCATAATCGGGCAGCCGGTTTTCGATGTAGAGATTGGCTTTCGGGCAGAAGCACCAGTACAGGTTCGGAAAAATTCCGTTGGTGAAACGGATGTCGGCGGCGGTAGTGAACGTATTGTGCACGAGCAGCAGCGGATCGTCCGGGTTCATATTCGGCAGCGTCCGGCGAAGCGCGTTTATGCCCGGCGCTTTGAACCAGGAAATGTCGATGCCGAGAAACCGGTACAGTTCCAGCATATCGCCCGTGCCTTTTTCGAAAAATTCATTTTCCGCCGCGCTTTCCTGGTTGTGGATGCTCAGCATTTTTCCTTCCCGGTTATTTTCGGAAATAAGCCGGAGCAATTCTTCCGAAACCGTGTAAGGCGCATGCGGAACGATGGTTGCCGGGTGATCGTGAATTTTCCCGAGCAGTTCCAGCCCGCCCTGCATCACCTGCTGCGCGGCTGCGGGATTCAGCGCCAGCAATTCGATGAAGGTATGGTACGCGATTCTTTTTTTACTCTTCTGCAAAAACGAATCCGCCGTATTGGAAATGTCACCGACCCCGACGATACCGTTCCGGTACATTTCGTCTTCGCCGTCGATGATGGCCTGCTGAATCTGCTCCGTGGTAAACTGGTTCCGCTTCGGTAAAAGTTCTTTTGCAAAACCGACGAAACCGGTATGCCGCGTAACCTGTCCGCGCAGGTGCGAAAGTTCGAGGTGACAATGCGTATTGATGAAACCCGGGCAAAGCATGCCGCTGAAATGCTGCACCTGTTCGGGAACGGATGAAGCGGACTCCGGGTCCAGAAGATCGGTTATGGTTCCCTGTGCGTCGGTTACGAGAATTCCGCCGGGAACGATGCCCGTATGCGGTGAAAAAATATGATCGGCAGAGAAGAAACGCTGCATAGTCCTGCAAAATTAGCAGGATCAGCATCCAAAAATACAATACCGGCGGATGAAATAGAATTACTGCAGGATTTGTTTTGCTTCGCGAAGCAGGAACGCCTGCTGCAGCATATCGTTCAGCCGGTGAATTTCCTGCGGGGAAAAAGCGAGCAGCATATTTTCGTCAGCTGTGCGGATGTGCATGTTTTTCACGGGGCAGTCGGCACAGGACGCGCATTTTTCCGACTGTGCGCGGATCACGGAAGAAAATTCACGGAACTCATGACCCGAAAAAGAAAAAACGACCGTTCCGAAAGCGACCTGCATGCGGTTGCATCCGCCGCAATGCGCAGTGTATCCCCAGTCATCGTAATACAATACGTTAAAATCGCACATGCCTGTCGCGGGTTTCAGTTGCCGGGAAGAAAAACGAAGCCGGACCTGCCACAGCGTAAATGCGGGTCATGTGTTCGTCGGCATTCACGCCGATGATTTTGATCTCCTGCGTTTCCTGCTGTTTTAAAACGCGGATGAGTTTATTTTCCGGTTGCGGTTTTTTCATGTCGGTCAGCTTTCAGCAAATGTAGAACCGGCAAAACGCATGAGTCAATACGCCGGAATAGGTATTCTTTGGCGCAAACGATACCCGGTTTTGGGTACGATATTCATAATCCGCTGCTTTGCACAGATTTGCAATCCGTACCTTTGCACCTGATGAACACCGCAGGCCAAAAGAATATCCGCGCACTTTCCCTGGACGAGCTGAAAACGTTTTTCACCGAACAGGGCGATAAGGCATTTCGCGCGAAGCAGGTTTACGAATGGCTCTGGCAGAAATCGGCGCACCGTTTCGAAGAGATGACCAATCTCTCGAAAACCACGCGCGACCTGCTCGGCCGGCATTTCGTGATCAACGCCGTGTGCATCGACAATTTCCAGGTGAGCCGCGACCGGACGATCAAAAATGCGTTTCGCCTGCACGACGGCAATATCGTGGAAGGCGTACTGATTCCTACCGAAACGCGGATGACCGCCTGCATTTCTTCGCAGGTCGGCTGCAGCCTCACCTGTAAATTCTGCGCAACCGGCAGGCTGGCCCGGCTCCGCAACCTCGACGCCGATGAAATCGTGGACCAGGTGGTGCTCATCCGCAAACAGGCGCTGGAACGTTACGATCAGAACCTGACCAATATCGTGTACATGGGTATGGGCGAACCGTTGCTGAATTACCGCAGCGTACTCGAATCGGCCGAACGGATCAGCGCGCCCGACGGACTGGGCATGAGTCCGCAACGGATCACCGTTTCAACCGCAGGTATCGCGAAAATGATCAAAAAGCTCGGCGACGACGAAGTGAAATTCAATCTCGCGCTTTCGCTTCACGCAGCCAACGATGCGAAGCGGAATCATATCATGCCGATCAACGAGCAGAATACGCTGGATGCACTGGCCGAAGCGCTCAATTATTTTTATGACAAAACCGGGACGCGCGTAACCTTCGAGTTCATCGTGTTCCGCGATTTCAACGACAGCACGCAGGATGCACTCGAACTGGCAGCCTACTGCAAAAAAGTTCCCGCCAAAGTGAACATCATCGAATACAACCCGATCGATGACGGCGAATTCCAGCAAACCACATCCGCGCGGCTGGATAATTTCAAGGAAGTGCTCGAAAGCAAGAACGTGATCGTCAACGTGCGGCGCAGCCGCGGAAAAGATATCGATGCCGCCTGCGGACAGCTCGCCAATAAAAACGACGCGATGCGGAAAACGGAAGTGAAGAGGAAAGATTGAGTGCTGCCAGGTCTCGGCTACCCCGCCTCCCAAAGTTATACGGCGGGCAGGCGCTCGACCTGATGAGATCGTTTAACTTTTATTTCCGACTATCGTTCGGGCTGACGAATCCTTATACATACAAGTCCGAAAGCAGCAAACAACAGACAGGTAGTCATTGCGAGCGAAGTATTCCGCTCGCTTTGCTTTTATGTAGAGACTCACGCAGCGAAGCAATCGCTTCCGAAGGTGTAACGCTGCGCTCGCAATGACTACAATCTGTTTTCCGCTGCACAGTAATTTGTTCATTCGCTTTTTCCGCTGTGCAATGATTACAATCTGATCAATTCGAATATTGTATCTTATTAAAGAAAAACACCGTCCGTTTTTTCTTTCCGCCTTTGCCTTTTTCTTCCGTGTTTTTGATGCGCTGGTAGCCCCAGGTCACAAAATAATTGTCGTACCAGAAAGCCATGTCGCTGTCGTAGTTCGATCGTACTTTATCGCCTTCTTTGTTCGTTTCGATCGGCGTGGACGATTTGTTGTCGATCACTTCGCTGCCCTGGATGATTTTACTGTGGATGGCGCCGCCGTAAGCGTATGCCAGTACGAGTTCCTTTTCCTGCGGCAGTACACGTACGCGTTCCTTCAGGTTGAAAGTTAAAATGTTCCAGATCTCGAATGTATTATCCCAGAGCATGTTCCCGCTTTTGTCGAATCCGCAAACGATCGCGTGCGTGTATCGCCAGCCGTCGAATACCTGGCGGGTGCGCGTAACGGGTTTCCCGTTTACGTACTCGGTATAAAACTCCGTATGGTATTCCGGGTAATAGGCTTCGGCAACCATGATGTACTGATCGTTGTATTCGAGTACATCATGAACCAGCAACTGGTAATTCACATCCAGTGTTTGTCCTTGTTCACTTTTTTTCCGGGCGCGTTTTTTCATCTTCATGGCTTTGCGCGCGGAATAATTCGCTTCAATGTATTTCCAGAAACTTTTCAATTCCGAAAACGCATAGTATTTGATGAATTCCTGTTCTTCGCCCTTGGCTTTGGTGATGTAAAGCCCGTCGGAATACGGCGAAACAACAACCTGTTTGCCGCTTGTCGAGGCCTGGGAATAGGTGCCGACAATCAGTTTTTCCTTGTTTTTAAGATTGGAAACATGCGCGTTCAGCGGCAGGTTTGCACCCTGGGGATCGAGGCGGAGTTCGCTTTTCGGACCGCCGTTCGCGTAAAATTCTTTTACATCGAGGTCGAAGGTTTTTTTGTCGGGATGGCTCGCGATCACCGCGTCAAACGTTTTCTGTTCGGTGTCTTTCGAAATATCGGTTACGCTGCACTGTCCTTTGTATTTCAGTTTGGCCAGTTCGCTGTTCTGCGCGGCAAGGTCGGTGTGCATGAGCAGCGGCGTAGTATTTACCGCGCTGCGCGCAAGTCCGCAGGTATATCCGTACAGGCACATCTGGAACCAGGAAGGAACCGTACTTCCGCCCCAGAACGCATCGTCGCCCATCGCTTTGAAATCGGTAACGCGCATGCGCACGGGCGTTTTCCCGTTGGTGGCAGTAATTGAACCGCTGTTGATATTCAGGCGCAGCACGCTGTAATCGGCATTCCTGCGCGTGCCCATCAGGAGCAGGTACAGATTATCCATATCATAATCGTACTTCACCATGGTCATCCGCGAACTTACGGCCTGCTGCTTGGTCCACACCTTTTTGAAATTCACATCGTACTTGGTGAATTCGATGACCTTTTCGCCTTTCTCTCCTTTTTCCTGGTTTTCATTAAAAAGAATCACGCCGTTTTTTCCTACGGGAAGAATATTGTACTGGTCGGAAGCCGAAGCGGCTTCGATTTCCATGCGCATCAGGCTTTGTGCGTTCGAAGCGGCAAACGACAGGAAAAATGAAGCGGTGAATAAGAGGCGGGAAAAGTTCATGACCCCGGGTTTTTGTAAATACAAATTTACGGTTGTTTCTTCAGAATCCGGGCACGGATTTTTTCCTGGTACGCCTCGATCTTCCGCGCATTGTACTCGTCGGCCAGCTTGCCGGCATAACGCACGCCGCCGGAATAGAAACGCGCAGCCAGTCCAAGCCCGGTAGCCGTTCCTGAAATGTAATACCCGTCAAGCACCGTCCACGCGCCGTAAGCCAGCGAACCGGTTACGAGAATAAAACTGGTCAATCCGCGGATGGGTTTTCCCGCGTATACCTGCCCGAGACCGGGAACGATGATGGAAAGTCTCCTTGCTTTCGTTTTGCTTTTCAGTTTCAATTCTTTTTCGTCGCCGATCAGCTGCGTCGTATCAATAACAAGATGATTGAACTGCGCATAACGGATCACATGTTGTTTCGCCGCCGCCCAGTTTTCCTGTTCGAGATCGACGAGCGCCTGCAGTAAAAGGCAACTGTCGCGCCAGGAAGAATCGTTCATCAGCCTGATCTGCGTGAGCTGGAAAGCGGCTTCGGCTGCGTTGGACGATAAGTACGCGCAGAGCGCCGATTCGTAACGCAGGAAATACTGCAGGGAATCGGGCAAGGGTAAAGTATCGGCGCGTTTCAGGTTGCGCACGGCTTCGGTGTAATTGCCGGCGGCTTTCAGGCAGCGTCCTTTGTGCAGCAGGGCTTCGCCGCGGACTGCAGGATCAGCGTTCAGGAAAAGAATCTTTTCACAGGCGAGTGCCGCTTCATTGTATTTACCGGCAGTGCACAGGCTGTCGGCCCCCGCGAAGAGGTCGGGCTGCTTTGCCGCCGAAAACAGTTTACCTGCGTAAACGCTGCAAAGCAAAAGAAAGATCAGCCTGTACCACATAGTGTACGTCGTTTATTGTTTCACGGCGCTGCACGCGGACGGTAAGCGCGCTGCCGTAAATATTTCCGAGATAAAAAACCGAGAACAGGGAGGCGTAGCCGATGAACCGCGCATCTTTTATGCCGCCTTTCCGGTAGGCTTCGAAAGCCTGCACGCCGAGCACGGCAACCGGTGTAAAAGCCGCCAGCCCGTGACGCGGTTTGCCTGCATATACTTTACCGAGACCGGGAACGATGGCCGAAAGTGCGCCGGCCACGAACGGTGATTTTTTTTTGATGCTGCGAAGCCTTTGTTCCTGCTCCATCAGCCGTTTGAATTCACCGTTCTCTTCGCGGTATAATATTCCTGCGGAAGAATTATCCTGCACCAGTTTGCGAAACTGCGCCGTATCGTCCTGCAGCAAAGCCGCAGCAAGCAAACCGTAGCTGCGGATACCGGCAAGGGCGCTGTCGCCGGCGGAAACGTTATTGAACACGGATTCGAGTTCTGCATAGTTTTCCTGCTGCAGCTGAACCAGTGCATTACTGCACACGGCGCGCGTAAAAAAAACACTGCCCGGGGAAACTGCGTGGAAAGCGCGGGCGGCGGCATCTTTCCGGCCGGTTCTTTCCAAACTTTCGCCCAGCTGGAATTCCAGGCTGTCGTGCTGCGCGGGGGAAAGCGTATAACGATCGTTCATGTTGCCGAGCTGGAGCGCGGCGTCCCGGTGCAGCTGGTTTTTCAGCAGGTGATCGGCGAAAGCGCGGTCGGCGGAATACGCACTGTCCTGCGCAAAAATTTTTCCGGCGGAAAAAAGAAAAAGAAAAACCAGCAGCCGGAACGGGGTCAATGTTTCTTGCGGTATAACGAGGGTTCGTCTACGATATGATTATGCCCGTCGGTCCGCGAATTCGGAATTTCGGGCAGCACGCCGGTGGAGCAGCGCGTGAGCCGGTCGGCAGTGAGCAGGATGCCGCGCAGCAAACCGATTTCGCGGATGGCCGCTTTGCTGAAATTGGAACAGGTGCGTTCGTACAGGCATTCCGCGGAGATCTGCGGCGAAATCACGCCCTGGTAAACGAACATGGCTCCGGTGAGCATGAGCCGGACGGGATTGTAGCGCGCGAATGCGTTTTTCTTTTTCGCTTCCATCGGTTTTTTATTATTCACCGAATCGATGCGGCCGTTGTAACCGAATTTCGCTGCGGAAGGTTCGTACTGCTGCAGCAATTGAAAATCGGATTGCGTTGTTTGCGCAGAAGCGATCCGCCCGAACAGCAAAAAAGAAAAAAATAAAATGATTCCTGCGCGCATATCTTCAAAGATCACATTCCCCAACCGAATTTCAAACCGATGCCGAAGTTTGGCGCAACCCGGTGATAGGCCGGTGACACCTGGTTCGGAATTTCCGTCGCCCTGTTTTCCCAGGTTTGCCGGATGCCGGCCGCGATATAGAAATCAACGAAAGGTTCATTGGAATTCTCCGCGTTCTGCCAGCCACCGGCCAGCCGGATCTCCGAAACTTTCCGCAGGCCGGGATATACATCGTACACCAGGCCGGTAAATTCATACCAGTCCATTTTATAAGTCCGGAACGTAAACTCCGGCCCGATATAAAAACCGGCGATCGCTACGTCCGCATGACGCGGAAAGATCCGGCCCTGCCCGCGAAAACTCCAGCCCGAACGGAATTTGGCATTCTCGTTGCTGAGAAAATAACCGTTGTTCACGCTGGTTTCATAAAACAGGTCCGTATAGGTTACGCCGATCGCCGCTTCAACACTGTAAAACCGGTTGACCCGGTATTCCACGAAAGCCGGCAGTTCACCGGTAAGCAGCAATACCGGGCTGCACTTGAAGGCAATCCGCACGCTGTCGGAAAGAACCGAACGGGGCCGGGCCGCGTTTGGTTCGGTTACGGGGACAATTTCCGTTTTCACAGTCGTATCCGCGCCGGTTACCGTACCCAGCCTGCGCTGTGCCTGCAACTGTAAAGTAACCAGGGCAAATACGACGATAAATATGCTGCGTGTGATCATTACTGCAAAATTTGCAAAAAAAACCGATAAGCAGCAAGAGCAAAGTCATTTTGCTATCCGAAGCGGTTCACAACAATCGAGCATCCGAATTGTTAACTTTGAGCCACTACTCCCATTTATGTCGGTAATCGACTCTATCAAAGCGCCTGTACGGCAAGAAATGGAGCTGTTCGAACAAAAGTTCAGACAGTCGATGAAGAGTTCGGTTCCTTTGCTCGATAAGATCACGGCGTATATCGTAAAGCGGAAAGGGAAGCAGCTTCGTCCTTTATTCGTTTTTCTTTCGGCATCGGCCTGCGGGGGCGTGAATGAATCTACTTACCGTGCGGCGGCGCTGATTGAACTTTTGCATACGGCGACGCTTGTTCACGACGACGTGGTGGACGATTCGAATCTCCGCCGCGGATTTTTTTCGGTGAGTGCGCTCTGGAAAAACAAAATTGCCGTGCTGGTGGGCGACTACCTGCTTTCGCGCGGCCTGCTGCTTTCGCTGGATAACAATGATTTCCGCCTGCTGAAAACGGTAGCGACCGCGGTGCGCGAGATGAGTGAGGGCGAACTGCTGCAGATTGAAAAAGCGCGGCGCCTGGATATCGCCGAGCCAGTGTACTTTGAGATCATCCGCCAGAAAACCGCTTCGCTGATCGCTTCGTGCTGCGCCTGCGGAGCCGCTTCGGCCGACGACAGCGAAGAACTGCAGGAACGCATGCGCAAGTTCGGCGAGCTTACCGGTATTGCTTTCCAGATCAAAGACGACCTGTTCGACTACGGCAGTTCGGGCGATATCGGGAAACCGACCGGCATCGATATCAAGGAAAAGAAAATGACGCTTCCGCTGATCTACGCGCTGAACAATGCTTCGCGCAACGATAAGCGGAGAATGATTAATATTGTAAAGAATCACAACAACGAACCCGAAAAGGTCGCGGAAGTGATCAGCTTTGTCTGGAAAAGCGGCGGGATCGAATACGCACGCCAGCGCATGAACCAATACAAGGACGAAGCCCTGGCGCTTCTCCGTACATTCCCCGAAAGCCAGGCAAGAACATCCCTGGAACAATTGGTGATCTACACGACCCAACGTGAGAAATGAAATGACTGTTTCAGTCCGGAACACAAACCCTTTTGTCCGATACCTCCTTCTCACCGTCATGGCAGCGACGGGAATCTCCGTATTTGTTTTTGCCTGCATTAAAGCAGTCATGCTTCCGTTTACGCATGATGAGAGCCTGAGTTATCTCCTGTATGTACCCATGCCGGTTACAGATATTACAGGGTACGTCAACACGTATGGGCTTCCGAATAATCATATTCTGAACACATTATTGATGAAATTCTGTGCCGGGGTTTTCGGAGACAGTACACTGTCGCTGCGCTTGCCGAATCTTATTGCCCTGGTCGCGTATCTTTATTTTGGTTTCCGTCTCTTGAAAAAAACATCCTCCTCCTGGTTGCTGTTAAGCGGATTTCTGCTTTTGACCAGCAACCTTTTTGCTACGGATTTTTTTTCGCTTGCCAGGGGCTATGGTCTTGCCAACGCGCTGATGCTGGGAGCAATTTATTTGCTTATTGCATACAACGAATCGCCATCATGGAAAAAAACGGTATGGCTTTTTATAGTATGCGGGCTGATGATATTAGCCAATTTCACGCTTCTGCACGTAGCCTTAGTCATTGCCGGTTGTTATGAAATTCTGCGCTTCCGGAAAGAACGCCCGGTGTCCTTTAGGGGGTACATGAAAATCATGCAGCCCGCATTGTGGTTTTTCATTATCATGGCAGGAGTTTTATATGAACCGTTTCGCACGATTATCAAGTGGCAAACAACGTTCGGTGGCAATGAAAGTTTCTGGGCGGATTCTGTCAACCCCTTACTGACGGACAGTATTTATACGAATAATAGCTTTACATGGAAACCGTATGTGGCTTTTGTGGTAGTGGTTTTGCTGCTGGTCATTACGGCTGTCACCGCGATGATCTTTTTGCGAAAAAAACGCTCGTGGCTCCCTTTATTTTTCGTGTTGCTTATCGTACCGGTATTGCTGTTTCAAATTCAACATGTATTGCTCGGTACACAATACCCGGTCAGCAGGACTGTTCAGTATTTATATCCGTTGTTTGTAATTGCCCTGGTTTTTGCAATTGATGTGACTGCGGAAAAAATAAATTGGTTTCGCTTTTCATTGCTGCCTTCCGCTTTATTGCTTGCTGTTTTTTTTGTCATGCATTATTCAACGGAATATATTCCGGAGTGGCGCTACGACAGTTCTAACCGTGCAGTACTGGAGGATATTGAGCAATTAAGAAAGAAGGAACCGAAGAAGATCCAGGTGGGTGTTAACTGGCTTTTTGAACCGGGATTAAACTATGAACGAAAAAGAAAAAAATATGCCTGGTTGCAACCTCTTTATCGCGGAAGTATCGACTCTGCATGTGATTATTATTACGTGACAGCTTCAGATACGGCCGGTATGCGAGCAAGGGGCAGAATGCTTATTCGTTCGTATGCTCTCAGTAATACTTATCTTTACCGTTAGCCCGAAACCTCTGAGAATGCGGATATGCAAGGATAAAAAAACCGGTAAGCGTTGTTTACATTACATAAGCGTAGTATGGACGTTGTTGTTCTTTTTCACCGGCTCACAGGCGTACGCACAGCAGCCCACAAAATATTACTGGGAAAACGGCAAACTGAAAAGCGAAGGTATGCTGGACGCTGCGGGGAAACTCGACGGGTTCTGGGCTTTTTATTACGAAAGCGGTGTTAAAAAATCGGAAGGGTTTTATAATCACGGCAAAGCCGAGAAAGCCTGGTTTTTCTGGGATATGAACGGGAAACTGGCCAGCCGCGGGTTTTACAAAAATGACCAGCTCGACAGCGCCTGGATATTTTTTCAGCCCGACGGGCATGTATGGAAAATGTGTTTCTACAAAAACAACCTGCTCGACGGTGCCCACGTGGAATGGTGGAACGATACGCTGATGAAAGAAGCCGGCACGTACAGGAAAGGCCTGAAGCACGGCACCTGGACAACCTGGTACCCCGCCTGCCAGGTAAAAAGTCAGCAGGTTTTTGTCGACGGCAAAGTGAACGGCGATTACCTGCTCTGGCATGAGAATGGTGTGCTGCAAACTTCCGGCGAAGTGATGAACGACAAATCCGAAGGCGAATGGAAATTCTGGGACCGGCAGGGAAAACTGCTCACCGTGGGAAATTATCATCTCGGGCAGTGGCACGGACTGTGGACGGATTACAAGGACAACGGGAAGCGCCTGGCCGCGGGTCATTTCAACATGAACAAAAAAACGGGTCGCTGGCGTTACTGGAACGAGGAAGGAAAAATCAGGAAACTGGAAATCTATAAAGACGAAAAACTGTTCAAAGAAATCAGCTATGAATAAACGCATCATACTTCCGGCCCTTGCCGGTGTTTTTTTTCTCGCAGCCTGCAGCAACGAACCTGTCGCTGACAAAAAAAAAGATACTGCCGATAGTGTGCTGAGAATCACGACCACCAACAGCGACGCACCGAAACCCGGCGCCATTATGTTCGAAGGCGATACGGTGACGCACTATCCGAACGGCGTGATCCAGGTAAAGGGCTATATGGGCGGCGGGATGCGGCAGGGACAATGGTTTGCCTTTTTTGAAAACGGCGAAGTACAGAGCGAATGCCAGTATAAAAACAACCTCAAACACGGAAAGTCGGTTGTTTACCGCGAAGGCGGTAAAAAGTACTGGGAAGGATATTATAATATGGATGCGAAAGTCGGGAAATGGAAATTCTGGGATGATGCCGGGAAAATGACGGAAAAAGATTATGGAGGAACACTGCCCACCGGGAAGTAGTTACTCCTTGCCGGTCAAATGGCAAATGCAAAATTTCAAATGTAAAATGCCAACCTGTTTGATTGGTTCACTTTAGTGTTTGGAGTTTGGCATTTTACATTTGAAATTATTTTATGCGAACCAGGATTACCAGCTAAATTCCCCAACCCACGCAAACAAATGCCCCGGCCTGTTTGTTTTAAAAGCGGATCCCTTCTCTTCCTGTTCTTTTAAAACATCCGTTATGATCTCCTCCGGTCAGAACCTTTATTCGCCGCTTCAACGGGAAGTCCGTTACCGGCACATCATCAACCGCTTGGGTATGATGGTCGCTTTTTTAGCCTTTATTATTCTTGCGCTGATCGCGATGCTCGTTTTCCGGCGGGCGGGTGCGAATGAAATGACCCTTTCCGAAAATAAGAACAGCGGCGGAAATGTAAGCGATATGATGCCACACGCCATGAACTATAAACCTGAAGAAGGCAAACCAAACGGAGAACAGCTCTTCGAACAGAAATGCGCTTCCTGTCACCAGGTCAGTACTGAAAACATAACCGGTCCCGGCCTGCTGGGCGTGAGCGAACGTATCCCCGCCGGCGACTGGAAATACAAATGGATTACCAATCCCGCCGCGATGCGCGACCAGGAAGATCCGTATGCTTTAAAAATAATTGCAGAAAGTAACGGGAACATGATGACGCCGCAAAACCTGTCGGATGAAGAAATCGACGAAATTTTCCGCTACATCGATGCGCATTGATCTTTTGTTAATAGTGTAACTGCCTGATCGCTAACTGTTTTACATTCATTAACACCGCTTGCCGAAACCTCTCCTGCCACCGGCTCGTTTACCCGGCAAGAACTACAACCCATGTACGCTACAGTTGATCCTCTGAGTAAACGCGTTCTGCGTTACCCGATTCAAAAAACAAAGCAGTTCATCGCTTTTATCCGGAGCTGCATTTTTCCTCCACATCAGTTGATTCCTGTTCCCGTTACCACCGGGAAAGGCAGCCGGCGATAGCGGTCGCATGCTGAATTGAATTCACTTGTGTATGCCACGCATGCGCAGGATCATTCCTTCTTTTCGTCAACCCCAAAAATCCATGCTCATGGAACCAAATCCATCTGACCTGATGAACAGGCCGGTGAACCGGTCATTGCTTCACGCATTCGGAAAGCATGCCCGCTGGAGTGAAAAAACGGCGCAGGACGCGTTTCACGAAAGCGGTATTTATGCCGGCCGCGCTCAATGGCTTACCTGGGCCACCCGTTTCTTCGCCGGAACGGGCGTCGCCTTCCTGCTTGCGGGTATTCTTTTCTTCTTCGCCTGGAACTGGGCAGATATGTCGCGCATGTTGAAATTCGGCATTATCGGCGGCGGCATTGTCGTGATCACCATTGTTTCGATGATCCTGCGGAAAAAACACGAATTCGCATTCCAGCTCGGACTTACGATCGTGAGTGCGCTGGTGGGTGTGCTCTTCGCCGTGCACGGGCAGGAATATCAAACCGGTGCGAACAGTTTCGAATTGTTCCGCAACTGGGCCGTAGCGATTGCGCTGCTGGTGGTCATCAGCAATTTTCCGCCGCTCTGGATGCTTTACCTGGTACTGCTGAATATCGTGGTGATTACCTGGAACATCCAGTTCGAGGGCTGGCAGGAAGGCATGCTTTTTACGGAACTGTTTATCATGAACACCTTCGGCCTGATTGCCTGGGAACTGTGCCGCGGCTTCGGCGTTCCGTTTGCACAGCGGCGCTGGTTTCTGCGGGTGGCGGGATTTGCAGCATTTGTTTTCCTGTCGTGGAAAGTGTTTATCACGGGCCATCATTTCAGCGGCATGTCGCGCGATGCGCTGGTTTGCTGCGTCGTCATCATTCCCGCTTTTGTTTTCGGGGCAGGGTACCTCGGGTTTTTCAGGAAGGATATTTTTTTCCTGGCGCTGATCTGTTTCTGCACGGTGATGATCGCGTCGAATTTTCTCGACCTGCTTTTGCCGCCGGTGAAGGAAAGCCGGGGAGAAGGTCTTGAAGCGATGTCGGCCTCCGTTAAATCGACGCTCGACCGGATGTACCTTATTATGATGATGCGCGGTCTGTTCATCATCGGCCTCACCAGCCTGATCGGTGTTCAATTGGTTAAGCTCAGTAAAAAATGGCGCAATCATGAACAATCCTGATGTCAAGCGAATGACCTTCGGCCAGTTGCTCGAACGTCTTCAGCAAAAAGATCCGGCCGGACTTTCTTACGACCCGGCCCTGGTGGAAAACGAAATCGCGAAAAACGAAAAGCGTGAATACCCGGTGGCTGTGCGTGTGCTCATCGTACTCGGCGCCTGGATCGGTGCTGCGATGCTTGCGGCATTCCTCACCTTTTTCGTATTCGGAAAAGATGAACCGACCCTGGTGGTAGCCGGCGTGATCTTCATCCTCGCGGGATTGCTGCTGCCGCGCCTGAACGTGTTGCCCGTAGCGATAGAACCGTTTGCGCTGGCGATATCCGTGATCGGCATCTCGCTGCTCATGGGTGGCATGGATTACGATATCGACGATAATTATGCGCCGCATAACCTCATCATCGCACTCATCGAAATCGCGATTGCTGTTTTCACGGTGAGCCGCGTGCAACGTACGGTAGGTGTATTCGGTTTTTTCGGATTCCTGGGTATTTACTTTTACCAGAACCTGGAATCGCCGCATGCCGTGATGGCCCTGGCCGGTGTATGTATGTTGCTGTTCACCTGGATGCAGGTCAGCGAAACGCGGATGCTTGCCAAAGGAAAAAAACTGATCCGTTATTACCAGCCTGTACTGAGCGGACTGATGCTGTCGATCCCGGTACTTTGTTTATACACGCTGATCAAAGAACCGGAAGGACATGAATCGTGGCACCCGGACAGTACGGGCTTCACGGGCTGGTGGCCTGTGGCGCTGCCGGCGATTGCGGCATTGCTCTGGACGCTTCGTGTGATCCTGGTGAAGACCTGCGGTTTTCAGAAAGCACGCGTGAACGCATTACTGCTTTTTGCGCTCCTCTGTCTCGCGCCCATGGTGAAAGCGCCCGGCATCGTGGCTTCGATCCTGCTGATCGCCTGCGGATTTTATTCGGGACAACGTTTCACGCTGGGCATCGGCATCCTGTCACTCATTTATTACTGCATCACTTTTTATTACATGATGGAAACCACCCTGCTCGTGAAATCCGTCCTGATGATGGTATCGGGTGCGCTGCTTGTGGCGGCGGCTCTGGTGTTTAACTATTTAAACAAACGCTCATGATTATCCGCAAAATCCTTTTCGCTCTGTGCGTGACCGGCACGCTTGTTTTTTTCAGTATGGACATGAAAAAAAAAGAGGACGTCATTCAAAACGGCCGGCTTGTTTATTTCGACATGCGGCAGCGTGACCCGCGTTCGCTGATGCAGGGCGATTACATGCACCTGAATTACGGTATGGAGAATAATATGAGGAGAGACAACGTGACGCTTTCGCCGGAAGGGTATGTGGTGATCTGGCTCGACAGTAACCGCGTGGCCCGCTTCATCCGCGTACAGGACCAGCCCGAACCGCTGCACGATACCGAACTCGTGGTGAAATACCGGACGCGGAAGAATTTTTTCGGAGCCGATCCTGTGCTTGGTCCTGCTTCCTTTTTCTTCGAGGAAGAAAAAGCGGAATGTTTTTCCACCGCCCGGTATATCGAAATGCGCGTGGATGAAAACGGCACCGCTATCCTGACCGGCCTGGCCGACTGGGATTTCTGCAGGCTGCACGAACAGGATTCGGCGAGCTACCATCACTGGCTCGAAAATCATCCGCCGCCCCCTCCGCCCCCTCCGGGAATCGATTAACATAGAAATCTCCGGGATTGATTCTTCAAAAATTATTTGAGCACAATCTCCCGGCATTCCCGGACGGATGAAACAAAGCCCGCCGGCTTTTCTTATTTTTAGACCTTCATGGCAAAGAAGACGGAAAAAAAGAAAAGCAAAGCCGCATCACCCGGGCTGAGCGGATACCTGAAAAAGCATGTTTTTATCGTCGCACTCGTTGTGCTGGTCGGCATCGTTTTCGGGAACACGCTTTCGAACGGGTACGCGCTCGATGACGATTACTATACGAACGGCGGCACGTCGCAAACCGCGCAAAATATCCGCAAAGGTTTTTCGGGCATTCCGAAACTGCTGACCACGCTGACCTTCCAGGGAAGAGAAGGAGAAGGTTACGCATACCGCCCGGTGGTGGCGATTTCATTTGCCATCGAACATGCGCTTTTCGGTGAAAGTGCGAAAGCCAGTCACTTCATCAGCCTGCTTTTATATGCGCTCACGGTCGTGGTGCTTTTCCTTCTACTGAAGCGCTGGTTCCCGGCGCAGGGCGAATGGTTCGTGTTTTTCGTCTGCCTGCTTTTTCTCGTTCACCCGCTGCATACCGAAGTGGTAAACAATATCAAAAGCCGGGATGAACTGCTGGCTATGCTGGGCGCGCTGGGTTGTTTCTATTTCGCGTGGCGGCATATCGAAACGGGTCGCTGGTACTACCTGCTGCTTTACCCGCTTTGTTTCCTGCTCGGTATGTTTTCCAAACGCACGATCATTCCGTATTACGTATTGTTCCCGATGGCGCTCTGGTTTTTCAGCAAACAGAACTGGAAAAAAATCGCGCTGTACATGGTTCCGCTGATTATCGTCGCAGCCATTTCAGCCCTTGCACAGCAACAGCTTCTGCCGCAGCAGCAAAGAGAATACCTTTTGCTGGAAAATCCGTTTCCCACGGGACACTATGGTATTGCTGCAAAAACAGCGACCTCGGCCTACATTCTCGGGCGTTATCTCTGGCTGCATATTATTCCGCACCCGCTCGTGTATTATTACGGGTTCCGTCACGTGCCGGTCGTGGACTGGTCGAATATCATCGCGATTGCGGGATTGCTCGTGCATGTTTTTCTCGGCGTGGTGGCTTTGCTCGGGTTACGGAAACGCAGCCTGCTTTCGTTCGCCATCCTGTTTTATCTTGTCAACATGGCTGCCTACTCGAACCTGCTGCAGCCCGCTCCGGGTATGATGGCGGAACGTTTTACCTATTCGGCCACCATCGGTTTTTGCATCGCCATAACCTGGCTTGTTTTTAAACTGCTGAAAACAGAACCGCAAAATTTTGCCTGGGGAGAAACCAATACGGTGCGGATCGTGCTGCTGGGTATTGCAGGTCTTTTTGCCATGCGCAGCTTTGTGCGAAACGGCGACTGGGAAAGTAAAATAACCCTGTACGGCAACGACATGGAATACCTCGAAGAATCGGCCAAAGCGAATATGATGCTCGGCCAGCTTTATTTATACGACGGTATCCAGAAGAACAACCAGCAGGAACTGGAGCTTGCGCGGAAAAATTTTCAGAAAGCCGTGGAGATTACGCCCGGTTATTCCATCGCGTGGAACGATCTCGGCACCGCTTCGTTTTTCCTCGGAGAATACAGCGCCGCCGCGAAGGAATTCGGAAAAAGTCTTGCGCTGGATCCGAAAAACGTGAACACGGTGTACAGTATGGGCCTTTCGCTTTACAAGATGCAGCAGTTGGATTCTGCGCTTCCGTATTTTCAGCGGACGCTCCGGCTCGACTCCATGCAGATGCGCGCCTGGGAATACGTAGCCCGGATCACATCCGAAAAAGGAAATCCCGACGAAGCGCTCCGCATACTCGAACGCGCCGCGAAAACCGATCCGAAAAACGAACTGCCGTATGAAGTCATGGCCAGTATCCACATGAAGGATAAAAAAGACACCGTGATGGCCATCGCGCTGTATGAAAAATCATTGCAGATGAACCCGCGAAACCTGCAGCGCATCGGTGGACTGGCCGAGTATTTCAAGCAAAAAGGCAATACGGAAAAACTGCAATACTACAGCGATATGTATATGCGCATCAAACAGGAGATGGAAACTGCTGCGCAGCAAAAAAAATGATTTGAAAATGAACCGATTTGAAAATTTGAAAATGCGCACATATCAACACACGCAGTCATCTTCTCTCCCGATAGCTATCGGGACAAATTGATTCATTTTCAAATCGGATCAAATTCTTAGTCCGTACTATAATTATGGGTATCGAAATCGAGCGCAAATTTTTAGTGAAAGACGAGAGCTGGAAACAGGCTTTGTCCGAACCCGGAAAACCGTACCGGCAGGGTTATATGCTCAGCGACAATCGCCGCACCGTTCGCGTGCGCACCGCGGGGGATAAAGGATTCATCACCATCAAAGGAAAAGGAAAGGGATTGCGCCGCCCGGAATTTGAATACGAGATTCCGCTGGAAGATGCGAAAGAATTGCTGGCGCTTTGCGATGAAACGATCATCGTAAAAAAGCGGCACCTCGTGCAGCATGAAGCGCATACGTGGGAAGTGGACGTTTTCGAAGGCGACAATGCCGGGCTGATCGTTGCGGAAATCGAATTGTCGCACGAAGATGAAACATTCGCCGTTCCCGATTGGGCCGGTGAAGAAGTGACTTTTGACGGCCGGTATTCCAACGCCAGTTTGTCGCGGCGGCCGTGGAGTAAGTGGAATTGACTCACCCCCCGGCCCCCTCTCTCCGGCTTTGTTAATCCGCTTTACAAGGCTGGGTCGTTTTAATACAAAGCCGCAAAGAGGGGGTGTCGTAAAACTGTAAAACCTGCGTCTTTGACGCAGGTTTTACAGTAGTTCCTTTTACTATAAGTTGTGGCTCCCCCTCTTTGTGACGTTGTCGCAAACCGACTTTCGTTTAAACAAAACACACAACGTCGGAGAGAGGGGGCCGGGGGGTGAGTCCCCGGACAACCGACTCAATTCTTATACAACGAATCAATATCCTGCCGCAAATACTTGCGCACGGCCAGCGCGGTGCATATCCACGCGATGAAAATACCGAGTACGGTAACCAGCCCGTAAAGGATAGCCAGTGTTTTCAGGTCGGTGATGCCGATGAAGTGGAAATCGGGAACGTGGTCGAGCCCGTAGATAATTCCGCTGATGAGCGCGATGGCTACAATGGCGCCGAAAATGCCGTTGCGGATCCCGCTCAGTACGAAAGGCCGCCGGATAAAGCCCTGCGTGGCGCCCACCAGGTTCATGGTGCGGATCAGGAAACGTTTCGAATAAATGGCCAGGCGAATCGTATTGTTGATCAGGCCGATGGAAATCAGCAGGAGCAGTCCGCTGAAAATCAAAATGCCGATGGTGATCTGGTTAATGTTTTCGTTCATGGCGCTCACCATGCTTTTTTGGTAATACACATCCTTTACCTGCGTATCCTCGCGCAATTCCTTTTCGATCCAGGCAATGCTGTCGTTATTCGCGTATGCGGCCCTGAGCGAGATTTCGATGGAAGGCTGGAGCGGGTTGAAGCCGAGCGTTTTGATGAAATCCTCGCCGAGGTCTTCCTGCAGTTTCTTCGCCGCTTCCTCTTTCGAAACGTAAACCGTGGCGCGGCGATAGGGTGAAGCGTCGATGGATTTCTGCAGGGCGATGATGTCGGCGTCTTTCGCAGTCTCGTCCAGGAAAACGGTTACCGTGATATTTTCCTTCACATAATCCGAAACCGATTTCGCTTTCAGTACCACCAGGCTGGTAATGCCAAGCAGGGTAAGCACCAGCGCAATGCTGATGACGATGGTGAGGGCGGAGGAGCGAATACTTAAACGGCTGTATTTTTCCGACACGGCTGATGCTGTTAATTAGCGAAATTAGATAATCGGCCTTTGCCGGCTCCCGGATTTTCGCCAAGATGCTGACAAGCGGATTGTTGAAAACCCCGGATTTTTAAGTCCGGACCAGCGGGAGCGGAAGTTCCTGCTATGATTAGCCGATTTGAAAATGGAGCCAATTTGAAAATGCACACAGGCAAGTGCGCATGGCATCTTCAAATTGGCTCCATTTTCAAATTGGTCCATCGGTAAATCAGCCATAAAATCGGGAATTCCGTACCTTCGATCTCCCTTTAACAGCGTCAGGAAATTTATGGAATACAATTTTTCAGAGATCGAAAAAAAATGGCAGAAAGCCTGGAAGGATAACCAAACCTACCGGGTAACGGATGGCGGAAGCAAACCGAAATACTACGTGCTCGACATGTTTCCCTATCCTTCGGGAGCGGGTTTGCACGTGGGGCATCCGCTCGGGTATATCGCTTCGGATATTTTTTCGCGTTACAAGCGCCTTAAAGGATTCAATGTGCTGCACCCGATGGGTTTCGACGCTTTCGGTTTGCCTGCCGAGCAGTATGCCATTCAAACCGGCCGCCATCCTGCGGATACGACCAAAGAAAATATCGCGCGCTACCGCGAACAACTGGATAAAATCGGTTTCAGTTTCGACTGGAGTCGTGAAGTGCGTACCTGTGAACCGGAATATTACCGGTGGACGCAGTGGGTTTTCCTGCAGCTTTTCAAATCCTGGTACAATTGCAAAACGCAGAAAGCCGAATCCCTCGATACGCTGATCGCGGTTTTCGAAAAAGAAGGGTTTAAAGGTGAAGCGCACCAGGTGCTCACCGGCGATATCGAACATGATCTTGCACCGTTTACCGCGGAAGAGTGGAAGAATTTTTCGGAGAAGGAAAAATCCGATGTGCTGATGAATTTCCGGCTGGCTTATCTCGGTGAAGCCTGGGTGAACTGGTGCCCGGGATTGGGTACCGTGCTGGCCAACGACGAAGTGAAGGACGGCGTTTCCGAACGCGGCGGTTATCCCGTGGAGCGCAAACGCATGCCGCAGTGGAGCCTGCGTATCACGGCTTACGCCGATCGCCTGCTGAATGATCTGAACGGTATCGACTGGTCCGACAGTATCAAGGAAGCCCAGCGCAACTGGATCGGGCGGAGTGAAGGGACTTCGATTTTTTTCAGACTGGAAAATCACGATGCGGCCGTGGAAGTTTTCACCACGCGACCGGATACGGTTTTCGGCGTTTCGTTCGTTACGCTGGCGCCGGAGCATGAACTGGTGGCGAAAATCACGACGGCGGAATACAAAGCGGCCGTGGATGCCTACGTGAATACCGCGAAAAACAAATCGGAACGTGAGCGGCAGGCGGATGTGAAAAACGTGAGCGGACAATTTACCGGCGCGTATGTGATCCACCCGTTCACTGCGAAAAAAGTCCCGGTCTGGATCGGCGAATATGTCCTGGCCGGCTACGGAACCGGCGCGGTAATGGCCGTTCCCGCCCACGACTCGCGCGATTTTGCTTTTGCTTCGCACTTCGGTTTGGAAAAACCGCAGGTGATCCAGCCGCCCGCAGCATGGAATTTTGAAAAAGAATCTTTCGACGAAAAAGAAGGCGTCTGCATCAATTCCGATTTCCTGGACGGGCTGGAAGTGAAAGCGGCCATCCGCAAAGCGATCGAAGAAATTGAGAAACGTGGCCTGGGAAAAGGCAAGATCAATTTCCGCCTCCGCGACGCCGCTTTCGGCCGCCAGCGTTACTGGGGAGAACCTATTCCGATTTATTATAAACCTGCCGTCAGTTCGAGCGCAGTCGAGAACACGGCGGACCTTATTCCTGTTCCACTTGACGAATCGGAACTCCCGCTCATCCTGCCGGAAGTGGATAAATTTTTACCGACGGAAACCGGTGAGCCGCCATTGGCGCGAGCGCGGGGGTGGGCATACAGACCACACCCCCTTCCCCTCTCCGAGGGAGGGGGGAGCGATGCTTTCACCTTCGGTGAAGGCTATACTCCTCGCTTTTTTACGACTTCGCCCGAGAAGTGGAAACTTTTGAAAGAGTGGGCGAGGGCGCACCGGAAGGCGGCTACGCCGGCCGAAGATCTGCTTTGGCAGGAATTGCGTGGCAAGAAAACCGGTTTCCAGATTCGCAGGCAGCATGCGATCGATGTTTTTATCGTGGACTTTGTTTGCCTTTCCAGAAAACTGGTGATTGAAGTGGACGGCGGGTATCACAACGATCCCGGGCAGCAGGAATATGATGCACAACGGACGCTCGTACTGAACGAACTTGGTTTTAAAGTTATGCGTTTCACGAACGAACAGGTTTTGCAGCGTACCAGCGAAACGGTGAATGAAATAGCAAACACCCTGCGAACCACCGTCCTCCCTGAAGGGGAGGAAAGAGGTGGGGTCGCTTACCCATATGAAACCACCACCATGCCCGGCTGGGCCGGATCGAGCTGGTATTTTTTACGCTACATGGATCCGCATAATGAAAACGAATTTGTTTCGCGCGAAAAAGCGGATTACTGGCAGAACGTGGATTTGTATTTAGGCGGCGCCGAACATGCTACCGGGCATTTGCTGTATGTGCGTTTCTGGACGAAGTTTTTGTACGATATCGGGAAGATTGGTGTGCAGGAACCGGCGAAGAAGTTGATTAACCAGGGGATGATACAGGGGATGTCTGAAAAAATTAAGATTAAACAATCAATTTTCTCAGGAACAACAACTACATCCGATGCTCATCCGGTTGCTTCATCCAAATCGTTTCTGATGCCGCAAGAAATGGAAGGATTAAATAGCACTACAGTGACTTTACCTATTGATTCAAAACAGGTTTTTGTCAGCGCTGAAATAGAAGATTCCAAGGATGAGTTGATGACGTTCTTCAATTATGTTCCAATACAATTATCCAAAAATTCGAAGTTGGAGATAGATAAGTATCTCGAATGGAATCACAAGGAACGAAATAATGATATTTCCTCCGCTGTTTTTTTGATCAAAAATTTTTATTGGTTTAAAGGTAATTGGTATGACTATTCGATGAATGTTATATCCAATACGAGTAATCTTGCTTTCTTGACAAAATCAGAAGTTGAAAAAATGTCGAAGTCAAAACTCAATGTAGAGACTCCCGACGATATCTGCGATCAATACGGCGCCGATACTTTACGCATGTACGAAATGTTCCTCGGTCCCATCGACCAGGCCAAACCCTGGAATACGAACGGCATTACCGGCGTTCACGGATTCCTGCGTCGTTTCTGGCGTTTGTTTCATGATGATAAAAACGGGTTTGCAGTAAACGAAGAAGCCGCCACCAAAGCCGAACTGAAAGTGCTGCATAAAACGATCAAAAAAATCGGCGAGGATGTCGAACGTTTTTCATTCAATACCGGTGTGAGCAGTTTCATGATCGCCTGCAACGAACTCACGGAACTGAAATGCCGCAAGCGCAGTATCCTCGAACCGCTGGTGATCGCGCTTTCGCCTTTCGCCCCGCATATCGCGGAAGAACTCTGGGAAAAACTCGGGCATACCGGCAGCGTGAACTTCGCGCAGTTCCCGGTTTACGATGAACAGTACCTCACCGAAGACAGTTTCGAATACCCGGTGCAGGTAAACGGAAAACTGCGTTTCAAATACAGCGTGGCCTTAGGTTTAAATCCGCAGCAGATCGAAAAAGAAGTGATGGGCAGCGAAGAAGTGCAGAAATGGCTCGACGGAAAAACGCCGAAAAAAGTGATCGTGGTCCCGAATAAGATCGTGAATATCGTCGTTTAAGTACCGCTTACTCCTCAACGTATTTTTAAACGTAAGTCACGGAACTTCGGAGTGTCCGTATTTCAATTTGAAAATGAATCAATTTGAAAATTGAGAAGATGGTTGCGCGCGCGGACATGTGCGCATTTTCAAATTTTCAAATCGGTTCATTTTCAAATTGCACCGAAAAGCCGTACTTTTCATAGGCAAATTCCCGACCCATGAAAAAATTCTACGTACTTCTCATTTTCCTACTTCCCGTTTCCATCCTTCCCGCCCAGCAATACCGTTGCTTCCAGCAGAGTGATACGACCTGGTATGAATATCACACCGGGATGACACAGATGTTCCAGGCGATTCATATCGACTCGGTTGCGGCCCTGTCGGGAGATTCCGCTTTTTACAATTATAAAGTCGCGATCGGCAGTCCGGCGAATTCCACCTGCTTTACAATGGACGACACGACCTGGATGGGAGCGCCGTCTGTTCGCAGGGTAAACGGGAACGAAATTTTTTACAACGATAATGGCGACAGTATTGTGATCAAACCGCAGGCTGCCATGGGAAATTCCTGGCGGTTACTCGAACTGGGCGGCGGCAATTATCTTGAAGCGACAGTCAGCGGCATTGCTTCGCAGAGCGTGCTGAATCAAACCGGCAATGTGAAAACGATTACGATCCAGGCGAAAGATATTTCCAACATGCCCATGGCACATATGTTCAACGGTAAAACCATACAGGTCAGCGAAGACTACGGCTTTGTGCGTATTTATCACCTGCGTTATTTTCCGGGAGATACGTCAGCATACACAATTGCCGGGAAAACGGGCATGACCGGCGTTGCGCACCAGGTTACGGCGGCTGATATTTTCGATTTCAATATCGGGGAACAATTCGATTACCACGGCCATGAACGCACAGGCATGCCGCCGAACCAGTTTGTTTTTGATCTGTACACGACCAACGTACTTACTGCCAAACAGGTGAACGGAAATTCCATCACCTACACCTGGAGCCAGACGTATTGCAAGAAAATGGGTACAACGATCATCACCAGCTACGCCAACCAGCCGTATGTGGAAACGGTTTACACGGGCCTGCTGGATACTACGGCCTATCTCGATAAACTTCCCGAAGAACATGTGTACCCGCTCGATACGGTTACGGGAAATTACATGGACGAATACAGTTTCTTTTTCTACCAGCCGGCTGTTTACAACGGACGCCTGCAGCGCAATTACGGCCGTATCTGGCCTTATGGTTACGCAGGTCAGCAATGCTGGTCGGGATCGACGGTTTCTTTCGGCCCCTGCGACAATATCCAGCAGAATTACGTGGTTGGCCTGGGCCTGGCTTTTACCGGCGCGAGCCCGTTTTATTGCAATGATAACCGGCTGGTTTACTTCCAGAAAGGCATCGAAACCTGGGGAACACCCAACGACTGGCCGCTGATTCTCGGCGAAAAAGACCTGTCTCTTTCCCAAAATACCTTAAAACTGTACCCGGTCCCCGCCGAAGACCAGGTTACCCTGCAAATGCCTTTTGGAACAAACGACCGTACAATCCGTCTCTACGACGCTGCGGGGCGGCTGCTGGATGTAACAAACTGGCCTTCAGGATCGTTAACAAGGCAGTTAAACGTGGCCCATTTACCAGCGGGCGTTTACCGGGTGGCCGTGGATGGTCCGGAAGGGCGTTCAAATGCTATGCTGGTAAGGTAAAACGTACTAATTTGGCATGTCGTTTGAAGTATAAACGGCAACGCTATTAACGAATACCAATATGAAACGTATAGTCATCAGCCTCTGCATCTCCTGTGCGATCCCGGTTTGGGCCGGCACAGGCGCCCAGGTGGATTATAGTCTCCAGCAAAAGGACGAATTGCGGAAGGTGCCTAACGCGGCATTCAAACGCGGTGAAGAACTGAAATACCGCATGCACTACGGGCTGATCAACGCGGGGGAAGCGATCCTGACCGTGGAAAATGAGAACAAAGTAGTCGGCGGACGGAATACATTACATGTTGTTGGAAAAGGATACTCACGCGGTACGTTCGACTGGTTTTTCAAAGTCCGCGACCGTTACGAATCGTACATCGACGAAGAAGCGATGGCGCCTTTGATTTTCATCCGCCAGGTGGATGAAGGCGGTTTCAAGATCAACCAGAAACAGATTTACGATCACCGCGCAGGACGCGTGAGTTCGAACGGCAAAATGCTGAGCGTACCGAGTTATGTGCAGGATATGATTTCCTCGTTCTATTATGCGCGAAGCATGGATTACAGCAAAGCCAAGCCCGGCGATATCTTCGAAATTCCCTGTTTCATGGACGATGAAATATGGCCGCTGAAGATGAAATACGTCGGGAAAGAAACGATCAAATCGGATGTGGGCAAAGTGCGTTGCCTCAAGTTCCGCCCGGTAGTTCAGAAAGGCCGCGTGTTTAAAAGCGAGGAAGACCTGACTGCCTGGATCAGCGACGATGCGATGCACGTTCCGGTCCGCGCCGAAGCGAATATCCTGGTCGGTTCCATCAAAATGGACCTGATGTCGTACTCGAATCTTACCGGTGCGCTCAACATTGTGAAATAACAACGATTTTCTACATCCCCGAACCGGCAGGCACGTTCAAACGGCTTGCCGGTTCTGCTTTTATCCCAATTCTTTCCCTGTATAAACTTCGTATTCCTGCGTTTTGCGCGGTGAGGATTCGGAAATATTAACCGCAGTGTCCATGACATCTGTCATTTTTTTCACCGCCCGGCATTTTCTAACTTGCGCCTCTTCCGGAACCAACCGGTAAGAATTAAAATCACGGGCAAGATGGACATGAAGCCAGGAATGAGCGAAACGCTGAAACAGATCGAAGAAAAACACGCCGCACTCGGGCAGGACGCAGGTTCTTACCTGAAAGGTTTTCTCTACAGCAAACCGCTGGCCTACTGGGATTATGTGCAACTCGAAACGCTTCTTTCCCTGCAGCGCCCGCGGACCGATTACCCGGACGAGCCGATCTTCATCATGTATCACCAGGTTACCGAACTGCTGCTCAAACTGATCATACATGAACTGCAGCAGGTAGTCGACCTGGAATGCCCGCACCCGGCATTTTTCAGCACCAAGATAGAACGCGTGAACCGTTACGCCGGCATCCTGACGCAATCGTTCGCGGTGATGCGCGAAGGCATGGATTACGATCAGTACAATGAGTTCCGCCTCACGCTCGCACCGGCCAGCGGACTGCAGAGCATGCAGTTCCGCGTGATCGAAATCATGTGCACGGACATCGTTCACCTGCTCAATCACCGCGTAAAAGGAAAGCTCGACGAAAGCGCAGGCATGGACAAACTGTTCGAAGAACTGTACTGGAAAGACGCCGGGCTGGACCGCAAAACAGGAAAGAAAACGCAAACCCTGCAGCTTTTCGAAGAGAAATACGAAACCGGTTTTAAAAAACTCGCCGGCGAGATGAAGGAGAATAACCTGCTGAAAAAATTTCTCACCATCGAAAGCAAAAGTGAAGATTACGAAAAACTGAAATCCGCGCTCCGTGCTTTCGACCATACATACAACGTGGAATGGCCGCTTTCGCATCTCAAAACGGCGGAGCATTACCTCAACTCGAAAGGCGTTATGAAAGGCGCCACCGGCGGCAGCGAATGGCAGAAATACCTGCATCCCTCGTACCAGCGCCGCATTTTCTTCCCGCAACTTTGGACTAAAGAAGAACTGGAGAACTGGGGTAAGTTTTAAGGGCTCTCCGGGAAATTGGTTTAAACGTACGCTTAAACGTAGCTTTAAACCTACGTTTAAAACTACGTTGCTAGTCGACGACTCAGTCGTCGACTAGCGGAGACTGTATTCCAGGGCTCGTGAAAAGCGACTCTTTTACCGAAGTCTTGCGTAACTTTGGATAAGCCACGTATTCATGCCCGGGAAAAAAATCGGTTTCCTTTTTCTTTTTTTGTTGCTCTTCGCCGCAACGGATACGCTTTTGGCTTACCAGGTGAGCGGGCGTGTTACGGATGAAAAAGGCGAAGCGCTGCCGTACGCGGTGGTTTACGTGAAAGGAACCACGCGCGGGACTACGACCAACGTGGAAGGCCGTTATTCGCTGGAACTTTTGCCGGGCAAATACACGCTCGTTTTCCAGATGATCAGTTTTGCGCAGCACACCGCCGAAGTTGATCTCAGTTCCGGCAATGCCAGCCTCGATATCCGGCTGCGCCCCACGGTGATGACTACCAAAGAAGTCACGATCACCGCCGGCGAAGATCCTGCGTACGAAGTGATCCGGCAGGCCATCAAAAAAAGAAAATTTTACCGCGACCAGGTGGATGCGTTCAGTTGCGACGTGTACATCAAAGGTCTGCAGCGAATCACGCAGCACCCGAAAAAAATCATGGGCCTGGAAGTTGATCCCGAAGGGGAGATCGACAGCACAACGGGTATCGTGTATCTTTCCGAATCGGTTTCCCGATTTAATTTCGCGCAGCCGGACAAGATCAAAGAAGAAATGATTTCCTCCAAGGTCAGCGGCGACAATAAAGCGTTCAGCTACAACCAGGCCAGCGAAATGCTGTTCAATTTTTACGAAAACCTGATCGAGATCGACGGGTTGAGCGAGCGCGGTTTTGTTTCACCGATCTCGGCGAGCGCTTTGTTTTTCTACAAATATCACCTGGTCGGCACTTTTTTCGAAGGCGAAAACATGATCAACAAAATTGAAGTGACGCCCAAAAGGAAAAGTGATCCCGTATTCCGCGGCTACCTGTACATCATGGAAAATTCCTGGCGCATCCACAGCACGGAATTGTACCTGACGAAAGACGCGCAGATCGATTTCGTGGATACGCTCGTTATCAACCAGCAGTTCGTGCCGGTGGAAAAGGACGTGTGGATGCTGTTCAGCAACAGGTTCCGTTTCAACTTCGGGTTCATGGGCATAAAAGGAAGTGGCTACTTCGTGAGTACGAACAAAAATTATGTGCTCAATCCCGATTTCCCGAAACGTTTTTTCAACGGCGAGGAAATGAAAGTGAACGACGACGCGAATAAAAAAGATTCCGCTTACTGGAAAGACACCCGTCCCGTTCCGCTCACGTACGAAGAAGAGCGCGACTACCGGAAACGCGACAGCCTGCAGCGGATACGGGAATCGAAACCCTACCTCGATTCGCTGGACAGGAAAACGAACAAACCGGCTTTCGGTGATATTGTGTTTACGGGTTACACGTTCAACAGGCGATTCAAAAAAGAGAGTTACGGATTTTCGCCGCTCATCCAGGATATCAGTTTCAATACCGTGCAGGGCTGGCGCATCGCGCTGGATATGGAGTATGAAAAACGCTGGGAGAACAACCGGTATCTCTCCGTTTCACCTGAGTTCAATTACGGTTTGTCGTCGGTGCGCGGTTACGGATCGGTACACGCGACGTACGTTTATAAACCGGTCCGTTTCGAACGGATCTCCGTGGACGGCGGTTACGATGCGGTGCAGTTCAACGGGCGCGAACCGATCGGTCCTTTTCTGAATGCACTGTACACGTTGTTCGATGAACGGAATTTCCTGAAACTGTACGGGAAATCGTACGGGGGCCTTACGTGGAACCGCGAACTGGTTAACGGTGTGATCATGAACCTCGGTGCGGAATACGCCGACCGCAAACCGCTTTTTAATACGACTGATTATACGATCGTGAAACACGATGACCGCGACTACAGTTCCAACCACCCGCTCGATCCGGACAACCGCGACACGACGGCTTCGTTCAATCCGCACCAGTCGGTGATCGTGAACCTGCAGATGACTTTCCGCATCAAACAGAAATATTACACGCGCCCGAACGTCAAGATCATCATCGGTTCCAAATGGCCTTCGTTCGGGTTGCAGTACCGGAAAGGACTTGCATTGTTCGGCGGAGATACGGATTACGATTTCGTGAAGATCAGCGTGCGCGATGAAATCAAACTGAAACTTTTCGGCCGTTTGAAATATTACGTTGCCGGCGGAAAATTTCTCACGACAAAATCGCTGCTCTTTCCGGATTATTATCATTTCCAGGGCAACCGGACACTCTGGTCTTCGTTCCTGTTCCAGGGTTTTCATTTGCTGGAATATTACAAATACAGTACGCCGGGCGTTTTCGTGGAAGCTCATGCGGAGCATAATTTCGGCGGCTTCATCCTGAATAAAATTCCGCTTGTGCGCAAGCTGAAACTTTGGGAAATTGCAGGAGTGAATTATATTATGACAGACTCGCCTTCGGTGCAATACCTCGAAGTGTTTTTCGGTTTGGAGAAGCTCGACGTGATCCGCGTGGATTTCGCGCTGGGTTTTATGCAGAACAGGCAGGTAAGTACCGGATTACGGTTTGGATTGAAAATATAAGTTATCCGATTTGAAAATGATTCAATTTGAAAATTGAGAAGATGCCCGTGCGCGTTGACATGTGTGCATTTTCAAATTTTCAAATTGATTCATTTTCAAATTGATTATCCCGAGCTTAAAAAAAAGTGACCATGAAAAAAATACTTCTATTGTTATGCTGCCTGTTCACATTGGGTACCCAGGCGCAGCAATACCCGACGTTTTCGAAAACCCTGGCGAACGGGTTGAAGGTGATCGTCTGCGAAAAACCGGGGAACGATTTCGCGCAGGTGGAAGTCTGGTACCGCACCGGCAGCAAGGATGAAAAGCCCGGCATCCGCGGCATGGCGCATATGTTCGAGCACATGATGTTCCGCGGAACGAAAAATTTTCCCGGCAGCCGGCTGATGGATATGCTCGACAGCGTGGGCGGAAACTGGAACGCATACACTACGTTCGACCGCACGGTTTACCACGAGTATTTACCGGCAGGCGCGGTGGATATGGCCCTGCAACTGGAAGCCGACCGCATGACCAACCTGGTGGTTACGCAGGAAATTCTAAATACCGAGCGCGAGGTGGTGGGCGAGGAGCTGCGTAACGGTTTGAGCAACTGGTACCGCAAAACGATGACGGACCGCTACCCGCTACTTTATCCCGCGGGCCATCCGTACGAAGTGGACGTGATCGGTAACCTGGATGAGATCACGGCGTTCACCGCGCAGCAATGCATGGACTTTTACAATAATTTTTACAGCCCGAACAATGCGTTTGTCGTGGTGGCCGGGAATGTGAAACACGATGCGGTTTTTGCGAGCTGCGAAAAATATTTCGGACCGGTGACCAAGCAACTGAAACTGGAAAAGAAGCAGGACATCCCGGATGTATTTACCAGCAAGCTGAAAGGCACCGACGTGGAACTGAATTTCCCGGTGCAGATTTACAGTTACGCCTTCCCGCATCCTTCGCCGGACAGTAAGGATTTTTTCGCGGTGAATATGCTGACGTCGGTTTTATTCACGGATGATAATTCCATTCTCATGAACCGGCTGGTGAAAAAGGATTTCAGCGCTTACGGGATCCAGGCGGTCAGCGAGGACTACAGTTTGTATCCCAACCGCATGCTCATCGACGTATTTATGCCGCCCAGCCCGGGAAATGTGAAAGTGAAAAAAGCCATCCGCGAAGAAATTTCGAAAGTCGCCGCCGAAGGTTTGCCGGAAGACATGATCGATGCGTTTATCGCGCACCAGGAAGCGACTCAGCTGCTGAGCAATTATTCATCGGCGGATATCGCAGGACAGTTGGGCATCGCGGAATATTATTTCCGGGATCACCGCAGGGCATTCTCGCCCGCCGACGAGTATAAAAAAATCACGAACGATGATTTCAAAAGAGTTGCCGCAACGTATTTCTCCGAAGAAAAAATCGAAATCATCAACCTCAAGCCCGCATTCTGATCATGAAACGGATACTCTTTTTTCTCGCCATACTTGCGCACACGTTTGCGAACGCGCAATTCTTCCCGCAAACCGAACGGTATAAACTGAAGAACGGCCTGGAAGTGATTTTCGCGGATTACGGCGAACTGCCGGTGACTTCGCTTGCGTTTTTCGTGAACACGGGAAAGAAAAGCGAAACGCCCGGCCAGCAGGGACTTGCGGCGATTACGGCGAACGGGCTGCTGCTGGGTTCCGCCAAATATTCACAGACGCAGCTGGACCATAAACTGTACACGATGGGCAGTTCGATCGGCGCTTCGAGCAACGATAATTTCAGCACGGTTTCGGGAAGATTCCTGAACAGGGATATTGCGCAGGGCATGGAACTGATGGCCGAAGCGATCCTGCACCCGGCTTTCCCGCAGCAGGAAATCAGCGAGTACATGCGTTTCCAGCTCGCGCAGAACAAGCCCGCGAAAATGGACATCACGCAGTTGGCCGACGTGTATTCGGATTATTTCGTTTTCGGAACGGCAAATCCGCTCGGGCGGTATTTTTATGAAACGCAGCTGAACAAAATCACCGTCGCGCAAATCAAAGAATTCTGGCAGTTCAATTACACGCCGAAGAATACGAAGCTTGTCGTTACCGGCAAACCCGACCGCGAGCAGGTGAAAAAACTCATCGAACAGTATTTCGGTCCCTGGGAAGCCGCCTACGGCGAAGTAAACGGTTCGGAATATGAAACCGCGCCGATCAAAAGCAAAGAATACGCGTTCGTGAATAAAGAAGGTGTTACACAGGCCTGCCTCGCGTGGACCAAGCGCGCGCCTGCTGCCGACAGTAAAGACCTCGTGGCTTTCGATCTCGCAAACCACGTTTTCGGAAAACTGCTGATGGACGTGATCCGCGAAAAAGAAGGAAAAACGTACGGCATTTACAGCAGTTTCAGCGAGCAGCAGGATACCAAAGTTTTCCGTGTGCAGACGCAGGTGCGCAACGAAGTGATGTACACCACCATCGAATCGTTCGATCGCGTGCTGCAGGATTTTTTCACGAAAGGCGTGGATGAAGCCTCGCTGAAAAAAATGAAAACGATGATGCGCACCGAACTCACCGGCCTGGAAGAACCCGGTTCGATGGCTTCGGCGATCAATCCCTGGGTATACCGCGATTACGAAAAACGGAAAACCTACCTCGACGAATTGAACAAGCTCGACCTGGCTACGGTGAACAAAGCCGTCAAAAAATACTTCACGCCCGATTCGTATAAACTGGTCGTGGCCGGTGATGAAAAAGCCCTGGCCGGTCAACTGGCTAAAGTGAAGGAACTTCAGCGGATTGACCTGAAGGCGATTGAGGTGGATCAGTGATTTTAATTATTTGATATTCAATATATTAACATGTAAGACAATAAAAATGTTGTCAATTTATTTTTGACAATTAATTCGTTGTCATAAATTTGTAGCAACAAAATCGTTGTCAAAAATGGATTGGATAAAACCGAAAACAATTACCGGATCTCCTGCAGAAGGAGATTGCTATCTCAGAAGACAATATATAAATGATGAGTTCTGGGAGAAGATACGAAATAACGAACACATTCTTTTTGTAGCTCCACGTCGTGTCGGGAAGTCTTCAGTAATGAAAGACTTGGAGAACAGCCCGGAAGGTTGTGTTGCCGTGTATCAGAATATTGAATCTGACAGGAATCAACGGGAGTTTTTCAAAAGAATTTTTTTGCTGCTTCTTGATCGATTAAAAGGACATAATCGGTTTATCAAACGGGTTGGACAATGGATAAAGCAGAGAGGGATTGGAGAAATATCTGCGGAAGGAATTAAGTTCGAATCAAAAGAGCTGAGTTATAAAGAAGAGTTGCTTGGATTAATTGAAGAACTTGGGAAAGAAGAAGATTTGCGTATAGTTATGATGCTGGATGAATTTCCTGATGTTATCCAGGCGATTGCAAAGAATGACGGAGATGAAGCAGCGATAGAAACGCTCAGGACCCTTCGCAAAATCAGGCACGATAAAGAGTTTAAACAGTTTTCTTTTGTTTTTGCCGGCTCGGTTGGACTTCGTCATGTCGTAGCTACGCTTGACAGGGAGAGCTTAATCAATGATCTTGCTCCTGTTCGTATCGACAAGTTGTCTGATCCTGAAGCGCACGAGTTGCTGAACTTGTTGCTGAACGGAGTTACGATGCAAATGGGATTGCAGGAAAGGGATTACCTGCTGGATAAAATTACCTACCTGCTTCCGTATCACATTCAATTGATGGTAGAGAAATGTGATATCATTCTTTATGTTACAAAAACAACTGTTATTACACGGCAAGATATCGACAAAGCCTTTGATGAAGTTATTAAGGAAGGACGAAACTTCAATGATTGGGAAACGCGACTTACAAGATACCTGGTCAAAGAAGATTCAAAGTATTGTATTGAGATATTAACCCGAGCCGCACATATTGAAGGATACACAATTCAGGATGCATTTAATCATTCAAAAAAAGCTGCTCCGGTTACCGGGTATAAAGCGTTGCTGGATGATATCCTTATTAAGGATGGGTACCTGGTCGAAGAAAATGGCAGGTATTTTTTTCTTTCGCCGTTTCTCCGGGAATGGTGGAAAAACAGGCACCCGGAATTTGAAATCGAAGACTGAGAAATCATGAAACCAATTACCTATTATCAAGCCTCGGGGCTGACGGATTTGGAAGTAAAAAGCCAATTTGTCGTCCGGAAAAATGAACTTGAACGTGTGATCTCGGAGATAAGAAGAGATGACATGAAGGGTTCTATTCAGCACTATATTTTTGTTGGACAACGCGGTAGCGGGAAATCAACATTGCTCAGGCGAATACAGGCGGAGATAAACACGGACAAAGAATTGAACGAACGGCTCATTGCCATTAACCTGAGTGAAGAACAAGCCGGCATTTACCGTTTGCACGATTTGTGGGATCGTGTTTGCCAGGAGCTTCGTATGAACCATAAGATAGAGGTGGAAGAAGTAAAATGGGAGGATTATGAAAATGATCTGACTGATTTTGCCCGTGCGCTATATAGTGCAATGCAAAAAGGATTGAAAAAAACGGGTAAAAAAATAGTATTGCTGCTTGATAATATCGACCGAATTCTTGAGAGTGTCAAAGCAAATGACAATCATCTTTTCCGGGAATTACTCATGAATTATAAGGATGTTCGGATTATTGGGGGAAGTACCCGCCTCAGTGAGCATCACTGGAAGTACGATCAACCGTTTTATGAATTTTTTAATGTAATACGCCTGGCTCCGTTAACCAAGGAAGAACTGAAAGAGTTGCTGGTGTTCTGGAGTAATTTTCTGAAAGAACCAAAGCTGGGCGAATTTGTCTGTAATAATTCCGGGCGTCTTAACGCCTTACGCATTTTAAGCGACGGAATGCCCCGAACCATGCTCAATCTTGTAGAACTTATGATAGACCGCCCCGGCCAGCAGGGATATGATTATCTAAGATATATTCTTGATCGCGCTACGCCAGTATACCAGGAACGCCTTGGAATTCTATCTCCTCTGCATCAAAAAATTGTCCTCGAACTTTCTTTCTTCTGGGACGCGGCCAAGGTTAAAGAATTATCTGAAGCTACACGTATTGAAAGTAAAACATTGTCTGCCGCATTAGCTCAACTGGTTGAATTACAAATTGTCGATAAAATAAAAGGTAAGGGCAAAAATCTTATGTACATCTTGCGGGAAAGGTTTTTCAATCTTTGGTTGATTATGACGCAGGGAGGGCCGAAACAAAAGAGTCAGGTGAAATGGCTGACAGTTTTTTTGGAAACCTGGTATAACGAGCAAGAACTAAAAGAAATGTATCAAAAATTTATTAATGAAATCGATGGGGGAGTTATTGACCCTGATCGTGCAGTAATCAAAGCCAAGGCATTTGTGCATTTAAAGAACATCTCAATCGACGAAAGAGACTTGTTGCTAAGCCGTATACATGAAGTAATTGGTGACAGAAAAGAATACCTGGAACTTTTACCAGCAAAAGCAGCTGACATCATTATGAATGTTTTTGCTTTAATTGACGCTGAGGCATGGAGTCAGGCGATAGAAGAAATGGAAAAAATAGATCAAGATTTTGAGATGAAATACCATATGATAGGATTTTTATTTGAGATGAAAGGTGAAATTGTAGAGGCCGAAAAACTTTATCGAAAAGGAATTAAAAAGAATATTAAAGGCACATTATCGCTGCTTGCAGATATTTATAAAAAAGAAGAGCGTTATGAAGATGCCGAAAAATTTTATTTGAAGGCAATTCAGTATAGTGATGTTAAAGGACTCATAGGGATGGGTGAGCTATGCGAAATAAAAGGTGATGCTACACGAGCGGAGGAATATTATATTCATGCAACGGAAAATGGGAGTGTAATCGCTTTACATGCTCTCGCCGAGTTTTATGCTAAAAATAAACGTAATGAGGAAGCTGAAAAATATTACTTGCTCGCTATTAAAAAAGGATACATTTTCGGAGCAGGCCCATTAGCATTTTTCTATTTCGATAATAATATCAAAAAAGAAAAGGCATATGAGTTAATTGTAGCATATAATTCCCGAAACCAAAGAATATTCGATTATCAATTCTTTTTTTGTGCGGAACAAATTATTGCAATTTGGGCTGGATTACCTGAGAAAATCTCTTTGATCGAAAACGAGTTGGGAAGCATTGTTGATAGTAAAAACGAATTTCTTCTCAAATATATTATTTCGGAATGTTTAGTTCATAAACAGGCAACTCATGTATGGAATTGGTTTTTAAACCAAGAATTTGGTGAAAAAATCAGAGAAATGCTTCGACTTTTATTTTTTGTAACGGCACGGTTTATTAATAATAGTGATGCCCAATTAAAAATACTGGCGATTGCTCCTGAACTTATCGAGCCTGTAGATGAGATATATCAGGATATTATCGAACGTCAAGAATTCTACTATGGAAAGAACAAAAACACATAACGATTATAGCATAATATACTAATTATGAGATAGTTGTGTTTTGTTTGTCCGTTCCCTGTAACTTTGCCCCCGATCAGCCCGTCTTACGACTGAAAAACATCGAAATACTGCTGCGATGACCGTTGAAGAATTCAACCGCTGTGTTGATGAACATGCCGATAGCCTCTATCGCTTTATCCTGAAAAATGTGAAGGATAAGGACAAGGCGAAGGATATTGTCCAGGACACGTATGAAAAACTGTGGCTGAAAGTTTCGGATACGGAAGCGAAGAATGCCAGGTCGTATATGTTCACCACCGCGTACCGCACGATGATCGATGCGATCCGGAAGGACAAACGGCAGGGCTCGATTGAAGAAGCGCCGATGATCGCACTTTCGACGAATAAACAGTACAGCGATCTCAAGGAAATTCTGAATGAAGCGGTATCCAAACTTCCCGAAATGCAGCGGTCGGTGATCATGCTCCGCGATTACGAAGGATACAGCTACGAAGAAATCGGCGGGATTACCGGGCTGAGTGAATCACAGGTAAAAGTGTACATCTTCAGGGCGCGGACGTTTTTGAAGAATTATATAGGAAGCATGGACAAAGTGCTTTAAGAAAAATGGATATTAACAGGAACAATTGCGAAGCTTATTTCCTCGATTTTTTTGAGGGACGCCTCTCCCCGGAGCAGGCTGAGCTTTTGTTCGCTTTCCTGGATGAGCATCCCGATCTCCACGAACTGTTCAACAACTACGAGCATATCGGGCTGGACGATGAATCCGGTGTGAACTTCGAAGGAAAAGAAACCTTGAAACGTTTCGCTGATCTGCCGCTGACGGTAAACGAAGCGAACTGCGAAGAATTTTTTATCGCCGCCGCTGAAGGTTTGCTGAATGCCGATGAACAGAAACGCGTGGAGCAGTTTCTCGCGCAACACCCGGAACGCCGCGCCGATTACGATGCCTTCGCAAAAACGCGCCTGCAGCCCGAAGAAATTGTGTTTGAACATAAAGGGTCGCTGAAGAAAACGCTCGAACCGGTCAGCGCATCGAATTACGAAGACTATATCCTTTCCGCGATCGAAGGTTTGCTGAACGCGCAGCAGCGGAAAGAACTCGATACGTTCATCGCATCGGATCCGGTGTATGCTGCGGTATTTGCACAATATCAGCAAACCCGCCTGCAGCCCGACCTTTCCGTTGTATTCGAAGACAAAGCTTCGCTGAAACGTCGCGCCCGCGGAACACCGTGGATGCCCGTATGGCGCGCTGCGGCTGCTTTCGCGGTACTCGTACTTGCCGGTTACGGCATTACGCGCCTGGCGAACGGCGGCCCGGTTGATGCCGATGGTCTTGCCGGGAATTCCGCGCTGAAAAACCGCGAAGTGACCCCGGTGGTTATTCCTGTTCCCGACAATAACAACGGAACGCAGCAGGCCAACTATGCTTCGAACAACGGCACTCAAAAGATTTCTCCGCTGGATACCACGAAACCCGTTCGCGAAAATTTATTCGCAGCAAGTTTTAATCCCCGTGAGATCCAGGGAATCCGGCAAAAAGAAACTGAGCCGGGCATGCTGGCGCTTGCAGGCTATACGCCGTTGTCATCCGGAACAACTACGCAGCAGGCTTACCCGGAATACAATTTCCCCACGGTCCGCGAAATGGCCGAGGACTGGGCGCTTGAAAAACTGGGCGGAAAACCGACGGAACCGGCTACAGGCGTAATGGCCATGAACCAGCAAAAAGAATCGATGACCGGCTGGGACTGGGCCGGGCTGGCGATGAAAAAAGTATCCAACGAAAAAATCACCCTCGAAAAATCTGCGGATGAAAACGGCCGCGTGCTCAACGTGCGCCTGGGTAAGATTAAGTTCAAGCATACGTTTTCGAAGTAAGTGCTCTTCCCGGAATCTTTTTCCCAACTAAGGCAAAAAATGAAACGCTCCTCTGCGCCCTCTTGTGGGCATGCGGGGAGAACCCTGTGTGCTCTGCGTTTTAATGCTGATACGGCGTTGCATTTTTTGCCTGGACGGCGGCAGGTTTCACATATTCCCGGCGCCGGCAATCTTTTCGTTAATTTTGATAGCGTTTATTCTGTTAACACATGTGAAATGAAAATCCGGCCGCCCGTTTTGCACGTACATGATGAAAAACAGATCAGCATGAAAAAGCTCGCACAGATTGTCCTGGTTTTTGTCATTCTTTCGACAAGCGCCTGCAGCCCGGACGCCTCCAGATCGGTCAACGAAAACAAGGCAGCGAATGAAATACCTAAAACTACTGTAGCCATGAAAACGGACGATACCGCCAAAAAAATTGTGAAAACGGATGAGGAATGGAAAAAAATCCTGACGCCGGAACAATACCGCATCCTGCGCCAGAAAGGAACCGAATACGCGTTCTCGGGCCAATACTGGAACAGCGAAGAAAAAGGAATTTACCGCTGCGCAGGCTGCAACAATATCCTGTTCGTTTCCGAACAGAAATTCGAATCCGGCTGCGGCTGGCCGAGTTTCAGCATGCCTTTCGATTCCACTACCTGCGATTACCACGAAGACAACACGTACGGCATGACACGCACGGAAGTCACCTGTAAAGCCTGCGGCGGTCACTTAGGCCATGTGTTTAACGACGGACCTCCGCCCACAGGACAGCGCTACTGTATCAATTCCGGTTCGCTGAAGTTTGAAGCGGTGAAGTAATCGTGCGCCACACGAAATTAACACGCCACATAAAATGAATACGTCACACTGAGCGGAGTCGAAGTGTGTGTAAAAGAGACTGTACTACACACACTTCGACTGCCGCTCAGTGTGACCTCCGTATTCAGTGTGACGTCCGTATTAAAAAAGGCTGCACCCGGGAGGAACAGCCTTTTTCATTTCATGTGCATTTGCTTTTCGCGAAAGCAGAGGTAAAATCTATCGGGTGATCGTAAGTTTTTGAGTCTGGATGCTGTTGCCTTGTTTTACACGAACTAGGTAAACACCGGCACTGAGGTGTGCAAGATCGAGGCGTGTGTTGCGGTTGCTCGTTTTCACAGAACTTACCGTGCGGCCGACCATGTCCAGTACGTCGATCTGTTCGGAAGCGCCGGTGGTGCTCACGAATACTTCGCCGCTGGCGGGGTTCGGGTACAGCGTAAAGCCTGCGGCAGTTTCATATTCCGGTACAGAGGTCTGTAAGGTCGGATCGATCACCACGGAGTCGGCAATGATTGCAACCGGGATATTTGCTTCGCTCAAAGTAATCGCCGTTACGTTGGAAACATCCAGGTGCAGGATCGCGATTCCGGAAAGGTTGTCCGTGGTAACGATCTGGAACGAACCGATCGATCCCGAACCGCCGTTGAAACTCTGCTGGTCGTTCCGCACTTCGCAGGCGTCGATAATCCCCGCGCTGCGGAAAGGTTTGCGGAAACCGATCATGTTATTCCCGATCGTTCCCAGCCACGAACCGGTAAAGTTCATCGTGGTCATCATCGTATCGATCAGGTTCGCATCCATGTTGATGCGGAACGCTATTCCGTATAAACTGTCCACCGGGATGCTTGACGTACCGAGACGAATATCTACGTTCACCAAAGTCTGCAATCCGCAGGTATCGTAGCTCGCAACCAGCTGCAGGGTAGGTGTGCTGGCCGCGACCGGAACTTCCGGGACGAAATGATACGGGTGCGTCAGTCCGTAATTGAGGCTGATGGGAACAGTATCGTTTACGTTGATAATTCCGTTTCCGTCGGCGTCGGCATGTTTGTAATTGCAGTTGGTGAAATTCTGCGTCCAGTCGGCCATCGGCTGCAGGTACCAGGCATTGCTCGCGTTCGGACGTGTTGCGCCGGTGGTGTTGTAGCCTACGCCGATGTGCAGCACATCCGCCATGTTCGCCGTGAGATCGTAGTTGCAGTCGCCCGGCCAGACATGCCCGACAGGTACGTTGCACGAATCGATCACGTAGAAAATACTGGTCAGCGCGCCGCATCCGGGATAGAAAGCGAAACCGAGATACGAACCGGGCTGGTTCACGGCAAGTGTTTGCGTATTCGCATTGATCGGGAAAGTATTGCCAGCCGTGTCGGTATAATACTGCCAGTAATAGTTCGCTGCACCCGGGCCGAAATCGAGTGTAACGAAACTGCTGTCGCAATTGTAAATAGTATCGATATGCCAGTAGTACGCACTGACCATCACTGTATCGGTAGCCGTGCAGTTTCCGTCCGTCATCGTAACCACGTACTGCTGGTTGCTCACTCCTGAAATAATGTTCGGATTCTGGCTGTTCGGATTATCGAGTCCGTATGCCGGCGACCAGCTGTACGTATAATTTCCCGGCGTTCCCGGCGTGGCGTTCAGTTGTCCCTGCTGCTGGCAGAACACGGTATCCGGACCTGCGCTCACGCTGCAGAAAGTCACCACGCAACTGTCGGCCACATAAAAAACACTGGTCAGCGCGCCGCATCCGGGGAAGGTGGCGTATCCAGTATACGATCCCGGCTGGTTGACGGTAATTGTTTGCGTGGTATAATTCAGGTTGGTGGTGTTGCCGGCCGTATCGGTATAAAATTGCCAGAAGTAATTTGTTGCGCCGGGACCAAAATCGAGAATGACGTTACTGTTGTTGCAACTGTAAGATGTATCGCCTACCGAAAAATGAAATTCACTTACCGTGATCGTATCGGTTACCGTGCAGTTAGTAACGGTATCGGTCATCGTTACGGTGTATACCTGGTTGTACACGCCGTACACCGTCGGGTTCGCGATATTCGGGTTGCTCAGGCCGGTGGAAGGCCACCACTGGAAAATGTAATTGTTGCCCGGCGTTCCGGGAACGGCGTTCAGTTGCGGGTTCTGCGACTGGCAGAAAACAGTATCCGGTCCGGCGCTCACGCTGCAAGAGTTGCTGCTGTTACAGCCGATCACCACCGGGATATTGCTGGTAATCGCTCCGCAGCCGGGGAAGTTGGCATAACCGAAATAATATCCCGGCTGTGTTACCGTGAGCGTTTGCGTAGTAACGTTCAGCGCAGTCTGGTTTCCGAGCGTATCATAATAATATTGCCAGAGATATGAAGATGCTCCCGGGCCGAAATCAAGTACCGTTGACGTGCTCGGCGAACAGATAAACGCCGTATCGATAACAGGCATGTACGATGAAACGATTACCGTATCGGTTGTAACGCAACCGCCGACGGTATCGGTCATCGTAACAACGAAAGCCTGGTTCTGCACGCCCGGTCCGCCGAAGGGTCCCCATGCGCTGGCGCTGTTCGGGTTCACCAGCAGGTTGGCCGGCGACCAGCTGTACACGTAATTATTGCCCGGGGTGAGCGCGGTGGCCTGCACCTGGACCGGCTGCTGACAATTTACATGATCAGCCCCGGCAGATACCGAGCATTGTGCGCGGAGACCGGGTGACATGATGACGCCGATAAAGATCGAGAGCCCGGTCAGCCTGCTTTTGTATGAGATGCTTGTCGGTTTCATAGGAGACAAGGTTTTGTGTGTGTTAGCCAGTTAGTTGTGTGTGCCTAGTTTTTGACAGTACAAACATAGATCGATTCATATGGGTAAAAAAATACAGATTTTAGTATTTATCGGGCATATATTTGCATAAATGTACTCGACAAAGCAAACATAATTTATATTTATATTATTGATTATCAATCAAATATATATAATGATAAAAATACTTATTTTTTTATATTTGTCGGAGATACTATGTTTAACAGCAAAGCAGCAGGCCTGGTAAATGTTTTGGAAGAATCTGAAAAGAGCGCTTTCCGGAAATATCTTGCCTGTGATTTTTTTACCGGGAATGCGCAGCTGGGAAAATTATTTTCTTTCCTGGCGGATCGTACCGGTAGTGAAACGGAGGAAACGAAACTGCGGCGCAGCGCTTTCCGTTTTTGTTTTCCGGGCCGGCATTATAATGACAAGAAGCTGCGTTACCTGATGACCGAACTGTGCGGGCACCTGGAAAATTTTCTCACCCTTCAGTCGATCCGCCGCGACCCGGAAAAAAGCGAGAACATACTGTCGAAGGAACTGGCTGTGCGCGGTGCGGAGAAAGCGTACAACAGCCTGCTGCACAATCACCGGCTGATCGAACAACGCAGTGCGCGCCGCGATGCTGATTTTTATTTGTATCGCTACACCGGCGAATTTCACCACCTCGCGTATGCTTCGGCCACGCTCAAGCGCGACGATAAAAGCAATATCGAGGACACGGTGAATTACCTCGACCGGTTTTACCTCGCGCGCAAGCTTCAGCTCTGCTGCGAAATATTCAACGTGCGCAACGTGCTTTCGGTGGATTACAAAGTGTTCCTGCTCGACGAGATCCTGCACCACCTGGAGAACAGGAGTTATGAAGACACGCCTGTGATCCGGATATACTACCGCATCCTGATGACCCTGCTGGAAAGCGAAAAGGAAGAGCATTTCGATTCCCTGCGCGAATTACTGCTCGCGCACGGCGCCGCTTTTTCACTTCCCGAACTGCGCGAGATGTACCAGTACGTGCTCAACTACTGCATCAAAAAAATCAATACCGGACACATGCAGTACCAGCGCACGCTTTTCGAGATTTACAAAGTGATCCTCGAAAATAAAGTGCTGCTTTCCGAAGGCCATCTCTCGCAGTGGGATTATAAAAACATCGTGACCATCAGTCTGCGCCAGCAGGAATTCGACTGGACACAGCAGTTTATCCAGCGGTATAAATCGGAACTGCCTTCGAGAGAACGGGAAAATGCGTTCGTGTATAATATGGCTTTCCTGCATTTTCACCGCGGCGAATATTCGCAGACGCTGCAGTTGCTGCAGAAAGTGGAATTCACCGATCTTTACTACCAGCTCGACTCGCGCGTTATTCTGCTGAAAATTTATTTCGAGCTGGACGATACGGAAACTTTTTTCTACCACACGGCGGCGTTCAAAACCTTCCTGAAAAGGAACAAACTGATTTCCGATTACCAGCGCGCGATTTACCTCAACCTGGTGAAATTCACTTCACGCCTGCTGCGTGCAGGAACTTCGCGGCGGAAAATCGCGCTGGTGAAAAAACTGGCGGAAGAAAACCGGCAGGTGGCCGACCTGGCCTGGCTGCTGAAAAAAGTGGAAGAGCGGGAAGCGTAAATTTTCAGAACCCGTTGCGCACCAGCGGTTCGTGCAGGATAATGAGCGAAGAGTCGCGCATGATATAGTCCGGCAAATGCCCGTCGTCGAAAACCGCGATTTTCCTGTTTTTGCTGCGGATAGTTTCCATATCCGTTTCGGAAGGAATATGATTGTATGCCGTCAGCCCGGTGTAAAACATGCACGACACATGATTGAATCCGCCACAATTGAAAATCACAGTTTCCGCGGGCAAAGCGGCGGCGGCTTTTTCGAAAGCCGCTTTATTGGTCATGCGGGTTTTCCGGTAAAACTCTTTCGGGTCGCGGTCCGTATGAAAATGCTCCAGCCGCCCGATGTCGACCATCGCAAATGATATGATGAAAAGAAACAGGAGGGAAAGCGGGGCGAAAAATCGTTTGATCCTGTTTTCGAAAAGCAGGAGGATTTCTTCCGCCGCAAGACTTACCCAAACGATCAGCAGCGGTGAAACGATAAAACAGAACAGCGGCAGGCGGGCCGGAACGAAACTGTAGAATCCGAAAACGGCAATAACCATAGCCGGGAAAGCAATTTTTATGGCGGATGAAATTTTGCTCCGGGAGAAAATAATGAAACCGGGAATGATCGCAAGTGTAAAGATCCAGCCGAATTGCCAGCGCAACTCTCCAAAATGATACCACCATGGCCCGCTATGCCCGAGCTCCCCTTCGAAATGAAGACGGAATCCTTTCTGCATAGCCTGCCATTCTGCCGGCCACTGCTGATGCGCATAAATAAACCAGGGCGCGGCAAGAATTACGGTAACGGCAACTGCGATCGCAAGATGTTTCCACCGCGTAAATGATATCTGCCAGTCGAGCCGCAAAAGAACGGCAAGGCCCCAGCCTCCGAAAACAAGCAGCCCGGGAAGCCATTTCACCAGCACGGCAGCAGCAGCGAAAAAACCGGTGAGCAGAACCCAGCGCAGCTTTTCTTTGTGCACATATTCCGTCCACGCCCATATACTGAACAGCACGTACGCCGCAAAAACAACATCGTTCTGATCGGTGTTGAGATACCCGGACACGATATTGATATGCATATTGGAGCAGGCGAGGATCAATGCCGCGATAAAGCCGGTTCGTGCCGATCCGCAGATTTTCCCGATGCGGTAAACAGCAGGAACCATCAGCGCGGCCAGGATAACGGAAGGAAGCCGGACAGCTAAAGCATTGATCCCGAAAATTTTTATCGACATGGCCATCTGCCAGAGAAAAAGCGGCGGTTTATGAATCCAGGTGTGATTGGCAGTCCAGTCGGAGGGATCGTAAGCAAGCAGCGCTTTGCGGTAAAGTTTCGGATGAAACGGCGTTTCGCTCATGTTGGCCGCCACCAGTGCGTGAAACTGCTCATCCCAGATATGCACGAACGGATCGATGAGCGCCATGAGCAGGCGGAATAAAAAAGCGGAAAGGATAAGAACAGCCAAAGCGGTTTTTGTTTTTCCCCGGGCGAAAAAAAATATGGAGAAGAAGGCGGATAAAAAACCCGCCCCGAGAAAATACAAATCGCGGTCGCTGAAATGTGTATCGATCATTTTTTACGGAGATAATATTAACAATAATACCTGTCGCGCCGATCGGCCCTGCAAATCGGCTCCCGGATGAAGCGATTGAAAACAATTTTCGTGGATATGCTTACCATGCCTGTGGTTTTGCCAAAAAAGCATCCCGTTTGTGTTTTCGCTGCGTAATCTGGACTATTTTTGCGCCGTAATTCATCCGTACCATGAACGTTCTTATTCTCGGGTCAGGCGGCCGCGAACATGCTTTTGCCTGGAAACTCAGTCAAAGCAAAAAACTGTCGAAGCTTTTTATTGCGCCCGGTAACGCCGGCACCGCGCAGTGCGGAACCAACCTGGATATTTCCGTCAACGATTTTCCCGGCATCCGCACCTGTGTGCTGGAGCAGAAAATCGACCTCGTGGTGGTTGGTCCCGAAGATCCGCTGGTGAAAGGCATTCACGATTTTTTCCTGGCGGATGAGCAGTTGAAAAATATCCCGGTCATCGGCCCGCAGAAAACCGGCGCGCAGCTCGAAGGCAGCAAGGATTTTTCGAAGCAGTTCATGCAGCGCCACAAAATTCCGACTGCAGCGTACCAGACATTTACCAAAGACAGTTTGCAGGAAGGTCTCGCTTTTCTCGAAACGCTCAAGCCGCCCTACGTACTCAAAGCCGACGGACTTGCCGCCGGCAAAGGCGTGGTGATTCCGCATACGCTCGAAGAAGCGAAAGCCGAACTTACCGCCATGCTGGCCGATGCGAAATTCGGGGACGCTTCCCGCAAAGTGGTGATCGAAGAATTCCTGCAGGGCATCGAGCTTTCCGTTTTTGTAATTACCGACGGCGTTTCGTACAAACTGCTGCCATCGGCCAAAGATTATAAACGTATCGGCGACGGCGATACCGGCCTGAACACCGGCGGCATGGGCGCTGTGTCACCGGTTCCTTTTGCCGACGAAGCGTTTCTCGCGAAAGTGGAAAACCGCATCGTAAAACCTACGGTGGATGGATTGAAGAAAGACGGAATTCCATACGCCGGTTTTATTTTCGTCGGCCTGATGAACTGCAACGGCGAACCTTCCGTGATCGAATACAATTGCCGCATGGGCGACCCGGAAACGGAAGTTGTGCTGCCGCGCATCAAAAGCGACCTGCTGGAATTATTCGACGCCGTGGGGAAAAAGAAACTCGCGGATTATAAACTGGAGATTGATACACGTACCACTACAACCGTGATGATGGTTGCCGGCGGTTATCCCGGCGAGTATGAAAAAGGAAAAATAATTTCAGGCCTTGCCGATGTGCAGGACGCCATCGCTTTTCATGCGGGCACAAAAACGCAGCACGGGAACGTGGTTTCGAATGGCGGACGCGTCATCGCTTTTACCGCCTTCGGCGATTCGATCGGGGAGGCGATACGCAAATCCTATTCCGGCGCAGCCTGCGTAAAATTCGAAGGCTGCTATTACCGCAGCGATATCGGGCAGGACCTGCTCAAACTCGAAACCGCGAAATAATGCTGCGTACCCGTTCCGCATTCGTTTTACTGATCGCCAGTTTTGCGTTTTTATCCGCCTGCTCGTCCGACCCGGAAAAATCGAAAACGAAAAAAGACAGCGCCGTTTCAGAAAATCCGAAAGACAGCCCGGCGCCCGATTCTTCGGCACGGTTTCCCGAAAAAATTGCACCGGCACCGGCGAACTATCCTCACCTGTTTTTTGACGGCGAAAAAGAACTTTACGGTTTTGCCGACAGCGCGGGTAAAACGAAAATCAGGGCGCAGTTCGATTATGCCGGCGAGTTCAGCGAAGGGCTTGCACCGGTTATGAAAGGCGACCGTCACGGATTTATCGATACGACGGGGAAATGGAAGCTGACGCTGAAATACAAACTCACCAGGCGGTGCTGGGAGCCGAGCGGCGAATGCTGGCTTTTAGGTTTCAGCAACGGCCGCGCCCCGGCGGAAGATGCGCAGGGCCGGAGAGGTTTTATCGGTCATGACGGTCGCGAAGAAATCGGTTTCCTGTACGACGAAGTGGAACCGTTCAGCGAAGGTTTCGCGGTCGTGCAAATCGATTCGATCCTTTCTTTTATCGATACCACGGGTTATGTGCAGAACTGGCCGCTTTTCGACAAGGCATTTTCTTTCCGCGGAGGTCGCGCGATGGTGGTGAAGAACGAGAAAGAAGGGTACCTCGACCGCAAAGGAAAACTGGTTATTCCCTGCATCTACGGTTCGTGTTTCGCTTTTTCCGAAGGCGTGGCTTTTGTTACACTTTCTCCGCATTTCGATGCCTCCTGGTTCTGTATTGATACCACCGGGAAGAAAATCATCAAAGGTCCTTTCGACAATGGAGGGTTTTTTAAAAACGGCAAAGCCACCGTATCATACAAAGGCAAGTGCATCGAAATCGACAAGGAGGGCAAAATTTTGCGGAATCTCCCGGATAGCGATTGCCAGGAAGGATGTTGAAAAACAAATTTCGAATGACGAATGCGCGCAAATCTTCCCGCATTCTCCGCAATTCGCCCTTCGCAATTCGGCATTCCAAAAGAAAAGCCCGCCACGATTGCTCGCGGCGGGCGGAAAAATATCTTCGAAAAAATTACTTCAGCGTTTTGTTCAGGCTGGCTTCTTTATTGAAGCGGTACTGCCAGGTCATCCACCAGGCGAAGCAAACGAAAGCAACACCGATCAGGACTTTATTTACCGACATGGTGTTGTATGTCCATTCCAGCGCTTCAAAACAGCTCCAGAAAAAATCGCCGACCGAATACCAGAAACCTTCGTGCTTTTCCATGATGATAGATTTTAGATGCGGTCAAAAGTAATAATTCTTACAAAAACGGAGAAACGGCCCGGGAAAATTATTTTTCGGGACAAAAAGCTTATTTACAATTCAGGATGACCTTCACGTATGCGCGGCCGTCGCCCAGGGTCTTCGCTTTATTGAAATTTTCGCAGGCTTTCTCCTTGTCATTCTGCAGCATGTAATTTTCTCCCATGAGCAGGTATAATTCCGCCCGGTTGGGGTCCAGCCGCATAGCCGTTTCGAGGCTTTCCCTGGCAGGTGTAAAATCTTTGGTATCCATACACAGCAGCGCCAGTTGCTGGTAAAAAAGAACTTCCGCCGGCTTCGCAGCAATGGCTTTTCGCATGTATTCCTTGGCGGTGACATAATCTTCGAGGTACATTTTGCATTGTCCGTACATCATCAGTATTTCCGGATCGCCGGACTTGATTTTCAAAGCGGCCGTCATATCTTCAAGCGCCAAAGCATAGTCCTGTTTTTTAAATTTTACGCGGCCGCGCTGATAGTAGAATACGGCATCTTCAGGCTGCAGGATAATGGCTTCGCTGAGTTTAGCGATGGCGGCGTCATACATCGCTTTTTCATAAAGCTTGTCGGCTTCATAACCTAAAACATCCGCTTTAAAATCAGTGCTGGTGGTAATTTCCCGGCAGTTATCGAACATATACAAAAAAGCTTCGCCGAGTCCAAGAACCCTGGATTTATCCATGTCCTCGCAAGCGCTTTTTTTATCGCCCAGCTTGGCTTTGGCCATGCCGGTGTGATAATAATAGTTCGCGCTGTTTCCAGGAGCCAGTATTTTTAAAACATCAAGATCATTTATAATATCCTGGTATTTGTCCCTGTAGATATTGAAGATAACCCGGTACTCCAGCGCGTAAATTGATTTTGGACATTTCACCAGGCACTGATCCAGCACGGCGACGGCTTTATCGTAATCGTCCAGTTCGTATACGATGGACCGCGCTTTCAAAACATAAGCCGTATCCCAAAGCGGGTCGAGCTTAAGGGCTTTGTCGTAATCGAGCATGCATTCCTTGTACCGGTGAAGCGCACCGAGGAGCGTTGCCCGCATAGAATAGACAGACGCGTTAGTTACTTTAAGCGCAATGATTTTATCCACATCCTTCAGCGCGTCGGCATAATTTTTTTGCTGCTGGTAAACGAGCGCCCTGTTCCGGTAAGGGCCTGCGTCGGCAGGATTATAAAGTATAGCCAGGTCGAAGTCACGCATGGCGCTTACAGTATCGCCGAAAGTACATTCGATAGCGGCTTTATTTGCATACGCCTTGGCATAACCCGGGGCGATGCTGAGCACTTTGTTCAACTCCTGCATGGCTTCCTGGAGCCGTCCCTGGCCGATCAGGATATCCGCCCTTTCGCAGATACTGTCGGCTTTACTTTGCGCGGTGGCCGGAAGCGCCGTCAAAAAAAGCAATCCCGTGAAAAACAATTTGCGGGGAAAAATCAACATGGGGTTTTGTGTATTGCGATCGATCGTTGCCAAAGCGAATGTAAACTTAGCCGACGGAAAAACCAATTCGGCAGTTTTGATTTATTTAAACCTGAAGCAGGTAAATTTTGACGACATCCCTGTAATACCAAGACTGCTACTGCCCCTGCCGACTGCCGCTAAATCTATTCCGACGTATAGCAACAGTTTTCCTGTAACCTGTAAAACGGCTCTGTGGAGGATCCCGATAGCTATCGGGATTAAACAGACCTTAACTACCTTTGCAAAAATCTCCACCGTGTTCATCCGCGTTGCGCGCCAGTTTCTTCCCGCTGCTTTCCTGCTGATCCCATTACTGGGTGTGCTGCTCTGGCTTCCGGCTTTTAATATTGATTTCACGCCCCGGGCGCAGGTTTCCATGCCTTTGTACAGGCTTATCGAATGGTTCCCGTCCGAATTTCCGCTGGCTTCCAAAATTACCGCGCTGCTCCTGGTCGGTTTGCAGGCGCTCGGCTTTAATTATTTTACACTCAAACACCAACTGTTCACGAAACGATCGTACCTGCCCGCGCTTTTCTTTATTGTTTTTGCGTCCTGTTCCATGGGCCTGCTGCGTTTTCACCCGGCGATGGTCGCCAGTATATTCCTGCTCCCGGCGATCTATCTCATGCTCGATACCTACCGCATGGATACGGCGTATTCCAAGGTTTTTTACACGGGCCTGCTGGTCGCGCTGGCTTCGCTTATTTATTTTCCCGCGCTGGTTTTCGCTCTCTTTTTTATCGCCTGCCTGGTTATCCTGCGGCCTTTCATCTGGCGCGAATGGATCATTCTTATGCTCGGCCTGCTCGTCCCGTATGTTTACGCGGGGACATATTATTTCCTGGCCGACCAGTCGCCGGCATTCTGGAGCGGCATGATCGTGCAGCCGATCGTTCACCGTGATTTTTTCCTGTCGCTGCCGGTTTCGTATTACCTGCTGTCCGGTATCATTATTCTTTTGCTGCTGGCTGCTGCCGGTCGTTTTGTCGCCGGGGCGGGCGCGGCCACGCTCAAAACGCGCAAGGGCATATCCTGCATGATCTGGCTCGCTGTTTTTTCCGTTGTCGCCGGGATTCCTGCACAGGATTTCGGGGTTGCGGGTTTCTATTTTGCCGTGATGCCGCTCGCTGTATTCGTATCGAATATTTTCCTGCTCGCCCGCCGGACCTGGCTGGCCGAACTGTTTTTTGTGCTTTTGCTGCTGGGGATTGCAACGGTTTATGTGCCTTTCAGCACGTTTAATCGTTAAAAAGACACAGTTAATCATCCGTCCCCGGAAAACGGGTCTTTCTGCTTGACTTTCAGCTTATTTTGACGGATATTGCCTCAGCAAACACACGAGAAACGAACCCACTCATCTCGGAAACATGAAAAAAATTTACCAGGTCACCCTTGCCTTCTTCCTGGCGGGAAGTATCAATCTTGCGGCGCAGCAGATCGGCACGCCCGGGTATGTTTTACAAAACCAGGCACGAACCAGCAGCCAGCCGGTGACTCCGCTCAACGGTAACGATACGCTGAACACGATATACAGCAATTCGCAGTGCGGATTGAATTACGCGCATGCCACGCAACGACTCGGACAACGTTTCTTCCCGGTCGGAGTTCCGCAACCGGCCCCGATGATTATTTCCGGCATTCCCGCCTGCGCGGTGATCGACCAGGCTTTCCTCTGGACGGAACTGCTCGGACCGACAGCCATGCCGATAACCGCCACATTGCAGAACCCGGTCGGCGGGACTACGAATTACCCGATGACGCACATCGGCAGTTCCGTGGACGTATGCTGGGGAATGATCGGTACACACGTGTATCGTGCGGATGTTACTTCGAGTATCGTCGGTAACGGCAACGGAACCTATACGCTCAGCGGCATGCCGACCAACCTGAGTACTTCGGGACACGACGTGGAAGGCGCAACGCTGCTGATCATTTACAAAGATCAATCTGCAACATATACCGGCTCACTGGTTATCGACGATGGTTGTCATACCGTCGTGGGTGGTCCGCTTAATCACACGATGAGCGGCATCAATGCCTGTGCTGCATCCTCTTCGGGCAGCGCCTTTATGATGGTAGGCGATATGCAGATGACCGGCTATATACTGAACATGAATGGCCAGAGCGTGCCGCAGCCGCAGTGGGACTGGTGGAATTTTATTTCGGCGAATACAAACGTGTCCAACGGGCAAACCACCTGCAATTACAACCTGGCACACGGCGGAGATTGTTATACACTGGCCGTTGCAGGTTTATATTATCAGACGAATTGCATGACCTGTACGCCGACACCGTCCGTGCTGAATGTAAACATGTCCACAACTCCGGATATGTGTAACGGCAACGGCACGGCAACAGTATCGGTTACCGGTGGCACACCGCCGTACACCTACGCCTGGTACACGAATCCGCCGCAAAGCGGAACCACAGTGACCAACCTGACCGCAGGAACATATTATGTCCAGGTCACGGATGCAAACGGTGCCTGCGGCGGAGCGGCAGCCGTTATCACCTACGGCGGCCCGACAATTTCTGTAACCACAACACCCAGCGCCTGCACACCGTCCGGCTCGGCCACCGCTAACGTAAGCGGCGGAACAAGCCCGTATTCGTATCTCTGGAATACGACTCCGCCGCAAACAACCCAGACAGCCGTCAACATGGTATCGGGCAATTACCTGGTAACCGTTACGGATGCCGGGGGATGCACGACATCGGCGAATGCTGTTGTCGGACAATTCAGCGGTATGGCGATTTCTTTTACGAATACTCCTGCGCATTACTGTCAATCCACATCGGCATCAGATGGAACGATTACGGTAAACGTAGTCAGCGGCGGAACACCGCCCTACACTTACCAGTGGGCGACTACTCCCGTACAAACCACGCAAACGGCCACCAACCTGCCTTCGGGAGTTTATACGGTCACCGTTACGGATGCTAACGGTTGTTCTGCAACCGGTGCCAGCAGCATCAGTTCGGCGCCGTCGGTTTCCCTCGCATTCAGTTCAAGTCCTGCGCCGTGCATGGGCACAGGATCGGCAACTATTACGCCAACGGGCGGAACAGCACCCTATACGTACCTGTGGAATACGACTCCGCCGCAAACCACGCAGACCGCGACCAACCTTGTGCCGGGACTCTATAGTTTTTCGGTGACCGATGCGTCCGGATGTACCGTTACCGGCAGTGGTGTAGTGGGATCACAATCATCTATCGTCTTGTCAACAAACAGTACACCCGCAACCTATTGCAATTCAAATTCAGCCAGCGATGGATCAATCACTGTGAGCGTGGTCAGCGGCGGAACACCACCCTATACGTATGCATGGAATACCACACCGGTACAAACCACGGCAACCGCAACCAATCTCCCGACCGGCACTTACCAGGTACTTGTTACCGATGCCAGCGGATGTTCGACTTCCATATACGGAAGTATCGGCAGCGCGCCCGGACTCAGTCTTACGTTCACCACAACACCTGCACCGTGCAACGGAACAGGATCCGCAACAGTTGCCGTAAGCGGCGGGACCGCTCCATATACGTATATGTGGAACACCTCGCCTGCGCAGCTTACACCGACAGCCACCGGGCTTGCGCCGGGTGTGTATGCCGTTACTGTAACCGATGCCAGCGGATGTGCAATGACCAGTTCCGTACTGATCCAGAATGGGAACCCGATGTTCCTGAACATGTCATCCACGCCCGCTCCGTGTAACGGAACAGGATCGGCTTCGGTAACCGTAACGGGAGGCAGTTCGCCTTACAGTTACGTGTGGAATACCACGCCGGTGCAAACCACGGCAAGCGCATCCGGTCTTCAGCCCGGTGTGTATATGGTCACAGTTACCGATGCGTCCGGATGTACGGCGAGTGATTCTGTTTTTGTTGGCTCTTCCGGTTTCGTGTTTGCTTATGCATACCAGGTTCCCACACCCTGCAGTGTTCCACCCATGGCTACGGTGATCGCGCTCGGCGGAACCGCACCGTATACGTATGCCTGGAATACCATACCGGTACAAACAACGGATACTGCTTTCGGCCTCACGCCCGGGAATTACAATGTGGTGATTACCGACGCCAACGGCTGCCAGACCGCATCCACTGTGAGTATCGCTGCAACACCGTTCCAGTTGATGACATCCGGAACACAAACGACATACTGCTCGTGGGGCGCTTATCTCTATGCCACGGCAAGCGATACCACAGCCGTAATTACCTGGCAGCCCGGAAACCTTACCGGTAATTATGTGCTTGTGAATCCGCTGGTAACAACAACCTACACGGTTACCGCCACGGCTTCCTGCGGAACAGTTACCGATACGTTGTCGGTTATCCTGATGCCCGGCAACCCGGCCAGCGAAGACATTTGTGCTGTTACGGTCGATACAGCTACGAACAAATACAAAGTAATCTGGCAGCGCATGTCCATGATTATGTCGGGAACATTCGATATCTACAAAGAATCGCCGCCCAACAGCAGTAACTACGTACTTCTTGCCTCGCAGCCGGTGGCACAGTTCTCCACCTACCTTGATGCCGCATCCAACGCGTCGGTTGCACCGGAACGCTACAAGCTCACTACAACCGATACCTGCGGAAACGTTTCCGTGATGAGTCCGCACCACCGCGGTATTTTCCTCACGGTAGTGGCAGGGCAGGTGAGCGGATGGGATCTGAGCTGGACGAACTACGAAGGATTCATTCCCTGGGGATATAATATTTACCGCGGATCGTCCATGAGTTCGCTTGTTCTGCTGAATACCGTCAGCGGATCGACACTGGCGTACAGCGATCCGAATCCGCCGGTGGGCACGATGTACTATATGGTGGAAGCCGCCAACGTAATCTGGTGCTCCCCGTCGAGAATCATCCCAAACGTCCTGATCGAAGGCGACAAGAGCCTGTCCAATGTATTCTCCACGGCAAGCCTTGGTGTGATCGACAATGCCGGCGGTACAGGAACTGTAAGCGTTATGCCCAACCCGAGCAGCGGCAGCTTTACGCTTTCACTGAGCGATATTGCCGGCGGAAAAGCGACTGTCCGTATCGTGGATGCGGTTGGCCGGTTAGTGTGCAACGAAGAACTGGCCACACCGAACGGCAGCATCAGCAAACAGCTCAATCCGGGCCTGTCATCGGGCGTATATTCGCTGCAGGTACTCACCGGCGACATGATGATCACACACAAGATCGTGGTCAACAGGTAAGCGAAAAAGTCAATAAGTCATTAATAAAGAGAAGCAGGAACTAAAATTCCTGCTTCTTGCTTTTCCGTATCTTTGAGGCTTCAAAAAAGCTTCAGAAAGATGAAATTCGGCGTCGTTATTTTTCCCGGTTCCAATTGCGACCAGGACATGATTTATGTGTTGCGTAAAATCATGGAGCAGGAAGTGGTTGAGCTCTGGCACAAGGACCACAATCTCCAGGGATGTGATTTTATCGTGCTGCCCGGCGGTTTTTCCTACGGCGACTACCTGCGCTCAGGTGCCATCGCGCGTTTTTCACCGATCATGAAAGAGGTGATGGAATTTGCTGACAAAGGCGGATATGTTTTCGGCGTATGCAACGGTTTCCAGATTCTTTGCGAAGCGGGCATGGTTCCCGGTGCATTGCTGCATAATACCGAGCGCAAGTTCATCTGCAAAAATGTACATATCAAAGCGCAGCACGCAGGTACGTTGATCACCGCGGGTGTTCCGCAGGATAAAGCCCTGAAAATTCCGATCGCCCACGGGGAAGGAAATTACTTCGCCGATGCCGAAACGCTGAAAAAAATAAATGCCAATGGCCAGGTGCTTTTCCGCTACTGCGATGAAAACGGCAACATCACCCCGGAATCGAACCCGAACGGTGCGATAGAAAATATCGCCGGTGTTTGCAACGCCGGTAAAAACGTATTCGGCATGATGCCGCACCCGGAACGCGCCGCCGATCCGAACCTCAGCAATACCGATGGAAAGTTTTTGTTCCAGTCGCTGCTAAGTATGGTGACCAGCTAAGCAAACCGATCCTGCTGAAAGCCGCCGCCGGTCTGCAGATCAGCGGCGGCTTTTTTATTGCGGTTGCTGGAGTGTCGCACCTGGCTGTAAATCAGGAGCCCGGAAGGGCATAGGGAGTTCGATTCTCTCCTTTCCCACCTAATTATCAAAGCGCGTGATTTTCAAACACTTTGAGTTTTTCCTGCAGGTTCCTCAAATCAGATAACGTATATAAGCGAATCAAATCGTATCTGTTTGATTTCGGGGTATCGAATATATATCGTATATTTGCGGATATAATCGAATATAATTTTGTAGCAATGAACAGCAAAGTTCACACCTTTCAGCTCGATCCAGACTTCAAAATGATAGGCCACATGAGTGCCATCGACCGTTTCGGGGGTGAGTGGTCAGGTATTGCGAAACGTGAAGGTGCGCAAACCCTGAAGCAGCTAAAATCGGTTGCGACAGTAGAAAGTACAGGTGCATCAACGCGTATCGAAGGTTCGCGCATGAGCGACGATGAAGTACGCGCTTTCATCTTCAACCGGGTAAAGATTGAAAAACTGGAAGAGCGCGATCAACAAGAAGTGAAAGGTTACTTCCGTGCGCTGGATATTATCGGTGAATCATACAACGAGATTGAGATCACTGAAGCAAATTTGAAGGGTTTGCACAACGAACTCATGCGCTACAGTGAAAAAGATCAGTGGCACAAGGGCAATTACAAGCAGCATCCTAATTCGGTTGAAGCAATAAATTCTGATGGCAGCAGGACGATCATTTTCAATACGACACCGCCTGGGGTAGAAACTGAAGACGCGATGCTCTCGCTGATCCAGTGGTACAATAACGATTACCAAACTCCGACGCTGATCAAATCGGCCCTTTTCGTTTATGACTTTCTAAGTATTCATCCGTTTCAGGATGGCAATGGCCGTTTAAGCCGGTTACTCGGGACGCTTTTGCTTCTTAAAAACAATTACCCGTGGATCGAGTATGTAAGTTTCGAACATGAAATTGAAACCCGCAAAGCAGAATACTACCAGGTCCTGATGGATTGCCAGCATCATCGCCCTGGAGAGAATGTAACATCATGGGTGCACTTTTTCCTTGACTGCATGGCCAACATCCAGGAAAAATTGAAGAAGAAACTGGAAGTGCAAAAAAGAGGCAAGATTGCTCCGCGCGAAAAAATGATTTATACGTTTATTGAAAATCATCCCGGGTGCAGCTCAGGTGAAATTTCGAAACAACTGAATATACCATTACCAACAGTCAAAAAAAGCCTGACGGAAATGGTTAACGACAAATTAATTACAAAGCATGGATCTGGAAGCGGAACGAATTATACTACTGAAACCCTGGATTCCGTTGCAGTACATAGACGTCAAAGACCGATCACTTACCACTTCGCAATTGCTAATTCTTCAACAACCAGGGAGACGGTTTCCTTATTTCAAGCCTATAAAAACAGGACACTGAAAAACTTTGGTAACGATGATGATATCAAAGTCGAATTAAAAAACCCGCCAGGAAATTACGGCCAGTTCATTTCTGATCTGGAACCAAACCCTGCACGCATACGGGGACTGAAACTCATTTCGGACAAAGCTCAAAACAAGAAAGTGAAATTTGTTACGATGGGTCAAGACGAAAAACCAGCCCAGGAGTACGTGATTTCCTGCAGCACGCTGTATGGTGATATTGAATTTACAATTAGCGGAGACTGGGGATTGAAAATCGACATGTTGCCGGGCGAGCGACTGGAATTATACCTTCGCCTTTATCGAAAGATCAACCGGTCGAACCCGCTTGAAGGAAAAAATGAACTGGAAGAATTTCCGCTTGATGAATCGATTTGACACCCGTATTTTTTATTAGTTTAAAGACGACGATCGACCGTTTCGCCGGGGATTTTAATCTCTTAAATCACGCAATAACGAAATATTTATCTTCGGATTATCATGAAAGAAAACAATCTCAATGCCCTCAGCAACTGGTTCGAAGGATTCAATTCAAAAAACCTGGAGCTTCTTCTTTCTCTTTATCATGACAACGCAGAACATTTCAGTCCCAAACTGAAGCTCCGGAAACCGGAAACGAATGGATTGATAAAAGGGAAAGAGCAATTAAGAGCATGGTGGAAAGATGCATTTGAAAGACTGCCCGGATTACATTATCAACCGGATTACTCTGTTGCGGATGACAAAAGTGTATTTGTTGAATATACCAGGACAGTTCCCGGCGAAGAGGATATGATCGTTGGTGAAGTCCTTTTTTTTGAAAACGGGTTAATCGTAAAGTCGAAAGTTTTTCATTCCTGAAAATGAAAGTTCTTCTTGCAAACAAGAATGAAATCGGATTATTTTAAAACCACCAACCACACCCAAAATGGAAAATTCCGAATTCCTCCAGCGCGTAGCAGCAAGTTTCACCCGGCAAAAATTCATGCAGTTCATCGGCGCGAAACTCGATATTGTGCGCGACGGGTATTGTGAAATCAGCATCCCGTACCGCGAAGAACTCGGGCAGCAGCACGGTTTTTTTCATGCGGGAATAGTCGGTACGCTGGCCGATAACGTGGCTGGGTATGCTGCTTATTCCGCCATGCATCCGGATTCGTCCATCCTGACGGTGGAATTTAAAATCAACCTGCTCGCGCCCGCCAAAGGACCAGCGCTGCTTGCGAAAGGTTTCCTGGTGAAAAAAGGAAAAACACTGACCGTGTGCCGCTCCGAAGTTTTTAATGTGTCCGATGGAAAAGAAGAACTCTGCGCGATTGCACAATCGACATTGATCGAACTGCGGAACAGCAGCGATTCCAAAAAATAAGCGTTCCATTTTTTCAGACGTTCGCTTCAATGGCTTTCTGCAAAGCCTGCCGGAAAACGTCTTCCGGCTGCGCACCCGAAACGGCAAACTTCCGGTCGAAAACAAAAAACGGAACGCCGCGAATGCCCAGGCGCACTGCTTCCGCAATATCGTTTTTCACTTCTTCCGAAAACGCATCGCTGCGAAGCATCGCTTCCGTTTCCCCTGCATCCAGCCCGATCTCTTTTCCGCAGGCAACCAGCGTACCGGTGTCGGCTATGTTTTTGCCTTCGGTGAAATAGGCTTTGAATAAACGTTCTTCTGCGAGATCGCCCTTACCGTGTTTTTTGGCGAGCTGGATCAGCCGGTGCGCATCAAAAGAATTGGCCACCACGGCGCGGTCAAAATCATAATGCAGCCCGGCTTCTTCGGCCATCTGCGTAACATGCGCGTTCATTTCGCGGGCATAATCGATCGTCCAGCCTTTGCGCTCTGCGAGGTACTGGTTGATGCTTTTACCTGGCTCCGTTTTCATTTCCGGGTCGAGCTGGAAACTTTTCCATGTGATTTCCACGCTGTTTTTTTCTTCGAATGTTTCGAGCGCCGTTTCCAGCCTCCGCTTGCCGATGTAGCAAAACGGGCACATGATGTCGGACCAGATTTCTATTTTCATAAAACATATTTATTTGTACAAACAGCGATACCAGCAGCGTAAAAACGTTTTTCAAAATTAACGATTAGCAGCAGATTGTTCCCGGAGAAATGCGGTATTTCACCAGTTTAAAAGTATTCGCTCTTTACCGCACGGACACAGAGACGCAGAGTTTACGCAGAGGAATATTTCTCTGCGGCGAGGCATGTGCGGTTGGCTCAGCGTCCCGGCGCCCGCGGTGAATTTTTTGGACCATTTGAAATGGAAACACTACTGTATATGTCAGCCCGGTGCACCGCCGCAAATCCGCATTTTGTCGGAGCGCCGTAAATTATACGTACCTTTGCCTCACTGTGGGAGCAATATCCCCTCTGTCCTGTAAACCTTCAGCCCTTACATTTCAGTTGGTTCTACGCCTGAAGAGCAAATCCGCTCACTAATAATTAGCCGTATAGATATTGTCAGCAGCGAAATTATTATTAACCAATTAATTCATTTATGAAATTTCAAGAATTAAGGCTTATCGAGCCTATTCTTCGTGCATTGAACGAAGTAGGCTATGATGAAGCGACTCCTATCCAGGAAAAATCAATTCCCCAGTTACTGCAGGGCCGCGACATTTTCGGTTGCGCGCAAACAGGAACGGGTAAAACCGCAGCGTTCAGCATTCCGATCCTGCAGTTGCTTTACAATTCCGGCGTAAACCGCGAACGCCCGACCCTGCGCGGACTCATCCTCGCACCCACGCGCGAGCTGGCTATCCAGATCGGTGAAAGCATTGCTGATTACGGCAAATACACCGGCATCCGGCATACCGTTATTTTCGGCGGTGTGTCGCAGCATGCACAAACACAGGCGCTTAAACGCGGCGTACATATCATCGTAGCCACACCGGGCCGCCTGCTCGATTTAATGAACCAGGGATTTATCCGGCTGAACACCATCGAATTTTTCGTGCTCGACGAAGCCGATCGCATGCTTGATATGGGGTTCATTCACGACATCAAAAAGATCATCGTGAAACTGCCGCCGAAAAGACAAACCTTTTTCTTCTCCGCCACCGTGCCGCCCGAAATCAAAAGCCTGGTCGATTCGCTTTTGCGCAACCCGATCAACGTAAATGTGGCGCCGGTTTCTTCCGCTGCCGAAAGCGTGGAGCAGTCGGTTTACTTCGTGGAAAAAACAAGTAAAGCCGCTTTGCTCTGCCACGTGATCAAAAACGAATCGATCGATCATGCGCTCGTTTTTACACGCACCAAGCGCGGCGCCGACCGTGTGGCCAAAACACTGAAACGCGAAGGCATACAGGCCGAAGCGATTCACGGCGACAAGTCGCAGAACGCACGCCAGAAAGCGCTGAACGGATTTAAAGACAAAACGCTTCGCATCCTGGTGGCGACCGATATCGCTTCACGCGGGATCGATGTGGATAAACTTTCGCACGTATTCAATTACGAGTTGCCGGATGTTCCGGAAACGTATGTCCACCGGATCGGCCGTACCGGCCGTGCAGGCGCTTCGGGAATCGCTATTTCGTTCTGCTCGCCGGATGAAAAAGACAACCTGAAAGACATCACGAAACTGCTCAAAAAAAATATCCCGATTGCCGAAACGCCGCGCAACATTGCCGCACTGCCCAAGCCGCAGTTTATACCTGCCGCGCAGGAGCAGCAAAAAAAGGCGGGAAGCAACGGGAATGCTTCCGGGCAAAAGAAAAATCCGCGCTGGAACAAGCGGGGAAATAATCAAAAAAGAAGCGGTACCGGTGGTGGCAAACAGTACCGCGCTTCTTCGTATTGATCCCGGGCATACCCATGAAAAGACGTCGTGCCCGGCATATTTACTGTTAAATAAACACAAGCTGTTTTTCAGATGAAACCGGGCTGATAAGAGATTACCGGCCCGCTTTTTTCGATCAAAGGCTGGAAGTGCTACTTCTGGGTAAAGCGCGTCAAATTGCGATTTTGCCAGTTTCCCGAAGCACGTATCTTTGTGCGTCACCCACAACGCCAGGAGAAGCGTGTTACAAGTAAAACAGGCCCGGTTTACCCTGGTACTGGCTAAAGAGGGAATAATATCAGCGGAATGCCATGAAGTACCAATAGTCTGTGGCTACCGCACAAAAAAAAGATCATGAGGGGAGTTTCTTTTGGGAATAATAATGCAGCGTTTTCCACTGCACTCAAAAAGAAGGTTGACGAGTATTTCAGCGCGAACGGTGTAAAATTCACCGGCAACAAAAAACTTTACTGGAAAACAGCCATCCTGATGTGTTCGGCCGCGGCATTGTACGCCTGGCTTGTATTTCTCACGCCGGCCTGGTGGTTATCCATCCCGGGATGTTTACTGCTCGGTTTCAACATGGCCGCCATCGGCTTCAACGTGATGCACGACGGGGCGCACGGCAGTTTTTCGCAGCGCAAATGGGTGAATGAAATGATGGCCTACTCGCTCAACCTGCTCGGCGGATGTTCCTATCTCTGGAAAGCCAAGCACAACGTCAATCACCACAACTTTACCAATATCGAAGGTCACGATGATGATATCGATATCAAGCCCTGGATACGTACCAATACCAACCAGCCACGCCGCTGGTACCACCGCTACCAGCATATTTACTGGGTGGTGCTTTACGGGTTTACGTACCTGATCTGGGTTTTCTCCAAGGATTTCGACAAGTATTTCCGTGGAAAAATCGGCGAAACCAAAATCAAAAAAATGAATGTGAAAGAACACATCGTTTTCTGGGCCAGCAAACTCGTTTACGGTTTTGTGTTCATCGCTTTACCCATTTGGCAGGTCGGTTTCCTCGATACGCTGTTCGGTTACCTGCTCGCCGCCGGCATGTGCGGTTTTGTACTGGCTGTCGTTTTCCAGCTTGCGCACGTGGTGGAAGAAGCGTCTTTCCCGGTTCCGGATGATAAAACGAATAAAGTGAAGGAAGACTGGACCGTGCACCAGCTCGCCACCACCGCCAATTTCTCGACACGCAGCAAATTCATTTCCTGGTTCGTGGGTGGACTGAATTTCCAGGTGGAACATCATTTGTTCCCGCGCATCAGCCACGTACATTATCCCGCGATCAGTAAAGTAGTGAAAGACGTGTGCAGCCAGTTCAATGTGCGGTATATCGAATATCCTACATTCTTCAGCGCGCTGAAATCGCACGTGCTTTATCTCAAAACGATCGGCGCGCAGTAACAAACGAAGGACTCCTTTGGAGGAAGTTGGTATTTGAGAGTTGGAAGTTCTCCTTTTATTTTTCGTAGAAGTGCATCTCCCGCATATATTCCCACGCTTCGTGCGGAAGATAATAACGCACGTCTTTCTTGTTCTTAACGGCTTCGCGGATAAACGTGGATGAGATATCGACCAGCGGGGCGTTCACCATTTTAACATGCGGATGCGCTTTCAAAGGACCGCCGTCACTTTCCGGGCGCGGGTAAACCAGCACTTCGTACTGTTTCAGGATCTCTTCGTAATTCTTCCACTTGTGCAGCGTGCTTAAATTGTCGCTACCCATGATCAGCGCAAACCGGTCGTTCGGAAATTTTTCCGACAGGTAAGCGAGCGTGTGAATGGTGTACGAAGGTTGCGGCAGTTTGAATTCGATATTGCTCGCTTTCATTTTGTTGTTGTCGCCGATAGCCCGGTGAACCAGCTCCAGCCGGTGATGATCGGCGAGCAGGCTGCTTTTGGTTTTCAGCGGGTTGTGCGGGCTGACGATGAACCACAAACGGTCGAGCTCCGCGAATGCAAGCATGTAGTTGGCGATGATCATGTGTCCCACATGCACCGGGTTGAACGAACCGAAGTAGAGACCGATTTTCATGCGGAAATAAAATCGCCGGTGAGTTGTTCGCCGATCTTCAGCGCACGTTCCAGTTTGTCGTTCAGGATAATCTTGTCAAACTTCGTCGCGAACTCAAGCTCGTGCTTGGCTTTGGAAAGGCGGATCTGAATTTTTTCTTCGGAGTCGGTTCCGCGTGCGCGCAGGCGTGTTTCGAGTGCTTCCACGGACGGCGGCATGACAAAAACAGCCAGCGCTTTTTCCCCGAATTGTTTTTTCAGGCTGAGTCCGCCTTTTACATCCACGTCGAAAATCACGTGGTGGCCTTTACGCCAGATACGTTCCACTTCGGAGCGCAGCGTGCCGTAAAACTGGTCGGGATACACTTCTTCCCATTCCACGAATTCGTTGGCCGCGATCCGTTTGCGGAACTCATCCGCTGAAAGAAAATAATAATCCACGCCGTTCTGTTCATCTCCCCGCGCAGCGCGGCTGGTGGCGGAGACGGAAAATTCAAGCTGAGGAAATACTTCCAGCAGGTAATGTACGATCGTGGTTTTACCCGCTCCCGAAGGCGCCGAAAAAATGACGAGTTTACCCGAAACCGGATTCATTACAATACGTTAAGCAGTTGTTCTTTTATTTTTTCCAGTTCGTCCTTCATTTCCACTACGAGCCGCTGGATGCCTGCGTCGTTGGATTTGGAGCCGATGGTATTGATCTCGCGGCCGATCTCCTGCGAAATAAAACCGAGTTTGCGGCCGCTCGACGGTTCCTGCATCGTCTTCATGAAATAATCGCAATGCGTCTGCAGGCGAAGTTTCTCTTCCGTAATGTCGAGCTTCTCGATATAAAAAATCAATTCCTGCTCGAAACGGTTGCGGTCTATTTTTTCGGCGGCGATGAATTCCTCCAGGTTTTTCCCGATGCGTTCCCGGATACCGGCGACGCGCTGCGGATCGAGTGTAAGTATTTCAGCGAGCTTGGCCAGGATAATCCCGATACGCTGTTCGAATTCTTTGAAAAGTGTTTTTCCTTCGTCCTCGCGGAAAGCGTTGAATGCCTTGATTGCATCCTGCACGGACTGCTGAACCAGTTTCCATTCGCTTTCGTCCAGTTCCTGTTTTTCCTGCTTGAGCACATCGGGCATTTTCACGATGATCGGAAGGTATTCGGCATTTTTTTCTTCCCCGATTTTTTCAGCGAGCGTTTTCAGCACGTTGTGATAATTCAGTGCCAGCGGCGTGTTCAGGCTCACCATGCCGGCGTCGCCCGTATATTCGGCGTAAATGGAAAAATCGACTTTGCCGCGTTCGATGCTGCGTGAAAGTTCGCTCCGCAGTTCCGCTTCTTTCTCGCGGTACGACATATGCACGCGCATGCCCAGGTCGAGCTGGCGGCTGTTCAGCGATCGGATTTCAATCGTTACTTTCTTCTGCGGCAATTCACAAACTGCTTTGCCGTAACCGGTCATTGATTTCATGGCGTAAAAGTAGACTAAATCAATGAACCAATTGATCAATTTGAAAATTTGAAGATGCCCTGCGCGCCTGCCAGTGGGCATTTTCAAATCGGCTCAATTTTTCAAATTGACGAATTGAAAAATTATTTTTTCACGGGCATACTCGCCATGTAAACGCCGGCGAAAATCACGCCCGCGGAAATGATTTTGGTCCAGCTCAGCTCGTCTTTCCCCAGCCCCAGCGCAATCATCGCCGCCAGCACAGGCTGCAGGTAAATGTATGCACTCACCACGGCCGGGCTCAGCGCCTTCAGTGCGAAAGTATTGAGCAGGTACGCAATATACGTGGTGCCGAATACCACCCACAGCGCGCAAAACCAATCCCACGAACCGAGCGAAGTCCACGCGGTTTCCGTAAACTGGCCGATGCCGAAAGGAAAAACAAAAATCAGCCCGAAAGTAAAAGCCCAGCGCAGCACCGTAACGGTATGGTATTTCTGCATCATCGGTTTTACCAGCACGAGGTACGTGCCCCACGAAAGTGCATTGATAAAAACAAGCAAATCGCCCAGCGGGTTATCCGCAGCGCCCGTGGCCGCCTGGCTTCCGAGGATGAGCAGCAAAGCGCCGCCGAAACCCGCCAGGATTCCGCCGCCGCGCAGCCAGGTAATTCTTTCTTTGAGTACAAAACTCCCGATGATCAGAACCAGGATCGGGGAGGTGATCATCATGATGGCCGCGCTGATCGGGGAGGTGAGGCTCAGTCCTTTTATAAAGAGCATCTGGTTCACGGCTACGCCGAAGATCGCGAGCGGGATGAATTTCAACAGGTCCTTTTTATCGACGCGCTCCCGGATAAAAAAAAGATCCGTCAGCCAGAACAGGATCGTCGCGCCCGCCACGCGCAGCAGCACGAAACCGAATGGACCGATAGGATCAGGAGTAACTTCTTTCGCGATGGTAAAACTGGCCGCGTAAATCAGCATCGCCAGCAAAAGGGCGAGATGAGCGGCGAGTGTTTTGTTCATGGGTGCAAAGGTAATTTTTCCGGGACTCACCCCCCGGCCCCCTCTCTCCGACGTTGTGTGTTTCTTATAAACGAAAGTCG
>VBWE01000015.1 GCA_006218065.1 Bacteroidota bacterium
GCGAATAACCCGATCTGGCTCATCCGTAACGGTGAACTGCAATCGTTCGGACCGGATAAACAGCCTATCGGTACGCATGGAGCAGAGCACAAACCGTTCAGCCTGCATGAAATGCAATTGGAGAAAGGCGACTGCCTCTACCTGTTCACCGACGGGTATGCCGACCAGTTCGGTGGTCCGAAAGGAAAAAAGTTCAAGTACAAACAACTGCAGGAATTACTGCTCACGATTCACAGGCAATCCGCCGGCGAGCAAAAACGCATTACCGGTGAGCATATCGAACGCTGGAAAGGAAACCTGGAGCAGGTGGACGATATCCTGCTGATCGGGATAAAGATTTAACTGCCGTTTTGTTGTTCCGCTGTCGCGATGAAGCTACCTGATTACATAATAACAGGTAATATTCAGTCCCGCATTCCATAAGTAGCCTGTTATCGGGGTATCGATGATTTTGAGCAGCCCATAACGGAAAGTGGGTTCTGCCCTCAGGTTTATTTTGTCGTTTATCCTGTAATCCACACCCGCGCTAATTGTGGGAGAAATATTCAGCATTTTATAATCATCTTGCAGGTCCTGCGTGTTGCGTTCGATATCTCCGTTCTCATATTCCGCAACACTTTTCTGCGTCGCCTGGAGTAAAATATTTGTCGTGGCTCCGATACTGGAGACAAAACGAATGTTCTTCTCTCCGCAACTGAAAATAATTCTTACAGGAACATCAAGATAAACATGGTTGTAGGTGACAGTTACTTTAGCAGGGGTTGGTCCGGCATATGCAGTATACATAAGAATCAGTCTTGGATCAGTTATAGTATCGGGGAAGTCAAAATAACTTCTGTAGCCTTTGTTTGAATACTGCACACCGGTTTCAATTCCGAAATGCCCGGAGAAATTGTAGCAAAGATTTACTCCGCCGGTATAGCCCAACTTCGGTCTTTCAAAAGAATTCCGCGTGTCCATGATCATTGCACTGGAAGAACTGCCGTCATTATTCCCCAATATGCGATAGCAGTAATCAGCAGAAATATTTGCGCCGGTTAAAAGGCGTTTAAATGCTGCAGGTGCTTTGGTTTTGGTAGTGTCTTGTGCGAATACAGCACATGATGTGATCATGGCTGCAAAAAGAGATACTTGTTTCATTTTGGTCCCTGTTGGTTTTTGAAATGGATTTCAATCAACAGTCGCCCCCGATATAATAACCAAAGCTAATGAATGCTCCTGACAAAAACAATTTCATAAAGTCGGTAAACTGCTATCTTTAGAAATTGTAAGCGTACAAAAATGACATCTCCAGGCGGATCGACCATACCGGCAAATTTTATTGGTTCTGTGCAGGACGAAAAACGGGTGGATGAAATCATCCGGGAGGCCAATAAGGTATATGCAAACGATTACCGCCAGGCATTCCGGATGGCGGGCGAAGCAAACCTGCTCGCGCAGGTGCTGGCTTACCGGAAAGGCATAGCCGAAAGCGAACTGCTGCTGGCCCGCTGTTATCTCCGTTTATCCGATTACCCGAAAGTGCTCGAGACCGCGCTCAGCGCCATCGATCATTTTCACGCAACCGGGAATAAAAAAGGCGAAGCGGATGCGCTGAACACGCTCGGCTGGGTGTACAATTACCTCGGCGATCACGAAAGCCGGCTGAAGAGTAACCTGCGTTGCCTGGAGCTCCGGCGCGAAACCTGCGATGCGATCGGCGAGACCGGGACGATGAACAACCTGGGCGATACCTGCGCCAAACTCGGACGGTATGCCGAAGCGCTGGATTATTTCAGGGACTGCCTCGCTCACCCGCAATTGTCCGAACGCTCGCGGAGCATCGTGCTGCACAATATCGGCGAAGTTCATTTTTACAAAGGAGAATACGACCGCGCTTCCATTTATTTCCTCGACGGCCTCGAACTGGCGCGAAAACTCGGTTATCACGAGATCGTATCCATCGCCAATATTTTTCTTGCCGAAGTGCTGATCGATCTCGGGAAAATCGAGGACGCGCTGAAACACCTGCAGGAAGCGCATACGTTTGCACAAAGCAACGACCTGAAAGACGACCTGTTCCGCATCCACAAAAACTACGCGGTTATTTACGAGCACCAGGGGAAAACGGACCTGGCTCTCAAACATTATAAAATATACCACGAGACGAAGGACGAACTGTACAACGAAACGAATATCCAGCAAATAAAAAACATCCAGTTCCAGTACGAAGCCGGTTTGCTGCGGAAAGAAACCGAACTGGAACGCGACCGGAATGAGCAGCTGCAGCAGGCTTACGAGCAGATCAATTTCCAGAAAAACGAAATTACCGGCAGCATCCGGTATGCCAAGCGCCTGCAGGAAGCATTCCTTCCGCCGGTTTCCCTTTTTGAAAAGTTTTTACCGGATTCGTTCATCCTCTATCGTCCCAAAGACATCGTGAGCGGCGATTTTTACTGGCTCGAACGCTGGGGCGATAAAATTTTGCTGGCTGCGGTCGATTGTACCGGGCATGGCGTTCCCGGGGCTTTCATGAGCATCGTGGGACATAGCCTGCTGAACAGCGCAGTGAATGAACTCGGGCTGTCGAAGCCTTCGCTGATACTGAATGCGCTGAACAAAGGACTTTCCAAAATGCTTAACCGGACCACGGCAGCGGAATCGGATGTGAAAGACGGGATGGATGTAACGCTCGCAGCCATCGATCTTAAACGGATGACGGCGGAAGTGGCCGGCGCGCAGAACCCGCTTTACCTGGTCCGCAATAATACACTTACGGTAATCCAGGCCGATCGTTTTTCGATTGGCGCGGAAACCGGTTCTGCGGAGCGTGTGTTTAAAAATCACGAATTTGCGCTGGAAAAAGGCGACTGCCTGTACCTGTTCACCGACGGTTATGCCGACCAGTTCGGCGGTCCGAAAGGAAAAAAACTGAAATACAAACAGGTGCAGGAACTCCTGCTGCATATCAGCGGGAAGCCGATGCGCGAGCAGGGAAAAATACTTGAAAAAAACTTTGACGACTGGCGCGGCAGCCTCGAGCAGGTGGATGATGTACTGATTTTGGGATTCAGGATCGTATGAAAAAAACGGTATTCTTTTTTCTCCTGTGCTTGCTGGTTCTGCCGGTATGTTCACTGCGTGCGCAGCAGGGGAAAAAAGATTCGCTGGTGAGCAGGCTGAAAGGCAAGCTCGCGGATACCGCCCGCGTGAATTGTCTCAACGCTTTGTCGAGGGCGCTGCTCAAGGAAAACCCGGCCGATGCGCTGAACTATACTACAGCAGCTTACGCGCTTGCACAGAAAACCGGGTACGAGGAAGGAAAAGCCGATGCGGGCGTGAATAAAAGCGAGGCGCTGCGCCTGATGGCCAGTTACGAGCAGTCGCTTGCCGAATTGCAGGAAGCCCAGCCCATTTTCGAAAGCCTCGGCCTGGCGGAAAAAGTAGCCAATATCAATATCCAGTACGCGAAGCTTTACACGGAACTGCGCAATCCGCAGAAAGGGCGCGAGCACCTGGACAAGGCCATGGAGATTTACCGCAAACTCGGCAGGAAAAAAGACGAAGCGCGCGTGTACGACGAAATCGGGCGGCTTTACTGGGGCGCGAAGGAATACGAAAAATCGCTCGGCTTTTACCGGGATGCGATCCGGATCAAGCAGGAGTTGAAAGACGGTCGCGGCATCGCATTTTCATACGAATGGATCGGGAACGATTATTTCTACCTCGGCAATTATGATTCCGCGATGAAATATTACAGCGTTGCCGAAGACCTCGCCCGGAAGCATAAAGACAAATCCATCGAAGCGTTCAGTATCCAGAATATCGGTTTTGTCCAGATGAACTCGGCCCGGTTTGACGAAGCGGAAAAACGTTTCCTGCAGTCGCTCGCGATTTTCGAAGAACTGGATGATTTTGCCAACGTCATTTTTACACACCAGGCCATGGGCTCGATGTACGCCGAACTGAAGCAGTACGAAAAAGCCGTGGAAGCCTGGGAGAACGCGCTGCGGCTTTCGTACGAAACGGGTTTGCGTTCCCAAACGATGCAGACGTATTCCTATTTGTCGCAGATGTATTCCGGCAGTGGCGATTATAAAAAAGCGTACGATTTCCAGGACCGCTACCATAAACTGAAAGACTCTCTGCTGAGCGATGAATCGCAGCGCAAGATTGCGGATGCGGGAGCCCGGTACGAGGCAGGCATTAAGGAAGCTGAATCCAAAGCCGAACTGGAAAAAAGAAATATCGAAGACCGCCGCCAGGAAAATATTACCTGGGCGGCCGTGATCGGCCTGGTCCTGGTGACCATCTTCGCTGTTTTTATGTTCAACCGTTTCCGGATCACGCGCAGACAGAAGCGGATCATCGAAGAACAGCGCGGGCTGGTGGAAACGAAAAACAAATCGATCACGGACAGTATTTATTATGCGCGAAGAATCCAGCGTGCGCTGCTGGCTTCGGAAAAGCTGCTCAAAAAAAATCTGCACGAACATTTTGTACTGTACAAGCCGAAGGACATCGTGAGCGGCGATTTTTACTGGGCCTGCGCAGCGCACGACGGATCGTTCCTGCTTTTGTGCGGCGATTGTACCGGGCACGGCGTTCCGGGCGCATTCATGAGCCTGCTCAATATTTCGCTGCTGAATGAAATTACGGTGGAACGTTTGCTCACTTCGCCCGGGATTATCCTGAACGCCCAGCGCGAAGGCATCATCAAAGCGCTGAACCCGGAAGAAGCGGAAGAACAATCGCACGACGGTATGGACTGCGTGATCTGCCGTTTTGATTACAAAAAATCGGAACTTACTTTTTCCTGCGCCAATAACCCGCTCTGGTTGATCCGGAACGGGGAACTCCAGGAGTTCACGGCAGACAAGCAGCCGGTGGGATTGCACCGCGGAACGGCGGTTCCTTTTTCACTTCAGCAACTGGCGCTGCAGAAAGGCGACTGTCTTTACCTGCTCACCGACGGGTATGCCGACCAGTTCGGCGGTCCGAAAGGGAAAAAGTTCAAGTACAAAATGCTCAAGAAAACATTACTGGAGATTCACCGGAAGCCGATGAATGAACAGCAGGCCCTGCTCGATGAAATTTTCGAGAACTGGAAAGGAAACCTCGAGCAGGTGGATGATGTGCTTGTTATCGGGATAAGAATATGATCAGTCATGAAAAATCTGTACGGCGCCCGTTTTCTTTTGGTTTTCCTGCTGTTTTCCGGCTACCTGCCCGGGCAGCAAAGCAAAACGGATTCACTGATCAGCCTGGTGAATACGCTGAAAGCCGATTCGCATAAAGTAGATGTACTGAACGACATCAGCTGGGCGATCCGCGCCACCGGCAATTTTTACGCGGCGAAACCGTATGCCGACAGCGCACAAAAACTGGCGGAAAAAATAAACTATCCGAAAGGCCTGGGCAAAGCGCACAGTATCCTGGGCGTGCTGAACGTGGAGCAGGGCAATTACCCGGAAGGATTGGAACAGCATTTCAAAGCGCTGAAGATCCGTGAAAAACTAAATGATCTCCCGGGAGTAAGCACCTCGTACCTGAACATCGGCGAAGTGTACCGGCTGCAGCGCGATTATCCGCGTGCGCTGGAGAACTATAATACCTCGCTGAAAATAAAAGAGAAAACAGGCGACCGGAAAGGAATCGGAAACTGCTACAATAATATCGGCAATATCTATTACCTGCAGAAACAGTTTGAAAAGGCGCTCGAAAATTATACCGTGTCCTTGAAAATCCGCGAATCACTTGGTGATGGCAGCGGCATTATGACCAGCTATAACAATATCGGCAACGTGTTTTTTTCGCAGGAGAAATACACGGAAGCCCAGGCCAGTTACCAGGAAGTGCTCAAACTTTCGGAAGAGCTGGAAGATGTTATGGGAATAATTTCAGCCACGGCCAATATCGGGAACACGTACTTTAAACTGAAAAAATATACGGAAGCAAACGCCTGCTATGAAAAAAGCCTGGCGCTGGCGAAAGAAACCGGGAGCAAGGAGGATATCCTCCAGGCCTATATCAGCATGACCGTCGTCGACAGCCTGCGCGGTAATTACCAGTCGGCTTTCAGCAATTACAAGCAATACGTGATTTACCGGGACAGTCTTTTCAACGAAGAGAAAGCAAGCGATATCGTGCGGATGCAGATGACCTACGATTCCGATAAAAAAGAAGCCATGCTGAAAGCGGACCAGGAAAAAGAACGCGCTGTTGCCGAAGAGCGCGACCGGAGGCAAATGCTGGTGATCTGGATAGGCGCTGCCGGCCTTTTACTGGTGATCGTTTTCGCGATTTTCATGTACAACCGTTTCCGAGTGACCCGTGAGCAGAAACTCGTGATTGAAGCGCAGAAAAAAGAAACGGATCGCCAGAAACTCGTCATCGAAGAAAAAAACAAAGACATTACCGACAGTATCCGTTATGCACAGCGCCTGCAGCAGGCCATCCTGCCGCCTGAAAAATTATGGATGCAGCAGTTGCCGCAGAGTTTTATTTTTTACAAACCGAAGGATATCGTCGCAGGTGATTTTTATTTTATGGAAGCGACCGGTGATCTTGTGTTTTTTGCCGCCGCCGATTGTACCGGCCACGGCGTTCCCGGCGCGATGGTCAGCGTGGTTTGTTCGAATGCGCTCAACGGGGCGGTGAAGGAATTCGGACTGCTGGAGCCGGGAAAAATACTGGACAAGGTGACGCAGCTCGTACTGGAAACATTCCGGAAGTCGGAAAACGAAGTGAAGGACGGCATGGATATTTCCTTCTGCTGCCTGGACAAAAGAACAAATACGCTGACCTGGGCCGGGGCCAACAACCCGCTCTGGTACCTGCAGGCAGGCGAAATGCTCGAACTGAAAGCCGACAAACAACCGATCGGCAGTTTTGAAAATCCTCAACCATTTACTACGCATACTGTCCGGCTGAACCCCGGCGATTTGGTTTATATTTTCACCGACGGTTATGCCGACCAGTTCGGCGGTCCCGACGGCAAGAAGTTCAAATACAAGCCAATGAAAGAACTGCTGATGAGCATGAGCGGGCAGGAACCCTACCGGCAACACGCCCTGCTGGCCGAAACCTTCGACAAATGGAAAGGGAATTTGGAACAGGTGGATGATGTACTGGTGATTGGAATACGTATCTGAAATTGCGATTGCCGATTGTGGATTGCCGATTTTTTTCAGTAAAAAATAGAATTAAAAATCACAAATCGGCAATCGCAAATCAAAAATCGGAATTTCAGCAGTACCTTTGTCCCCGCTATGAAAGCCCGTACGCTTCGCAAGAATAAAGTCAACGTCGTTACCCTCGGCTGTTCCAAAAACACCTTCGATTCCGAAGTGCTGATGGGCCAGCTGAAGGCGAATAATTTCGAAGTGGAGCACGAAAGCAATTCCGATGATGCGTCTATCGTGATCATCAATACCTGCGGGTTCATCGAAAACGCCAAGCAGGAAAGTATCGACACCATCCTGCAATTTGCGGAAGCCAAAGGAAAAGGACTCGTTGACAAAGTGTACGTTACCGGCTGCCTGAGCGAACGTTACCGCGGCGATCTCGAAAAAGAAATCACCGAAGTGGACGCCTGGTTCGGTACGCGCGAGTTGCCGCGCCTGCTCAAAACGCTCAAAGCGGATTATAAACACGAACTGGTAGGGGAACGTTTACTGACCACGCCGCATCATTACGCCTACTTCAAAATTGCGGAAGGCTGCGACCGTCCCTGTTCTTTTTGCGCAATCCCGCTCATGCGTGGAAAGCACGTGAGCACGCCGATGGAAGACCTCGAGCGGCAGGCGAAAAACCTGGCGAAGAACGGCACGAAAGAACTCATCCTGATTGCGCAGGATCTTACGTATTATGGGCTCGACCTGTACAAAAAACGTGCGCTGTCCGATCTGCTGCGCCGCCTTTCCGATGTCGAAGGCATCGAATGGATACGCCTGCATTACGCATTTCCCAGTGGTTTCCCGATGGATGCACTCGACGTGATGAACGAGCGGCAGAACATCTGTAAATACCTTGACATGCCGCTGCAGCACATTACCGACAATATGCTGAAAAGCATGCGGCGCGGGACCACCAAGCAGAAAACCATCGACCTGGTGAATGAAATCCGCGCCAAAGTTCCCGGCATCGCGCTGCGGACCACACTCATTTCGGGCTACCCGGGCGAAACGGAAAAAGATCACGCCGAAATGCTGGAATGGATCGAACAGACGCGTTTCGACCGGCTCGGCATTTTCCCGTATTCGCATGAAGAGAATACACATGCTTTTTCGCTGAACGACGACGTTACCGCCGGAGACAAGCAGGCGCGGGCAGAAGCGGTGATGCAGCTGCAGCAGGGCATCTCGTTCGAACTGAACCAGGAAAAAGTCGGCAAAACCTTCCGCACGCTCATCGACCGGAAAGAAGGTGATTATTTCATCGGCCGTACCGAATTCGATTCGCCGGAAGTGGATAACGAAGTATTGATTCCCGCAGCGCATTACCTCCGCATCGGCGATTTCGTGCAGGTGCTGGTGGAAAGGGCGGAGGATTATGATCTGTACGGGAAACCGGTTTCCTGATACCGGCCGCAGATTTCACAGACTAACGCAGATTTTTCAAATAATACATTGTTGTCCGAAGCTGCCACCTTGGGACAATGAAGTAATCTGCGTAATCTGCGGCTGGTATCCCCACAAAGCCCAGCATCCCGCCGTTCATCAAAACATTGTCGATCCCTTGGAGGCTGTTAGGAATTTGTTTTTCGAGATTTCAGGAGTGTATTTTTTGGCCGATTGAGGCACTTTTTGAGCAAGTAGCAGGCGGCTACAAGTGAAAAAAGTAACGAAAAGCGGGCAAAAAAGACACTCCTGAAAGCCGGAAGGATAATTTCCTAACAGCCTCTTGTAGGCTTTCCGTATTTTTGCTGCTCACATAAACCGTATGAAAAAGCTACTTCTTTTCTTCGTCCCCGTTTTCCTTTTCCAATCGCTGCGCGCCGACGAAGGCATGTGGCTGCCCACGCTGCTCGAACAGCTGAATATCCAGGACATGAAGTCCCGCGGCTTCCAGCTGACTGCGGCGGATATTTACAGCGTGAACAACGGCAGCATGAAAGATGCCGTATGCCAGTTCAACGGCGGCTGTACGGCAGAAATGATTTCGGGCGAAGGCCTGCTGCTCACCAATCACCATTGCGGCTACGGGCAGATCCAGCAGCACAGCAGCGTGGAGCATAATTATATCGAACAGGGTTTCTGGGCGATGAACCGCAGCGAAGAAAAGCCCTGCCCGGGAGCCACGGCCGCTTTTATCATCCGCATGGATGACGTTACAGCCATGGTCCTGCAAGGTGTTTCGCCGTCGGCCAGCGAAAAATCACGCGATTCCATCATCGACCTGAACAGCAAAGCGCTCGAGAAAAAAATGACCGAAGGCACACATTACGACGCTTTTGTGCGCGGTTTTATGAGTGGCAACCAGTATTTCCTTTTCCTGGTCGAGACGTTTAAAGATGTCCGCCTGGTAGGCGCTCCGCCGGTTTCGATCGGCAATTTCGGCGGCGATTACGATAACTGGATCTGGCCGCGGCATACCGGCGATTTTTCCATGTTCCGGGTCTATGCCAATAAAGACAACCGCCCGGCGGAATATTCGCCCGATAACGTGCCGTACCAGCCGCGCCGTTTTTTCCCGATCTCGCTGAAAGGTGTGAAGGAAAAAGATTTTACGATGGTGTACGGCTTTCCCGGCCGGACTACGGAATACCTGACCTCGGGAGGTGTAAATCTTATTCAGAATGTTTCCGACCCGGTGAAGGTCGATTTGCGCACCACGCGGCTCCGGATTATGGAAGAGGAAATGGACAAGAGCGAACTGGTGCGTATTCAATATGCCGCCAAGCACAACGGCGTGAGCAATGCCTGGAAAAAATGGAAAGGCGAGATGCTCGGACTGCGCATCAACGATGCTGTGGGGAAGAAACAGGAATATGAACGCGAATTTTCTGCGCAGCTGGATGCGAACAGCGCCGCAAAAAACAAATACGGGACGGTACTTGCCTCGCTCCAGCAGAACTACACGGCCATTGAACCTTACCAGAAAGCGGTCGATTACATGAACGAGGGTTTGCTTTCCATCGAAATGATCCGCTACGCCGAAGGTTTCCGGAACCTGGTGGAATTATCCAAAAAAGAAAAACCCGATACGGCGAAGATCAATAAAACCGTCCGGGCGCTGCGTAAAGGCGCCGAAGGCTGGTTTAAGGATTATGATGTAACGACCGACAAACGCATTGCCGTAACCGTTTTCCAGGCTGTGGAAAAAGGAATCGGGATGGGTAACGAAATGCTTCCGCCGGTGATGCGCGGGATCGGGCGGAAAGAAACGGATTATGCCGTTTACCTCGGCGGCATTTATGCGAAAACCATCTTCACCGATAAAAAGAAAGTACTCGACCTGCTCAGTAAATGGAGCGCATCTTCATGGAAAAAAATAGAAAAGGATCCGGGCTACATGCTTTCGCAGGAACTGTATTCGCATTTCCGTACGCAGGTGGTGCCGAATTACAACAAGTACAACAACGAGATCACGCGGCTGAACCGTTTATACATGAAAGCGCAAACCGAAGTGATGAAGAATAAAAAATTCTATCCCGACGCGAATTCCACTTTGCGCGTGGCTTACGGAAACGTAGAAGGTTATTCTGCGCGCGACGGCATTATTTACAACTGGTACACGACGATCGACGGTATTATGGATAAAGACGATCCCGCCGTTTACGAGTACCACGTGCCTGCCAAACTGAAAGAACTGCATAAAGCCGGCGATTACGGAAATTACGCCGATGCCGCGGATAAAAAACTGCATACCTGTTTTATCGCTACAAACCATACCACCGGCGGCAATTCCGGGAGCCCGGTGATTGACGCGCAGGGAAACCTCATCGGGACGAATTTTGACCGGGTTTGGGAAGGCACTATGAGCGATGTCATGTTTGATCCCACGCGTTGTCGTAATATTGCAGTCGATATTCGTTACACCTTATTTATTATCGACAAGTTTGCGGGTGCAGGTTACCTGCTGCGCGAAATGAACATTATAAAGTAAGGCGTTTATCCCTTCGGGATAGTATCGAAATTGAATGCCGAATTGCGAATGCCGAATTCAGCAGGACACTTCGAAATTTGGCATTTTCTTAGTGTCTTAAGGGGATACATATTTAAATAAAACATCTCGTTGCTTAAAAAACCGTATCCGAGAAGTGATGATTTCAGGCGATCGCTGGTAGCCGGACTGCTCGTCGCTGTTTTCGTAGCCCTGTTCCTGCTCATTTTTCAGCCCTTCGGAATGTCGTCCATCCCGGCTCCGTCCAAATACTGGCAGATCGGTTGTTACGGCCTTGTTACGCTGGCCGGTTTAGCCGTGGGCGAATGGATTCCCCGGCTCATCTGGAAAAATTATTTCAGCGAATCGCGCTGGACGGTCGGAAAACAGATTCTCTGGATGATGATCGTGATCCTGCTGATCGCGCTGGGAAATATGTATTACACGTACCTGCTCGGCTATACCCAACTGAGCCTGCAGAATACGATGTTTTTTACCGGGTTCACGATAGCCGTCGGTTTTTTCCCGATCACTGCTTCGATCCTGTTGAATTACTCGCGCCTGGCGCGAACCAATTCCAGCGTTGCCCAGGTCATAAACAGCGACCTTGCCGAGGCGGATAAGCGGGAATCAGCAGAGGCTGCGGGAGACGAAATTCATAAGTGGACATTCAAAGGCGAAAACGCGAACGAAGAATTTTCTACGGATGAAAAGCAATTGCTCTATATCGAATCCGCCGATAATTATTCCATGTTCCATTGGCTTGAAAACGGCACCGTGAGAAAAAAACTGCTTCGCGGCAGCCTTAAAAGCATGGAAGACCAGGTGAGCGCCGCCGAACTTTTCCGCTGCCACCGGACCTTCATCGTAAACCTGAAAAAAGTAGTTTCCGTTTCCGGGAATTCGCAGGGTTACCGCCTGAAAATCGCCGGAACCGATGCCGAAGTTCCTGTTGCGCGAAACTCAGGTAAAATGCTGCACGAAAAACTGAAAAGCCTAAAGCGCTGATTTTCAGTATGCAGTTTGCCCCGCAGCCTGCTGTTTGTCCCGGCCGGTGACATTCGTCCCGCAAGCCGGTTTTACATCCCCTTAATTTGCAAAGCGATAATCTGTGGCCTTTTTTTGCGGTAAACAGTTTCTGAAAAACCATGGAAAAGTATCACACGTATTTTCTAAGCATCCATATTGCAGCCGGAACGATCTCACTCGTGCTTGCACCCATAGCGATGATCGTGAAGAAAGGCGGAAGCGCACACCGGCTCTGGGGAAAAATTTATTTCTGGAGCATGGCGGTGGTTGCGCTTACGGCAATCATCATGTCCGTGTACCATCATATTCCTTTCCTGCTGATGGTGGCGATATTCAGTTTTTACAGCGCATTTGCCGGTTACCGGATCTTGTATCGTAAAAAAGCGGTGCACTGGAAGGAACTGAAAATATTGGACAAAGCAGGAACCGTTTTAAACGGTTTGTTTTCCGCTGCGCTTTGTGTTTATGGTATGCTGGTTTGGAAAAGCGGTGAAACGGCGCTGGGAATTATTTCGCTGGTTTTCGCCGGGATCGGGATGCGGACCGCTTTCCTGGAATTCCGTTCGTATTTCCGCCCGGTGCACGATCTGAAAGGATGGCTGCGCGCGCATATCGGCGGGATGGTAGGGTCGTATATCGCAGCGGTAACGGCTTTCCTGGTGAATACCGGTTTCTTTTTGCCGGACCTTGTGCGCTGGCTCGGGCCAACGGTGATCGGCGTTCCGCTGATCGTTTGGTTTACCCGGAAGTACGTTGGACCGAAAAAACAGCAGGCGTAAAAATCACTGCACCGTTTTCGGTAACGAATTCAGTACCGTGCCGCCCCATTCCACGAGCGTAAAACCGGTGCGGTTGAATGTGGGAATTTCCTGCGCTTGCAATTTGCCTGTCGGAACTTTCGCCGCATCCGTCCACACCATAAAAACGCGGAACTGGCTGTCGGGCCGGGGTGTCACGTTCAGCGCAGCGCAGCGGTTGTAGTCTTCGTTGAACAGGAAATGCACGTAGTTCGATTCGTTTGCCTGCATCAGCGGGCACCAGTAGGTGATATAATCCTGGATTTCGCGCGGGCTGAGGCCCATGAGCCCAAGATTTTCTTCGAAGAAAGCGGTGAGGTTTTCTTTCTTCACGATGAAACCCTCGTTCCAGTTGACTCTGCCGGGTTCGATATTCATCACACCATCCCAGAAAAGATAATCGTATTTCCGCCCGCCGAGGTGAATCGTTCCGTCCGGATCGGCGGTAAATTTCCAGCCGTTCTCGTATTTCGGGTAGGTAAAATCCAGTTTTCCTTTCACATCCAGCGTGATATTGATTTCCGTGGATTGTTTCGGGTACACATAAATCACGGGTTTGAAACTGATCACGGGCATTTCCGCCTGCTGGAAGTGTACCAGGATTTCCGTTTTATGTCCCGGGCTGACCTGTATGGAATCGGTAACGATCTCGTAATAACTGTTGGTGTAAAAAAAACGGAACAGGTATTTGCCGGGTTTGAGTTTGAGGTCAAACTCACCTTTGCTGCCTGTTTTTGCCGTCAGCGATTCCCCGTTGTGCGACATCTGGATGTCGCCGTTCAAAATACGTACAGCGGGCGTATAAAATGTAAAAGCAAAAAGCGACTCCGTTTTGCCGAGCGAAGTATCTGGACTGCTTTTGAGGACGGTGTAGGGAAGGGGCGATTTTTCTGCGAAAGAAACCACGCTGAACAGGAGCAATGCGCCCGATAAGATGGATTTAATGCGAAACATTTTCATAACGCTTCTTTTTCTGGTTGGCAATACTCTTTGTGTTTCTTCGTGCCTTGCCGTCTTTGTGGCAGGGTTCTTACAAATCGCCACCAAGACACCAGGCACGAAGGTCCACAAAATTGATCCAAACCGTAACTATTGTACTGTTTTCGGCAATTTGTTCATCTCCGCGCCGCCCCATTCCACGAGTGTAAACCCGGTGCGGTTGAATGTGGGAATTTCCTGCGACTGCAGTCTGGGTTGCTCCGTACCTTCTGCTTTCGACCAGATCATGAAAACGCGGAACTGGTTGTCGGGCTTCGGACTGACGTTCAGCGAAGCATAGTCGTTGTACGTTTCATTGAACATGAAATGAATATAATTCGATTCGTTCGCGTTCATCCTCGGGCACCAGTATGTGATATAATCCTGTATTTCCCGCGGGTTCAGGCCCATGCTGCCCAGTTTTTCTTCGAAGAAAGCGACGAGTTTTTCCTTGCCCACGATAAAACCTTCGTTCCAGTTGACTTTCGCGGTTTCGATTTCCGTTCGCCCGTCCCAGAAAAGATAATCATACTCCCGCCCGCCGAGGTGAATCGTTCCGTCGGGATCGGCGGTGAATTTCCAGCCGTTCTCGTATTTCGGGTAGGTGAAATCCAGTTTTCCTTTTACATCCAGGGTGATGTTGATTTCGGTGGATTGCGGCGGATAAACGTAAATGACGGGTTTGTCGCAAATCACTTCTTCGGCTGAACTTCTGAAATTGACCTGGGCCGTAACCCGGTAGCCGCCTTTCATTTTCACTGAATCGCTCGTAATCTCGAAGTAATCCGAGTTTAAAAAGAACTTGAAAACGTACTTACCGGGTTTCAGTTTCAGCGAAGCATTGCCTTTATTGTCCGGGTTTAAAGTCTGGTTCGTACCGTTGTACGACATTTTGATACCGGATTTCACAACGCCTCCCGGGGATGAAGCAAAGTGAAAGTTCACGGAAGTTTCGGTTTTTTTCAGGCTTTTGTCTTCGACATTTTCCGAGATATAAAATTCGAGCATGGATTTTTCCCGGGTATCGCCGGCAGCCGGCAGAAAAGAGCAGAGGACGAGACCCGCAAGCAGAAAATAATGTTTCATGGATGGCGTTTTAAAACAGATGCGAATCCGGGCCGTTTTCCATATACGGGGATGCCCGTATTTGTATATTTATTGTTCCGGGATATATTTGTTAGGCTTTCCGGCTTACCGGGACTCCCACACCAAAAACCAAAACCATGCGCCAGTTCCTCATTTCCTTCGCTTTTCTGCTGATAGTCGCCTTCACCCAGGCACAAACAGCCGATGAACTTTACAACCAGGGACTGGCCCTGAAAAAAGACAATAAATCCAGGGAAGCGCTGGAGAAATTCAGGCAGGCCATCAAACTGTCGCCGGACGATAAAAATATCCGCTATGAAATGGCCTGGTGCCAGAATGACCTGAAGGATTATAGAGGAGCGGTGGAAAACCTGAGGATATTAAAAAAGGCAGGCTCCACTGTTCCGAAAGTATATTTCGAGAGCGGCTATGCTTACGAAAAACTGGAGAAGTCGGACTCCGCATTGCTGGATTACAAGCGCTGCCTTGAACTGAAGCCGGATTATGCCGGTGTGTATAAACGGCTGGGGTACATGGCATATGATAAGGATGATAATGCAGGGGCAATAGTACATTTCAAGAAACATATTGAACTCTCAACAACCGAAATCACGGATTACCTGTTCTGGTACCGCAAGGGTTTCTGTGAAAACGCAACCAAAGATTACCAGGCGGCGATACTTTCGCTTGAAAAATCGAAAAACAGCAAGAGCGATTACCTGAATACGCATCTTGAACTCGGGTACGCCTGCATGAAACTCAAGCGCGACGAGGAGGCCATCAACCATTACAAAAAAGCGATCGAGATCGATCCGAAAGACCACGTCGGGTACAACGGCATCGGCGAAGTGTACCGGGATAACAAGAAAGATTATGCCGAAGCGATGAGCTGGTACAAGAAAACGCTGGCTTTCAATTCCACCGAACGCAAAGCCAATTACGGGGTCGGGTATTGCCTCAACAGCACCGAGAAATACGGAGATGCGATCAGTTACCTGAAACAGGCGATTGCTTCGGAGCCGGAATATACTGCGGCGTACGTAGAAATTGGCTACAGTTATTACATGACCAGCAACAATTCAGAAGCGCTCACGTACCTGAAAAAAGCGATGAGCCTGAGTGCAACAAACGAGAACTCCCGTTATTATGCCGCGCTGGTGTATATCAAGCAAGGCGAAAAATCCCAGGCTCAGCAAATAGCGGATGAACTCAAAAAACTGAACGCTGATAAAGGCAGTAGGATCCAGGCGAAAATAGATGCGATGTGATTTCGCACCTCGTCCATTCTATGTCACTTGTTCAGATGTGAGATATGAGACTTGAGATATGAGATTAACGTGTTCCGCTAAAGAGTTCTCGTGTTTTTTATCGACTTATCTGGCTGTCCCGGATTTCCATGTGTCTCAAATCTCAAGTCTCATATCTGTTCAACGGATTTCTCGGTTCTCCCAGCTTTCCTTCGTAATCCGATAAACGTAATTCAGTTTTCCCGGTTCGCCGTAGTATTCCACTTCGAGTTCGCCGATTTTGATTGCACCTAAGCGTTCGATGGCTTTCTGGGAACGGATATTCACTGCACCGATATGAAACAATACCTTGTCCACGAACTGGAAAGCATGGCTGATCATCAGGTTTTTCAAGGCGCGGTTGTAGGTTGAACCCCAGTGATCGCGGGCGAGGAAAGTATAACCGATGAGTACGGATTTATCCTGTTCATTGTAATCATAGAACCGGGAACTGCCGGCAGGCTTTCCGGTTTTTGCATCAAGTACCAAAAAAGCGCCGCCCGATTCCATCGCGCCTTTGAAAAAATTCTGAAATACTTCACGCTTGTACCGGTCTTTGTTCGGATGCTGTTCCCAGATGAGCGGATCGGAAGCCACGGCGTATAATTCTTCGAAATCAGTTTCTTTCAGCGGCTGAATGCGGATGAATTCGTTTTCGAGGGTGGGTTGGAGGTGGAAGGGCATCGCTTTTGTTTTTATTGTATCCCGGATTTTTCATCCATCATCAGTTTCACTTTCAATATCGCTGTCACGGTCAGAGCATCGGTCAGTTTGCCTTCGCAAACCCAGCGGTACGCGTCGGTAAAAGCGACTTTGATCACACGCAGGTCTTCGGTGTCTTCCGGTTCCGCTTCGCCGAAACTCAAATCCTGAGCGAGATACAGGATACAAAACTCGTCGGTGGCGGAATTGCTCAGGTACATTTCCTGGATCTTCGTCCATTTCTGCGCCGTAATGCCGGTTTCTTCCAGCAGTTCGCGTTTGGCCGATTCGAGCGGATCAATTTCCCTTTTTCCGCCGCCTTCGGGAATTTCCCAGGTGTACTGATCGAGCGGGTAGCGGTATTGTCCCACGAGCCAGGTATTGTTTTCCTCGTCGAGCGCCAGCACACCGATGGCGATATTTTTGAAATGCGTAACGGAATACGTGCCCGGGTTGCCGTTCGGGTTCAGCACATCGTGTTTCGACAGGCTGATCCAGGGCGAATCGTAAACCAGTTCGCTTTTCAGCATTTTCCACGGATTTCCGCCGGTGTATTCGGGAAGTTCGTTCATGTTTCAAAGATAGTGACGGAAATTTTATTTACCGCGAAGGCCATGAAGACGCTAACATTTCTTCGCGTCTTAGCGCCTTCGCGGTGATAAGAATTATACAAACCTTACCTTTGCACCGCGATGCCTTTCCGTTCCACCAACATTCCTTTTTCCGAAACCGGCCAGTTCTCCAAACTGTTTCTCGATTATGTGCATGATGCGGAACGGGTACGCCCGTTTTACACGCATCGCTCGGACCTGCAGGGTTTCGCGGATGCGCTGCGTGAGTTGCAGTCACAATCGTTCGACCGGGAAACGCTCGCCGCGGTATTCGAAGAACAGGAAGCGGAGCAGCTCGCGAAGCGCCCGGAACTGGCCAGGCGCATCGGCAGCCTGCGCAGTGCGAATACGTTTACGGTTTGCACCGGCCACCAGCTCTGCATATTTACCGGCCCGCTTTTTTTTATTTACAAAATCATTTCCGTCATCAACCTGGCCGAAGCGCTGAAAAAACAATTTCCGCAAAACGATTTCGTGCCGGTTTACTGGATGGCTTCCGAGGACCACGATTTCGAAGAGATCAGTTCCGTGAACCTGTTCGGGAAAAAAATAAGCTGGCAGGCGGAAGCGGGAGGGCCCGTGGGGCGCATGTCCACAGCATCCCTGCAGCCCGTGCTTGCCGAATTGAAAACGGTACTCGGTGATTCGCCCGCCGCGCAGGAATTATTTGCCGTGATGGCTGCGGCCTACGATGGAAAAGTATCACTGGCGGTTGCCACACGCCGGCTGGCGCACACACTTTTCGGAAAATACGGGCTGCTGATCCTCGACGGTGACGATGCCCGCCTGAAAAAAATATTCCTGCCGCAGATCAGCGAAGAACTGCTGAACCAGCCGACGGAAAAAACGGTGTTGCAGGAATCGGCCGCGCTCGAAAAAGCCGGCTACGCTGCGCAGGTGAATCCGCGTCCGGTCAATTTGTTTTACCATTCGGATACTTCCCGCGAGCGCATCGAAAAAAACGGCGATCAGTACCGCGTACTGGGTACGGATCTCGTTTTTTCAAAAGCGGAAATTACCGATACGGCTGAAAAGCATCCCGAACGTTTCAGTCCGAACGTGGTTACGCGTCCGCTTTACCAGCAAATGATCCTGCCGAATATCGCCTACGTGGGCGGCCCCGGCGAGCTGGCGTACTGGCTGCAGTACAAAACCATGTTCGGGGAAAAGAAACTGTTTTTCCCGGTGCTTGTTCCGCGCAACTTCGCCATGATCATCGATAAAGGTTCGCAGGAGCGGATGCAGAAGCTCGGTATTGCCGTGCCCGATCTGTTCGGCGACACGGAAGAGTTGGTGAAAAATTATGTCCGCAAAAACAGCAGCGCCACACCCGACCTGTCGGAAGAAAAAGAAAAACTGAAAAGCGTTTTTGCCGCGGTCATTTCCAAAGCCACCGCGGTCGATGCCACGCTGCAAAAATCGGCGGAAGCGGAATTGCAGAAATCAATCAACGCGCTGGACGCATTCGAAAGCAAACTGCTGAAAGCGGAAAAGCAAAAGCACGAAACGGCGACTTCGCAACTTAGAAAACTGAAGGAGAAATTTTTGCCCGGCGGATCTTTGCACGAAAGGCACGATAATTTTATGCCCTATGCGCTGGCCGGCGGCTATGAAAAATGGATTGATGAACTGAAAGAAGCTTTGCAGCCGTTTCATTATGACATGCTGCTGCTGGAAGTCAGCGGATAAATTTAGCGCTGAGCTGGCGGACGCCGTCTGTTACGGAAACGAAATACAAACCGGTGTGCAGTTCCGTTGAAATTTCTTTCCGGAAAAAACCTTCGCTTTCGATATTTTCACACAAGACCAGTCTTCCTGCGGCGTCATAAAAAGAAAGCAGCATATTTCCCGCTTTCAGCCCGGAGGCGGTGATTATGGTTTGCCCGTTATCGCCGGTACCGATGCTGATACTTCCGCCGGTATTGTTGAATTCCACCGGGGCAATACCGCTGTACGAAAATTCCCCGTTGAAATCCGTTTGCTTCAGGCGATAGTAGTTAATTCCGTCGTGCGGTTTCCCGTCGGTAAAATGGTAAGCCAGTGCCTGGCTGCTGTTTCCCGCACCTTCAACGGTCCCGATCGTTTCGAAATGCGTCCCGTCAACAGACCGTTCGATGGTGAAGTAATCATTATTGATTTCTGAAGCGGTAGTCCAGCTGAGCGCAATATCTTTTTTCCCGGCATCTCCGCGGAAAGACAATAATTCAACCGGCAGGATGGTTGCGCAGGCGATATCGAAAGGCCATACTTCCAGGTCATCCACCTGCATGTGATGATCGTTGGCCCCGTCATCAGGTCCGCGCCAGCGCAGCCAGATTTCCTGGCCGTTGTTTACCGTTACCGTGATGCAGTCGGCCAATCTGCTCCGGTTGGTGCTGAGGTTGCCGTCGAGCGCTACGCGTTGTGCGGACGAGCCTGTGCAGGTAGCCAGCGTGCAGTTATGCAATTGCGAGAAAGCGAGGGAGGCCACATTGGTCCATGTGCCTGCTGTAATTGAAGTTGCACCGACCTGGTATTCGAAGTATTCCGTGTTGTTGCAATATGAACCGGCCGGGCAACCGGAAGTTCCGCTGTTCGTGTTTTCCGCGATCGACCATTGCTCGGCATAAAAGGCTACATATATGGACGTGATTGTGGAACCCGTATTATTGACCAAACGAACACCATAGTAACAATCGTCGGTACCGCCTGACGACCGTGAGCCGATATTGCGGTCGCTTCCGCTGGCGATGATATATACACTGCCGCTGTTATCCACATTGGAGCCTAAGGGACCGCAGGATGCTTCGATGCGGGGAAGGTCGTCGGCTGTGGCATCCTGTTCGGCAACATACCAGCCTGCCAGCGTGGAGTTGTTGGTCCAGGTGGCCAGGGCGGCGCCATCGGTTGCGTTCGGAAGTGAATTGAAGTTTTCGGTGTATGCAGTACCCATCGTGGCAAGGCTTACCTGTCCGAACGAAAGGACCGGGAACAACGATGTGAGAAACAATAATTTTTTCATCGCAATCAAGAAATGACAAAATTGATTTTCTCAAGCGGTTTCAGTCGTTCTCCGGGGAGGAGACGCATCAAGGGTGCTCACCTGGGTAATACAAGCGTATAAGCAAATATAGGCAAGGGAGGGGAGACTTCCATTTAGCGGAGGTCAATTGATAATGAACATTTTGTGAACCGTTAGCCTGTCGAAAACGGCAAAAGAAAAACCCATTCCGGGAGGGAATGGGTTCTGCCTGTATTGCTGATGCAACTATGCAGTTGCTTCTGTAGTTTCTTCGGTAAGCTGAATTTTTTCCTGGATACGGGCTTTTTTGCCGGTAAGTCCGCGGAGGTAGAAGATACGGGCGCGGCGGACAACACCTTTTTTCTTCACTTCGATCAGTTCGATGAAAGGCGAATGTATCGGGAAGATACGCTCAACACCAACGCCGTTGGAGATTTTGCGAACGGTAAACGTAGCTACGTGGTCGTGGCCGCGACGCTGCAGGACAACGCCGGTGAACATCTGAACGCGTTCTTTATCGCCTTCTTTGATTTTATAATGTACGGTTACGGTATCACCGGCTTTGAAAGCAGGGTGGTTTGTTTTTGTAACCAGTTCTTTTTCAACAAATTGCATTAAGCTCATGACTGATCGATTTTTAGTATTTCCCAAAAGGGAGCGCAAATATAGAGGATTTTTTTATTTCCGGGCAAAGTGCCGTTAAAAATCATTTGTCTTTCAGCAATTCCGGGCGTCTTTCCTTTGTCCGGGCCAGGGCCAGTTCGAGCCGCCATTTGTCGATATTGGCCGCATGGCCGGAAAGCAGGACTTCCGGCACTTTCCAGCCCCGGAACTCGGCCGGACGAGTATAAACCGGCGGCGCCAGCAAATTGTCCTGGAAAGAGTCGGAAAGGGCGGAAGTTTCGTCGCTGATCACGCCCGGGATAAGCCTGATGATACTGTCGCAAAGCACCGCCGCAGCCAGTTCCCCGCCCGAAAGCACGTAATTCCCGATGGAAATCTCTTTGGTGATGAAATGCTCCCGCACACGCTCGTCCACGCCTTTATAATGACCGCAAAGCACGATGATATTCCCCAGCGTGGACAGCCGGTTCGCCATGGGCTGGTCCAGCAGTTCGCCGTCGGGACTCATATAAATAACCTCGTCGTAGCTGCGCTGAGTTTTAAGTTCCTCGATACAGGCTGCGATCGGTTCCACTTTCATCACCATGCCCGCTCCGCCGCCAAACGGGTAATCGTCAACCGACTTGTGTTTGTCATCCGCATAATCACGCAGGTTCACCACGTTCACTTCAACCAGTCCCTTCTGCTGCGCGCGTTTCAGGATGCTGTGTCCGAAAGGACTGTCGAGTAGTTCGGGCAGTACGGTTATAATGTCGATGCGCATGAATTGCGGGTCTGTTTTACAAAACTAAGGATTGCGGACCAGATTTGAGATGTGAGGCTTGAGATATGAGACTTCTTGTAATACTGGAAGTGTGTACTGTTGTATGCTGTTTTTCAATGAATTAGTGTTTGTTATGTGGGTATCTCAAGTCTCACATCTCACATCTCATATCCGGAAAAGGTACGCCCGAAGGGGAATATGGTCCGTGTCGCTATTTCCCGAAAAAATGAAAGAAATGATTCAGCAGCCAGAGCAGACCAACAACAACAATGATGATCGTGTACTGCAGAAAATCAGGAAAATGAGTCAGATATTTGTCGTAGAATTTTTTGAAGCCTTTTTTCATCGTTGAAAGGAATTGGGCAAAGGTAAAATTTATACCCGTTCCTTGCTCTTTACCGAGGCAAAATGGATTTTGCCCACTGGCTAAAAAAACTATCTTTGTTAAACTCAGGAATCGTGTATGACTGCTATTCGAAACAACTGGACAAAAGAAGAAATTCTTGACATTTATAACACGCCTTTGCTCGAACTGGTATTCCGGGCGGCATCGGTGCATCGTGCGCACAACCCCACGGGTGAAGTGCAGGTAAGTTCTTTGCTTTCCATCAAAACAGGCGGCTGCCCTGAAGATTGCGGGTACTGTCCGCAGGCTGCCCGTTACCATACCGGCGTGGATGTGCATAAACTGCTGCCGCTGGACGAAGTGATGCAGGCCGCGGATAATGCGAAATCCGGCGGAGCCTCGCGCATGTGCCTGGGCGCTGCCTGGCGTGAAGTACGCGACAACCGCGACTTCGACCGCGTACTCGACATGGTGAAAGGCATCACGTCCAAAGGCATGGAAGTATGCTGCACGCTGGGCATGCTCACCGAAGAACAGGCGAAAAAGCTCGCCGACGCAGGTTTGTACGCCTACAACCACAACCTCGACAGCTCGGCTGAATTTTACGAAACCATCATCACCACGCGTACATATGACGACCGCCTGAAAACGATCGAACACGTACGGAACAGCGGGATAACTGTTTGCTCCGGCGGTATCATCGGCATGGGCGAAACCACCGACGACCGGATCGGTATGCTGCTTACGCTGGCCAATATGCCCAAACACCCGGATTCTGTTCCGATCAATGCGCTTGTACCCGTAGAAGGCACGCCGATGGAAGATCGTCCGCCGGTCCCGGTATGGGATATGATCCGCATGATCGCCGTAACGCGTATCGTGATGCCGGAAACTGTTGTGCGCCTTTCAGCAGGCCGCCTGGAAATGAGCATGGAAGCGCAGGCCCTTTGTTTTATGGCGGGCGCCAATTCCATTTTCGCGGGTGATAAACTGCTGACTACGCCGAACCCGGAATTCAACCAGGACATGGACATGTTTCGCATACTCGGGCTCAGTCCGCGCGAAGCGTTTAAAAATAAAAAGACCCAGCCGGCGAAAGAACATGCGATGGAGCATGTGAATGCCCCGTAAAACCGCATAAAACCGACAGTTTTGAAAAAACTGATACTGCTTCTCGCCCTGTTTTCCGTGCAATCCGCTTTTGCGCAGTTCGGATATTACCACGATCAGAAAGTGAACAAGGAGAAGTATTTCATCTCGCTCGGTTACGGATTGGGAACGGCCCGCTGGTATTCCGACCTGACTTCCAGCGCGATTTACGACGCGAACGGCGCGGTAATCACTTCGGGCGACCTGAAATTCAAGGCGCGCAACCAGACGCAGCAGTACGACCTGAACGTGATGTTCCCGATTGAGAATATACGTTACGGTCTCGGCCTCAGTTTCGAAACATTTTATCTCGACAAACTCGAACTCCAGCAGGCGATCAACAATACCTCGCAGCAGAACCTGCTTTTCGATGAAAGCTTTCGTTTCGACAAACTGTACGGCCAGATCGAATATATTTTCTGGCCGGAAAGCAAATCCATGTTCTCGCTCAGTGCGAATATGCATGCGGGGTATTTCAGTTTCACGGGCGTGCAGCGCATCAACTTTTTCGGGAACGACGCCATTGCGCGCAGTCTTTTCATGAGCGTAAGCCCGTTGGCGGATATCCGCGTGTATCCACATTGCTATATTTTCGCGCAGCCGATGTTCGAGTATAAGAACTTCAAGAGCCAGGCGCTTGATGCTCCCGGCATCATCAAGCACAATATCATTACCTACAGTATCATCGCCGGTATCCGCATCGACGTTTCGAAAGAATGACGTATGGAGACTCCGCTCCAGGCCGGAACCGCTAACGATTTTCTTTTGCAGGCGCTCAACAGGCGCAGGGAAGAAGGACTTCTGCGGAATTTACAAACCGAAAACGGCCTCATCGATTTTTGCTCCAACGATTATCTCGGGCTTGCCCGTTCCGAAGATTTGTTGTGCATGGCGGAAAAAGAATGGTCGCAATTGCTGCATAAAAAAAGCGGGTCGGGCGGTTCGCGCCTGCTCGCGGGGAATACGGCTTACGCCGAAGCCCTTGAAAAAGAAATCGCACAATTTCACCGCGCCGGATCCGCGCTCATTTTCAATTCCGGTTACGATGCCAATGTCGGTTTGTTCAGCTGCGTGCCGCGCCGCAACGATACGATCCTGTACGATGAACTGATCCACGCTTCGGTGCGTGACGGGGTGCGGCTTTCCCCGGCCAAAGGATTCAACTTCCGGCACAACGATATGGCACACCTGGAATCGCGCCTGCAGAAAGCGGAAGGAACTTGTTTTGTTGCGGTGGAGTCGGATTATTCCATGGACGGCGATTATTGTCCGCTGAAAGAAATTGCGGAACTGTGCAGCCGCTACAAAGCCCTGCTGATCGTGGACGAAGCGCATGCCACGGGCGTAACCGGGGAAAAGGGAGAAGGGCTTTCCGCCGCACTCGGACTGGAAAACGAAATTTTTGCCAGGCTGCATACGTTCGGGAAAGCCCTGGGCTGCCACGGCGCAGCGGTTCTGGGAAGTCCCGCGCTGCGCGAGTACCTCGTTAATTTTGCGCGTTCGTTTATTTATACCACGGCGCTTCCGCTGCAAAGCCTCGTTTCTATCCGCTGCGCATACCGTTTTTTCCCGGCCATGCACCAGGAGCGGAAAAAACTGGCCGGGCTCGTTGATTTATTCCGGTCGGCATCCGGGGAAGCGGAACTGGAACTCACACCGTCGGACGGGCCGATCCAGTGCATCCTGCAAAGCGGCAATACCCGTGCGCGTGAACTGGCCGGGAAAGCCCGTGAACAAGGATTTGATGTACGCCCGATACTGTCGCCCACCGTTCCCGAAGGAACGGAACGTATCCGCGTTTGCCTCCACGCCTTCAACACGCCCGGCGAAGTAAGCGGGCTGATCGATTCATTCAGCTAAAACGAATAAGGTGTTTGTAAAAATAATTGAAACAATTTTTTACCCTTTCTCGTTTTAAGGCTAAAAGGCTGATATTTGGCAAACAGCTCGACCCTTCTTTATGCGTAAAATATTTGTAACAGGAATCGGTACGGATGTCGGAAAGACAGTCGTATCCACCATCGTTGTTGAAGCTCTGCAAGCCGATTACTGGAAGCCTGTGCAAACCGGCAGTTACTTTTCCACCGACTCGGAAAAAATAAAGAAGAATATCAGCAACCAGAAAACGCGGATTCACCCGGAGACATACGTACTCAAGCAGTACATGTCGCCACACGCGGCAGCCGAACTGGAAGGCGTGCGTATCGAACTGGATAAAATCGAACTGCCGCAAACCGATAACACGCTCGTGATGGAAGGCGCCGGCGGTATTATGGTTCCGCTGAACGACGAGCATTTCATCGTGGACATCATTAAAAAATTCGATTGCGAAACCATTCTCGTTATACAAAACTATCTCGGCAGCATCAACCATTCCCTGCTTTCCATCGATGCGCTGAAATTCCGCAACATCAAAATCCTCGGTATCGTATTCAACGGTCCGCCGCACAAACTCTCCGAAGACATTGTCGTGAAATACAGCGGGCTGAAAGTACTCGGGCGCGTGAATAAGGAAAACGTGATTTCCCCCGAGGTGATTAATAAGTATGCTGCGGAGTTTCGTCCCAATCTTTAAGTAACCGTTTCATTCCGGAGTCCGTTTTTCATGCAGGTTCATGGAAACGGAATACGTTTATGCAATTAAAGGGCAAAAAGCAAAAGGCAAAAGCAAAGAATAACAAGACGTCACACTGAGCGAAGACGAAGTGTGTGTAACGCGGTCTCTTTTACACGCACTTCGTCTTCGCTCAGTGTGACGTTATCGTTTTTTATTATTTATTAAGATGGGAGATATTTATCATTTTTGCTTTTGCCCTTTGCTTTTTCTGAACCCCGCACATATTGAAAAACCTTCTTCCATTTAAAGCGACCCAGTTTTAAACGACACACTATCTTTACGGTCATGTCGTCCCTGCAGGAACGTGACCGGAATGCCGTGTGGCACCCGTTTACACAATATCAAAATGCGCAGCCTCTTATTCCCGTCGCCCGGGCAGAAGGGGCTTTGCTTTTTTCCGGCGACGGGAAAACGTATATCGACGCAATTTCTTCTTGGTGGGTAAATGTGCACGGGCATGCGCATCCGTATATCGCGGAAAAAATTGCGGCGCAGGCCAAAATACTCGAGCAGGTTATTTTCGCCGGCTTTACGCATGAACCGGCTGTGCGGCTGGCCGAACGGGTACTGGAATTGCTGGGTCCGGGTTTCGCCAAAGTTTTTTTCTCCGACGACGGTTCCACATCGGTGGAAGTGGCGCTGAAAATGGCGCTGCAGTACTGGCACAATCTCGATATGCCGCGAAAAAAAATCGCGACATTCGAAAATGCCTATCACGGCGATACCTTCGGTGCGATGGCGGTTGGTGCGCGGGGAACGTTTAACCGGCCTTTTGAATCGCTGCTGTTCGACGTGATCACGATCCCGGTGCCGGTGCGCGGAAAAGAAAATGACAGTATTTCCGCTTTGCAGCGCGTACTGGCTGACGATGACGTAGCCGCATTCATTTTCGAGCCGCTGGTGCAGGGCGCTGCGGGCATGGTGATGTATGATGAAGAGACTTTACAGGAACTGATCCGTATCTGCGCCGAAAAAAACGTACTCACTATCGCCGATGAAGTGATGACCGGTTTCGGGCGGACCGGGAAAATGTTTGCCACCGTTTCGCGTGATGATGAATTTGATCTGCGCCCGGATATCATTTGTCTTTCGAAGGGACTTACCGGGGGCTTTCTGCCGATGGGGCTGACGGTTTGTACGCAGGAAATTTTCGATGCGTTTATTTCCGGTGATCAGCAAAAGACTTTTTTCCACGGGCATTCGTACACGGCCAACCCGCTGGCCTGCGCTGCCGCCAACGCTTCACTCGACCTTTTCGAAAAACTGGAAACCCGGGAGAACGTCTTCCGGATAAGCCGGCGAAATACCGACTTTCTCGAAAAAAACAGGAACCATCCCGCGCTTGCCGACCTGCGTTGCTGCGGTACCATACTCGCGGCGGAATTCAAAACCGGTTCGGAAACTTCTTATTTTAACGATCTGTCGGTGAAAGCGTATGCTTTCTTTCTTGAAAAAGGAATCCTGCTTCGCCCGCTGGGCAATATCGTTTACCTCATGCCGCCGTATTGTATCACGGAGGAACAGCATGAAGAAACACTTGCCGCAATGGAAGAATTTATGAATGTGATCCACCGCTAACCGGTACTGTTATGGGAATGAACTCGAAACGCGATCGCCTTTTACTTATGCTTGCCGCGATTTTTATCACCAGCGCGATAACGGCGGAACTGATCAGTTCCAAAGTGTTCCTGGTCGACCTGGGATTCGGAACATATGCAGCCGTAGTGGGAATTCTTCCCTGGCCGGTTGTATTTCTTACAACGGATATCATCAATGAATTTTACGGCCGTAAAGTCGTTCGTCGCTTGTCCATCATTACCGTGGTGATGATCTGCTACGCATTCCTGCTCGTTTTTGCCGCGATGCAATTCAATACGATCCTGGATTCGCCGACAGACAAGGAATACAGTGCGGTTTTCGGCCAGTCGTTGTGGATCATTACCGGAAGCATCATTGCATTTATGACGACCCAGTTGCTGGATTCTTTCCTTTTCTGGTATGTGCGTGAGCGGACGGGCAAGGGATTTATCTGGCTCCGGTCAACCGGTTCTACCGTGGTCTCGCAACTGATCGATTCGTTCATCGTATTGTATATCGGCTTTTACCTGCCGGGAAAACTTCCGCCGGAAGCAGATTTTTTTTCCACGGGAATGACGAACTATGTCATCAAACTCCTGATCGCGGTCGGGCTTACGCCGCTCATTTACCTGTTTCATTACCTGGTCGATAAGTACCTCGGCGAAGAAAATTCCGACAGGCAGATCAGGCAAACTGCCGAAGAATCGCTGCATCATAAGGTTGACGAGTGATTCGCCATTGTCGGCAGGCAGCACGGAGAAAAATATGTCCGTGCCCGGTTTTATTGACCTGCAGCGTTTTTCAGACTGTATTTATCCTTATTCCGTTCCTGCCTTATTCCTTATAATCCTTTCAGGCTGAGTTTTTTGATCAGTCTTCGTATGTCGTAAAATCAATACTTTTTCCGCGCACAGAATAATTATGACCGGAGCCGGCTCCATTTTACTTTAGCCGAGAATTCTTCCGGTCTGTGAATCGTGTTGCATCAGTTTGAAGAGCACGCACCCGATTTCGAAAGCCCGAGAGTTTTCCGTTTTACCTGCCTGCTCCCGTATTCTCCGTACCGACAATACCGAGAGCAGTCAGCCATTCTACCAGCAATACCATAGTTGCACCTTGAATTAGTCCGGTTCAAAGGTGAATCAGCAGTATTGCCCCTCAATGGAAAAGAAAAGCGGGCGGTGGACATTCATACGTGGTTTTGATGATGTGAAAAAATCAGCGGCACAGTGTTAATAACAATATTGAAAATGAATATTAATAAGGTCATCAATAATTACATTTGTGTGGAAGAGACGCATTTGTATTTTGAATAATGAGTACCCTGGAATCCTGTCCGACGAACAGGAATGCAGAGAACTCCCCAGATCTAAACCCACAGTGAGTGAGGCCCATTTCCGGAGGCCTGAAGAAATCACGAAGAAACGCGGTCGGGCGTCGTGTTTTCCGCTAAGCTGTCTCGAAGCAGATACCATATTACATTTTAAGTTTTGTCCCGGCAGGGCTGTGGTTTACGCTATGTCCCTGTTGCGCAAAAAAGGTATGTATTTAAATGCGAGAGGCATATGAGCGGATTACAAAGCATTCGAAAGCTGGTCGGCAGCATGAGCCCGGAGGAACAAGGCGTTTTCCGGGGTTTTCTCACTTCGTTCGATAGTCGCGGCGAACGGTTCAACAGCAAAAGCGTAAAGTTGCTCGACCTGCTCTGCAGTTCGCACGGAAATATCAGCGATCACGAAGTCGAATTTTACGTGTACGGAAAAAGAGCCACGATGGCCTTCAGCCGTTTGCTGATCCGTTTCCGCGACAAACTGGTCGAATCGCTGCTGCTCGATGTAAACGTCAAACGTGAAGGCGCTTACAGCGAACAGTTCCGTTACCTGTTCGAGGTGCGGAAAAAAATATGCTGCGCGCAGATTTTTGTCGGAAGAGGTTTGTACGAAATCGCTCTTTTCCTTTATGATACTGCAGCGGAAACTTCGGGGAAATATGAATTCTACGAAGAACTTCTCCAGGTGCTTCGCCTGAAAATGCAGCTGGCCGCACTCACGCAGGGTAAAGAAGAATTCCAGCGGATCATGCGCGAGTACCGCAAATATGAAGCCTGCCAGGCCGCCGCTTTTGCCGCGTACTGCGATTACAACCTGCTGGTGGGCGAAACGGTTTTTAAAGGGCGCCAGGAAGATCACGGGCGTTTTCTTTTGCAGTCCATCTCGCGCATGCGCCGCGATTACCAGGAAACCGGCTCGGCCAACGTGGCGTTTTACCTGTATTATCTCGAAGCGCAGCATTTCCAGGAACTGCATTTTTTTCGCCACGCCCGGAAAAGCCTGATGAAACTGGCAGCGCTCGTGGAAAAATTTCCCGCAGTACATGTGCCTTACCGGCTGGGCAACGTACTGATCAACCTGGCGGATAATGATTTGTTCCTGCACCAGTTCGATCGCGCCGTGGAAACCTGTTCCCGCGCTCGGCCCCTGCTCAAAACCGGGAGTTACAACGAATTCCAGTGCATGGAAACGGAGTTCTACGGGCATTATTATTCCGGCCGCTACGATCATGCCCGTATGCTGTTGCTCGAACTGCTCGAATCGGACAACGAAAAAAATGCTTCCTTCCGCCACGGCAAACGCCAGTACCTGCTGGCCTGCACGCTGTTCATGCAAGGCGAATACAAAGAAGTGCATGAACTGCTGGCCGAGCACAATGAAATTGAACGCGACCGCGAAGGCTGGAATGTCGGGATCCGTATCCTGTCCATTATGAACGACCTCGAACGCGCGCTGAACGACAGCGCCGGCAAAAAAATAGAGAACGCGCGCAAGCACCTCCGCAAACTGGAACAGCAGGAAAAACTCCGCCGCCGCGAACAACTCATTTACGAAGTGCTCCGCGAACTCGATAACCGCAGCTACGATTTCAAAGCGGTACACCAATCGCTGGCTGGGCATTTCGAGGCGCTGCGCTCGAACGACGGGGAAAACTGCTGGCAGGTACGCTCGCCTGAAATGATCATCTTCCACGAATGGTTTCTCGCACACGTCATCCGGATAAAATACGTACAGAAAACACCCAAATACACGGAACCGGTCGGGCTGGTTATGCCGGTGAATGGCCCCGCCTCTTTCCTCCCCGAAGGGGAGGATGGCGTTACAATTTAAGTGACGTTCCTTTCGTCAAAACGAAAGGAACGTCACTTGTCTATTCCAGCATCCTCCCCTTCGGGGAGGAAAGAGACGGGGCTCTCCCGCCGATTTGTTGTAATTTTGCATGCATTCCGTTTTCTATGCTTATCGATGTTCCAGTTGTTAGTCTTCCGCGCGTGGTTATTGTGGGCGGCGGCTTTGCCGGTATCCAACTGGTGAAACACCTGCACGGAAAATTCCAGGTAGTGCTCATCGACAAAACCAATTTCCATACGTTCCAGCCGCTGCTTTACCAGGTGGCTACCGCCGGTATCGAGCCGGATTCGATCGTTTTTCCGCTGCGCAAACTGTTTAAAGGTTACCGGCATTTCCATTTCCGGATGGCGACTGCGACCGGAATAAAAAGGAATGAAAAAACGCTTTGCACTTCCATCGGCGATATCCGGTACGATTACCTTGTTATTGCTGCGGGTTCGGATACCAATTATTTCGGGATGGAAAAGCTGATGGCGAACAGCATGCCGATGAAATCGGTGAGTGAAGCGCTTGATCTGCGCAGTTGCATCCTGCAGAATTTTGAAAAAGCATTGATCACTTCCGACCCGGGAGAGCGTGAAAGACTGATGACTTATGTAATCGCTGGCGGTGGTCCCACCGGCGTCGAACTTGCCGGTGCGCTGGCGGAGCTGAAAAGACACGTGCTGCCCAAAGATTACCCGGAGCTGGATTTCCGGCAGATGGAGATTCACCTGGTGGAAGGTGCGCCGCGTGTGCTTGCCGCGATGGATAAAATTTCGTCCGAAAAATCGCAGGGCTTCCTGGAAAAACTGGGCGTGTACGTCTGGACCAATATGCGCGTTACCGATTACGACGGGAAAACGGTTACTGCCAACGGCGAAAAACGGTTTGAAACGTCAACGCTGATCTGGGCTGCAGGTGTGAGCGGAAATACGCTGCCCGGTCTCGATCCGAAAAATGCACGCCGCGACGGAAGAATTCCTGTGGATGAATTCTGCCGGGTGAAAGAAACGGATTCCATTTTTGCCGTCGGCGATATAGCTTACATGGAAGAGCAGGCCTGGCCGTCCGGTCACCCGATGGTTGCGCAGGTGGCCATACAGATGGGAAAACTGGCGGCAGAAAATATCATCCGCAGCGCGCAGAAAAAAACGATGAAAGCCTTTGCCTATAAAAACAAAGGTTCGATGGCTACCATCGGCCGGAATAAAGCCGTAGCGGAAATAAAAAACTGGAAAAGCCAGGGATTCATCGCCTGGATGATCTGGATGTTTGTACACCTCATGTCGATCGTGGGATTCCGGAACCGGGTTGTCGTTTTGTTTAACTGGGTGATCAGCTACCTGAATTACGATCGCGGCATGAGGCTGATCATTCGCCCATTCAGATCGCGAAAAGAGCAGAAAGAACATGGAAGTAATCAGTAACCGGACGTCTGTCGTGAAAAACGACAAGGACCTGAGTATCGTGATCTCGGCCAGCGCCGATAAACGGAAGAATAACCTGCTGCTGGCCTGGCTCGTGGCCTGGACGCTGTGCGGGGGATATATTATTTACAATTACTTCCAGCTTACGGACAACAAAATGAAAGTGATGACGCTGATCTGGATCGCGTTCTGGCTTTACTTTGAATATACGATCGCGAAAGCCTGGCAATGGAAACGTTTCGGCAAGGAAGTAATCAAAGTGAAAGACGGTAAGCTGAGCATGAAACGTGATATCCAGGGCAGGGGAATTGTGTATTCGTTTGATGCGCGTCATATTTCGGATATCCGGAAATTCGAAGATAAAACGCCCGGCTGGCTGAAAAAACTGGGTGAGGAATACTGGAGCATCGGCGGAGAAAGTCTTTCATTCCGGCACGAGCAATCTGAGATAAAATTCGGTTTCCAGCTCAGTGGCGACGAAAGCGGGCAGTTGATAAGCCTGCTGAAGTATTACGTTAAGATGAATGCTGCTGTGAAAGAAGAGAAATAATACGGCCTTTCGCTTTACGAAAAAGCCCGGCAGAAATCAGAACTTGGGTTTGTGCTTGCGCAGCTTGGCGATTTTATAATTCACCGTCAGTGTAACGAACATGTACGAATCGTTGTCCGTGGGATCGCCGCGCTGCTGGCCTGCGCCTGTTATTTCTATCCCGCTTACTGGTGTAACGGAAGGATTGTGCAAAGAAGGATCGGCAAAGTAAGCCGCAGTGGGGCCGTAATACTGGCTTATGGTATCGTTGTCAAAATAAACCGTGCTGACGTCGTCGATATAATCGGTGAACGTTTTCCGGATACCGATCTCAAGTCCCATCGACCAGCGGCGGTCGAAAGCATATTTGGCACCGATACCGATAGGAATGCAGATGTTTATACGTTTGTATTGTTTCAGGCCGGGCTTTAATCCCTGTCCTTCGGTATGAAGCGGGAGGAGATTATACCAGGCGCCGCCCAGCTTCCCCTGCGGGTTGAAGAAGAAGCCGCCGACGCCTATGAATGCATACGCCTGCATATCGATATGCTTCATGCCTTTGACATTCTTGATTTTGTAAATATGTCCCTGGCGCTCTTTGGTAAAATAAAACTCGATCTGCGTGGAAAGCTCCGCAATCGGTGAACGGAAGTTCAGGTTGCGGTTGTTCCGGTAAGGTTCGGTAGTAAGTTTATCGTCGCCATTTACCCGGGCGTAAAACATATTGGCTTTGAACCCGACAAAACGCGATGTACGATAACGAAGACTCAGTCCCACAGCTGGACGGGTCAGCGAAAGTTCAAGATCACGAATGCCGTTGGTACCGATCCGGTTTGCGCCGCCCAGGTCGCCAAGAAAATTGGCCGCCCCGAGATTGGCAGAGATTTCCCAGCGGTAACGGTTTCTTTTCTGCGCGCTGAGCAAAATCGGAAAAACAAGAAGGAAAACGAGGGTGATTCTTCTCTTCATCTCTGCAAATCAATTTAACCGGAGCCTAGCTGCGAATTTACGAAATCGGCAGGCAAAATCAAATTAACGGTTTTGTCTTATTGTTAATTAGCTGGTTGTCAACATGTAATGGAAAAGATCGCAGAGCGCACCCGGCGAGTTGCGGTTCCTTGTTCCCGGGCTTCGAGGATGAGCTTCCGGGCGGATTCGTCATCAAAAACTTCGGCCAGGTTCCTGATCAGCCCTGCGGGAATTTCGTGTTCCGCCAGTTTTTTCAGCCACGATGCAGAATCTGTGGCGGGGAAAATGCCGGAAAGCATATCCTGCAAAGCCTGCCGGTGAACCACGCGCGATGCATTGGCGGAAAAGCGGGGATCGTTTGCCAGTTCTTTTTTGCCGAGCAGGCTGCAGAGCGCCGCAAATTGTTTGTCGCTCCCCACGGCCAGCACAATTTCGCGCCCGTCGCTGCAGGAAAACGTTTCGCCGTAGGGCGCGATATTGGGGTGCAGCGAGCCCATGCGTTGCGGGATAGTTCCCGTCATCAGGAAATTGGAAGCCTGGTTGGCCAGCGACGCCACCGCCGCATCGAAAAGAGAAACGTGAACCTGTGCGCCTTTCCCGGTTTTCGTGCGGTTGAGCAGGGCCACCAGTATGCCTTCCTTGAGCTGGTGCGCGGCCAGTATATCGATCATGGCCACGGGCATTTTCAGCGGGCCGCTGTCTTGCGTTCCATTCATGCTCATAAAACCGCTTTCGGCCTGGAGTACGAGGTCGAACGCGCTTCGCCGGTCGGCGGGACCGAAACCGCTTATCGCGGCGTAAATCAGTTTATCGTTCAGCGCAAAAAGACTGCCGGCATCGAATCCCATTTTTTCCGCATCGCCTGTTTTGAAATTGGTGATTACGATATCGGCGGAAGTGATCAGCCCGTAAACTTCTTTTTTCCCGCTTTCGGATTTCAGGTTTGTGAAGCGGACTTCCTTGTTCCAGTTCACGGAAGCGTAGTACGCGGAAACGGGACTGTGCGGATCTTCCGACGCAAGTTTCCAGCTGCGTGTAACGTCGCCGCCTGTTTCCGGATTTTCAATTTTGATCACGCGCGCACCGAGCTCGGCGAAAAACATGCCCGCGGAAGGTCCGGCCAGTACGCCGGCTAATTCGATTACGGTAAGGTCTTTGAGAAACTGCGAAGTCATGTTTAAAAATGTAAAATGTAAAAAGCAAAGGGTAAAAAAGGGAATATCCGCTTTTCGCAGACTCGGGTACCGGAGTCTCTGCTAGTCGACGACTCAGTCGTCGACTAGCGAAGTTTTGTTTACGAAAGCTGGTTTAAATATATTTTGCTTTTTGCCCTTTGCTTTTTGTTCAACCACCTGCCTTTTTGGCTTTATAACCGTCTTCCAGCAGCAGTTTCAGAATTTTATCGCGGTGATCGCCCTGGATCAGTATTTCGCCGTCTTTCACCGTTCCGCCCACGCCGCATTTCTGTTTGAGTTTTTTGCCGAGCGCTTCGAGGTCATCGTTGCTTCCTGCAAAACCGGTGATGGCCGAAACAAGTTTTCCTCCGCCTTTCCGGTCGAGGTGAATGCGCAGGTCCTGCTGCTGAGGGGGAAGCGTTTCGCTGCCCGTTTCATCGTCCTTCGGCGGCTGGAAACCGGGATTGGTGGAATACATGATCCCGTCGCGGTTGTTTTGTTTTTTGGACATGGGGTAAAGGTAGGGAATGGGGGACTTTTAATGAAAACAGGCCATTCCCGGTTGGAACAGCCTGTTTCGAAAAATGCGGAATATATTTTTATTGTTTTTGAATCACCAAAGGTTGCGCGCCTGAAATCCCTTCGATGCGGAGAAAATAAACGCCAGGCCCTAAATTTTCCGGGGCGAAATCAATTTTATTGGTGCCCCCGGATGCGTTGATGATGGAATTGAAAACCAGGCGGCCGGTGAGATCGTGAATCTGCAGCTGTTTTTGCTTTTGCTCATTTGAATCAAATACTACACTGAATTGTCCGGAACTGGGGTTCGGGATAATTGAAAATATATCATGGTTCATCTGCTCGGGAGTACTTGTCGTTCCGGGATCAGGCTGAGAAATATCCTGCTGAACGGAAGCGACCTGCACAGCCTGCGCCAGTTTTTCTTCATCAAGCATTCTCGGAAGTTGTCCATCACATTCGATAATAGAGGCATGCATTTTTGATCCGGCAACAGCATGAAAATTTTTAAATGATATTTCATTATGTGCAGTAAAACGTTGTTTTTGCCCCGAGTTCACAACCCATTCAGAACAGGTTTCCGAAGTATTGATCGTTCCGGCGGAATAATCCACAACGTAAAGCGGTGAACTGTCATAACAAAGATTAAGCGTGGTATTACAATCCCTTTTCCAGACTTTTACGTAATCAATAATAAAGTCAGACGGCATGTTGGGAGCTCCGCATTGTGCAGTGTTGTTGACTTCATCGTAAAGATTCGCTGTATAATTAGCCCAAACACTGTTGCCGATAATAATTCTCATGGGTACATGCGGGGATGGAAAATCTTTATTTTGAGTATAATTTGCTCCCCCGGCATATACGAAACGGCTGACCGTATTGATCAGGTTTCCGTCAAGGTACCATTGTATTTTATTCAAATCCCAGATGACCGTATAAGTATGAAAACCGTCAACCAGCGGATTGGTTGCAAAACACATTTGAGGTGAGCACTGTTGTCCGTAAGGAACATCCTCTTCTTTAAAGTGGGATGTCATAATCATACGTTTACTGGCCTGGTAAGGATCAAAATAGGAATCACATCCATTACCGATTGTACAGTTATTCACTCCTGCATCATGGTTTTGTTTGATTTCAAAACAATCGATTTCCTGGTTGTGGTTATAGCCGAATCCGCCATCCGATTCAGCGTACAACCAGAATGCGGGCCATTGCCCGTTCAATGCGGGAATCTGGCATCTGATCTCAAATTTTCCTGTTCCGAACAAGAGATCGGTTTTAATCTGCCCGCTTCGGTATTCTCTGTATTCTGTAGTGGTATCGGGAAAATTATCCTGGTCATAGTAGTAGGCCGGAGCGTATGTAGTGGTTATGTGTGCATTTCCTCCGCTAACGCTTACATTCTGGCCCGAATAACCGCAATATGGAAGTGCGTTTATAGTATACTTGTAGTTTGGATCATCGGGGATCCAGCCTCCGTAGTTCCATTTATCCAGATCAAGACTACTGCCATTGAAATACTCTTCAAATACAAGCTGAAACTGGCTGTCGCTATATGAAACCGCCGAAAGATCGGGCGTTGGACTCGGGCTCGAAAGTGTGACTATATTGCAATTGCTCATATCTCCGTTTGCACCTACGCATCCGTCGCAGGCTTGTGTCTGGCCATATAGATAGCCCGATCCCGAAAGAGTCAATATACCCAGCAACAATCGTCTGGTAAAATGATTGATTATCTTGGTTGTCATGGTTTTGTTTTTTTTAGTTTGACAACACTTATTTCTGACTTGTTGTTTTGAGCAATTCGATTTCCTTCTTCATCTGCTCCAATTCCTTCTGCTGCTGAATAGTGTATAGTGTTAACTCTTCCACTTTGCGCAGCAGGATGGTATTCATTTCACCCAATTTGGCACCGCCCTGTTCGGCAATTTCTTTTTCAGAAGGAACATCCGGCAGGTGTTTATTGGCCTTGATGAATGTTTCTACAGTTTTCAGTTCAGGTAATTTGTAGTCGGGGGAGAAAACATAATCCGGCCAGGGAACAGTATTATTAACCAAAACTTCGCGGCAGGTAAGTTTTTCTGCAATGCTTACGTTTCCATTCTGGAAAAGTGCCAGCACAGGGGTGTTGTTATGACTGGTTCCGTCCTGGGCTGTGAAACTCAAATTACACTTTGTATTGCTGGTACTGGCGTCCGCATGCATGGCTACATCCCAGGCTCCGTAACATACCGAACCTGTTCCTGGTTCGCCGAATTTCAGCGTCATGACATTGCTGTATGTCGAATTGTTCGAACGGCTGAGAATATTAAGCGTGGAATGAGGCTGAACCCCTGTGCCGGTCCCCCAGTTAGTGCCTATTACCACTTTGGTAATGGGATCCCGGTGTACGGTAAAATGGTTGTTAAAAGTGCCGGCTCCGTCGTCAAAGCCGAGATGAAAAAAATCACCGCTGTTTCCTGATCTCGTATCAAACCGCCAGCGCTGACCGGTAGTATGTCCGTAAATGTGCTGACCGGAACTATTGATCGTCAGTCTGGGCGTATGCAGGTCGGTACCATCACCCGTAGTTGAGTTACCTGTGGCAAGTATCAGTGATGCGTCATTGGGATATGATAACCCCCCATATGAAGATAGAACGGCGCCATTACCCGGTGTATTTATATTATTGATAAATACAGGCTGGTTAAAATAATAGCGCGGATTGGTTGTGGTTATAAAATGCACCCATCCCGCGTTTTGGGAGCCGATCTCAACCGTTCCGTTCAGTGTACTTGAACTGTTTTGAACAGATATACGAAACGGGGAATTATTCGTAGTGCTGGTAATGCTTGTGGACGAGCCCAAGGTGAATTTTGCTTCGGAGAGTTGCGCATAGCCGTTCAGGCCGATACCCGCTAAAGCGAGCATAATCAAATGATTTTTTTTCATGAGAGTTGGTTTGATTTTGATTGATCCGTGAATAAATATATGGGATTGATTTCGTCGATAAAAGTAGAATATACTTACTTGGAAAGTCCGCCATTGGATCGGTTTTTTTGCACAAACCGAAAAGTATAATGCTAAGCCGGCAAGTTCCGTTTACTCCAAACTTCTGCTGATGACATAAAAAAACCGGCCCTTTCGAGCCGGTTTTTCAGAAACACTGAATATTTTGAATTACTGCTTCACGTAAGTTGCAATTGCATTTGCAGTTGAAGCAGGAGAAAGTACAGTCTCTTTGTAGTCGAGTACCATTGTTGTTCCGGCGGCACCTGTACCTGTGATTGTTCCTCCACCAGGGAAGGTATTGGTGAACTGGCGGTCATTCGCCGGGTTACCGCAGTTTACAGTCGGAGCAGGAGTCGGCAGGCTGATTGTTGTGCTGGTAGCAATCATAGCGTAAGTACCGTTCACGTAGTTACCGAATTTAGTAACCCAGATTTTGTTGTTCACACCGTTATCCGAAGTGATGGTTTCGGTATAGTTAGAAACGAAGGGCGGCAGCGGGTTGTAAAGGCTGTCTTCAACACTCCAGGTACCTACCAGGAATTCGGCATCGTTTACGATGTTTACGGTAAGTGTGGCAGAAGCTGTGTTACCTGCCGCATCGCTTACAGAGTAAGTAACAGTGTACACACCTTTGAGGTTTGCGTTAACGGAAGCGGCATCAACGGTGATCGAAGAGCTCAGATCGCCATCCTCGTCGTCCGTAGCCGTAGCCGAAGGAGCAGTGAATGTGCCGGCGCCTGCAGTGGCGGGCAGCGATTGATTCATAGAGCTACCCGAAGAAATGGTGATTACCGGGGCAGTGGTATCTTCCTTCTTGCAGGAAGAGAAGAATACGGTGCCGGCAGCAAAGGCTACAGCGGCTACAGCAATAATTTGCTTTTTCATTGGTTGGTTACAGTTTGGTTAGTTGAGCGATTGCTTTACAAATCTCGTGCAAATTTATCCGGAATACCCATACCAAGCAAAAAAATTTTGAGAATAAAAAATTAGTTCTACATTTGCGGCCGGTTAACCAAAACTCTCCAACAACAAATGAAAAAAGTAATCACACTTGCAGCGTTCGCTTCGATGCTCGCTTTCGTAGCTTGCGGACCTGACAAAGAAAAACTGGCTGCTGACTCTGCCCGTAAGGCTGACTCGATCGCCAAAGAAATGGCAAAAGCTGATTCTATCCGTAAGGCTGATTCTGCTGCTGCTGCTGAAAAAGCTGCTAAAGAAGCTGCTGCTGCTGATTCTGCCCGTAAGGCTGATTCTGCTAAAGCTGCTGAAGAAGCTGCTAAGAAAAGCGGCGGCAAAGCTAAGCCGAAGCCGAAAGAAGAGCCGAAGCCGAAAGCTGGCGGTGGAAAAGGCTAAGCCTTTTCAATCCAAGTTATTAACAAAAAAGGGGCTTTTAGCCCCTTTTTTGTTAGTCAATTGTTCATTACCGTGTTAAAAAAAAGTGCAAAAACTTGTTTATCAACTAATTTGTAGTATATCTTTGCGGCAGTTTAAACCAAAACAACTACAAACAAAAATGAAAAAGGTACTCTCGATCGTAGCTATTGCCGGCATGGCAATGCTTGCTTCGTGTGGAAACGCTGAAGAGCTTAAGCGCATTGCTGATTCGCTCAAGCAGGATTCGCAGATGCGTGCGGACAACGAAAAGAAAATGGCAGATTCACTGAAAGCGGATTCGCAAATGAAGGCAGATGCTGCTCAGAAAACAGCTGACTCTATGAAAGCTGCTGCTGCTGCTGATTCTGCTGCAAACGCAGATAAGAAGGGGAAAAAGTAATCCTCCACTAAGTTTTGTCTGCAGACACAAGGGAAGGAGCGGGTTGCGCTCCTTTTCTCATTTATAACGGACGCCTCTAAAAACTGCGGATTTCTTCGTTGGGCAAATGCCTGAAAATGCTCATCCGCCGCAGGCGGACTTCGCTTTCCAGGCATTTGCCCGCCTCGAACTCCTGTGTTTTCAGCGATGTTATCCCGTTTAAAAAGACCGTTCGGTGAGCCTGTTTAAAGAGACTTCGCTAGTCGACGACTCAGTCGTCGACTAGCATAGACCCTTTTCCCCGTACTGCATCCCCTTATTTCCTACCTTTGCCGCGGCTTCCAGATGCCGTTTTCCTGTATGATTACCATCGATTCTCCCATCCGTTTCGACCGGAAAAAGCATACCGACCAGGGCTTGCTCGATCTTTATAAAGCCCTGCTCAAACCCCGTATGATCGAGGAAAAAATGCTGGTGCTGCTTCGCCAGGGCCGCATTTCCAAATGGTTTTCCGGCTACGGGCAGGAAGGCATCTCGGTCGGGTCGGCGCTGGCTATGGGGCAGGATGAATATATCCTCCCGATGCACCGCAACCTGGGCGTTTTTACCAGCCGCGGAATCCCGCTCGACCGGCTTTTTGCGCAATTCCAGGGAAAAGAACACGGATTTACCAAAGGCCGCGACCGCTCCTTCCATTTCGGGGCAAAAGATTTCCGGATCGTCGGCATGATTTCGCACCTCGGTCCTCAACTGGGTATCGCCGACGGCATCGCGCTTGCACATAAGATCCGCGAAGAAGGAAAAGCGACGCTCGTTTTTTCGGGCGACGGCGGGGCGAGCGAAGGCGATTTCCACGAAGCGCTGAATACCGCGGCCGTGTGGGATCTGCCGGTTATTTTTGCTATCGAAAATAACCAGTGGGGACTTTCCACGCCTTCATCCGAGCAGTTCCGCTGTAAACAGTTCATCGATAAAGCCGTCGGTTACGGGATCGAAGGCGTACAGGTGGACGGCAACAATATTCTCGAAGTATATGATACTGTTTCGCGTATCGCGGAGGACATCCGCAAAAATCCGCGCCCGGTGCTGCTCGAATGCGTGACCTTCCGTATGCGCGGGCACGAAGAAGCATCCGGCACCAAATATTATCCCGAAGGGCTGCAGGAAAAATGGGCGGCGAAAGATCCCGTTACGAATTTCGAACGCTTTCTCGCAGAATCAGGCTTGCTTTCAGAACAAAGCGCCGAAGAAATCCGCGCAGCCATCAAAAAAGAAATTGACGAAGGCCTCGAAATCGCTTTCGCCGAACCGCGTCCTGCGGCAAATACCGCAAAAGAATTGCAGGATGTATATGCTCCGCACGTTTTCGTAAAAACGGAAGCATCCGCCACCAGGCAGGAAAAACGGCTGATCGACGCCATTTCCGACGGGCTCCGGCTCGCCATGCAGCGTCATCCCAACCTGGTGCTGATGGGCCAGGATATTGCCGAATACGGCGGTGTATTTAAAATCACGGACGGTTTCGTGAACGAATTCGGAAAAGCGCGCGTGCGCAATACACCGCTCTGCGAAAGCGCGATCATCGGCGCTTCGCTCGGTTTGTCCATCGCTGGCATGAAAGCCATGATGGAAATGCAGTTCGCCGATTTCGTTACCGAAGGTTTTAACCAGATCGTAAATAACCTCGCGAAAATTCACTGGCGCTGGGGACAAAACGCCGATGTGGTCGTACGCATGCCCACGGGCGGCGGCGTGGCTGCGGGACCGTTCCATTCACAATCGAACGAAGCCTGGTTTTTTCATACGCCGGGACTTAAAATCGTTTACCCGGCTTTCCCGGCGGATGCGAAAGGTTTGCTGCTGGCCGCATTCGAAGATCCGAACCCGGTGCTTTTTTTCGAACATAAGGCTTTGTACCGGAGCATCAGCGGCCCGGTTCCCGACGGGTACTACACACTGGAAATCGGCAAGGCGGCGCGTTTGCGCGAGGGCGGCGACCTGAGCGTGATCACCTACGGCATGGGCGTGCACTGGGCCATGGAAGCGCTGGACAAGCACCCGGAAATCAAAGCCGACCTGATCGACCTGCGCAGTTTGCTTCCGCTGGATACGGAAACCGTTTTCAGCTCCGTGCGGAAAACGGGCAAAGCGCTGATCCTGCACGAGGATACGCTGACCGGCGGTATCGGCGGAGAATTGTCTGCACTGATTTCCGAACATTGTTTCGATGCGCTGGACGCCCCGGTTTTGCGCGTGGCCAGCCTCGACACGCCGGTACCTTTTGCAACGGAACTGGAACAGAATTTCCTGGCCAAAGCGCGGCTCGAAGAAAAATTGCTGCAATTGAGCAAATACTAAAGCATCCCGATTTGATAACTGAAAGCATCAACATCCGGCAGGTTCTGTTTTTCATCATCGCGCTGGTGGCGGTATTTATCTGTGGACTGGGCGTTGACGTGATGGATGTGGACGCCTCGCAGTACGCTTCTATGTCGCGGCTGATGCACGAAACCGGGAACTACCTGCAGGTGCAGGACCGCGATCACGATTACCTCGATAAGCCGCCGCTGCTTTTCTGGTTGTCTTCCTTTTCTTTCAGCATTTTCGGAATCAGCAACTGGGCGTACAAACTGCCTTCGTTCCTGTTCGGTTTACTCGGAATTTATTCCACCTACGGGCTCGGAAAACTGCTGTACAACCGGCAGACGGGCGTACTTGCCGCGCTCATCCTGGCTTCCAGCACGGCGATGTTCATCATCCACAACGATATCCGCACGGATACGATGCTCATCGGCGCGGTGATTTTCGCCGTATGGCAATTGCTGTACTGGGTGAAAACCAAAAACACACTGAGTTTCGTGCTGGGCTTTGCCGCCATCGGCGTGGCCATGCTCGCCAAAGGCCCGCTGGGACTCATGCTGCCGTTGCTCGCGCTGAGCTGCGATTTTGCGTACAAACGGCAATGGCGGAATTTTTTCCGCTGGCAGTGGCTGATTGGTCTGCTCATCGTGGCGGTGATTCTTTTGCCGATGTGCATCGGGCTGTACCAGCAATTCGATCTGCATCCCGAAAAAACGGTGAACGGGAAAACCGGCGTTTCGGGCCTGGCGTTTTATTTCTGGACACAAAGTTTCGGCAGGCTTACGGGCGACAGCGACTGGGGAACAAAATTCGATAACGGGGCAGGACCTTTCTTTTTCGTGCATACTTTTTTGTGGGCTTTCCTGCCCTGGGCCGTGCCCTTTGTTTTTGCGCTCGGGAAAACGATCGTCGTGTTTTTCCGCAGCCGCTTCCGTGCGGGCATCATGAACGAAGCGGCCACGATCGGTGGTTTCGTACTCACGTTCATCGCGCTTTCCGCATCGAAATACAAACTGCCGCATTACATCTACGTTACGCTTCCGCTGGCCTCCATCATTACCGCCCGTTACCTTGTGCAGGATGTTTTACCCGGAACGAAAAGCCTGGTATTCCGCAGCTACCGGTTACTGTTTCACTTCACCGCCGTATTGCTGCTTGCCGCCGCGGGACTCGTGGTATTTTACATTTTCGGCCTCGCGTCCGTACCGGTGATCATCCTGTATGCTGCGGGCGTTATCGTTTGCTTCTTTTGTTTTTTCCGGGCGCAGTCGCCTGCGGGAAAATTGTTTTACCCGCTGCTGGTAGCGGTGATCACGACGTATTTCGCGGGTAACCTGCATTTTTACCCGAAGCTGATGGAATACCAGTCGTCGAACGTGGCGGGAAAAATAATCGAGGAGAAAAAAATCCCGGAAGGTTCGTTTTTCGCATACAACGGCGATATCGAATTCTCGCTCGACTTTTACAGCCGCCGCGTGATGAGCTATGTTCCCGAAGGTTTGCACGGTCTCGGCAATTTACTGAAGACGAAAAACGAAGTATGGATTTATACGGATGAGGCCGGCGAAAAAGAAATCCGCGAAAAAGGATTCCTCATCGGCGAAAGCCGTAAACTCGATCACTACGGCGTGCAGAATCTTTCGATTCCTTTCCTCAATCCCAAAACACGGCCGGAGAAACTGCGCGTGCGTTACCTGCTGCAGGTGAAGGCGCAGCCGCAGATCAGCGCAGATTGATTTGTATAATCCCCATCCTTTTTTCCTAAATTGCATATACATGAAATACGGTTTCAGCAGTTTGTTATACCTGTTGTTTTCTGCGGGCGCGTATGCGCAGCATGAAACGGATAACTGGTATTTCGGTTATTCTGCTTCCGTTTCTTTTGCAAACACGAATCCCGCTGTTTTAACCGGCTCGGGCATGACAGCGCTTTCCGGTTGTTCTTCCGTATCCGATCCTTCGTCGGGTCAGTTGATCGCATATACGAACGGCGTTTCCGTTTGGGACCGCAATCACCAGGTGATGAATAACGGTACCGGCCTGCACGGAAATCCCTGGGCCATCCAGAACGCCCTGATCGCGCACAAGCCGGGAAGTGCAAACACGTATTATGTTTTTACAACCGACGGTCCCGGCTACGGACTCGAGTACAGTGAACTCGACATGACGCTGAACAACGGCGCGGGTGATATCACCAGCGTGAAAAACATACCGGTTTACACACCCGCGATGAAAATGCTCACTGCCGTTAGTCATGCCACGGCGGGCGAGTACTGGCTGATCACGCACGGGTACGGGAACAATACGTTTGCCGTCTTTCATATTTCCGCTTCGGGTGTGAGCAATACGCCGGTTATTTCCACGCTGGGGCCGGTGACCGGCAACCCGAACGACAATGCGGGCGGTTACCTGAAAGCTTCGCCGGATTGCCGCAGGCTGGCCATGATCACGGCAAACCCGACCTGCGATATTTTCCGTTTCGATCCGGCAACCGGTGTTGTGTTCGATCCCATCAGCGTACCGATCGGGTCCAATCCGTTTTCCCTCGGCTTTGCGCCCGACAGCAAACTGCTTTATGTTTACCTCGAAGATCAGAACGATCCGGCCTTCACCTGTTTTGTTTACCAGTATAATCTCGTAGCCGGAACAGGGCAGGGCATTGCCAATTCACGCGTGGAAATCGCCAGTACAATTAAAAGCATCGGCGATTTCAAAACGGGCAGAGACGGTAAAGTGTATGTTTCGCATGCGTCATCGAAATATCTTTCCGCCATCGGTTCGCCCGATTCACCCGGTATCGCCTGCAATTACGATGCGCAGGCCGTTTTTCTCGGCGCAGGTACAAGCGCGTACGGCTTGCCGAACAACCTGGTTTCCTGTTACAGTGAATCCGGCCCGTTATTTCCGCCGCCGGACGATTGTTTCGAGCAGGTGCCGAACGACAGTATTTTTCCGAATATTTTCACGCCGAACGGCGACGGGATTAACGATTATCTTACGCCGCGCATCAACATCGGTTTGAATGATATCGAAGTGCTGATCTACGATCGCTGGGGCAGAAAAGTACACACCGGCAACAACGTTTCCATTTACTGGGAAGCCTTCGACATGGAAGGTGATGCGGTTACCGACGGCGTGTATTACTGGATCGTTCGAGGTACATCGCAATGCAGCCCGGGCTCCAGAGTAGAGCGGCACGGGTTTGTGCATGTGATCCGGTAAACTTGTTTTTTCTTTTTACGCTGTTGGCTGATGGAACTGCCATCCCTCTGCCAGGTGGCTGGCGATCACCGGGTAACCGCGGAGTTCGTTGTTCGACTCGCTGCGGATGCCGCTCTTTTTGATGTGCTGCGATTTGATGATCGCTCCCACGGCCCAGCCGATGAGCGCAAGACAAACCGCACCGCCGAGTGTTCCGGCCGGACTCTGTGATCCGACTGCGCCGATGCCCGCGCCGGCCGCCGCACCGATGCCGATGGACATCCAGAGATACGATGTGCCTTCCTTGTGCAGGGCTGCGCAGTTGGCGCAGCGCGCGATGGGAATGTCTTTGTACTGGAACTGGACTTTGCGCGTGGGAAAATAGCTGCGGCTGACTTCTTTGTAAATTCTTTTTTGGATGGCGGAAGGTTTGTGGCCTTCGTTTTTGGCGCAGTAGTAGCAGGTGATGTTCCCGATCACTTCTTTTTCGAGATCGCGGAGCTGTTCGAAACTCTCGCTCAGTTTCGATTTTACTTCCGGCGAAACCTTGAGCGCCCTGGCCACATCCATCACGGCCATTGCTGGTGGAAGTTTGGTATGCGTATTCCAGATCAGTACGGAAAGCGAGCGCAGGCTCAGCGCCATCTGGTCGCGCAGCTCATCGAAAACCTCCGGCAGCGCGTTGATTTCGTAAACGTTCACAAGGTTGCGCACCTGTACCGGGAAATCGTCGGCGATACTGTTTTCGCTTTCGGCCCAGGTAACCAGCGCGGTGATCTGCTCGAGCGTGGCGCGGTACTGCTGCGCTTTCGGTCCGAATTTTTCCTGCTCGCGCCGGTTGTTCCCGATTTTGGAAACCGTTTCGTAATCCTTCGCGATCTTTTCGCGCGTGGCCGGATCAGTATGCAACTCGCGGGCCGGTTCGATTATTTCGCTTGCGAGAATCGCATTATCGAATTCGTTGAACACGTTGATCGAAAATTCCCGCAAAGCCATCGCCAGTGCGCTGCGCGAGGATTCGAACCGGTCGGGCAGCAGGTTGATCAGGCGGGGCCGTATTTCGCTGCGCAGGTCTTCGAATCCTTCGGTGGCCTGCTGTACGTTTACCGTGCCGTTTTTCGGACTGATGCCGTTGGCCAGCCGCTCGATCCTGCTTCGGCAATTGCCCAGCAGGCTGGTGATGCCGGCGAAAACCTGGTCGGAATGTTCTTCCGGCAGCACGGTTTGCCAGGTACCGATCTGCTGAAGCAGGCGATCGTTGTTGGTGTTATATGCTTTCACCAGCAGCCGTCCCGCTTTTTCGGCGAAAGGAGAACCGATAAAACGCAGCAGTTCCGCATCCGATGGGAGCGAGGTATTGCTCAGCGCCTGGAAATCGGATTCCGTTCCGTTTACGAGAAAATCATTCAGCGTGGTGAACTGGGCCAGCCGGTGGTACGATTTCAGTTTCGCCGAATCTTCCAGTTCTTCGCCGGCCGTATCCACATCCGAACGGTTCAGCTTGAGTGATTTGTAGGCGTATGTCTGGTCGGCCGACAATTCCAGTTCGGTCAGGATGCGGCGTTTAGCGGAACGGATCGTGGTTTTATCCAGCAAATCGGGGTTTCGTTCGGCCAGTTCGAAAAGTTCGAGCGGGTTGATGAATGGCATGTTACGGGTTTTTTCTGACGGAAAAATACGAATTGTCACTGTGAAAATAACGGCGAGTTCCGGGGAATAGAAAATATTAACAACTGTTTTGAAAAAAGAGCTTTTATGCGGATGCTTGCAGGATGGAAAGAAAGGATGGGAGGTATCGTGTTTCAAATCCGGAATCGACATATTTCCTCACATTGACGATCAAAGGCCATTGCCAGGTTTTCGGGAGAGAAAAATATTGCTCCGCCGCGATTGATTCACTTCGATATTGCATTGATGAAAAAGGACTTCGGGTTTATGCCTGGGTATTGATGCCAGACCATCTGCATATAATAGCAAAGGCTGAAAATGGAAACTTGCCTTCTATCATAAGGTCATTCAAGGTAAATACGACAAAGCATATTATTTCCGGGCTCAAGCATGACAACGAAGAATGGGAAAAAGAGATGCTCCGGATTTTTGGTTTCTGGGGAAAACTCAATCCGAAAAATGAAAATTACCAGGTTTGGGACAGCGGTTATTATGCAAAAGAATGTGCATCCTCCGGTTTTCTGATTCAGAAAATCGATTACATCCATAATAACCCTGTGCGGGCTGAACTTGCTGCAAGGCCGGAAGGTTTTCTTTACAGCAGCGCAAGAGATTATTTTGGAGGAAAAGGGATACTGCCGGTGGTAAAGCCGTTTAAATAGTCTGTTGTACCAGAGTCTCTGCTAGTCGACGACTCAGTCGTCGACTAGCGAAGACCCTTTTCCACGGACTCGTGTAACGAAGACCCTTTTCCACGGACTCGTGTAGCGAAGACCCTTTTCCACGGACTCGTGTAACGAAGACTCTTTTCCACGGGCTCGCGTAACGAAGACTGTTTTCCTCGGGAAGTTTGCGGCACGGAAAACGGCTAATTCAATTTATACTCCACCTCCGGCAGCCGGTTCCGCAGTTCTTTCAGGAACGTATTATCCGGTTTCACGCGCAGTTTGCGCGAAGCCAGCGTAATGCCGATGTTTTCCATTTTTTCGACGAGGGCGAATTTCACCTGGCACGGACCGGGATGAACCTGCACGAGGTTGTTGATCATTTCAATAAGCTCATCGTTCACCGCGTGCAGCGGCATGGAAAGCGTGATCGATTTTACTTTTTTCTCCAGCAGTTCGGTCAGCAGTTCCATCGAATGTACTTTCATCTCCAGGTTGTCCGCATTCCCGAAACGTTCCTGCACCTTGCCGCGGATGCTCACGAAAAAACCGGGCGTAAGGATGAACGATTTGAATTTGACGTAGTCCTCGCCGAAAAGGGCGAATTCAAAAGAATCGTTGTAATCTTCCAGGACAAATGTTCCGAACGGTTTCCCGGTTTTGGTCATTTTATGGTTCACGGTCGTGATCATGCCGCCCACGCTCATGTCCCGCCCGCGAATCGGGGCAAGGTCTTTCAGCATGCCGACTTTGTCGCGGCAGAAATTTTCCATCTCGATCCGGAAATCGTCCAGCGGATGGTAAATACCGATCACGTCGCGCTCGAATTTCAGTTTTTCGAGCGGGATCCACGGTTCGATTTTCGGAACCGGCGGCTCGGGCATTTCCACGTCTTCGGAACCGCTCATGTCGAAAAGCGATACCTGCGAGGAATTTTTACTTTCCTGGAAACCCAGCCCGTAGCGCATCGCTTTTTCAAGAAAAGTGGAGCCGTTTGCGCCGTCGGTATGCAGGAACTGTGCGCGGTGCATATTCGTGAACGAATCGAATACGCCGGCGTAAGCCATGCTTTCAAACGTTTTTTTGTTGGCTGCGCGCAGGTTGATGCGGCGGACTACATCGAAGAAACTGGTGAACGGACCGTTGTTCCTGCGCTCTTCTTCAATGGCCAGTACGGCGCCTTCCCCCACACCTTTCACGGCGGCAAGCCCGAAACGGATCTCGCCTTTTTGGTTGACGGAAAAACGCAGTTGCGATTCATTGATGTCCGGGCCGAGTACCGGGATACCGATTCGCCGCGATTCTTCCATGAAGAACGTGATCTTATCGATATTGCCCAGGTTGTGCGTGAGCACGGATGCCATGTATTCCGCGGCGTAATGCGCTTTGAGGTATGCCGTCTGGTAAGCTACAAACGCGTAGCAGGTAGAATGCGATTTGTTGAAAGCGTACTGCGCAAATGCTTCCCAGTCGGTCCACACTTTCTCGCAGATTTTTTCATCGAGGTTGTTTTTCCGGATGCCGTCGATGAATTTACTTTTCATCTTGTCGAGCGTGGCCTTGTCTTTTTTACCCATCGCTTTACGCAGCACATCGGCATCGCCTTTCGTGAAGCCGGCGAGTTTCTGCGAGAGCAGCATCACCTGCTCCTGGTACACGGTAATGCCGTAGGTATCCTTCAGGTATTGCTCCATCTCGGGCAGGTCGTACGAAATTTTTTCGCGGCCGTGCTTGCGCAGGATGAAGTTGGGAATGTATTCGAGCGGACCCGGGCGATACAAGGCGTTCATCGCGATGAGGTCTTCGAATTTATCGGGCTTGAGTTCGCGCAGGTATTTCTGCATGCCGGCGGATTCAAACTGGAACGTTCCGTTTGTTTCTCCGCGCTGGTATAAATCGAACGTCTTTTTGTCGTCGAGCGGTATTTCGTCAATATTGATGTCCCGGCCGTGATTTTCCTTGATCATGCGCAGCGCATCGCGGATGATCGTAAGCGTTTTGAGCCCGAGGAAGTCCATCTTGATCGCGCCGGCGTCTTCGATCACTTTACCGTCGTACTGCGTAATGAGCAGCGTGGATTCTTTTGAGGTGCAAACCGGGATGATCTCCGTCAGGTCGCGCGGCGCGATGATGATACCTGCGGCGTGAATGCCCGTTCCGCGCACGGAACCTTCGAGCACGAGCGCTTCGCGCAAAACCGCCGCACGTTCGTCGCTGCCTTTGTGGATGATGCGCAGTTGTTTTACGTTCTCGAGATCGTCGCCGTTGAGTCCTTCTTTTTCACGCAGACTTTTTTCACCGTCCATCGGCGCATTGATCACGCGGTCTAGTTCGATTCCCGGTTTGTCCGGTACGAGTTTCGCCAGCGCGTTGGCCTGGTCGAGCGGAAGGTCGAGTACGCGGGCCACGTCCTTGATACTCATTTTGGCGGCCATCGTGCCGTATGTAACAATCTGCGCCACCTGGTTGCGGCCGTATTTGTCCACCACGTAATCGATCACTTTCTGGCGGCCCTCGTCGTCGAAGTCGGTATCGATATCAGGCATGCTCTTCCGGTCGGGATTGAGGAATCGCTCGAACAGGAGATCGTACTTGATCGGATCGATATTCGTAATGCCGATACAGAAAGCGACCGCGCTTCCCGCCGCCGAGCCGCGGCCCGGCCCCACGAAAACGCCGATGTCGCGGCCGTGGTTGATGAAATCCGCCACGATCAGGAAGTACCCGGCGAATCCCATTTTCTCGATCGTGCCGAGTTCGAACTGCAGGCGTTCGTCCACGTCGGGCAAAATGATTTCACCCCAGCGCTTGCGTGCGCCTTCGTAAGTAATATGCCGGAGATACTGATCCTGCGTCTGGAAATTTTCCGGAATCTGGAAATGCGGAAGCAGGATATCGCGCTTGAGCTGCAGGAGCTCGACCTTGTCCACGATCTCGTTCGTATTGTCGAGCGCTTCGGGAACGTCGCTGAAAAGTTCGGTCATTTCGGCCTGCGTTTTCAGGTAGAACTGGTCGTTCCAGAATGCGAACCGTTTTCCTTTGCCCGAGTTATCGTCGTCGTTGAATTCCTTCATCGTCGGCGTGCTCTGCTTTTCGCCGGTATTGATGCAAAGCAGGATATCGTGGGCATTGTAATCGGTTACGTCCACGTAATGCGTATCGTTCGACGCGATGATTTTTACGCCGTACTTCACTGCAAAACGGAGAAGCACTTCGTTCACTTTGTTCTGGTCCGGGATATCGTGCCGCTGCAGTTCGATGTAATAATCTTCACCGAAAAGATCGAGCCACCATTTGAATTCTTTTTCGCCTTCTTCTTCGCCTTTGCGCAGGATGGTGCGCGGCACGGAAGCGGCCAGGCAGCAGGTGGTGGCGATCAGCCCGCTGTGGTATTTCAAAATCAGTTCCTTGTCGATGCGCGGGTACTTGCTGTAAAATCCTTCGATATACCCGAGTGAGCAGAGTTTGACTAAGTTCTTGTATCCTTCCGCATTTTTGGCGAGCATCAGCTGGTGATAGCGGTTGTCGCGGACGTCCCGGGAAAATTGTTTCTGGTGCCGGTCGTCGACTAAGTAAAATTCACAGCCGACGATAGGCTTGATCCGGTTCGGATTTTCGGCGGTATTGTGTTTCGCCGCTTCGGCCACGAATTTAAAAGCGCCGAACATATTGCCGTGATCGGTGATGGCGATGGCCGGCATATTGTCGCCGACGGCTTTTCTATAGAGGTCCGAAATCCCGGCCGCCCCGTCGAGCAGGGAGAACTGGGTATGGACGTGAAGGTGCGAAAACGTTGGCATGCAGCGAATTGGGAGAAAGTGAAAAAACTGGTTTAGGTGCCTTTAAAATTAAGGCTTTCGCGGCTTCCGAAGAAGGATGTTGAAAAGTATTAATAACCGTTTTAAAGGTCTGCTGGCGCGATTGCGAAGGCTTTATTTTGGTAGTACATCGGTTTAACGTATTCGCTCTTTACCGCGGAGACGCAGGGGCGCAGAGAATCCGCAGAGGAATATTTCTCTGCGGCAAAGGGCTGTGGGATGGGCTCTGCGTCCCCGCGTCTCCGCGGTAAAATTTTTGAACCTTTTAAAATGCAAACACCACTGAATATTTCAAACGGATGCATTACCTCATTTTCTGCCGGATGCGCGTTTTTGGTAACTTAGCTAAAATACTTTTCAGATGCCCCGCCTCCTGATCATTACGCTGCTTGCTTTTTCATTCCAGTTGCAGGTACATGCGCAGCAAAAATATTCGCGGAAAGACCTCGATTCGGCCTGGACTTCGCTGAAGCAATTGAGCGGCTGCCTCACCGGCGGACAGAATGTGCACAACGGTCGGGCAGGAGGAGAGCGCAGCGCGCTGACGTATCTGCCGCAGTGGCAGAAATTCCTGTCGATCGATCGTGATTCGCTGGCGCCTTTTCTTATCCGGCAGATCGCCGATACGGATTCGACGAATACACATACCTGTCCCTGCTACGTGGCGAAAGAAGGCGAGCTGGCTATCTACTGCCTGCACGCGATATACCTGCAAAACTGGTACGAACTCCCCGAATTTAAAAAGTACAAGAACAAAGAAGGCAGCGGATGTTCCGACACGCACCAGTCCTGGCTTTGGGAAATTATCGGCGATCCGAAGTCCGCACAGAAAATGAAAAACGCCTGGACGGCAGTTTACACGAAATCGAAGAAAGGTAAATGAGAATTCTGGAGATTTTGCTTATCGTTTTTACAAGCCACTGTGCACTTGCGCAAAACGTACCTGTGCGGATCAATGAAAAGATCGGTTACATGATCGACAAACAGGAAAACAAAGATTACGGGTTTTTCACGCAATGCCCGGCCGACAGTTTTTTGTACGCGAAGATTTATGCCGACAGTTCCGCGGGAACACATACCGCGCAGGTATATTTCAAAAGCGCTACGCAGCATATCTATCCGCTGGGCGCGGCTGAACTGGATACCATGAAAGCGCAGGCGTCACAAAAGATTATCCGCCCGAAACAACCTTATGCAGTGTCCGATAAAGAAGGAGAAGCGATTGTCGGGCTGGGCCGGCTCATCTATACCATCGCTTGTTATTTCGACAAACAATAGCGTACTTATGAAAAAAACAATCGCGTTTTATTTCGCCTTCGTAATGGTTTGTGCCGTTTCCCATGCGCAAAATACCGCAACGGTAGTCAAGGTTTCCAACGCCGATGAATTTATCAAAGCCATCGCGCCGAATATCACCATTGAACTGGCCGCCGATACCTTCCGGCTGCGCGATATTGCGGAGATCAAAAATTTTCCGGAAGATACCGAAGGAAGTTTCCAGGTCAATAAATATGTCACCTACATGCCCGGCAACGGCATTGTGATCGAAGGTGTGGAAGGGCTGAAGATCAGGGGAACGGGCAACGGGAAAATGCACAGTGTGCTGGCCTCGCGCGACCAGGGCGATTTTATTCTCACCTTCCGGGATTGTAAAAGAATCCGGCTCACCGATTTCGAAGCGAATCATATTCCGCATGCGGGCGGCGGATGTTCCGGCGGCGTACTGTTTTTCGACAAGTGCACCAATGTGCAGATAGAAGATGCGCTGCTCGTGGGCAGCGGGCGCTGCGGCCTGCTGTGCAACGAGGTGGTGAATATGAGTTGTATGCTTTTGACCATCGACGAGTGTTCCTCGGCATTGATGGAACTGCAGCACGATTCGCTGCTGAAATTCGAATCGTGCACGTTTCAAAACACGAAATCGGAATACGGGCTGGTTTGGATAGATGTTGCGCACGCGGTTTCCTTTGTCGGCTGCAGCTTCAATGGAAATTATATGGATACGTCGAAGTACGCGTACAAAACGGAAAACGATTGTGTCTTCAAATTCTACATCGAGAAAACCAGTACCGCTTTCCGCGTCGAAAACTGCACGTTTGAAAACAACCGGTTCAAGGCTTTTACCAACCGGAAAGAGATATTCACGCGGAAAGGGAACAAATTCACGAACAACAAAGCCCTGGAAGACGGCGAACAATAGTTTCCCGGTTTTGTGAAATCGCGCAGTTTTGTGCATCCTTCCTTGCGAAAAATAAAATCGGGCATGCGTCAGAAAATATTTTTTTCGTTCATCATTCTTTTACTCGCTGTTTCCGCACAGGCCGAGCCGATGCACATTTATTTCCAGGAAATGATCACGCAGGCGAAAACGATCGTGATCGCGGAATATATCGGTCCGGCGAATTCTGCCGAAGGACTGGATGCCACCGAATGGAACATCGACGTGAAGGAGGTACTGAAAGGGAAGGCGGGGCAGGGGAGGATGAAAGTGGGCCGCGCGCATGGCATGGTGCAGTTGCCCGCGCACAGCCAGTGTATTGCTTTTCTCAACGAGCGGAATGAATTCGAATGGGCTGGTTATACCAAAGACAAAGGCGACCCGGCTTCCGGTATTATTTTCCTGGAAGGATTTTATGATTTCAATGCCTATCTCGTTTCGCCCTGCACCATTACGCTCAACCAGTTGAAGGAATATCTCAAAAAAGGTTTTTATCACTGCACCGTGAGCGGCGACCTGCATTTCTTCTCGCAGGAAAAGCAAGTCATGGAACCTTCGACGGTGCATTTTGAAATCACCTACACCTTCGGTAAAAAGACGCCGGGAACCAAAGTGAAGATGACCGGCATGAAACTGGTCGATTTTCCGAAAGAGCCGGAAGTGGAACTCGGTTCCTGGAGAAACACGATTGAATTGGATTATGAACCCAACATGGTGCGCCCGCTCAAAATCCACGGAGAAATACTTGACAGTCTCGGCCTCGATTCGTCCGGCTTCGGCTACAAAGCGCTGTTCTGGTCGGATGCGCCGGAAGAACTTACGGAAAAAGAGTTTTTCGATTATCTCGCTGATCCGAAAGTGGGTGGTAACGTGGCGTATGATGTGGAACTGATCACGAAAAAGAAAACATACCTGCTGAAATTGCGCGAAGAATATGGCCGGATCGGTTACCTCGAAGGTTTCGGAAACGGCCGGCTGGAATGCTGGAGCCTGGGTTCGCCGGAACCAGACCGGAAGTCAACCATTACCCTGGCATACGATACGCTCGGTCCGTTTATCGAACTGGATATGCGTGAACCGGATAAGAAAAAACTGCGCTATTCCAGCGAACGCTTCCTGCGCGAACTCAAAATAAAGCCGATGACCGGGACTTTCGTTTACCGCGAAGGCGACGTAGTCCACCGCGAAGCCTGCACCCTGAAATATAAATCGCGGCGGTTTATGCCCAATCCGAATTACAAAGGGAAGTAATCCGTATAAAATTAAGTTTTCGTTACTTTTCAAAGTATGTTTTGCAATGCGTCTTTTTTAAGCGGCTGGAGGCAGTCGGCAGGAGGCAACAAACAGTCTTTGTAAATCAGACGCAGCTAGCCGAAGTCTGAGACTTCGACTAACGAAGATCTCGTTACCCAGGACTGCCTCCTGCCGACTGCCTCCTGCCGCTTAAATGAAAACTATTCCTGCATAAAACCAACTTCCTCGATATATAAATCTCGCAGGAATTTTATACGGACATATTCGTTCAATTCGTAATTTGTCCTCATGCTTTACCGCCGCATGCCCATCGAAGCCGAATCGCCGGAAGAATACGGCTACGATACGGTTTCCTGCAACCTGGCCGAGAGTTCCGTGAGCGATGTCCCGCTGGAAAAGATCGGTGCGGATTTCAGCAAACTGCCGCTGAGCTACGGCGATCACCGCGGTCTCCCGGAATTACGATCGCTGCTGGCGGCGGATGCTCCGGGACTTTCAGCGGATGACATGCTGGTTACGCCGGGCGCGGCTGCTGCGCTTTTTTTCCTGCACACCGCGCTGCTGGAAAAAGGTGATCACCTCATCGTGATCCATCCGAATTACGCCACCAATCTCGAAACGCCTTACGCCATCGGTTGCGAAATCAGTAAAATCGATCTGCGTTTCGAAGAAGGTTTCCGTCTCGATCCGGCCCGCATCCGTGAAGCGATCCGTCCCGGGACGAAACTGATCAGCATTACTTCGCCGCATAATCCGACGGGCACCATCATTCCGCAGGAAACGATAAAAGATCTGGCTGCACTGGCGGCGGAAAAAGGGTGTAAACTGCTGGTTGACGAAACGTACCGCGAACTGGCGCAGGGTATTGTTCCGCCCTCCGCCGCAACGTTCGGCCCGCAGGTGATCACCGTCTCTTCGGTTTCGAAAGCATACGGAATTCCCGGTTTGCGGATCGGCTGGATTATGTGCAGCGACAAAATACTCATGCAGACTTTGCTCGCGGCGAAAGAGCAGGTAATCATCTGCAATTCCGTGCTAAAAAGAAAAGCTGGCTGGAAGGATCGCTGAAACACGTTGCCCGCAACCGGGAAATTTTGTTCGACTGGTTTGCCGGGATGAGCGACTTGCTGGAATTCGTTCGCCCGCAGGGCGGTGTGGTTTGTCTTCCGCGTATCCGCAAGGAAATAAAAATCGATACCGGTACGTTTTATTCCTTTCTGTACCGCGAGCTGAAAACGATGGTCGGTCCCGGGCACTGGTTCGGCATGGACGATCGCTGTTTCCGCCTGGGCTACGGATGGCCGGGAGAAGCGGAGTTCACGGCAGGACTGGCGAACATTGAAAAGGCGTTGAAAACTGCTTCGTCCTGAAAAATAGTTCGGTATAATTATTGTTTTACTTTCGCTCAACCAGCAAAACACGTACTATGAAAATTACTGCAGCCCTGATCGCATTACTGGCCGTTTCGGCTTTCTCTTTCCAGGTTGGAGAATCATTTCCATCACTCAAAGGCGAAACGATGAACGATAAAACGATTACGCTTCCTTCCGATTGCAAAGGCAAGTTCACGATTGTCTGCATGGCCTATTCCGAAGATGCCGAAAACGACCTGAAAACCTGGTTCACTCCCGCGTACGAAAAATTCATCGCGAAAACCGGCCTGATGGATGATGCTTTTGATGTGAATCTCTATTTCGTACCGATGTTCACCGGCGTGAAAGCAGCCGCAGCCGGCGCCGCCAAAAAGCAGATCGTAAAAGACACCGATCCGACTTTGCATCCGCACGTACTTTTATATAAAGGCGACCTGGATGCGTACAAGAAAAGCCTGAAAATGGATGATAAAAAGAAGCCTTACATATTCCTCCTCGACAAAACCGGTAAAATCATCTACGCCACTTCCGGTGCGTTCTCTGAAGAAAAGATGGACGCGATCGACGACAAGATCACGGATTAGGGAGAAATCAAACGTGTTATAAAAACAAAAAGACCGACGGAGAGACGGTCTTTTTGCGTGTATAGGGCTTTTAGGCCGCTATTACCCGGGCATTAGGATAGCGTTCCATCCACATGCTCAGGGCTTTTTTGTTCCGTACGAGAATAATTGTTTTCCGGTCGACCTGCAGGCGGATGATATCGCTGCCGGTTTCTGTCGGTTTGTATTGTTTCTTGGCTTTCATGACTAAATAAATTTGCTCGTTTTAATATATATCTGGTGTATTCCTTTTTTGCTGTATCAAATTAACGTGTAAAACAGGTGCGGTGGATTGCCCAATCTACGGTTGGTGCCCACTTTTCGATGAGTGGCAGGAAACGTCGGACGAGTGGCTTGGAAATCTGCCGGCCCTTCCCGATTAACTCCAAAAAAGCAGCGCAGACTATAAGCCTGCGCTGCGGTGGGGATGTAAACGTATCGGTTAACCGTACTGCCTGTTAATCAATGACTTTCGCTCCAGGGTACTTCTCCATCCACATGTCCATGGCGGCCTGGCTGCGTACATAAATGATAGTCCGGCTGTCCAATTGCAGTTTGATTCGGGTCCCGGAGGCTATTTTGACTTTGTTTTTCGAGTTTTTCATATCGGGTAAAGTTACATCTGTATATAGGACAGATATTGTGCCGAAAAGTTGTTTTGTTAACAGGTTTTAACATCAAATATCCATTAACAACCTATGTAATATAGACGCTTTGCGGCCTGAAAGGTTGCCTCTTTTTTACCTGCGCCGGCAGAATACGGCAGAATAAGTCACTTTTTTCCTGCGTTATGCTTATGTCATAAAAAGGAGGCTACGTGATGATCAGAGGATTTATCCTGTCCGCATTTTTTTTCCTGTTTTACTTACCGGCTGATGCGCAAACCGATCCTGACGAAGATCATGTGCAGCTTACAATGACTTTCCGGGCGACGGAAGGCGGGGTGCACGCGGGCCGGCAGGTACGTTTTGTGAACCCGGCTACCGGCGATGAAGTGAAAGCCACCACCGGATCCGACGGAAAAATCGTGGTCCTGCTCGAAAAGGGCGGGAATTACGAACTGTATGTCGATAACCGCACGGGCAAGGACTATTTCAGCGTGCCGGATGTCCCGCGCGGGCGCATGAACTCATCCACCACCTACAGCCGCAACGAGCTGGCCATGGCCGAAAAATTCAAAATGGATGCGGCGGAGCAGGCGGAAGTGGATCGCGCCGCCGCCGCACTGCCCGACACCACCTGGTACAAATCATCGGAAGCGGGCTCTCTCGAAGCTTCCGCTCATTTCGCGCTGGAAGAAATCACGCTGATCGGGTTCGATCAAAAACCGCTGGTGGGTGAACTGATCACGCTGACCGGCCGGAAAAACAAAAAGTCGTTCAAAGGATATACCGGCGCCGATGGAAGCCTGGCCGTGCTGCTGCCCAAAGGCGATACGTATGATGTGAATTTCAAGTATCATAAGAATTACGACATCCTGCAGTACGAATACACGAAAGGCACTTCCGAATCAACGCTGAAAATCGGTTACGTCGGCACGAAGGAATACGAACGCATCCAGGCGGAGAAAAAGCACCGGGAAGAAGAGGAGAAAAAACGTCTCGAAAAAGAGAAGAAGGATTTTGAAGAAGCCTGCCGGAAAGCGGCTATCTCCGTGAAAGAAGGACGAAAAAGAGAACTGGACGATTATGTTTCCGGCAGAAAAAAATTCAGTAACGATGTGGTGACAAGAGTACTCGGCCGCAACAAGCAGTGGACGGATAAGCTCATTCTCTGTGATCTTACGGGCAGCATGGCGCCTTATGCTTCACAGCTGGAAGTCTGGTACAAGATGAATGCTAAACTCGAGCAGAAAGCGCAGTTCGTTTTTTTCAATGACGGCGATAATAAAGATGACCGGCAGAAAATAATCGGGGAGACGGGAGGCATTTATTACACACCTGCTTTGCCGATTGATGAACTGGCCGGTTTTATGGCAACTGTTGCAGGGAAGGGGAATGGCGGAGATTGCCCGGAGAACAATATGGAAGCGCTTATCAAAGGCGTAAAAATGGCAAAACCATTCAGGGAAATTATCATGATCGTTGACAACAACGCCGCGGTGAAAGATATCGCCCTGCTGGGAAAATTCAACATGCCGGTACACATTATTCTCTGCGGATCCGGCGGTTATGCCGCGCCCGATTACCTGCGCATCGCCTGGAAAACCAAAGGTTCCGTGCATACTATCGAAGACGATATCGTGAAGATTGCGAAAATGCTCGACGGGCAGGAGATCACCATTGACGGAAAAACCTACAAGCTGATGAAAGGCGAGTTTATCCCGATCAAAAAAGCTTAAAATTCCTCCGGAATAGATCCAGCGACAGTCAGCAGCAAACAGTCTTTGTAAACCAGGCGCAGCTAGTCGAAGTCTCAGACTTCGGCTAACGAAGATCTTGTTACCCGGGACTGCCGCCTGCCGCTTGTGTCTCCTGTTTCCGAAAGCACAATTTTAGTTTTCAGGATTGATTTTTATATCTTCCCGAAAACTTTTCTTTATGCCATCTACTATAAACTCCAACTTCAGCGTGAACGGTATTCCGTTTACACAATGGTTCAACCAGACCTTCCAGCCCGCCAACAAAAGCAAATTTCCGAACGCGGTAAACAACGGCAATTTCGTGCAGGTGATGGCCAACCTGCCGAAGTTCACCGGCAAGCCGGCTGTTTCGCTCGAGGAATTCATCGGCCATTTCGGGATTATGTACAACGAAACCGGCGGTTCTTTTGCCGTGCTGCGCGAAAAAGGCAGCCTGCAGTATTTCTTTGAAACGAAATTGCCCAATGGGAAAAGCAAACGCAGTTACAACCAGGCGCCGCTCAACCGGCTGGCCGGCGACCAGTTGAAAGCCTGGGGCCTGATCAGCAATCCCGCCGATGTAACGGCCTGGAACAGCACGACCTGGCCCGCGAATATTCCCGCCAACGTACTCGCCAAAGCCGTCGATTGCGACTTTAACCGGTATCGCGGCTTCGGTTTCAACCAGCTCACCTGGCGCGAGAACTACCTGAAATGCCTGCAGCCTTACCTCAGCAAGCCGCTCGACAATTACGCCACAACCGCCGAACTCGACGCTGAACTGGCCAATAATTTTGCCGCCGCCTGCGGATCGTATTACCAGTTCACGCAGTTGTATCCTTACCTGAAAAACGCCGTTGCGCAACTGGCCGCCGGAAATTATCCGCCCTACGGGAAAGCTGTTTCCGGTTCCGACGATTACGCGAATAATTATTACGCGCCCCGCTGCAATGCCTTGCTGGCGGCGCTGAAAACAGCCGTCATTGCACCGCTCGGCAATGTTGCCGCTCCTGCTGCAAAAAAATATGCGATCGACGGGTTAAACCTCTCTTCCGCACAAATCAAACAACTGCAGCAGAAAATCATGAACGCCGGCAACGCGCAGGCCAAAAGCATCATCGCAAACAGCGGCGGCGCCGACGGCGACTGGGGCGACAATACCGAAAAAGCCTTCCGCCTGCTGAATATCACGATCGATCAGCTGATGAAAATGTAAGCGGCCGGGAACAGCTAATCGTTTCTTGCGCACCGCATTTTTCTTGTCAATTGGTTTCTGCCAACTGCAACCTTACGCGGATACTTCTGCGCAGCAGTTTCCCATAATGCGGAAGATTTAATATTTTCACCGCGTTAACCCAAATCAAAACCGCAGCGATGTTAGTTTACGGCTGGTACAGCTTCAAGGTCAAAACGATCAATCAATACGATGTTCATCTCGATATCGCCTGGAACGGCGGATGTATCGAAGTGCGCCAGAAAGTTTTTCACCTCTTCTGGATCCCGTTTTTCCCGATCGGGAAAAAATGGACGTTTAAAGGACCGGCCGGTGAACACTATCTCCACGATTCCATCGCGCAGCAGGTTAAACAGCAGGGCGTAAAAATCAGGACGCCTTTTTACAGTTTTTCGCTGCTGCTGCTCGCCGGGCTGATCGGTATTGTGGCCATCGCCGGCAATGCCTGGTCCGGTCACCAGTATAAGCAGCGAAGAGACGCCCGCTTTGCAAAAGAAACGAAAGAAATGACCGCTTCCATCGGGGCGATCGCTCCCGGTAACGTGCTTCATTTTTCCGGCGATTATTCCGGCGAAGGTTACGATTACCGGTACTGCAAAGTGCTTGCGGTAAATGCAAAAAGTATCCAGGTACTCACGCATGCCATGCCGAATAGTGATGATAAAGATGAAATCAACGAGATCGTCGATTTTCTCTCCGACACGCTGAACGACCTGGACACGGTGTGGATCGATAAGCAAAAACTGATCGCTTCGCTGCCGGCAAATGTGGATGAGGAATACCAATACAAACTGGAGTCGCCGTTCCCGAATTCAACGAAGCATTACAAGCTTGCCGATATTTATGCGGCAAAAGGCGTGGAGCTTTCCATGGAAAGCAGCTATTGCTCCTCCCAGGACAAGGAAATCACGCTGTACTTTAACAACAGGGGTTTTCCCGGCCGCGTGAAAGCGATCCGCAACAACAAAGGCGATATAGCGTGGACGTATAATGACGACAAGTACTACACGATCCCGGCCAAATCAGGATTCCGGCTTTCCGGAACTTCTTCGAACCCGATCGTGGAGTATGAATTTACCATTCATACCGAAGACGACTACGGAAATAAAACCGCGTTCCTCATCAAAGGAAACTGCGAAGATTTTACCGTTACGAAAGTCACGAAGTAGCCGGCCCGGTTTGATAATCCTGTTGCGCTTCCGCCGTACTGCTTAACGTTACAAACGATTGCGGAACGTATTTCATGCGCGCAAAGTTTTTCGTAACCAGTTCCGTTTCCAGCACAGCCCCGCTTTGAAACTTGGCGATTTTCTTCCGCCATATTTCATTCTGCCGGAAGTATTCGCTGCCGATCTGCACAAAGCGATGCTTCATTTCAAAAACATGGTAACTGAAATGCAGTTCCACATTCACACGCAGTTCACCTTCCAGGCATTTGTCGCTGAGCCATAAGCGGAGCTGGAAAGTCCACGGCGTATTGTTCGTGAACTGGTAATCGAGGTAATTGTAAAAAACGGCGGCCCCGCTTCCGAAAGGCAGTATCCGCCCTTCGTCCGGGAAAACATCGTAGCTGTGATGATGGCGTTCGGTTACCGTAAGCGGGCTGTGGATCACGAGCCAGTGCACGAGGTTTGCAATTTGGCATATTCCCCCGCCCGTGCCCGCGCGCGCTTCGCCGAACGAGATTTCCATGCCCGGCAGGTAGCCTTTCCGCTTTGTCGGTCGCCCGACGAGTTTGCAGAACGAAAATTTTTCCCCGGGCCTGATCAGTATGCCGTCGATCTTCGCGATAGCGAGTGCCAGGTTTTTTACTTTGTTCCGCTGCCATTCCATTTCAACGCCCTGCAGTTTGCGCAGCAGCACGGAACTGTGTTTCTTCACACGGTACGGCAGTTTTTCGGCGGAGCGTTCGCGGACGAATGATTTCCGGTGAACCTGCCAGCCGATCCAGCGCCGGAATTGTTTTTCGCTTACGGAAAGTGCGTAGAGCAGGGGATGGTGCTGGCTTAAAAGCGTGCGCGGCATTTTATGTTAATAGATAGAGGCAAAAGAAAACTACTGCAATCAAACAAATGATGTTATTCGGATAGCTGTTGGCTTTTTTTGAGCAAAAGTTTCTATTGGCTGGCTTATAATGCCGTAAGACCCGGACAGCCACCGTTCCTAAAAACGATGCCTGCCCGGGTCAAACGAGCGGCGGCGAAGGGATTCGAACCCCTGATACCCTTTCGAGTATGCCTGATCTTCAGTCAGGTGCTTTCAGCCACTCAGCCACACCCGACTTGAGTTATGAATTCAACTCGGTCGTGGTTCTGTATGCATTGTACGAATAAATATTAAAAAAGTTTTAAAAAGCATTTGAGCGGATGTATGCCTCACTTGCCTTTCTTCTCCGTCATATCCATACCGCAGATCCTGCATTTGCCCGGCGCGCTGCTTGCCCCGCCTTCACAATCCATCGGGCAAGCGTAAACTGTCGCCTCTCCTGTTTTCGGAACAATGCTTTTGGAAGTGAAAAAACGATATGATATTCCGAAGGTGAGGCGGTGCTGGGAAGCTACCTGCGTTCCGTAAACGTATTCGTACAAAGGCAGTTCGTAGAGGGCAAATACGGCAAATGATTTATGGCTGAAACTGATCTGCGGAGCGAGCGAAATTTTCCTGCTTCCCGTGGATGCCGTGTCTACATTATAGAATGCGAGAAGATCCACATTTTCCGCAGCTTTCATTTTGCCTATATGTTCTCCTTTTACCTGCAAAGTCAGCCCGAGTTTTTCGAAAAGCGTTGTTCCTGCAAATAAACCCACGCTGGCATAGTCGCCGAATTTTTCTCCCAGCGAGTTCCAGCCTTTCCGTATGTAAAGCGAGTTTGCAAACAACCTGAAGTTACGTTTCGGAAATCCCCGGTAAAGGAAGGCGTAAAAAATCATATCGTGCGAACCGGTTGTAGGCTGAACCAATGGCGGTGACGTGGTGAAAAACTGTTGTCCCGCAGGGTTGGTATAAACAAGCGTGGAGTCGTTGTGTTTGCCCAGCGGGATTTTATATCCTAATCCGAGCGTAAGTTCCAGCCGTTTCGTTTCAGAAGTGCGGTTGATAATATCGTACCTCGGAAAAATAATCAGGTCGGCAATACCGGACGATTCTGTTTTTTCGGATTTGTTCAATACCGAATCAAATAATCCTGTCTGGGTTTTGTGGAGGAAATATCCCGCTTCAACAGATACCGTTAAATCTTTCGTAACGCCGTAAGCCAATTTGGTGTAAATATATTTGCTGCTGAAATTGTCGAAAAGTTTCGCCGTATCCCGGTCTTCCGTTTTGAATTTTTCGCTGGTGAAGTATTCAAAGTTGGTGGCGACTTCCATTTGCCTGTCCAACAATACGCCCTGTGATACGCCTCCCGCGATAGGACTTCCGCTTCCGCCTGAACAACATCCCTGCCCGTAAGTATCGTGGGATAAAACCAGGCCGATTATAGAAAAAACAAGCAGGCGCATGCGAAACGGTTTAGTTCTCCGCGGCTAAGAATCAGCTGTATTTCAACGCAGAGTCGATCCAATCGAAAAATCAGCGGGTAACAGTCAGTTTTACTGTTTCGGATGCGGAACCTGCAAGTAGTTTGATATAGTACACGCCTGCAGCGAGCGATTGGATGCTGATTTCGTATTCCTGTTTACCGGCAGTTTGTTTTCCGGGAGAAGCAGCGCTTACTTTTTTCCCCAGTATGTCGGTAATTTCAATCGTAACATCAGTTGAAGCGGGTAGCGTATAATTTATTTTCACGCTTGTTACAGCAGGATTCGGAAATATGCTTAAACCCAGATTTGTATTATTATTTTCAACAATTCCGGAAGCGACCAGCGCATTATCGATAGCCGTAGTTAATGCGCCTGAAGTCACCGTTCCATTTGTATTTAAAAAAACAGTGTGACTCGTTCCGCCAAGAACAACGGTTTTGGGCATGCCTGCCGTACCGTAATCAGCCATGCTTATAGATGCATCGGTAAATGTGGCCGTAGCCGTTATGCTGTTGGTGGCAGCCCAGCTGTTTATCGTATTGCAGGAACTGTTGGCGTAATCATCGCATAAATAAAATACGACGTTGGGGTTGGCATATCCTGCTACCGTATTGGAAGCGGTTGAAGCAGCCGAAATACAGCCTGCGCAGGGCATCACCCAGGTGATCACAACAACTTTTCCTGCATCCAGTTCGGTAAAAAGATCGTGGCTCACGATGTTGCAGTCGTTGGCGGTGAAATTGGTTGCTGTTTGTGCAAAACCGGAAGTCAGCGCTAATCCGGCAAGAGCAGTGATGAGTGTCTTTTTCATTTCACGTGGATTTTTGTTTGATTCTGGCTGAAGCCAATGCTCACAAAGTGAATACTGCCTAGCAGGCATTCAAAACAAAAATACAAAAAAACAGGCACTATTTATGATCCTCCTTCACCGGCTTGCGGAACACGATCTCGTTATCGAACGCGTCGAGCACGATCTCCTGGTCTTTCGACACCTTGCCGGCGAGGATCTGTTTCGACAGTTCGTTCAGCACTTTTTTCTGGATCACGCGTTTCACCGGGCGGGCGCCGAACTGCGGATCGTAGCCGAGCTGCGCCAGCCATTCGATCGCCTCTTCGGTAGCCGTAATCCGGATATCGTTTTCAGCAAGCGATCTGGCCAGCAGCGCAAACTGCAAACGCACGATCGACGTAACGTCTTCACGCGTCAGCGGGCTGAACATGATCACCTCGTCGATCCGGTTCAGGAATTCGGGGCGGATCGTTTTCTTCAGCAGTTCGAATACTTCGTTTTTCGTCCGCGCAAGCAATTCGTCCCTGTTGATCTCATCCATCCTCTCGAAACTTTCCTGGATCAGGTGCGAACCGATATTGGACGTCATGATCACGATCGTGTTTTTGAAATTCACCACGCGGCCTTTATTGTCCGTGAGGCGCCCGTCGTCAAGCACCTGGAGCAGGATATTGAACACGTCGGGATGCGCTTTTTCGATCTCGTCGAGTAAAACCACGCTGTACGGCTTGCGGCGAACGGCTTCGGTAAGCTGGCCGCCTTCTTCGTAGCCCACGTACCCGGGAGGCGCGCCCACCAGCCGCGAAACGCTGTGCCGTTCCTGGTATTCGCTCATATCGATGCGCGTCATCGACGATTCGTTATTGAACAGGAATTCCGCGAGCGCTTTGGCCAGTTCCGTTTTCCCCACACCGGTAGTTCCCAGGAAAATGAACGAACCGATCGGGCGTTTCATATCCTGCAAACCGGCGCGGCTGCGGCGCACGGCATCCGAAATGGCGGAAATCGCTTCTTCCTGGCCCACCACACGCTTGTGCAACTCGTCTTCCAGGTGCAGTAATTTTTCACGTTCGCTCTGCAGCATCCGCGAAACCGGGATGCCTGTCCAGCGGCTCACCACGTCGGCGATATCGCTGCTGTCCACTTCTTCCTTGATGAGCGGCGTGCCGGTACTTTGCATGCCGGCCAGTTGTTCTTTTGCTTTTTCCAGCCGCTGTTCCGCTTCGCGGATGCGCCCGTAACGGATCTCGGCTACTTTGCCGTAATCGCCGGCGCGCTCGGCCTGTTCCGCTTCGAACTTTAGTTGTTCGATCGTTTCTTTTTCGCGCTGGATATTTTCAACCACGTCTTTTTCGGCCTGCCAGCGCGCGCGCAGATCGTTCCGTTTGTCGCTCAGTTCCGCGATATCCTTGCTCAGCGAGTCCAGCTTGCGCGTATCGTTTTCTCTTTTGATCGCCTCGCGTTCGATTTCCAGGCGGCGGATTTCACGATCCACTTCATCCAGTTCCACCGGCATGCTGTTGATTTCCATGCGCAGTTTCGAAGCCGCTTCATCAATAAGGTCGATGGCTTTATCGGGCAGGAAACGCTCGGTGATATACCGCTGCGAAAGTTCAACCGCCGAAATAATCGCTTCGTCCTTGATGCGCACTTTGTGATGCGTTTCGTATTTTTCCTTGATGCCGCGCAGGATGGAAATGGCGTCTTCTGCCGAAGGTTCGTCCACCATCACTTTCTGGAAGCGGCGTTCCAGCGCTTTGTCCTTTTCAAAATATTTCTGGAATTCGTTGAGCGTGGTTGCCCCGATGGCGCGCAGTTCCCCGCGTGCCAGCGCAGGCTTCAGGATATTGGCGGCGTCCATGGCTCCTTCGCCCCCGCCGGCGCCCACAAGCGTGTGGATCTCGTCAATAAAAAGTACGATCTCGCCGTTGGAATTTACGACTTCCTTCACCACCGATTTCAGGCGTTCCTCGAACTCGCCTTTGTATTTTGCGCCGGCGATGAGTGCGCCCATGTCGAGCGAATAAACCTGTTTCGACTTCAGGTTTTCGGGAACGTCGCCGTTTACGATGCGGTGCGCAAGACCTTCGGCGATAGCCGTTTTACCTACGCCCGGTTCACCCACCAGGATCGGGTTGTTTTTGGTGCGGCGGGTAAGGATCTGCAGCACGCGGCGTATTTCTTCATCGCGCCCGATTACGGGATCGAGTTTGCCACTCTGCGCCTGCGCATTCAGGTGAATCGCGTACTTGTTTAATGCGTTGTATGTTTCTTCCTGGCTCTGGCTGGTCACGCGGTCGCCTTTCCGCAGCTCGCGGATTGCCGATTTCAGGTCCTTGCTGTTTACGCCGTTGTCCTTCAGCAGTTGCGAAACCTGGTCGCCGGCGTCCAGCAAACCAAGTATGAGATGTTCGATAGAAACAAACTCGTCGTTGAATTCCTTCAGGTATGCGCTCGCTTTTACCAGGCATTTATTGGCGGCAGACGATAAATACTGCCCGCTGTCGCCGCTTACTTTCGGATACGAATCAAGAATCCGGTCCACTGTTTTTTCCACCAGCGCCGGGTTGGCATTCATTTTTTTCAGCAAAAAAGGCGTTACGTGCTCGTCGGTTTCCAGGATCGCTTTCAGGATATGCCCGGTTTCGATGCCCTGGTTGCCTTTGGCCATCGCCAGTTGCTGCGCCTGCTGCACGGCTTCCTGCGATTTGATCGTAAAATTGTTCAGGTTCATGATAAAAAGTATAAAACAGTTTCTATAAAAAGATAACCGCATCCAAAGGTCAAACATTATTCCATGAACCGACAATGATCTGGATCAGGAAAAAATGGCAGCAGAACAGGCCCGGGCACGACTTTTTGTCGGGATAAAATGTTATAAATGAAAAAGAGACCATTCAGCGAACGGTCTCTTTTTCATTTGCGTTATTCGGAATATTATTCGATAACGAGCTTGGTTGAAATTTTGCTTTCGCTGTTTGCTACGGTTACGAAATAAACTCCGGGAGCAAGTGCGGATGTGTTCAGGTTAACGGTGTTGTTTCCTGCGCCCATCTGGTGTTTGCTGCTGATCATCGACTGGCCGAGCAGGTTGCTGATTTCTACCGTGTACGCATCGCCTTTGTTGATGTTTACATTCAGGACAGCATTGTTCGACGCCGGGTTCGGGTAAAGCGATACGTCGCTCAGGTTCGAAGACTGTTCGGTGATCCCGATAAGGTCGCTGGTGGGAATTTCAACATATACGAGTTCGTTGATTCCGCCCGAGTTTTCAGAAGCATCCGGGTTGCTTGTACCTACACCGTGTCCGGGCTGTGCATCGCGCTGGTAAAGGAGACCAATCATGTTGTTGGTTACATTACGGCCTACAGAAGGATATACGCGCTCATAGAAGTCGAAATTGTTCGGATCAAGGCCGGTCAGGTGCTGGTACGGATTTGTCCAGGTCGCTCCGCCGTCGGAAGAAGAGATAACGTAAATCACGCGATACGATTTTCCTGATCCGTTGTCTGTCGATTCGATGATCGAAGAATAAGCCATGTACAGGTTTCCTGCGGCGTCGATACCGGCAGAAGGATGCGAAGTGAGCCCGGTGTAGTAAGAACCATAAGCGGTTACATCAAGCTGGCTGTTGGCATTGTAATCCAGCGGGCCGGCGATGTTCTGCGGGGGAGTTGACCCCATGCCTTCGTTCCAGTACATGATGCCGAACAGGCCGGGGAAATAATAAACCGAGTCAGGCGAACCGTCCGGGTTGATCGTTTCCATGTACCCGTACCACACATGCGCCATGCCGTTGTTATCTACAAGCACTTCGTACGACTGATCGGAAGATTCGAGTGTATCGGCGATGTTGTCGCTGTTGATGTCGGTGAGTCCGCCGTTGTACAGGGGAATCGGGAACTGCTTTACAATGGTTTTGGTCCAGTTCACGCCGTCGTCAGTTGACTTGAGCAGGACAACGTCTGCAGTCAGGTCGCCGATTACGATGGCAACGGTGCTGCCTTTGGCATCGATCGAATAAGCGTCGCCTGCCCAGTTAATGTACTGGGAAGAGTCGATAAGCGAAATTACGTTCGGTACGCTCCAGGTTACACCGCCGTCGGTTGAACGCGAGTAAACCAGTGCACCGTCCTGTCCGTGGAAAGGAGCGCCGGCCGGGCTAGCTGTAGAAGGCGTAGTAAGCGCAATGTGGTGCATGATGTTGCCGCTTGATCCGCTCACAGCCATACGCGGCCACAAAGTGCCGTAGGTGAAGTTTGCCGGGGCGGGTTGTGCGGTGTAGCTTTCAGTCCATGCACCTGTGCCTTTTACCGGGCGCGAGCAGAAATGCTGGGCGTTGCTCTGGTTGGTATTGTGCGCGCAGGACAATTCGCTGTTTCCGCCGAGTACGTGTACTTCACCGAAGCCGGTACGATCCGTTTCGATACGGTTGGTCGGAAAGGTGGTGAATGCCCAGTTTGTGCCATCAAAGAAGTTGTAACCCGTTCCACGGTCAGCCCATGAATTGAATGCGCCGTTGGAAAAGGTATAACTTATGCTGACAGTACCGTCGCCGTTGCGCATCACCCGGTTCATGGTAGAACGGTTGGTTTGCAGCGGGTAGGTAGTCTGACCCACTACTGTTTCAGTAGCCAGGGTCATCGGAGGATTCGAGTGGTTACGCTGAGGTGAAGAAGCTGCGGCAGCTGCGTCGTAAAACGACATCTCGAGATTCTTTACCGGAACAGCTTTGTTTTTCAGGTTGCTCTTGGTCAGAACTGTAGGCTGTTGAGCTACGACAGCCACCGAGCCGATCAGGGCAATGGTGAGTAATGATTTTTTCATGTTAAACGAGTGTATTATTTTTAGTTAGACTTGGGTTTGATCGCAGAGGCAAATATAACAAAAAACATTACCCCGTTTTCCCGCCGCACTGCGCAAAATCAGGTGTAAGTATAGGACTTTTAAGCCATCTTGCTGATTTTCAAATGCATTGCCCACGGAAATTGATTTTTATCGGCGGATATGGTTTTTATTCAAATGAAATTGAACTTTTCTTCGATCAGCATTTTTTGTCCACGGGCTTCCGCCGGCAGTCAGTTTTGTCCGAAGAAACAGTTTGTTTGCTTTGAGTTAAATGATTGATATTCATGGTGTTATTAAAATAAGACAGACTGGCAGCAATTTTTTTGCCGCTTGATAATCAAACAATTGATCGGGGAGCCCTGTTTTTCTTGCGGAGGCGTTCCCAAAGGCGGCTTTTATTTTTTACCTTTGACTCCCTTTTAGAAAAGACAGGGGCGCTGGCCGGAACAGCGATGTAAAACCAGTTGACCGTTACCGGGCGGACAACACAGCTATCAAAGCCAAAAAATGGCAGAAAATCAAACCGCAGCCGTCGAGAATTTCGACTGGAATGCAATCGGAAAAAAACAGGATCTGTATTCGAAAGACGAGATTGCCCGTCTCGAATCGCTTTATGATCAGACATTCCGTTCAATCAATGACCACGAACTTGTTGAAGGTACCGTGGTGGCGAAAAACAACAAAGAAGTTGTTGTAAACATCGGTTTCAAGTCAGACGGCGTAGTGCCCCTGTCCGAATTCCGTTACAATCTCGATCTCAAAGTCGGTGATAAAGTAGAAGTTTATATCGAAAGCCAGGAAGACAAAGCCGGTCAGCTTGTTCTTTCGCACAAGAAAGCCCGTGCCATGAAGTCGTGGGAGCGTGTGAACAGCGCGCTTGCCGGCGATGAAGTGATCAAGGGTTATGTAAAATGCCGCACCAAAGGCGGTCTTATCGTTGATGTCTTCGGCATCGAGGCCTTCCTGCCCGGTTCACAGATCGACGTTAAACCCATCCGTGATTACGATATTTATGTCGGAAAAACGATGGAGTTCAAAGTTGTAAAAATCAACAACGAATTCAAGAACGTGGTGGTATCGCACAAAGCGCTTATCGAAGAAGAACTCGAAGCACAGAAACGCGAAATCATCAGCAAACTCGAAAAAGGACAGGTGCTCGAAGGTACCGTCAAGAATATCACTTCGTACGGTGTGTTTATCGATCTCGGCGGTGTCGACGGTCTTATCCATATCACCGATCTCAGCTGGGGCCGCATCTCGCATCCCGAAGAGATCGTTAAGCTCGACCAGAAGCTCAACGTGGTTATCCTGGACTTCGACGACCAGAAAAAACGTATCGCACTCGGTCTCAAGCAGCTTACCTCGCACCCGTGGGATTCGCTCAGCGCCGAGATCAAAGTCGGTGATAAAATCAAAGGCCGCGTAGTGGTTATTGCCGACTACGGCGCTTTTGTTGAAGTAGCCACAGGCGTTGAAGGCCTGATCCACGTTTCGGAAATGTCGTGGTCGCAGCACCTGCGCAGCGCACAGGACTTCCTGAAAGTGGGCGACGAAGTGGAAGCTGTAGTACTCACACTCGATCGCGAAGAGCGCAAGATGTCGCTTGGCATCAAGCAGCTCACTCCTGATCCGTGGGCGAACATCCTCGACAAATACCCGAAAGGCTCGCGTCATACGGCAACGGTCCGCAACTTCACCAACTACGGTATTTTCGTAGAACTGGAAGAAGGAATCGACGGCCTGATCCATATTTCCGACCTCAGCTGGTCCAAGAAAATCAAGCATCCTTCCGAATTCACCAAAGTGGGTGAGAAGATCGACGTGGTTGTCCTGGACGTTGACGTTGAAAACCGCCGCGTAAGCCTCGGCCACAAACAGCTCGAAGAAAACCCGTGGGATGTTTTCGAAACCATCTTTACACTTGGTTCGGTTCACCGCGGTACGATCATCAGCGTAAGCGACAAAGGCGGCGTAGTATCGCTTCCTTACGGTGTAGAAGGTTTCTGCCCGAAGAAGCACCTGATGAAAGCTGAAGGCGGAGATGCAGCGCTCGACGAGAATATCGACTTCAAAGTCATCGAGTTCAGCAAAGACGCTAAAAAGATCATCGTATCTCACCGCAATACAGTCGAAGCGATCGCTATCGAAGAAAAAGAAGCACGTGGCGGAAGCGGTGGAGGTAAGAAAGATAAAGGCAATGCCGCCAGCAAGGAAACCAAGGACGCTGTCAAAAAAGTAAAAGACAACCTGGAAAAAACCACGCTCGGCGATATCTCTGCGCTTTCCGATCTGAAATCCGAAATGGAAAAATCAGAAGGCAAGTCGAAAGAGTAATGCCAACGATAATCCTGCAGTCCGACCCTTCTGTCGGATTGCGGGAGTTACTAAAAACTACGCCATGGTTTTTAGTTCACAATCCCGGCCGAAAGGCCGGGATTGTTTTTTTTGTCCGGCTGTATGGTCCGAAAATTCACGGAGATAATCGCGAAATCCATAAAAACAATTCCCGAAGGATTATTCATTTTAATAATTTATTTTATCTTTCGTCCGTTTTTATTTATAATCCGACTCTATTTCATTTATGGAACGCAATTGTTTGTCCTGCGGCGAATCCATGCAGGGGCGCGCTGATAAAAAATTCTGCTCTGACCAGTGCAGGAATACATACAACAACCGGCATAATGGCAATATTTCGAATTATATGCGGAACGTGAACAACATGCTCCGCCGCAACCGCCGCATCCTGCACGAGATGAACCCGAACGGGAAAATCACGGTACACAAGGATAAACTGACGGAAAAAGGATTTAATTTCAAGTATATCACGCATTGCTATACCACGAAGAAAAAGGATACTTATTTTTTTGTGTATGATATGGGCTACCTGCTTCTCGAACGTGATTTTGTTATGATCGTAGCCCGCAAACCGGAAGACGCCATTACTGAAAAGAAGAAGCTGGTCACGACCTGATCCGCCTGTTTCACAAAAATTCCCTGTTCTGTAACCCGTGTCAACACTTATCCGTAAGCAATGTACCCGGGATAATTAACGTTGTACAGTTAATAAAATGCCGCTTGTCCCGATCAGAAGCGGTCTGTATCTTGCGTTATCTTTAGACAAACTTAACAGCAGTTGGTATGAGGTTCGGAAAGCACGCATTTGTCACAGCCGGTATTTTTTGCATAACACTGCACGGGCTTGCCCAGCAACCCGCAACGCCCACCTGGGGAACCCTGAGAATGCCCGGAGCATCGGATTCAACGGCAGCATACATCGTAAGCACCTGGCAGATTTATTCTGAAGGACTGGATACCATGCCGCAGATGAATTACTGGCGCAGGGTAATTACGCTTTCTCCCGACAGCGGCCTGATCAGCGTGGGTAGTACGCGGCAGATGGTATGCACGGTTAACTGCGATTCGTGGAACAGGCAAAGCGATGAAATCAAAGAAGTGTACCGTGACAGTGTCCGGAAAACCCTTGCCCTGCCTGACTCGGAGCGTGTGCTGTTTACCACGGGCAAAGGTGATTTCTACAACATTCCGTCCACGCTTCCTGATATCAGCAAGGCTGTTCCGATCTTCGAAAAAGAAAACGTGGACCCGTTTTATGCACAAGCTATCCTGCTGATCGAAAGTCCCGGCAAAATCCGGAAATCGAACGTGGGCGCTTACGGTTCTTTCCAGCTTATGCGCGGGGTGGCTATCAAGATGGGCCTGAAAGTGAATAAGTATGTCGATGAGCGCAAGGACTTTGAAAAATCCGCCTGGGCTGCGGCCAAACTCATCCGGACCGTGTGCATCCCGCATGCCAACGCCATGCTTGAAAAACGCGGAATAGCCTATAAGCAAACCGATTTATGGTACCGCCTGCTGGTATTGCATATTTACCATGCCGGCGCCGGTAACGTGGAAAAAGCGCTGCAGGCATTCGAACCCTGCGAAGGCGATATCGCCATCATCAAACAACTCTGGAAAACCAAAGCCGGGGCTTTCGGCAATGCTTCCCAGAATTATTCACAGGTGGCTCTGGCTTCCCTGCTCGAAATGGATGAATACCTGAAAATCCGCGGAGCCTCGGAAGAAACTCCACCGAACCCGGGAGAAAACACCCCTGAAACGCCCGAAAAGTCTGATAAATAAGACTTTACCGAAAGATCCGGCCATCTTTCCTGTTCATAAGTTGTCAAGCGCAACGTGTTGATTAGGTTGTTTTTGTGTTATTATTTGCTTAATTTTCCGCGTTAATCCTCTGTATTCTCCCGGGAGGATTTGGTAACACACAAATTCACATCATGGACAGAAAATTACTTCTGTTTGCTTTGTCGGCCTGTTTTATGCTGACCGAAGCATCCGCGCAGCTCAAAATTAATGAGTACTCCTGCGCAAACGTTTCCACCTTTACCGATAACAACGGGAGTTATGAGGATTGGGTTGAAATCTACAATCCCGGTTCTTCTGCCGTTGCGCTTGCCGGTTATTACATGAGCGATGATGCGGGCGATCCGCAGAAGTGGCAGTTTCCCGCTACCGCGCCTTCTGTAGCTGCAGGCGGTGTTGTGCGCGTAATGTGCTCGGGCCTGGATATGATTTTCGGTGTCTGGGTACATACCAGTTTCAAACTCACGCAGTGCAAGCCCGACCAGATTATCCTCAGTGATGCCGGCGGATCGATGATCGATTCGGCTGGTTTGCGCAGGAACCAGGATAACCATTCGTGGGGACGCAACCCGGACGGAAGCAATACCTGGTCTGTTTATACCACACCTACGCCGAACGCGCTCAACAGCACTGGTTCTCCAAAGCAGACTTATGCCACAACGCCGCAGTTCAGTATAAGTCCCGGTTTTTATCCCGGTGCGCAAACACTCACGATCAGTTCGCCCGATCCCGGCGTTACGATTTATTACACTACGAACGGAAGCGAACCGACCAGTTCATCTACCGTTTATTCGGCGCCGGTCAACATCGCTGCAACGATGGTCGTGCGTGCAAAAGCATACAGTTCAAATCCCGCTATCGTACCCAGTTTTATTGAAAGCAATACGTACTTCATCGGCGTAACACATACGGTAGGTGTAATTTCTGTTTATGGTGACCAGACGGATGACCTGATCGAACTCGGCGGATGGTCGACGACGGATCCGCGTTCGGGAATCGAATACTTTGATAAAACAGGAGCATTCAAAACAGAATCGACCGGCACGACGAACAAGCACGGAAACGATTCCTGGGCTTACGATCAGCGCGGTTTTGATTTTGTATGCCACGACCAGTACGGCTACAACGATGTGCTGAAACAGAAATTTTTCCGCACAAAACCCCGTCAGAAATTTCAGCGCCTGATTTTCAAAGCGGCAGCCAACGACAATTATCCGTTCTGTTTCGGCGCACCGGCGCATATCCGAGATTCATATGTGCACCATCTTTCGCAGTACGGCGATCTTCACCTGGATGAACGTTCCTGGGAATCCGCCGTGGTTTACCTGAACGGCCGTTACTGGGGCGTTTACGATATCCGCGAAAAAGTGGACGATGCCGATTATACAGATTACTACTACAACCAGCCCGACAAAAACAACTGGCTCCAGTTCATCAAAACCTGGGGCGGAACATGGAGCGAATACGGCGGAGCACAAGCCCAGGCCGATTGGTCCAGCCTGCTCACGTATATCCAGTCGAACAACATGGCTGTGCAGGCCAACTACGATTACGTGGACAGTTTGCTGAACGTGAAAAGTCTCGCAGATTATTTCATCCTGAATTCCTGGGCGGTAACAACAGACTGGCTGAACTGGAATACCGGCTGGTGGCGCGGGAAAAACCCGGCATCGAACGACGGAAAAAAATGGCGTTATATTCTTTGGGACAACGATGCGTGTTTCGGGCATTATGTGAACTATACCGGTGTTCCGGATACATCACCGAATGCCGATCCGTGCAACGCCGAACAATTGCCTGATCCCGGCGGACAAGGCCATACGACTATCATGACTGCACTGCTGGACAACCCGGGTTTCAAACAGTACTATATCAACCGGTATGCGGACCTGATGAATTCCACGTTCAAATGCGATACTGCGCTTGCCGTGCTCAACATGATGATCAACGAAATTGATCCGGAAATGCAGGGACAATGCACCAAATGGAACGGAAGCTACGCCACCTGGCAGTCTAACGTGAATACACTTCGCAATTTCATCACGCAGCGTTGCGTGGCGCTGGAGCAGGGCATGATCGATTGTTACGGTCTTACCGGTCCTTATGATATTACGATTGATGTAGCTCCCGCCGGTGCAGGTACTGTTGATCTGAATTCGCTCACGCTGGATAATTATCCCTGGAGCGGAACGTATTACGGCGGCATCGATATTGTGCTCAAAGCCACACCGACATCAACTTCGTGGACTTTTGATTACTGGGAAATGGCTAATACGCCGAATCCTTCTGCGAACGACGATAGCATTACCGTTAGTCTCACGCAGAACGATAATATCATTGCGCACTTCAAATCGAACGATGTGCTGCAGGATGTATTTATCGCAACCGGCTTTTCTCCCAACGGCGACGGTATCAACGATAACCTCGTGATGCATGGTTTCGGCGGCGCGCAGTCCATGGAATTCGTGGTTTACAACCGCTGGGGACAGCGCGTGTACGAAACTACGGATGCTTCGTTCAGTTGGGACGGAACCATGAACGGCGAAAAACTCGAAGCCGGTGTTTACGCATATAAACTGACCGCAGTTGCCGGCGACGGTATCGAGTCGATCAAGACCGGGAACATAACCATCATGCGTTAAGCAGGGAAGGAGAGAAGCCATGAAAAAGCTGTTACTGGTTCCGTTTGTTTTGTTTTTTGCGCTCCCGGCTCAAAGCCAGGATATTCATTTTTCACAGTTCAACGAATCGCCTTTGCACCTGAATCCCGCTTATACCGGCGTGTTCAACGGCCAGTACCGCGTGATGATGAACTACCGCAACCAGTGGCAGTCCATGGGACATCCGTACCAGACGATGGCTGCAGCGTTCGACATGCCGCTGCTCACCAACCGCCCGGCGTATATGGGTGCGGGACTTTACCTGTACCGCGACAAAGCCGGTGATTCGGGCATGGGCATTCTGCAGGCGCTGCTTTCCGCTTCTGCTATTGTTCCGATTGACGGGAACAGTACGCTCTCGGCCGGGCTGCAGGGCGGATTTTCACAACGCTCCGCCAACATCAGCACACTGCAATGGGAAAGCCAGTACCAGAACGGAACGTATGATCCGACGCTTTCACCGAATGAAAATAACCTGCTTACTTCCTTTCCGTATGCTGATTTTTCAGGAGGTGTGGCTTATCGTTACCAGAGCGTGGCCGATAACCTGCAGGGCCGGGATATGTGGAAAATCAATTTCGGCGCAGCGTATTTTCACCTGAACAAACCCCGGCAGAAATTTTACAGCGGAAACGACTCCCGGCTGAACAGCAGGCTGGTCGGGCATGCCAACGGGCATTTTGATTTTCCCGGAACGAAATGGTCGCTGCAGCCTTCGGCGGTATATATGCAGCAGGGACCTGCCAATGAAATTCTCCTGGGAACGATGATTCGATATAAACTCAAGAACGGAACCAAAACGACAAGCCTGCTTACCGAGTCGGGTGTTGCGCTTGGTGCGCATTACCGTTTCGGCGATGCGATCATTCCGCAACTGTATTACGACCTGGGTGATATTTTCATCGGGCTTTCGTACGATGTAAATACATCCACCTACTCGGAAGCATCCAAAGCGAAAGGCGGCTTCGAGATTACATTACGTTACGCCAATCTTAACAGCGCACTCTTTAAAAACAAGAGACCGATTCATTAATTTTATCCTCCATGAAAAAACTGATCGCATTCCTGTTCCTGTTCTCTTTTGCCGTTTCCGGTCTGCGCGCACAAGAGTTACGCAACGGTTCATACAGTTTTATCGGCAAGATCGAAAGCGACGGAACGATCCGCAACGGTTCGTATTCCATGTCGGGAAAGATCGACTCCGACGGAACGATCCGCAATTCATCGTACAGCATGATCGGGAAAATCGACGGCGACGGAACGATCCGCAACTCATCGTACAGCATGATCGGCAAAGTAGATTCCGACGGAACGATCCGCAATTCATCGTACAGCATGATCGGTAAAATCGATGACGACGGAACTGTCCGCAACAGTTCTTACAGTATGATCGGCACGGCTTCGGGCATTCCGAAAACCTGGGCTGCCGTTGTTTTTTTCTTCTTCGATTTCGATTAAACGACTATGCCCGGCTTACCTTCAGAGCAGGTATTTCTCCAGCAGACTATTTTTGAATTCGAACGCCTGAAAAAGCTTTCGGAAAGCGCTATCGCGCAGGTTACTGATGAGCAGTTATTCCTCGTGCCTGCAGCGGATGCAAACAGTATGGCGGTGATCATGCGTCACCTGTCCGGGAATATGATTTCCCGCTGGACCGATTTTCTTACCAGCGACGGCGAGAAACCCTGGCGAAACCGTGACGCGGAATTCGAAGAACAAACGATGAGCCGGGAAGAACTGATGACACTATGGGAAAAAGGATGGACCGTTTTCCTCGATACCCTGCGCAGCCTGAAAACAGACGATATTCAGAAAACGGTTACTATCCGCGGCGAAGTGCTCCTCGTGATGCAGGCCATACTCCGGCAACTGGGTCATTACAGTTACCATGTCGGACAATTGATATTCGTCGCGCGGATGCACTGCGGTGAAAACTGGAAAAGCCTTTCTATCCCGCGCGGAAAATCATCCGATCACAGCCAGGGCAATTATCTCGGGAAGAAATAAGGATCTGTCAAAACGCCCAATGCCAAACGCACAATTATCAATGTTCATCGGACTGATTCGTTGATACTTGTTTTCCCGATAGCTATCGGGAGTGTGTTTGACATTGTGCGTTCAAGCCTGAGAGGACAACCGCGTTATTTTTCATTAAAGCAAAAAAAATCCCCCAAATAAATTCGGGGGATTTTTTCTTTTATTGAGGCCGGCTTAGTAAACCGAAACTTTAAATGTGCGGCTTCCCGAGTCGGTTGTAATGCGGAGCATGTACATCCCCGATTCGTAACCCTGTACGTTCAGTGTTTGTACACCGCCTGCGTTCACGTTCGTGATGTTTTGTTCCTGGAGGAGCTTGCCCTGCAGGTCGAACATCTCGATAACGATATGGCTGCTGATTGCGATGCCGAAGCTTACGTTGAAACGGTCGCTGGTCGGGTTCGGGTAGATGCCGATCCCGGCCAGTGCGCCGATTTCTTCTACACCAACCGTGATTGCCACGTTGAATGTAGTCGTGTCGGAACCGCAGCTGTTTGTTGCGATGAGCGTAACGGTGTAGTTACCGCTTGCACCGTACGTGTGCGACGGGCTGGTCTGTGTATCAAGCGGAGAACCATCGCCGAAATCCCAGCTGTAGCTCGTTGCGTTCGTTGATGTGTTGGTGAATGTAGCGACATAACCGGCTACGCTCTGGCTGAAGCCTGCTATGGGCGGCATGTTCACGGTAACCGTTACCGAATCCATGATGGATGAACCGCAGCCGTCGCTTACTGTAACAGCATAACTTGTTGTTGCCGAAGGCGAGATGCTGTCAACAGCAGTGACCGGGCCGTTATCCCAGAGGTACGTGTAGTTACCGTCGCCGCCCGAAGGTGTTGCAACAAGTACGAGCGAATCGCCGATGCAGATCGCCGTATCGGCCGAAGCGGTCATCGTGAATGCGCTGAATACGGAAACGGTGAAGGAATCGACAGCGGTTTGTGTGCAACCGTCGGTAACCGTTACCGAGTAAGTTGTCGTAACTGTCGTGATTGTGCTGTCGATTGCCGTGGTCGGACCGTTGCTCCAGTTGTACGACAGGTTGCCGTCGCCGCCGGATGCAGTTGCCATGGCTACGATGGTGTCGCCGCTGCAGATCGTCGTATCCGCATTGGTAATAGCAGTTACAGGCGCAGTGAACGATGTTACCGTAACGCTGTCGACCGCCATAGTACCGCAGGCATCCGATATCGTAACTACATAAGTAGCGCTGGAACCGGCTCCGCCGGAAGTGATGGAATCCACAGCCGTGGTCGGTCCGTTGCTCCAGCTGTACGCAGTGCTGTTCGGGAATCCGCCGGTTGATGAAACGGACAGTACAAGCGCCGTATTCAGGCAAAGCGTGGTATCGTTGCTGATTGCGGTGATGGCAACCGGTGCGGCGATATCCACTGCAAACGAATCGACAGCTGCAGGCGTCGGTGATCGTTACCGAATACATCGTCAGGGCCGAAGGCATAACCGAGTCAAGCGGTGTGGTCGGGCCGTTGCTCCATACGTAGCTGATATTGCCGTCGCCGCCGCTTCCGCTGGCTGTCATAAAGGCCGTATCCCCGGGGCAGATGATCGAATCGCCGGTGATGATGAGGCTGAGTGGTGCGCGAACGGTAACCGTGTGCACATAGTCATTGCTGCAACCGGTTGTCGTATCGGTAACGGTCAGGATATACTGTGTAGTAGTAGTCGGCGATACGATGATGGTATCGTTCGTTGAACTGAATCCAACCGGGTTGGATGACCAGCTCATCGAATTGTTCGAGAGGAAGCTGATTCTCCAGTTGTTCAGTGTACCGAGGTCGCCGCCGGCTCCGTCAACCATAAAGAGCGTCCAGGTGCCCAGGGTGGTTTCGCCGTTGAATACGTTGAACCCGCCTACACCTTCCGGGATATAGCTTCCGGTGAAGGGAGAAACGCCTGCGGTGATGTTGGTGGGAGCCGACATGTTGAGGCAGGTATTCGTGAAGTTGTCTCCGCTGCCGCCATTGTTGGAGCAAAGATCGAACATGGTGCCCTGCGGTGAAATAAGCGTGAAGCTCATATCACCATCCCAGGTATGTGTCATGTTGAAGCAGACTTCCATGTTCATCATCGGGTTGATGGCTGTTGCATACGGAATGGTAATGGTAGACGTTGCGCCGGCAGGGTTCGCATCAGGAACGGAAACCGGCACGTTGGTGCTGACAAACGGGGAAGCGAACGGATCGATGAATATCAGCGTATCGGTTTGCCCGATACAAATGATCGTATCGCTTTGGCTGGTGATCGCTACCGGCAGCGGGTTGACTGCGATGGTAATGGTATCCATGGCAATGCAACCTGCAGAATCGGCTGTTACGATATAATCCGTTGTCGATCCCGGGAATGCCGAAACGGTGATGCCGACAGAATCGGTCAGGCTCGAGTCGGGCGACCAGTTGAACGTGTAGCCGAGGTTGGTGCTGTTGGCGGTGAGAGCCGAAGAGTCCCCGGCGCAGATTGTCGTTGCCGAAGCGGTGATCGATACGGATGCGGTCGGAATTACGACAGCATCTACCGGAACACGTGCACTGGAGCAGCCTGTAGAAATCTGCCAGTAGTAGAAGAAGTAATAGAAGGACGTTCCGGCCGAGCTGTTGTATATCGAAAGCGTGCCGGGAATGGTGTAAGGGAAAGCTACCCCGCCGGAGTTACGGAACATCGATACCGAACCTGCTCCCTGTGCCAGGCGATAGCCTGTTCCCGGGGTAAGCGGAATATTGAGCGCGATGTAGGTGCGCTGCCCGATATCTGTTGCAGTTACGGCAACCGTGCGTGTGGTAATCAGTGCGCCGGCGTTATCGCGAAGTTCGCAGACAACGTTGCCTGCTGCGCCGGGGTATACATAAGCGCCGGTAAGCGTGCAGTTCTGCGTTACGTCAAAAATATTGTAAGCAGTTGAAGTTTGTTGTCCGCCGCCGCCCGAGTTATCGAAAAGACCGACGTTTTGATTGCCGCCACCGCTAACACTTTCAACGTAGTATGTGGTAGTAGAAGAAACAACCGGCGAGTAAGTTGTCCCGGTATTGATTATTGCACCGCCGGTAGGTACAGCGTACCAGTTCAATGTTCCTACACCGCTTGCTGTAAGCGTCGGTGTTCCGATGCCGCAAACCGTATCATTCATAGTTGTCGGAGCTATTGTGGGGCTCCAGATTACGGTATCCATAGTGGAAGCCAGTGATCCGCACATGAGCGACTGGTACCAGGTTGTATCACCCGGAGTATCCGTATAAGGAGAAGCCGTAGCGCCTACAATGTTGGTCCATGTATTTCCGCCATCGGTGCTCATCTGCCACTGGATGCTGGTGCTGGTGTTGCCCGAAAGCGTCATGGTAGTGGAAGAACCCTGGCAAACCGAGCCGGGAGATACGACTACCGTTCCGGGCTGGTAGCTGATGTTTACTGCAGCCATAGCATCATTCAGTGCGTTTCCGTCGCCGGAGACCGTTGTAAATGCGTTGAACGTATATGTTCCGGCAGCAGACATGTTGATTGTGCCGACCGGTACATCTACTGTAGCGCCTACGGCGAGCGGCACGTTACCGTTGAGCGAGTTGTCAACCAGTGTAAAGTTGATCGTTGCGGTGACCTGGCCTGTTACGTTTGCCGTAACTGTGGCGTTGTTCACGCTGAAATCAATGGGAGATCCGCCGAAGTTTGTAATACGGACGGTTACCTGTTGCGTGGCCGTATAGCAGTTACCTGATACCGGTGCAACCAATACGCTGGCGCCGATATCGATTGCACTGACCGTAAATTCATCAGCGCCGATATCCGGCGTAAGTGCGCGTGCCTGGTTGTCGATATCAACCGTTACCCATGCGAGCGGGGTGGCTACGCCGTCAAGCGAAGCTGCGTTCACGTGCAAATCGGTAGAGCTGGTATAAGCAGGATCCGTGCTCAGCGAATTTGCGTCCTGCCCGGTCATCGCAGCCTGCCAGTTGGCGAGTGTGGCATAATCGGTTGCGTTACCGCGTCCGGTGAAGCCTTGTGTCGCGTTAGCCACATACAGGTTGTTGTAGTTGGATACGGAACCGGTGTTACCGGTCAGCGTAGCCGAAGTAGATACCCACGCATAGTGCGAAGCCGGGGCGGTTTGTGTGCCGGTCGAATTGTTGAAATTGTTGTTGCGTACGTTGATCACCGGTCCGCTTGTTGTTCCGATCTCGAAGCAGGTGCTCGAAATGTTGGGCGAAGCGGAAGCGTTGATGAGAATATTGTTGTTCGCGATGTCGATGGTGCTGGTTATTACGCCGCCGCCGCCCGACTGGGCGTAGATTCCTTTATACTGGCGTGTTGCACTTGCAGCGCCGGTGTAGCTGGAAGTGAAACCATAGATCAGGTTGTTAAATACCCGGAGGGTATGCCCGGCGCTGGTAGCTACGTTGGCACGGATACCCTGGATGTTGTTGGTTGCCGTAGTGCTCAGGTTGCGCAGGTCATGAATCTTGTTCATGTACACATTCGAGTTGCCCTGCGTCAGTTCCATGAAAATACCGTCGGTGGTTACTCCGCCGTTCGCGCCTACGTTACGGACTTCGTTGTTGTAAACGTTAACGCCGCTCTGGCTGGTGCAACGGATACCGTAAGTGGCCGTCGCTCCTCCGCCGATATCGTTGCTGGTAGTGCCGCCGATCAGGTTGAAGTTTGTGGCAACCGTATTGCCGATTGAACAACCCAGGTCGGGGAAGGTCGCATTACCGGTCAGCTGAATACCTACGTACGTATTGGAGATATTCAGGTTCATGTAAGCGTTATTCGAATTCGCACCGGCAGCAGAAGTAGGTGTAGTGGGCAGGCGCTGCTCAATACCGGTACTCGTTGTATTGGTACGATTCAGGCTTATCGTAGTATTCTGAAAAAGGTTGAACTGGCTGCCGAGTGTGGCCGAAGAGTTCAATACGGATATCCCGCGATCGATGTTTGCGCTGGTGCCGACGAAATTCACACTATTAACCCCGACATACTGAGCGCCTACAAGGCCGAAAATCGGTTCGCTGCCTGAGGCGATTGCCGTGGCATTGGCCTGGTTTACACAGCTTCCTGTAAGAACACCTGCCGAACTGACGGTTGATGTGCCCGAAGCCGGTTGGATGAGAATGGTATTGGTACTGCTGCTGCCTGTCACCGGTCCGAGCAGGATCGGGAAGAAGTTATGGCCATTGGCTGTTGATACATCATAAGTCGCATCGAGCAGAGAAAGGGAAACGGGTCCTGCAATACCGCGGTGATTGATATCGGCAACCGCTTCACTCAGGTTGAAGTATGTTCCGGCATTACCCACTGTATAAACACCGCCGGGAAGCGTTGACGGTGCGCCCGGTGTGAAACGGAAGTTACGTGTGGGCCACATCGTGGAAGATGTAAGCATACCGTTGCCCGTGTTTGCGGAACCGGTTACGGCATCCAGGTACTGGCCGTTGCCGCCGGTCGCGCTTTTCATCCCGATACTGGCCGATTCGCTGGCCAGGTTAAATGTGCCGGCCGGCTGCGCGCCGTAACGGTATTCGATTACGTTTGTTCCTTCGTACAGGATGATCTGGTAGTTCATCATGGCTGTAGAGCCGGTATAGTAGGAATAAACATCCGTCCACTGGAGCGTGAACGTCTGTGAACCTACTGTGCCCTGTGTCTGGTACAGCATGCTTCCTACGCCTGCAGCAACCGTCAGATCATCCCACCAGGGAGCCAGGATGGCATTGGGGGCGGTAGTCGTATAAAGATCGGTATTGAAACGCGTGTTCGTCATACCCACAAAACCAGCGGCTCCGTTGGTTGTGGCGCCGATCGTGGTATAGTTCGTACCGAGATAGTTGAACGTAAACCCGATCGGGATATTGGTTTCAACAGCGTCATCGCCCGTAGCAGTGGAAAGTATGGCGCCACCGCCCGTGGTGATCGGCGTATAGGCCGCGGTAAAGGTCGTACGCGTCATCGCCAGCTGGGCGAAACCGCTGACGGAAAAGCATATCAGCGCAAACATCGCGATAGCTTTCTTCAAGGTAATTTGCTTCATGGAAATAGGTCGTTTTTTTTAATGGGAGTGCAAAATTAAGTCAATGCATACTAAAATCCGAACACTGCGGATATTTATACAATAAATAGAAGACTTCGGGTTTATTTATGCAAAAAAAAGAGGCGAAATACCCTTTTTACACGATTTAGATAAGGCCCGGCGGGTATCCCGGTATATCCTGTTGATTACCCGGTTGCCGGTGACTTCTGAGCGAAGCTTGCTCTTTGTATATTCGCAAAACAGAAAGCCGCTTTATGGATGTTGAGTTTAAGGATGCCATCGTAACGATCTGCCTGATTGTGTTTACATCGCTGTTGTCGATACAGACGATGAAAAACCAGAGCATCAAATACAAATACATGTTCAATGCCTACGCTATTCACAAGCGCAGGGAATGGTGGCGTTTCTTCACGCACGGGGTTTTGCATGCGGATTACCAGCACCTGATTTTCAATATGATTTCGCTGGCTTTTTTCGGTATTTCCGCTGAGCTCTACTTTACCGGGATGTTCCCGCTTTACGGCAAACTTTTGTTCCTGCTTTTGTATGTGCTGGGCCTGGCGGCTTCATCGCTGTATTCATACAGCAAGCATAAAGACAATATGTACTACAATGCGCTCGGCGCTTCCGGTGCCGTTTCGGCGGTGATGTTTTCTTCTATCCTGATGAATCCTACATCGCAGATCGCCACCATGTACATGCCGGTAGGAATGCCCGCCTGGGTTTTCGGCATTGTTTACCTGATTATTTCTTCCGTGATGGCCCGCCGCGGGCAGGATAATATCGGCCACGACGCCCATTTCTGGGGAGGCGTTTTCGGACTGATCTTTACAGGAATTATCGAACCGAGCCTGGTGACCGACTTTATGGATAAAGTGACCAGTTTCAGCCCGGATCTATGAACAAAGCGGTATTCCTCGACCGCGACGGCGTAATCAACCGGGAACGCGGCTATGTTCACCGGGTTGCGGATTTCGAGCTGCTGCCGGATGTGGCCCGTATGCTGCGGATCTTCCGCGAACGCGGTTTCCTGCTGATCGTGGTAACCAATCAAACCGGTATCGGGAAAGGATATTATAAGCAAAAAGACGTGGAATCCGTACATGGACACATGATCCGGCTCCTGGCCGCCGAGCAGGTTCACCTGGACGAAATCTATTATTGTATCCATCACCCGGATTCCGGTCGCTGCATCTGCCGAAAACCTTCGCCGCTTTTCGTGGAAAAAGCCCTGGCCCGTTTTAATATCGACCCGGCGGGATCGTATTTCATCGGGGATAAGGAACACGACGTGCTGGCAGGAGAGGCCGCAGGCGTAAAAGGAATTCTTATCCGTTCCGATACTTCCCTGTGTACGCTTGAATCGGTTATTGTGTAAATTGCAGCGCATGTCGCCCGAACTTTTTGTCATCTATAACGGCACTGTACTCCCGGCAAACGAGCCCGTGTTAACGGTGTCGTGCCGTGCCTTTCGTTATGGCGACGGGCTATTCGAAACGATCCGCGTGGCCAAAGGACGTGTCTGTTTTATGCGCAGGCACCTCAGCAGGCTTACTGCAAGCATGCGGATGCTGAAAATGGACATCCCCGCAAATTTCACGGAACAGTTTTTTACGGAACAGGTCAGCAAAGCGGTTCACCAGAACGGCTGTCCGCGCTCCGCGCGCGTCCGGCTCAGTGTTTTCCGGAACGACGGTGGTTTGTACATGCCCGCGACCAATGAAGTTTCCTGGCTGATCGAAGCATACCCGCTTGAAGAAGATGACTACGCTTTTCCCGACACCGGGCTTACCGTAGATATTTACCAGGATTACCGCAAGCCCCTGCACCGGCTCTCGAATATCAAATCGATGAACGCCCTGCTTTACGTGCTCGGTGCGGAACATGCGCGACAGCAGAAAATCGACGACTGCGTACTGATCAATCAGTTGATGAACGTGGTGGAAACTACATCGTCCAACCTGTTCGCCGTAAAAAACGGTGTGCTTTACACGTGCCCGGTAAACGAAGGTTGCGTGGAAGGCGTGATGCGCAGCGTGATCATGGAAATTGCCGCCGAGAAACGTATCGCCGTGTACGAAGTTCCCATGCCGATGAGCGTGATGTTCAATTCGGACGAGGTTTTCCTGACCAACGCCGTGAAAGGCGTGCAGTGGGTAGCATCCTACAAAACCAAACGCTATTTCAACGATACCGCCCGGAAGCTGCAGGAGTATCTGAATGAAAAAGTGGAAGCCTGACTCTTGTTTAAAATTCCTTCGGAATAAACCGATTGACGATTTTGGATTGGCGATTACCGTTTTTTTCTTTGCGTAAACTCAATAATCCAAAATCGCCAATCGAAAATCGGAAAACGTACTTGAAGTTTAAACAGATCAGTTGAGTGAAGGGTCTTCCGGGAAATTGACCATGACGGAAAAAGGTTTGCCCATGCTTTTCACGGCATTGGTCCAGAGTTTGCCGTCGTCTTCCGAAAAAATAAGTTCCGGGGTTGATTTGGCGACGTACCATGATTTTTCTTCCATCTCTTTTTGCAATTGCCCGGGTTCCCAGCCCGAATAACCGACGAAAAAACGAAGCTGGTTCGGGGTGATGGTTTTGTTCGCGATCATTTCGCGGATGGTATCGAAGCTGCCGTTCCACCAGAGGTTTTTCCCGATGGGTAAACTGCCTTCGATTTTATCGCCGAGCGCATGAATATAAAAAAGCTGGTCGCGCTGCACCGGCCCGCCGAGATAAAGACTGCTGCTGTATTCGGGAAAATCGGGCAGGGCTTCGTTGATGGTGATTTCCATCGGCCTGTTGAGCATGAAGCCGAGCGAACCCTGCTTGTTGTGCTCCACGAGCAGAACTACGGCGCGTTTGAAATACCCGTCGTTCAGGAAAGGTTCGGCGATCAGCAGCCGGCCCTGTTTCGGTTCCAGCTTATTTTCCACAGGAAGCATCTGGACAAATGTATAAACGTGATCCGGCGCATCCAAATCCGGTTTCTTAATACCTGTTAACCGGGTATGAAAACAGGGAACCCGGAAGCGGAAAATTCCGGAAATGATCAAGGTCATTGTATGGACATTTGGAATTAAGGTAATTTTGAAAAAATCTTTCAGCTTATGGATGATACCCGATTATTCATTAACCAGTTGCGCCACGATTATTCGAAGAAAACGCTCGATGAAAAAGACGTCGACAAAGATTTCGTAAGCCAGTTCGACCAGTGGTTCCGCGAAGCCGTGGAAGCGAAAGTGAACGAGCCGAACGCGATGGTGGTATCAACTGCAACTGCTGAGGGAAAGCCTTCGGCCAGGATCCTGCTCCTGCGGAATTACAGCGAAGCCGGTTTTGTTTTTTATACGAATTACAACAGCCGGAAAGGCGCGGAGATCGAACAGAATCCTTTTGCCGCGCTCACGTTTTTCTGGCCCGAACTCGAGAGACAGGTGCGTATCGAAGGTAAACTCGTGCGCCAGTCGGCCGAAGAATCCGATATATATTTCGCGACACGCCCGCGCAGCAGCCGGCTCGGCGCCTGGGCTTCGCCGCAAAGCGAAGTACTTCCCGACCGGAAAGCGCTCGACGATGTGCTGCAGGAAATCGAAAAAATGTTCGAGAACAAAGACGTTGAAAGGCCCGAATGGTGGGGCGGTTACCTGCTTCAGCCCGACCGGGTGGAATTCTGGCAGGGACGCCCGAGCCGCCTGCACGACCGTATCTGCTACATGAAGCAGCACGATGAGAGCTGGCATATTGTGAGGCTTGCACCGTGATGGAATAAAAAACAAAAGGCAAAGGCAATTAACCGGGAACTGCTTCGCAGAAGAGCCTGGTTCAAAAAGCAAAAGCAATAACCTGTTGAAATAGTCTGTTTATGCAGACTCAGGTACCTGGGTCGCTGCTAGTCGAAGTCTCGTTTACAAAAGCTTGTTTAAATATATTTTTGCTTTTGCCTTTTGTCCTTTGCCCTTTGCTTTTTTATTCCCGCTCCGCCGAAGCAAACGCAATCACGTGACCATCGGCGTCTGCAAAATACGCCACTGTATGTCCCCAGTCGCGGGGAGCGGCTTCGCTGATGATTTTTGCCCCGGCTTTTTTTGCGCGACCGGCATACGCGTTTACATCATCTACCAGCAGGTATAATTCACAACGCGGGAGACCTTGTCCTTTTGCGGGATGCGGCATAGCCGGTTCCAGGATTTTCGCGATCCCGTTTTCCGGCATCAGGCCGAGTTTGCAGTGTGCGGTAATGTTGAACTCGGTCATGCCCGGTACATCGAGCGCGGGCTGCAGTTGCAATACTTCTGCATAAAAATTCTGCGCTGCCTGCTGGTCGGCAACGTAGAGTATGAATTCTGTGGGCGATAAAATCATGACTTTATTTTGCGGTGACTTTTTGCTGTGTGCGGAGTGCGTCGGGTATGCGCGCTTCCACGTAATCGAAGAGCCCGGCTTTTCGTGCTTTTTCCAGCTGGTTGTGCCGGATATAAATAGCCGTAAGCGTATTTCCCGTATTCCCAACGGCGTAAAAAAGACCGGGGCTGTTCTTCCGGCGCAGGAAATCGTTTACGTCGTCGAACGCATGCACGTCGAGTATCCCGCCCGCCCGGCGATAGGTGAACGAGTGATTGCTTCCGTCGGCATAATAACTCACGACGACGGAGCTGTCTTCTTTGCGCGGTATTTCGGAAATATTGCCCGGGTTGAACTGCATCTGCGAAACGGCGGCCATGGACTGCAGGATCGTACTGTACGGATCGATATCGTTCAGCGTATCGAAATTCACCGTGCAGAACGACGTGTCGCAGAAATCGTACAGGTCGAGTTTCGAGTACAGGCTGTTGCCGAGCAGGCTTTCGCGCATCTCGTCGAGCGTTGCGCTGTCGGGTTCGCCGCAGAGTCCGCTGAGGATGAGTTTATCGAAAAGCGATAACGTTTGCTCCGGTGAAAAAATCCGGAATTCGTTTTGTGTAAAACCGAGCCCTTCCACTTTCGCCAGCGCTTCGTATTGTTTGCGGGTGAGCAGCACCAGTCCGAGCTTTTCCGGGTCGTCGCGGTACACCGCTTTGTTGCGTTCGTCGTGATCGGCGATGTAGCGGAACGGAATTTCGAAGAGCCGTATTTCCAGCATCTCCGCCGCGAGCATCTGGTTATAAACTTTCCAGAAATCCGGGTCGAGGCGGGTATAGGCCGTATCGTCGAAATTTTTGCTGTACGGAAGCACGCCGTCGCCGAGGTCGCGGAAATAGTGTTTGTTCTTCCGGTAAATGTCGAGCGAGCGGCTGATCGTATCTCCGTATTCATCTTCGCCGTCGATCATGGTAAAGGTCATGCCCGAAGAATCGCAGGCGAGGTCTTTGAAATACGCCGTGATCACGTCATGAAATTTTTTGAATTGCGCAAAACTTTTCCCGGGTTGGTCGATGCGCAGGTTGAGCACGAGCATTTTCCCGGAAGCCTGGAGCAGGGCGGGAATGCCGTTGACCGAATCGCGGCGGCAACTGTCGATCAGCTGCAGGGTGCGTGCGTCGGGCGAAGCGGGGAGGAGGCCGCTTTCCTGTAAGGCATCCAGCGATTTATCGTAACGCTGGTCGGGACTTTCTTCCGGGGCTTTTTCATCGCCGCAGGAAATAATTATACCGGCGGTGCAGGCGATTGCGCTGATAAGGAGGAGAAATTTTTTCATGTTCCTGGTTCAATCGGTTGACGACGAAGTTGCTGGTCGGTGCTGTCGAGCGCTTCGCTCCAGCGGATCACATTTTTTCGCGAAGCCAGTTCGCGGACTACTTTCTGCAGATGCAGCAGTTCCCGTTTTTCCATACCGAGCGAAGCTAAAAGCGCCGTGTCTTTTTCCCAGTGCTTCGGATCGACCGGAACAGCACGCATGCTGTCGAGGACGAGCATCTGTTTCCGGAAAACGACGTAACGCTCGGTATGGTGAAAAACCTGCACCTTATCAAAAATGGCCTGGTAGGTGACCTGTACCGTCGTATCGCCCAACTGGTCGGCCATGATTTCCGGGATCAGGTTCGGTACGATATAATTCAGGTCAAACGAGTCGAGGTAATGACAGGCGAGCATCTGCCCGAAATCTATACTCATACTGCTGTCCGTGGCATCCGGGCGGAGCGTTTTTTTCAGGATCGTGGCGCATTGGTCGGGGGCCGGTCCTGCTGTGGAGGTATCGTTCACCGGGGGCTTTTCCGTTTCGCCTGTACAGGAAGTGAGGAGGAAAAAAAACACCGGCAGAGCACTAAAGAGCCACGTAACGCGCACGGGGAATCTCTTCAGAATAAAAATATACCACGGAGTCTCCGTGTTCCCTTGTGTTCTCCGTGTCTTCGTGGTTGTTTCTTCAGATGACTTCATCTGGCTCAAAAGTACGGAATTGTCGGGGCTGCTTCTTGACTCGTATGGCCCTTTCGGGTTATATTTGGTTGATACTCCGTTACTTTTCTTTTGCCCGGGGTTTATGGAATCAGGCAAAGAAAAGCATCCTGCTGAAGTAATTTTCGTTTTAAACCCTTCTTGAATGAACTGAACACTTAAAACTCCGTGCCATGAAAGAAATCTTATCCCAACTTCTCTTCCTGCTCATCCCCATGGATTCCGTGCAAACCGACCACCTGAAAGCATACGGCGTGGTGTATGAATCGCTGCAGCGCGAATCGCAGGTACAATGGCTGCTCAACTACCGCGGCGGAAGCTACATGGTAGTTGACGACGAGCAGAACCGCCAGGCGCTCGCGAAGAACCACGTGTTTTTTGAACCGCTGGATAATACGGAAGCCACAGCCATCAAAGACAAAATCAAGGACGACGGCATGCAGGCTGCGGTAAAACTGGAGCGTGCGCCCCGGGTAGCCGTTTATGCGCCTTCGGCCGAAGGACACTGGGACGACGCCGTAATGAACGTGCTCAATTATACTGGCATTCCCTACGATGTGATCGGCGATTTCGAGGTACTGAATAAAGACCTGAAAAAGTACGACTGGATTCACCTGCACCACGAAGATTTTACCGGCCAGTACGGTCGTTTTCATTATGCTTATAAAGGAACGCCCTGGTACACGGAAATGGTCGCTTCGGAAGAAGCCGAAGCCAGAAAACTCGGTTTCAAAAAAGTATCGCAGATGAAACTGGCCGTGGCCAAAAAACTCAAAAAATATATCGCCGACGGCGGTTTTCTTTTTGCGATGTGTTCCGCTACCGACAGCTATGATGTTGCGCTGGCGGCCGAAGGAACCGATATCGTTCCTGCGCAGTTCGACGGCGATCCCACGGATCCGAAATGCATGGATAAGCTGAAATACAAAAACACGCTCGCCTTTGAAAATTTCGGAGTCGATACCAACTGGACCGTTTACGAGTTTTCACACATCGATACATATTTCGGACGGGGCCGCGTGATGAGAGAAAACAACGATTACTTCGAGCTGCAAAACTATAACGCGAACAGCGATCCGCAAAAAGCTATGTTTACACAAAACCACCAGCAGATCATCAAAGGTTTCTGGGGAATGACGACTGGTTTCAGCCTGGCATATATCAAGGATGATGCGACCATCATGGGCAAAACGAAGTACGCATTCGATGAAGCGCGTTACATTTCGGGAACCTATGGAAAAGGAAGCTGGTGCTTTTATTCCGGCCACGATCCTGAAGATTATATGCACCATGTGGGGGAAGCTGCGCCGGATATTTCACTTACGCCGAATTCCGCAGGCTACCGCCTCATCCTGAACAATGTACTTCGTCCCGCCGCACATATTCCCAACGCGCCGGAACAAAAAAGCATCGCACTGGAAGTGTACAACAATCCCGTACGCGATCAGCAACTGCGCCTGGCCATCACGCTGAACGAGCCGGGCATGGAAAATATGAAAGGCACACTCCGCATTTACGATCTCCAGGGAAAGGAAATGCACGCGTCCGAAATGGTTGCCCACGACGGGCTGAACACGCAGATCATGGAACTGCCGGAAATGAGCGCAGGCCTGTACTATGTGCAGTTCGAATCGGGAAAAACCGTGCTCCGCAAGAAATTTATCGTAGAGAAGTAAAAACAGAACCTGCAACAAACAAAAAAGCCCCCTGATTTTCACCAGGAGGCTTTTTGTTTTTCATTTTGCCTATTTCACCGAATCCACTACAGCTTTGAAAGCTTCAGGATGGTTCATCGCGAGGTCGGCGAGGGTTTTACGGTTGAGCGTTACCCCTTTTTTGTGGATTTTGTCCATGAACTGGCTGTACGACAGTCCGTAGGGACGAACACCGGCGTTGATACGCTGGATCCAGAGGCCGCGGAAATTGCGTTTTTTCTGTTTGCGGTCACGGTAAGCATAAACGAGACCTTTTTCCAGGTTGTTTTTAGCTACCGTCCAAACATTACCGCGGGCACCCCAATAACCGCGTGTCAGCTTGAGGATCTTCTTCCTCCGGGCCCTTGAGGCCACAGCATTGACTGATCTTGGCATTTCTTTACGTTTTTTGGTATCAAGCGTCTCTGTCAGGAGAACTTACCAGCTCGATACCGGGTTTGACATTTGTTTGAAAAACTGTTTACAAAGAACGATTACTGCGTTGATCCTTAGCGGGCAAGCAGGAAATTCACGTTGTCGCGGTCGGCTTTCGATACGTCTGCATCTTTTCCGAGGCGGCGCTTACGTGCTGTTTCCTTTTTGGTAAGGATATGGCGCTTGTAGGCGTGCTTACGCTTCAGTTTTCCCGTTCCAGTCGTCTTGAAACGCTTCTTGGCGCTGGAATTGGTTTTCATTTTAGGCATAAGACTGTTTTTTTAGCCCGGCTTTTTCAGGAACCGGGCTGCAAAGATAAATTTTTTCGGGGAAAAACAGTGTAAAAGAGGCTTTTTTGCAAAATCGACCCGTTATCCCGGCTTTTTGTTCCGGAGCTGCGCCAGGATGGACCGGGCTTTCTGCTTCAGCGTGCGGATATCTTCGCCCGTGAGCAGGTAGTAATTCCCGCGCCCGGCGCCGGTTTGGGTGTAGAAAAAGTACAGCGTACAGCCTAAAACCGCGAGATATGCGCAGGAACTGGCCACCGCTGCGCCTTCGATGCCGTAAACCGGGATCAGCAGCAGGTCGAGCACAATGGTGAGCCCGGCGCCGGCGATGGTAGCGACGAGGTTGTACTGGACTTTTCCCGAACTGTACACGTAGGTGGAGAAAATTTTGGTCATGCACGTCGCGATGATGCCCGGCGCGAGCAGGTAAAAAGCAGTTACGGAATGGCTGAATTGTGCGCCGTACAGCAGCGGGAAGAGCAGGTGCGCAAGCAGCAGCGCGGGAACAAAACCGGCCACCACCAGCGCAATATTCACGCGCGAGAAAAAGCTGAACATCTTTTTCTTCTCCGGGCGATCTTCCGCCGTGAGGTATGGCTGCAGCACGGTGGAAATGGGAATCGAGATCATCCAGAACATCTGCCCGATATTCACCGCCAGCGAATAATAGCCGGCCTGTTCGTGCGTCATCCCGGGATCGTAATGATCCACGAAATACAGGTCGATCCGGTAGCTGATGAAATTGACCAGGTTGGAAAGATGGCTGATGATCACGAAACGGAACAGGGGCAGCACATGCTCACGGTATCCGAAACGGAAACTGGGCGGAACGCGGATATGGCGCAGGTAAAGAAACAGCCAGCCGAGCGTGTTCAGGAAAAGCGTTCCCAGCCCGAGCATCAGCACTTCGCGCGCGCCCAGGGAAATCAATCCTTTGCTGTGCAGCAGGTAGGCGGTGAAAAACACGAGGAAGTTGAGTATAGCCGTAAACAAAGCCATCCCGTTGATCGCGCCGAACCGCGAACGCCCGTGAAAAAAAGCCAGCGTCAGCGTATTGAAAAAATTCAGGAAAAAAGAAACAGCATAGTATGCCGCGTAAAACAGGCGAAGATCCTTTTCCGGGTAACTGAAATAATCCTGCCCGCCCCAGGTGAGCGGCGCCAGGAAAGTGAGCAGCAGCAAAATCCCCGCGAAAAGAAAAACGAGCGAAATGCCCGCCAGCCGCCGCGTATCGATGATGTTTTTTGCCACGTAATACACGATCGCCCCGTTCAGGCTGAACGAAAGCACGAGCCCGAAAAGTTGTACGTCGTTCTGCGCCAGCGCGTAAATGCCCCGGCCGTCGGCGCCTATGGTGCGGGTAATGAAAATACTGGTAACGAGGTTAAAAACCAGGATGGGAACCTGGATAATGAACGAGTAAAAGACATTCCGGTTAAGACTCATCGCAGCTTACCCTAAAATAACGGAAATTTCCGGTGTGCCGGCATGAACAAAAAAAACACGCGGAACTTTTCCGCGTGTTTTTATATTTATAATGGTTGATTTTATTTCTTTTTCTTCGGCGTAAGCAGCATCTGCATACGTTTTCCTTCGAGCTGCGGAAGCTGTTCCACTTTGCCGTATTCTTCGAGTTCCTGTGCAAAACGCAGGAGCAGGATCTCGCCTTGTTCCTTGAACATGATGGAGCGGCCGCGGAACATGACGTAGGCTTTTACTTTGCTTCCGTCTTCCAGGAATTTGATCGCGTGATTTTTCTTGAAATTAAAATCGTGATCGTCGGTATGCGGACCGAAACGGATTTCTTTTACAACGACTTTCGACGCTTTCGCCTTGAGTTCCTTTTGTTTCTTTTTCTGATCGTAGAGAAACTTTTTGTAGTCGATGACTTTACAAACCGGCGGATCGGCGTTGGGCGCGATCTCTACCAGGTCAAGTCCCGCTGCGCGGGCGATTTCGAGGGCTTTCTCGAGTGAGTAAACACCCTGTTCGATGTCGTCGCCTACCACGCGCACTTCCTGTGCGCGGATTTTTTCATTGATCTTGTGAAGATCTTCTTTTTTGGGCGGACCAAACCGCCGGGGTGGGAAGGGAGGACGCGGACGGTTGAAATTTCCGCCGCCGCCGCCGCCACTGTTGTTGCTGTTGTTGATACGATTTCCGTTTTAAGTTTAACCCTGGAGCGATTGCAGGCGCTCGTTTATTTCCTGGTTGATCATTTCCGCAAATGCTTCCACGCTCATCGTGCCTTTGTCGCCTTCACCCTGCTTGCGCACGGCTACGGTTCCTTCGGCGGCTTCTTTTTCACCGATGATAAGCATGTACGGCACTTTACGAAGTTCCGTGTCGCGGATCTTCTTGCCGATCTTCTCGTTGCGGTCGTCAACGAATCCGCGAATATCGTAATTTTTCAGCGAATCTAAAAGCGCGGAGGCGTGTTCGGAGTACTTCTCGCTGATGGGCAGGATACCCACCTGTTCCGGCGTAAGCCAGAGCGGGAACTTCCCGGCGCAATGCTCGATCAGCACGGCCACGAAACGCTCCATCGATCCGAACGGCGCGCGGTGGATCATCACAGGGCGGTGCTTCTGGTTGTCGGCGCCGGTGTATTCCAGCTCGAAACGCTCGGGCAGGTTATAGTCCACCTGGATCGTACCCAGCTGCCATTTCCGGCCGATGGCGTCCTTCACCATAAAGTCGAGCTTGGGGCCGTAGAAAGCCGCTTCGCCGTATTCGATCACCGTGGTCAGTCCTTTTTTCGCGGCAGCGTCGATGATCGACTGTTCGGCGCGTTCCCAGTTCTCGTCCGAACCGATGTACTTGCTGCGGTCTTCTTTATCGCGCAGCGAAATCTGCGCGGTGAAATCGTGGAAATCGAGTGCGCGGAAAACGTACAGCACGATGTCGATCACTTTGCAGAATTCTTCGTTCACCTGTTCCGGCCGGCAGAAAAGGTGTGCATCGTCCTGCGTGAACCCGCGCACGCGCGTGAGTCCGTGCAGCTCACCGCTCTGCTCGTAACGGTACACCGTTCCGAATTCCGAAAAACGGATCGGCAGGTCTTTGTACGAACGCGGTTTGCTTTTATAAATCTCGCAGTGATGCGGGCAGTTCATCGGTTTCAGGAAAAATTCTTCTCCTTCGGCGGGCGTACGGATGGGCTGGAACGAATCCTTGCCGTATTTCTCGTAATGTCCCGACGTAATGTACAACTGCTTGTTGCCGATATGCGGCGTAACTACAGGCTGGTAGCCGGCTTTCACCTGCGCTTTCTGGAGAAACTGCATGAGGCGTTCGCGCAGCGCGGCCCCGGCGGGAAGCCAGAGCGGCAGGCCCATGCCCACTTTTTCGGAGAAGGTGAACAGGTCGAGCTCGCGGCCCAGTTTACGGTGATCGCGTTTCTTGGCTTCTTCGAGCAGCACGAGGTATTCGTCGAGCTCTTTCTGCTTCGGGAAAGTGATGCCGTAAATGCGCGTGAGCTGTTTCCGTTTTTCGTCGCCGCGCCAGTATGCGCCCGCAATGTTGAGCAGTTTCACCGCTTTGATAAAACCGGTATTCGGAATATGCGGTCCGCGGCAGAGGTCGGTGAAATTACCCTGCTTGTAAAACGTGATCTGCCCGTCCTGCAAATCTTCGAGCAGTTCGAGCTTGTACGGATCTTCTTTCGCGCGGAAGTAACCGATGGCTTCGGCTTTGGAAATTTCTTCGCGGATGTACACGTTTTTCTGCTGCGCGAGTTCGAGCATTTTTTTCTCGACTTTCGGCAGGTCCTCGGGCGTGATTTTATGCTCGCCGAGATCGACGTCGTAATAAAAACCCGCTTCGATGGGCGGACCGATCCCGAATTTCACGCCGGGATAAAGGGCTTCGAGGGCTTCGGCGAGCAGGTGTGCCGACGAATGCCACATGGCTTCTTTTCCCTGGACATCGTTCCAGGTGAGCAGTACAACGGAGGCATCGGTTGGGATGGGACGCGTGGCATCCCATACCTGGCCGTTGACTTTTGCTGCTAATACGTTTCTTGCTAATCCTTCGCTGATGCTTTGAGCGATCTCGAGCGAACTGACGCCGGGCGCATATTGGCGCACCGAACCGTCGGGCAGAGTAATGTTGATCATATGTTTTTATGCCTGCATACAACGCAGGGCTGCTTGTTGTGAGGGGCGAAGGTAGGGAAAAAGAAAGAGAATATGTTAGAATATCAAAATCTGAATTGTGGCTACCAGCCATCAAAAATGGCCGTTACAATATGTTCTTTGCCCATCAATGCCTGTAGAGATGCCGCAATAGTCTCGATCTTTTCAAGATCATTTTCTTTTGCAAAATCGAATGTTTCCTGTTCGTCTTCGTCTCCAAACCAGTATTCGCTGAGGATAACGACGAGTGAGGATCCGTTGCTATCAACATCCATTATTTTGAATAGAAAGGATTCTCCAAGAGCATCCGAAAACTGATTCTCTTTTTTGATTTTATCAACAGCGTTTCGAAACAACCTGATTTCTTCCGCCGTAAGTTTTGTTTGGCTAATCGTTTTCAATTCGATCAGTGCTCCAAAGTCGCTCATTGTATTGTTCTTTTACTATCTGATGAGTGTGAAAAGGTATTTCAAATATCCTCAAGATCGTCTTGGTCTTTCAGTCGACCTACCTTATTAATAATTCTGCAAATTCTTTGAAGCCGCAACGGAATGCCTTTATGTAATTCCATATATTGTTGACGCAACAACTCTATTGCAGCCAAACGTTCTTGTGGCGTCTTGCTATACCAATATGCATAATCAGATTGTTTATCCTTAAGCCGTACTATCTTCAGGACTTTGTCCATGTATTAAAAATACTAAAATTAATTGGCCTTTCCCTCCGCCAACCCCTTAATCACCCTATTCCTCTCTTCCAAAAACCGCGTCATATATTTCTTCAAAACAAACCGGTCAAAAATCCAACCGATAAACCAAAACGGTACTTCATACCTGAAATCATCGTGCATAAACGTCGTGCCGTTTTTCTCTTCAAACCGGTGCGTATGAAACATACTCTTGAATGCGCCTTTCAGCATCTGGTCGCTGAAAGAATGCGGCCTGTCCATCGTCGTGATTTTCACCTGCAGCTTTTGCCGGATACCGAAATGCCGCGCTTCCCAGGTAATTTCATCATGCAGTTCGCAAAGCCCGGCGGTTCGCCCGGCCACCACACGCTCGCCGGTTTGCTTCGTCGAAAGCATGTGTACATCCACATCGCGCGACAGGTCGAAACATTTTTCGATCGGGGCGTTTATTACAGTCGTCAGGCGAATTTCCGTCATTTAAAAAGTCTCATGTTTTATGTTTAAAGTTTCAGGTTTGTCCATATAAAACTTGAAACATTAGACATGAAACCTTGAACATTAGACGTTAAACCTACAACTTTAATATAAGCGATATTATGGGGAAAAATGCGCATTACCTAAATCCGGGAATAGATAAATCACGTAAATAAACAGACGAAACGGGTTCTTTGGATGGCACATTTCTATAACCCGGGAAGAACAGTTGCCGTATAAGGGGGTACACCTACTAAATACCTGTAACGGAACAGGCGCTCATTTTTTTCAAAACATCATCGTTTGTGGTCTTCCGGCCACAAGTAAATAGTTTTGCCCTTTTACTACAGGGGATGCAGTTGGCTTTAAATTCTGCATTGTCCACTTAATTACTGGTCTATGAAAAGAATTCTACTCTTCCTGCTGGCTTCGTTTTCTTTTCTGACTTCCGCAAAAGCCACGCACATTGTAGGCGGTACGCTTACGTATGTTTACAACGGCGGTTCGAGTTATACCTTTACATTGAAACTTTTCCGCGATTGTTCTGGCGGAACAGCGGCGTTTCCGAATACTGTGACCATTACAGTAGCGGGATATAACGGGGCCACGTTTGCGCCTTCCCGCGATTTTACGATGGCCCTGGGACCGGTTACGCTGGTTCCCTCCAACCTCGATACCTGCGCTGCTCCGCCGAATCCCATTCCCTGCGTGGAAGAAGGACTTTATACCACCACGGTTACCAATCTTCCTCCGAACCCCGGCGGATACCATTGTTACTACGATGTTTGCTGCCGTAACCTGACCACTACCAACATTGACGCCAGTTGCAACTGTATCGGCGCAACGGTTTCTACCGATATTCCCGGCCCGACGATGATCTGGCTGGAAGATTTTACACTGGCAAACGGTACTACGGTCGATGCCGGTGCAACGGCCTGGACGCGCACCCTCGGAACGCCAGCACCCGGTTATGCGCAGGTACAGAACAACCTGTTCGAAGTGCAGGGCGTGAATAACGCGCAGGCTACCTGGCTTTCGCAGCAGGTTAACATTTCCACATTCACCGCCGGTGCAAATCTCAGCGTGAGCCTTTCGGAAGCCGGTACGCTCGAAGCAAACGATTCCGTACTCACTTATTATAGTATCAACTCGGGACCATTCCTCCCGTTTACGGTAAACGGGGCGATCGCGAATGATTTTACAAATGCGGTAGCTACTGCAGGACCGTTCATCGGCAATACCGTGCAGATCATGGTGCGCGTGCATTACGACGGCGCTTCACCCACTTCGGAATTGTATCGCTGGGATAATGTACAGGTAAGCGGCAACGATTTTATTTCGAACAGCAGTCCTTCGTTCACCAACTTCCCGCCTTTGTTCCTCTGCCAGGGAACCCCGTTTACATTCAACCACGCAGCTACGGATGCCGACGGTGATTCGCTGGCGTATGGTTTTTATACGCCGTTCAACGACGTTGCACCGACTTATGCGAACAACGTGATCAGCTTCACACCGGTGACCTGGCTCGGCGGTTATTCCGCTACCAACCCGCTCGGTGGTCCGCCGCTGACGATCAATCCCACAACCGGTTTGCTGAGTGGTACGCCGACGATTGTCGGCCAGTTCGTGGTCGGCATACTCGTGCGTGAATACCGGAACGGTGTGCTGATCAATACCGTTTACCGCGATTTCCAGTTCAACGTGGTTTTCTGTCCCCCGCCTGCGCAGGCGCTTATCGTGCCGAGCGGTGTGATCAATGCCTGCGGCGGGGTCGTGGTGAATTTTCCGAACAACAGTTCCGTGAGCGCGAATAACTGGTTCTGGAATTTCGGCGACGGTTCGACGCTTGCCGATACATCCAACCTGCAGTATCCGACATATACGTACCCGAGCGTCGGTACATATACCGTTACGATGATCATCAACCGCGGAACACCCTGTGCGGATACTTCGTATGCAACCGTTTATGCAGGCTGGGTGGATGCCGATTTTACAAATAACGCGCCCGTGTGCGTCGGCAGTCCTGTGACGTTTACCAATACGACCACATTCTCCAGCAACGCGACGATCACCGGCTGGAGCTGGGATTTCGGGGATTCGCAAACGTCCACCGCGCAAAGTCCCACGCATACTTACGGCAGCAGCGGAACATATACGGTACAGCTGATCGCCACGAGCAATATCGGCTGCATCGATACGATCTCGTATGTCATCACGATCAACCCGACGCCGACCGGAACACCGGCGAACAACGGCCCGCTATGCGCAGGAAGCACACTGAATCTTTCTACGCCCGCTGTTCCTGGGGCAACGTATGCGTGGACAGGACCGAACTCGTTTTCTTCTTCTGCGCAAAATCCGAGCATTGCCGGTATCACGCTGGCAGGAGCGGGGACATATTCACTGACTGTTACAGCTAACGGATGCACGAGCCCTGTCGCGACTACAACAGTCGTGGTGAATCCCGCCCCGGCGGCTCCCACGGCATCGAGCAACAGCCCGATCTGCGTCGGTAGCACGCTCAATCTCACAGCAAGTAATATTGTCGGCGCAACATATTCCTGGACGGGCCCGAACAGTTTTACTTCTTCCGCGCAAAACCCGAGCATCGCCGGCGCAACCCTGGCGGCAAGCGGGACGTATTCCGTGACAGCAACGGTTTCAGGTTGCACGGGCCCTGCGGGAACAGTGACGGTTACCGTCAGCCCAATCCCGGCAACACCGACAGCTTCGAGTAACAGCCCGATCTGTGCAGGAAATACATTGAACCTCACGGCGAGTAATATTGTCGGCGCAACGTATTCCTGGACAGGTCCGAACAGTTTTACTTCATCCACGCAAAATCCGAGCATCGCCGGCGCAACAGTTGCAGCGAGCGGTACATATTCCGTCACCGCAACGGTAGCCGGCTGCACAGGACTTGCAGGAACGGTGAATGTCACCGTCAGCCCGATTCCCGCCGCGCCGACAGCTTCGAGCAACAGCCCGATCTGCGCAGGAACTACGTTGAATCTCACCGCCAGCAATATTGTCGGCGCGACGTATGCGTGGACCGGCCCGAACGGATTTACTTCATCAACGCAAAATCCGAGCATTGCCGGTGCAACAGTTGCAGCGTCCGGAACATATTCCGTTACCGCAACAGTAGGCGGCTGCGCAGGACCGGCAGGTACGGTGAGTGTTACTGTAAATCCTGCACCGGCCGCACCGACAGCATCGAGCAACAGCCCGATCTGTGCAGGAAGCACGCTGAATCTCACCGCAAGTAATATTGTCGGCGCGACCTATTCGTGGACCGGCCCGAATAGTTTCACGTCTTCCACGCAAAACCCGAGCATCGCGGGTGCGACAACTGCAGCCAGCGGTACGTATTCCGTCACCGCAACAGTAGCCGGTTGTACAGGCATCGCAGGAACAGTTCTTGTAACGGTGAATGGAATTCCCGCCGCACCCACAGCATCGAGCAACAGCCCGATCTGCGCAGGAAGCACGCTGAACCTGACTGCCAGCAATATTGTCGGCGCGACGTATTCGTGGACAGGTCCGAATGGTTTTACATCTTCTTCACAAAACCCGAGCATCGTGGGTGCAACAGTTGCCGCGAGCGGAACATATTCTGTTACGGCAACGGTTGCCGGTTGCACGGGAACTGCCGGTACGGTAGCGGTTACCGTCAACCCGATTCCTGCCGCGCCGGCCGCGTCGAGCAACAGCCCGATCTGCGCAGGAAGCACGCTGAACCTGTCGGCCAGCAATATCGTCGGTGCAACCTATTCGTGGACCGGGCCGAACCTGTTCCTGTCCACTTCGCAGAACCCGAGTATCGTAAATGCGACGACGGCAGCTACCGGAACATACTCAGTAACGGTTACCGTGAACGGCTGCAACAGCCCGGTAGCCACCACGGTGGTAACGGTGAATGCAATTCCTGCAACACCTGCGCCTGCAAGCAACAGCCCGATCTGCGTGGGACAAACACTGAACCTGACGACCAGCCCGGTAGTCGGTGCTACATATTCGTGGACGGGGCCGAACAGTTTTTCATCGGCCGTTCAGAATCCGAGTATCGCAGGCGCAACAGTCGCCGCGAGCGGAACATATTCGCTGGTTGTTACCGTGAACGGCTGCAGCAGCTTAGCCGGAACAGTAACCGTAACAGTGAATACACCGCCGGCTTCTCCCGCCGCAGCCAGCAACAGCCCGGTATGTACAGGAACGACATTAAATCTCACCGCAAGCCTGATCGTGGGTGCGACGTATTCCTGGACAGGCCCGAATGGATTTACATCCACGCTGCAGAACCCGAACATCACGAACGTTACTGCAGCAGCAGCAGGAACATATACCGTAACGGCCAACAACGGTTGTGCCAGCGCACCGGCTACGGTAACGGTGGTAGTGAACACCACACCCGCAGCGCCCACCGCGTCGAGCAACAGCCCGATCTGCAACGGCAGCACACTCAACCTGAATGCAAGTAACGTGGTTGGTGCAACATATTCCTGGACGGGCCCGAACGGATTTACATCATCCACGCAAAATCCAAGTATCGTTGGAGCGACAACTGCGGCGAGCGGTACGTATTCCGTAACCGTTACACTCAACGGCTGTACAAGTCTTGCAGGAACCGTAGCCGTTTCAGTCAACCCGATCCCGGCCGCGCCCGCACCGTCGAGCAATAGCCCGGTGTGCACAGGCAACACACTCAGCCTCACGACCAGTGCGGTTGTCGGCGCTACGTATTCCTGGACGGGTCCGAACGGATTTACATCTTCCGCACAGAATCCGAATATTGCGAACGTTACACTTGCAGCGAACGGAACGTATTCACTTACAGTTACTGTCCTGGGTTGCACCAGCAGCGCGGGAACTGTTTCAGTAACGGTTAATCCCACACCCGCAGCGCCCACCGCTTCGAGCAACAGCCCGATCTGCGACGGCAGCACGCTCAACCTGAACGCAAGCAACGTAGTCGGTGCAACCTATGCGTGGACAGGCCCGAACAGTTTTACCGATACGCAGCAAAATCCGAGCATCGTCGGCGCAACAACTGCAGCCAGCGGAACATATTCTGTAACCGTTACTGTTAACGGCTGCGTGAGCAGTGCGGGAACAGTAAGCGTAACAGTCAACCCGATTCCTGCTACGCCCGCACCGGGAACGAACAGCCCGGTTTGCGTAGGACAAACGCTGAACTTCACGACCAATGCAGTTGTCGGCGCGACGTATTCGTGGAGCGGCCCGAACGGATTCTCATCTGCTGCGCAAAATCCAAGCATCCCCGGCGCAACAAGCGCAGCCAGCGGAACATACTCGCTGATTATAACCGTGAACGGTTGTTCGAGTATTGCCGGAACGGTGAATGCAACCGTGAATTCCACACCGATGACGCCCGTAGCTTCCGGCACAAGCCCGGTTTGCGAGGGAAGCACATTGCAGTTATCGGCAGATACGATTCCTGGTGCAACCTATTCGTGGACTGGTCCGAACGGATTTACTTCTACGCTGCAGAACCCGGCGATTATAAACGTGACACTTGCGGCGGCCGGAACGTACACGGTTGTAGCCAATAACGGTTGCGCAAGTGTTCCCGCTACGGTGACAATTACCGTCAACCCGACGCCTGCCACTCCTGCGGCCGGAGCAAACACACCGCTTTGCGCAGGATCGACGCTGAACCTCACGACCGGTGCTGTTGTCGGTGCAACCTATTCGTGGACCGGTCCAAACGGTTTCTCGGCATCCACGCAAAACACATCCATTCCAAATGCTACTCCTGCCGAAGCGGGAACATATTCGGTAACAGTAACTGTAAACGGTTGCACCAGCATAGCCGGAACAGTAACCGTCGTAATCGATTCATCAGCCATCGTTGCCGCGGGAACCGATCAGACGATCTGCGCAAACAATGCATCGGTGCCGCTGTCGGCCAGTTCGAGCACGGGCGCCGGCACATGGGCAAGTTCCGGAAGCGGCACATTCGTACCGAATAATACGACACCGAATGCCACGTATAATCCGAGCAGCGCCGATACGGCCGCAGGATCAGTTACACTCACATTTACATCCTCCAACAACGGAGCCTGCGCCCCGGTCAGCGATCAACTGGTGATTACCATCACCGATGCGCCGACTGTGAGCGCAGGCACCGACCAAACGGTTTGTGCGAATAACGCGGTTGTAACACTTGGCGGTTCGTTTACAATTTCCACCGGCGCAAGCTGGTCGAGTTCGGGCGGCGGAACATTCGCGCCTTCGAATACGGCGATGAACGCTACGTATACACCCGACGCTGCGGACACGGCTGCAGGAACAGTAACGATTTACCTTTCAAGCACCGGTAACGGACTTTGCCTCGCAGCGCTGGATTCGATGATCATCACGATCACGGATGCGCCGGTGGCGAATGCGGGAGGCAATACTTCCGTGTGCATCAACAATCCGAACGTTTCACTCAATGGAACATCGAGTACCGGAACCGGAACCTGGAGCACCAGCGGCAGCGGTTCGTTTACGCCGAGCGTGAACAGTCTGACCGCTACTTACACGCCGAGTCCTGCGGATCTTGCATCGGGTTCCGTACTGATTTTCCTGAACACGACGAACAACGGAAACTGCCTCAGCGAACAGGATACCATGACGGTAACGTTCGCGCAGCCTCCGACAGTAACCGCAGGAAACGACGTAACGGTTTGCGCGAACAATGCGGCCGTTGTACTTACCGGAACATCCACCACCGGCAGCGGCACGTGGACAAGTTCAGGCAGCGGCACGTTTACACCGAATCCGAACACGCTCAACGCTACTTATAATCCGAGTCCGGCCGATACTGCGGCAGGTACTGTTACGCTCACGCTGACGAGTACGAACAACGGCGGATGTCTTGCCGTGATCGATCAACTGGTTGTAACGATTACCGATGCACCGACTGCTGTTGCAGGCGCCGATCAAACCATCTGCGCGAATAATGCGACGCTTTCGCTGAACGGTTCGGTTGTACTTGCAACAGGCGGCACCTGGAGCACGACCGGCAGCGGAACATTCTCGCCGTCGAACACGGCGCTGAACGCGACATATACCGCCAGTGCAGCGGATACTGCGGCCGGCAGCGTGATGATCATTCTTTCCACGACAGGAAACGGACTCTGCAACGCAGCAACGGATACGATGCTGGTAACGATAACCGATGCGCCGAACGTAAATGCGGGACCGGATATTATTTCCTGTCTTAGCAACCCGAATACGCCGCTGAACGCCATGTCGACAACAGGTTCCGGAACGTGGACCACCTCGGGGAGCGGTACGTTCTCGCCCAATGCGAATACGCTGAATGCCACGTATATTCCAAGCACGGCGGATACCACAGCAGGTTCCGTAACCCTGATCTTCACTTCGACCGGTAACGGAAACTGTCTCGCCGAAAGTGATACGCTGCTTCTCCAGTTCGCCCCGGTGCCTGTAGTTACCACGGGCGCGGATCAAACCGTATGCGCGAATAATGCGACAGTGCTTTTGTCGGCTACATCGAGCACGGGCAGCGGCATCTGGACCAGCAGCGGCAGCGGAACATTCACGCCGAACAATACGACGTTCAACGCTACGTATATTCCGAGTAACGCCGATACCGCTGCGGGAACGGTTACACTGACCTTCACGGCAACAAACGCCTGCACGCCGGTTTCGCAGAACGTGATTATTACGATCACGCCCGCGCCGTTCGTGGATGCAGGTCCCGCGTTGTTTACCTGCGCGAATAATCCCGACGCAGCCATCAGCGCTGTGGTGAGCGGAGGATCGACTTCCGGCACCTGGACCAGTTCGGGCAGCGGAACATTTATGCCGGACAACAGCAGCCTGAACGTAACCTATTCGCCGAGCGTACCGGATATCATCGCGGGAAGCGTAACGCCGCCCAGCGCCAATGCGGGAACCGATCTTGTGGCCTGCGCGAATAATCCTGTGCAACTGAACGGAACCATTACAGCAGGTAACGGAACCGGAATCTGGACCACGCCGAACGGATCGGGAACATTCTCGCCTTCGGATACCACGCTGAATGCGTTTTATACGCCGGTGAATGCGGATACTTCCGTCAGCCCGGTGATGCTGATTCTTACGTCGACGAATAACGGCGGATGTTTCCCCGCGGCGGATACGATGTACATCCAGGTGAACCCGGGACCGGAAGTAATCGCCGGCGCCGATGTACAGGTTTGTTCGAACAACGCGAACGTCTCGCTGAACGGTTCGGTGATCATTGCCACAGGCGGTGTATGGACGACGGGCGGCGCGGGAACTTTCCTGCCCGACAGTGTAACGATGAACGCGACGTATGTTCCGGACACATCGGATATTTCCGCAGGAGCGGTTACGCTTTATCTCACGTCAACCGGAAACGGTTTGTGCAACGCGGTTGTCGATAGTATGCTCGTTACGTTTACACCTTCACCGGTTGTGAACGCGGGATCATCGCTTATCGTGTGCACGGGAACCGGATCGGTTTCGCTCGGCGGCACGATCACCGGCGGCGCCACAACCGGTTTGTGGACTACGGGCGGCGACGGTACATTCTCGCCGAACGATTCGACGCTGAACGCCACGTACACATTTGGTACTGCGGATACGACTGCAGGAACAGTTACGCTTTACCTCGCATCAACGAACAACGGGAACTGTCTTGCAGAAAGCGACAGCATCACGATCACGATCACACCGATACCGGCATCGATCGCCGGAAATGACACGACTGTTTGCATCAACAGCAGTGGGTTCGCGCTCAACGGGCAGATCCTCGGCGGATCGGGAACAGGCGTGTGGTCCACTTCGGGCGACGGAACTTTTGTGCCTGACAGCGCCGCACTGAATGCAACGTATATCCCGGGACCTGCCGATACGAGTGCAGGCACGGTGATGCTGATACTCGCTGCAAGCAATGCCTGTTTGCCCGCGCTGGATACGGTGATCCTTACGTTTGCTCCTGCGCCGGTTGTCGCTGCGGGAGCGGATGCGCTCATCTGCGCAGGCGAACCTGTTCCGCTGAACGGTTCGGCTTCCAATTCGGGAAGCATACAATGGTTCACCAGCGGCAACGGTGTTTTTGTTCCGTCGGATACAGTACTCAATGCCACGTACATTCCGGGCACGGCGGATACGACAGCAGGCAGTGTGATCATTACACTGACTTCTTCGGGTAATGCATTCTGCAGCGCGATATCGGATTCGATGGTGATCACGATCAACACGAAACCGAATGCGGCGTTTGCAAGCGGGCCGGCCTGCATGAACGCAGCCGTACTGTTTACCGACCAGTCTTCGGTTACGCTGGGCAATATCACCGCGTGGCAGTGGACGGCCGGAACGGATACTTCTTCGCAGCAGAATCCGTCGTTCACGTTCGCGAATACAGGAATACAAACGGTTACGCTGGTGGTAACAACCGCTGCGGGATGTTCGGATACGAGTACGCAAACCCTCAACGTAAATGCGCTTCCGCAACCGGGATATACTTCGGTGATCACCTGCCCGACGGAACTTGCGCTGACCGACAGTTCGTTTATGTCGCCAGGAACGATCGTTGCGTGGAACTGGAATTTCGGTGATTCGACGAGCAGCGTGCTTCAGAATCCGACACAAACGTACGGCGACACCGGTTACTACGTGGTTACACTGACCGTAACAAGTGACTCGGGCTGCGTGGCATCGTATTCCGACAGCCTGCTGTTCGTTCCCTGCAGCGACGAAGACGTAAATCCGCCCGCAGTACCGTCGGCATTCACACCGAACGGCGACGGGCACAACGATATCCTTTTTGTGCGAGGCGGTCCGTTCAGCGAATTCGATTTCCGCATCTTCAACGAGTGGGGGAATATGATCTTCGATTCGCAGGAACAGGCGACAGGCTGGGACGGTACATACAAAGGAAAAACGCAGCCGGGAGGAACGTACGTCTGGGTGTTTATTGCAACGACCGTGGACGGAGAAGATGTAAACATTACCGGTAACGTAACGATCATCCGCTAAAAAGAACGACGATGAAAAAGACGAACATATTTTTTGTGACATTGTTCAGCGGCATTTTCACGACCGCTTCGTTTGCGCAGGTTGATTTTCACCTGGCGCAGTACGACATGGCCCCGTTGTACCTGAATCCTGCGCTCACCGGGATGTTCTGCGGTGAGAAAGGCGATTACCGGGTAACGAGCAATTACCGCTCGCAGTGGCGTTCGCTGGGCTACAAACCGTTTTCCACGATTGCGCTCGGCTATGATATGCCGCTGGAAAAGTACAAGGACAAGTGGGGCGTGGGCGGATATATCGTCAGCAATAAATCGGGTGCCGGAAATTTCCACACGCTGAATTTCATGTCGTCGGGTGCATACAACATCATGGACGGAACCAACAAACATTACCTGACGGCCGGCTTGCAGATGGGACTGCTGTACAAAAGTTTCGACCCCGCTTCTTATACGTATGATGTGCAGTATTCGCAGTCGAGCGGAACCTTTGATACGAGCATTCCGAACGAAGAAGCATCCACGCTGGAGAAAACAAACCTGCTGCGTTTCGATGCGAACCTCGGGATCTATTACAAATACAGGGATGTCAATAAGAAGTTCAGTCCTTCCGCCGGTTTTTCGGTTTACCACCTCACGAAACCGAACGAAGCATTTTCGGGAAACAAGAGCCAGCTCCCGATGCGTTTCGTTTTGCACACCGCCTGCGATTTCAAGATCAACGATGATTTTACCGTTACGCCGCGCATCCTGTATATGAACCAGGCAAAAGCATACGAAGCGAATTTCGGCGCCCTGCTGTTTTACAAAATCAAGAATTCGACGCTCGACGCGATAGCCGGCGTGGACTACCGGCACAAGGACGCGATCATCGCGCATATCGGTTTCCGGCAGGAGCAGCATTACTTCCGATTCAGTTACGATATCAATACATCGTACCTGGATAATTATACCAGCGGGAGAGGCGCCTGGGAATTTTCACTCATCCTGGTCGGCATAAAAAGCCAGCCGTTGTTCAAGCCGGTTTCGCAGCATTGAGATTGCGGGTACAAATATGTTTTTACGTCAGCATCCGGGTTCCCGGTATTACACCATCACCACATTTTGCAGTGTAAACCGGAACGGAGTGACAGCAGATCCCGATCCACCTCCCGTCATCACGATATCCGCACGTTTGATTTTCGGATCGATCGCGATGCGCGTTGCCTCCGGTGGTTCCGGAAACGGCAGTCCTTCCTGTACGTCGGGCATTACACAAACGCAGATTTCGTGCGGAAAAACAAACCAGGCTTCCTGCCCGGGTTTCATATTCATTTTAGCGGCCAGCGGGCGCCCGCCTTTATAAATGTACGCGCTGATGGCATCACTCTTCATCCCGTTACGGATCACTACAGCACCGGGATCGAGGGGCGGATTGATATGCGTAAGTTCTTCCCCGTCGGAAGTGAGCTGCATGACAAAACTGCTCCCGGGAGGCGCTGGCATCATCTGGCCGAAATTACCCCAGCTGTCGCAGGCGGAGGCGAAATTTTCGGACGGGTATTTGAACGTGAACGTTTCGCCGGGCCGGATATTGCTGATCACTTTCCACGCATAAAGCGCATGACCCGCCGAATCGCCCGGTGCGGTATCGCCTGCGGGCGGAGCCTGGAAAATTACAATCGTCGAATTATTCGTGTCGTTCGACTGGTTGATGAGGTTGAGAAGAATCATAGGATCGCCATTTGATTACCCTAAAATGCGATAATAATTTTTCAGGTCAAAATTCCGGCGGGAAAAATAAGGAACGGATTCTCAGGGCTTCCGGGCGAAAGCGGTCGATGCGTCTATTTTCAACGGGTTGAGCGCCATCCAGCCGAGCAGTTTCTGAAACTCTTCCTGGTGCTGATCGTACCAGCCGATGAAACGTTCTTTTTCACCCACGTTCAGCACCCAGTAATGATACGCTTCGAGGACGCCGGCTTTCTGCATTTTTTCCTGGTGCGCGAAAAGCGGGTTGGGAAATTTTTCGTTGAGTTTGTCCGTATAATATTTCCCGAGAAACTTCGTCCGTATTTCCGCCAGCGTGGCGAGGTTCAGCGCGGAGCCCGGTGTTACGGCGCTGCCCAGGCAGCCGGAGTAAACTTTGCAGAACGGATTTTTATCCTTCGCATTGACGCAGAAACTCAATTCGACTTTGCCCGGTGAAACTGTTTTTATGGAATTCACATACGTATCGTAAAGCATTTGCCGGATTTCACTGCGTTTATCGCTTTCGGTATCGATGAGCAGGAAAATTTCGCCGTACACCATGCCCCAGTGTTTTTCGGGCGAGGCCAGCGAAAGTTTCGCGGCATGGTAGTAGTTGATGCTGTACATCGGTTCCGCTGCAATGCCCCGGTCGAAACAATCCGCTGCACGTCCGGGCTGGTTTTCCCCGATGAGCAGTATGCCTTTTTCCGCGTACAGTCTCGCAGAACGCGGAAATTTCAGCAGGCCGTTATTCAGCGCTTTCATGGCGGAAGCGGTATCGCCCGTTTTAGAGAAAAGTGAACCGAGCATCCGGAAACAGGTATCGTTTGCGCCGGTTTTACGCGAAGCGTTTTTCATTTCTTCCAGCGCCGCAGGATACATCCCTGCAAGGGCCAGCGTATAACCGCGTTCGTAGCTGTAAATAAAATTGCCGGTATCGAGTTCTGCCGCCTGTGAAAACAAACGCAGCGCTTCCGGGATCGCACCGACACTGCGCTGTTCCAGTCCTTTCTGGTAAAATAATTGCGCTTTATTTATACCGGGCTGCGCGAAAGCCGTAACGGAAAGTAAAAAGAAAGTAAAAGGCAGTAATCGTTTCATCCGGGTTGTGTTCTTACAAAGATAATGAAACGAATGTCGAATGGCGATTTGCGAATGCCGAATTGCGCACCTGCCAACCGCACCAGTTACTTTCCTTGTTTCCCGCGGGATGGGTTTGCGCGAAATCGGCATTCGCAAATCGCCATTCGGCATTGTTTCAATGCCCTTCAATAAAATCCGCTTCCGGTATATTCACCAGGTGCAGCTCGATATGTTTATTGTGCGCCTTGATTTTGAAATCGTGGATGATTTCGAGGATGTCTTTATCGATGTACACGCTGCGCGAACCGTCAACATGCACAATGGCGTAGGGTGGAATGCGTTCGAAAAGATCGATGAACCGTTTTTTGTTCAGGAAACTAACGTTCAGCGCAAGATCAATCCGCACATGCGGAATATGTCCTTCCGTTTTTTCATCCACAACAAAGCCGGCGCGGTATGTATGTTTCACCAAAAAGTACACCGAATAAGCCGCACCGATAGCCACACCGATCAGCAGGTCGGTGAACAGGATGGCGATTACGGTTACCACGAAAGGCATGAACTGCTCGCGCCCCTGTTTGTACACCGCGTAAATCATGCGCGGTTTGGCGAGATTGTATCCCGTCCGGATCAGGATGACGGCGAGCACGCAGTAGGGAACCATATTGACTACCGGGACCGCGAGCAGCACAACAAGCAGGAGCCAGAGCCCGTGCGAAAAACCGGACATTTTGGTATGTCCGCCGGCTTCCATATTGGCCGAGCTGCGCACGATGACCGCGGTGATCGGGATTCCGCCGAGCAGCCCGCTCAGGACATTCCCGCAGCCCTGTGCAACCAGTTCGCGGTTTTGCGGCGTGCGCCGTTTCTGCGGATCGATTTTGTCGATCGCTTCCACACTGAGCAATGTTTCGAGCGATGCGACAAAGCAAATGACTACCGCATTTTTCCAGATGGCGGCATTGGTGAACAGCGCGGAGAAATCGGGCAGCCTGATTTGGACAAACATGTTCTCGGGGATGGCGACGAACTGCGATTTGGAAAGCGCGAGCGCGGGCTGGTATTTGCTGAAAAGCCAGGCCAGGAGCACGCCGAAAAACACGATCAGGAAAGAAGTCGGGATAAATTTCAGTTTTTTCGCCAGCGTTTTTTTCCACGCATACAAAAGTCCCAGCGAAAGGGCCGCGATAAGCATGCCGCCGGGGGAAGCGCTTTCATACAGGTTGCCGATATGCTGGAACGCATGATCGAGCGTCAGGATGTTAAACAGTTCGTTCGTCCAGAAATCCGGTTTATCGTAACCGATCAGCAGCGGAAGCTGTTTGGAAATAAGCAGTATGCCGATGGCCGTGAGCATGCCCCGGATAACCGCCGAAGGAATAAGCTGCGTAAGTCCGCCGAGCCGGAACACGCCCAGGAGTATCTGCAGGAAACCGGCGATGACAACGGAAAGGAAAAACACTTCGAGCGATCCCAGCGAAAGAATAGCCGCTGCGCAGATGGCCGTGAGGCCGGCTGCGGGACCACTGACGCTGAGCTGCGAACCGCTGATGAGCGAAACCACCAGTCCGCCCACAATGCCCGCCACCAGGCCCGAATAAACGGGCGCGCCCGAAGCCATCGAAATGCCCAGGCAAAGCGGAAGCGCAACAAAAAATACGGTAATCCCGGCTTTGAAGTCGTGTTTGAGAAAGGAGAGATAGTAAAATTTTAAATCGCGGCTGAACTGACTCATAAAAAGAGAGTCGTCCTTTTATCAGGGCGGCTGTGGTGCAAATGTACCGGATTTTGTAAATAATCAGAACTGGTTTTCGTCAGTTCATGTATTTGGTGTGAAGATGGTGTTGTGTTTTTCGCCGTAGAGCCGCAGGTACGCTGAGTTTCCGTACAGGTAATTCGCCATTCGGTATTCGACATCCGGAATTGTTTTACCCCATCCAAAAACCTGTATATTTGAAATTCGTCCTTCATTCTTTTTATGAAAATCGGGATTAAGCTTGCCTTTGCATTTTTCTTCATCGCCCTTTCAGCCGGGCTGATCGTGGGTATTATCGCTTACGTGCGCGCCAAGTCGGCACTGGAGCAGGAAACATTCAACAAGCTTACCGCTGTGCGCGAAATGAAAGCGACGCAGATCGAAGATTATTTCAAACTCATTTCCGACCAGGTTCGCGTTTTTTCAAAAGACCCTTCTACCGTTATCGCGATGAAGCGTTTTAAAAAAGGTTTTTTTACTATCGATTCCGCCTACGCCGGTAAACCGGGCTGGATGGGTATCGTGGATGGCCGCCTGCATGAATACTATGAAAAGGAATACCTGCGCCGGCTGAATAAAAACCTGGACAAAAAAACACAGCTCGCCGACGAACTGCCCGCCGGTAAAGAAGCGCGAATCCTGCAATACCTCTACATCGTAAACAATCCGAATGAAGTAGGATCAAAACACCTGCTCGACCAGGCTTCGGATAAAAGCGAGTACACGCGAACACATAACCGGTACCACAAAGCGTTCCGCGACTACCTGGAAACGTTCGGCTATTACGATATTTTCCTGGTGGACGACAGTACGGGGAATATCGTGTATACGGTTTTTAAGGAAGTGGATTACGCCACCTCGCTGCTCGATGGTCCGCTCAAGCAAACGAATCTCGCGCAGGCATTTCTCGAATCGCGCAATTCGCCCGACAAAAATTTCGTAAAACTGCTTGACTATGCTCCTTATAAAGCATCGTACAATGCGCACGCCGCATTCATTTCCTGCCCCATTTATGACGGCGACGACAAAATCGGCGTGCTTGTTTTCCAGATGCCGATCGACAAGATCAACGACATCATGACCAATAACCGCCAGTGGTCCAAAGTGGGCCTGGGTTCCAGCGGCGAAACGTATATCGTGGGCGATGATTTTACTTTGCGCAACCAGTCGCGTTTCCTGATCGAAGACAGTATAAACTATTTCAAGATGATCAGCGAGATCGGTCTTCCCCCGGCGACGATCGACAGGATACGGAATTTCGGCAGTTGCATCGGCCTGCAGGAAGTGCGCACCGAAGGCACGGAAGCGGCGCTGACAGGAAAAACGGACGCGCGGATATTCAAAGACTATCGCGGTGTGCCCGTGCTTTCCGCGTACCGGCCGCTCAACATCAAGGATACGAACTGGGTGATCATGAGTGAGATCGACGAGGAGGAAGCGTTTGCCCACGTGCATGCACTGCGGAATTACCTGCTCTGGGGATTTTCGGCGATGCTCCTGCTCATCATCGGCGCTTCGATTTATGTTTCGCGGAAAATCAGCAGCCCGCTGAACGAACTGGCCTACGATGCGATGGAAGTGGCGAAAGGTAATTTCGATGTGGAGATCAATATCCGCCGCAAGGACGAGATCGGCATACTCGCCACCAGTTTCCGGAAGATGCAGCATTCCATCAAGCGGCTCATCGACGAGTTGAAAGAAATCAACCACAACCTGGAAAATAAAGTCATCGAACGCACGCAGGAAATTCACCGGCAGAAGGAAATGGTGGAGGAGAAGAACAAGGAAATTCTCGATTCCATCGCTTACGCGCAGCGCCTGCAGAAAGCCATCCTGCCGCCTTTCGATTCGATTCAGCAGGTTTTCAGCGACAGTTTCGTTTTGTTTAAACCGAAAGACATCGTTTCGGGCGATTTTTACTGGATGAGCCGCATCGGCGATGAAATCCTGCTCGCCGTGGTCGATTGCACCGGGCACGGCGTTCCGGGCGCGATGGTGAGCGTGGTCGGCGCCAACAGCCTCACGCGTGCAGTCAAGGAATTTAGCCTGCTGCAGCCTTCCGCCATCATGGATAAGATGAGCGAGATCGTGGAAGAAACTTTTGAAAGCACCGACCACGAAGTGCGCGACGGTATGGATATGTCGCTTTGCCGGATCAATATTAAAACGCTGGTCATGCAATACACCGGCGCGAATAACCCGGTCTGGATCATCCGCAGCGGCGCTTCGGTGGTCGAAGAACTTCGTCCCGACAAACAGCCGATTGGCAAATACGAATTCCGGAAACCGTTCACGCACCAGGAAGTGCAGCTGCACAAAGGCGATTGCGTTTATCTTTTTTCCGACGGGTATGCCGACCAGTTCGGCGGGCCGAGAGGCAAGAAGTACAAATACAAAACACTCCAGGCCGCGCTGATCGCCAACAGCCAGGAATCGATGCCGTTGCAGCTGATGACGCTCAACCGCCAGTTCGAAGAATGGAAAGGCGAACTGGAACAGGTGGATGATGTATGCGTGATGGGAATTAAGATTTAGTGTTTACTTCTTTGGGGCATAAAAGGCACAATGCCAAACGCCCAATGCTCAATGATCAATTTTATCTGTCCGATGTGTGTTGTTCATTGAGTATTGGGCGTTTGACATTGAACATTTTTTACCGCCCGGAAAAACAAACAACGAAGAGACTGTTTAAATTTCCTCCGGAAAAATTGCCTGGAAAGCGTGATTGCTACTGCCGCTTAGTAAAAACTATTCCGACGTATTAAACGTCTTCCCTGTAAAACAGTCTTCGGAGGAATTTTAAACAGACTCTAAGATTTAACGTGATCTTCCGGCGTTTTCTCAATCATCCGTTTTTCCAGTTCTTCCGGAGAGAGAAAAGTCCACGCAACAATACGGCTGCTTTTATTTCCTTGTCCCATCGGGATGGTGATTACTTCTTCCGCTTCCGCGTGTTCAAGTTCGATGTAAATACTTTTGAGATGCGACTGTTTGGAAACGATCGTGGAGAACCAGGAACAGGAGTCCGCAAACAGCCGGCTTTCCCGGATCATGTCGCGCACGAAACCCGCTTCACCTCCCGGGCACCACAATTCACTGCTCTGACCGCCGAAGTTCAGCACCGGGTTTTTTATTTTTTTGCCTTTCAGGTTGCTCAGCTTGCGCGCCGATCCTGAGCGGGCTTCATCGGCAGAAGCATGAAACGGGGGATTGCAGATGGACAGATCGAAATGTTCGTCTTTTTGAATGACTCCCTGGAAAATATTTTTCGGATTATGCTGGAACCGGATTTCCGTTTTCTCGTTCAAAAAAGAATTTTGCGTTACGATTTCATGCGCGGAAGCAATGGCAACAGGATCGATATCCGTTCCGACGAAGGACCATCCGTATTCTTTACTCCCGATGATCGGGTAAACGCAATTCGCACCGACGCCGATATCCAGGCATTTCACCGCATGTCCCGGCGGGTTTTTGCCATCGCTCTTCCTGTACAGCAGATCGGCCATGTGATGGATATAATCCGCTCTTCCCGGGATGGGCGGGCATAAATACCCGCGGGGAATATCCCAGTAATCGATACCGTAATACTGTTTCAGCAAAGCCTTGTTCAGGGCTTTTACCGCTTCGGGATTAAAAAAATCGATGGACTCGTCGTTGTAAATATTCAAACTGACAAAAGGCGCCAGTTCCGGGCAGCCGGCGATCAGCTGTTTGAAATCATACCGCTCACGATGTTTATTCCGCGGATGCAGCCTGGTTTTTTCTTTCGGATGTTCTTTCTTTTCGGGCAGCATGGGAAATCAGTAGTGCGTCGGTTTGCAGTCATTCATATACTCCCGGGGTACTGTATATTTCCTCCCACAGAGACACCAGGGCACAAAGAAACACAAAGGAAAAATAAAATGCTTACCTGGAAATCTGCAGCTTGACTTTTTTATTCTTGATCTTTTCGTTTTTGATCAGTGAGGTAACAGCATCGATTTTGGAACTGCTGATGGCAGCGTACGAGGAATGATCGAGCACTTCCACCAGGCCCAGTTCTTCTTTGGCCAGCTTGCCTTTCTGCAGCAGCATGCCCACGATATCCATTTTATTGACTTTGTCTTTTTTACCGGCCCCGATGTACAGCGTGCGCCAGGGCGCTTTTCCCGGCAGGATATTTTTCTCCGGCAATATTTCCGCTTCCGGTTTTTCGCCAATGAAAGCGGGCAGGCGGTCGCCGGCGGACAATAGCAGGTACGCGGTTCCTTCGGCATTCATGCGCGCAGTTCGCCCGTTGCGGTGCGTAAAGGCTTCTTCGGTAAGCGGCAACTGGTAATGGATCACGGCTTCTATTTCGGGAATGTCGAGCCCGCGGGATGCAAGGTCGGTGGTGATGAGCAGGCGGTGACTTCCGTTCCTGAATTTGATCAGCGCGCGTTCCCGGTCATCCTGTTCCATGCCGCCGTGAAAAGTACCGTGTGCCAGTCCTTTGTCCGAAAGCAGCATGCCGATGCGCTCCACGGCCTCCCGGTGATTGCAGAATACGAGCGTCGGTTTGTTCTGCAGTTTGCAGATCAGTCCGAATAAAATTTCCAGCTTGTCTTTGCCTTCCGCCTGGATGTATTTTATTTTCAGCCCGGCCGTTGTCGGTGCTTTGTCGTCGAGGAAATCCAGCTTTACAGGATTTCGTATGCCTGTAAAACCGGGCAGTTCATCCATATTCGTCGCCGAAGTGAGCATGCGCCGGTTGAGTTTTTCCAGCCGCCCGATGATAAACGACATGTCCTCCTGGAATCCGAATTCCAGCGCTTTGTCAAATTCATCCAGCACCAGCGTATGAATATTCCCGGTATCGAAATTTTCATGATGAATATGGTACGCGATCCGGCCCGGAGTTCCTACCAGCAGGACAGGCGGCTGGGCCAGGTTGTTTTTCTCCGTTTTGGTGGAATGTCCGCCGTAGCAGCAATTCACTTTAAAACCGGTGCTCATTTGCCTGAACACCTGTTCGATCTGCAAAGCCAGTTCCCGCGACGGAACCAATACCAGGGCCTGCACACCGGTTTTCCCGGAGCTGAGACTGCTGAGCACCGGCAGGAGGAAAGCCAGTGTTTTCCCTGATCCTGTGGGAGAGAGCAGTACCATATCGCCCGGTTTTTTGGAAGCTTCTATGGCCGCCAGCTGCATTTTATTTAAAGACGCGATTTTTAAACGGGCGAGAATTTCCTGGATCATCTGTTGAGTGTACTTGCCGCAAAAGTAGGGATTAATAACCGGGGCCTCTTATAACGCGGACTCACGCATTACCAAGCGCTACCGTCATCACCGCCACCAGCCCGGCCGTTTCTGTGCGCAGGCGCGACCTGCCGAGACTTACGGGGACAAATCCTGCACGAACGGCAAGTGCAACTTCGTCTTCCGAAAAATCACCTTCCGGACCGATGAGAATTAAAACGTCGCTGCCTTTAATGTAAACGTCCTGCAGGTTTTCCTTCGGCGTATCGTGGCAATGCGCGATGAATTTTTGTCCGCCGGAATTCTGATGCGCCGCGATAAAATCATGGAAGGGACATATTTCCTCCACCTGCGGAAGCCATGCCTTCAGCGATTGTTTCATCGCGGAAACGGCAATTTTTTCAAGCCGTTCTTTTTTGATCACGGTTCTTTCGGAATACCGGCAATCGACGGGGCTGATGGAATCGATACCGATTTCGGTCGCTTTTTCCACGAGCCATTCCATGCGGTCGATGTTTTTTGTAGGACCGATGGCCAGGTGAAGATTGTACGGATGTTTTCCGGCGGGAATTTTTCCAGACAAAGCGAGCACGCAGCGTTTCGGGTGATTATCGGAAACAACCGCGTTGAAAAAGCCGCCTTTCCCGTCGATCACCTGCACCGCATCGCCGTTTGCGAGCCGAAGCACGCGCACGGCATGTTTGGATTCCTCTTCGGAAAGCGTGCAGGTTTCGCCGGTAATACCAGGTACGTAAAACAGGTGCATAGTCGTAGTGATCTGCGAATTTCGGTTTTTTAGCGGTTAAACGTACACCGTGTGCAACAAGCCGCTGTTTTACCGCAAATGCCGTAAATTGGCATAGTGATGAAAACAGTTTTTTTCCTGGCGGCGATATGCACCGCGCTTTATTCCTGCAGGCAAGGCCAAACTGTTTCCCGCCCCGCGCCTGCGGAATACATGGTTTTCTCGGATTCGATCAAAGGAGATTTTGACGGCGACCGGAAACCGGAATACCTGTGGGTGAAAACTATTCCTGACAGTATCCCGGTCGACAGCTGCACCATCCTTTGCTCCAACAGCAGTATCCCGCCGTTCCGGTTCCAGGCCATGGGTTGTTCACTCAGCAACGAAGGTGATCTTGATAACAACCGGGCGGATGAAGTAACAGTTAACAGTTGGGCCGAAGGCGCCTGGGGAGTGATTACCGTATATGCATTCCGGAAAGGCAAGTGGATCGAAACGATAGAACGATTTTCGGTCTACGGACCTGATGGCCATACGGATTATGTAAAAAAAGGCCCGGGTAAAGGAGAAGCCACGATTATCCGGGAGACCTGGGGGCAGCACGGTGAATTTGCGGTCGAGACAAAAACGGTAAAATTGAAATGACCCGCGCGGGAAGCCGATTTCCCTGCTTATTTCCCCGGCCGGATATTCTCCTCAGAAAAACCGTGAAAAATTGTAATTTTGCACCGCTAAATCGATGATCATGAAAACGAAGATGATTTTTGCGGCTTCCCTGGTTCTTTCTGCGGCGCTTATTTCCTGCCAGCCGAAAGACCCGAAAGAAGCGGACAGCGGCATGGTGAACGTAGGCGGCGAAAAAGGCGGCCTTCCCGTGATGAAATTCGAGGTGGAAAAACACGATTTCGGCCGCATCACGCAGGGTGAACGTGTAACCTACGAGTTCAAATTCAAAAATACCGGCGGTTCCGACCTGCTTATTTCCGATGCGCACGGTTCCTGCGGCTGCACGGTTCCGAGTTACCCGAAAAAACCGGTCGCTCCCGGCGAAGAATCCGTGATCAACGTGGAATTCAACAGCGAGGGCAAATCGGGCAAACAGGAAAAAACGGTTACCCTGATCACCAACTGCGAACCGAATACGCGCGTGATCACCATCCTGGCGGAAGTAAGCGTTCCCGAATCGCGTCAGCCGAAACCTGCGGGACAATAATTCCGAATTCTTATTTCACTCATACATAAAATAAATCGATGACCATTCTCTCTATCATTCTTCAAGGCGGTGCTGCTCCTGCTGCGGGCGGCGGCGGACTTATCAATATCCTGATGATCGGCCTGATCATCGTCGTTTTTTACTTTTTCATGATGCGCCCGCAGATGAAAAAAGCGAAAGAACAGCGCCAGTTTATTGAAGAACTCGGCAAAGGCACCAAAGTAGTTACCATCGGCGGCATCGTAGCCAAGATTACCGAAGTGAACGAAAAAACATTCACCATCGAAACACGCAGCGGAACCCGCCTCGAGGTTTTGAAAAGCGCGATCTCGCACGAAAACAGCAGGCAGCTGAACAGTGATAAGTCTACTAAAGACGACAGCGATAAGTCGAAAAACAAGAAGGAAGAAGAAGAAACTGCGGTTGAAGAAACCAAGTAATTTTTTTTCTGATCGTTTGTTGTCGCATCTTGCGGCATGAGGGAAGTCACCAACCGTAGTTTTTTACAACCCGGCCCGGGCAATACCAGTCAGCGCAGGCCGGTGGTGAGCCGTCGCTTTATGACTTTCCTGCTTTGCCTGGGATTATCCACCATCCTCTGGTTTTTTAATGCACTTTCCAAGGATTACCCGCTCACGCTGCGCCTGTCCGCGTCGTACGTAAATCTTCCTGCCGACCGGAAAACATCCAACCGCTTACCCGATTCGCTCGATATCGAAGTGATGGCTTCGGGTTTTAAAATGCTGGGCTGGTCGGTAAACAAACATACCGATCCGGTGCGGATCGATCTCAACACGGCGCGCCGCCCGAAAGGCAGCGATTATATGTATATCGCTTTCCAGCGCGACCTGGAAAGAATAGGCCGGCAGTTCTCGAAAGGCGTAAAAGTGGTGCGCATCCAGCCCGATACCATCTGGTTCAGCTTCGCGCCGCGCGCCGCCAAAACCATCCCCGTCCGCGCGAATCTCGACATCAAATGCAAACCGGGATATCGCATTTCCGACAGCATCAAAATCACGCCGGCTACCGTGGAAGTAACCGGGCAGGGCGAACTCGTGCAGAAAATCACCTTCGTGGAAACGGATATGAAACGGTTTACCGAAGTGGATAAAAATATCAAAGCCGTTGTCCGCCTGCAGCCCTCGCCCGAATTCAGGCAACTCTCTTTTTCACCGGCTACGGTTACCGTCGAAATACCCGTGTACCGTTTTACGGAAGCCTCGGCCGAAGTACCGGTTACGGTGGAACACGTTCCCGACGGCGTGCGTTTGCAACTGCTGCGGAAAAAAGTAAAAATCACCTATAACGTTCCGCTGGAACAGGCCGACAGCGTGGATGCTTCCATGTTCCGCGCCGTGATCGATTACCGGAAAGCGGAAAAAGGCGGCTCCCCGGCCAAAGTGCAGATCACGCGCAAGCCGGTATTCATCAGCAATATCCGCGTCGAACCGGAAAAAGTGGAGTTCGTGATCATCGGAAAAAAGAAGAAAAAGTAGACTTCTGCTACATTTGCCGTATCAGCTCACATGAAAAAACGGCAGATCTTCCTGTTATTTCTCGGTCAACTGGCCTGTATGGCGGCTGTGTTTGCACAGTCGCCGGTGCTTGCGCTGAAGCGGAAAGCGATCGACTCGCTGACTGTTTTGCTGCAGGATGCCAAAGCGGATACGCGGAAGGTGGACTGGATGAACCTGCGCGCCAATCACCTGATCGAGCTGGACAATGACAAAGCGAAGAAAGATTCCGAAGCGGCGCTGGCCCTGGCCGAAAAGCTGGATTATCCGCAGGGCATCAGCAGATCGTATAAAAATCTCGCGGAGCTGGCTTTCCGGGAAAAAGATTTTGCGGAAAATATTTCCTGTTTTGAAAAAGCGATGGACTGTCTCGACAGCACGAAAGATTATGCCGAGATGGTCGATCTCCGGACGGCGCTCCTGAATACGTTTTTTTTCATCGCTGATTATCCGCGTGCCATGAAAGAAAGCCTGGAAGGACTGAAACTTGCCCGGCAACTGGATGACAAGAAGTACATGGCATCGTACACCAATCTGCTTGGCTTTATTTATTACAAGCAGCGGGATGTGAAGCAGGCCAAACCGTATTTCCGGCAATACCTCGAACTGGCCCGCGAATCGGGTGATGAACGGCAGATCGCCAACGCGTATAGCAATATCAGCGATATCTATAACGAAGAAAAAAAATACGATTCCGCTTTTGCTTCCCTCTCGAAAACGCTGGAGATATATAAAAAACTCAACGACAAAGCGAGCGTGGCGCTTACGTATTACAATATCGGGCACAGTTTTTTTCTGAAAGGAACATACGATAGCGCCCTGGTATATACCAGCGATGCGCTCGAGCAGGCGAAAAAAACGCTTCCGAACCTGTACGATGTGGCACGCTACCATATCGGCATGGGCGAAATTTACATCCGGCTGGATAATGCGCGGCAGGCGATCCCGGCTTTGCACGAAGGACTCAGTCTTTCGCAGAAGATCGAACACCGCGAGAACATCAAGGAAGCGTATTACAATTTATCCGACGCTTTTTCGAAGCAGGGAAATGCGGACAGCGCTTTGTTCTATTACAAACGTTTTTCCCTGCTGAAGGATTCGCTGGTGAACGAGCAGAGTATCCGGGAAATTGACGGAATGGTTATTCAGCACGAAGTGGAGAAGAAAGACCGCGAGATCGAACTGCTCAATAAAAAGAACGAGCTGAAAGAAACCGAGACCAGGAAGAAAGACCAGGCCCGGAATTTCATAATCGGGATCATCGTGCTTGTGTCCGGTATACTTTTCCTGCTCTACAATAAATACCGGCTCAACAAGGAGAATAAATTGCAGCAGCAGGTAAACCGGCAGCAAAACGAACTGTTCAATTCGGTTGTGACCACGCAGGAAAAGGAACGCAAACGGATTGCGGAAGACCTGCACGACGGGCTTGGCTCCATTCTCTCCACTGCGAAGCTGAACCTGGAACTGATGGAGAAGGAGAACCTGGAACTGAACCCGGAACAGCTTCAGAAATACCAGTCCGCACTTCATTTGCTCGACGAAGCGCTCGTCGAACTGCGGCATGTTTCGCATCACATCATGCCGGCCACATTGTCGAAACTCGGTTTGCTCGCGGCTTTGCAGAACCTGTTCGATCGCATTTCATCGTTCAGCGGCATGCAGGTCAGTTTTATTACGCACGACTATGACAGTCGCCCGGACGAACATGTGGAAATAAGTATTTATCACATCATCCTCGAACTGATGAACAATATTGTCAGGCATGCCGATGCGAAAGAGGCGACGGTGCAGCTTATCCGTTTTCCCGGGTATGTCAATATTACGGTAGAAGACAACGGCAAAGGGTTCGATATGGAGCAGGCGAAAAACAAGAGAGGAATAGGGTTGAGCAATATTATTTCGCGCGTGAATTATCTTTCCGGTAAAATAGATATTGATTCGGCGCCCGGAAGCGGTACGACCGTTATCATTGATATCCCGCTGGTATGAAAAAACTGAAACTGCTTATCGCTGATGATCACCAGCTGTTCCTCGATGGCTTGCTGTCGCTGCTCAAAACCGAAAAATCGTTTGAGCCGCCGGCCACGGCCACCAACGGAAACCGGGTGCTGGAACTCCTGCAGAAAAATAACTACGATATATGCGTGCTCGATATCAATATGCCCGGGTTGAACGGCATTGAAACCACCCGGCGCATCCGCCACGAATGGCCCGAAGTGAAGATCATTATCCTGACTACCTACAACGACAAAGAATTTATTTCCGAAATGCTGCTGGCTGGCGTATCGGGTTACGTACTGAAAAGCGCCACCAAAGCCGAACTGGTGAACGCCATCAGCAAAGCCGCATCGGGCGGAACATATTACAGCAGTGAAGTCCAGAACAGCATCATGCACGATTATCTCGGCAAAATCAAAAAAGAAAAAGGCGCTTCCGGGAAACCGGTAGTGCTCACCAAACGCGAAACGGAAATCGTGAAACTGCTGGCCCGCGAATACACGAACGACCGCATCGCCGAAGCGCTGAGCATCAGCTACCGCACCGTGGAAACACACCGGAAGAACATCATGCAGAAAACCGGGGCGCAAAACCTGGCGGGGCTCGTGAAATTCGCATACGCGCAGGGAATCATCAGCTGAAATCCCGGTACATATACCAACTTATTGGCAGGCGAAAATGCCAACTCCGCGGTATTTAATTTCTTGAATGCTCTGCTCAATTTTGCTGTGGATCAATTCACCAAAAAGCAGCAAGATGAGAAGCACGTTACTCTTCCTTTTATTATGCTCGTTCAACATCGCAGGCGCGCAAAACGCCTGGACGCAAAAAGCCAATTTCGCCGGACCCGCCCGCGACGGTGCAGTATCTTTTACGATTGGAACGAAAGGATACGTCGGTACGGGTATTATTGACACAAGTTCAAATCCTCCCGCGCCTGTTTTCCAGGACTTATGGGAATATGATCCGTCCACGGATACCTGGACGCAGAAAGCCAATTTTGCCGGTGTCCCCCGTGGATTTGCCAGCGGTTTCGCCATTGGAAATAAAGGTTACATCGGCCTCGGCTACGACGGCGACGTTACGGTTTACAATGATTTCTGGGAATACGATCCTGCCGGGAACAGTTGGGTGCAGAAAGCGAATTTTCCTGCTGCGCCGCGGGGAGCTGCAGGTTGTTTTTCGGTCGGCTCCAAAGGATACATCGCTACCGGGCGTGATATAACTTCTTTTTACCAGGATTTGTGGGAATATGACCAGGCCGGGAATTCCTGGGTGCAGAAAGCCGCTTTTCCCGGTGCTGCGCGTGAAGGCCCGGTATCATTTACGATCGGTTCCAAAAGCTATATCGGCACCGGCAGAGATATTAACGATAACAGGTTGCAGGATTTCTGGGAATATGACCCGGTACTGAATGCCTGGTTGCAGAAAGCAGTTGTACCGGGATCAGCCCGCGGCAGCGCCACCGGTTTCGCTATCGGCACGAAAGGATATATCGGCAACGGTTCCGGCGGAAGCGGTTCACTTACGGATTGGTGGGAATGGGACCAGGCATCGAACAGCTGGACACAGAAAGCGAATTTTCCCGGCGCTGGATTCGAAGGAGAATCAGCGTTTGCCATCGGCACGAAAGGATATGTCTGTATTGGTTACACAGGGAACCAGTCGCAGCCTTTTACCAACGAATGCTGGGAATTCGATCCGAACGTGCTTTCGGTCGGTGAACAGGAGGAAGGTATTTCTGTGAGCGTGTTCCCGAATCCGTTCGTTTCATCTGTAACGGTTCACAGCAGTTTGGAATTACGCGATGCGGCGTTGGCGATCTATGATATGTCGGGGAAACAGGTGAGGAGCATCGAAAACTGCGCCGGCAGCAGCTTTCGTATCGACCGGGACGGCTTGCCTGCCGGTGTTTATTTTTACGAACTGCGCGATAAACGGAAACTGCTGGCGGCAGGAAAATTTATTGCGGAGTAAAAGCTTTGATACGATGCGGGATACACCCGAGATATGAACTGGCCGCGCGCCTGCATTAGAGGAAGCTGCGAAACATGCGTCAGTTTTCCCGCATCAGTTTCTTCAGCCGTTCGATATTCTCCTTGTTCTTCGCTGATTTCATGGAGTTGATCACTTTCTTTTTTTCCGCGTTGGTCAGGTGCCAGCTTAAGGAAATGCGATCGGGAAATTCATTCTGCAGTTCGAAATCAATAATGTCGATGCTGCTTTTAAACCAACTCTGCGCATATTCGAATTCGCGGTCCGTATTGTAATCCTGCACGGTAAACAGGTTTCCGTAAAAACTGCCGAGCGGGCGGCTCAGCGCTTCGGAGAGCGTTTGCCCTTCATCCGGTTCCACAGGCCTTTCCTTGAATTTATCACGGGTCTGGATGATGACCACGCCGCTGGTGTTTTTTTCGAGCCATTCGCGGAAGCAATAAATAAAACGTATCGTATTCACCAGCCCGTAATTATCGCGCATGCCGGCGTCAAACACTTCCAGTTTCGGATCGGATGGCAACTCAGTCAACGGTGTGATGTAGGGGAAAGTGGCGCTCATGCGCAGCACGGAGCTGAACAGGATTCTGCCCGCTTTCTGTTCGCTGAAAAAACGGCTGTATTCAATCCCGTCCGGAATTTTATTGTAGCTGATCCGGTCGTGCTCCCTGCTTTGCGTAAGGTAGGAAACGCCCTGCGCGCTGATCACCAGGCGGCGTCCGTCGTTGACGATCGTGGGTGAAAAAACCATCATCGGTATCCGTGCGGATGCTTCATCGGCGGCATAATCCTCCAGCCGTTTGGTCAGGATACGCCCGGTATTGTCGTTAAATTTTTCTTCGAAAGCATACGCCCGGTTTTTCCCGTAGTGCTGGCTGTCGAGTTTAAACCGCTGTATCGGCAGGAACCAGTCGTTGACGGCGATACTAAACGCCATCGGGTTGAGAATATCCGCGGAAACATGATCGCGCAGCGCGGGATCCCTGTAATTGTATTTCGGATCACTTTCCCCGCGCAGTTTCACTTCACGCAGGTAAGCCGCGCCGAGCATGCCACCCGACGAACCGAAAACAGCAGCCGTATGTGAAAGCAGGTCGCCGGTAACGCTGTCGCCGTACTGCATGGTGTAAAGCGTCCACAGCGCCGACCTTATTCCGCCGCCGCTGCAGTTGAAAATAACCAGCTTGGGCAACTGCGTTGAATCAGTCATGTTCCGCGCTTTCCAGTTTTCCAGCGTAGCAATCGTATTTGCCGAATCGATCGCGCGCCAGTTTTTTTCCTGGTCGTAATAATGCAGTTTTTCGTTCGTGTACTTCACCGGTGGAACGGTATAATCCATCCCGTAAGCGCGTGTATGGTTGCTGAAATAATCGAACTGGTATGCCCAGTTGAACGAAATGAGCAGCAGGATGAAAACGGTGGTTGTCCAGCCCCTGAACCAGGTATGCAGCATGGACGTCATCATCAGGTACATGGTGAAAAGCAGGAAAACGCTGGCCCCGGCCGGGATCATAAAAGCCGGGATATCGCGGAAGCTGCCGAGTACGAGCAGGCTGATGAGTACCAGCGCCTGGAAAAAAACGGCGTTGTAATGATTCTGTTTGAAAACGCGTATCAGCATTTCCTTGTCGTAATGCTCGAACGAACGGGCGAGCTTTATCCGCCAGGGAAAATTAATGTACACTTCCACATGCCAGTCGCGTGCCTCACGGTTTGCGTCCAGGTTTCGCCATTCGAAATTGCGGCGGAGGATGATACGGCTGATGTACCGTCGTTTCTTTTCATCCTCCGATTTGCGGATACCGTAAATTTTTGAAATGTCTTTGTTCGTGCGGATAAAATAGAAGAATGAAATGCTCATAAAGGTGATCAGTCCTGCCAGGAAAGCGGAAATGTAAACAAACTGGTCCCCGGCCGCAATCGATTCTTTCGCGAAAAACGAAAACATCTTGTTGAAGTACACGGCGAGAAAAAAAACAGGAATGATAAAATTGTTCCAGCAGAATTTTATAAAAGGATGGGAGAGCGTGGCGAGAAACGGGAAGCGAAAGGCATTCTGGATATAACAGGAAATATTATACGCCATGATAAATCCGCCGCAGGAAAAACCGACGATGAAGTAGGAGAGGAAGCTCACTTTTTCCATGTACTCCGGTTCGAGGAACAGGAAGCCGACCCCGTAACGGGCCGCGACGCTTTCTGTAATGAAGCCGAAAAGCAGGAGCCAGAACACCACGATCATGTGATTCTTCTTGACCTGTACGAGCAGAAGCTGCAAGGGAAAGAAGTACACGATGCGCCGCAAGAGCGGCCGGTTCTGGATGAACTTTTTCATAAACGGGGCCTTATTTTCTTATACGAGAAATACACAGAACCCGTTACGAAATTTTAGAATTAACTGTTTTCAGAATTTCCGCTTCTTCGGCCTGCGCTTTTTGTTCGATGACTGCGCCGCGGGCGATGATATCCGCCGCAAACTTTTTATCGTCGAGACCGGCGGCGTTTATTTTCACGTTGAGGTATGCACCCATCACGGCAGCCCGCGCGGCCAGCGCACCCACACCCGCATCGGAAACCGAATTGGGATTGCCTTTTTCAGCCATCGCGCGTGCAATCTCCAGCGTTGCAGCCGAAGCTTCCATCACGCGGAAAGGGACTTCGGTGGCGTACCGGGTAGCTTCCTGGATGGCCGCAGTCCGGGCTTTTTTCTCTTCGTCGTTCCCTTTCGGAAGTCCGAATGCCGCCATGATCCGGTTGAAAGCGCGTGTATCTTCATCCACAAGCCGCAGCAGTTGGTCTTTCAGTTGCTGGCCTTTTTCCGCCCAGTCCGAAAACGCTTTCCAGCGATCGTCCCAGCCGCGCTTGTGCGAAGACAGGTTGGCGACCATCGTGCCCAGCGCCGCACCCAGCGCACCCATATACGCCGAAATGGAACCGCCGCCGGGAGCCGGGCTTTCGCTGGCTGTTTCGTCGGCGAAAGCAGCCAGCGACATGCTCACCAGTTTGTTGTCCGACTTGTCGCGCAGCAGGTATTCGATCACGCGTTCTTCCGGTTTGAAGGGTGCCAGTTCCTCGAGCCCGAGTGATTTGACGGCGATTTTGATCAGCTCGCTTTCCGAAACGCCGGTCGAACGTTCCTGCTTTTCGAGAAAATATTTCCCGGCATCGAGCAGGCATTGCAGCGGCAGCAGGCCGACGAGTTCGGAGCCTGTAACGCGCATCCCGCGTGCTTCCGCACGTTTGCACACTTCATCAAAGGCGATATGAACGGGCGTAACCCGCGTATTGGTGAGGTTCATCGAAATCTGCGCGATGCCGTATTCTTCAATGTACCAGCCGATGGCTTTCACGCTTTTCAGCGAGCCGGGGATAACGACCGGGTTGCCGTTCGCATCCTTCACCGGGTTTCCTTTGGCGTCCTTTTCTGTGCGTCCGGCTTCACGCACGTCGAAAGCGATGGCATTCGCGCGGCGGGTGCTGGTGGTGTTCAGGTTGATATTGTAAGCGATCAGGAAATCGCGCGCACCGATCACGGTAGCTCCGCGTTTCGCGTCGAATTCGGCCGGACCGAAATCGGGTTTCCATTCGGGCAATTTAATTTTCTTGAAAAATCCTTCGTATTCGCCGGCGCGGATGACAGAAAGGTTATTGCGTTTTTGATCGGCCTGGGCCGCTTCGTACAGGTAAACGGGAATGCCGAGTTCTTTGCCGACACGCTCACCGAGTTTTTGCGCGTACTTCGCCGTTTCTTCCATGCTGATGCCGGCAACGGGAATGAGCGGGCAAACGTCGGTAGCGCCCATGCGCGGGTGCTCGCCTTTATGTTTACTCATATCGATGAGTTCGCCGGCGGTGCGGATGGCGCGGAAAGCGGCTTCCACAACGGCTTCGGGTTCACCGACGAATGTAACCACCGTGCGGTTGGTTGCTTTGCCCGGATCAACATTGAGCAGGCTGATACCTTCCACGGATTCGATACTGTCCGTGATCTGTTTAATGATCTGCATATTCTGCCCTTCGGAAAAGTTGGGCACGCATTCGATGAGACGTTTCATAGGTATTGTCGTGATTATTTTACCGGGTACGAATGTACGAAGGCTGCCAGTATTATTCAGTCTTTCCCTGCGCGATCCGGCTAACTGCAGCTTGTACAGATTTCGCGGGCAGCAAATCAAGATTGTCGGTAAAAATTACCTTTTGGTAGAAAATCCGCCGCGGCTGTTCTTTCTAAACCTATTTTGCAGATAAATCACAGCATATGAAACGCAAAGGAATCGATTTCGTTTACGCACCCAATGGCGACATGATGTTGCCGGCGGGCATTTCCAAAATAGCCGCGCTCGGTTTTCGCGACGACCTGTTCATCATTCCCCGTTCCAGTATTGCCGGGGCTGGCCGCACCGTTGAAACCACGACGTATTCCGTAGGCGGTAAACCGATGCTCGAAGCCGTTGAAGCCTGGATCAGCGACCCTTCCGTGAGCCTCGACGATTTCCGGGAAAGTGTGAAAGTGGCTTTGTCCGAACAGCCCGGTACGCATTTCCGCGTCAACGAACTGAAGGAGTTCAGGATCAGGAACAGCTGGTTTTCGCGTGGACTTTATTTCAAGAAACAGGGAGCCGGAGGTTTTACCGGTTGTTCGATACGCGATAAAACGCTCGTGGCGGAATTCCAGTCGTTCTACGGGCAGGGTTGATTTTACGGTTCAGTTTTTCTCGTGAACTACTTTCCCGCCAACAATCACGGCCTGGACCAGGTCGCTGCCAAAAGCATATGGCAGGAAATCGTAATTCGGAACCGGCTGGGTAATGAAAAAATTCGCCGCTTTCCCGCGCGCAATACTGCCGTGCGTTTCCGAAAGTCCCATCGCGTAAGCGCCGTTGATCGTGGCGGCGTTGATGGCCTCTGCCGGCGTGATCTTATAATTTACACAAGCCAGCGAAAGCATCAGGTTCATATTCCCGCTCGGTGAACTGCCGGGATTATAATCCGAAGCGATGGCCAGCGGCAATCCCGCGTCGATCATCTGCCGCGCCGGCGGGTTGATCAGCGAAAGGAAAAACTGCGCGCCGGGAAGTACAACCGGCATCGTGTTACTTTTTTTCAAAAGCGCGATATCATTTTCGTTCACATATTCCAAATGATCCACGCTGATCGCTCCGCAGTCCACGCCGGCTTCCACGCCGCCGGAATGGCTGAGCTGTTCCGCGTGAATTTTCGGAACCAGGCCGTGTTTCTTCGCGGCTTCCATGATATGCCCCGTTTCCGCTTTGCTGAAATAACCGTTCTCGCAAAATGCGTCGCAATAATCCGCAAGTCCTTCCGCCGCGATGGCGGGAAGCATCTCTTCGATGATGAGTTTGATGTACGCTTCTTTCGTATGCGTTTTCGGTACCGCGTGCGCCCCGAGGAAAGTCGCTTTTACAGGAACCGGCGCTTTTTCCTTCAGCCGCCTGATCACGCGAAGCATTTTTAATTCCGATTCCAGCGAAAGTCCGTACCCGCTTTTTATTTCAATCGCGCCGGTTCCCTGGGCGATGACTTCGCGGATACGCTGCATGGCGCTTTCGAAAAGTTCGTCCTCGCTTGCACCGGCTAATTTTTTTGCAGAGTTGAGTATGCCGCCGCCGCGTTCCGCAATTTCCTGGTAACTCAGCCCGTTGATGCGGTCCACGAACTCGCCCTCGCGGCTGCCCGCGTACACGATATGCGTATGCGAATCGCACCAGCAGGGGAGAACAAGTCCTTCATTCGCATCGATCACCTGCAGGCCGCTCCAGTCGGTAATGCCGGGGAAATCGACCATCGTTCCGAAATCGGCGATCAGCCCGTCTTCCACGGCCAGCCAGGCGTCGTGCAGGCAGGGCAGGTTTTTCATTTCCGCACCGGCGACTTTTTTCCGCGGCAGGTCGTTTTCAACCTGCACGAGTGAACGGATGTTTTTGACCAGGATTTTATTCGCCATAGATATTCCAATGCTTCTGCAAAGATGGAAAAAAGCAGGCTACGAAACATGACCGTTCTGCCGCTTATGATTATGTTTGTTCGTCCTGGTATTTATGAAACATTTTTTCGTTTTCTCCGCATTGTTTTTCCTTGCCGGCGCTGTTTCGGCGCAGGACAACGATTCGCTGGAACTGGAGCGGGAAAGGAAACTGCTCGAAGGCGTAACATACGATTACAATGTGATCAAGTTCAATATCGCCAATACGTTTGTCGGCGGCATCAATCCCATTTACGAGCGGCGTACGAATCTCAATATTTCCTGCCTGGCCGATGTCGACTGGAATTTCAATAAAGAACGCCGCCACCAGGAAATAGCGCTGGGCGTGCGGTATTATTATAACCTGGAACAACGGATACTGGACAACCTCGAAAACAAGAACAGGAAAACGTCCTGCCTCGCCGCGAATTATTTCCAGGGCGATATTCTCGTCGGGCATTATATCGGTACCCGGTACTGGGAGGAAGAGCTGAACGGCTGGAGTTTCGGCCCGATGCTGAAAGTGGGTATGCAGCGTAAATTCTGGAAGTATTGTTTCTGGGACGGCTGGATCGGCTACACGACGCCGCTTCCGGATCGCCGGCCGAAGGACGATCGTATCATCCGCTTCGGCACATTCCGTTTCGGTTTTGTTTTTGGAATCGATTTCTGATGAAGACAAAGTATATCCTGTTTTTCTTTTTCCTGTTCCCGGCGTTTGCTCTGCAAAGCCAGGAACGGCAGGGTTTTACGATGTCGCGCTACGGCGGGATGAACGGGCTGTCGCTTAACCCGTCTTTCGGCATGCTCACGCCTTTTCAACTCGAAGTAGGCTGGAGCATGGCAGCCTTGAACCTGGATAATTTTTTTCTCGACGTTCCGTCCATGCGGGCCGACCAGTTTCTTTTCGGAACAGGTAAGCACCCGGTGCGCCTGATCAATCACCCGGATGCCGGTTTTTCCGGCGAAGCCATTTTCCGTTTTCCCGCTGTAGGCGTGAAGTTCAAACGCTTCGCCGTATCGACCGTAGCGAACCGGCGGCTGGTTATGGGTTTCGAACATTTCCCCGCGCCGTTCATGCTGGATATTTTCAACGGTTTTGATCCTGCGCTGATCGGGACGCAAAAAGAAATTCCGCGTTTCAATGGCGGTTACCTGCTGTGGGAAGAAGCCGGCGCCAGTTTTTCCGCCGTGATGCAGCAGTATGAGAACGACCGGATCAACGGCGGTATTTCTTTGCGTTACGTGCATGGCGCCAGCAGCAGTTTTTTCTCCACCAGCGAAAACTCATTTTACAAATACGCCGATTCAACGCATCTCGATCTTGAAAAGATGCAGGCCTATTATGGTCAGAACGGTGAAAAGTACGGCGCCGGGCTGGTTTTCGATATCGGCCTGCACTGGATGAAACAGGATACCGGGAAAGTTTTCAGAAGCATGGATTCGCCGGATCGTGTGTTCGATCACAAGTATAAATACCATTTCGGCATTGCTTTCCTGGATGTAGGCATGATCCGTTTTTTCGAAGCGGAAGAATCCAATATCCGGGTAAACAACCTGCCTGTTGAAACCAGTAACGGCGGCCCTTTTACGGTAGACAGTATGGAAACGATCATCTTCGATCTGCTCGACCGGATCGATTCCGCAGGAACTTCCGCAACGATCCAGCAAAGCAACGCGGGCACCATGGATATGCGGCTGCCTACGGCCGTGAGCGCACAATTCGACTGGCAGTTTCACCGGAATTTTTTTCTCGGAAGCACATTTACATACGGTCTCCCGGTAGGCAAAATGCCTTCGGTACGGAGACCCGCGCAGCTTACCCTGGCGCCGCGTTATGAAACGGGCAAATTCATGTTTATGCTGCCCATGTCCTTGTACGATTTCAGGCAGGCGCGGGTAGGAGCGGCGCTGCGGTTCAAAGGAATTACCGTCGGAACGGATCGCGCGTTCACGTACACGGAAAACGTAACCAGCATAAAAGGTTTCGATTTTTACGTGGGCGTGCGGCTTGGGATCGAACAGCTCGAGCATACTTTCCTGAAACCGTACAAGCCGGTGAAGGAGAAAAATTTCGAACATACCGGTTATACCGACCGGCTGGCTGCGCTTCCCGGGCAGGGCGTTCAACTGTACTTCAGCATGCACCCCGACAGTGGAAGCCTGCTTGTGCTGAGCAATTTTGCGGGCGACACCATCGATTCCACTTTTGTGGACCCGGTTCAGCAGCGCGCCCGTTTCTGGCGTCCCTGGAAATACGGCTACGGGTACCGGAATGTGAAACGGTACAAAATTCCGAAAGAACTGCCCAGCGATATTTATTTCCTCGAACGCGAAACGCCGCTGATCGTGCGGCCGACTTCCCGGGACTCGATGGATATTATTATCGTTATCCCTACGAATACGTATGAGTCGGAAAACAAAAAAGGCGGGCGAAGTTTGTATGCGGCCGACAAGGCGGGCCGGAAAGGCGGCAACGTGGTTTCGTTTCTCCGGCCTTTTGATCAGCAGTATTTCAAACAGTTGCAGGCTTTAAATGCCTGGATGAAAGAACACCCGGAATATAAAGTCGGTTATATATCCGATAAGGAAATGGACAGTTACCATACGATCAAAACGGCGAAGATGCTGATCATAGCTGGTGAAAGCCGGAGCTGGACGCGGGCTGCACGTTCCAATTACGATCGTTTCGTGAAAAAAGGCGGGCACGTACTGGTGCTTTCCCCGGATGATTTTATGAAATACCAGGTTCGTTATAAGCAAAAAGGAAAACAACTCGTTTGTTATAAAAATAACAGGAAGGATCTGTTCGAACCCAACCCGCTCAACCGAACCGGCGAATGGAAAAATCCGAAACTGAAATACCCGCTGCCCGCCTATCGCCGCCTGGTGTACAACGTGAAACCGATCGCAGCCGACAGTACGAACCGGCTGTACCTGCCCGGCCTTTCGGAAAAAGCAATCGTATTCGATTTGCGGAATGAGGAAACGGTTGTCGCGCAAATGAAACCGATGAAATACAGGCCGCCCGTACTGGCACACGTAATGTTCAACGACGATCCGCAGAAGCCCGCTACGCTGGTGAAAGATACGCCGGCTTCGGGCACCGTATTCGATTTTCACAACGCCGTTTTGCTGAATCCGTCAACACCGGCTGAAAAACAAAAACTGAAAACAGCAATCGATTTCCTGCTGGCGCAATAAATCGCCGGGCGCAATTGTAACTTTTCCCCTGCGGTTTTCGTCTGCCCCGTGAAACCCGGTTGCAGGAAAGGAAAAAAGTTTCCTCCTGCCAAAAACCGGGAATACCATTTATAGTTCAATAATTGCCGGATATGAAAAGCAACCTTCCCGGGTTAAAAACGTCCTTACTTTTGATGACGATATGTATATGATAAAGAAAACAGGTATATTTTTCCTGCTGCTGGTTCCGGCTGCGGTTTCAGCCCAGCAGAAACATACCATCAGCGGCTATGTGCAGGAAAAAGGAAGCAAGGAAACGCTGCCCGGCGTAGCGATCTATGCGCCCGCACTCAAAACCGGTACTTCTTCAAACAGCTACGGCTTTTTTTCGCTGACGCTACAGGCGGATACGGTTGACCTGGTTATTTCATACGCCGGGTACACGGTGCAGAAGAAAACGATTATCCTCGACAAGGATATCAGCCTGAGTATCGACATCGAGCCCGTGCAGTTGAAGGAAGTTGTTGTGGAAGCGGACAAGGTGGAAAAAATAAGCCAGGAAACGCAGATGAGTTCCGTTTCCATCCCGGTCGAGCAGATCAAGGATATTCCCGCGCTCCTGGGTGAAAAAGATGTGCTGAAAGTTATCCAGCTGCTGCCCGGCGTTCAGAAAGGAAGCGAAGGCAGCAGCGGTATTTATGTCCGCGGCGGCGGTCCCGACCAGAACCTGATCATCCTCGACGATGCCACGGTGTACAATGCCAGTCACCTCTTCGGTTTTTTCTCACTCTTCAACGGCGATGCGCTCAAAAGCGTGGAACTGATCAAAGGCGGTTTCCCGGCGCGTTACGGCGGACGTCTTTCGAGCGTGCTCGAGATGCGGATGAAAGAAGGAAGCAAGGACAGCCTGCACGGCGAAGCGGGAATCGGCGTAATCTCTTCGCGCCTGGTACTCGAAGGCCCGATCGTGCGCGGGAAATCATCGTTCCTCGTTTCCGCCAGGAGAACATATATCGACCTGCTCATTCGTCCTTTCCTGCAGCCGAGCGATATTTTCGGCTACTATTTTTACGACATGAATGCCAAGGCGAATTATGTGCTGAACGATAAGAACAAATTTTACCTGAGCGGTTATTTCGGTAACGACAGGGCGTACAATAAAGGCGAATATTCAGCGACTGAAAAGTTCAACGCTTCCCTGCGCTGGGGCAATGCGACCGGTACGGCGCGCTGGAACCACCAGTGGGGAAGCCGGCTTTTTTCGAACACGTCTTTCATTTTCGCCAAGTACACGATGGATATCGACTATGAAGATATCTTCAACCAGGATACGTTTAACCTGAAGTACGGTTCCGGCATCCGCGATTTCAGCCTGAAGCACGATTTTGATTTTTCGCCGAACCCGAAACACCTGGTCCGGTTCGGATTTGTTTCCACGTACCATCGTTTTACGCCGAGTGCATTCGTGATTAAAAATTCGTCGTACCCGGAAGGAGATGTAGACAGCAAATCGCGTGCTGATGCTTTTGAAAATGCCGTGTATATTGAAGATGACTGGGAAATGACTTCGCGTTTAAAAGGAAATATCGGCATACGGCTGAGTCATTTCCTGAGCGAAGGGAAACACTATTTCAAACCTGAACCGCGTGTGGCGATGCGGTATATGCTCAAGGAAGATCTTTCGGTGAAAGGAAGTTTTGCGATGATGAATCAATACCTGCACCTGCTTTCGAATACGGGAATCGGGCTGCCCACGGATCTCTGGGTGCCTGTTACCGAAAAAGTCGGGCCGCAGAATTCCTGGCAGGCTGCGGCAGGAGTGGCGAAAGACTGGTATGAGCAGAAACTGATGATCTCGGTGGAAGGATATTACAAACATATGACCGACGTGATCGGCTATAAGGAAGGCGCGAGTTTCCTCGTGGTCGACGATCCGGATGACAACGAAGAAGTAAACTGGGAAAACAATATCACCACCGGGCAGGGCTGGAGCTACGGCGGCGAATTGCTCATCCAGCGCAAGTTCGGAAAGTTCACCGGCTGGATCGGGTACACCTTATCGTGGACGCAGCTGCAGTTCGACTCGCTCAATTTCGGGAAGAAATATTTTGCACGTTACGACCGGAGGCATGACCTTTCGCTGGTTGGTATTTACAAACTGAATGATCACATCACAATTTCCGGTACATGGGTTTACGGTACGGGAAATGCCGTTACGCTGCCGCAGGCGAACTACATCGTTTATCAACATGATCCCACAAATGGCGGAACAAGTACGGTGAACGGGCCGCAGCAAAATTACTGGTGGTGGTATGAAGTGAGCGACTACGGCGAAAAGAACAGTTTCCGCATGGCGCCCTATCATCGCCTCGATCTCGGTGTCCAGTTCCACAAGCAGAAAAAAAGATACGAACGTACTTTCGAGCTGAGTGTTTACAACGTGTACAACCGCAAGAATCCGTTTTACTATTTTATCAAGTACGATAACAATACGGGGAAAAACACGCTGACGCAGGTGTCGCTGTTCCCGATCATTCCTTCTGTTTCATGGACAATTAAATTCTGACCGGCGATGAAAAACTTAATATATACATTCCTGTTTGCGATCGTGTTAAGTGTTTCGTTCGTTTCCTGTGAGCAGGCCGCGGATATCGATCTGCCCGAAACGGAACCGAAACTCGTCGTTACCTGTTTTATTTCCCCGCAGGATACGCTGATCATTGCACGGATCAACCGCAGCAAACCGGTTTTCCAGGCATCGACGGTGAATCCGTCTTTTTCGGTAGATAACGCAACGGTTATTCTTGCCGGGAACAGCACTTCCGTTCAGCTCACGTACGATGCGGACTTCGAATGGTATTATGTTTCACCGTCGCAGTTCCAGGTACTGCCGGGCGCCACATATACGATTACGGTAACTACGCCCGAAGGCGAATCGGTAAATGCGAGTACGACTATCCCGGTATCGGTTCCGCAGAATTACACGGTAACCGTAACTTCCGAAATACTGGACAGTAATTCGTTCGGGTTGAACGAGCATTACATGTCGGATAATGCATGGACGGATCTTGCAGGGCAAACGGATTTTTACCGGCTCATCTGGGTCAGTGTGCGGACCAATGCATTCCTGCCGGGCGATACTTTGTATTCCACACTCGGCGGAGAACTTATTTCCGATAAGAATAACGACGGCGGACAGATCAGGCTGCTCAGCGACGGATACCAGTTCCAGAACACGACCGATACCACGATCGCGATGGATTTTCACCTCGTACATGCTACGCCGGAATACTACCTGTATCACCAGTCGGTTCAGAATTACGGCGGTGATAATCCGTTCGCAGAACCGACTTTGATTTATACGAACGTTACCGATGGTCTCGGCGTTTTTGCGGGATACAACAGTGTGAAGAGAAGGGTACTCCTCTGACGGAAGTCGTTTTTTAAAGTATTTTTGCCCCATGGCCGGCAACAGTTTCGGGGAACTTTTTCGCATCACGACTTTCGGTGAGTCACACGGACCTGCGATCGGCGGTGTGATTGACGGTTGTCCGCCCGGCGTTCTCATAGACCCGGATTTCATCCGGCTGGAACTTCGCCGTCGCCGCCCGGGACAATCCAGGATTGTTACCCAGCGCAAAGAAGACGACGAAGTGGAATTGCTGTCCGGCGGGAAAGTCGACCGGTACGCCGATCGGTTTTATCATCCGCAACAGCGACGCCAAATCCAAAGACTACGAGCATATCCGCGAAGTGTATCGTCCTTCGCACGCCGATTTTACCTACGATGCGAAATACGGGATCCGTGATCACCGCGGAGGCGGGCGTTCCTCTGCCCGCGAAACGGCCGCCCGCGTGGTGGCCGGTGCGGTGGCGAAACTGCTGCTCAGTCGCGCGCAGGTATCCATTCATGCCTACGTTTCGCAGGTCGGTGATATCAAACTGAACCTGCCATACTCCGCGCTCGATCTTTCGAAAACGGAAGACAATATCGTCCGTTGTCCCGACGCCGCCGTTGCCGCGGAAATGATCAGACTCATCGAAGATATCCGCAAACAGGGTGATACCATCGGCGGCGTGATCAGCGGTGTGATCAAAAATGCGCCGGCCGGTTTGGGCGAACCTGTTTTCGATAAGCTGCATGCCGATCTCGGCAAAGCGATGCTCGGTATAAATGCAGCCAAAGCATTTGAATACGGATCGGGTTTTGCCGGCGTAGAAATGAAAGGCTCGCAGCACAATGATGCGTTTATCCCGGGAACCGGTTCGCGGAAAATTGTGACAAAATCAAATTACTCCGGCGGCATCCAGGGCGGGATCAGTAACGGTGAAGACATTTATTTCCGCGTAGCGTTCAAACCCGTCGCCACGATTATCCAGAAACAAATTACCGTAAACAAAAAAGGCCAGCCCGTTGAAGTGATGGGCAAAGGCCGCCACGATCCCTGCGTGCTTCCCCGCGCCGTTCCGATCGTGGAAGCGATGGCCGCACTGGTCATGGCCGATCACCTGCTGCGCGCAAAAACGAACGGGTAAATTCACCCGTCAACCTGTTTGCAAAAACTCAGCTTCGTATTCTGATCATCTATATCTTTAGTTTATGGTAATATTATGTACAGTATCACTAATAACATTGCTTAAATATTATAATATATATTTGATCAACAATAACTCAAAATTGTATTCAAATGGCATATTTCTTCTTTATAGACGAGAGTGGAACAGATAGACAAGACTCATATTATGAAGTTCTTTGTGGTATTGCTATCAAAGACAGTGACCTATGGAAAATCGTTAGTCAGCTCAAAAATTTGGAAGAACAAATATTAGGGACCAGATATAGTGGCAACGAAAGAGAAATTAAGGGCAAAAAATTCTTAAAAAGGAAAGTATTCAAACAAGCCGAAACAACGGAATCTATTCTTCAGCCTGAAAGAACCATACTTGCTAAGGAATGTATTGAAAATGGAGCTAATGCCACAAAAAGACACTTGGCAGCATTAGCTCAAGCTAAGCTCGATTATGTGAAGAAATTGTTAGAACTGTGCGCTCAATATAGAATAAAAATTTTTGCATCAATATCATCCGAACCTATCAGAGAAACAGATGATGAAATGGATGGACTATTAAGACGAGACTATGTTTATGCTTTTGAAAGAATGTATTACTACCTTGAAGACAAACGAAATGAAGACCAAGGAATAATAGTTTTCGATGAGATCGAAAAATCTCAGAGCCACGTTTTGATTTCGCAGTTAGAAAACTATTTTAAAAGGACACTCAAAGGAAGACAGCGTTCTGGATTAGTAATACCTGAACCGTTTTTTGTGCATAGCGACTTAACGACAGGTATACAAATTGCTGATTTAATAGCTTACATTATTTCTTGGGGGCTAAGATTAAAGGGTATGTCAGAACCGTCAAGACCCGAATTGAATGAGTTTGTAGAATTAATCAAACCTCTGCGATATATAACGACAAGGGAAATTGGGGATGTTCCTGATATGCAAATATGGAGTGTAACCTACGTGAAATAAAAAAAGGCAATGCCAGTTTCCCAACAAAGCCTCCATTGCAAAAGTACAACAAAAGAATTAAATACCCAAATAAAACAAAAACGGTTTTTGCAAATAGGCTGACATTCCTCAACGGACTTCATACACGCCCAGACACTCAATTACTCCGCAACCAGTTTCCCATTCCAAACCGTTGCACCGTTCTGTTCCAGTTGCAGAAAATACATGCCTGCCGGAAGATTTTTCCTGGCTAATTCAAAATCATTTCCGCTGAAAGTATACGCCGCAAGCAGTTCCCCGGCAATATTATAAACGGACAAAACGGAATTTGCTGTTTGATTTCTTTGCGGATCAGTGATCGTAATGCGTGTTGTTTCTGCAAACGGGTTTGGGGAAACGCTTACCGGTATTCCCGCATGCGTTACACTGTTTACGGAAAGCGGTTGCTCCACGCGCAGGATCACGCCGCCTTCGCCCACCGCCCAGCCGAAAATATCCAGCGGCGCGCTCGCCCAGAATGAACGCAGGTGCTGGTTTGTGGGACTATTCTGCGAGGTCCAGGTCAGGCCGCCGTCCGTTGACAGGCGTATCGTACCGTTTCCGCCCACTGCGTAATAAATTCCGCCGAACAGGTATTGCGGCGAGGCAATCCAGTGCAGGAAGTTACTTGTGCCGCTGTTCTGCTGAACCCAGTTTACGCCGCCATCATAAGTATGAAGAACTAAACCGTTATCGCCGGAGATAACGCCCATCGGCGAATTGTCCATGCACACAGACCACAAAACCGTGTTTGTAACCGGGCAGGTTTGCGGAGTCCAGTTTGTACCGCCGTCTGAAGTATGCAGAATTTTACTGCTGTCGCCCGTCATCCAGCCTTCCGTGGCGGAAACAAAACGCACTGTCCAGAGGTTGCCGCCGAAATTGCTCGCCTGCGGGTTCCAGTTCACGCCGCCGTCGGTCGTGTGCAGAATTGTTCCCCCGGCGCCGCAGGCCCAGCCATCAGCACTGTTTATGAAATAAATGCACCACAGCGTATTGTTCGTGCCGCTCGTTTGCGGATTCCAGTTCAGGCCGCCGTCGGTGGTTTTCAGGATCGTTCCGTTTCCGCCGCTTATCCAGCCGTTGCTTGCGTCGAGCATGCACACTTCGAAAAGCGTTTCACCGGTTCCGCTCGTCTGGCCGGTCCAGTTTTGCCCGCCGTCGCTGGTTGTGCGGATGGTTCCGCCGCTTCCGGTGGCCCAGGCCTGGAACGTGGATGTTCCGCAAACGGAATACAGGTTTTGCAGGGTTCCGCTTACCTGCGGAGTCCATTGTGCGAATGCCTGTTCACAATACAGGAATACAATTCCAGAAAAAAAGAATGAGAGCAACTGTTTTTTCATGATGCGCTATGTATTTGCCGATAAGAAAGATACTTCGTTTGGAGCAATGAACAAAATGCGGCCTTTCCCGGGAATTTTTGTGAAAAACAGGGCCGGCGGACATCTTTTACCTGCACGCGGAATCCCTATCTTTGAAACGTAAATTTCATAAACGTATGAGCAATCAACCTAAAAAGAAAAAAAGCCTCCTCCGCCGTATCCTGAAGTGGAGCGGAATCACTTTTGTCCTCCTGCTGATCACGATAATCATCCTGCCGTTCATCTTCAAGGATAAACTGATTGCCATGCTCAAGGAAGAAGTGAATAAGAACGTGAACGCCAAAGTGGACTGGGGCGATTTCGATCTTTCGCTTTTCAGTAGTTTCCCGGACTTCCGTTTTACGATCAACAACGTGCGCGTGAGCGGGATCAACGAATTTGAAAAAGATACGCTCGCGAATATCCCGCTGCTCAAACTGGACCTCAACCTGATGAGCGTGATCAGTGGCGATCAGTATAAAGTGAACAGCATTTATCTCGAGAATGCGCGCCTCAAAGCCCGCGTGCTGAAAGACGGGAAAGCCAACTGGGATATCGCCAGGGAAGACAGCACGGCCGCCAAAACGCCGGAATCCGCCGAACCTTCCAAATTCAAACTCGCGCTGAAATCCCTGGAAATCAAAAACGGATATATCGTGTACGACGATGCTTCGCTGGATGTGCTGACGATTCTCGACGGCATGAACCATACGCTGAGCGGCGATTTCACGCAGGATAATTTCCTGATGGAAACCCAAACCACGATCGAACGCTTCACGCAGGAGTACGGCGGCATGGCGTACCTGAAAAAAGCGAAGGTCGATCTGAAAGCGAATCTCGACATGGACATGAAGAACTGGAAATTCACGTTCAAGGAAAACGAAGTGACGATAAACGAACTCGGTCTCGGCATCGACGGTTACTTTGCCATGCCCGGCGATGATTACGATATGGGCATGACCTTCAAAGCGAAGCAAACGGAATTCCGGAATATCCTTTCGCTCATGCCGGCCGTATATACCGCCGACTTCAAGGACGTGAAAACGTCGGGCAAACTCACGCTCGACGGTTACCTGAAAGGTATTTACAGCGAAAAGAAAAACACGATGCCCGGCTACGGCGTGAACCTTCAGATTGCCGACGGGATGTTCCAGTACCCGTCGCTTCCGAAATCGGTTACGGGAATCAATATCGACCTGAAAGTGGACGCCCCGAGCGGCGATCCGGACAAAATGGTGATCGATGCGAAAAAGTTTGCCATGAATATCGGCGGAAACCCGGTCGCCGGGAACCTGCACGTGGAATCGCCTGTGAGCGACGCGCTGATCAACGGCGCGGTGAACGGGAAAATAAACCTGGCCACCATTCGCGATATCGTTCCGCTGGAGAAAGGCGACGAACTGAACGGCATCATTTCCGCCAACGTGAAAATGGCTGGCCGCATGTCCATGATCGATAAAGGCGAGTACGATAAATTCCAGGCTTCGGGCACGCTCGGCATTGCCGATATGATTTACAAAACGAAGGACATGCCCGAAACGAGCATTAAAGCGATGGACCTGAATTTCTCGCCGAAGTTTGTGGAACTCACGAAACTCGATTCCAAAATCGGGAAGAGCGATATCCGCGCAGACGGCCGGATCGACAACCTGCTTCAGTATCTTTTCAAGGATCAACTGCTGAAAGGCAATTTCAATATGAACTCTTCGCTGATGGACCTGAACCAGTTTATGCAGCCCGCCGCTTCGTCGGAAATGTCGGTGATTGAAGTGCCGGGGAATATCGACTTCACGATCAAATCGACTATCGGGAAACTGCTTTACGATAACATGACGATGGACAACGTGAGCGGCGGCGTTACGATCCGCGACAAAAAAGTGGACCTGAGCCAACTGAAAATGAATACGCTCGGCGGATCGATGACGGTGAACGGATCGTACTCGACAACCAATGCGCTGAAACCTGTAGTGGATTTCGATCTCGATATTACCGACTTCGATATTCAGCAGACTTTCAATACGCTGAACACGGTGCAGAAACTGGCGCCGATCGGCAAGCATACCAAAGGCCGGTTCTCCACTTCTGTGAAAATGACAACGGATCTCGACGGAAAAATGATGCCGGATTACAATTCGCTCAAGGGTATCGGGAAATTGAGCACGAAAGGAGTAGAAGTGGAAGGTTTCGGTCCGCTGAAAAAATTAGACGATGCGCTGAAACTGAACAAATTCAAAAAAGTGGCGCTGAACAATATCAGCCCGATCGGTTTTAAAATCGAGAAAGGCCGCGTGAACGTCGATCCTTTCGATTTCAAGATCGCGAACAGCACGGCAAAAATGGAAGGCGGGTCAACCGGCATCGACCAGACGATCGATTACAAATGGACCATCGCTATTCCGCGTTCGGAATTCGGCGGCGCGGCAAACGCTACGCTGAATTCGCTCACTTCCCAGGCCAGCGCCAAACTGGGCCGCCCGGTTACGCTGAGCGATAAAGTGGACCTGGCCGTACTCTTCGGTGGAACAGTCACCGATCCGACGGTTAAAACCAGCCTGAAAGAAGCCGCCGCCGATCTGAAAAACGACGTGAAAGAAACGGTGAAGGAAATCGTGAATGAAAAGATCGACGATGCCAAGGAAAAAGCACGCGCCGAAGCAGATAAAATCCTGAAAGACGCGCAGGTGCAAGCCGACAAGATCAAAGCCGATGCTGCAGTCGCCGCCAAAAAATTCAAGGACGAAGGTTATAAGAAAGCCGATGATATCGAAAAATCCGCAAAAAATCCGCTTGAAAAAGTAGCCAAGAAAAAACTGGCCGAGGAAACGCGCAAGCAGGCGGATATCGGGGCAAAAAAGATTACGGATGAAGCCGATCAGAAAGCCAATGCGATCATGGCCAAGGCGCGCCAGGAAGCGGATGCCAAACTAAAATAGCCGCTAAAACCGTTATTGGAAAATGAAATCAGTGCTTTGGCTGACATTAAGTGTGTGCGCTGTCTTGCCTCTGCAGGCACAACTCGTTCGCGGAGAGCGGCCGCAAAAAGGCATCTTTCAATTGAACGGAAAGGTGAAGTCCGTAAAAGAAACCGGGTATATCATCGAAATAAAAAATGGTGATACGACAGAGCGAAAAGGAAGGCAAAGTCTTGCGGATTGTGATTTTCTTGTAAAATTTAACGCAGAGACTCAGAAAACCGAACACCTGTTTTATGTGCCGAGCGGGAAGGTTAAAGATCACTATAAATTCAAATACGATGCTGCCGGGAATATGGTAAACGAATTTGTTACCAAACGTTTCTGGAAATGGAAAAATACAACCTGCGATTCCGGAACGTATTACAGGAGCGTGAATTATTTTTACGACGCAGCCGGAAAACTGCAAAAATCGGAAGCGCAAACCAGCGACACGATAACCGATAAGCCCAAACATTTTTATACGGAAATCTATACCTATGATTCAGCCGGCAGAAAAACCGGTCTGAAATCTTCAACAGAAGAAAGGGTTATCAATCGAAGCGAGTATAAATATGATAAGGCAGGTAACCTCGCCGAAGAAAAAAAGTACCAGTTTGATAGTTCATTAACTGATGTCAATACGTATAGTTATGACAAAGACCAGAATTGTACTGAAGTAAAAGAAGCCATGCATAACGGCTTCTTAAGAAGCAGGGGAATATTTAAGTACTCAGGCACTAAATATGCTACGGAAGAATCCTGGTATTATAATGAAGAGCCGCTGGATTGCAGGAACGTATATAAACGCGATGAGCATAACAATATAGTCGAAACGCGACATTACGAGTCTGAGGACACCTTGCATAGCATTACAGTAAACAGGTATGAGTATGACAAATACGGTAACTGGACAAAGAATACCATTTTAATAAACGGTAAACCGAAGTTTGTTTTGTACCGTACGATCGAGTATTATTTCGAATAGCTAAGATTTGATCGGACAATTAGCGTTAAATTGAGCTGTTGAATCTCATTAACCTAAGAACCGGCCAGGTTGACTGTAAAACCAATTAACCGGGAATTTGTAATTTTTTGGTACGATTCTCGTTATACCTCTGATACGTACGGTTGAAAGAAATGAAGAAAATCATCCTCTCCCTGCTCCTTGCTTTTGCCGGCAGCCTGTCCTGTTTTGCGCAGGACGATAAAGCCGCGCTTTGCCAGGAAATCAGTAATGGCGACGTCGTGAAGAAATACGAGAAAGCCATCGACAAAAAGAAAACCGAGTTCAAGGACAGGCTGAAACTCCTGGCCGAAGTGCTTGAAGCCGAACCGGATTTTGCGGAAGCCAACCTGGAATACGGAAAACTGCTGATGACCGTAGGCCGGCAGGACGGCGATAAATTCAATTACGGTCCTGCGCTGAAATACCTGAAAAAAGCCGTGGAAGTTTGTCCCCAGCTTGGCGCGGAACCGCTTTACTGGATCGGGAGCAAGTACTACGTGGATGAAAAATACGACGAGGCGGTGACGTATCTCGATAAGTACGTGAAGTATGAAACCGACGACAGCAAAAAACTCGGTAAAGATTATGAGTTCAACTCCGGCCAGTCCGTCGAGATGATCAAATGGTCGAAGTTCTACATCAACATCAAAAAAAATCAGAAACCTTTCCAGCCCGTGCCGGTGGAAAATATCTGCACACAGCACGACGAATACCTCGCTATTATTACGCCTGACAATACGCAGTGCTGGTACATCCGCACGCAGCCGTACAATAAAATGGACAGCCCGTTCCAGAGCGATAAAATGATCGAAGTGTTTACCATGAGCGAGCGCCAGCCCAACGGCCAGTTCAATAAAGGCACGATGCTCGACGAACCGTTCAACCGCAATCCGAACGAAGGCGGTCCGACATTGTCGATCGACAACCGGCACCTGGTTTTTACCATTACGAAGCCGTCAAAGGAAGGTCAGAACACGGATTTATATACCACCGATTTTGTAGATGGCGGTTGGACAGCGATCCGTCCGCTCGGTGATAAAGTGAACGACCCGGTGTACTGGGATTCGCAGCCGAGCATGTCGTCGGATGGGAAAACATTGTATTTCGTGAGCGATCGCCCGGGCGGACTCGGCGGTACGGATATTTACGTGACCAAAAAACAGGCTGACGGCAGTTGGGGAACTCCGGTGAACGCCGGCGAACCGATCAACACTACCGGGAACGAACGCTCGCCGTTTATACATTCCGACAGTGAAACGCTGTACCTCAGCAGTGACGGGCATCCGGGCGTTGGCGGACTGGATATTTTTTACGCGCGGAAAGACGACAAAGGAAAATGGAAAGAGCCGGTGAACATCGGTATTCCCATCAATACGGAAGAAGACGATCTCGGTTTTTTTGTGAGCACGGACGGCAACCTCGGTTATTTTTCTTCGCGTTCGCCGAATATTCCCGGCGGGAAAGGCGGTCATGACCTGTATTCGTTCAAGCTTTACAAAGAAGCGCAGCCCGACGCGGTAGTTATCGTGAAAGGTGAAGTCAAACAGCCCGACGGAAATAATTTCTCCGGCAAAATCGACGTAGAAATCAAAAGCGCGCAAACGGGCAAGAAGATCGACGTAGTTGTGGACACCACGAGCGGACATTATGCAACCGCCATCAAAGTATCGAAGAAAGAAGACTACGTAGTTACGCTGAAAAAAGAAGGCGTTGCGTTCAGCTCACAGCTTATCGAAGCGGCGAAAGTGGAAGAGGCCGTGAAAAAACCGGACGCGCCACCCGTAAAGCTCGAAGCGCTCGAAGTAAAAGAAGTCAAGCTGGGCGAGCAGTACACGCTCAACAATATTTACTTCGGTTCGAATTCCGCTTCGCTCGAAGCGCGTTCGAAATCCGTGCTCAAGGAATTTGCCGTGTACCTGAAAGAGAACGCAAATATCCGCATCGAAATTCACGGGCATACCGACGATGTGGGCGACAGGGGCGCCAACCTTTCGCTTTCCAAAGAACGCGCGCTGGTTGTCCTCGAAGCGCTCACGGAAGAATTCGGCGTTCCGAAAAACCAGATTACGAGTTTCATCGGCCACGGTCCCGACCAGCCGCTCGATACCGCGAAAACAGACGCCGCCCGCGCGAAAAACCGTCGCACGGAGTTTTGGATAGTGGGGAAGTAAGGGATTTATTCCTGTTGAATTCGTTGAAGCGATTGATCATACCAATGATGCTCATGTTCTGCGGGCGCTTCATGGTTTCGCAGGATATCTCCGTGCATGATATTGAACTTACCCCGGAACAAAAAGCAATTCTTGACGAGGAAGAACGTTTGCAGAAATCAGGCAGTGGAAAAACCTATTCGCTGAATGAAGTAAAATCGTTTGCCCGCAGTTCAAGAAAAAAACAAGCCTGAGTTTTATGCATATCAGATTCAGTGCACGTGCGCGAATCCAGGTTCGTGAAGCTTATGTGTGGTATGAATCGAAGCAGTCTGGTTTGTGTGAACGATTCCTGTCTACTTTAGACAGTACTGTTTCGCTCATCGTCCAATTTCCATCGGCACTCCCGTTTCGTTACAAACGTCAGCGCGGCGCCTGGCTGCAGAAATTTCTTTTTGTAATTTTCTACCGGCAAACGAAATCAGGAATTCATGTTTTTGCTGTGCTTCATTGCAAGAGGAATGTGGGCTGAGTGAAAAAACCATTGCATTCATAGAAAAGACCGACTTCAGTTATGCTTGATCTGGATGATATCAATGATTTCCTGCCTGATTCTGAATATGGTCAGGACAGTTCTGAAAGCGTCGATTCAAAAAAATCAAAGAAGAAAAAAAAGCGTGTCTCGTTTCTTGATGCGCGACCGTGGATTATTCTTTCATTGGCTATTACCGGAATTATTATTGTCTCCGTTTTGATCATAACAGGATAAATTCCTTCGAAATTCAGTTCCCGATAGCTATCGGGACGAAATTTGACATTCGTTATTCAATCTCCGGAAAGTCCCCGCAACTAAAAAAACAACAGCCCCGGATCCTTGTCGGATTTCCGGGGCTGTGTACCGCATCAACCATGGCCTGGTGTGCTGCTCTGGGGTTTAAGCAGAGGTTGTACACCTAAAACCTTTTTTCGGCGGCATAAGGAGGCAGGAAGCCGCCTCTTTCAACAGTCGCTGCAACTGTTTTCAGGGATTCGATCAGCCGGACACGTACACCACTTGAAGGAAAAACCGGCTGAAAGGGTTGATGAGGTAATTCGTGGCAGGCTTTGTACCAGCCGTCTTGAGGTTGGCCGATACAAAGCAACTGCACTAAGCGTAGGCGTGTGATGCGAAGGGAAATACGGCACGCGCACCGCCGGCCTTACGGGGCCGTCCCCTTCGCCTTCACATTCTGCCCGGTTAATTTTCTTATTCTTCTTCGTCTCCTGATCCGCCGAGGGTAAAATGATCTGGCCATTATGGATCGTAACTGGCACAATTGCTAAGCATCCTTCGTCTTTTCGTAACATCGCTTCTTTTTCCTATAAACTGTAACTATATTTCCCTCGTAAATAATTCCGACTTCAGACTAATTTCTATCGTTAAAGCTATACCGGGACTATTAACAAGACAAAAATATAGTTTTAATTAATACAAGTCAAGTAAAATTATTATATTTGCCTATAAATTTACTCAAATGACACTCAATCAGCGCATTAAATTATTAAGAAAAACGCTGGGGCTTTCGCAGACCGAATTTGCCACAGCAATTGGAATTACGCAAACCTCGCTTTCGCAGATAGAGAGCGGGAAGAACGGGATCTCGTACGACGTTTTTCATGCTATCGTGAGCCAATATAAAATAGCCCCGTTCTGGCTCATGAACGGCGATGGCAGCATGTTTCCCAAACCGGGAGAGCAGGGAACAGGCAGCGCCCTTCCTTTAGTAGTGACGGTTGCCGACGACGGCGAGGAGAATATCGTACTCGTTGATCAGAAAGCTGCCGCAGGGTATCTCGAAGGCATGCACGACCGCGAATATGTGCAGCGCCTTCCCGCATTCCGCCTGCCCGGCTTCCGCGGAAAAACATACCGCGCATTCGAAGTCAGCGGCGACAGTATGCTGCCGACCATCTGGCCGAACGATCTGCTCGTGTGCAGTTACGTGGAATCGTTTTCGCATATCCGCGAAAGTTATGTGCACGTAATAGTAATGAATGACGGAAGCATCGTTGCGAAACGCGTTTTTCATGGTGACAATAAAGAACAGCAACTCCTGCTGAAATCGGACAACCCGGCGTATCCGCCTTACCCGGTGCAGAAAGAAGAAGTGGCACAGGTCTGGAGCGTGAAGGCCCGCATCACCGGCCAGTTGCCCGCTCCCGACGGCGCCGAACAACGCCTGCACGATATTGAAAAACGCGTGATACAGATTGAGCATACGATTTCGGGAAAAGGAGGGAAGTAGTCATTTCTCGACTACCGCTCGAAATGACAAGATCGGATTCCGTAGTCGTCGCTATCCGTAGTCGCCGACTACGGATAGCACCTACTACAGTAACGAAAACTTAAGGATAACAGAGTAAATGATTTTTAGCTAAGAGAAAAATGCAATTGTGTTTAACCCTTAAATTTTATTTTTTATGAGCACGGATGTACTGATTTTAAAAGAGCGGATTCTCAGCAAACTCGACCGCATCGAAGACAAAGAATATCTCCAGTCGCTGGATGCGATACTGGAATATGAAAATCATTCCGAAAGCCGCGGCGACCGCCCCACGCTGAGCGACGAAATGCATGCTGCCTGGCGCAGGTTCTGGCTGCGCACCTGGCATCGCACCTGAGTTTCCGAAAAAAAACTGCTGCAGATTGCGCTGATTCCCGCAGATTGTTTATTTAATTTATCTGCGAAAATCTGCGTAAGCTGCGGCTTGTGCGTTTGAACGCAACGAAGTAACTTGCATGAAAATAAATCCCATGCCCCGGATACTTTTTCTTTGTTGTGTTTTGTTGCTGCCTTTCGCAGGCAAAACGCAAACGGGTTTTTGCGGAATTCATTCGTCGATAACTGTCAAATTAAAACTGCTAACTTCGACGGAGACTGTAAGTTTTGCGCAATCCCTGAAATCATGCGAGAAGGCTATGCAGCAAGGCTGTTTCCAATTTGAGGCAAAGCCTTCCGGCGTTTTCGAAATCATAGACGGGCCCGCACCGTATTTCAAAAAAAGCAAAGTGTTTATACAGTTTCCTTATGGCTGGCTTGTCGGGAAAACCGGCAGTGAATACGAACTCCGGGTGCGCATACTGCCAACAGGAACGCTTTTACAGGCAATGCCCTTGCTGGAAGTGGTGTATTGAATCACCTAAGACCGTTTTCCAAACGATTGTTAACAAGCCGCAAACACTTACTAACAACCCTTTGCAGCATGACCGGCTTGTGTATCTTTGCGCATGCATGAATCCATCCTGATCCTGGATTTCGGATCACAATACACGCAGCTCATTGCACGCCGCGTTCGCGAACTCAACGTTTACTGCGAAATTCACCCGTACAACCACGCGCCCGCACTGACCGCCTCTTTCAAAGGCGTCATTCTTTCCGGCAGTCCCGCTTCCGTGCGCGATCCGCAGGCCCCGAATCCCGATTTGAGTGCATACCGCGGCAAAGTTCCCGTACTCGGCGTTTGTTACGGCGCACAGCTTATGGCCCAGCAGAACGGGGGAGAAGTGCTTCCTTCCAAACACCGCGAATACGGCCGTGCAAACCTGGATACGCTCAGCACGCACGACAGGCTTTTCAAAGGCATCACGCAGCATTCGCAGGTCTGGATGTCGCATGCCGATACCATTACACGCCTTCCCGAAAATTTCGAAGTAGTGGCCAGCACCTCCGATGTGAAATTCGCAGGTTATCACATTACCGGGGAAGATACCTGGGGAATCCAGTTCCACCCGGAAGTTTATCATTCCACAGAAGGAACGGCCCTGCTGAAAAATTTTGTAGCCGGAATCTGCGACTGCCGCCAGGACTGGACGCCGGCTTCGTTCGTGGAAGAAACCGTTGCACAACTGAAAGCGCAACTGGGCGACGATAAAGTAGTGCTTGCGCTTTCCGGCGGCGTGGATTCGAGCGTGGCGGCTTTGCTGCTGAACAAAGCGATCGCGAAAAATCTCTACTGCATTTTCGTGGACAACGGTTTGCTGCGCAAAGATGAATTCACTTCGGTGCTCGATTCATACAAGCACATGGGCCTGAATGTAAAAGGCGTGGAAGCGCGCGACCTCTTCTACGGCGAACTGAAAGGCGTTACCGATCCCGAAGAAAAAAGAAAAATAATCGGCCGGCTTTTCATCGAAGTGTTCGACGTGGAAGCACACAAAATCAAAGACGTAAAATGGCTGGGGCAGGGAACCATTTACCCTGACGTGATCGAATCGGTTTCCGTAAAAGGTCCTTCGGCCACCATCAAAAGTCACCACAACGTAGGCGGCCTTCCCGAAAAAATGAACATGAAAGTGGTGGAACCGCTGCGCCTGCTTTTCAAGGATGAGGTCCGCCGCGTGGGCCGTGAACTCGGCCTCGAACCGAATATCCTCAACCGCCATCCTTTCCCCGGTCCCGGCCTGGGAATCCGGATACTGGGCGATGTGACAGCAGAAAAGGTACGCGTTTTGCAAGAAGTAGATCATATCTTCATCGAGGGCCTGAAAAAAAGCGGGCTGTATAACGATGTATGGCAGGCCGCAGCTATTTTGCTGCCGGTGCAAAGCGTAGGCGTAATGGGCGATGAACGCACGTATGAAAACGCCGTTGCGCTGCGCGCCGTAACCAGCACCGACGGAATGACCGCCGACTGGTGTCACCTGCCTTACGAGTTTCTCGGTAAAGTATCGAACGAGATCATCAACAAAGTCAAAGGCATCAACCGCGTAGTGTACGATATCAGCTCAAAACCACCGGCTACCATCGAATGGGAATAAGCAGCAACGTCATGACCAAACACATCCTCTCCATATTGCTTCTGGTTCTCGCCTTATCTGCAAGTCATTGCTCACTGGCGCAGGACGGCATAAAGAAATCGACGAAAACGCAGGTCATCGAGGGGAAGAAATATTACATCCACAAAGTCGATAAAGGACAAACGTTATATGCCATTGCGAAAGCGTACGAGCTGACAGTAAACGATATCATCCTCGAAAATCCCGACGCGATCAACGGGATAAAACCCGGGCAGGAACTGAAAGTGCCTTTCGTAAAACCGGGTACCAAACCGGTAACAACCAGCGGAGACACGGTTGTGTATTTCTGGCATAAAGTGGAGCAGGGACAAACGCTTTACACGCTTTCGAAAATTTACGCCGTGAAAGTGGAACAAATCGAAAAGCTGAATCCCGGGTCAGCACAGGGTTTGAAGGCCGGCCAGCAGATTAAAATTCCCGGTGTGAAGAAAATGGTCACGACAGTTCCCGTTTTTCTCGACTCGAATAAAGTGCCGAAAGACACGTTTCCGTTTAAAGAAATCAAAAAGGAACTGTACCATGTGGCGCTTTTCATGCCGCTGAATTACTGGAAAACGGACGAGATCAACGTGGATAAAATTCTGCAGAACCAGCAGGTCTTTCCTCCGCGCACAGAACTCGCGCTCCAGTTTTATGAGGGCCTCACGCTTGCGATCGACTCGCTGCAGAAACGCGGATTGAAAATCAAACTGCATGTATACGACAGCGACGAAAACGATTCTACTGCCATACTCACTACGCTGAAAAAACCGGAAATGGAAAAAATGGATTTGTTCATCGGTCCCTTTTATCCCGGCCCTTTCGCGCACGTAGCAAAATACGCCGCATCGAAAAACGTTTGCGCCGTTTCCCCGGTTTCCCAGGCGAACCGCGTTTTGTTTTCCAATCCCACCGCTGCAAAAACCACACCCGCCGTTTCCACGCAGATGGAATTTCTCGCAAATCACGTGAACACTGCGCACAAGACGAAAAAAGTAGTCGTAATCTCGAGCGGAAGTCCGAAAGAACAGTTTTTCATCAACTCGTTCAAGAAATCGTTCGATACGCTTCGCCATGCGCGGGGAAATGATACCGTAACCGTGATCCGCGGAATGGCCGGTTTGTCGCCGCTGCTCAGCCCGGACACTACTATCCTGATCATTCCTTCGAACAGCCAGGCTTTTGTTACCGACCTGATGCGCGGGCTGAATGAAGTAGCCGAAAAGCATAAGCTCATCGTTTACGGCGCTCCGGGCTGGATCAATTACGATAACCTGGATTACGAATACCTGCAGGCCGTACAACTCCATTTTCCTTCGCCGTATTTCATCGATTACGAAGATTCGCTGACAAAAATTTTTACCCGGAAATATGCTGCCGCTTACAAAGGCGATGCGAACATGTATGTTTTCATGGGCTATGATATCGGCATGTATTACCTGGATGCCCTGTATCGTTTGGGTACTGGTTTTCATGCACGTATGCCCGAGCTTCGATATACCGGCCTGCAGCAGAAATTCGAGTTTGTAAAAACCGATAACGGAAGCGGCTACGAAAACCGCGCCGTGAACCTGGTCAGGATGATCGACTACAAACTCGTGAAAAGAAACTGAAATGCCCACGAAAGAGACGATCGCCGGAAGGCTTCGCCAGTTACAGGATTCCATTTGTGATGCGCTCACGCAAGCCGACGGTAAAGGAAAATTCGAGGAAGACAACTGGGAACGGCCCGGGGGCGGGGGCGGGCGGACGCGCATCATGCAGCACGGCCGGGTCATCGAAAAAGGCGGCGTCAATTTTTCCGCAGTCAGCGGCGAACTTCCCGAAAACATCCGCGCAGCTTTAAAAGTCAGTGAAAGCGAATTCTTCGCCACCGGCGTTTCCATCGTCATTCATCCCGAAAGCCCGATGGTTCCGATCATCCACATGAACGTGCGGTATTTTGAACTAAACGACGGAACTAAACAAACCTGGTGGTTCGGTGGCGGAATCGATCTTACGCCGCATTACATCGTGGAAGAAGACGCCCGTTTTTTCCACCGGGAAATCAAAAAAGTCTGCGATCTTTTTTCCCCTGATTTTTACCCGGTGCATAAAAAATGGGCCGACGATTATTTCTTTATAAAGCACCGCGGCGAAAACAGGGGTATTGGCGGTATTTTCTTCGATCGTTTGTCAGGTAGTGACGATCAAAAGCAATTTTACTTCGACTATATTATAAAGACAGGCGAAGCATTTGCCCCGGTTTATACCCGGCTGATGTTGAAAAACGCGGACCTTCCTTACAGCGAAAAAGAAAAGCAATGGCAATTCCTCCGCAGGGGCCGTTACGTGGAGTTCAACCTGGTTTATGATAAGGGTACTAAATTCGGTTTAGATACCAACGGCCGCATCGAATCCATCCTGATGAGCCTCCCGGAGCACGCGGGCTGGCAGTATAACTACAAAGCAGCCCCGGGAAGCCCCGAAGAAAAAACCCTGGAATACCTCAAAAAGGCGGTTGATTGGGTTTAGAAACATAATTTACGGTCAATCAGCCAATTAGCCAGATATCCTGTTAATAACTTTGTTTTGGATTTTTAGGTCAAAAACTTGACTGGTAACTACTTGTGTAATATATTGCGGACGCTTGGCAAAGCACTGAATTCAAAACATGTTAAAGATGATCATGAAGAAACGTTACCTGTCTTCAGTTTCCCGCAGGATGATCGTTGGAGCTTTCGCATTTTCGCTGCTCTCATCCGTTGCTGTTGCGCAGGATCCCAACTCGTTTGATTTAATCAAAACAGAGGATTCGCTTGCAGGCTTTAATGCCGACAAAGTGATGAACACGCTCATGGCGAAACAACTCGAGCCATGGGAAGTAAAACTTGCGATGGAGAAAGCGAAAAGACGCTACATCAACCGCAAGTACAACATCGCGCAAAACCACACGCCATACACACCTCCGCCGACCCCGCAGGCTCCGTGCACCAACATGGACTTTGAAACGGGAAACTTTACCGGCTGGTCGGGCTGGATCGGGGATAACAGCCTCAGTTCTTCCGGGCCTTTGCAGAACCTGGTGTCCGGCATCTTCTCTACAGGGATGAACGCCTTGCTGAGCGATGCCAATGCACGTCACACCATCATGTCTGTTGCAGGCGGTAACGATCCCTGCGGCGGATTCCCGGTTGTTGCGCCCGGCGGAAACTATTCCGTGCGTCTCGGCGGAACAACGGCAAACTACCAGGGCGAAATTCTCGAACAAACATTTACCGTTGCTCCCGGCAATACGAGCTTCACCTACCAGTACGCCGTAGTGCTCAACGATGGCGGCCACTCTGCCGGTGAACAGCCCTACTTCAAAATTGAAATGATCGACCAGTCCGGCGGTTTGATTCCCTGTTCCCAGTATTACGTGGAAGCCAGCGGATCCATTCCCGGGTTCCAAACCTGCGGTGTCGGTACTTCCTACAAGCCGTGGACAACGGTAAACATCAACCTGGCGACTTACGTTGCACAGAACGTAACTATCCGCTTTACCGCTGCAGGATGTATCTATGCCGGTCACTACGGTTATGCGTACATCGATGCGTCCTGCCTGCCTTACCAGATTTCCCAGAACGATTCACTTTGCGCCGGCAGCAGCATCAACATTAGTGCGCCGGTGGGTGCGCAGAGTTATTCCTGGGCGCCAACGGGACAAACCAGCCAGACCATCAACGTAACAACACCCGGAACGTACAGTGTAACGATGACTTCCGTTACCGGCTGTACGACCATGCTCACGCACGTGGTGGCACAGTATCCGCAACCAACAGCGACGTTCACCTATAACAGCCCGAACTGTACAACGCTCGTCAACTTTACGAATACGTCCACATGTACGAATAACGGGGCGATGACATACACCTGGGACTTCGGGGACGGTAGTCCAACGAGTAACCTGCAAAGTCCGTCGCACAATTATCCGGCAGGCACATTCACGGTAACATTAATAGCAACGGGTGTGAACGGCGGATGCGCCGACACGATTACAGCAATAGTCAATCCTGCGAACGGAGGCCAGGCTGCGTTCTCCAATACGAGCGAATGCCTCAACAATCCAACTCAGTTTACCGATCTGTCTGTCGGGTCGACCGGCTGGAGCTGGGATTTCGGGGAACCTTCATCCGGGGGCAATAATGTTTCTTCGCTTCAGAATCCATCACATACCTATGGAGCGCCCGGAACCTACACGGTAACGCTGACCGCAACTACTTTACCATGTCCGTCAGTCGTTACACAGATAATCACGGTGTATCCCTTGCCAACCGCGGCGTTCACCTATGGCGGTTCATGTACGAGTCTCACGGTGAACTTCACGGATAATTCCACTGTAACCAACCCGAATACCATTACGGGCTGGAACTGGAACTTCGGAGATCCTGCTTCGGGTGCAAACAATATCTCGAACCTGCAGAATCCGCCGCATACGTTTTCGGCCGCAGGAAACTACACCGTAATTCTCACCGTTACCACCAGCGACGGTTGCCAGAGCACGATAAACCTGCCCATATCGGTAGGTGCACCGCCAACCGCACTTTTTGCAACGACACCGGTTTGTACCAATACGCCGATGCAGTTTACCGATCAGTCCACAGGCGCTTCGCAGTATTTCTGGGACTTCGGTACGATCGCGACAAACGACACATCAAACCTGCAGAATCCGAGCTACACCTTTACTCAAAGCGGAACATTTACCGTAACGCTTATTGCTTCGGCAGGTTCTGGTTGTTCGGATACCGCAACGCTCCAGGTAACGGTGAATCCCGGGCCTGCCCCGGCATTTGCTGCGCCCGCAGTCTGCGAAACATCCACAACAAGTTTCACTGATCAGTCGGTTGTATCCAGCGGAACAATCACGAACTGGTCCTGGGATTTTGGTGTAACGTCGCAAACCGGCGATACATCGAACCTGCAGAACCCAACCTTCGTTTACCCGACAGCGGGCACGTACACGGTAACGCTTACCGTTACGTCGAACAACGGCTGTCAGACAACCATGACGCAGGTAGTGAACGTTAACCCGCTGCCCACGGCCCAGTTTACAAACAGCCCGGCATGCAGCGGCGCACCGATGAACTTTACCGACCAGTCTCTTGTTACCAGCGGAAACGTAACCACCTGGGCATGGGATTTCGGCGACGGTTCCCCGGTAAACAATACGCAGAATCCTTCGCATAACTACGGTACTTCCAGCTCGACATACACGGTAACACTGATTGTCGGTACAAGCAACGGATGTACGGACACCATCGCGCAGACCATCACACTGAACCCGATACCCGTTGCGCTTTTCGTAGCGGATACCACGCAGGGATGCGCGCCGCTGTGCATCAACTTTACCGACCAGAGCAGCGTAACGCCCGGCAGCATTACCGGCTGGACCTGGGATTTCGGCGACGGTTCGGTACCGAACTTCACGCAAAATCCGCAGCACTGCTATCTCGCTCCCGGAACGTATGACGTTACGCTGACCGCGACAACCAACCAGGGTTGTGTGGCCACGCTGAACATTCCGGCCTATATTACAGCTCATCCGTCGCCGGTAGCCAGCTTCTCGGCAACGCCGCAAACAACGACGATCCTGAACACGACCGTAAGCTTCACCGATTTGTCCAGCGGCAGCCCGATTTCGTGGTCCTGGGATTTCGGAGATTTTGCTACGGACAACGTGCAGAACCCGGTACATACGTACAACCCGGATCTGTCGTACAGCTACGATGTAACGCTTTCGATCGTGAACCAGTACGGCTGCGTGGACGATACCACGATTACTATTCTCGTGGAGCCCGAATTCACGTTCTACATTCCGAATGCGTTCACGCCGAACGGTGACGGTAAAAACGACGTGTTCTTCGGTACTGGTATAGGCATTGATAAATACGACATCTGGATATTCGACCGCTGGGGCAATATGATTTTCCACGGCGACGACCTTGCCGATACCTGGGATGGTAAAGTACAGGGCAAGAGCCAGCAGATCTGCCAGGAAGATGTATATGTCTGGAAAGTAATCCTGACCGATGTCTTTGCGAAAAAACATAAATACATCGGCCACGTTTCGCTGATCAGGTAATTTCAAAAAATAAGTTTCATAAAAGAAGCAGGTCATTACGGCCTGCTTCTTTATTTTGTGCCCGTTATGTTCTGGCTCGATGAAGAATTGATTTTCTTTCCTCCGCAGGGATTGGCGGATAAAGACGGTTTCCTGGCCGTTGGCGGTGATCTATCTGTCCGCAGGCTCCTGCTTGCTTACCGGAGCGGTATTTTTCCCTGGTATGATGAACCTGATCCGATCATGTGGTTTTGTCCTTCGCCGCGATTTGTGCTTTTCCCGGGCAGGCTGAAAATTTCTTCGAGCATGAAAAAAGTGATCCGTAGCGGAGTATTTGAAATCACGTTCAGCGAAGCATTCGGCGAAGTGATGGAAGCTTGCGGACGTATTCCCCGTCCCGGGCAAACCGGTACCTGGATCGGACCGGAAATGCTGGCCGCTTATAAGGAAATGCACCGGCTGGGTTTCGCCTGGAGCGCGGAAGCCTGGCGGGATGGAAAACTTGCGGGCGGAGTTTACGGTGTAAAACTGGGGAATTGTTTTTTCGGGGAATCCATGTTCAGCCGCGAAAGCAATGCGTCGAAAACCGCGTTCATTTTTTTGGTTGAAAAACTGAAAGCGGAAGGATGCGTGGTGATCGACTGCCAGGTTCAGACGAAGCACCTGCAATCGCTGGGCGGAGAATTTATTCCCCTGCCGGATTTTCTCGCTCTGCTGGATAAAAATATTCCGCCGCTTGAGTTGTTATACAAAGGACTGTAACCCGTTTAAAACTCCTCCCCGGAACCGTTTTACATGAAAACTGTTGCTATACGTCGGAGTAGATCCAGTCGGCAGCAGCAGTGGCGGTAGCAGTCGATGTTGTTCGCTTCGCATGTATACCGAATCTTCCAGGAGCATTGCTGTAATGCAAATACTGCCACTGCCACTGAAAAGAAAGCTATTCCGACGTATTAAAAACTTCGCTGTAAAACAGTCTCCGGAGGAATTTTAAACAGGCTATTACTTTGTTTCCTAATTTTGTCCGCTCATCCATAAACAATATGGCATCCATTCATAACAAGCTCAGAGGTACCGGCGTGGCTGTTGTTACGCCTTTCAGAAAAGACGGCAGCGTCGATTTTCCTGCATTGTCGAAGGTGGTTGAACATATCGTCAAAGGCAAATGCGAATACATCGTGGCCCTTGGAACAACCGGCGAATCGGTAACCCTGGACAAGCAGGAAAAGGAATCCGTTTTCCGGCATATCGTCGACGTGGTGAATAAACGGGTGCCCGTTGTAATTGGTATCGGCGGAAACAATACCGCGGAACTTGTTCACCAGATGGAAACCGGCTGGCTTGTCGGCGCTGACGCGATCCTCTCGGTTTCGCCGTACTATAATAAACCCAACCAACGCGGTATTTACGAGCATTACCGGTCTCTTTCCCAGGCAGCTCCTTTGCCGATCATACTTTATAATGTTCCCGGGCGCACTGCTTCGAATATCACGGCGGAAACAACGCTGAAGCTCGCAGGTGATTTCAAAAACATTGTCGCCACAAAAGAAGCATCGGGAAACCTGGAGCAGATCATGACCATTATCCGGAATCGCCCTAAAGATTTTCTCGTGATTTCGGGCGACGACCTGCTCACGCTGCCCACGGTTGCTTCCGGCGGAGACGGTGTGATTTCCGTTGTGGCCAATGCTTTCCCGAAAGATTTCTCGGAAATGGTTCGCCTGGCTTTGAAAAACAAAATGCCGGAAGCGCGCAAACTGCACTACAAACTGCTGCGCATTACCCAGCTGTTTTTCGCCGACGGAAATCCCGGCGGAGTAAAAGTTGCTCTCGAAGCAAAGAAACTTTGCGGCGCCACGCTGCGCCAGCCGCTCTGGCCGGTGAACGATACCCTGCGCGCGGAAATCATCGCGGAGACGAAAAAGATCCGCTGAGAAGCTGTTAATGAATTGTTTTTGGAATTTGTTATGATGCCATTTTTGCTCAGGCAAGGCGGATTTTGCAGCTCATATCGGAGATGATCTGGGCAAAAAATCCAACGCAGCATGAGAAAAAATGGCGCATAACAAAACCGAAGGATAATTCCTTAACAGCTTCTGAGATTTCGAAAATTCAATCAATCCGGCAATTTGTCCGGCAGAAAACTGATTTGACTCGTCCAACCGGGTTGAAAATCTCCCCTTTTTTTGCGTCCTTTGATAGACATCCCACCATCAAAAGCAATTACTTATCTCAAATCGCATGAAAAAAATTTTACAAAGTGTTTCCACCGCATTGATCGTGCTGGGCGGAGCAGCATCCCTGGATGCGCAGAGCAGCATGAATATCACGCTGGCCGACCAGTTGTCCACACCCGGCAACCAGACGCTTGCGAATATCTGCGGCTATGTTGACGGCGCGAATGAATATGCGCTTCTCGGTGCGGATGCCGGGATGATCATCGTGGACGTTACCGTGCCGACCAATGTGCAACAGATTGTTCAGATCCCGATGGTGAGCAGCCTCTGGAAAGAAATCAAAGTGTACGGCAACTACGCTTACATTACTACAGAAGGTAACGGAGGTGCGCTGCAGATTGTCGATCTGAGCGCATTGCCCGCAACATCTGCCAGCAGCTACAACTATTACACATATACCGGCGACGGCGCCATTGCCGGCCAGCTCAGCACGGTACATGCGCTGCACATCGATACCACGCAGGGATATCTCTATTTGTTCGGATCAAACATCGGTGCGCAGGGAGCACTTATCCTCGACCTGAACACCGACCCGTATAACCCGACTTACGTCGGCCAGTATTCCGCCAACGGGTATGTTCATGACGGGTATGTGGACAACGATACGCTTTATGCCGGGCACATTTATACCGGTAATTTCTGCATCGTGGACTGCACCAATAAAACGGCGCCGGTTGTACTGGCTACGCAGGGCACACCGACTGCATTTACGCACAATACCTGGCTGAGCGACGACCGGAAATATATTTTCACGACGGACGAGAATACCAACTCGTACCTCACGTCCTACGACGTGAGCAATCCCGGCAACGTAACGGAACTTGATCGCATCCAATCGTTCAACCCGGGCTCAGGATCGATCGTGCACAATACGCATATCCTGAACAACTGGGCCGTAACTTCCTGGTACCGCGACGGGGTAACGATTGTCGATGTGACTCGTCCGCACAACCTGGTTACAGTCGGTTACTATGATACGTACAACGGAACAGGCAACGGTTTCGACGGCGCCTGGGGCGTTTATCCTTTCCTGCCTTCGGGAACCATGGTTGTTTCCAATATCAACGAAGGACTTTTTGTTTTGTCCCCGACTTACGTTCGCGCCTGCTATGTGGAAGGAAATATCACCGACAGCCTTTGCGGAACAGCGCTCAGCGGGGTAACTGTTACCATCGGCACGGTGAACGTTACCGACCTCTCCGACATCGCAGGTGATTACGCTACCGGAACAGCGACGCCGGGAACATATACGGTTACATTTTCCAAGCCCGGGTACATCACGAAAGTTTATAACAACGTTTCTTTCACTGCCGGTGTAGTTAATTTTATCAACGTACAGCTTAACGCGCAGAATGCTGTTTCCCTGACCGGGCAGGTTACGGATGCGGTAACGACAAACGGGATCGGGAACATTGATGTGAATTTCACCGGACTTTCTTCGTTCACGTTCACGACCAACGGCACCGGGAATTTCAGTTCCTGCGGATTTCCTTCGGATACATACACGGTTACTACCGGCGCATGGGGATATGTTACACAGTGCAATTCCGTTGTGGTGAACACCGGAAACAGCAACGTGCCGCTGCAACTTCAGCCGGGCTGGTACGATGATTTTTCGTTCAATTTCGGCTGGACGGAAACAAGTACGGCCAGTGCAGGAACCTGGGAACGCGGACTTCCGCAGGGGACGTTCAATAATTCCACGCCCTCGAACCCGGGCGCGGATGTTACTACCGACTGTATGGGACTTTGCTACGTTACCGGTAATGCGGGCGGCAGCGCCAGTTCGGACGATATCGACGGCGGGTATACCACGCTCACTTCGCCGGTATTCGACCTGACGAATTACACGAACCCGGTTTTGGAATACGATCGCTGGTTTTACAATGGCGGCGGTTCCGGCAACCCGAACGACTCGCTGGTTATCAGCCTTACAAACGGAACAACCACTGTTGTACTCGAAACAGTTACCGCCAATTCGCCGAACAGTTCGAGCTGGGTTCACCAGACATATAACATCAGTTCGCTGCTCACACCTACGGCTACGATGCAGTTCATTGCGCGCGCTGCGGATGCCATGCCGGGCCACCTGGTGGAAGCCGGGCTGGATGCGTTCAATGTGCATTCGACAGTGAGTGTGGAAGAAACTTCGCTGATGAACGGCGCACTGCAGGCTTTCCCGAATCCGTTCACGGGCAACACGCAGATTCGCTACAACCTCGGCGCAGAGCCGGTCCAGGGCGCGCAGATGCTCGTTACTGATCTTGCGGGACGTGCTGTTTCGTCGATCGCGCTCAGCAGCAAAGAAGGTTCCGTGAATTTCGATCAGCCGCTTGCCGGCGGAATTTACCTGGTGCAGCTGGTAAACGGGAATAAAATTTCCAAACCACTCAAAATTGTAAAAACACACTAAGCATACATTCCTTATGCAAGAGAGCCGTGTCCTGAACAGAGAACACGGCTCTCTTGTTTTATCTTTGCTCAAATGAAAAAGATCGGGCTTACCGGCGGAATTGGGTGCGGCAAATCGTACGTAGCGGAAATATTCAGGAAACTGGGTATTCCCGTTTACGAAGCCGATGCGGAAGCGCGCCTGCTTCAACAGCACGATCCCGCATTAAAAAATGCGATCGCCGGTCTTTTCGGAAAGAATATTTACCTGCCGGACGGCATGCTCGACCGGAAAAAAGTAGCGGAACAGGTTTTTTCCGACCCGGAGAAAATGAATCGGCTGAATGCGCTCGTGCATCCCGCCGTAGCCCGTCATTTCGAAACCTGGATTGCGGAAAACGCCGAAACGCCGTATATCATTAAAGAAGCCGCCATTCTGTTCGAATCGGGAGCGTACCGGCAAACGGATGCGGTGATCGTGGTTACTGCACCGACGGACCTGCGGATTGCCCGCGTGATGAAACGCGACGGAGCGGGCAGGGAAGAGGTGGAAAAACGCATGAAAGCGCAGTGGACCGAAGAAGAAAAAATAAAACTCGCGCAGTTCGTTATCCGCAACGACGAAAAAGAATTGCTTATTCCGCAGGTGTTGCGAATCCACGAAGAGCTGATGAAGTAAAAGGATATATCCCTTCGGCATTTTTTTATATACATACCAAATAAAAAGAGGCTTCACTGGAAAGTGAAGCCTCTTTTTATTTGTTGTTTTCTTTGGACTAATTAAAGGCTCCGCCGAACATTTTCTCGAACATGGAACCGATAAGCGGAACAGGTGTTTCTTTTTCATTGGCGGCATTCACGATACCCAGGATGAGCAGCACGAGGAATCCCAATGCTATCAGCGGCATTACGAAAAAGAGGAAAGGCATGAGCATCATAATGATGAACATGACGATCCATATAGCCACCCAGGAAATGAACAAACCCAAAGCCTGGCGCAGGTGGTACGCGCCCAGTCTTGTTTTATTGCTGCTGTGCATCACGATGGCGATGATAAAGCCGATGAGCGTACAGTAAGCTAAGATGGCCGTCGTTTTTCCATTATCGGCCTGTGCAGGAGGCGGTGCTGGTTGTTGTTGCATATCAGGTTGTTGTTGGTTGACGTAAATGTATAAAAACAATGTTACCTGCAAAGACTTGTACGGAATAAGGCTTTTGAATATCTTGGCCTTTTAAAACAAATAAGCAAAAGACTATGCAAAATCAGCCTCCCTACAACGATCCGAATAACCCGCAGAATCCGAATCCGTACAACCAGCAGTACAACCAGAATCAGCCTCCTCCTTATGGTGGCGGGCAGAACCAGCCTCCGTACGGCGGGCAGATGCAGAACAATCCTTACGGCGGCGGCCAGGTTGATGTGCCGAATGCCACGGTAATCCTGGTTTTGGGTATCGTGTCCATCGTCATCTGCGGATTAGGTCCTATCCTGGGTACTATCGCCCTGGTGATGTATTCCGGCGCAAAAAAGATCTACGAACAGAATCCCGGCGCATATACGCAGAGCTCATTCAATAACCTGAATGCCGGCAGAATCTGTGGCATCATCGGCCTGATTCTCGGAAGCCTCATCTGGCTCTATTATATTGTTGTGCTCGTGATTTTCGGCACGATGATGGGTTCCGTCTCCACCTGGGACAGGTACTGATCGCTTCGTGCAGGTATAAAACGTAACGCGTGTTGCTATTTTCCATCAGCGATTACCTGTTGCCCTGCCCGGTAAAACAACTTACCGGCCTGGAATGCCCGGGCTGTGGTTTCCAGCGCTCGTTCGTCGCATTGATGCGCGGGGACCTGGCGGATAGCCTGCATTTATATCCTGCACTGATCCCGTTCCTGTTTACCTGGATACTGCTGCTCCTGCACCTGAAATTCAAATTCAGGAACGGCGCGAAATGGATTACGTATTCGTTCGCTGCAACAGCAGTTATCGTTTTTGTGAACTTCATGATCAAAATGGTTTTTAATTTTCATACGCATCACTAAATGCAGCAGCCTCCGAATTATTACCCGCCGCCCGGTTTCAACCCGCCGCCGAATTTCAACCCGCAGCGGAATCTTCCGAATGCGACGGGAGTGCTGGTGCTCGGGATATGCTCGCTGGTGTTTTGTTTCGCGTACGGTATTCTCGGCCTGATCTGCGCCAGTGTTGCGCTTATCCTGTCGTCGGGACCGAAGCAGGAATACGAACAGAATCCGCAGTATTATACACTGTCTTCGTGGAACAACCTGAAAGCAGGACGTACCTGCGCGATCATCGGGCTGATCCTTTCCGCACTTTTCATCGTGGCGATCATCCTGGCGCTCTTTGTTTTCGGAGCGGTGGTTGATACCTTTGCCTGGCATTGATATTTACAGCAACGCAACCTTCACAAATCAAAAAAATACGCTCATGCAGCAACAGAACTACAACCAGCAAATGCCGCCTTACGGACAGCAGCCTTACGGGCAACAGAATTACGGCGGCGGTTACCAGGTCGATCTGCCGAATGCAACCGGCGTACTCGTTTTGGGTATCCTGTCCATTATTTTTGCCGGGCTCATCGGGGTTGTCCTGTCGATCATTGCCTTGAATATGGCTTCAACTGCCAAAGCCGAATATGATATGAACCCGGGAAGATATACCGAAGCATCCATGTCGCGCGTAAGAGCAGGGCGTGTGTGCGCCATTGTAGGACTTTGCCTGCTTGCTTTCGTGATCCTGCTGCTCGTTGTGGTACTTGCGGCCGGAAACATGTAACGGAATAATTAAAATCCGCGAAAGACCGTTTTCGTCATTGCGGCGAAAGCGGTCTTTCTTTATTTTCACAACATTATGCAACAGAACCAGGATCCGTATTTCAGCACGAAGATCGAAGTACCGAGGGCTACGCTGGCTATGGTGCTCGGTATTGTTTCCATCGTGCTCGTGCTTCCTGCTCCGTTTATCGGGACTACGATCGTGGGAATTGCCGGGATCATCTGCGCCGGTTCTTCGCTGATGATTATTTCGGAAGCCAAAACGATGCTGGAGCAGGATCCGCACCTGTACCTGCAGGAAGAATCGAAAAAGAAACTAAAAATTGGGCGTACCTGCTCGATCATCGGTGTGAGCATTCATTTTTTTATGTTCGCCCTGTTCTGGTTTTTCATCATCGTGTATGGCAGGCCCGCTTTCGCTTTTTAACGAATACCCATGAAAATTCTCTCCGTCCCGCAGATCCGTGAAGCCGATGCCTACACCATCGCCAACGAGCCCGTAGCCTCTATCGACCTGATGGAACGCGCAGCCCGCACCTGCAAAAACCGGATTACGGCGAACTGCGCGAAAGATCAGCGTTTTGTAATCGTGTGCGGAAACGGCAACAACGGCGGCGACGGGCTGGCTATTGCGCGTATGCTCGTCGCGGAAAACGGATCGGACCTGCGCGTGGTGATCGTGCCGGTGGCTGCAAAAGCGTCGGACGATTTTACGACCAACCTGGAGCGGCTGAAAACCGTACTCGCCCCGGAAAAAATAAACGAGATCGAAGCGGATGCCGTGCGGACGAAAATCGTTTTTAATCCGCATACGGATATTATCGTGGATGCACTTTTCGGATCGGGACTCAACCGGCCGGCTGAAGGTCTTGCTGCCGCTGTGATCGGGGAGATCAACCGGAGCGGATGCCCGGTCATTGCCATCGATATTCCTTCCGGACTCTTCGGCGACGATAACCGGGAGAACACCGGGGCAGCGATCGTGCATGCACAGGAAACACTCACATTCCAGTCGCCGAAACTCGCGTTTATGTTTGCCGAAAATGCGGTTTACACGGGCCGTGTTGTCGTGCTTGATATCGGCATTCACCCGGCTTTCCTGCATGATGTGAAAACGCCTTTCGGATTTTTGGAGGAAGGCGACCTGCGTGGATTATTGCGTCCGCGAGACAAATTTTCGCACAAAGGAACGTACGGTCATGCGCTGCTCGTTGCCGGGTCGAAAGGTAAAATGGGTGCGGCCGTGCTGGCTTCCTTATCCTGCCTGCGGTCGGGCGCGGGGCTGGTAACGACCATGATCCCGAAATGCGGCTACGAAATCCTGCAGTCCGCAGTCCCCGAAGCGATGGTGATTGAAAGCGAAGAGGAAAATTTCATTGCAGGAAAGATTGCGGACGAAAAATTTTCAGCGACAGGCATCGGCCCGGGAATCGGTACATCCGAAGAAACCGTACGTTCCCTGAAAATCCTGGTCCAGCAATGCAAAACGCAGCTCGTGCTGGATGCGGATGCGATCAATATACTTGCTGAAAATAAAACCTGGCTTTCTTTTCTCCCGGGAAATACGATACTCACGCCGCATCCCGGCGAATTCGACCGGCTTTTCGGCAAGCACGATTCCGGTCACGCACGCATGATCACGCAGCGCGCGATGGCCATGAAATTCAACCTGTATATCGTGCTGAAAGGTGCGCATACCAGCATCGCCTGTCCCGACGGGAATGTTTTGTTCAACAGCACCGGTAATCCCGGTATGGCCACAGCCGGCAGCGGGGACGTACTTACGGGGATCATCACTTCTTTTTGTGCGCAGGGTTATTCTGCGGCCGCATCCTGTTTTCTCGGCGTTTTCCTGCATGGAAGAGCGGGGGACATCGCCGCTGCGGCGGGACCGGTCATCGCGCGGGATATTGTGCATGCTTTGCCTGCGGCGTTCGTGTCCGTATTACAAACAAAGTAGCTTTTCCGAAAAGGCAAAAGCAAAGAGCAAAAGGAAATAGCGATACGCGTTTTTATTTTTTTGCCCTTTGCCTCTTGCCCTTTGCTATTTGCCTTTTATTTTTCACCGCATCACGACAAGCAACGGCAACCCTTTCCGCTTCCGCCATTCCGCATACACCCGGTGTACATGATGCAGCACGGGAGACGATGCAGATTTTTCATCACCTGCAATACGAAACAGGAGCAGGCGATGCACGCCGTAATCGCCGAGGGAACCGAGCAGTTCCAGTTCGCGACAATTTACTGCGCCCTGCGGTTCCGGCAATCCGAATACCGGCGAACGGTTTTCCGTAAACGGGAAGTCCCTGAAATCCCGCAAAGGCTTCATGTGATTTTTTCCCTGCGCGTAGGCTAGTGCGGCTGCGGCGGGAGTCATTTCCCAGTACGCGATTTTCCCGGATTGTTCCACCTGGCGGCAGGCTTCTCCTTCGTGGCGTAATGAAATCACATAGTATCCCTGCCCGGGAGAACCGTTCAGGTCGGCGGAAAAAAGATTGAAAAGCGTACCGTCGGAAATCGTAAGCAGGGAAACTTTCCGCGGGATGGTGTATGCTATTTTCACCTGTTCGTACAGGTTGCCCGGAAGGCGCAGGTTGCCGGAATTGTTTCGTTTGAGCAATTGCCGGATGCTGTTGGTAAACCTGAAAAATCCCGGTTCGAGCCGGTGATGCCCGTGCGTGGATTCCAGCAATGCGATCGTTAACGTTCCGGATGATCCCTGCGCCGGTAACTGTTGAATCAGCAACCTGCGCAGTTGTAAAACGGCGAGTACTTTTTCGCCGGAGCAGAATTCCATCACGATTTCTTCCGAAAGGTTGTCCAGTCGCTGCGCGCCGGCCCCGGTTGCGCCCAGCATAAACAGTACGGGTTTGTATCCCAGGAACAGGCAGGAGTCATCCGCAGCGAAACGGCCGTTGTTTTTGCAGCGAATAAAAACATGCAAAGGATCGGAAGGATTTTCGCCCAGGCAAACGTATTCCTGCAAAAACGTAATACCGAATAACCATTTCCGGGCCAGTGCCTTCATGTGTGGTGTAGTTGCTGTTACAAATAAAGTATATTAATTCAAAAGGCAAAGGGCAAAAGCAAAAGGCAAAAAAATAAAAAGCAAAAATGCATATCACTCATTGCCTTTTGCCCTTTGCTTTTGCTTTTTGCCCTTTATTGCACGAATTATCCGAAGAAAAAGGATCTTCCGCAGGAAAAGATACGCTGAGGATTTACTCAGAGAATAATCGACGTATCACCCAGTCCTTCGCGCACGATCACGAAATCGCCGCCGGTGCAGTCGATCACCGTAGAAGCCTGGAGGTTGCCGAAGCCGCCGTTGATCACGAGGTCGACTTTATCTTTATACTTCTCGTAAATCATTTCCGGGTCCGAATAGTATTCCATCAGTTCGTCGTCATCGTCATGCACCGAAGTGGAAGCGATCGGGTGCCCGAGTTCTTTTACAATGGCGCGTACAATATCGTTGTCGGGCACGCGTATACCCACGGTTCTCTTTTTTCCCTGGAAAAGTTTCGGGACATCGTTGCTTGCGTCGAGAATAAACGTGTACGGTCCCGGAAGCGCACGTTTAAGCACCCGGAAAACAGGATTCGGAATCGGCTTGGTGAAATCGGCGAGGTGACTGAGGTCGTGGCAGATGATGGAAAAATTCGCTTTATCGGGCGAAATGCCCTTAAGCCTGCATAAACGTTCGAGCGCTTTGGGTTGGTTGATGTCGCAGCCCATACCGTAAACCGTATCCGTAGGATAAATGACAATCCCGCCGCTGCGCAGGCAATCGGCCACCCGCCGTACCGGCTCGTCCTGCGGATTATCGGAATTGATGCGGATCAGCATAGAGATGGTTTAAAATTCCTCAGCGAATTGGAATAGAAAAGTTCCTTTTTCTTCGGAATAATTCATTAACGATTTTCGATTTCGGATTGCCGATTTTCTATTGCGCACAAACCAACCGCACCCGGATGCATCGCGAACAAAAATCGAAAATCGGCAATCCGAAATCGAAAATCGTAATGCGTTCGCATCGCAACACCGGCTTTCATATTTCAGTATCTTGATTTTACGAATACGGATCACTGGAATTTTTTCGCGTCTTCGAGGAATTGCTTCAGCCCGTTGTCCGTGAGCGGATGCCTGAGCAGTGCGGTGATTGCGCTGAGCGGGCAGGTCGCTACGTCGGCGCCGATCTTCGCGCAGTCGATAATGTGCATCGGGTGGCGGATGGAGGCGGCGAGAATCTGCGTGGTGAATCCGTAGTTGTCGTAAATCAGGCGGATTTCTTCGATCAGCGCAAGCCCGTCAGTCGATACGTCATCGAGGCGACCGATGAACGGGGAAACGTAAGTGGCTCCCGCTTTGGCTGCCAGCAGGGCCTGGCCCGCAGAAAAAACAAGCGTGCAGTTGGTACGAATGCCTTTCGAGCTGAAATATTTGAGCGCTTTCACGCCGTCTTTGATCATCGGGACTTTCACCACGATCTGTTTGTGCAGCGCGGCCAGGCGTTCGCCTTCTTTCACGATGCCGTCGAAATCGGTGGAGATGACTTCGGCGCTCACGTCGCCGGTAACGATATTACAGATATCGACGTAGTGCTTGAGCACGGCGGCTTCGCCGGAAATACCGACTTTCGCCATCAGCGAAGGATTGGTGGTTACACCGTCAAGCACACCCATATCCTGGGCTTCACGGATCTGTGCAAGGTCGGCAGTGTCGATAAAAAATTTCATAGTCTGGTTTTTGTTTGGCCCGTAAAATTACAAACCGCGGCGTCAAAAGACGTCTAAACTAATTAACAAATTATCCATAGTATTTGTTGGAGTCTCTATAACGAGTATTCGCCGGTCGACGACTCAGACGTCGACTAGCAGCGTCTTTGGATCAAAAAAATGGTGTTAAAAATTGAAAAACTTGTGAACAGTACTTGACTTTCTCCTTTTGATGGGTTTACTTTGTAGCACAAAGTGCTTTTAAATGACTGAACAAAACGAACACCTGTCGGCACTGACCGAGATCCGCGACCTGATGAACCGCTCGTCGCGATTCCTTTCACTAAGCGGCATATCCGGTATCTGTGCGGGCGTGCTTGCGCTGGCAGGGGCGGGCGTGGCCTGGTTCTGGATGCGCGACCTGTTTTTCAAATTTCCGCTTTTCGTGGATGCTGATTATTTGATTCCCGGAAATTTTTTCAGCGCCCCGGCTGTTGATTTCTATACTTTTTTTGTGCTGGACGCCGGTTCGGTTTTGTTGCTTTCCCTTTTGTGCGGCTGGTTTTTCTCGCGACGCAAAGCGAAGAAGCAAAACATGCCTTTCTGGGACCAGACAGCCTGGCGGGCATTGCTCAACCTGTTTATCCCGCTGGCTGCGGGCGGCTTATTTTGCCTGGCCCTGATGCTGCACGGGGTGATCGGGCTGATTGCGCCGGCGACTTTGATTTTCTACGGACTGGCCCTGCTCAATGCGAGTAAATACACGTTGAACGATGTCCGTTATCTCGGCGTTTCACAGATTGCACTCGGACTGGCGGCCTGCATGTTTGTGGGCTACGGTTTGTTTTTCTGGGCGCTCGGATTTGGTGTGCTGCACATTGTTTACGGTGCCGTGATGTGGTGGAAATACGAACGGGGAGCGGGAGGAGAATGAACGAATACTTACTTAAACTCAATAAAGCTTTTGAAAACCGTGCGCGGTTAGGCATTATGTCTATCCTGATGGTGAACGACAGCGTGGAATTCACGCACATGAAAGAGCTGCTCCAGGTAACCGACGGAAACCTGGCCAGCCATATTACGGCCCTGGAAAAAGCCGGCTACGTGGAAGTCACCAAACAGTTCATCGGCAAAAAACCGAATACGACGTATTCCGTAACACGCAGCGGCCGAAAGGCTTTCACAGAACATCTCGATGCGCTGGAAAAGCTGCTGAAAAGTCAAAAGTGATTTTTTTTGCCCTTATACTTTGAAATACAAAGTGCTTTGAAATGACCATAATAGCGACATTTTTACTCCTGCTGCTCATCGTCGGGCGATGTTCCTGGGAATTAATTTTCCTTGAATCGCCGGGCTTTGAGCGCAGTACGCAGCAGGTAAACAGCGGATCGCCGCTGGTGCGCGGACTCGCATTGCTTTCGGGACTCGTTTCACTGGTGCTTTTGCTGGAAGCGGCGCCGGTGAAGGTCCGGGTGGGTGCGGTGATTTTGCTCGCAGTAACGCAAACCGCGTATTGGTTTTCGAGCCTCGGGAAAGCGAACTGGGGCAGGGGACTGAATTTTCTTTTCCGCCTGCTGATTTCCGCCGGCATCGTTTTTCATTTTCTGCTCGCCTGGAAAATGCGCGCCGATCTGAAAAACGATACGGTACTCGTGGCCGGGATCGTGGTACTCGTGCCGGTAATCTCGGGCATGCTCCTGCTCATCGAACTGCTTTTTAATGCGGCGCTTTCACACGGACGGAAATTCAGCTGGAAATTTTTGGCGGAAGCGGGAACTGTTGCCGCGGTGACTTTCCTGCTTTTTCAACTTCAGATTATTCATCACGCATGAAAACGTTTAACCCCGGTTTTATGGTCCCGTGCGGGAATGCAGCCTGCCCTATCGATTGCGATGGTTGTGGTGCAACAGGCAGCGCTGCTTCCCCGGGACCAGGACCGGGAAAGTTTATGACGATCGCTTCAGAAAAAGAGCGATTTCAAAATATGCCACGGAGGCACGGAGAACACAGAGAACCACAGAGACTCTGTGTTCCTCCGTGTTCTCCGTGCCTCCGTGTTTTTTTTCTGGAGTATTCCCAATCGAATCATCCAAATCCCTTTTCCCATGATAACGAACTTTGAAACGAACGAAGCGCTTGCAGAAAAAAAACTACTCCGCCGCATCCGCCGCTGGCTGGCTGCGTTTATGATCCTGCTCATCATCAGCGGCATTACAGCATCGCCCGTACTCGCCGAATTGAGTTTCGCGATGCAGCATAAAAACTGGTTCCCGGAATTTATGCAGGAATGGCTGGTGAATATTTACACAGCCCTGCAGGATATCGATCAGGAACATCCGTACGTGTTTTACGCTTTCGACTGGCTGGCTTTCGCGCACGTGATCATCGCGCTGTTTTTCATCGGCGTGTATAAAAATCCCGTGCAGAACGCCTGGGTGCTGCGTACCGGCATGATCGCCTGCATCGCCATTATCCCGCTCGCGTTTATCGCCGGCGGCATCCGCGAAATTCCCTGGTTCTGGCGATTGATCGATTGTTCCTTCGGCGTGTTCGGCATTATCCCGCTGCTGCTGGTGGAACGATTGACCGGGAAATTAAAAATCATAAAAACCGCAAACGCATGATACCCTTGTTTCTCGAGCCCGGAGGCAATTCCTCCGGTGACGATTACATTATTCTCATTCTCCTGGCGCAATTATTTGTCGGCTTTTTCCAGCTCGTCATCGCACTCGCATTTACCATCGACCGGCTTGTGCGGAAAAAGCCGATGCCCGGTTTGCGAATTTACTGGATCGCCGTAGCCGTTTATTTCTCCGTGCTCATCGCCATGCAGGCCTTGTCGCTGGCGCTGTTCGATACATACATGCCGGAAGAAATACTCGGCGCCTGGTTTTTCAGCGCCTGGCTTATCGCCCTGTACATGCCGTTTTTCGGCCTCGTCGATAAATACTATGCGCAAAAATCCAACCAGCAACTTCCAATAGTTCAACATCAAACATTGAACGTGAAACATTGAATTTTTAAAAACCACAACCAAAAAAGAACAAACATGAAACGCAACGACTGGGTTTTCCTGATCTCCGTAGCCGTGTACAGCCTGCTGTTTTACAAGCAGCAGCCCGGCCTGAATGTGCTGCTTTTTAATATCGTTTTAACGGCCGGCGCTTTGCTGATGAATCCCGGCCTGGTAAAAAAGCGAAACTGGCTGCTCGCTGCCGCCGGAAGTTTATTCACCGCAGGCTGCGTATTTTTTTACGGCAACACGCTTTCGGTGATCGCCAATATCGTTTCGCTGTTTATGCTCAGCGCGATGAGCATGTACCCGCAAACGTCGGTCATCATCGGTATTTTTCTTTCGTTCTGTTCGCAGGGAGCGTCGTATGTTTTTATGATCATCGACTCTATCGAACGCCGCCGCCGTACCGTGGCATCCGGTGAAACCCGGCCCTCGCGCGGCCGCCGGTTCCTGCTTTCGGTCATCGTGCTGCTCGTGGTCGTCATTTTCTTTCTGATGTACCGTTCGTCGAACGTGCTTTTCTACGAGTTCACGAAAAACATCAACCTCGATTTTATTTCCATCGGCTGGTGCGCGTTTACCCTGCTCGGCGCTTTGTTCGTTTACGGGTTCTATTATAATCGCGGGCCTGCGCTGGTTGCCGAATGGGAATCGTCGCTCGGTGAAAAACTGCAGCCGCCCGTTCCCGAAAAACCGGGCTTCTTCGACAAACTGATGAGCCTGGCCAACGAACGTTATTCCGGCATCCTCCTGCTCGTGCTGCTCAACCTGCTCCTGCTTTTTGTGAACGGCGTGGATATCGCATTCATGGCTGGCGATCAGCATCTTCCCGAAGGGGTAACGTTTACCGAATACCTGCACCAGGGCGTGGGCATGCTTATCACGTCTATCATCAGCGCCATGATTATCATTATTTATTATTTCCGCGGGCGCATGAATTTCGACGGGAAAACCGGGCTGCTCCGTTTGCTCGCGATCGCGTGGATCGTGCAGAATGCATTCATGCTTTTTTCCACCGCCTGCCGCAACGGTGCGTACATCGAAGAATTCGGCCTGACTTATAAACGGATCGGCGTGTTCGTATACCTGCTGCTCACGCTCATCGGCCTGGCCGTAGTCGCGATAAAAGTCGGGAGCAAAAAAACGAACGCGTATATGTTCCGCGTCAACGGCTGGCTTTTTTATGCGGTACTGGCCATCAGTCCTTCCGTGAACTGGGACCGGATCATTACGCAATACAACCTGACGCGGGCCAGTCACCCGGATACTTCGTACATCACGGATCTTTCGTACGCCAATTACGAAGAACTGCTCCTCGTCAGCCGCATGGGTTTGCTCGAATCGTACATCAACAGCGCGGGCGACAGTTGGGGCAGGGGATACCGCGTCAGTTACGGGCGAAATTTTTCACGCGAGCTGTATTATTTCATGTACCGGCAGAAATACGCCAGGTGGCAATCGCTGAGTCTGAACAAGCAGATGGTGTATGCCAGGCTGCTGGAACAAAAAACGCCTGCGGGAAAAGATACCTCGCTCGATCTCTCGTACCGCGATGTGGAGCAACTGCCGTATTTTAACCTCTTCGCAAATACGGAATACATTCACGCCGCGGGAAATAAAATCACTTCGCTCGGCGAAATTCAGAAATACAGCAAACTGAAATCGCTTTTCCTCGCGGACAACCGGCTTGAATCTGTCGCAGATATCGCCAGGCTTCCGGAACTCTCCACGCTCGACCTGCGCGGCAACCCGGTTAAGGATTACAAGCCGCTTTACGGGATGAAGAGTCTCCGGGAAGTTTACGTTTCCATCCGCAACCTGGACGATCTCGATGCGCTGGAGAAAAATCTTCCGGGCGCCAGAATCATGAACAGTCCCGATTACAGCAACGCATCTTTTTTCTGAACACGTACGAACAAATGCATCACACGATGAAACCCGATTATCCGATCATCAAAACACTGCTCTGGCTTACGCTTTTCAGTATAGCCATGGGATACCTGGAAACAGCCGTGGTTGTTTACCTGCGCAAATTGTATTTCGCCGACGGATTCCGTTTTCCGCTTTCGCCGGTTTCGCCCGATATCGCGGTAACCGAATTCTGGCGCGAAGCGTGTACCATCATCATGCTGCTGGGTGCGGGCATTATGGCGGGCAGGAACGGCGCGCAGAAATTCGTTTTCTTTCTTTATTGCTTCGCCGTCTGGGATATTTTCTACTACGTGTTTCTCAAAGTCCTGCTCGGCTGGCCCGAATCGCTGTTCACCTGGGACGTACTTTTCCTGATTCCCGTTCCCTGGGTCGGACCTGTGCTTGCGCCCTGTATCGTTGCGGTTACGATGATTTTGTTCACGCTGGTCACTGTTCGTTTGCAAAGCCAGGGACGAAGCGGCGTTACAAACTGGACGGAACGCGGGCTGCTGCTGACGGGTGTCGCGGTCATCCTCGTTTCGTTTATGTGGGATTATTTTCAGTTTGTAGCGAACAACCCGGAAGCGAAAGGCATGTGGACATTATCCAGCGATCAGAACCTGTTCAGCGAAGCCCGCAATTACATGCCGGAGCATTTCAACTGGCTGCTTTTCGGCTGCGGTGAATTTATCCTGCTCGGCGCGATCACACTTTTTTTCATGCGCCAGGTGAAACAGCCGCAAACCGTACGAACGGCAGCAGGAGTCCGGCATTAACTTTCTCCGAAGGAGTCCATCGGACAAAAAAACACAACCATGAAAAACATACTGACAGGCGCGCGAAGTTTTTTTAGCGTAAAAAGCGATCAGCACACATTAGCGATTCTCGGCATTTCTTCCGCTTTTTGCATCGCGGTAATTATTGCCCGGTGTTTTGTTTATGACAGTCACCGCTATCTTTTCCTCGGCTGGAACCTTTTCCTGGCCTGGGTTCCGGTCTGGTTCACTTTTGCGCTGCATACAAAATCCATCGGGCGTTACGCGGAAGCGACGAAGCTTGCCTGTCTCGGTCTCTGGTTTTTGTTTTTGCCCAACGCGCCGTATGTACTCACCGACCTTTTTCACCTGGCGGCGATCCCCGGCGTTCCGATATGGCTGGACTGGCTGATATTGCTGAGCTGCGGCTGGACCGGGCTCCTGCTGGGGTTCTGGTCGATGATCCGGGTGCGCAAATGGATACTGCCGAAACTGAGTCCCGGCCTGGGCATGCTGTTCGTTCCGGTCACGCTGCTGGCCTGTGCGTATGGGGTTTACCTTGGCCGTTTCGAACGGTGGAACAGTTGGGATATCGTATCGCATCCTTTCGCGATCGGGCTGGATATCCTGCAGTCGCTGGTGCGGCCGCGCGCGCTGGGCATGACGGCTTTGTTTTCGTTATTTTTAGCTTTTGCCTGGTGGTGCTTTTCGCCGCTTTTTCAAAATGATGCACATGACCGATAAAAACAATAAACCGTTTTCCCTGCGGGCCCGGCTGCGAAGCTTCGGTTATGCGTTCAAAGGAATCGCCGTTTTTATGAAAACGCAGCACAATGCCTGGATTCACCTGCTTGCCGCATGTGCCGCGGTATTCCTCGGCTTCTGGTTACAGATCAGTACGGTCGAATGGTGCGTAGTTATACTTTGTATCGGTTTGGTTTTTGCCGCAGAAGCATTCAATACTGCCATCGAATGGCTGACTGACCTGGTATCGCCGGGCAAAAATGAAAAGGCCGGAAAAGTGAAAGATTTGGCTGCGGGAGCGGTGCTTTTGATCTCCCTCGCTTCAGCCGCCTGCGGAATCATCATTTTCCTGCCGAAACTCATCGATAAATTGTCAACATAAAAACAGCTTATGTCTTAGCTTGGTCTTGTTTTTTATCTATTTGGTCGAATAGTTACGTTGTTTTGTCGATTTAGTTGAATTGATTTCCTGTAAACGTGGAAAATAAAAATTAAATGTCTTGACTTGTATTATGCTTTAGCCGTAATTTTAGGGTGGCAAATCACATGTTCTTTTTTACCTGTTCTTAAATTCTCCTAACACATGAAACAACGTTATTGGCTCACGTTGTTGCTGGGTGTCATGTTTTTTTCATGGCAGGAAGCATCAGCATGTCACGGTGTGGCATTAGTAAATTTTTCGGCAAGCACGAACGGTACATCCGTTACCGTGAATGGCAGTTCCAATTCTGCAACCTGCGGATGCGGTCCGTATTACATGGAAGTTGAGCTGGCCTGTTTCAGTTCCGCCAACTTCACCGGCGCCGCGCCTACCTGCAACGGCACCTGGAACGTGTATCCCTGGTATCGCTCCATTCTTAATGTACCGAACTACGTAGGCCCGAGCTGGCCGGATCAGTGTGTTGTGGAACCTTACTTCCCGGTAACTATAAACTTTGCACAGTTGTGCGCCGGTACAACGTACGTGCTCCGTGCGCGGGAGCGAGTCTGCGGGTCCGGAAGCGCCGGGCCATGGTCAGCGACGTACACATTTACAACGCCCGGCGTACCACCCAACTTTATCCTGAATGCAACGGCAACCCCGGCAACCATCTGTGCCGGCCAGCAAAGCACACTTTCGGCAACGGTAGCAGGAAGCGGCGGCTGCGGAAGCGGCAACCCGGTTTTTACCTGGACGCCGATTAGCCCGGCAGGACCTGCAATTCCCGGTAACCCGGTAAACGTAAGCCCTACAGTTACTACCGTTTACCAGATCACTGCCGCAGGCGGATATCTCACCTGCTACGGTGTTCCCCCGGTAACAGTAACGGTAACAGTACTTCCCGCACCAATTCCGGGTACACCTTCGGCAGCACCTACAACAGTTTGTGCCGGACAAAATACCACGCTTACGCTCACCGGTTATTCGGGTACGAGTATCCAATGGCAGTCCGGGCCATCCTCGGCAGGTCCATGGACACCGATACCCGGTGGAACAACCACGCCATTCTCAACACCGGTAGTTGGAAATACATATTTCAACGCAACGGTTTCGAACGGTTGCGGAACAGTGACTACAACAACCGTACTGGTCACCGTACTTCCGGCGCCGATCATTTCAGTAACACCGGCAAATCCTGCTATTTGTCTCGGGCAGAATATTGTACTCACGGCATCCGGCGGTCCCAGTTATGCCTGGGCTGAACCACCGCCCGGTGGAACGCTCAGCGCGACAGTCGGTACATCCGTTACGGCAACACCGACTACTACAACTACTTACACGGTAACGTCAAGCCAGGGAATTTGTACCAGTACATTCGTGATCACCGTAACGGTAAATCCTGTACCGAACCCGGTCATTACGCCTGCGAATCCGAATATCTGTAACGGCGACTCCGTACAACTCACCTGCGGTCCGGGACCTTACTCTTCTGTTACATGGTCTCCTGCAACAGGGCTGAGCAGTTCGAGCGGCGCGGTTGTGGATGCTTTTCCGTCAACAACACAAGCATATACTGCAACGGCAACAGATGCAAACGGTTGTTCCGATACGGCGAATATCACTGTTAACGTTCTTCCGAACCCGGTACTCAGCGTAACGCCGCTCAATCCGTCCGTATGCCCCGGCCAGTCCGTACTGCTCACGGCATCCGGAGCGGTAAGCTATACCTGGAATACAGGCGCAACTACCGATACAACAAGCGTTTCACCGGTAACGACCACAACATACACCGTTGTCGGAACAACCGGGGGAAGCTGCATCGATTCAACAACTGTAACCGTAACGATCAACCCGAACATCGTAGTGGATGCCGGTTTGCCCGACAGTATCTGCCCCGGCGGACAAACTGTTCTGAATGCAAGTCCCGGTAATGCCTCCACTTATACCTGGCTGGGTTCGGGTGTTGTGAGCGGTACAGGAACATCTTCACCGACTGTAGCGCCGGCAACAACAACCATGTATTATGTAGATATCGTGGATGTAAACGGTTGTTCAGGAAGCGACAGCGTGGAAGTTTTTGTCCGCACGATTCCTCCTGCAAATGCCGGAGCCGATGTTGCCATCTGCACCGGTTCGAGCACACAGCTTGCCGCCAGCGGTGGACTTATCTACAACTGGTCGCCTGCAACGGGACTTTCCGGAACCAATATCAACAACCCGTTTGCTGCACCGACACAAACGCAGACATACGTTGTAACAGTAACCGATGCTTTCCAGTGCAGCAATACCGACTCATTGGTCGTTACGGTTAATGCGCTTCCTGCGGTTAATGCCGGTCCGGATGTATTTATCTGCGGACCCGGCGCACAGCTCAACGCAAGCGGTGCAGCCAACTATTCCTGGTCGCCCGTTACCGGTCTCAGCGCATCAAACATCGCCAACCCGGTTGCGAGTCCTGCAGTAACTACGACGTATGTTGTTACCGGTATCGATGTTAACGGATGCGTAAATACCGATACGGTAGTTGTAAACGTTTACACACCGCTTACTGTTGTTGCTTCCAATGCCGCTTCCATCTGTCCGAACGGTTCAACGCCGTTGAACGCGGCAGCCGGTGGCGGAGACGGAAACTATATATACACCTGGACTCCGGCAACCGGTCTGTCGAACCCGAACAGCGCGTCGCCCAATGCGTCGCCTGCAACAACTACAACGTACACGATTACTATTACCGATGCCTGCGGATCGGCATCAGCCATCGATTCGGTAACGGTAACAGTGTTCCCGGTACCGGTTGTGACCATCACGCCCGATGTAACCAGCGGTTGCGTTCCGCTTTGCGTGAACTTCACGGGCAATTCCGCTCCTTCGGCCAGCGTATCCTGTTCCTGGGATTTCAGCGACGGACAAGGTTCGGGTTGCAACGTACAGCATTGCTTCACCACAGCGGGATCGTATACTATTATGCTCAACATCACCGATGGAAACGGTTGTACCGGATCAATCACGATGCCGAACCTGATCACCGTGCATCCTTTGCCGGTAGCCGGATTCATGGCTTCACCGATTGAAACGACGATCCTTTCACCGAACATCACGTTTACGCCGACCTGCCAGAACTGTGATTCGACGGTGTACTTTATGGGCAACCCGGACAGCATTGTGATTACGAACAACCAGTTTACGTACACGTTTACCGACAGCGGAACTTTTGTAATCACACAGGTCGTTTACACACAGTATGGCTGCACCGATCAAACGGATATCGTGGTGATCATAAAACCGGATTTCATCATTTACGTTCCGAACGCATTCTCGCCCAACGGCGATGGTGTGAACGAAGTCTTCATGCCGGTTGGCGAAGGCATCGACCCGGAAAATTTCAACATGTGGATCTACGATCGCTGGGGCAATATGATTTACAACACAAACGATCTGTACAAAGGCTGGAACGGTAAAGTGCAGGGACAACCGGAAATTTCGCAGATCGATGCGTATGTCTGGAAAATCCAATGCAAGGACAGGGCCGGGAATAAACACACGTACATCGGCCACCTGAGCATGATCAAGTAAAAAACGAAATATCTTTATGAAAAGGGTTTTCATTACCGAAAACCCTTTTCTGTTTAATGAAGTGAAATGAACCGGTTTTTATTTTTTGCTTCGTGCGTATTATTTACGGTTGCTCCGCTTAAATCGCAGCAGCAGCAAAATCCTGCGCCTTTATCTGCCGGCTGGTGCACATATGCCGGCGGTGGCGACAGCGATGACCTGCTGGGCATAGAACGTTTTGCAAACGGCGATTATCTCGTTACCGGTTATTCCGCCAGCCTCAATTTCCCGGTCGGAACGGGAACGGTGCAAACGAACAACGCCGGAAGTTACGATGCCGTGATCATGCGCATCGACAGTACCGGCAACCGGGTATGGGCTACCTATTTCGGCGGAACGGGTTTTGATGCGGCTTATCATGCGGTGATCGTAGGCAATGCCGTTTATGTTGCCGGATCGACGAACAGCAACGACCTGCCTGTTGATACGAATGCGTACCAGCCGCTGTATGCCGGGGGCTATGAAGCCTGGCTGCTGAAACTCGATACGAACGGGCAGAAAATATGGAGTACCTATTTCGGCGGAAGCGGGTCGGATGCAGCGTATGATATCGATGCCGATGCCGCCGGAAATATTTACCTCGGTGGTTCAACTACGTCATCGAACCTGCCTTTGGCGGCAACAACCGGTTTCCAGCCCAACTGGGCTGGAGCGCTGGATGCCTGGATCGCGAAATTCGATTCGTCCGGGCAGGCGCACTGGAGTACGTATTATGGCGGAAGCGGGAGCGAGGATGCGCATTCGATTACGGTGGATGCCGGCGCAAATATTATTCTCTGCGGCGGGACCTTCAGCCTGAATTTTCCCACGAGCCCCGGCGCTTTCCAGTCGCTCAGCGGCGGCATGCAGGATGTGTACCTGCTGAAACTCGATTCTTCGGGCAACCGCATTTTTGCTTCGATGTACGGCGGAACAGCCGGCGAAGATGCCTTCGGTTTGCACCACGATGCCGCCGGGAATATTTACATCGCAGGTTTTACGCAAAGCATAGACTTCCCGCTGCTCGGAACAACGTACCAGAATATGAATGCCGGGATGAACGACGCATACCTCATGAAATTGAATACTTCCGGCATACCCCTTTGGTCTACGTATTACGGCGGGCCGCAGGATGAAAATGCCTACGGACTTTTTGTGCACGATGAATACGTTTATTTCACCGGCAATACGCAGAGTGCGACATTTCCCGTAACCGTAAACGCTTTGCAGGATTCGCTTGCGGGACTTACCGATGCATACGTCGTGAAATTCGATACGGCGGGAACGCTCGTCTGGGCGAGTTTTTTCGGCGGAACGGGAGCTGATGTGGGAAATGCGATCGTGATCGATCCGCAGTCCGCGGCGGGTATTGTTGGAAATACGTACAGCACGGATTTGCCGGTACAATCCGGCGTAATGCAAACAACAAACATGTTCCAGGGCGATGGTTTTATCGCGGCCATCGATGCGTCCGCTTTGCCGATCGGTTCTGCGCTTGCGGAAAAACCGCTTGCCGGGAATGATTTTATGCTTCAGCCCACGCTGTTTGAAAACGAACTGCACTGGAATGAATCGCTCGCTTCGTGGATGATCTATGACCTTACAGGAAAACTCGTCCTGTCGGGCACACAGGAAACACGCGCTGAAACTGCTAAGTTGAAAAGCGGTTTGTATGTGTTCACAGGAAATACGCGCGACGGAAAACCGGTTACCCGGAAAATTATCAGGAAATAATCCCCGTCATTTCATATTCACAAACTGTAGCGGAAGATCGTAGTTCCCGCGGCGGAGCAGGGCGATCACAGCCTGCAGGTCATCGATCTTTTTCCCGGTAACGCGCACCTGGTCGTCCATCATCTGCGCCTGCACTTTCAGTTTTGAATCCTTGATGTCTTTCAGGATTTTCCGTCCCGATTCTTTATCGATGCCTTCTTTCACTTTCACATCTTTGCGGACCATATTCCCGGACGCGTATTGTTCCTTGCCTTCGTCGAGGCAGCGCGGGTCGAGGCCCTGCTTCACCATGCGGCCGCGGATCACATCCACGATCGAACGGATGCGCATCTCGTCTTCCGTGAGAATATTCAGCACGAGATCTTTTTTGTTGAGTTCGATCGTGCTTTTCGAATCGCGGAAATCGAAACGGTTCAGGATTTCTTTCCGGGCGCTGTTGATCGCATTGTCGAGCGTTTGCGGATCAATCTTGTTGGTGATGTCGAAGCTGGGCATGGCTTTGTGAAATGGTATCTGCTGCGAAGATAGTGAATGGGATTTTTAGCACAACTGTGGTTGGTTTATCGCGCCGGTACGAATGTTCAATGCCAAACGCTCATCGGACAAATTCCTTGTTACTTGATTATTGGGCGTTTGACATTGAGCGTTAAAATCCTGCACTTTTCTCACCGCAATTCAGCCAGCATGCAGCGCGCGCTTCCGCCCCCGGCGGTTTCGATGCAGCGGATATCACCGTAAACAATCGCTGCGAAGCGGCTGATCGTTTCTTTCTGTGCTCCGTCCAGCGAAGCATAAGCCTGCGCCGACATGATGCAGATATCTTCGCCGTTCCTGTTTTTGGTGAACAGCATATTCCCGGCAAAAGCATGCATCTGTTCCAAAGTAACCGGTAACAATTTGTGACCAGTTTCCTCCAGCATGCGTTTCACCATACCGGAATCCCGCGGATCGATAACATCTTCGCAGATCACGGCCAGTTTTTCATGCAGGGCCATCAGTACGTTGGTATGATAAACGGAAACGCCGTTCACCGGGATCGTGCGGAATGCAACCGGTTTGTAATCCAGCCTCCGGCAGGCCGTGCGTAAAAGTCCGCCGTCCGTGCGCGGCGAAAGCGCAGCATACGCGATACGGTTCGGGTAATCGATCACCATGCTGCCCGTGCCTTCAAGAAAACGATTCTGTTTTTCATGGTGCGAGTAATCCACCAACTCGGTATAGCCACGCGCAGCAAGCATCTCCACGATATCGTTCCTGCGTTCGATCCTGCGGCTGGCGGCCTGCATCGGCCAGAGCACGATCGTTTTCCCGTCGTGCAGCGAAATCCAGTTGTTCGGGAAAACGGCGTCGGGCTTTACCGGTTCGGCGGTATCTTCCACGATAAGTAAATCGATACCGGCTTTGCCGAGTTTTTCTGCAAAGGCATCGAATTCCTGCTGCGCAGCGATGGCGGAATCAACTGCAGCGGGTTTTTTCTGGAAGGTATTCGTCAACGCCGTTTCCGCGTTGAAACCGAAGGAAGCGGGACGAATGAGCAACAGGGCCATAAGGCTGATGTGTTTTTAATAACGGCAGCAGCAAATATCACCAGTATCCGATCGATTTCAATTCGCGCGACAAATTTTTTCTTGCGGATTCTTCCCAGCGTTCATGCAACAGGCCGGTTTGATAGATGCGCGGTTTATCCAGGAAATGCCGCAGCACAGCCTTGCGCCCGGGATTGTAAAGCAGGTCGGGGTACATGCTGAATTCCTTACGGATAGCGGAAGTGTACTGATCATAAACCGCATTATCTGCAGCAAGCACGGATAAATCGAAATCGAGAAAAAAGCAGAGATCGTTCTTATCTGGTCCGTCAAAAATTTCATGCTTCTGCGTTGCGCGGATAAAGCGGCTCACGTTTTCGATGAGCGCGGCATCCTGTCCCAGCTTTTCGAGATCGTGTTCCGCTTTCCGGGCGCTTTTTTCTTCGTTGTCCTTTCGCGCAGGATCGTAAACATAATCGTGGTAAAGGATTGCGATATCGACCAGCGTTTTGTTTTTCAAATGCTCCCGGAATTTTTCGCTCAGTTCGAGCAAAGCGCCGATATGCGCCGCGGTATGATAATGCTTCGAGCAGTTCATCGGCAAGCGCGGAATCGCCGAAAACTTCGTTCCAGCGTGCGGTGATAATGGGAAAGGGCATCAGGGAAAATCAGTGTGCAGCCTGTGAAGTGTTTTCACGGGAGCGTACGGCTAATGGCAATACATTCCTGGCTTTCGGGGAGAAAATGTGCAGGCATCTTTGGAGCAGGTTTACCCGTTGTGCAAGCCAGCTGGTGAAGATTGCCGAAATGACCAGGAACGAAGCCCCGGGCAAACTGCCGGCCTGCCAGAACTGGCCGAGGTTGAATATGGGTTCGTTGTTCAGCCGCATCAGCAGCAAGGATGAGAGCAGCAAAACCATGCCGGAAATGCCGATGACTTTCCGGTTACCGAAATTATTTCCTGCGTAGATGATCAGTATGACCGAGCCGATGAAAAGCAGTATTTCGTAAATCCGCGCGTAGCCTTCCAGGTAATTTGATGCGATGTAAAACAAACCGGTGAAAGCAACCAGTCCCTGGGAAAGCGCGCCCGCTTTGCCGTGGAAGTAAGCGAATGACGTTCCGAAAATAATCAGCAGCAGGAAGAACGCCATAAAAGGCTGCAGCAGGAAATCGATGAAGCGATCGAAGAAGCCCGGCGTGTACTGGACTACTTTGTAATTGCTGATGCCGGCAAGCTGCATGACTTCATTTACGCTCGAAGCTTCCTGTTTGCTGACGTGTGAATTGAATGCGAAATCGGAAATTTCCGAAAAAGCGGCGCCTTTCGGATTGCGGCTTATTTCGTTGCGCTGCGCAAGTACGGTGTTCGTATTTTTTCTTCCTGCGGCAGTTTCCGTTTTTTTTGCCGTGGCATTCGACCCGCCTGCATTGGCTTTCGGACTCATGTACACACTGTCGCCGCCCATGGAAATGATTTTGGCCGTTGTGGAAGCGTGGTCATCGAAATATACGAGCACGGGTTTATTGAAATCTTTCAGGCCCTTGCGGATATTGTCGGCTGTTTCGAGCGTGGCGTTGCTGCTGTTCATGTGAATGAGCAGTACATCGGCTTTCACGTTGCGCGCCTGCCGGATGGCTGCCTGTGCTGCGCGCCAGGAAGGCGGTCCGACATCATCGCGCAATTCGAATGTGTAAACGATTTTGGGAGAAACAGCGCCCGAACCGCCCGAACCGGAACGGTCGTCGGCTGCGGGAACAGGTTTTTCGATATTGATCGGGAGCCCGATGGGCAATGAGAAATCGTCTACGCGTTCCACACCTTCCACGCCCTCGTTTTTTTCGAGACCCGAGCCGTCGGTTTTTTCATCACCGGCCTTGATGGTACGAGGCAAGCCGGCCACTGCAAAAGCGGGAAGGAGAATTACCAGGAAGAAGAGGGCCAGTTTGTGACGCATATCCGGCAGTAAAGTTCAGGCTAAGTTAGTGTATTTCAGGACAAAGAACAATGGCCGGTTCTTAAAAATTCAAAAAAAGGTTGATATATCAATTTATGCCCGCCAACAGCCGAGATCCCGGGGCGGATCTGGCCATTGCCCGCATTAAAATTTTTCAAAAATACCCAGGCCGAATAGTGCAAAATCGTACTTCACCGGGTCCAGCGGGTCGAGCAGCGCGAGTTTCCCGGTAAGTTCTTTTACCGCGCGTGCATCGTCCTGCTTCCGTTCCAGCAGGCCCAGCCTGCGCGCCACGCGTCCGCTGTGCACATCGAGCGGGCAGCAGAGCAGGGCGGGAGAAATGCTTTTCCACAGGCCGAAATCCACCCCGCGTTTGTCGCGCCGCACCATCCAGCGCAGGTACATGTTGATGCGCTTGGCCGATGATCCCGCCGAGGGATCGGAAATATGCTTGCGCGTGCGTGCCGGGTGCGCAGGTTCGAAAAACAGGCTGCGGAAATGCACGATGGCCGCCATTATATCGCCCTGCTTCGCGCCTGCGCTGAATACGTTTTCCAGCCCGCCGTGCCGATACCGTTGAAGGTGCGGTGTACGAAATTGTCCAGCCGCGCGAGTTCCTTTTTCTGCGCCGACATCACGAAATCAAAAGGCTGCATATCCATCCGTTCCATCAGCCCACGCGCGTTTTTAATGATCGTGGTCCGTTGTCCCCAGGCGATTGTGGCGGCCAGGAAACCGGAAATTTCGACGTCCTCTTTTTTACTGAACAGGTGCGGAATGGAAACAGGATCGCCCGGGATAAACGAAGGCCGGTTGTACAGGTCGGTTTTGGTGTCGAGAAACTCTTTTAGATCCTTGTCCGGAAGCATGTACCTGTGACTATTGCCGATTTTGGATTGACGATTTGCAATTGCATATAGAAAAAGTATGTTTAAAGTAAACCCACTATCCGAAGCTGGCAACTTCGGATAACGATAATCTCTGTACAGCTGATTTCAATCGCCAACCCAAAATCGGAAATCAAAATGTGGTTTCCACCTTTTTCTTCACAGCATCGATTTTGTCGTAAAGGATTTTGAAGAAACGATACCGCTGCTTTTCGGAAACGCCGCTGATCGGGATTGATTTTTTGGAGAGGTTGCGCAGCCAGCGTTCGGTTTCTTCGCAGAAGGACGGGTTGATCGTAACCATCGAGTTGAATGTATTGTGCGAGAGGTAAACCGCTTTGCTGCTGCCTATGGTTACCAGCACGCAGTTATTGCCGATCATGAGTTCGCTGTTGTAAAGCGTATAGTTCGTTTCCCGTCCCGGCGGCGGGTTTTCCCCGGTGAATTTGATGCTGTGCTCGGCCTGGCGCTCGATGGTGCGGATCATGGCTTCCACTTCGTCGCAAACGGCGATGGCCTGTTCCCTGGTTTCGAACAGCCCCGATTCCATGTAGTATTCGATTTGTTTCAGCGTGCTGTTCAGCGTATCGTCCGTCCAGATTTCCACTGCCGGCACATCCATGTAGAGCGTATAAATTTCTTTCGCCAGCTGGCAGAGGTCGCCCGGAATCAAAGCCGGGTCGAATTTTTTACCCTCGAGCGAAGGCGCGTTCAGGATGGATTTATTCCAGTAAAAAATTTTAAAAGCGCTGAGCAGCGGGTAGGAGAAATGATGGAATACGGGCACATCCTCGGCCGCGAAAATCATCTCTTTCTTTTCCGTAACCGTGATTTTTTTCAGGTCGTCGCGGATATTCTTCAGGTACGTTTCAAAGCGGGCGATATCGTTCTCGAGATGATGGTAATTGAACGTAACCCGGTCGGCCATACTGTTCCCGAACACGTCGAAGGTGAGCTTGTAGCGGGTACAAAGGCGGCTGACTTCATCGATGGTTAACGAGGTTTCGCCCCTGATCCGGCGGTACGCGCTGTCGTTGCTTATGCCCAGGGTATCGGCCAGTTCATCAACCAGGGAATGGCTGGGCGGAATGACTTCACGGATACGCGTAATAAAGCTGATCTGTGCTGTTTTGCTGCTTTCGGCCATGGGTTTTGTATGGCAACAGGTCTGAATCGGGGTTGTTCTTTTTTGCAAAAAATCCCAATCGGGGTTGCCTTATTGCAAAAATCGCAAAAATCGGGAGAGTTCAAAGCCCCGGAGTCTCTTTTTAGGGTGGAATCGCCCAAAGGCGGGAGGTTCCCGCAAAAGGCCGTTTCCCCCGGGCAGCACCCGGCTATAGTTTTGCTTCATCAAACGAAACAAATCATACAGCCAAAAAATAAAGTCATGAAAAACGAAAACATGAACACCGAAAGCAAGACACAGGGAAAAGGCTTCGCCATTGTACTGATCGCCGCCGTCTTTTTCCTGATCTACGGTAACCTGCAGGCCCAGGCGCCCCAGGTGAAAACAACAGCCGCCGTACTGAACATCGATACCAAGAATATGGGACTCGAGCCGGAACAAATGGGAAACCTCGTCCGCCTCGAACTCGAAAAGCTCGATACGTTCAATGTCCTCGACCGTTACGATGTTACTTACCTCGTAGAAAAAAATAAACTCCAACTGAACAACTGCTACGGTAAAATCTGCCTCGTGGAAGTGGGCAAAGCGCTCAACGTGGAAAAAGTGATTTCGGGAAGCGTGGAGCGTTTCGGCGATATGGTGGTTTTCACCCTTCGCCTGGTGGATGTGAAAATGGAAATCGTGGAGAAAACGGAAGTAACCGAATTCCTGAACCTGCCCAACGAAACGCAGACGATGGCCAACCTCGCCCTGCGCAAGCTGTTCAACCGCCCGGTGAATGCCGAAGTGGAACACCAGTTTATCAAACCCGCGAATTACGTTGACAATACCCGCGCACCGCAGGTGGACCGCCTTCGTCTCGACGGACCGCGCTGGGGCGCTACCATGTTCACCGGCAAAACCGCTTCGATCCTCGGTGATAAAAAAGCACAGGGCGGATTCGATGCGTACCCGGTGATGTTCCAATTCGGTTACCAGTTCGAGCGCCAGTACCTCACTACCGGGAATTTCCAGGCGCTGGTTGAAGCAGTGCCGATGATTACCGGCCTGGAGCAGGGACTTTTTGTACCGAGCTTCACGCTGCTCAACGGGTTGCGTTCCAACAAAGGCGGCTGGGAATTCGCCTTCGGTCCTACGTTCAGCGTGGTGGCCACCGCCGAAGGTTTTTACGAAAACGATGAATGGCACACCAAAGGCGAGTGGAACGACAGTTTGTTCGCTTCACCTCCCGTATTCGAGCGCCGCCTCGACAGCCGCGGATCGGCTACGCTTCACCCGAGCTTTGTTTTCGCGATCGGTAAAACGATGCGCTTCGGTAACCTGAACATGCCGATCAACGCGTATTTCGTTCCGGGCAAAGACGGTGCGCGTTTCGGGCTTTCGCTGGGCTATAATGTCCGCAACCGCAAACGCAGCTAAACGAGCCGGGATTTCAATTACGCTGATTGCTGAAATTTAATTCGCCATTCATGAAAAAGTTCATCCTGTTTTTTGTTCCGGTACTCCTGGTTTTAACCAGCACATCGCTTGCTGCACGGGATGACGGCTGGAAAATAAGGCCCGCAAAAAATACGATCGGGATCGCTTTCGGTGATGTGAGCGGGGGATTTACAGCGAGCTACGAGCGTCGCTGGTTTTCGAACGGCGAAAATATGCAATGGACGGTGCGCGTCGGTTGGGGAACATACGGCGAAACCAGCGACGAAGCATATAATGGAAGATCGGGCTGGCTGGCGGGTGGTGGCGTATTGCTCGGAAAGTATCGCTGGCAGTGGCATAACGAAATGGCCTGGATGTGTCACCATACGTTTTCGACCGAAGGTGATCTCGCGTTGATGAGCGGTGTGCGCAGGCAGGTGGCGCGGGGAAATGCAGTATGGAGATTCAACGGACTTTACCTGCCTTACAGCAGCTATCCTGCAAAATTCGGCTGGACGATAGGTTTCGGAGTTGGATTTTAAAGAATCAAAAATGGAAACGATCTGGTTTTACATAATCGTCTGTATTAAATGGTGGCGGAAAATTTTGCCGCACAGGCTCATCATCCGTGTCGGTATTATGATCATCGGCCTGGGAAGTAACGTGCAGGCGCAGCAGTTGCAGATCGAACAAATGTATGCCCGGCTGCGCTACAACAGTTGTTTCATGCGCGAAATGGCGCGGGAAATTATGGATGAAGTACGAACCGAAGAAAAGTAACACGATAAACTAAAAAACAAAAAACAATGAAAACTCTTCCGATCAAAATCCTGTTTCTGCCGGCGCTCCTGTTTTTCATGACCGGGACGGTCGCGGCGCAAAGTACTACCGATACGACGAAAGTGCAGAAAGAAAAGGAGGGGAAGATTTTCGTCGTAACCAAAAACGACGGTACCGAATTCGTCGGTAAAATTATTTCGCAGGATGCGCGCGAAGTGGTGATTGAAACCCAAAAACTCGGACAGATCGCCATTCCCAAGCATGAGATCCGCGAAATCAAAGAGGTGGATAAAGGCGATATGACGAGCGACGGAGAATATATTCCGAAAGAAGTTTTTTCCACGAGGTACTTTATCACCACCAACGGTTTGCCGATTGAAAAAGGAGAAAGTTATGTGCAGTGGAATTTATTCGGCCCGGATTTCCAGTTCGGCGTCGGGAAAAACTTCGGCATGGGCATCATGACTTCCTGGATCGGTATGCCGATTATCGGTTCGGCCAAGTATTCGATGGAACTGGGTGATAACGTGAGTCTCGGGCTCGGCACGCTGGTGGGAACCGGTTCGTGGGTTGCTCCCGACTGGGGCATGGCCTTGCCGTTCGGTGCGCTCACGATTGGCGATCGTAAAAGGAATATCAACTTTTCAGGCGGGTACGGCGCTGTTTTTTACGACGGTAACAGTGAAGGAAGAGCCTTGTGTTCGGTAGCCGGCATGTTCAAAGCAGGCAACAAAATCAGCCTCGTTTTCGATTCGTTCATCATGCTGCCCGGGAAAAGCGAGCAGGTATTGGTTACCGGCTATAATTATAGTTCAGGCACTTCGTATTCATATTACGAAGCGCGCAAAAAGCCGGGCTTTGCTTTGCTCATACCCGGTATCCGCTGGCAAACAGACAGCAAAAAGGCATTCCAGTTCGGTTTTGCCGGGCTCTCTGTTGATGGAGAGGTGGTCCCGGTTCCTATCCCGATGGTGCAGTGGTACAGGAAACTCTGATCAGTAGATTTTACCGGGCGGAGGAGATCATTTGTTGCACATAGAAAAGCCTTGCTGCTTTTCCGCTTTCCAGCGATAATGCTCAACGTGAAAGCGACCGCCTCCGAAAATCCCATCCCCGTTTCACCCGGCTGTTGCCGGGATGGAGCGGGGATTTTTGTATAAAGTACTCGTTATAGCGTCTATGCTAGTCAACGACTTAGTCGTTGACTAGCGAAGTCTCCTGTTCATGGTCTTGTATTCATCAAACGTGTTTATCCAGGTTCAGTTTCCGCAGTTTCGGCGCCAGGCTGTATGCGCCGATCGCGATCAGCAAAGTCATGCATCCGCCGAAAACCACCGAGGTCCGCAAACCCATAGCCTGTGCGGCTACGCCGGATTCCAGTTCACCGATCTCGTTGGAAGAGCCGATAAAAATTCCGTTCACCGCGCTCACCCGCCCGCGCATATGGTCAGGCGTAAGCAGGTGCAGAATAGTCGTGCGGATCACTACGCTCACCTGGTCGAATGCGCCGCTGAGCAGCAGCAGCACAAACGAAAGCGCGAAGCTCGTGGAAAGCGCAAAGCCGGCAATACACAAGCCGAAACCGCAAACGGCGATCAGCAGGTTTCGCCCGGCATGCCGCGTCGGCGTGAACCAGGCCAGGGCCACGCCCATCAGGATAGCGCCAATAGCCGGCGCGGCGCGCAGCATACCTACGCCGGTTTCTTCCCATTCGCCGAGCAGCAAAACTTCGCGCGCAAATGCAGGAATCATGGCTACCGCACCGCCGAACAGCACGGCAAAAAGATCGAGCGAAAAAGCGGAAAGCATAACCTGGTTGCGGAACACGAAACGAAAACCGGCCGTGAGACTTTCGCCGAGCGATTCTTTTTTCTCTGCTTGCGGCAACGGTTTGTTCGCTACGAAAAGCAACAGCGAAAGACTGATCAGCAGCAAGCCGACGCTGACGGAATACGATACGACCGTACTTCCGCTCAGGCCGATCAGTAGTCCGCCGCCGGCCGAACCGGTTACGAAGGCGGTTTGCCATGCTGCGCTTTGCCAGATGCCGGCGTTAGCCAGTATACTGCGCGGGACTAATTGCGCAAGGTAGGCGGGAAAAGCAGGCCCGAGAAATCCGCGCGAAATCCCGGTGCAGAAAATGATCGCATAAAGCGGAAATATGCCGGCCTGCTTCAGCAATTCCGGTTGCGCAGAAACGAATATGAGCGCAGATGAAGCGAGGATGAGGAAAACCAGGCTGAAGGCCATCACTTTTTTCCGCCGCACGCGATCGACCACGTGGCCGGCAATAAGCGACACGGCGATGAACGGAACAGCTTCCGACAAACCGATGAGGCCCATCTTGAGGTAATTGCCGGTGAGCTTATAAACCTGTATGCCGACCACCACGCTCTGCACCTGCACGCCGAGCGTCAGGAAAAAACGTGCGAAAAGGAAGAGCGAGAAATCGCGGTTTCGTAAAGCGGCGAAAGCGTCTTTTTTTTCCGGATGCGTGGTGTTACCCGTCACAAATCAGGGATAAAATGATTGCTGCAAAGCTTGCAAATTTCCGGCAGCGGTTGAACGCACAAATAACAGATAATACGGGATTTTGTTCGCATCAGGAACCCGCACGCTTTCG
>VBWE01000016.1:0-20909 GCA_006218065.1 Bacteroidota bacterium
ATTGGTAGTATGATTTTTGTTCTTTACAGTCATTGTCATTGTACTTGCCTGGGTGGTGGAATTGGTAGACACGCCGGACTTAAAATCCTGTGGCCAGCAACGGCCGTACGGGTTCAACTCCCGTCCCGGGTACGTTTTCAAAGCCCCGATCATAATACGATCGGGGCTTTTTTATTTGCGATAAAAGAGCGCTGTTTTTTTAAAACAGGACGGCGGCACACTTACGCATTCATTCTACACACTTGCGCATCACTGCCTGACTTCAGGGTTTTCCATGATTATATTTAAACATATTTCATAGAAAACAATATTAATCCATTAAACCGCAAGAACAATGAGTAACCTCTTTCGCTTTAACATTCTACGCCCCGTCCAGGAACTTCCCAAGGAAAGACTGGATAAAATCGGTATCAACACACATGCTGACGGGACCTTCTCGGCATGGGCAGAAAATATTTTTGACCTGTGTGAAGAGAATGACCATCCGGCTATTTATAATGAAGCGGTTACGTTTCTGAAATCATCCGGGTCTGTTTCTTCTTATACAGATAAAATTTCTCCGCTATTGCAGGAGGCCGTCGAATACCTAAGAAAAAAAGGAAGGAAGCTGGACGCAACGGATTTCAACCGGGTGTTCACAATGGTCAAACTGACGCCTTATTTTACTCCGGATCCGGCAACCGGTCTCGTGGCTTATGTAATCGATAAACAAGCCATTGAAGATACGATCCTGGCTCTGGCTTTTCTCAGCAAACTGGGAAACAAAGGCAATATCAATCATACGCTTGTTTTCAGAGCGAACCAATTGCTGGCCTTCGCAAATTTCAAACAGGCACAGCTCACGCAAAACGAGATCGATCTGATTTACGCCAAACCGGTTGTAATTCCTTACTGCCGTTACAACAAATGCACGAAAAAGTACGAGACCACCGAACCGTTCCGTTACCTGGAACTGGAACTGCTGCCTGCAGAACCGCCGCCGTCGCGCGGGACACCCGATTGTAATTGCAATTGTGAAGAAACTGCTTGCCAGGAACAGAATACCTGTTGCGCGGAGATCAAACCGTATGTATCCGACCTGATGATCGTGCGGGAAGACCTGAAGCGCTATGAAGCGAAACATCTCGCTTATATTGAAAACATCATGGTGGGCGAGGAGCGGATCCGCGAACACCGTAACCTCGAACGCACGGAAACGTTTTCGGAAACGGAAACCGAAACGACCCGCTCCATCGAAAAAGATCACCAGGTGGAAGACCGCTTCAGCCTGAAATCGGAGATTGAAAAAACGTTGCAGGAAGATCTGAGTATCGACGCAGGAGTTACAACCAATTCCGAATTCGGCACAACGAAACTCAATACGAATTTTAATTTTTCCTACGACCAGTCGAAAAGCGAATCGTCGCAAATTTCTCAGGAATATGCGCGAAACGTGATGACACGTTCGGTTTCGAAAGTGGAGGAAAAAGTACGCGAACTGAAATCGATCAGGCGTATCATGGAAACGGAAGAGACCAATTCGCACAAGTTTTCCAATATACCCGGAACGAAGCATATCGTCGGCCAGTACCATTTCGTGAACATGATCAACCGTGCGCAGGTGATGAATTACGGGAAGCGCCTGATGTTCGAATTCGTGTTGCCCGAACCGATGGAGTTGTATAAAAAACTCCTGGAAAAAGATGTGTTGCCTTTTGACCTGGAAGAACCGGTAAAACCGCCGATCAGGATCGACCAGGTTCACCCGGGCCCGTTTATAGATCCCAATACCACTCCACCTATACTGACGGATGTTTACTCGGATAATATGGATTCAACGGTTTCGCCTTATTATCTTCCAAACGGGTTGTTCAACTATCTTGATCTGGTCAAGTTTTATAACATAACAGGGGTTGATCCGATGCCGGATCCGGATATCCGGATTCCGTTTTCATTTGATATCCCGGGAAAAGTGGAGTATGAAAATGCCCTCACATTTACCATTGATATGGCCCAGGTTCCGGAAGGATATAACGCGAGAGGATTTAAAGTTGAAGTGAAAGCGATAGACAACCTCGGCGATAATACTATGCCTGATTTCGAATGGTTCGTTGACGGAGTGCATAGCGGTTCGTTTTCGGGATTCAACTCTCAGGAGTTTTTTAGTCCCCCGGTTGATGCGGCGTCAGGAAGCAAGCTGACGCTATCTGCTATTGGCAAGTCCATTCTCGGAGTAGCGGGAAGTGGCTATGTATTGTGCTTGCTGAGCGACCAGGCCAAAACGAAATGGCAAACCACTGTCTGGGAAAAAATCATGGCGAAATATACCCAGGACAAGGAAGAATTTGAAACAGCGCGCGCCCGTTACCTGCAGGAGAAAAATGCCAAACTGCCTTTCGGGAATAATCCGTTCATCAACCGCGAAATTGAACGCACCGAGTTGAAGCGTTTGGCCATCTCGTACATTTCCTGCCAGTTCTACGAACAGTTCAGCGCCATGAAGCGTAACACCGAATCGTGCGGGTACCCGGAAATGGACCTGGAACAGGCGCAGCGTGACGGCACGTTCGTGCAGTTTTTCGAACAGCTTTTCCAGTGGAACCTGATGACGTATTTGTTCTACCCGTATTTCTGGGGACAGAAATGCAGCTGGCCTGAAAAAGTACAGACGAATTCCGGCGATCCTTTGTTCGATAAAGCCCTGGCTGCAGGCGCTGTGCGGGTGCAGGTGCCGGTGCGGCCGGGGCACGAGGCCCTGGCTGTTTACTGGTCGGCCTACGGAGAAATCTGGCAGGGACAATCGGAACCGCCGGTACCCGGAACGGATTATTATCTCTCGATGGTGCAGGAAATAAAAGAGCAGAAAAATCATTTCTACAACGATCGTCCGGGTGTACTGGAAGCGGAAGTAGGACAGGACTGGGTAACGCTCAGCGGCAGCGGTTTGTACTGGGACTTTACACCCGTGATGCCTCCGCTTCCGGAACCCCAGTTTCCCGGTGGGCAGCTTGATCAAAATGCTATTGACGCCGACATCGATCGGGAGATACTGATCAATTGTGCTGTTTATCGTGTAACAGGCATCATCGAAGGGCAATACGATGATACACTCGTACCTCCTGGATATGTTACAAATCCCGGTCATACTACTTGGACAATCCTGCTCGACAGGCCTCTTGAAGGAACTGACTGTTATGCTTGCGACGAGTTCCCGGCGGGGCATCCGTTTAACAACCTGAAATTCCAGATGGGCGCCGTATTCGTCGGTTCGCCGTTCGAAGTGGTTGTGCCTACGAACCTGGTGTTCCTGCGGAATACCAAAGATCCGGTGAGCGGAGAATATATTTCTTCGGACTGCCTGCCTTGTTATCCACTTGATAAATGTGAGTAGTTATGAACCTGAACATCGCATTCGAAGGAGGAGGAGGGAAAGGCGCTGCATATATTGATGTAGCAAAAGCCATCGAAGATTTATTAATTCGCCAAAGAATTACCGGGTTTTCGGGTTCATCGGCAGGTGCTCTTACGGCTTTGGCAATGGCTGTTGGGATAAGTTCCAAGGACTTGCGCTTATTCACCGAATATGGAGGCTTCGAGCGGGTACTCCCGAAGCAAGGTAATGCCGAAGCAGATACCGGGCCAAGCATTCGTGCGGTGATTCAAACCCTGGGTGCCGTTCAAACCGGAAAACTGAACTTGTCGGACGATTACCGCAAATATTACAGCCAGAAGAAAGACCTTTTTGCCAAAATCATGAAAGGTATCGAGGTAGCTGACGAGGTTATTGCAGGGGCATTAACGGTTCAGCCGATAATTCCTTTACGTTTCTTCGCTCCGCTGGCGTTAGGCTTTCAACCGATTAAACGTCTTAAAGACTGGGTGTTTAGCAGTTTGGGGGATTTTGAAAAAAAACTGGACAAAAACACATTCGCCAATTTACTGACGACTGGCGGAATGTACAGAGGAGATTTACTGGTTGATACTTTATATGACGCACTAACGATATACGGCATCAACAATGGATTACTCAAGCAAACAGCAGGACGTTTCGGAAGAATATACGATAGGAACGATCAGTTGGTTGAGTTACATTTCACGAAAGAGCAGATCCAGGTGAACAATTCCCGGATTATTCCGAAAACCGACACCAAAAATCCCTATGGTAGCATAACTCCTGGGCAACTATACGGCGGCAAACCAATACAATCCTCCAGTGGGGCTCAACCCGCCGCCGCCGAAGGTGTTTTGAAGCTTGTCTTTTCAGACACGTTTATTGACACCCTGACTTTTCAGAATCTGTATGACTTGACCGGGAAGGATTTGTTTGTGACAGGAGCAAATCTATGGGATGGGAATATTTATTTTTTCTCAAAAGATACAACCCCGGACTTTCCCGTCCTGGAGGCTGTCGCTATTTCAATGCACATTCCGCTTCTATGGAGCCCAGTGTTTGTTTCGTATAAGAGCAAAGGTGTCGATTATACTGGCTTTTATGTCGATGGTGGACTTTATAATAATTTTCCTATCCGGATTTTCACTGCACCTGGAAATGCCCGAGGGGATTTACACCTGCTGAAAAACAACTTGATTGGGAATGGGTCCAAGGCTATCGGTTTTTGTCTGGATGGAAGGGATAAATACCTTTCGGCTTCCTTTCCGTTGAGTGGAAACGTTATTTCGGCAATTCTTGGGTCTGTACTCGACAGGAACACTTTTGAAAAATATTTTGAAGGGACTGCTGAAAATCGTCATGTATGGCCATTGGTAACAGAAGGATTAAGCACATATAATTTCTCCCCGAAGGAAGGTGTTCTGAGTAATCTTAGCCAAAGGAATACAAAGGGAATTGTGAATTTTTTGAAATCCCATCTATAATAAACGTTGCAGAAAAACACATTTGGTTCCTTTTGTTGCCACCGGAAAAAACTAAATCGCAACTTCCAAGGTTTTGTAAAGTCTCCCCTTCCCAATCCTCCTCCCAAAACCGGTTCGAACGCACAAGGCTCCCGGGTACTAACAAACCGGGAGTTTTCGATTGAAAAAACCGGAACCCCGGTTTTTTTACGAACAGTCCGTATATATGCCAAACATCCCTTTCCAATTTTTATACGGACAAAAAGGAACCCTTTGCATACGATTCCCCGTATACGCCGAACGGAAAACGGATCGTTGTTGCCGGCAAAAGGCGGCAGGTTTGTTTCATACCAGCGATTTATGGAATAAAACAGCACTTCCGGCAATTCCTGTATGCAGGTTATTCGAAAGTATCTCCCCATCCTGTTGTCTCTTCCACTCCTGCTCGCCGGTTGCCGGGAAGAGGAATCTCCTCCTGCAAAAAATCCCGGTAACCCAAACCTGTCAACGGATACGGCTGTTTTACCTGCGCTGCCCCGGACTATTCCCGGTTCCGACAGTCTTGCGCTCGCGATAGCGAGCCTGCCGGACGATACATCCAAAATAGATGCACTCGATAGCCTGGCGATGAGCCTGCGCAATAAGGATTCGGCAGCCTGCGCTACCTATGCTCTTTATATGTTATGGCTTTCCGAAAAATTGCAGTTTCCCGAAGGCCGGGCGCGGGCGTATTATATCCTGGGCAGGCTTACCGGCGATCATAACGCACATGAAAAAGCGATCGGTTACCTGGAAAAAGGGGCCTCCGTTTCGGAACAGGCCGGCTATGGCCCCGGATTGCTGGAGTGTTATTATTGGATTGCGCGGTACTACCGGAGGCTCGCCGATTACCCGGGATACCACGAATACTTGTCGCTGCTGGAACAGGAAGTGCTCAGCCAGCACAACAAATTGTATTTATCCTATGCCTGGGAAGGATACGGAAACCTGTACCGGTACCTGGGCGATTATCCGCAGTCCATTCATCATTATATGCGGGCAGTCAGGCTTTCGGAAGAGCTCGGGGAACTTGAAGACGAATCCACTGCACTCAACAATATGTCGCTGGTTTACGAATACCAGGGCAACAACGAAGAAGCGCTGAAAGTTCAGCTGCTCAATTATGATATTCTCCGGAAACTGGGCGACCGTTCAAACCTCGCGCTTTGCCTGAGCAATCTTTCAAACCTGTATGATGAACTCGGATCGAAAGAAAAAGCCCGGCAGTTTATTGATGATGCGATCGCTGTTGTGAATGAAGCGGGACCGGGGAAAATTCATTTCAAAGACCTGGGTTCCGTTTATTGCCAGTATGCGGATTTACATGCGGAAGAAGGACGTTATGACAGCGCGCTGGTTTATTACCGGAAAGACCTGGATTTAAGAATGACGAACGGAGATAAAAAAGCCGTGTCGGAATGTTACAGCAGTTTTGCATACGTATATGAATTGATGGGTGAAGACCAGCGCGCGGAGGAATACCTGCTGAAGTCGTTGACGATCGCGAAGGAGATCGGGTTTAAAAACGGGCAGAAAAACGCGTATGAATCGCTGGCTGATTTGGAAACCAAACAGGGGAACTACCGCGAAGCTTACCAGTACATGCAGCAGTTCAAAATACTGACGAAAACCCTGGACTCTGCAGCAAGCATAAAACAGGCCGCCGAAACCGAAGCGTGGTTTAAAGTAAAAGAACAGCAGCAGCAAATTATGCTCATGGCCAAAGACCGCGAAGTGCAGGCGCTGGAATTGAACAGAACGGAAGTTATTTCCTACGCGCTGGGCGGCGGGCTGTTCCTGATCCTGATGCTGTCCCTGGCGGTCTTCAAAGGATACAAGGAGAAAAAACGGGCAAACCAGGACCTGGAACGAAAAGTGGACGAGCGGACAAAGGCATTGACACAAAGAAATAAAGACCTGAAGAACTTTATCTATAAATCCTCGCATGATCTGCGCTCACCTATTGCCACGATCAAAGGACTGCTGCATATCGCCCAGCGGGATACTTCGGATAATAAAAACACGCAGGTATGCCTGGATAAAATTGCTACCGTGGTCGAGAAACAGGACCTGACGCTGCAGACCCTGCTGAAAATATCGCGCGTGATCGAAGGCCGGATCGAGCCGGAAAAAATAAAAATCAAAACATTACTCCGGGAAGTATGCAGCAACGTGTCCATCGCTGATTATGCGCAAGGTGCGGAACTGGAAGTGCATGCGCATGAAGACCTTGAAATCAGGTCGGACCGCGTGCTGATCGCTTCGGTGATCGAAAACCTGGTCAGCAACGGGATAAAATACAGCAGGCAGCATGGGCAGACGGCTCGCGTGAGGCTGGAGGCGTCCCGGCTGAGTAACGGTGTATCCATACGGGTTTCGGATAACGGCGAGGGAATTGCCGAGGAGTGGAAAGAAAGAATTTTCGAACTGTTTACACGGGCTTCAGCATATGCGAGCGGTTCAGGACTCGGGCTTTATATCGTACGCAATTCCGTTGAAATGCTCGGGGGAACCGTAAGCGTAGAAAGCAGCCCGGGAAAGGGCAGTACGTTCACCGTCTGGCTTCCCCTCGATCTGCCCGGGAAAAATGTGTGATACCGGGAGTTTGAAACGAGCCGGTCGTGCCAGGTACTTTCATATAGTATTTTAGTGTGCGGTTGTCCGCAGACCGACCCACTCCAAATAATCAAAATGCACAAAGGCATTACTCTCGAGCGGGTCTTTTGAAAGCGTAACAAGTTTTTCTTTCGGCGAAAGAAAGAGCGAGCGCCGTTCTCCCGGGCGTTGAATGAAATGGCTTGTTTTCGTTAAGAAAACGAGCCATTCTCATTTTCCTGTGCTACCCGCCAGGGTCTTCCTGGTTTCATCCCTGAACATCAATACGAATGCACTACCGAACGGGAAAGTGGTCTTTCCCGTTCCTTTTCTCTATTTACATTTTCTCAAAAAATCTTACATCGGTAATGGTTAGGTCAAAAACAGGGTGTTTGGGCAGGCGGGGAGCCATAAGTTTGCTCAAAACAAATTGTTTCATGTTTAAACCGACCCGTATGAAAAGGAATATTACACGCTGTCTTACGCTGTTTTTGTGCCTGTCGGCTGTAGCCGATGCGCAGGTGAAAATCGGTGATAACCCGAACACCATCAACAGCAATTCGTTGTTCGAAATGGAAAGCACGAGCAAAGGCCTGGTGATACCGCGCATGGCCCTGAACAATGCGAGTTCCGCTTCGCCGCTGTCGGGTACGGTTCCTACTTCCGTACTTGTTTACAGTACCGGCGGTACGCTGACTGACGGCTACTATTACTGGGAGGGTGCAAAATGGGTGCGGCTGGTGACTTCGGCAAACCAGCGTTCAAATTACGTGCTGGTGAAATCGGCATCGGATTTCCCGGCCCCGGTAGCCGGTGTTATTACGTTGGCTGCCACAACTGTTTATGAAATCAACGGAACGATCAGCCTGTCCGATAAAATTGACCTGAACGGATCCTGGATTACAGGTATGGATGCGGTAAATGACAAACTGGTTTACACGCCGACATCCGGTGAATTATTCACCGGGGCAAACGGCGGCAATATCCGTCAGGTTACCATGGTGGCTGCCGGGGTGGGCGCTAAACTGTTTAACATCGATGCGGGCGGAGCGAATAAAAACCTGATCATCCAGAATTGTTATATCGCCAATTGTGATAATATCGGTTTGATCAAGGGTTTCGGCGGAACGATTTACATAAGTACAGTCGCATTCCTGAACAATACCAACGGAGTTACTTTCCAGGACGAAAATAACCTGGCCTTGTTCAACCTGCTTTGGGATTCGAATAATCACAATACCTATGAAAAATATGTCGGTACGTTCAGTATCATTCATAAAATGGCAGGCGATATGCTGGTTTCTTCCGCTAATTCGGCTGTGGCTATGGATATTTCCGGCATCACTTCGCTGACTGCCGGCGAGCTGAAAACAGTTTTTTTCACAGGTACGGGAACCTATCTTTCCGGCTCATTCTCTTCCACATGGGAAGTGGAATCGACGGGCATCAATAACGAAAAAGACGATGTGGCTGCAGGAAACGTATATGTATCCACAGCGGTAGCCACTACGTTTACAGCAGTCAATACGCCGACAAAAATTCTCGGAACAACGACGGCGGCAAGCCTGTTCAGGGTATCATCCCCGGCCAACAACAGGATGACTTATACAGGAGTAAAAACCCGGAGATTCCAGGTGATATGCTCATTAAGCCTGGTTGCCGCCGCCAACAACAAATACTTTTCTTTTTACATCGCCAAAAACGGAACTATCCTGGCTGAGTCCAAGCAATCGCTGAAACTTGGATCGAACGACGATAAAGGTTCGGTAACATTATCCTGTACCGTGCAGCTTGCGGCCAACGATTATATCGAAGTGTGGGTGGAAAATAATAGTGATGCGACAAGTGTAACGGTAGAGACATTAAACCTCGCTGTTAAATAAAGTTCCCGGCATGCATTTATTTCCGCCACGAAAAAACAAACACGACGATACCATGAAAAACCTGCCGCTTTTTGTTTTCTGCTTGTTCCTGTATCTCGGTTCCGCTGCGCAGGCGCAACTCACCAATACGGGTAATCTGAAGCTGCACGCCGGCGCTGCGGTGACGTTTTTAACAATTCCGCTGGTCTTACACTTCAGCGCGCAGCAGGCATAACCAATTCGCTGGCGCTTACTTCCGGACCGCTTACGCTGAATTCGAATACGCTGACTATAAACAACAGCGCAGGAACAGCCGTAACAAGAACGAGCGGGTATATCGTGAGCGAACAAACAAATAACTCGGGAAAAATAGACTGGAACATCGGAACCAATACGAGCCTGCACCGGTATCCTTTTGGAACAGCTGCCGGAACATATATTCCTTTTGAGCTGACGCTCAGTTCCGGGAATATCGGTCGCGTAACTGTTTCAACATACCCGACTGCGGCGAACAATACTCCTTACCCGAGCAGCCCGGTAGCGGTATCCAATGTTGATGATGTATACGGCAACGATAATAGCACCAATGTGGTTGATCGTTTCTGGCAAATTGATAAAGACGGTGCAAGTGGCACGGCAACGCTGACCTTTACGGCTGCCAGCGCTGAAGTGGGTACGATTACCGGCTTGCAGGCGCAGCGCTGGGACGCAACCAATGGCTGGGAAGCACCGCTCGCCGGGCAAAGCAACTCGACCAATACGGCTACCGTTCCCGGTGTTACGACTTTTTCTCCCTGGACGCTTTCCGGAAACGGGTCGCCGCTGCCGATTTCCCTGCTTAATTTTACAGCGACTGCGGTTGATAACGAGTATGTCGATCTCTACTGGGAAACGGCATCTGAAATCAACAACGATTATTTTACCATAGAGAAAACCAGCGATGGCGTCAACTTTGAAACCGTTATGGTTGTTGACGGAGGAGGCACTTCCAGCCAGCCTTTGCATTATATTGCACGCGATGATAATCCTTTCGGAGGCATTTCATACTACCGGCTTAAACAGACCGATTTTAACGGAGGCTTTTCGTATTCGCCTTTTGCTCCTGTCGAAATAACTGCCGGCCTTGTTTTTGATATGCAGGTTTTTCCGAATCCTGCGGAAGAGCATACCCGGATTTCCATTACCGGTACGGGAAACGAGTTGTTGTCCCTGTCTGTTGTAAATGCCCTGGGCAGTTTGATTTATGAAGAAGAAATTATGCTGAAAAACGGGAAGTCGGTTTTTGATCTTGAAACAACGCAGACTTTTCCCCCGGGTGTATATATGGTGATTGTTTCAGGCAAGGATATTTACCGCAGCACGAACCTGCTGGTGAAATAACGTTTCCGGGAGATGATTGCATTTGTGTTCCGGGTAAATATTTACAGAAAAGATGTATCCTGCTTTCCGCGGTAACTAATGCTTCTTCTTCCGGAACCAGCTTTTCAGTTTCCTTATAAACCCGGGCTCGCTTTTTTTGGTTTTCGTTTCACCGATAAGAAATCCCAAAGGCTTCAGCGATTCCACGTGATCACAAACAATCTTGAGCATAGCGATCAGCGGAATAGCGAGGAAAATACCGGGAATTCCCCAAACCAGTTCGCCTAAAACCAACGCGATGACAGTGAACAGGGGATTGATTTTTACCTGCGGACCAACAATAAGGGGTTCGAGCACCCAGCCCTGGATAAACTGGATAACAGCATAGGTAGCGACGATACCGATAAGCAAAGCGGGACTTCCGCCCTGGACAGCGGTGACCAAAACTGTGATAGCGGTACCGGTGATGTTGCCGATAAACGGAACGATTTCCAGCAGTCCGCAGAGAAAAGCAAAGAATAACGCATTTTTAACGCCCAATGCGGAAAAGCCGGTACCGTACATAATCCAAAGGCAAACGATCATTTTTGAAAGTCCGAGCAGGTATTCCTGCGATACATGCGCGACGCGGTAAACAACCTTCTCCATGTCACTTTTTTTTGCAGGCGGAACAAGTTGCAGCAGGAAGTTCTTGAGATGAGTACGATAATACAGCAGGAATAAAACGTACACCATGACCAAAACCGCGTAGATAAAAATGGTCGTCAGGGAGTTGGCCGCACGCTGGATTATTTTGATAACCAAAGGCTGCTGATCAACGATGAACTGCGACTGCTGTTCAACCGAAATGCCGAGGTGAGCAAAAATATATTCCTGGATGCGTGTGGCCGCCTCTATGGATTTTTGCTTGACCTGGTCGATATCCTTCGTCAATTCAAAAATCTGCCATCCGAGCAGCATGCTTATGGCTGCAATCACGAGCAGTAATGTTAACAGGCAGATAAAGGAAGCAAGTCCCCGGGGCACACGTTTTTTTTCCAGCCACTTGCAAAAAGGTAAAAACAGCGTTGCGAAAACAACTCCGATAGCAAGTGGTATGAGAAAATCTTTCACAAAGTAAAGCCCGGCAATGCCGATGCAGAGGATAAATACTTTTTTGAAAAAGGAATAGTTGGTGATGACCATCGTGTACTGGCTTTGCCTGTGCAATCCCTGCCGCGGGTTTGCGGTAAAATCTGTCAGCAATTTTGCGCTCTTTCTCTTTTTGCCGAATGACTGAAATCATAGTGACTGTTGAGCATTGTCATTCGAACGCAATGACCGGCGGGTGCTTTTCGTGCCTGGTCCCGGGTAAGAAAAAGGATCGGGTGGACATGCATCCGGCTGTTTAACCGAAAACTCATTCCTTTTTATATTTTTACGTAACGATATAGCCCCGCATACCATGAAACCGGAACTTGTCATTTTATTTATAATCATCGTTGCTGCGCTTGCGGTTTTGGGTTATTATTTTTCGCGTAAAGCCGTAGTGAGACGCGGACTGCGTAAATCCGAAGAGAAAAAAATAGGTCACTTCTCCGATGGCGATACGGGCCGTGTGGTCGGTCGGGTTGTTTTTGCCGGCCGGACACTCACTGCGCCGCTTTCGAAACGCTCCTGTGTATATTATCACGTAGTGGTGGAAGAATACCGGAGCAGCGGCAAAAGCGGAAGCTGGCACACGGTTATCGAAGAGGAACAAAAAGGTGACGTCGTTATTTTTGACGGATCGCATTACGCTGTTATCGATACCGGCAACGCGAAAACGTATCTCGTTCCGGATGCGAATTATTCTTCAGGAACGTTCAACGACGCTACGCATGAACTGGAACAGTTCCTGCAACGCCATAACCGCACCAGTACCGGCCTGCTCGGGTTTAACAAAAGCCTGCGTTACCGGGAAGGCGTGCTGGAAAGAGACGAAACATTTGCCGTGGCCGGGCGGGGACGATGGACTGCAACGCATCATCATAACCTCAAACTTTCCGCGCAGCGGGTACTGGTGATTTCGCCCGGTGAAACAGGACACGTTTACCTTTCGGATGATCCAGGCGTAACCAGTTAGCACCTGCAGCATGCTATAGTATTGGAACAAATCAATAACACGGCTTATGTTTTTTAACCCTTTCGACCTTATCGGGATCCCGGATGTTGCCGATGAACAGCTCCAGCGTGAGCGGCGGCGTGTGCTGAATGAAATTGAACTGGCTGACGGCTGGTCCGGAAACGGCATCAGCATGGAAAAATGGGAAGTGATCCGCGTGCTGGATGATTTGCTCGATCCCGCACTTTGCGCGCATTATCGCCTGCTGCTGCGGCACCGGTCGCTGAATGATTTCCTGGTGCACGGCGATAAACAGTTTTTTGACCAGCCGCTGCCGGATGATCCCGCTTTGCAGAATGAAGCGTTTCTGCATTTCATTTCCCCGCATTTCCTGCACCAGTATGGTTTGCTGCTGCGCGACCTCCTTTTCCAGGACGAGCAGGAAGCCCGGCTGCAGGAAGCTGTCCGGAAAAATGACGACGACGTTGCTGCAGCCATCCGTGATTTCGACGAAGCGATGCAAACCGGCTTCCTGGAAAAAATACTCCGTTATCCCTGTCCCGTTCATCCTTCGCGCCGGCCCGATCTTTTCGAAGCGATACACGCGTATTGTACAGCCCTGCACCAGCATCTCGGTGAACTTGCACAGGTATTGCGCGGAAACCGCATCTACATCTGGTCCGCTTACGAGTCGCTTTTTGTGGCACATCCTGAACAGTACATCGTGCGCTTCGCGAAAAAAATGAAACAGGTACTGCATGCCGACAGCCGCCTGTTCCTTGGTGTTTCCGTACTCGCGAATATCCTGCGCCGCGAATTTTTACCGGATAGCAACCTGAATGACCGTGCAGCGAACGCGCTGGGACATTACGCCGCTTTCCTCGATTGTTTCACTACCGAGCTGACCAAACCCGGTGAACGGGGTTCGGCAGGAGAAGATTATTTCGTGAAAATGATCATGCGTCGCGAAGCCTGTCTTGCGGAAGAAAAAAACGTGCCTTTCCGCAGGCTCAATGTGCATATCGCATATTTCTACAGCTGGCTGGCGCTTGAAGGACCGCTAAAGCGGGAACGTTTCGGTGAAGCGGAAAACGAACTTCTTGAAAAACTGCGGTCGCGGCTGATCATGCCTTCGGAATTTTTTGAACGGGCGGGATGCGGGCTGACCTGCTCGGAAGATGTTGTGCCAAAAATGCACCATTTCTGTGACGTTTACCTCGGCTATATGATCAAAGGCCAGTACAACAAAACAGTCGGCACGCAATTGTTCGACGTGTACGACCGCGAAGAAAGCTGGGAAGATTACGATAAAATGGCGCCCTGTTTTCAAAAACAGTACGAGAACGAACTCGGCGTACCGGCCATCGTGGAAGCCGCACGAAACAACGACCTGGAAAAAGTACAGGCCTGTATCAAAAGCGGCGACGATGTGGATGCGATCGAACATACCGGTTACAGCGCTTTGCTGCATGCCGCACTGAACGGAGATTTTGAAATTTCCAAACTGCTGATCACATCGGGAGCAGATGTCAACAAGGAAGATAAATACGGATCGACGCCGCTGGAACTGGCCGCTTCATTCGGACACCGGGAAGTTGTAGCGCTGCTGCTCGACGCCGGCGCGGATGTCAATCTCAAAACGAAGAAAGGTCATACCGCGGTTTACGAAGCCGTCCGCAACGAAGAAAACGGTGAAGAGATCGTGCGCATGCTGATCGCTGCCGGCGCCACCATTCACGATTGCGGTCCGGAGCCGATCATCTGCAACTGCTGGAGACATGTGGATGTTGTGCGGCTCCTCGTTGCGCACGGAGCGGATATCAACGGGGTGAACCGCGAAGGAAACACGCTGCTGCATATCATCTCCGGCTGGTGCAGGAACGATTCCATCTCCAGCATGGACGATGTTCAGCTCCTGCTCGATTGCGGGGCCGATCCGAAAATTCCAAACGCTGCGGGAAAACTTCCGGAGGAACTTGTGGCGGAACACGGGAATCCGATCATCCTCGGATTATTCCGCCGCTGAGCACTGAATTCCGTAGCTTTGGATGCCGGGTGAAAATACCGCGCCGCTCATGAAAAACCTGCTCAGGAAAATTTCCGGTAACGGTATTGCTGCAGATACGCCGTTCGCGTTGCGCAATAAGCTGCGGGTGCTCAACAACGCTGTCCTGGGTGTTTTTTTTATCAGCCTGTTTTACTGCATCGTTGCGCTGGCGAGTCATTTTTTCCTCGCAGCGGCGGTAACGTTCTATTCGATCGGGTCAACGGTTTTTGCATTCATCATGATCCGGAACGGCCGTTACCAGGCGGTATTTCATTACATGATGTGGTACGGATTTATTCTCATCACCGCCTTCAGTGTACTTTTCGGGAGAAGCAATAATTCCTATTACTATTTTCTTTTTATGCCGGTCGTATTGAATATCCTGTTCGACCGGAGTAAAGTGTCTGTTTTTTATTTCGTGACCGGAACGGTGCTGATGGTCGCCAACGTGTACTGGATCAATAATTATGATTCTTATTATGAGCTGGAATCCTGGATGCCGTTTTTCATTTACCCGAATATTCTTTTTGTCTGCCTGCTGATTTTCCTGGGCGTGCGCGTGTTCAAACAGGAAAACCAGGAGTATGCGACGCAGATCGAAGAGCAGAAATCGACCATCGAAGAGAAGAACAAGGAAATCACCGACAGCATCAACTATGCACAGAAGATCCAGTCGAGCCTGATTCCTTCGGAAGAAGAATTCAACACGTTTTTCAAAGACAGTTTTGTTTTCTTCAGGCCGAAGGATATCGTGAGCGGTGATTTTTACTGGGTGAGCCGCCGGCACGGGAAAGTTTTTTTCGCGCTCGGCGATTGTACCGGGCATGGTGTTCCCGGCGGTTTTATGACCATGCTGGGCGTTTCGTTCCTCGATCACATCATCGACGCATCCGCTGAAGTTTCGCTTGCCGCGATGCTGGATAGCCTGAGCAAACGGATCATCACGACTTTAAAACAGGGCGGCGCCATCGGCGAAAGCAAGGACGGGATGGATATCGTGCTTTGTTCATACGATCCCGGAACGAACCTGCTTGAATATGCCGCGGCGAATAACGCGTTGTATATTTTCAGCGAACAAAAACTTTCCGAATTGCCTGCCGACAAACAGCCCTGCGGATTTCATTACCAGGTGCAGCCTTTTACACAACGCCAGGTGAGGCTGAATCCCGGCGATTGCATTTACCTGTTCACAGACGGCTATCCCGACCAGTTCGGCGGAGCCAAAAAGAAAAAATACAAGTACAAACAACTGGAAGAACATATCGCCGCGATCCAGGCGAAAGCCATGCGGGAACAGCGCGACGAACTTGCGCAAACATTCGATAACTGGAAAGGCGAACTGGCGCAGATCGACGATGTTACGGTGATCGGGATCCGCGTATGAACATTCAGCGGATCACGCTCACATGCCCGATGCGCCTGCTGATACCGGTTCCCTCGCAGGCTGTTTTGTAATCGGCTATCCATACGTACACATCTTCCTGGACAAGCCGCCCTTTGTAAAAACCGTTCCAGCCCTGTGCAAAATCACCGGTTTCGAAAATCAGTTCACCCCAGCGGTTGAAGATCGAGAGATGGTAATCGGAAATAGCTTCACCTTCCGGCCGGAAAACTTCATTCAGGTTGTTTCCGTTCGGTGTGAATGCGTTCGGAAACCAGGGGCCTCCGCCGGCCGCTTCAGAAACGCTGATCGAATCCGAAAAAATACAATTGCCGCTGGAAACGATCACAGTATAAAGTCCCGGCTGTGAAATGCTGATGGAAGAAGTCGTGTCGCCGGTCGACCACAAATAAGAAACACCGTTTTGATTCCCCGCCTGGAGCGTGATCACAGGCTGCTCGCAGAACGACCCGGAACCGTTGAGCGCTGGCGGAAGTACGGCCGCAATATGAATGGAATCGGCATCGGAACAAATCCCGGTACTAATCTGCACCCAGTACAGGCCGGTATCCGAAACGGAAATCAGTTGGGTGACTTCGCCGGTGGACCAGGTATAACCGGAACCCGCCTGGCCTGCATCGAGTACAAAATTTACAGGACCGCATACAGTAGAATCATTTCCGAGGTTCACATCAAACCCGGAAGAATTCAAACCCACAACTACGCTGTCGATTGCGCTGCAGTTGGAAGCATCGGTAACGGTTACCGTATATGTTCCCGGGAGCAGGCCGGTGGCGGAGGCGTTGGTATTACCCGAGGGCTGCCACAGGTAAACAAAAGGCGAAGTTCCGCCGGATGTATTCGCAGTCGCAGTTCCGCCGGCAGTGAGACAACCCGAAGGAGTGGAAATGGTACTCAGCGTAAAACCGGGCGAAGCGGTAACAACCGTTTGTAACGTATCTGCACGTCCCTGGCAATCGTGTGCAATCAACGTTACAGTGTATGAACCGGCACTATTATAAACGTGTGCCGGTTGTGCCAGCGAAGATGTATCTGCCGTACCCGAAGCCGGATCGCCGAAATTCCAGGAATAATCTTTGACGGATGAACAGCCTTGCTGTATGGTGACGCTGAAATTTACGGAGAGCGGAACGCATCCCGATAACGGCTGTGCCTGTACCGATACGGAAACCGTGTCCGGCGTGTATAGCCATAGGTCGTTGTGCTCTCCGCCCGAAAAATCATAACCGCCGAAAAGCCACAGGCCCGATGCATTGATCCACGAAACAGCGCCCATGCGTCCTCCCGGTTTATTGGTCGGCGAAGGAACCGTGATCGTTCCGTACACGCCCGGCTGGTTAGGCGTATTGTCGCCGCTGACCCAGGTCCATAAACCTGTGGCGAGATTATAGCGCCACAGATCATTAAAAAGATTGAAGCCGAGATCACGTCCGCCGAGCAGCCAGAAATTTCCGCAACTGTCCGTCCAGCACGATCGTGTTTCAGCTCTTCCTCCCGGAACATTGGCCGGCGAAGGCGTGCAAAGTGTTCCGTAAACGCCGGACTGATTCGGCTGGTTGCTTCCGCTCATCCAGGCCCACTGGTTGGAAACGATATCGTATTTCCAGAGATCGTTGAAAAAATTCATACCGATAGGACTTAAAGCATCGGTGCCTCCGAAGAGCCAGAGATTTCCGCCGTTGTCTTTCCAGCTCGTGTAGCACCAGCGCGAGCCGGGCGTATTGGCAGGAGCGGCGGTACCGAGCGCACCGTAAACACCGGGCTGGTTCGCGAAGTTCGAGCCTTTCATCCAGGTCCACATATTGGTGAGCGGATCGTATTTCCACAAATCGTTGAAACTGACGCCGACGCCGGAAGTTGTGCCGCCGAACATCCAGAGGTTGCCGGCATTGTCGGTCCAGGTGCAGGATGATTCCACTCTTGCGCCGGGTGTGTTGGCCGGCGCAGCAACACCTTGCACACCGTGCACGGGAGCAGGGCCGGGAGTTCCGGTTCCTTTTATCCAGGTCCATTCATTTATAAGCGGATCGTATTTCCAGAGATTATCGAACGGAGCGTTTGTCCCGTCGTCGCCGCCGAACATCCAGAGATTTCCGTTGACGTCCGTCCAGGTACAGGCGGCAAAACCGATTCCCCCGGGTGTGTTGGCCGGGGCGGAAACGCCCTGCACGCCATACACTGCGGCCTGGTTGGTCAGGCTGCTGCCGTGCATCCACGTCCACATATTGGTAAGCGGATCGTATTTCCACAGGTCGCAATAACGCAGCACGCCGCTTCCTCCGCCGTACATCCAGAAATTCCCCTGCTGGTCTTTCCATTGTGCGGCTTCGTATCGCCCGGGCGGTTTATTGCCGGGAGCTGCAACGCCCTGTGTTCCGTAAACACCGGGCTGGCTGGGCGTATTGTCGCCGTGCATCCAGGTCCACTGGTTGAATTGTCCGTATGCATTCCAGGTCAGCAGGAATTGGATAAATAACAGTACGGCTGATTTTCCGTTGACAGGCATGGTCGGTGAATTGCAGCATAAAATTAAGGCTGCCCGGTATGTTATCCGAAATCAAAGCAGGAATAAATAAAATGGAAATTATTATATTTATATATAATTTCCTTATTTATTTGATATTTATAGATAATAAATAATATGTCAAAAAATTATTCCAACCATCTTTTCCAGCTTATTCATGCCATGAGCGGGCCTGAAAAAAGGTACTTCAAACGATTCCTGCTTCTGCACGGCGGCAAAGAAACGGCAAGCGGAAAACTTTTCGATGCTTACAACCGGCAACCCGTTTTCGATGAGCGCGCGCTGAAACGTTCGGAAACCTACCTGTCGGGATTTGCGCAGCACAAGAAATATCTTTTCGAAATGATCCTGCGCAGCCTGCGTTCCTACCATACCGGTTCAACGTCGGATATGAAAATCAAGGCGTTGGTTTCGGATGCGGAAATACTCCGGCAGATGCGTCTTTACGATCCGGGCATGGCTGCGCTGAAAAAAGCGATGCGGCTTGCGGAACAGTCAGGCAACCAGGTCGCGCAACTGGAAGTGCTTCGTAAAATGGATGAACTGCGTTTTGATGCGCGTCAAATCATCGCGTATGCCGATCACGAAACCGTTTTCAGAAAGGAGAAAGAACTGCTGCAGCGGTACGGCGAAATTGCGGGAAGCAAAAGCAGGGCTAAAGCGTTTTACTCAATTTACTATATGGATTTTGCGAACCGCAGGAAATCGTCGGAGAAAATAAAATTCCCGGCGGGCAAGCCGAAAAGCATGCCCGCCCTGCGTTTCGACCTGAGTGCGAGAACCGCGCAGGCGCTGATGAATGGCCACACGGAAAAAGCCCTGCAGTATGCGATGGAAAATGTAAAAACCGTGGAGTCGAACCCGCTGCTGATTGCCGATTACCCGCACGAGTATATGAAAGCGCTTAGCACGCAGCTTGTGCTGGAAGATCTCCTGCAAAAACACACGAACTGCCTGGCGACGATTTCAAAATTGCGCCAGCTTCACCGTGTGCCTGCCCTGGCGAAAAAACTGCGCGCTTTCGAAAGCCATACATTCGTTTATACGTACACTACCGAATTTAATCTTCTCGTACAGCGCGCCCGTTTTACCGAAGTGCTGCAGCTCATTCCCCTGATCACACGGGGACTTGCGAAATATGAATCCCGTATCACGGATGCCGAACGTAAAGTGTTTTACCAGAATTTTTCCCTGGCGTTTTTTTATGCGGGCAATGCCCGGATGGCTTACCGCTGGTCGGCCAAAGCGCTGAATGAAATGCCGCTGACGCGCCAGGATCTGAATTACCAGCTGATAATCGTGCGGCTGCTCGCAACATACGAAAGAGACGACCCGGATTTTTTCCGCGTATTGCTGAAAAAAGAAACGTTAAACCTGCTCGACCTCGGGTTGCACCTGGAATTTACCCGGAAATTCCTCAGCCTGCTCAAAGCCCTGGCCGAAACGTCCGCTGCGAAAGAAAAACAGAAATTGTTCATGGATTTCCTGGAAAAACTCCGGGTGCCGCGCATGAAAAAAACAGCCGCCGCTCCGCTCTCGCAGGTCGACCTGGTTTCGTGGATGGAAGGAAAACTTTCGGGTAAAACAACAGCAGTCGTAATGGCATCGAAAGCCTGACGGTTCCGATTTCCGGGCACAATGAATCTGAAAAACAGGTTGACCGTTAATAAACCGCAGGTTCTCCTGCGACTTACAATATTTCACGGGCGAACTCAAAATGAGAATCGTTTTTTCAAAATGAGATTTTTTCTTTCCCGGCAACTGCCGGATGATTGTATAATGAATTGATATCCAGTTTATTGTTTTGATGTCAATACCCGGATTAAATTGGCATATGGTTGGCGCAAACAAGAGTACCACCAAACCATACTGTCATGAAAGAGAAGAAAACACTGGTATTTGTTGTCGATGACAACGAATACACGCTGGAGCAGATCAAACGAACTTTGCACCAGGCGTTGCCCTGCCATGTGGTCGGTTTTACAAAAGCTTCGGATTGTCTCGGCAGCCTTCGCCGTAACCCGGATTTTATTTTGTCCGATTGCAACCTGTCGGGCAAAATGTATAACTGCATAAACGGGGAACAACTGTTGTTTCTCATCAAAGAACATCGCCCGGACATCCCGGTGATCATGTATTCTTCAAAAAAAGATACGGAGATGGCC
>VBWE01000016.1:20958-86320 GCA_006218065.1 Bacteroidota bacterium
GATGGCCGCCCGCCTGATCAAAAAAGGCGCGCTGGATTTCATCAACAGCGATAACGTACCGATTACGACCACTTTTGCGCGCCGGATCACCGAACGCATCAAGGCGGAACTGGCCAGGATGAAGACGCTGCACCGTGACAAGATCAGGATGTTCGCCCTTTTCGGTATTTGCGCCGCTTTCATCTTTTCCGTATTTGTTTTGCTGAAAACGGCGCCCGAGGCATTGCCTCACGCGATCGTGATTTTTATTTCGGTCATCGCTTTGCTGATTTTCCTGAGAAAAGAAGATGAACCGCCGTTTATCGGGAAGAATACACATGCGGGATCATGATGTGCCCGGGTGTATATATGCAGCAGTATCAAACAAGCAGAACCCGGATAATTACCGGGAAAAAGGAGCAGGTTATGAGTGGCAGAAGGGAATTTAAAATCGGCTTGCTGGAAGACAATCGCTTCTACAATAGCCTGATGAGACGGCAGATGGAACGCTACACCGATGAAATAGCGGCAGAACGGGATATTGATTTCCGGATTTATGCCTACACCAGTCCGCACGATTTTCTCCGGAATATCCCGGAAGATACCAACATGGCTATCGTGGATTATTACCTGGGCGAAGATGTGAACGGCATATATGTGCTGAATGCCATATTTAAAAAGTGCAGCGGCTGCAAAGTATTTATCATTTCAAATACGGGGACGATAAAAACGTCGCTGGTTACCATCCTCGAAGGCGCTTCCGGTTTTATCCTGAAAGACCGCCATGCGCTTTCCAACGCCTGTTACGCAGTGGAGGATATTATGAAATCGCAGGGCTATCTGTAAAACATGGCACAGTTGCAGGGAACATATCATATCCTGGTAGCGGAAGACAATGCCGGTTTTCTTAACCGGATATTGCTGGCCATACGCCGGGTTGCCGAAGTGAACAAAAATGCCGTTTTCGAAATCAAAATATTTCCTGCGGAGATTTCGTTATCGGAAAAGCTGCCATTTACACCGGACGTCGTTTTCATCAGTTCGTTTTATGTCTCGGATGACGCGTTTTTCCAGGCGATCGTGAGCCAGTGTAACTGTTCTTTCGTGCTCTGCGTAAACAGCAGGAACGAGCAGGATCACCGGGAGTTCTCGAAAAAACTGAAAGAACGGTCGATACGGTTATCGCATCATATCCTGACAGAAAATTACCCGGACTCGTTATTGTATATCTTAGTGAACGATATTTTAAGCGGACTGGAATGAAAAAAATGCGCTGGTCATTTGCTTTCGAATCCCTGATGATCGTGATCATTATCATCGTGCAGGGTCTCGTGATTGTGACCGGGTATTATGCCTACCGGAAACTCAATACGGTAATTTCACACGTGCAGGTCCCGGTGAAAACCTCCGATGAACTCGTGCTGCTGCGCGGGATCATTGCCGGTTTGTCGGATACCGAACGGAATGCCAAATCGTTTTACCTCACGCGCAACGGCATGTACCTCTCCGATTATTACGAGTCGGTGGTCAGGCTGGGCGAACAGATCGACCGGCTCGATGCGATACGCTGGGAGAATAAAAAACAGCAGGCTCATGCAGACAGTATCGTGCTGCTGATTGAAGCGGAGATGCTGATTTTCAACGACCTGATTTACCTGGACAATAACGAGCATGTAACCGACGAACTGAAAACGATTTCGGAACGCATCGAAAACATACAACCCGATACGGCTGTAACTCAACGTGCAGCGACAGGAACCACCGAACCTGCAGTGAAAAAGAAAAAAAGTTTTTTCAGCCGGGTATTCGGCAGGATAAAGAAGGAAAAGGAAGCGGAGGATTCCATCGCCGTAGCGGTTCCTGCTGTTGCCGGGAATAACCCGGTAGCGGATATCAAGAAAGATGTGAAAAAGCAGGTAGTCCGGGTGGAGCGTGTGCAGAAAGAAGAACTGCAGCGGCTGAAAAAACAGGAACTGGAACTGACGGAAAAAAATATATGGACTTCGGACCGGATACTGGCGCTGCTGAATAATATCGAGGAAATTGAAAAAGAAAAAATTGGTACCAGGAACGACCGGGCTGCCGCCAGTGCGGAAGACAGTATCCTGCTCCTGGGCGAGTTCGGCGCGCTGATCCTCGCGCTGCTGCTGGTTACCGGGATTATTACCGTCCGTTACATCTACCTGAACCGCCAGAAAAAAGCGCTGCTGCACCGGGAAAAAGAACTCGCGCAAAAACAGGCCGAAGCCAAACAGAATTTTCTCGCCCACATGAGTCATGAAATGCGGACGCCGCTCAATTCGATTATCGGTTTCCTGGAACAGGCGCTGGAAACGGACCTGGATGAACAGCAGCGGGAGCAGATCGGCATTGCGAAAAAATCATCGGATCATTTGCTGAATGTGATCAACAATATCCTGGACAGTTCAAAACTGGAATTCGGAAAATTCCGTTTCCAGGAAATTCCTTTTTCACCGGTTGAGGTTATCGCCGAAGTGGTGAAGTCGATGGAGATCCAGGCGAAAATCAAAAAGCTTGCCCTGGAATCCGTCATCGCCGGCGCTTTGCCCGCGCGCATCACGGGCGATCCGTTGCGCCTGAAACAGATCATCCTGAACATTCTCGGCAATGCGATAAAATATACACCGGCGGGACAGGTTAAGCTGAGCGTATGGACGGCGGAACAAAAACTGCATATCGAAGTAACCGATACCGGCTGCGGCATCCCGGAAGATAAGCTCGATACGATCTTCGGTCAGTATGAACAGGTAAACGAGAATGAGTCACAAACCGGGACAGGTCTCGGTTTATCCATTACGAAAAACCTGGTCGAGCTGCAGGGCGGAAGCATCCGTATCGAAAGCAAGCCGCAGGCAGGGACAACGGTTTCACTTTTTATTCCTTACTGCGAAGCGGAGGAAACGGAGGAAGAAACCTGGAATGGTAAAAACGGCCGTGCATATTCCGGCATCAGCCTGGAAGGAAAACGGGTGCTGATTGCCGATGACGAGCAATTCAACCGGATGCTGCTGATGACGATCCTGAAAAAAAACGGGATACTGTTTTCAGAAGTGAAGAACGGCAAGGAAGCGCTGGAAGAATTAGAACGGAACAATTTCGACATTATCCTGATGGATATACGGATGCCGGAAATGAACGGTATTGCGGCCACCGAGCATATCCGGAATATGAAAGACCTGAAAAAAGCGGGAATACCGATCATCGCGCTGACGGCGGGGCTTGCTTCGGATAAGCTGGAACGCTGCCGCAAAGCGGGGATGAACGAATTTCTCGTGAAGCCGTGCCGGGAATCGGACCTGCTGGATAAAATATCGTCGCTGGTATCGCCCGGGTAAATGAATTTTAAAACTACCGATCATGATTAAGAAAGAGCATGAAAGAAAAAAGATGGATCTCCGCGAACTTCGTGAGTTGAGTTCGGGAGATGAACAGTTTTTTCACGACATGATCCGGACTTTTATCCGGACCATGCGCGAAGGATTGGTACTCATGCGCCAGGCGATGGAGCAAAGCGACTGGAACAGCGTGGCCGATCATGCCCATAAAATGCGCGGACCGTGCAGCCATCTCGGCATGGAGGATCTCTGGGAAATACTGAATACGATCGAAGAAAATATCACTGCTTTCAGCGACCGGAAAGAAGTTCCCGCCCTGGTAAGCCGTGCCGAAATGGAAGCGGAACTGGTGATAAAATTGCTGCAGGAAGAAACAAAAGTATAACCTGCTTTCGCCGAACCGTTTGCCCGAAATAATGTAATTTTAGCTGAAGCACAACCGTATGAAAACCAAGCCGGTCTTAATTCATATTATTGAAGATAATGAGTGGTATAACAAACTGCTGGTGCATACCGCTTCGCTGAACCCGGACTATGAAGTGAAAGGTTTTCATACGGCAAATGATTTTCTCAGCCGGATAGACGAAGCGCCGGATATCGTTACGCTCGATTATCGCCTGCCGGATATGACCGGGGCGGAAGTGCTGACCCGGATCAAGGAGCATAATCCGAATATCGAGGTGATCATCGTCTCGGAACAGAACGATGTAGCTACTGCGCTCGAACTGCTCAAACTCGGCGCGTACGATTATATCGTCAAGGAAAAAGATATCCGGAACAAACTGCTGCATACCATCAATAATATCGCGAAAACCGTGCACCTGAAGGAACAGGTGGTGAACCTGCAGCAGGAGGTGAAAAAGAAATACGATTTTTCAAAATTCATCATCGGCGAAAGCGGGCAGTTGAAAAACGTGCAGGACCTCATCCTGAAAGCCATTTCTTCCAATATCAACGTGATCATTACAGGCGAAACCGGTACGGGGAAAGAAGTCGTCGCCAAATCGATCCATTACAATTCGCCGCGCGCGAAAAAATCGTTTGTTGCGGTAAACGTGGCGGCTATTCCTTCGGACCTGATCGAAAGCGAATTGTTCGGGCACGAGAAAGGCGCATTTACCGGCGCATCCGCCCGGCGCACCGGGAAATTCGAAGAAGCGAACGGCGGCACTATTTTTCTCGACGAGATCGGGGAGATGGATATGGCCGTGCAGGCCAAACTGCTCCGCGTTTTACAGGAACGTGAAATCTCGCGTGTAGGTGACAACGCCCGGATCAAAATCGATTGCCGCGTCCTGGTTGCTACGCACCGGAACCTGAAAGAAGAAGTGGATAAAGGCCGGTTCCGCGAAGACCTGTACTATCGTTTATTCGGTTTGCCGATCCATCTTCCGCCTTTGCGCGAACGCGGGCACGATATCCTGCTCCTCGCCAAATATTTCGTGCAGAAGTTCTGCGAAGAGAACAACATACCCGAAAAACCGCTGGCTGCCGATGCGGAGAAAAAATTACTGAGCTATGCTTTCCCCGGCAATGTGCGCGAATTGAAATCCGTAGCGGAACTGGCCGTGGTGATGAGTGATACGGATGATATCCGGGCCGGCGATATTAAACTTTCCTCATCCGATGTCCTCCCGGATGTGATGGCCGAAGAAGTCAGCCTGCGCGAGTATGATATCCGCATTGTGCGCATCTACCTGAAAAAATATAATAACGACGTTAAAACGGTCGCTAAAAAACTCGACATCGGACCGGCAACTATATACCGGATGCTGAAAGAGATTCCAGGTCACGATTTGAAAGCGTAATTCTCAAATTGAGAATTTTTTAATTCCCGTGTCATTTTTAGTTTATTGAAAAACAGGTAGTTAGAGTCTTGTTTTGCGCTGGAACAGTACTTGGTTATAGAGTATCAAACTAAACTCAATAACCATGAAAACGATCGCAAAAAGTATTACCGGAATTATTCTCGGACTTTTTCTTCTCCCGGCCTGTGACGAACCGAAACCTGTTGTAGATAAAGCGACAGCCGACTCGGCAGCAGAAGTTGCTGCAGCGCAGCTGGAAGGCAAGGACTCACTTATAACGGCTTACCTGGAAACGATCAACGAGATTGAAAATAATCTCGACCAGATTCGTGACAAGCAGGGATTGATTGTGATGGGCCCCGGCGGAAATACGGAATCCAATCTTTCCCAGAAAGAAGAAATCCTGAGAAACATTGCCATGATCAATTCGCTGCTCAGGCAGAATGAAGAAAAGATCGGCAAACTGGAAAGGCAGCTGGCTTCTTCCCGCGGAAGCAACAAAGAACTGCAGGAACTCACCAAACAATCCCGCGAACGGATTGCCGCTGCTGAAAAAGAAGTCGAAGCTTTGAAACAGGAGCTTACGCAGCAGTACTTCACCTATGGAGAATTGCAGTCGAACATGACCGCGCTGCAGTTTGCGAGCGAAGTGCTTAAGGACAACATCGCCAAACTGGACAAAGAACTTCATACCGCGTATTACACGGTGGGCACGAATAAAGAGCTGAGGAGTATGAACGTGCTTGTGAAGAACGAAGGAATCGCCCGGCTCACCAAAGCGCAGACGCTGAATGCGGATCTCAAGCGGGAATCCTTTACCGAGATCAATACGCACGAAGTGATGCAGATCGCGCTCACCTCACCGAAAGCGAAACTGGTTACCAAACATCCGGGCGAATCGTACCGGATGGAAATGCAGAACGACGGTACGCTTTTGCTGAATATCGTTGATCCGGACCTGTTCTGGAGCATTTCGAAGTACCTGGTTGTTGAAACGAAAGGGTAAAACATAAAGAGCCTCTTTCAGAAAAAAAGTATTCACCAAAAACGATCCACCATGAAAAAGCTTTTGTTCATCACCTGCCTGTTTTTATCGGCCGCCGGTTGCAAAAAGACGCATGAAATCATCAACAACGGCATTACACCGAACGATTTACTGTCGAACAGGAAATATGACAAGCTCATCGTCGAAGTGCAGTATATGAGCGGATTCATACCTACGCAGGAAGCGTCTGACCGCATCAGGCAATTCCTGGAGCAGCGGTTGAACAAGTCGGGAGGTATTTATATTGTTTATACATCCATCCCGGCCGAGGGAAGAGGCGCTTACAGCGTGGAAGATATCCGGAAGATTGAAAAGGAAAACCGTACGGAGAACACGAAAGGAAATACGGCTGCCATTTACATCCTTTTCCTCGACGGTGATTATGCATACAATTCGGGTAATTCCAAAGTGCTTGGTGTTGCATATGAGAATTCTTCGGTGGCGATTTTTGAAAAAACAATCCGGGATTATTCCGGCGGAATCGGGGAACCGCAGGAATTTGCCCTGGAGGCTACCGTTGCAGATCACGAACTCGGTCATCTTTTCGGGCTGGTGAACAACGGTTCGCCGATGGAGATCAGCCACGAAGATCCCGCTCACGCACACCATTGCGATAATGCGAACTGCCTGATGAACCATACTGTGGAAACTTCGGATATCGTCGGCTTACTCGTGGGAAATACGATTCCCGCGCTCGATGCAAACTGTATCCGCGACTTGCAGCGTAACGGCGGCAAGTGATTACAAAGGCCTCCGGGCGTTAAAACCATATAACCGGGAAGGAATCCTTCTCATCCACGCGGACTTATCTCTGAACCAGGTAAACCGCAAACCAATTCTTCCCGGTAACCGGTCTGAGCAATCAGGCCGGTTTTTTTTGTGACGGAGTTGAAACTTCTGATCGTGGATGTAGGAAGCAACGGGCAACAGATGTGGAGCGAGTTGAAACTTTTGATCACGGATGTAGGAAGCAATGGACAATAGATGTGTAGTCTTTGATCGCGGATGTATGATACAATGGACAACAGATGTGTAGTCATTGCGAACGAAGTATCCGGCTTACTTTAATTAGCATACCATACTAACGAAGTGCGGCAATCGCTTGCGAAGCGTAACGTTACGCTTCGCAAGCGATTGCCGCACTGTATAAGTGTCAATCCTGATGGATATTTAACGCGCAATACCTTATCTGCTCCTTTTGTGGTTTCGTTTGCCGGCAAAGCAGGATCTGCAGATACTTTAAATGAGCGGGAAATAAAACGAAATCTCTGCGCATAAAAAAAGGGGGCATAAGCCCCCTTCATCCCAAATCTGCGGATCAAAACTGCGTTACGGTTTTAATCTCAAGGTGTGGCTTTAAAGAGAAGGAACCATTCCCTTCTTCCACAACTGATTTGGCAGCGTCGAAATCAATGACAATAACTACTTCCTTGCCCGGCTCGATCCAGGTATTTAAGTTCATCTTCAACCCGGTTTGTTGACCACTCGGAGTGGCCAGCGGGAAAACACCCCCGATGGTTTCGATCGAATTTTGTGAGCCGAGTATGAGGCGCACCTGGTTGATGTTCCCGGGTGGTATTTCTACGTTTTGCGCCAATACCGCCGTTACGTTGTTCTGCAGGTCGAGCAGATCGTAAATGCCTGCGTTGACCGGGAGTACGATCCAGGCATCCTCATGTTTGATTTCCACCGAAAGCACATCGACATTCACGCCCAGGTAATCGGCAGGAGCGTCGGTCATTTTCACCGTAAGGTGCGCGGGTTCCCCGTTTTTCCCGCAGCCTGCCAGGAGTATTGCTGACAGTGCAATTGCCGGCAGGATGATGCTGATCTTTTTCATGTTTATTTTTTTTATGTATGAAACAAATAGATTGTTTTTTCAGAAAGCGACTTTGATACCCAGCCCGGGATCGAATCCCAGGTACGCGCCGCCCGCCGTGTTCACTTCCACGAAAGGTTTGAGATCAAGACTTACAGCAAACGGGATCGGTTTGATTTTGTATTCGAGGCCGATAATACCGTCCACACCGATCCCGAAGTCGTTGCCTGCACGGTAGAAATAATCGTAACGCCTGTCATAATAATAGTTGCGGTAATACACCCAGCCGGTTTCAGCAGCCACGTGCGCACCGCCGCCGTAATACCAGTTCAGGCCAGGCGCCCCGGCGTTTGCATGACGTTCGTATAAACCGGTAACGCTGAACCCGTACGACCATGCGCCGGCGATAACTTCGAACGCATTGCCCGAACCGGTGAAACGTTTAAAGGTCAATCCCGATGTGCCGCCGGCGCGAATGCCAACAGCTGTTTTGTAATCGGATGATCCCGTACCGTTTGCCGTCTGCGCACCGGCGCAAAAACTGGTCAGCATAATGACAGTGATCCCGGAAAATCGATAGATCGTTTTCATGATTTGGTCCTCCTCTTTTGGTTTGATTTATAAAAGAGCGGAATCCAATCGCTGTGCCCGAATGCAGTGTATTCAATGTGAGTAATTTACGTTTGAGGCAAGAAAGGTTTTTTCTCAAAAAGAGAAAGGCGGGATCAAAATGAAATGCGATGCCTGTTCGCAGGCCAAAATAAAAACGGAGAACTTTTGGTTCTCCGTTTCATGTATGAATTCGTTTTAAAATCAGTTCCTCGTGAAGCGCAGGTTTTGAATACCGGCTTCGCTGTGGATTTGCAGGAAATAAATACCCCGCTCAAGCATAGTAATATCGATCGTTTTCCCGGAGTCGGGATTACTGATCGTGTTTACGATACGACCGGAAGCATCCATGATCGAAACGAGCGCCGCTTTTTTTCCTTCTCCGAATGTAACGGTGATTTTGTCAGTAGCCGGGTTCGGGAAAATACGTATGCTGTTGTTTGCAGAAATCACAGCAATGCCGCTGCAAACATCAATATACACACTGTCGGTAGCCATGCCCGAGCAGTTGTTCGAATCGGTGTAGAAGTAATTGATCAGCGTCAGTCCCGGTGAAACCTGCGCGGGATCGATCTGGTTTCCGGTTACCCCGGGGCCGCTCCAGGTGCCGCCGGCAGGACTTCCGCCGCCGAGCGTGAGTACGCCGCCGTTCTGGCAGATCGTATCGGCAAGTGTAAGACTGAGCGTTACCGAAATCGGTGCCGGTTCGGTTATCGTAGCTGTGGCCGTGGTTGTGCAGCCATTGGCATCGGTTGCGGTCATGGTGTATGTGCCGGCGCTAAGTCCGCTTGCAACTGTTGTTGTGCCGCCCGAAGGAGTCCACACGATTGTATACGGATTCGTTCCGCCGAAAACAGTGGCGAGCGCAGCACCGTCGCTGCCCCCGTTACAGGTTACATCGGACGTTGTAACTGCCGCTGATTGTAAAAGGGACGGTTCGGTGATGGTTACACTGACTGTGGTGGTACTGTTGCAATCGTTGGTGATCGTGCAGGTATATGTACCTGCGGCAAGTCCGCCGGCAGTTGCTGCAGTGCCTCCCGAAGGAGCCCAGCTGTAGGTGAATGTAACTCCGCCGGTTGCCTGTACAGTTGCGCTGCCGTCGGCGCCGCCGTTGCAGGTAACGTTGACGGACGATACTACCGAACCGGTAACCGAAGGACAGCAGGGCGTCATGGTATGCGAACCGATGGACGTGAAATCATTCTGCGGAAGAACATTCCATTCCGTTTGGCTTTGTGTCCAGTTTGTTGTTCCCTGCTGGATACCGATCATGCGGACAAGCGTGAATTCGCTCGTTGCTCCGGTGCCTACGGCCCAGTTGGTTCCCGGATCGACGCCGATGATACCGATTATATCGAGGACCGTATTGGTACTCATGTTTTTCAGTGTCATGGCATCGTCGCCGTTGAAAAAGGTGATCGTGTGCAGCGTATCCGAAACCGTAAGGATGTTGGAAACCGCAGATGGATTGCCGGCAACAAAAACCGCACCGGGAGCAAGTGTTCCTACAGGCTGCAGGGAATCGCTCGGCGTCGGGGATCCGTTATTGTAACGATATAGTTTATAGTTAGCGAGATTCACCGTTACACTGGTCGGGTTATAAAATTCAATGGCTTTGTTGTTGGACGAGCCTTCCAGGTATTCCGAAAAGAAGAGATCCGTGCACTGTGCCGAAGCGGACATCGCAGTTGCCGCAGAAACGAGGGTGAGTAAGAGTTTTTTCATGTGGCAAAGGTAGAGAATACAGGTTAAGTAATCATCATCAGCCGGTAACTGAAAATGCGTAAAATGTTGTGTTATTTTCCTGGGTAACTGTAGTGTCTTTTCGTGTGAGAAAAACCGGGCCATGCTTTTTATAGAAATAACCCGGGCGGCGATTTTCCGACCAAAAGTTATTAACGGATACTGGACTTTTATAAATGCAAATAATAATATTGTTTCATAAATAGTTGATTATAATACATGATTATGTAGTATTTAATTTAAGTTAATGATAATTAGTTGATTGCGAATTTTTAGTGAGTCCGAATCCACATTACTGCACGAGAGGGGTGATGAAACGTTGAATATCCCGCATCACCCGGGCAGAGAAGAACAATAAGTGGCCCCCGATAGTACAGACCCGGACAGGAATCGCATGGATTTCCTGTGGCAGAAATTATTTTCACGACGAGGCAAATCGTTGTGCTGGTATTGTATTCCCCGTACGCATCACCGGTAAGTATTATTTAAAAAAAGGAGGTTATGGCAAAGAGCGTAGCATGCAGCATTTATCCTCTTTCATAAAGGAGAGGAATGTTAAACCACACAAAAAGCTAAAAACATGAAAACGAAATCGACCATTATTCCTGTGCTGATTGTTGCGGGAATTATCAGTTTTGGCACTCTTTCGGGCCAGACTTACGGGAGCGGTCTGGTTACGAATAACTGCGCAACCGTTGCAGGAACAGCCGGTGCGGGAAGTACTTTCTACGGCTGCGGATCGGGCAGCGCAATTGTGACTGCCAGCGGAATAAACAATACGTTCATCGGTGGCAGTGCCGGGCTTTCGAATACGTATGCGAGAGAAAATGTCGCTTTGGGTTTCGAAGCATTGCGCACACAATCCTATGCGAACGGCAACACGGCCTGGAATACTTATAACGTAGCGATCGGGAACCAGGCGTTATATTCAAATCAGCCGACCTCAAGTACGAACGGTTACCAGAATATCGCTGTCGGTTACCAGGCTGCTTATTCTAATACGACGGGGACTAACAATACGTTCATGGGCCACAAATCCGGTTATTCCAATACTTCGGGAGACTACGGTTTGTTCCTCGGCGAGTTGAGCGGGTACTCCAATACTACGGGGGACTACAACCATTTTATTGGCGGTGCGGCCGGCTATTATAATACGACCGGCTACTATAATACATTCACCGGCTATACTTGCGGATATAGAAATTCAACAGGCTATCATAACACGTTCATGGGACACCAGGCCGGGCACGAGAATACGACGGGGTACTCCAATTCCTATTTTGGACTCAATGCCGGTTATGCGAATACCGTGGGCATTCAGAATACCGCAATCGGTAATTTATCGGGTGATTCGTATGCTGCCGATACCAATTGCACGTTCCTGGGATATGGAGCCGATGCAAATGCCACCGGGATGAAAAATTCGACGGCCGTCGGTTACAATACGATCGCTACGGCCAGCAACCAGGTTCGTCTCGGCGATGGTAATATCACGACGATGTTTTGTATAGGCGCTTACAACGGTACTTCGGCCAGTTCCACCAACATGGTGGTACTCAATACCGGCCAGATATGCCGCAGCACCTCCTCGGCCAGGTACAAAAAAGATATCGTTGACCTGGAAGTAAAAACGTCGAAGATTTACGAATTACGTCCGGTATCATATACGTCCACTTCTCCTTATGATAATAATATGCGACAGTTCGGACTCATCGCGGAGGAAGTGGCTAAGACGATTCCCGAACTTGCCTATTATGCGCGCGAGAAGGATGTAATTCCCGGCAGTACTTCCGAAAAACTGATCCCCGATGCCGTGCAGTATCCTTTGCTTGCCGTGTTGCTGTTGAAAGAAGTGCAGAAGCACGAGGCCGTGACCAAAGCGCAGCAGGCCGAAATAACCGAAACCAAAAAAGCGATTGAAGCGGCCCGGGAGGAAAATGCCGCGATGAAAACGCAGCTTGCACAATTGGATAAAGCGCTGGCGCAATGCTGCCTGAATTACCAGCAAAGCGCTCCCGGCAAAGCGCCTGTTACCGGTTCGCTGAACGATGCTCCCGCGCTTGAGCAGAACGTGCCGAATCCGTTCCATGAAAATACCATCATCCGGTTTTATCTTCCTGCAACCGCACAAAGCGCCGTGTTGAAAATCTACTCGCTGGAAGGTAAAGAACTGAAAGCTTTCGGGATTTCACAAACCGGGAACGGTTCGGTCACAATCGAAGGAAACTCGATCGCTGCCGGCACTTACAACTATATGCTGATCATCGACGGAAAAGTAGTCGACTCTAAAATGATGGTGCTGTCGAAATAATGTTGCTCAATCACCGGGCGTTGCTTATCAGCGAAGTGGACCCCGGGTGCAAAAAACGGGGACCTGCTTTTACGGGTTCCCGTTTTTTTGATCGGCATGGATTAAATATTATTTTCCCCGGTGCGCATCCACTGCTTTCCTTACGCTGCCGTATTTTTCGAGTAACTGCTGCGCAGCTTCGTAGCTGAGCCCCGTAGCTTCCATCACCATGCGCGTGCCGCGGTCGATCAGTTTGTTGTTGCTCAGCTGCATATCCACCATGCGGTTTCCTTTTACGCGGCCGAGCTGAATCATGACCGTTGTGGAAATCATATTGAGTACTAATTTCTGCGCAGTTCCCGATTTCATGCGCGTGCTGCCGGTGACGAATTCCGGTCCGACTGCGACAACGACCGGGAATTTTGCCGTCCCTGCAACCGGGCTGCCCGGGTTACAGGTAATGCAGCCGGTGGCGATGCCTGCCGTATTGCAACGCTCCAGCGCACCCACCACATACGGCGTTGTGCCGGACGCAGCGATGCCGATTACGACATCTTTTTCGCTGACGAGGTATTCCTGCAGGTCTTTCCAGCCTTGTTCTTTATCGTCTTCGGCAAATTCCACCGCTTTGCGGATCGCTTTGTCCCCGCCGGCGATCAGGCCGACCACGAGTCCGTGTTCCACGCCGTAAGTCGGCGGGCATTCGGATGCATCCACGATACCGAGCCGCCCGCTGGTGCCCGCGCCGAGGTAAAAAAGCCGTCCGCCGTTTTTCATTTTCTCCGTGATCACCTGCGTAAGCGCAACGATCTGCGGCAATGATTTCTCCACGGCGAATGCCACGGTTTTATCCTCGTTGTTGATGCCGGCGAGCAATTCAGGAATACTGAGCTGCTCCAGGTGATGGTGATTCGATTCCGATTCGGTGATACGTTCCACGGCGGTATTTTCCGTAAATATAACAAGTAGGGGCGATGTGAATATAAGTAGGGGCGATGCAATGCATCGCCCCTACTTGTAGTATATCAATGCACCACCATCAACCTTTGTGTAAATATTTTGTCACCTGCGCGGAGCGTGTAGAAATACACACCTTCGGGAAGAACGGCCGTGCTGAAAAGATAGGTGTATGTTCCCGCCTGCAGTTCTTCATCCACCAGCGAGGCTACTTCACGGCCCACGGCGTCGAAAACTTTCAGTGACGTTTTCCCGGCCGAAGCCAGCGTAAAATGAAATTTGGTTTCGCCGGATGCCGGGTTCGGAAAGGCTGCGCCGAGTTTCGTCTCCGATTTTTGTCCCGCGATGCTGATGATGCCGCTGGCCGAAGGCGTGTAATTGATATTTCCCGAAAGCAAACCGGCGTTGTTGTTCTCGTCACTTTCAGAAATGTCACTGTTCGAATCGACCCAGATACCGAGACGGTACGTTCCCGCAGGAATGCCGGAGGTATTGTTGATGTCGATATTCCAGTTGCTGATCGTAATACAATTGCTGCCGGATAAACTGTTCACCGCCGTGGTACCGATGATCCAGTAATTCGTGGTGGCCTGGTCGTACAGGTACATCGCCACGTCGAACTGGCCTACGCTCACGCCGTCGTTCTCGCAGGCGTCCACCGTAATGCCGGTGATGATGCCGTTGCTTCCCGGCGGGTTGTACGAATAATTGATTCCCGGGACAAGATCCTGCGCCGAAATCATTCCCGCGATACAGGTAAATGCTGCCGCAAAAAGCGGCCGGAGTAGTTTTACTTTTCTCATGTTGTTTTTCTTTTTGGTTATGCCGCAAAGAACTTCAACAGTCGTGCCGTGTCAAAAAGACAAACAGGTGCCGAAGGAGTTTGATGAGAAAAGAAAGTTTTTGTTTTTGTGGAGAAGCGAGCAGGGGCGGGCCGGGTAGAGTGAGTAGTATGAGTTCATACTTCGTATGGGCGACGCAGTGCGTCGCCCATACATGTACCTGCTTTAAACTCAGTAAATCCCCGGCCACTTCACCGGATTGGTTTCGTGCATCATGTTGTAAATCGCATCGAAAATATCTTCGGCATTCGGTTTGCTGAAGTAATCGCCGTCGGAACCGTAAGCGGGGCGGTGTTCTTTGCCGGCGAGCGTAACCGGTTCGCTGTCGAGGAATTTGTATCCGCCCTGTTCTTCGAGCACTTTGTGCAGCATGAACGCGCTGGCTCCGCCGGGAACGTCTTCGTCCATGAAAACCACGCGGTTCGTTTTCTTCAGCGATTCCACGATGCTGTGGTTCACGTCGAAAGGAAGCAGCGTCTGTACGTCGATCACTTCCACGGAAATATCGGCTTCCTGCAATTGTTTCGCGGCTTCGATGGCGATGCGCAGGGATGAGCCGTAGCTCACCAGCGTTACGTCGTTTCCTTCGCGGAGTATTTCGGGAACGCCGAGCGGCATGCAGAATTCGCCCCAGTTGGCGGGAGCGCGTTCTTTCAGCCGGTAGCTGTTCAGCGGCTCGACCACGATGGCGGGTTCGTCGCTTTTCAAAAGCGTATTGTAAAATCCTGCAGCCTGCGTCATGTTTCGCGGCACACACACATATATGCCGCGAAGCGCGTGGATGATCATGCCCATCGGCGAGCCGGAATGCCAGATGCCTTCCAGGCGATGTCCGCGCGTGCGGATGATCACGGGCGCTTTTTGTCCGCCCATGGTACGCCACTGCAGCGTGGCGAGGTCGTCGCTCATGATCTGCAAAGCGTACAAAACGTAATCGAGGTATTGCAGTTCAGCGATCGGGCGGAGTCCGCGCATGGCTAGCCCGATCGCCTGGCCGATGATGGTAGCTTCGCGGATGCCGGTATCGAACACGCGGAGCTCGCCGTATTTTTTCTGCAGTCCTTCCAGTCCCTGGTTCACGCCGCCGATGAACCCGGAGTCTTCACCGAAAATCAAAACTTCCGGGTACTTCGCCAGGATGGCGTCGAAGTTATCGCGCAGCAGCTCGCGTCCGTCGCATTGTTTTTCTTCGGTGTACTCGGGCGCAACGGGTTTGATGTTCGCTATCGCCTGCGCAGAATGGCTGTAGAGGTATGAGCTGTAGCGGTGGAAATTACTCGCCGCATTGGTGTTCAGCCAGTCGACCAGTTTCTGCCGGGCGGGAACCTGTTCGGTGCGCACGTACCGCAAAGCGGATTTGGCAGCGCCGATGATGTCGCGGCGAACAGCGTCGGTAGTGCTGCTGAGCGTGCTGCGGACTTTCGCGATGAAGGCGCTGTTCTGGCTTTGTGCGGCCAGTTCGTCGAGCAGGGCGAGTACTTCATTCAGCTCGGTTTTCACCGGGATGAGGAAAGCGTCCCAGGCCGCGCGTCTTTCGTTGCGCACAGATTCTTTGGCCTGCTTTTCAATTTCGTCCAGTTCTTCCGAAGTCGCTAATCCCGTGTTGCTGATCCATTCGCGCATTTTTTTGATGCAGTCGAAATCGAGTTCCCACTGTAAACGTTCTTTTGTTTTATAACGTTCGTGCGAACCGGAAGTGGAATGGCCCTGCGGCTGGCTGACTTCTTCCACGTGCACGAGTACAGGAACGTGTTCGTCGCGGCAGATGGAAGCGGCTTTTTCGTACGCTTCGACGAGTGCGGGATAATCCCAGCCTTTTACTTTGATGATCTCGAATCCTGTTTTATCCGCTGTGCGCTGGAACCCGGAAAGAGCTTCGGAAATGCTTTCTTTCGTAGTCTGGTATTTTTTCGGAACGGAGATGCCGTAGCCGTCGTCCCACACGGACATAAGCATGGGTACCTGCAGTACGCCGGCGGCATTCATGGTTTCCCAGAATAATCCTTCCGAAGTACTCGCGTCGCCGATGGTGCCAAATGCAATCTCGTTGCCTTTCCCTGAAAATTTCTGGTAAGGTGCGGCATGCAGGTGTTCGTTCAGCCGGTAGTGTTTGGATGCAAGCGCAAGACCGAGCAGGCGTGGCATCTGCGAGCCGGTGGGTGAAATGTCGGCGGATGAATTTTTGATTTTCGTGAGGTCCTTCCAGGTCCCGTCGTCGTTCAGGCTGCGCGTGGCGAAATGCCCGTTCATCTGCCGTCCGCCGGAGGAAGGTTCCGCATCGAGATCGGTATGTGCATAAAGCTGTGCAAACCACTGGCGAAGCGTAAGTTCACCGATGGCCAGCATAAAAGTCTGGTCGCGGTAATAACCCGAACGGAAATCACCTGCTTTGAAAACCTTGGCCATCGCCACCTGCGCCACTTCCTTGCCGTCGCCGAAAATGCCGAATTTGGCTTTGCCCGTCAGCACTTCCTTGCGCCCGGTGAGGCTGGCCTCGCGGCTTTCGTTCGCGATACGGTAATCGTCCAGCACGATGGCACGGTATTCCTGCCACTGTTGCGCGGCCGGGCCTTTCATCTCCGCTACATTGCTCATAAATAGACTGGTTAAACGTGTGGAAAAAGAATGAGTTCTCCAGCGCTAAAATTAAGGATAATCCCGAAATACGCATTAGCGATAAAACAACCATTTTATGGTCTAATACTATCGGGATTCTCAAATCTAAACGTTAGAAACCAGTTGATTAGAAAGAATCAGCATCGAATAATTTTCTAACGTTTGATTTGGGATAATCCGCTTTCCGAAGGAGCAAAAGACCATTTTCAGGGGGAAATAGCCGCTATTCTCTATTTTTACGGCATACCTGATTTTATGCGACTATGAGCAAGCAAATCTTTTTCGTTTTTTTTATCGCGATGATCAGCGCCTGTTCCGGCGATAAAACCGGGGAAAATACCGACAGCGCTGCAACAGAAACCAGCCACGGCATCCCGCAGGCCACTATCGGCGAAAGCCTTGTGCTGGAAGATCTCTGCACGATCAAAAGCGAAGCGGAACTGATTGAAAAATACGGGAAGGAAAACGTTACGCGCGATACGATCCCGGCCGGAGAAGGAACGTTTTATATCGGGACCAAACTTTTCCCGGGGACTAACAAACAGGTGGAACTCAGCTGGAGCGATACGGTGAAATTTGAAAAACTGCTGTCCGCTATGATCCGCACCGGTTACGATTCGCTGCACAAACCGTTTGTAAACAACCAGTGGAAATCAAAAACCGGGATCAGGCTCGGGACAACCCTGCTCGAACTGGAACAGCTCAACGGAAAACCGTTCATTATTTTCGGTTTCGGCTGGGACTACGGCGGAATGCTGCAAAGCTGGGACAAAGGAAAACTGGAAAATGCGCAGGTGTTTGTGTCGCTTGAAAAACCCGAAGCCTGGGATTATAAAGGAGAACTCGGAAAACTGTACGAAAAATTCCAGGGCGATTCCCAGTTCAAAACCGATAACGCGGATTTGCATAAGCTTAACCCGGTGGTGATGGAGATTACGGTGAGTCCGGGGAAATAACTCACCCCCCCGGCCCCCTCTCTCCGGGTTGGTTTTGTTTGTTTTCCAAAAATTTGTTTTTGTATCACCAACCCGCAAAGAGGGGGTGTCGTAATACATTTAATACCTGCGTCTTTGACGCAGGTATTAAATGCAGCCCGTAAATTTTTTAAGTAATGGTTCCCCCTCTTTGCGTCTTCGACGCAAAACGATCTTCCTGTTTATAAAAACATGTCGAAGACGGAGAGAGGGGGCCGGGGGGTGAGTTAACGGACCACTTATAAAAGTGGGAGGGTCCGGCAGCTATTATTTTAAACTGTCCAGCGGGTTAAAAATTGTTTTTCCGGCTGTATCCAGGATTTGAAATACCGGGGAGCCGGCAGAATCAACGGACAATAGTATCCTGGTTTTTCCCGCCGGGTCGCTCAACCTGATCGTTGCAGTTTTGTTTGAATTGCTGATCGAGACGCGTTCCTTACCTACGCTTCCTACTTTTTCAATATCGGCGCCCAGCGGCACCCGGTCTGTTATGCTGATACCGGCCTCATAATATGAACCGTCTTCGCTTTCATATTTTCCCAGGCCGATTTCCTCGGAATTAGAGTAGTCAAATACGGTCATGGTCTGTTCACCCGACTCCACATTGACCAAAGCAATTCCACCGCACTCATTTCCTTTATCATTGTAAAATACCAGCCCGGCCGGGTGTACGCTGCGGGGATACTCTTTTCCATTCACGACAGGATTTGGAAACCTTTCAGGCCCTGATATTACAATTCTCGTTTTGTTCAGGCTGTCGACAATATTTATGCGGTTTACGTGTATTTCGTCAAAATGCTTTTCATCGGAATACTTTGAATAATACAGGTATGCAATGGCAATCAGCGAAACAGGAAAGTATATTGCGCGAAGTATTCCCAGTGTTTTTTCATCACAAGAGCAGGTTTGTTTAATTCAATTTGTCCGAAAAGGATACCAGTTTTATGTCGGGACAGGTCCTGAGATAACTTTCAAGGAAAGGTTTATGTGCAGCGCCTATCAGTACGATCATGCGCTTGCCGCGGGAAGCTGCAGCCGCTTTAAGGATATTGGAAGCGATATTGAAATTGCGAACCTGCCAAAGCGAGTACCTGTAACGGTCAAGCCCTGACCCCATTTTTGTTTTTAAGAAAAAGCCCCACTGCGTTTGTACATCTGCAGCCTGGTATTCGGGAGAGTTCATATAGAGATAAAGCGGAAACAGGTTTTTATTTAAAGCAGCCTGGCTCATTTTTTTACTGAGTTCGGTGTAGAGTTTTGCGTTTGCGATTTCTTTATACAAAGGATGTGTTGAAATTTCAGCAGATAATTGTTCGCTGACAGGTAAAAGATTCAGGTCGTCGTAGTGGTCGTCTACCGGATACATTTTTTGAATACCCAGCATTTTTGCAAGCGGGATCGCGAGCTGGTGAATTTCATTTACAGTAGATAATTCGGCATTCAGTTTAGCGGAAATACTGTCATTAAAAACGTTGTTGTGCGTTCGTGATGCTTCCGGCAAATAGCTCCATTGGAGTAATGCCGAATAATAATCACATCCTGCAAGAAGTTCTTTAACTATTTTCAGGCGTACATCGTCATTAAAGTTTCCGCTGTTAAGCAAGGAATCCGTTCCCGGGAAAGCCCGGGTGGAATTTCCCGCAAACAGGCCGGAGTAAAAAACAGGTTTGTCTGCAAAAGCCTGCGTTATGATTTTTGCATTTCCGTTCATCCCTGACATTTCACGAATCATCGTGGGTGGCATGCTTTCAATGCCAATGATATCCGGCTTAAAAACGTTGAGCCTGGTAATCAATGAATCGACAAAAGAAGGTTGAAAAGAATCTGCCAGTTCGTTGAAATGCGGAGTCCCGATGACCAGGATTTCTGTTCGCTCGTCGTCTGCCAGCTGGTTATGCAATAAAGAGTCAATTGACAAGTCCGGGACCTTGTTTGCCGGCAAAGCAGTTTCACCCGGGCTGCCGTTGCACCCGGGGAAAGTTAAAAGAGACAAATAAAGCGTAACTGAAAACAGAAGTTTTGGGTACAGGTGTCTCATAGCAGATCGTTTTGCTTGAGACGACGGAGAATAGCATTTAGTTACAATCCGGGCAGAAGTGGGCCACATAGACCGCTTATAAAAGGGGAGGGCCCGGCAGCTACGAAACCGGACCCTTTTTTTATTTGCACGAAACAGAACCCCCGTCTAACTAAAAGAACGATAACTTATCAAACTCTCAAACGCTAACAAAAAAACTATATACACGATTTAATATGGCATAACCTGGTGAATACTAATCCATTTCTTGATTTAATGCATTTCTCGTCGATTTTCCATTTGTTGCTGACAGGAAGACCAGGCTGGTAATTTTTCAGCAGAATCGTATTGTCTTGCAATGTCCAGTTTCCCTGGATGTCAACCTTTTTTGCCGGGTTCGAATTGTCAACATAACGGAAAGTCTTGTCTTCGTTAATCGTCAGTTCAACCTGCACGGAGCCTTCGCCGGAATTATCGCAATTGCATACACCGTAAGTTCCCGTTTTGACGTTTTCCAAAGGTTGTTTTCCCTGGAAGGACATGATGACCAGCGCTGTGGAAACTCCTAAAACAATTTTTATGTTTCTCATTATTTTTTGTTTTAGTCCACCGAATGATTTAAACGGTTTAAGGGCAATTTCACATATAAGACGCACGACCTTGCGCGGAAGTTACAGCCCGGATGATTTTTTTTCGAAAACGGGCTTTTACTTTTTGGCGCTGTCTTTTTTGCCGGACTTTTCAGGCTCAGCCAGCTCTTTCGGCAGATCATGATGGTAGTCATCATCTTCCGGCACATCCGACAGGTCGAGCCCGCTGCAGTCCACGCAGGCCAATCCCCTGGCCGTCATGATCCAGCGCCGGTCGGCCATATAGCCGTCCCAGGTATTGGAAACATTGGGTACGCCGTCCAGGATATCGCGGGTGCTTTTGTGCAGGAAAATCACTTTGTTTTTCGGGACGCGCAGGTAAATATCTACCTGCTGCCCACGGTATTTATCGCCTTTGGCCAGTTCGAAACAGGAATTCAGGACGATGAGCGAATCTTTCTGAACGACTTTATAATGAATCCTCCGCGCGTTCTCGAAAGCCGTTTTCCGGTCGGGTCCTTCGGATGATTTGACTACGAGCAGTTCGAAACTGTCGCCTTCCGCTTCTTCGATGTGCAGGCCGGGATAGCCGAGCTTGATCGAATCTTCGCCTACTTTCCAGAGGTGCCATCCGCGCTCGTTGTACTGCCAGCGTGAATTGCCGTACCGTCCTGCGTCGTGTACAAGCATTTCGGGATCGATATTCACCTTCACGATCATCGTATCCTGTTTTGCGCCGGTGAGCGGGATGGTATTGCTCACTTCCCCGCCTTCCGCGAATTCGCTCACTGCGCTGGTGATCACCCAGATGCTGAGTACCAGTCCGGCGAGCCACAAACCGAGTGCGCTGAAGTTGATGATGTTATTCCTGTATTTCAGCTTCAGCAGGATCTGCATGCCTTTGTAGATCATCATCACGCAGGGGATGCCGAAGAAGAGCGCCGCCGCGGCAATGGCCCAGCCGAACATGTAATCGGGAAAAATGCTGCGCACCACGTAATCAAAAGCTTCGGAGCTCACGTTGCTGATGCTGAACATGGACGTAAAAAGACCGATCAGGAAAGCGATACCGACTACGACCATGATCCCGGCAAATAATTTTCCGAATACCCGGAACACGCCGCGGAAAAAATCGCCGATCGCGTCGCCGAAACGGCTCTCGTTGCGCCAGCGTTCGCCCGAACCGCTCATTTTGCGTTTCAGGTTTTCGAATTCTTCTTCCACAGTGCGGCGGATATTGTTCACGTTGATGTTTTCACCGCGCATTTCCAGTTTTTCGGCGGTAGTCTGCGCTTTCGGGATGATGATCAGCAGCAGGATATAGAACAGCAGTCCTGTACCGAAAATAAAGAAGGCGATGGCGAATGCCGCACGGATCCAAACCGGGTCGATGCCGAAATAGTATCCCAGGCCGGTGCACACGCCGCCGATCACACCTTCGTCCGGGTCGCGGAAAAGCCTGCGGCGGCCGGGACCGAAAGATGTTTCCTGTTTCGGATCCTCGGTTTTTGTTTCCGTCTGCGCGTTGTCGCCGGCAAACTCTTCGGGCTCACCCATGACTGCGATCACGTGATCGACGTCGGCCATCAGCACCACCTGTTTGCTCTGGCTGACACGCTCCTGCAGCATCTCGGCAATACGCGCCTCGATGTCGGCCATGATCTCGTCGCAGCCTTCGGAATTTTTGAAATATCCGCGGATGGTCAGCAGGTACTTGCCCAGTTTGTCGTAAGCATCTTCTTCGATGTGAAAAATAATGCCGCTGATATTGATTGTTACGGTCTTGTTCATTGGTATGCCGTTTTTCGGAATCGTTTTTTTACTGTTCTGTTTTTTTCTTTTTTGTTACCTGCCCGACAGAAGCGACAAGCTCATCCCAGGTAGATTCCAGTTCCTTCAGAAACTGCTGGCCGAGTTCTGTCAGCCGGTAATATTTGCGCGGCGGACCCGATGTGGATTCTTCCCAGCGGTAAGTGAGCAGTCCCATGTTCTTCAACCGGGTGAGCAGCGGGTAAAGCGTTCCTTCCACCACAACCAGCCGGGCGCTTTTCATCCGCTCGATGATCTCGGTCGGATAAGCGTCACCTTCCGAGAGGATGGACAGGATGCAAAACTCGAGTACTCCTTTCCGCATCTGCGCTTTGTTGTTTTCAATATTCATGTTTTCAGATAGCCTATGAGTGATTATACCATTAACTCGACATTGCAAAGGTATATTCATAGGAAAGTATTATGCAATACATAGTACTAAAATAAATCATAAAACATTGATTTTCAATGTTATTATTTTTTATGACTGGCATTTACCTTTTCTGCCTGGCCTGTTTTTTGAAAAAAATCAGGGCATCACCCGGGAAAAAGACCTTGAGAAATGTTTATACTTTCTACTTAGTTTTGCACCTAAATCTATCCCACATATGAGTTTCCAGGAATCCCTGAACGATTTATTGACAGTTAACGGCCTGATCAGTTTGCTTACCCTTTCGGTTCTGGAAGTGGTGCTGGGCATCGACAATATCATTTTCGTGTCCATCATCGCCGGGCGTTTGCCGAAGGAAAGGCAACGCAGCGCCTGGAATATCGGTCTTGCCGTGGCGATGATCCTGCGCGTGGGCCTGCTTTTCAGTATTACCTGGATTATGGGCATGGACAAAAATCCGCTCTTCGAAGTTTTCGAACACAGCGTAACTGTCCGCGATCTCGTTCTTTTTGCCGGCGGCGTTTTCCTCATGGTGAAAACCGTTTCTGAAATTCACGCCAAAATCGAAGGCGAGGGTGAAGAAGAAAGCGAGGCAAGAAAAACAGTGTTTTTGCCATGGTACTGCTGCAGATCGTGCTCATCGACCTGGTTTTTTCATTCGATTCCATTCTTACCGCGGTAGGCATCAGCGACAGTCTCGCCGTGATGGTTTTCGCTGTCATCATTTCCACCGTGCTCATGATGGTTGCTTCCCGTTCAGTGGCCGATTTTATCGAGAAGCATCCTACGGTAAAAATGCTCGCGCTCGCTTTCCTGCTCATGATCTCTTTCCTGCTTATCCTGGATGCGGTGCACGTGGAAGTGCCGAAAGAATATGTGTATTGTTCGATGGCTTTTGCTTTCATCGTAGAACTGCTGAACATGCGTGTGCGGAAAAAGTCAGCGAAAAAAACTGGGGAGAAACCGAAGGAAGAGAATAAGTAAAACGGAAAAGTTCGCAATAAAAATCGCCTCAGCTCCCGTCGAACCACTATCCTCTCCTTGGGAGAGGAAAGAGGTGAAGTCCGTAAAACAAAAAAAAACGCCGGATGGAGATTCCGGCGTTTTTTTGCGAACCGTTAAACAGCTTCTTAATTACCCTCTGCTAACTTAATTACGTAAACTTCATTATTTATCTCAAGCCGCAACAAATAAAGCCCGGCGGCATAACCGTATGATTGGGCGCTGAATGAAAATTTATAAGTACCTGCTGCAAAATTGCCGTTGGCTATTGTCGCAATGCGCTCACCGAGCGTGTTGAATACTTCCAGTTTCATATCCGCATTATTCGGAACCAGCACCCGGATATTGGTTTCATCCCGGTACGGGTTCGGAAATGCGTTCAACATACCTGCTGAAGTAAGTTCCGCTGTTCCGGTAATCAGGCTGAATACCGAATCCGAAACCGCAGTACAACCATTGGCATCGGTAATCATCACTTCGTACCAGCCCGTAGTCCCCGCAGCGTGCGACTGTCCGTTGGCTCCGCCGATCGGCTGTCCGTTCAGGTACCACTGGTACGTTGCCGAAGCTGTGGACGTGAGCAGCAATCCGTTTGCAGTAATGACCGGTTGTGCGGGCGCCGGGTAAATCGTGATGCCGGTGGAATTCGATGCGGCATCGGTGCATCCGTTCGCGTCCGTAACTTCCAGCGAGTAATTACCCGGCTGCGCAGGAGTATATGTGCTGCCTGTTGCGCCATTGACCGGCTGACCGTTCAGCGTCCACTGGTAATTTAAGCCGGACGAAGTAACTGCAACCAGTTGCGTGGAATCATACGAGCAGAATGCGAGCGGACCGTTCACGCTGAACGAAGCGACCGGGTTCTGGAAAACGTTTACCGTTACCGGCGAAGATGTGGTGGTGCTGCAGCCGGTGGAATTTACAGTAACCTGTACGCTGTACACGCCGCTGCTGTCTGCCGTCCACGCCGAAGCATTCGCACCGGCTATCGGCTGGCCGTTGTTCATCCACTGGTAACTGTAACCGGGCGTGTTCGATGTGATCATCGTCAGTTGGTTGCCGTCGCAGAAACTGGTACTGCCGAGCGGTGTAATTGTGGAAACGGGAAGCGGGTTCACCGTGATCGCAATATTCGGCGAAGTCGCGGAACATCCGCCGGGAGTATTCACCACGATCGAATAATTTCCGGCGGTCAGCGCACTATAAGTCGGCGAAGTCGCACCAACGATATTCGTATTGTTCAGTTTCCACTGGTACGTGTAACCCAGGCCGGTGGAAGGACTCGTCAGTACGGCCGTATCACCGGTACAAACAGCGGATGCGCTGGCGAGCGGCGAAGTAACCGGGTAGCAAAGATTTAACGGCGACGGTAAATGGTAAACATACACGCGCGTGGTTTTGTTGGTCATGACGATATTCCCGTCGGCATTCGGCGAATTGATGCCGTAATCGTTATCGTTCACGATCGCGATCGTGCTGTCGTTGATGATCGTGATGCCTTCCGGTTTATCGTGCGAAAGATCCCAGTTGCATTCGAGCAGGTCGAGCAGCGGGGTTTTGGTTACCGGCGTTACTCCGCGTGTGATTGCCGTTGCGGCATCGGCGAGTTGCTCGAAGGTCTGGCCGCTGTAGTTTTCAGAAACGATCGGCGTAGCGGCCGAGATATTGATCTTGTAAACGTTTTTGAAATTGAACCCGTTCCGCTCGCCGTGCTCGAGTACCAGGAATTCCGTGTTGTTGATCGCTACGAAATCGCCGATCTTCCAGTCTTTGTTGCGCATGCCGCTGCTTCCGCCGATGGGCGCGTCGTGTTCGTAAGCATACATTTTCTGCGTGCCGGTATTCATATCGTACTCGATGATCCGGTGCAGGCGCGAAGCATCACTGGCCGCGGTATTCGGGTTGGCCAGCGGCGATTGTACGATCGCGTACACTTTCCCGTTCGGCGCGAATGTAACGCCTTCGAAGCCGCGGTTAGGCACCCGTTTTTTGAACATCGTATCGATGGCGATATTGTTGGCCGATACGCCGAAAGGCGTGTACCGGTTAATCAACTCGCCGGTTGTTTTATTGTACCGCGCGAAAGTAGCGCCGTATTCTTCACTGATGTAAAGATCGTCCTGGTTTCCTTCCACGATCCCTTCCGGATCGGTGCCCCAGGCATCGGGCGAAAGAATGGTGGGATTGGTATCGCTCCAGGCCACTTCCCCTGTGCCCCCCGACCCGGGAGGGTTGGGAAGACCGGTCTGGTTGCTGCCGCCCGGACGTTTCATGTTCATCGTATTCAGTATCCGGATAGAATCATTCTGCAGTTTGATGCGGTGAATTTTCGGCGCATAGTTCGGGAAAGGAAAAAGCAAGGTTGTGCCGCTGGCGTTCGGATGCGAACCGGCATCGAGATTCGGACCACGGTCGCTGTTTACATAAAATTCCATGTTCGTTCCCGGGATGCAGTGCAGCCCGGAGAAACCGCCTTCGTACAGATTATTTCCCTGGTAGTTCCCGATAAGCAGTGAATCGTACAGGTCATACGTATCGAGCGCAATATCGCTGCCCTGCGAAAGACCGATGTTGATCTGGTAGATGGAAATCGTTCCGCTGATCTCGTTCGCCGCGATGAGCAGGTTGCGTCCGTTCGGGCTTTGCGCTTTCGGAATAAAAAGCAAGCCTTCCGGGCCGAGATCGGCGCCCATGTTCAGCGCAGGCGTTTGCCCGAAATTGCGTGAATTGATATACTGCACATAATAAGGAGCAAGCGGGTTGGTGATATTGTAAACCATAATACCGCCTATGCGTTCGAGGCCGACGAAGGCATACATGCTGTCGCCGATCTGTGCGGTGATCACCGCTTCAGCTTCCGGTCCTTTGTCATCGCTGCGGTTCTTCTTGGTGTTGTTCGTATTGCTGCAATTGAAGTTCGTCGTGTTCGATGCCGAAGTCAGTTGTTCGAAATCGTCGCCGCTGTCAAAAACCAGCGAGCCGGCCGAATCCCATACGGAAAAAGAACGCGAGCCGAATGAATAAAGCACGTCAAAATCGCCATCATTATCCGTATCACCGAAACGGTTCGTGATATTGAGGCGGCCGAGATTGTTGTTGTTCTGCAAGATAGCTGCGTTCGGGAATGCCGTGGGATCAAGCACACGGGAACTGATACGGCTGACTTCATTCAGCGCGCTGTATTCGCGCGCATCGCCTTCGTTGGCGGTAATCAGGTAAGTCTGTCCGTTGTACCTTACGGAAGTAATCGCGTCCGGCTGGTACATTCCTTTCACCGGCCAGTTCGCGATATTGATATTCCCGCTGTTCTGGTCCGATGCGTCCATACCGTTGCCGGGAATGTTGTGGTCTTTATAGCCGAGTCCTTTCAACGCAACGAACGAATTGGTTTGCAGGTTCAGGATACCGATGGCGTTTCCTTCCTGCAAAGTTACCCAGGCCGTTTGCGAATTGGCGGCGACCGTAATGTACTCCGGTTCGAGATCCTGCGCGACAGTCGAGCCCGGACCAAAAATGCGGATACTCGGATCGAGCGGTCCGCTGTTGAAAGCCGTAAAACCTGCGGTAGTCACGTTGGCCTGTGTGAGGTTACTCACGCCGCCCGAAATATCGATGATGCTCACGCTGCCTTCCGGATCAAGCGTGTACGTACTGTTCGGCTCGCCTTCGTTGGCTACAAGCACTTTCATCCCGTCGGGTGTAAAGCAGATCATATCGGGCAAAGCGCCTACGGTTACACTGTCGAGCAGGTTTCCGTTCGTATCGAAGAATACGGCTTTACCGGGCAATTGTTTGTTCGCGTTTTCAATGGCGGCGGCAACCACGCCGTTTTTTACCGCCACGCTGTTTGCCGCGTTTCCGAAAGGAGCGAGATCGATTGACGCCAGGAGTGTGGGTGTAAACGGGTTGGTGAGATTAATAATGTCAAGGTCACCCGTGGACGCATTAACAGAAAATAATTTTTTGCTGGTATAATCGTAGCCTACGATTTCCGTCCCTCCCGCATCGTATGTATTGCTGGCATACCGGCCGATAAACTGCAGCGATATGGACGACTGGGCCTGGACAGCGCCGGAGATAAGAATTGCACCGGACAGGAATGCGAATGTTTTTCTTCTGATTTTCATGTGCGATATTTTGGTCGCACAAAAATCTTTTCATTCGATTAAGTCAACGCATGAACTAAATTATGAATGCTTTATGATGATGTAAACAGGTTAAGTAAAGATTCCCGCAATTTGAATTGCTCGTCCTTCCTGTATTTCGCACAGGTTACGCCGGGAGCAAACAGGACAATGAAATACAATCATTTTAATTTGACCATCTTCTTGCCATCCCACCGGTAATAATGCGTCACGTTTTTTGTGACGGTTGATTTGAACGAACCGCTTTCCGTCAGCATAGCTTCCCCGTTTTTATCCAGCATGCTGGTCGTTTCGTATTTTTTTATCACGATCAGTTCGGACGGTTTTGCCGCGATATCTTTAGGCACCGCATGCGTATTCAGTGTCCCGGAATGCCGGTTGAAAATATTATCCAGGTCGCCGTTCTCCACCAGCATCACTTTACCTGCGGGAAAAGTAACCGGGAGCCAGGTGGTCGTGCAGGAAATATCGCCCTGCTCGCCACCGCAAAACGAACGGCAGAGTTCGGATAATTTTCCCCCGGCATCAATAATGAAAATTTCCGTCGTGCCTCCGCCGCAGTATGCCTGTATTGCCGTAAAACGAAAAAGCATGCCCGTGTTTTTCCAGTCGAGACAACTGAGTTCCTGTACCTTGTATGTTGCTTCAAGCGGTTGGGAAATCACCAGGCTGTCCGTAAATTTTTTCTCTTTCAGATTGTATTTATAGATCAGGAGATTATACTTGCCGTTCGGACCTATAAAATCAGGCAGCAGGTAGTATTCATTTTTGCCGGCCGGATCAGTCAATGTATGTTCAGCTACATCAGCCTGGGCGATATAACCTGTACGCCTGTCGCGCAATTCCACCTTGTACCAGTTCCCGCCTCTTTGTAATATTTTTAGCGGCGCCCGGAAAGGCGCGTGGCACAAGAATGCGGCTGTTGTATCCGGCGCAGTAAAAATTTTTGCAGAATCCGTGAAAACAGCCGTGTTTACGAAATTCTCATAATAATCTCCCAAAAGATCGTGCATGGACGGAAGCCGCTTGCTGTTGTCCCGGGGTTGTGCATGACAGAAAAACTGGCTGGAAGCTGCGAATAAAAACAAGATTATTTTTTTCATGGCTGTTTAAACCGGAACGTTTATTTTTTCTCCCAAAAATTTCGGTGCGGTATGAAAAACATACAGGTCGAACACCGCTGCCACCCGTGCAAAATACTCACGCACCTGCGTTCTCCATCCGAAATTTCTGCCCACATCCTTCGCGTTGAAAGCAAGCGCATCCATCCGGTAATACGCTGCGATGAACAACGCGCGCTCGTTGTGAAACTGCTGCGAGATGATGGTTACCGAATTTTGTCCGAAAACTTTGCGGCAGCGGACTACGGAATCGAGCGTGCGGAAACCGGCGAAACCCATCGTGATGCACGAGTCCGGAACGCCGAGCACCACGAGCGCATCCCGCATGTCGGTGGCTTCGTCGTAACCTTTGGTGTGATTATCGCCACTCACGATGATATGCCTGATCTTCCCGGCATGAAAAAGCGCCGCCGCCGCTTCGATGCGGTAGCTGAAATACGGGTTTGCCGAGTCGTTTTCCAGTTTTTTGTTCGTACCGAGCAGCAAACCGGTTGCACGCGCGGGAATACTGTCGGCATTGCTGAAAATTTTTCCTTCCGCTTTGTTCATCACCCAGCGGTGGCTGAAGTAGATCAACCCGAAAAACAAAGTGATACAAACCAGCGTAACACTTTTCCAGCGCGCACGGTACCAGCGCCAGGTTTTGCCGGGAAGTTTGCGGAGGACCTGTTTCGTGCCAGTCAGAAATGTGCGGAGGCTATTCATGGAAAGTAAAACCAATTATAAGTAAAACCGAAACGTTCTTCTGCACGCTCTGTAATTTAAAAGCAGTCACGGCGTTTCGATTTTATTTTATCCCAATAGTACCGCGAAAAGGAAAACGGAAGGACCGGTTTTGTGCAGTTGTATGCCTTTTCCTTTCAGGCGTACAATTCCATGATCACGAAAACCGAAAAAGCGACGCTGGCGATGCCGTTGGTCGTAAAAAAGGCGAGGTTCACCCGGCTCAGGTCGGTCGGTTTCACCAGCGTGTGCTGGTACACCAGCAGCCCGCAGAAAACCAGCGCACCGAACCAGTACCACAGGGTAAATTCGGCATAATAACCCGCATAAACGATCAGTCCCGCGGAGCAGAGGTGCAGCACACGCGAGAAAAGCAGGGCGCCTTTTTTTCCGAGCAGCACGGGAATGGAATTGAGTTTTTTCGAACGGTCGAATTCTTCATCCTGCAAAGCGTAAATAATATCGAAACCGCTCACCCAGGAAAGTACGGCGAATGAATAAAAAAGCGGGAGCCGGTCGAAATACCCCGTAACCGCCAGCCAGGCCCCGATGGGCGCCAGTGCCAGGCCCACGCCAAGCACCAGGTGACAAAGCGCTGTAAACCGTTTCGTATAACTGTAGCCGAGGATCACGAGCAAAGCCACCGGCGAGAGGTAAAAACAGATCCGGTTGATGAAAAACGTAGTCGCGATAAAAAGCAGGCTGCTCACGATCACGAAAACCAGCGCGGATTTTGCACCGATAATCCCGGCCGGAATTTCACGTACCACGGTCCGCGCATTCGCCGCATCGATATCGCGGTCGATATACCGGTTGAAGGCCATGGCTGCACTTCGCGCGAAAACCATGCAGCCGATCACCAGTCCGAAAAGTTTCCACGAAAAAACCGCCGGCGTGAATTCCACCGCGAGCAGGTAACCGATCACGGCGAAAGGCATCGCGAAAATGGTGTGACTGAATTTGACCAGCGAAAGGAAATTGGAAACCGCGCTTTTGGGGTTGGCCGTACTCATCGCGTGATCATAAAATAAAGCGTGAGCAGCAGCGGCGTGGAACTCAGCAGCAGGCCGATATAACCGGGATTGAAGAAACCGACCTTCACGTCGTGCCGCGTTACCAGCCCCACGTAAATGCTGGAAAGAATAAATCCCACGAGTGCGGAAATCATCCCGATGGGCGGGTAGTACAAAGCTGCAAGTACCGTAAAACCGCCGACTACCAGGCAGAGTATTCCAATGATGCGAATGTTTTTCAAATCAGTAATTTTTGCTCCGGCTGCGCTGCGTTTATTTCAGCACGAGTTTCTGTACGGCAACAATTTCTCCTGCAGCGAGCAGGTTACAGAAATAAATCCCGTCAGCCAGTTTATCCCGGCGCAAATTTACTTCATTTTGTGCGCCCGTTATGGGAATACTTTCGAGACGCTGCCCGAGTACGTTGGTAATAACGATTTCCGTCGCGGCTTTGTTCAGGCCTTTCCAGGAAACGGTGAAAAACTCACCTGCGGGATTGGGATAAATGTTCATGGAAGCGAGCGTACTCATTTCATCATGACTGGTCAGCGGGCATCCCACCAGCGCATTGAACGCATCCACTTTGCCGTGTCCCCAGGTAATATCCGGAAGGCTGCTGCCGGTAAACCCGTCGGTGAACGAACACATCGTGATCGCGTTTTTCACATCCCACCAGGATGCGTTCGGGTAACGCTGCAGGTAAAGCGCAGCAATACCGGCAACTACCGGCGACGATGCCGAACTTCCCGCGAAAATAAGATGGTACCCGCCGGGTGCTACGTACTGCGGAGCATTTGCAATATAATTGGCGAGGATGCTTGAATCGGCGGTGGTATGAATGTACGCGCCGGTGGCCGTAATATCCGGTTTGATACGCCCGTCGCGCGTGGGACCGATGCTCGAATTCCACATGATGTCGCCGGCGGTAACCAGTGAATCGTATGTGTAATCACTGTTGAGTCCCGGGAAAGAATCGCGGTTCACATAGTTTCCGACAACGATCACGCGATCGGAACACTGGAAGCTGCTGACCATAGTATGCGTGGTATCGAACGGTTTGTAATAATTGATCCGCGGGTACACGCCGGCCGACGGAAGCGCATTGGTATTCGCATCGAAACACCAGAGGTGGAATAATCCGCTGCCGGTCAGTTCGAGGCTCCAGTAATAATTGGCGATCGAATCGGGCGTGATGATATATTCCATGGAGTATGCGCTTCCCTGGATGGAGGCATGCCGCTCGGAAATGCCCATGCGCTGGCCGCTTCCGTTGAGCAGCGTATCGTAAAAAGTACCGGGAAGGTTTTGCGCGATCGTCGTGAAGGTACTCCGGGCGCGGTCGCTGAACGAAGGCGTATGCTGCGTAACGCCGACCGCCATTTTCGCCGCGTTGAAATTATTCGTATCCGCCCAGAGCTGGAGGTACAGCGGGCCGGAATTCGGCGCGACGAACCAGCTCAGGTTGGTGTCGGCATTGCTCAGGTTGTACGAAAGATGAACGGGCAAATTGCCCGTATTGCCCACTGCACCAACCACGGAACGCCCGTTCTGCGCAGCCAGCAGGTTGTCGATCATGATCGCCTGCAGGTCCTGCCCGTCGTGCGAGCCGTAATAATCGCCCACGCTGGCGTTGATCACGCAGGGGCGGCCGAGCGCGGTGGCTTTGTCGAAAATGTATGCGGCGGCATCGGCTATGGCTGTGGGACTGAACTGCCCGTTGAAATCGAGCGCCACCATGATGATGTCGGACTGCGGAGCGGCGCCGCTGTAATCGCGCACAGTGGTTGAACTGCCGTCGCCCGCGGCGATACCGGTTACCTGCGTGCCGTGACCGTAATACGCGAGATCGTCGTGTGTGCAAAGCCCGCTGTCGATTTTCGCTTTCGTCCATTCCACACCGTACGTAAACGGCGAGGGAGACGGCGGTCCCACGGTTGCGCGCTGATCCCATATATACAGGATCCGCGTTTTATTGGCGGTGTCTTTGAAATCGGGATGTTTGAAATCAACACCCGAATCGATCAGCCCGACAATCACGCCCGAACCGTCGTAGCCCTGCGGAAGCGGGGACATGCCGTTGCGCACGGGGGTAATGGTATTGATGCCTTTCATCGTATCGTTGAGCGGCTGCGTGCGGCGCTTTCCGCCTTCGGCGCGCCGGATGGCGTCTTCGGCAATAAAGTTTTCGAAAGCCGTTGCGGGAATTTCAACGGAGAAAATTTCACCGGAACCGTGCACGATCCGACCGCCGTGTTTTTTTACCGCATTTTCGATGGCCTGCGGCTGTCCTTTGACCAGCAGGCGAAGCGTATTTCCTGCTTTGGCTGCTGCTGCTGCGTCATGCTGAAGCAGCAGACTGGATTTGGACGGACCCTGCGCGAAAGAAAAACCAAACGCGAGCAGGAAAGTGAAAAGAGCGGAAAGATGTTTCATATGAACAGCGGTGTTGATGAGTGTTACCCGGACAGATGTACGTTGTTATATCTATAAAGTTCGGAAAATCTTTGCGAACTTTGAGTAACGATATGACAATTCGAAAGTTCATCCTGCCTTTTGTCCTCTTTTTGCCTTTGCTGGCGCAGGCTGCGGGCGATTCGATCGCTTACGGTTCCGGTTTTCGTTTCCGCGACGGTATTTTTCTCCGTTACGAGCAGTTTCGCAGCAATAGCCCCGTCCCGAAAAAAAGCATCATTTCGAGTTACGATACCACGCGCCTCGATTTTGTGAAGACGATGCTCAGTTACAACAGCGTGCATTATCGTGATACAGCGAACCTCGAACAATCCGTGGGCAGCGACAAAGTATGGGGATACGCCGAAAACGGCGCAGCATATATTTATGTGAACGGGCAATTCAACCGCATTACGGTGGTGGGAAGTCTCTGCCATTTCACGGCCATGGAAACGCATTACATGTACACCGGTTCGCCCACGCCTTACGGAAGTCCGTACGGAACGCCCGTGCAGCAGCTCGTCCAGCTCATCCTCGATACGCAGACAGGAAATGTATTGCAGTTCACACCCGAGGTGATGGAGAAGCTGCTCGAGCGCGACGATGCCCTTTATAAAGAGTTCACGGCGCTGAAAAAGAAGAAAAAGAAGCAGAGCATTTTTATCTATCTGCGGAAGTACAACGAGAAGCACCCACTGAAGTTTCCCGCGTGATTTTTAAATGAGCCGGGAGGATTGTGTAAATTAATTGCCGGGCAGCTTTTACAAAGGCACTTCCAGCGAATTTCCGTTCGAGCGCACTTCGATTATTTTAACTCTTTTTTTGCAGTGGATCGGAACGACAAACCCCGGTTCAAAGAAATCTTTCATCAGTGTGGGGCGTGGCGAATCGAGAATGTACTCTTTGGGGAAACCCAGGAAATTGTTCGGGAAATTGATTTTCGAATTATGTACTTTTTTGACGAGCACGGGGATTTCTTTGATGCCGAGGGATCGTAATGCATAAACCCGGTGAAAGCCGTTGTTGAGAATAAACCGTTTGCCGACTTTGTAAACGCTGACAGGCTGGACTCCGTAACCGACGAAAGAAATTATTGCGGCAACGGGCACGCCTCCTCCCGAATACTCGAGATCATTGTCTTCAATTTTCTTGAAATAGGAACCCAGGTAGCGCAGATCTGAATTCGGACTGCTGAATACATGATGATCGGGACTGTAAACGAGGTGCTTTAATTCCGACTTGTCGTTTTTAGCAGAAAGGCAGATTTCCAGGATGTTTTCGAAACCGAGGTTCCCGGCCCAGCGCTCTTGCAGCAGGTTAGTATAGTCTTCATCCATCGTGCGCTGAAGGGAAATGATCTTGTCAATTTCGACCATTGCACATTCGACTCCGTCCGGAAAAGTTTTTCGGATGGAGTTGTCGTTTAAGTATTTCTCCACCATTGAATTGTATTGAACGGGAATTTCCCGCGACAGGATAGTTTCAGGGAGATTTTCTTCTTCCTGCAGTATCCGTTTCACACGGTCCTGCAACGAATCCCACGTGGCGAGAAGTTTTCCGATGTTGGCGACTTCTTCGTCGCTGCCCTGCTGCCCGAGAAACTGGATAATTTCTACTTCTGAGGCAAATGCGATCAGCAGCAGTTGCCTGCTGAATTCTGCGGATGATATATTGGCGTTGAATTTCATGATTTCGTTTTTGGTTTTTAATTGGCCTTACAGGAACCGATAGCCGCCTGGAACAACTATCGGATCGCTGTAAAACCGGGTTAGTAATTATTCCGCAGCCTGGGATTAAGCTTTCCGGTAAAGATCAATTTTGACCATACCGATGGCTCCGCCGTTAGTGCTGCCGCCGCTCGTCGAAGTCATATACGCATGGTTCTTGTTGGAAATTCCCCAGGTATTTGTTGGGCTTCCCCACGGGCAGGACCAGGAGAAGGTACATACACGGTTTGAATTATTCGTCTGCGCCTTTCCGTCGAATACGTCGAAGGAACCGACTGTACCAGCCGATGCAGATTCGCGGCCACAGGAGAAAACCGAACCCGATGCATTGTTGGCAACGACTGTTTTATCAATAGTACCGGCTGAAACAGAGGTGCTTTTGCTGCCGCTGTAAAACTTTCCCCAGGAAAGCTGGGCATTCCCGATGTGGAGTGAATTTGCAAAATTAGAGGGATTCAGGTTGGCCTGGATCCATTGTGCATAAGCCATGATGTTTTGTTTTAAGTTATTCCTACTCATAAGGCTTTTCGGAAACCGCCCCGTTTTTTAGCGTGGGTTCTGGACTCCACTTTTTATTTTAAAAATTGTCCTGTTGTCACAGCGGGAGGTCAACCCGGTTTGACCGTTAGATGTAGTTTGAATGTTAATCCGATCAGGTACTATGCTTTGCCCTGATTTTTCGGCGCTCGTCAATTCTTCGAATATCATAGCGGCAAATTTCAGGTCATCTGCAACCCTGCGTAAGAGTATAAATCCCTGATTTGTGAAAGCAGGTATTTATACCTGTTTTGGTTTTCCAACCGGGAGAAAATATCTGATTCAGGGTTCCCCGTGATTTCCGACTGCCTGATCGTGTATTAATATTTATAGTTTTGATCCTGTACTTAAAATAAATACGGTACACTTAAAAACATTCATCCCATAATAAAAAAACAAAACATGAAAAAGACTTCGATTTTCGCCGCGGTCGCCGCTTCCGTGATGATCCTGTATTCCTGCAGCAACCAGCCCGCTGCAGTCAAACCGTCGCAATCGGCCGCTGCCGTCCCGGTCGGTGATCACGGCACAACCGTCAGGGTTCCGCTGGATACCGCCAGGAAGAATATATACCGTTACGATACACTGAGCCAGGCCATTTTCGCGAAGTTCCCGCATCATGTCCCGATCAGGGCGTATACGATACATGCCGGCGACATGCTGGAAGCATTGGGTATGCCGGCGGCGGACTCTGCCATTTGCCAATATAAACATGCCCGGGTTTATATCGGTTTGGACTACAACTATAGCTTCAAGCTGTATTTCACACCCGTTGACAGCGCCAGTCTCGGTGGGGATAACCCGGTAGCCGGCGTCGATGTGATCCTGCAGGATAGCCTTGGGAAATCTTATGTTCTGGACCTGAACGCGCCCTGTCCCAATACCTGTGATGTCAACAGCCCTTTATACCGCGCCGGCAAAAAGTGAATTATTCAAAACTCATCATCGTCGTATCGCATGTGCCGGTTTTTGCTTCGGTCATATACGCTTTGATCATATACAAACAACTGCAACACGAACTGAAAGTTTTTTTCTGGTTTCTTTTCCTTACCGGGATACTTCAGTTCGTATCGCTGCTGCTGTGGACGAAAAGCATAAATAATATGCCTTTGCTGCATGTATATGTGATAGTCAGTTTCGTTTCCCTGGCCTGGTATTATAACTCGCTCATGAAAGATTTTATTCACAGGTATGTTATAATTATTGCTGCCGGTTTGTTCTGCCTGCTGAGCCTGTTGAATTCCCTGTTCGTACAGCCTGTTTTTTCATTTAACTCGTACGCCCTTACGCTGGAAAGTGCGTTGCTGATCATTCTTTCGCTTTCGGCATACATCCTGCTTTTGAAAAAAATCGTGGCCGAAAAGAAAAAAGGAGAAATTAAAAGCCTGAACTGGATCAATTCGGGAGTTTTTATTTATTACTCCAGCACGCTGCTTATTTTTTATTTCGGCGACCTGATTACACACAGCTATTCACGGTCTTTTAACCGTTACACCTGGGTACTGCATTCGTTTTTGTCGATAGTGATGTATACTTGTTTTATAATCGGGTTATGGAAGCGCCAGGCGAAATGAATATTCTGGCCATGCTTCTGCCGCTGGCAGGGCTGGTGTTTATTATAGCCATCGGCGTTGTGCTGCTCAACCAGCAGTTCCAGAAAAATCTATACCGGCAGCAGTTGGAACAGGAAGAGCTTAAAAATGCTCACCAGCGGGAATTGCTGATCTCAAGTATCCGGGTGCAGGAAGAAGAACGCAAACGCATCGCGCAGGATTTACACGATGAACTCGGGGCTACCTTGTCCATTGCACGGATGCACCTGGTGCAATTACAAAAAAAATCCGGCGACGAACCGGGAAATTCGTCCGCAACGCTGGATAATATCAAAAGCCTGGTTGAATACGCGATGGCCAATATGCGCAGGATCAGTCATGAACTGATGCCCCCGCAACTGGAAGCATTCGGTCTCGTCGAAGCGCTGGATGCGGTTGCGCTCCAGGTAAACAATGCGGGCGAAATTCATATTGACGTGAATGCTACGCCTGATTTTCCGGACCTGGACTGGCTGGTGAAATTGGGTCTTTACCGCATCAACATGGAACTGATCAACAATACGATCAAACATGCAGGAGCCGGTAATATTATAATCGACCTGGCATGCGAAGCCGGCATTGTAATCTCGGATTACAGGGATAACGGCAAAGGCCTGCCCGAAAATTTTACCGGGAAAGGCCTGGGATATAAAGGGATGGAAGGCCGGGTCGCGTCGCTGGGAGGATCGTTGGAAACCGGGAATAACCCGGAGGGCGGTTTTTTTGCCCGGATCAAAATCCCGCTTCAAATACATTCAGAGCAGTAACACGTTTATATTTATATGCCAGCTTCTAAGAACATCTGAAACAATTAACGAACCGGAATACATATGGCCAACCAGGTAAAAATCGGATTAGTGGAAGACCAGCTTCTTTTCCGGGAGGGCATGAAAGCGATCCTCTCCGGTTGGACGGAGTTTGACGTGATGTTCGAATCGGCCGACGGGTATTCCGTTATCGATAAACTGGAAGGAAATGTGACCCCGGATGTTATGCTGGTAGACCTTTCCCTGCCGGCGAAGGACGGAAAAGAGTTCAGCGGCCTGGATGTTACACGCGTCCTGCTTGAAAAATACCCGGAAGTGAAAATACTCATCCTGTCTGCACACGACGATGAAAACTTTATCGCACGCCTGATCGAACAGGGCGCGCACGGTTACCTGCTTAAAGACAGCGACCCGCAGGAAGTGCATGACGCTATTGTTTCGCTGCACACGAAAGGCTCCTACATAAACGAAAAAACCCTGAAAGCCATTCAGCGCAACATGGGTAAAAAAAGCAACAAGCCTGTCAAAGTTGTAGCGGAAATCACCCGCCGCGAAGTCGAAATCCTGCAGCTCACCTGCCAGCAATACACAGCGGAGGAAATTGCCGAGAAGCTTTTTATCAGCGTTAAAACCGTTAACGGTCACCGGAATAACCTGCTTCAGAAAACAGGTTCGCGAAACGTAACCGGCCTCGTCATTTTTGCGATCAAAAACCAGATCGTAGAGCTGATTTGAAGGAATGAAATTTAATTCCGAATGCCGAAGTATCCTTTTAAAGCAATGCACTTCGCCATTCGGAGTTCGGCATTCGGAATTCGACATTATTTTTCCACAGGCATATTTTCCTGCCACTCATCATCCTACCGTCCCCGTTCGTATAATTTCAACCGGCAAGGCTGACCCGCCTGGTAACTTTACGCTATCCCTGTGCGTCTTACTGTTGTGCCCATACTGCCTCTCAAGCGGAAAGAAAGCGTATTGTTTTACATTTTAAAATTTCGTAAAAATGAAAAAACTGTTACTCACTTTCGGTATGCTGTGCCCTTTCCTGGCGCCCGCAACAATACTGAATGTACCGGGAAACTATTCCACGATCCAGGCCGCCGTGAATGCCGCGGTTGCCGGTGATACCGTGCTGGTAGAACCCGGTATGTATTTTGAAAATATCCGCTTTACCGGGCAGGATATTTTATTGACAAGCCGGTACTACCTGAACAGTGATACTTCATTTATAAGTTCTACCATCATCAACGGCAGCCAGCCGCAGAATCCCGATACTGCAAGCTGTATCCTCGTTACGAACGGAGAAACGAGCGACTGCGTCATCCAGGGATTCACGATCACCGGCGGCGCCGGAACGATCTGGCTCGACGTGCACGGTGCGGGAACTTTTCGTGAAGGCGGCGGCATCCTCACGGAATTCGCTTCACCCACTATCCGGTTCAACATCATCCGGGATAACCCGGTAACGGACAACAACGGCGTGAATGCCACGGGCGGCGGCGGAATCCGCTGCGGCGACGGTGATCCGCTGATCGCGAACAACGTGATCTGCCGGAACCAGGGCGAATACGGCGCGGGTATCGTGATGAATTACTGCACCGGGAAAATCGTGAACAACCTGATCGTGAACAATACCGGCGGGCAGGCTTTTGGCGGAGCAGGCGTATGGTGCACCGGCACGAATACGATGACCGTTGTAAAACTGGTGAACAATACGATCGCGTACAACGATGCCGTCGGTTCAGGAACTTACGGCGGAAAAGGCGGAGCTGTTTTTGTGTTCTCCGTCCGCGTGGACAGTTACAACAACATCATCTGGGGAAATACACAAACGGCGGGCGGTCCATTAGCGGCGTTCATGGGCGGACAAATTCCCGCGCGTTATTCCGACATCCAGGGAGGGTACACCGGCGTCGGCAATATCAACGTTGACCCGATGTTCAGCGATACGATGTGTTTCCATCTCGATTCGTTATCTCCCTGCGTGGATGCCGGCGACACGCTCATCACCGACCGGACGACCGACAGTATCAATCCCGCGCCGCCGGCACTGGGAACGCTGCGCAGCGATATGGGCTGCTACGGCGGCTTCGATGAATATGTTTTGCCTTGCTGCCCGGCTGTTTCAGGTGTCGGTATGGTAGCGTTGGAGAACAGGAAAATCTGGAGCGCTTATCCCAACCCGGCAGCAAACGGAACATTTACATTGTACAATAGTTCCGCCAAACCGGAAACGGTGACCGTGATCGTACGCGACATGCTCGGCAAAACGGTTTTCGAAAAACGAACCACTGAAAGTAAAATCCAGGTACCTGTTTCCGCCTGGCCTGCCGGCGTTTATTCCTGGCAGGTGACCGGAAATGAAAATAGGCAGGAACAAGGAAGAGTTATGATTACCAAGTGACAGCGAAGGAGGCTGTAAAAAAGAGGTTGTCTTTTCGGACAACCTCTTTTTATTTATATCACTTTACGTTCATTCTTTTTAACCAGGCGTCACCCTGAGCGGAGAGCATGATACGCGGCTCTCTAAAAGTAAGAAGTTCGAGATGGGCGGGCGACTGAAAAGCGCAGTTTGCTCGTGTAAATGAGCATTTTCGGTCGCCCGTCCAGCGAAGAAATTCGCCGCTTTTCGAGAGACGCGATTAGTTATTCAACATCACCGGCATCACCAGCATCAGCGTATCCTCCGCCTCGCTATCCTTGATCGCCGGGAGCAGGATGCCTGCGCGGTTGGGCGCCGACATTTCAATAACCGCTTCTTCGCTGTCGAGGTTGGTGAGCATATCGGCCAGGAAGCGGGAGTTGAAACCGATTTCCATGTCATCGCCGACGTACTGGCAGGTGAGGCGCTCGGACGCTTCGTTGGAGAAGTCGAGATCTTCTGCCGAAATATTGAGTTCGCTGCCGGCCACTTTGAGGCGGACCTGGTGCGTGGTTTTATTCGCGAAGATCGATACGCGGCGGATAGAACCGAGTAAAGCTGCGCTGTCGATCGTCAGTTTATTCGGATTGTTTTTCGGAATAACGGCTTCGTAGTTCGGGTATTTCCCGTCGATCAGGCGGCAGACAAGTAACGTATTGCCGAAAGAGAAACGCGCGTTGGTGGTATTGTATTCGATCTTCACGCTGCCGTCAACCGAACCGAGTACGTTCTTCAGCAGGTTGAGCGGTTTCTTGGGAAGAATGAAGGAAGCCGAGCTCGTGGCTTTGATGTCGGTGCGGCGGTAACGAACTAATTTGTGCGCGTCGGTAGCGACAAAAGTGGTGCTCTCGGGCGAGAACTGCACAAACACGCCCGACATCACCGGGCGAAGTTCGTCGTTGCCCGTAGCGAAAAGTGTTTTGGTAACCGCGCGGCCGAGTATTACCGCATCGATGTCGATAGACGTGCCGTTTTCCAGCGCAGGCGCTTTCGGAAATTCATCGCCGTTCTGGCCGGTGATTTTGTACTTACCGTAATCGGATGAAATTTCAATCGCGAAACGTTTTTTGTCAACCGAAAAAGTCAGCGGCTGTTCCGGGAAAGTCTTCAGCGTATCAATCAGCAGGCGGGCCGGTACGGCCACGTTGCCTTCGTCTTTCGATTCGATATGCACGCTCGTGGTCATCGTCGTTTCCAGGTCGGATGCGGAAACCGTCAGCGCGTTTTTATTGATCTCAAAAAGAAAATTATCCAAAATAGGCAGGGTATTGCTCGAATTAAGCACCCCGTTCAGCATCTGTAATTGCTTGAGTAGTGTTGAGCTGGATACAATGAACTTCATAGTCAGGTTGTTGGCTTTTTGTTAGCTAACAAAGATAGCCCTTTTGATTCCCCTCGATCCCCGACTTTTGAACTATTTTTTAACAGCAATACAGTGGATTAAGTTCCTGATACTTAGGTACAACCTGCTTCGCTGGTCGACGACTCAGTCGTCGACTAGCAGCGACTGAGGTTCACGAGACTAAGGTTCAAGAGGCTTATTCCCCTTTAGTTTTCGGCTCTTTATTGCCCGCGGGCTGCTTTTTGGTCTCCGCCAGGAAATACTCCGGCATTTGCAGCAGTTTCCCGAAAACATAATACTGCACCAGTACAAAATCCTTGTCGTTTATCAGCGCATACATCCGGTCGGGATCGATGTAAATTTTTTGCGTCGTGTCGCGCGATTCGCCGTCGCCCTGCTTGAGGAATAATTTGACGGTGGTTACCTGGTTCTTCGTATCGGTGAGTTTAATGATATGCGCAGGCCCGGATTTTATCACCGAATCTTTTTTCGCAGCCTGTATCTTGTCCTCGATCGCTTCAAAACCGACCGCTCCGTAGTACGTAATGTATTGCTTGGCCCGGATCGTGTCGAAGGGAAGCGGTGCGCCGCTGTTACTTTCGAGTGTAAAAGAATACGCATTGATTAAGTTGAGCTGGAATCCCGGCACCTGCGGTTTAAGATGCTCCACGCGGATGGATTTTATTTCCGGCGGAGTATAACGGAAAACAGTCCGGTCGCGCCAGTCCGACTCACTGGTAAAAAAACGCGTGGTGAGATACCCGTTGAAGCCGGGAATTTCCATGATAAAAGGCGCTTCGGCGTTTTCTTCCGTTTCCGGGTCCGAAAGCAGCATATAGGTTCCGAGCTGGTCCTGCGTATCGCTGCCCACGTAATACATGCGCACGCGGTTTTCGCCCTGGTAAATTTCCACTTTGGTGGCGCCGGTGATCATCCATTTGAGAATGGTTTCACGCGCTTTCACCCCGACCGGGCTTTTTACCGCGACGCTGTGTATAGTAGTGAGCAGGGTTTTCATGGCATCGGGGCGGGCGGTGAATTTCTGATTCACGGTCCAGCTTCCCGCGCCTTCATCCCTGCGCAATACGACTTTCTTTCCTGCTTTGTCGGAAATAATCACGCGCGTGACGGCTGCGGTATCGGTAACCGCAAAATTCATCTGGTCCTTATCGAGCGTACCTTTTTGTTTTCCTTTCTGCGAGAGCAACCAGATACTCGGAATGCCGACTGCGATCAGCAGGGCGAAAATAATAAGCGACTTGTTCTTTTTCATAACCGGATCATTCCCAAACGGGAAACGTCACAAATTTAGGGGATGTTGGCGATAGTATCGGCGAAGATAATTGTTCCGGTAATGCTGCAAGTAAATTAAAAAATGCGCTTTACCGTACCTGCTGTTCGTAAAAGGACGACCCCGCTTTATATCCGGTCGAAAATACCGGCCAACTGTAAACGTTTAGGCAGCCGTGGTTTTTCGCCCGTATTTCCGGCGGCGGACATAAAACGCGATGATGCCGAAGAAAATGATGATGCCCACCGGCAGCAGGTTGTTGAACAGTTGCAGGTTGAGCCGCGATGCCGCCACTTTTTTCTTGTCGAGCAGGCGCATGGAAAGTTCGCGCGAGCGCAGGCTCATCATGCCTTCATCGTCGCAGAGGTAATTCATGCAGTTCAGCAGCAGTTCCTTGTTCGCGAAAGTGTATTCCGAAAGCCGGTCGTAGCCCATCGACTCCATAATACCGTTTCGGTAATTGTTCGCCACGATTTCCCCGTCGCCGAAAATGATCATCGCCGTTTCCTTGCTTTTTTCCTTGAACCCGATCTCGCGGCTGGACGCGATTTTCGGCGGGATGCGGTTTTTGAAAGCCGACTCGAAATTACCTTCGAGCAGTACGGCCATCGGTAGTCCCGACTTGTCGAACATCCGTTCGTTCACCTGCATGAATGCTGTGCGCAGGTCGATGCGGGCGGGCGATTTAACGATGCGGGAATATTTCGAGCTGCGGAGCAGGATCGTTTTCCGGATGCCGGCTTTCGTTTCCAGCGTATCCACCGTCCCGGCATAATTGAATTTGAGCAGGTCGAGTCCTTTTACGATCGGGTGCTTGTCGGTAGGCTGCACCAGCGGCCAGTACACCCAGTTCCGCGGTTCAATCTGCGGCTGTGCCCCGGGCGGCGCCATGTTGATGGGAATATACTGGCACTGCATATCCAGCACCAGGTCGTTGTTCACCCGCGCGCCGTAACGGAACAAAAGATCGTCCACATCCGTGGAATCGTTCAGTCCCATGGTCGAGCCGCGCTGCGCGAGACTGTCATAATTGATTTCCATCGGCTCGAGCAGCCAGAGCACTTTGCCGCCGTACATAATAAACTGGTCGATGATGAACTTGTCTTTTTCATCGATTCTTTCCAGCGGGCGGGCGAAAATGATCGCGTCGTATTTGTTGCGGATCTGGTCGGCTTTCTGGATCGTATCGCGGAGCGCGTTCAGCTGGCCGCCAATCTGCTGGTAGCTTACCGTATAATATTCGCGGAGCGCTTTCGCAAAATCGGCCGTATATAACGAATCGAGTTCGCCGTGTCCCTGGATAAAGGCTACTTTCTGCTTGCGGTTCATCTGCAGTTTGCGGATGGCATTGGTCAGCTCGTATTCCAGTTTTTCCACGGCCTTGTTCACATCGGTGGGAATAACCTGGTCGGTCGGTGTAAAATAAAGCTGTATCGGTGTTTCCTGCGTCCTGTAAATCGCGAGCGCGCCGGGGAAAAATTTCTGCCGCGTTACACCGCCTCCTTCGTCGGCGGTCAGCCGCGGGTTGATGAAACGCAGTCCCTTTTTTTCCAGTTGGTTGTAAAGCGCTTCGCGCTGTTTCCGGTCCTTGTTGTCCGACGGGTCGATGAACTCGTACTGCACATTGTCGCCTGCATACGCGCGGAACTCGTCGAGCATGATGCGCACTTCATCACGCAGGTGTTTCAGGTCGCCCGCTCCCTGCGGGAAATCAGCGTCGAGGTACACTTTGAAATACACCACGTCGTCGAGATCTTCCAGCATCCTGCGCGTGCCTTCCGAAAGGGTGTAGCGTTTTTCAGCGGTCAGGTCGAAGCGCGTGAAAAGGAAAGACGAAAGCACGTTAAGCATTATAACGATGATCACCCCGGCCAGGAGGCGGAGTAAATCTCTTCGTTTATTTGTGCTTTTGCTCATACTTTCTGTTACCACTTCCTGCTTTCCAGTACCGTCCGTGTTCCCACGATAAACAAGGCGTTGAAACTGATGAAATAAATAAGATCGCGCGTATCGATCGCACCGCGGCTCATCGATTCGTAATGTTCGGAAATGCCCAGCGCCTGGATAAACGTGTCGGCTTTCCCGAAAAGTGAAAGTGAACTGATGCTTTCGAAACCGATATAGCAGAAAAAGCAGAGCGCAAGCGCAATGATGAACGAAACGATCTGGTTATCGGTGAGCGATGACGCGAATACGCCGATGGCGGCGAACGAAGATCCCAGGAAAAGCAGCCCGATATACGAACCCCAGGTCCCGCCGCTGTCGATATTGCCCACCGGGTTGCCCAGTTTGTGAACCGAATAATAATACACGAGCGTGGGTACCAGCGAAAAAAGCACGAGCACGAGCGCGGCGAAGTATTTGGCCAGGATGATCTGCAGGTCGGTGAGCGGGCGGGTGAGCAGCAATTCGATGGTGCCGGTTCTTTTTTCTTCGGCGAACGAACGCATGGTGATGGCCGGGATGAGCAGGAGGAAAACCCAGGGGCCGAGATCGAAAAGCGAACTCAGCGTGGAATACCCGCCGTCGAGCACGTTTGTCGGTCCGCGGAGGATCCACATGAAAAGCCCGATAGCCAGCAGGAATACCACAATCACGATGTACCCGATCAGGGAACTGAGGAAACTGCGTATTTCTTTTATAAAGAGTGCGTACATAATGCGCGGCTGGCGAGGCCAAAATTAACATTTTTTGAACGGGGCGATGTTGTGGAACCGAGGGCAATCAGGCATCATTATTCACAACAGCCTTTTAATAACGGAACTTGCGGCTGGGAATTATGCCTGTTGGCATGGTTTTTTACGAAATTGCATTCCACCAACCGAAAATTATGACCTACATATCCACCAACAACGACCAGCCGGGCATTGTTACCCTGCTTTTCTACAAACCTTCCACCGGCCGCGCGCTCTCCAGCCTGGCGCATACGCTCCTGCACGGACCTTCGCCGCTCACCAGCAGCGAACGCGAACTTATCGCTTCGTACGTTTCCTGGCTCAACAACTGCCCTTTCTGCCACCAGTCGCACGGCGGCGCAGCCATTTGCCACGATGGCGCCAATGAAGCCATTATCGAAGCGTATAAACAAAGCATCGATAAAGCGCCGGTCAGTCCCAAAATGAAAGCCCTGCTCGCCATCGCCGGTAAAGTGCAGAAAAGCGGGAAGGAGGTACTGCCAGCCGATATCGAAACCGCCAGGAAAGCCGGCGCCTCCGACGAAGAGATTCACGATGGAGTACTCATCGCCGCCGCGTTCTGTATGTACAACCGTTATGTTGACGGGCTGAATACCCCCATGCCCGAAGATCCTTCCGATTTCGCCGACATGGGCAAGCGCCTGGCCAAAAACGGCTACCGCTATCCGAATTTCATCGTCCGGAAATTCATCATTCCCTGGATTGAAAAACGGAAAAAAGCGAAGCGGAAATAACCATTTTCGATTGCCGATTTTGGATTTGCGATTTCGCGCAAACCTTCCCGCCTCTTTAAATGTAATTAGCGTCTTCGCGGTGAAGTTTGTATTCTGCTTTTTACCGCGCTAACATATTCTGCCAATCTCCAATCGCAAATCGGTAATCCAAAATCGCAAATCCAAAATCGGCAATCGAAAATGAGTAGCTTTGCCCGGTTTTATTCCTATTCCAACATGCTCGTTTTAAAATTCGGAGGAACTTCGGTTGGCTCCGCGCAGCGCATGCAGGCGCTGGTTAAACTTACGGTGGACGATCGTCCGAAGATCGTGGTACTCTCGGCCATGTCCGGGACTACGAACAGCCTCGTGGAAATTGCGAACGCGCTTTACGCCAAAGAAAACGATAAAGCAAAATCGCTCATCGATGCGCTGGAAAAAAAATACCGCGGCGTGATCGAAGAACTCTATACTACCGATGCGGGAAAACAAAAAGGCCACGAGCTTATCGATTCGCATTTCAACTACCTGCGCAGCTTTACGCTCGACCTGTTCACGGCCAATGAAGAAAAAGCGGTACTTGCCCAGGGCGAACTGCTTAGTACGGCCATGTATCATTATTTCCTCGCGGAAAAAGGAACGAAGTCCGTACTGCTGCCCGCGCCCGATTTCATGCGCATCGACGAAAACGAAGAACCCGATCTCGCGTACATCGAATCGCACCTGCGGAAAGAACTGGAAAAACATCCCGGCGAAATACTCTTTATAACGCAGGGCTATATCTGCCGGAATGCCTTCGGCGAGATCGATAACCTGAAACGGGGCGGCAGCGATTATACCGCCACGCTCATCGGCGCCGCACTGCAGTCGCCCGAAATACAGATATGGACGGATATCGACGGGATGCACAACAATGACCCGCGCGTAGTGGACAAAACGTTTCCCGTTACGGAATTGTCTTTCGAAGAAGCGGCCGAGCTCGCGTACTTCGGCGCGAAAATCCTGCATCCCACCTGCGTGCTTCCCGCGCAGAAAAGAAAAGTGCCGGTTCGCCTGCTCAATACCATGCAGCCCGAAGCCAAAGGAACCGTTATCCGCGAAAATATTTCCGACGACCGCATTACCGCCGTCGCCGCGAAAGACGGGATCACGGCTATCAAAATAAAGTCGGGACGCATGCTGCTCGCTTACGGTTTCCTGCGTTCGGTTTTCGAAGTGTTCGAACGCTACAGAACACCGATCGACATGATCACCACTTCCGAAGTCGCCGTTTCGCTCACGATCGACAACCCGAAACACCTCGATGCGATCGTCGAAGAACTGAATGCGTTCGGTTCGGTGGAAGTGGACCGCGACCAGGCCATTCTCTGCATCGTGGGCCGTTTTGGCGCGGAGAAGCAGGGATACGCTTCGCGTGTGTTCGATGCCCTGAAAGAAATTCCCATCCGCATGATCTCGTACGGCGGAAGCGAACACAATATTTCCATCCTGGTGGAAACGAAAAGAAAAAACGATGCGCTCAAAGCGCTGAATAAAGGTTTGTTCAATCTCTGATCCGATGTTCAGCAACCAGACAGTCGAAAAATTCAGCAGCCTGCGCACGCCGTTCTATTATTATGACACGCCGGTGCTGCGCCACACGCTCGATGCGCTGAAAAAAGCGGCTTCGAAACATGATTTTCATGTGCACTACGCGATGAAAGCGAATACCAACGACGTGCTGCTGGATATCATCCGGTCGAACGGGCTGGGTGCGGATTGTGTGAGCGGCAACGAAGTGAAACGGGCGCTGGAATGCGGTTTCGCTGCGCACGACGTTGTTTTTGCCGGCGTGGGGAAAAGCGACGAAGAGATCATGTACGCGCTGCAGCACGATATCCTCTGCTTCAACTGCGAATCGCTCCAGGAAATGGAAGTGATCGACGGGCTGGCCAAAAGCATGAACAAAAAAACGCGTATCGCCATCCGCATCAACCCGAACGTGAATGCCAATACGCATCATCTCTGGGAACTCGAAACGGTGGTGGCTGCGCTGAAGCAACTGACTTCGCTCGAACTCATCGGGCTGCATTTTCATATCGGTTCGCAGATCACGGATTTATCCGCGTTCAAATCGCTTTGCCTGCGCGTGAACGAAATACAGGAATGGTTCGTCAGCCGCAAGATCGCGCTGACACATATTAACGTGGGCGGCGGCCTCGGGGTGGACTACCACCAGCCCGATACGCATACCATCCCGGATTTCGAATCGTATTTCAACATCTTCGCGCAGTTCCTGGAACGCCGCCGGGGACAGCAGGTGCATTTCGAACTGGGGCGTGCGGTAATTGCGCAGTGCGGTTCGCTCATTTCACGTGTGCTTTATGTGAAAAAAGGAATCCGCACGGATTTCACCATCCTCGACGCAGGCATGACGGAACTGATCCGCCCGGCTTTGTACCAGTCGTATCACAAAATCGAAAACATTTCTCCCCGCATCCCGAAGGACGCGCCGATGCAGCGCTACGATGTAGTCGGTCCCATCTGCGAATCGTCCGATTGTTTCGGCAAAGCCGTCGATCTCCCCGAAACCCGGCGCGGCGACCTTGTGGCCATACGTACCGCAGGAGCTTACGGTGAAGTGATGATGTCGCAATACAATCTGCGCGACAGGGCAGGAGTGCATTATTCCGATACCTTATAAAGAATAGGCGCAGATTATCGCGAAGTCCATCTGTGTTATCCCGACCTTATTAAAGAATAGCCGCAGATTTCGCTGATTTGCGCAGATTATCGCGGAGTCCATCTGTATTCCCCGAATTATTCTCTCCGGGGGCATACATATGCTCTTTCCCAGGTATAGCCTGCTGTGCCCGGCGCCTGTAACCCTTTTATTAAACCGGTGCAGCCGGAACCTCCTGCGGGGGAATTTCATTTTCCCGAAAAATCTTACATGTGCAAAGCGAAGAAAGTTTTGGGGTTTTCATTCCATCGCGGGTAGCGGAGATTTGTGCCATACAAAACAGGAAACCAAAAACACAAAACCACTTACTTAAAAACACGCACCATGAAAACCCAGATCACAGCTTTACCCGAAAAAGCTTTACAGAACCAGGTCATAAGTATGCGCCTCTTGATGGTTATTATCGGCCTGCTTATCGGTTATACCGTTTCAGCGCAGGGCCGTTTCGGCCTGTCGGTTCACAGCACCATCAGCGGAAACGGTTTCGGCAGCGCATATACTCCTTCCGTATATGGCGGCTTCGGAAAATTTACGCTTGCCTGCGGACCGATGATCCAGAAACGCGGAGGGAACCTGGCGGGTATGCATCTTTCGGCCGAGGCCCTGCTTTGCACCAGCATCAGCGGACGCCTGCGTTTGTCGGCATATTATGATGCGGCCGCTTACAACCAGGCCGTGCTTGGCCGGAACATGCTCGCGATCGAACAGCAGATCAGCCCGGAATATGCCGAAAATCTCAGCACACTTTCTTTTCACGGCGGTGAACAACACGGCGGTTTCCTGCTCGATATTAAAATGTTCGGACCCCTTGGTATGCAGTTTGCCGCCGGGTTTGGCCATTATTTCACAGAAGGAAACAACACGTCGGTACGCATGGAATACCGCGAAGCCAACGATATCAGCCTCCAACTGAAAGCCGGTTTGCAGGTTCGCCTTGCCGGGAATAACAACTAAAATCAGCTGCACTACATACACATAAATAAAAAACACGCACCAAAATGAACACCAAACCTCTTGCCCTCTTACTGTCCGAGCGCGAAATCGACTGCAAGATCGATCGCCGGAATATCATTGAGAGCGGATTTGCCGATGAAATAAACACCTTCAGCAATTGCCAGGATGCTTTCGAATTTCTCCTGTCGAGCGCCGTTATGGATACGGATTGCCCGATCGTTATCTTCGTTGATGTGAAGAAAACGGATGAAAACAAACACGCCTGCATCGATGATTTCCAGCAGATCCCGCTTTGGGTCCGCGACAGGATCAGCATCGTTCTGCTGGTTGACGAACTGCGGGTATTCCTCGATTCACGCTTCCGTTCCTGCAAATCAGTCGTGGCTTCTTTCATCAAACCGCTTATCCGGTCGAACCTGGATCAGCTCCGGAGGCTTTTGCCGGATACCATGCCTGTTTACAGCCGGGTATCTGATCTGTAAAATATCCCGTGATTATTTAGCAATACGGTAAAAAACATATAATTTAGGACTGTGTTTTCACCCGATACCCAGAAAAATAGATGCGAACCAAAAGCAAAACCAGAAACAAGCACGCTTCCGTGATGCTGATCGATGATAATGAGATCGACAATTTCATTAATGAGAAAATGATCGAAGGATGTGCTTTTGCCGATACTGTTTACGTACATACCGGCGGCCGGAGCGGGCTTGAGTTTTTGCAAAACGTGGCACGGATCGAGTCGGCAGGGCCGGAACTTATTCCCGGTGTCATTTTCCTGGATATCAACATGCCGATGATGGATGGGTTCCAGTTTCTCGACGAGTTCGACAAACTGCCCGAAAAAATCAAATCGTCCACCAAAATAGTAATACTCACTACGTCAATCAACCCGGTTGACCTGGAAAGCGCCGAGAAGAACAAGCAGGTGGTGGCATTTATGAATAAACCGCTTACCCGCGAGCACCTCGACTCGCTGTAGGATCTGATTTAACTCCCAGGGAAAGTTTTTTGATGAACGTGTCGTCCATCCGCACGTAACCCAGCATCCTTTTATTGCCGTTGTTCAGCAGCAGGAAACGGTCGCGCATCCCGCGCAGTTTTTCTTCCACGCCTTTCGATTCGGAGTTCATCTGCAGGCGCAGCATCTTGACGAAAATACCGGCCTGCTCGTATTCCCCGCTCTTGTTCAGTTCGGTTAGTTTGCGCGAAACACTCCGGAGAAGCAGGTCAGCCTGTTCGTACCGGTTGCACATGCAGCAGCAAAGCGCCTGCAGCAGTTTCAGCTCGATTTCGGTATGCGTATAGTTTTTCAGCCCGGCTTCGTTCAGCGCCTGGTTCAGGATACGTGTGCTTTCGAGGTAACGGCCGGCGTAAAAATGACGCATAGTATGATGAATAGCAACGAAACAGTAAGCAGCCAGTTCTTCGGGACTGGTTTCGAAATGGAGCGCCTGCTCTTCCGATTCCAGTTCATCCAGCCTGTCCTGTTTGGACAAAAACTCGAGCCGTGAAATCAGGAAATGCGCGGCAAAGCAGGTGTGCGAATGGAGCAGGAAGGTATTCGCTTTCGGGCTGATCTTGTCAAAATAAGGTGTGGCACTTTTCGAAAGCCCGAGCCCGTGGTAATATTCAAAAGCAAGGAAAGACGCCGTATCGCGCAGGTAATAGTAACGTTCGTCGCGGGTATGATTGTCGAAGGTTTCGAAAAGAATGTCGAGCATCTCTTCCACGGGAAGATCTTCTTTGATCGCTTCGGGTGTTTTTACAAAAAGCGCGAAGGAAATGTCGGCGATGTATTGCGTTACGAGCAGGTGATGCGACTGGTAAAGCCGGCACACATTCCGGATTTCTTTTTTCGTGAGCCAGAGCACCTGGGCCTGGTCCGGGTTGCGCGAAAGCGAATACTCTTCCAGGGTTTTGCAATACGAAGCCAGCAGGCTTTCCGCTTTGTCGAGCGCCAGGGTATAGGCTACATGCTTATTGTAAAGCTGGGTGTACTCGTAATATTTGGGCGAATGCAGGTGCAGCTTTTTGAGCGCATTGTACACGGCGGTCAGTTCATTCGGCATATCGTGCTCCAGCAATTCCTGCTCCAGTTTCGTGAGCATGGCTACGGCAAGATCGCGGTGTGTTTCGTGCAGCAGTTTATGGATATTGGCCACGTTGCGCAGCATCTCCATACGCGGATGCGGCGTAGCTTTCAAAAGCTGCGTCTGGATCTTGTCGAAAAGCCGTGATTTGAGCGTGTAGAAAGCGCTCTGGTTGATTCCCAGCTGCCCGTGAATCTCATCTTCGGTCAATTCACTTTCCCGGTAAAGCCGGAGCAGGGTGGAGAATTTTTCCGCTTTGTTTTGCTGAAGATCGTCGACGATCTGGCTGTAATCGGCCGCATTCAGCTGCAGGATGACGTTGTGTAGTTTCAACATAAACTCATAGCTTAATGAATGTTAAGCATGCATTGGTCTCATTTCCAATCGTAACGGGGGGATTGGTTTTTGAAACGGAGTTTAGCTTTTACTCACTTATTTATACTTGCGCATAAACAAGTTTATCTTCCTTCACCTGATGTTTCAAAGTTAATAATTTCTATTGAGAAATCCGTCCCCTCGTTCACTACGGATTGTACTTTTATGGTTCCATTCAGAACGTCGAGCGCTTCTTTCACGATATACAGGCCCAGTCCCGAGCCGTCGGAATTGCTGGTTCCCCGGTAAAACATATCGAATATCGAAGGCTGTTCCTGCGGACTGATGCCTTCCCCGTTGTCGGATACGCGGATGAAGGCTTTGTCCGGGCCTGTGCTGACTTCCACGCGTACAAAAGGACGGCTGTTCTGCTCGCGCTGGTATTTGATGGCATTGGCCACCAGGTTGTTCACGATAATCTCGAGCCTTTCCCGGTCGCAGTAAAAATCGGTTTCGCAGCGGAAATCGGTCTGGAATTCGATTTTCCCGGAACGGTCCATGTACCGGTGCTGGCCGATGGCATTGTTCACAAGATCCCGGAAATCGATCTTTTCCGATTTCACAGGCAACCTCGAATTGCGCGAGTATTGCACGATTTTAAGAATCGTACGGTCGAGCTTGCGGATACTCAGTTCCATCTTGTCGAGGTAATCGCTGTTCTCCGGTGTCATTTTGTTCATCCGGAAAAGACCGATCAGGCCCAGCACCGAAGAAAGGGGTGAGCGCAGGTCGTGCGAAACACTATAAACAAACCGGTCGAGCTCGGCATTGGTTTTCTTCAGTTCCGCATTCTGTTCCAGCAGCAGGCGTTCGGCGTTTTTGCGGGCGGTGATGTCCTGCGAGATGCCGATCAGCCCGGAAATCCTGTTCCTGGTGTCGTAATTGTAGCAGACTTTCAGTTCCACCATGATGATGGTGCCGTCTTTGCAGCGCCGGTAGGTTTCGGTAATAAACTCTTTCCCGTTTTCGAGCGCATCGATGATGGAGAGGTGATCGGTGCCATCCTGCTCATCCAGCTGGATCGTATTGATATTGCCGCCCAGCATTTCTTCCCGTGTATAACCGAAAACAACTTCCGAGCCTTTGTTCCAGTAAACGATTTTCCCGTTCATGTCGCATACGATCACGCTGTCGGCGATATTGCCCAGGATATTCGCCTGGAAACGCGCGTTGGCCTGCGCTTCCTTCCGCTCGACGCTGAACCGGATGGTTTTGGCCAACTGGCGTTCGTTGAATTCGCCCTTCACCAGGTAATCCTGCGCGCCGAGGTTGAGTGCTTCGAAAGCGGTGGACGTATTGGAAATACCCGAAAGTACGATGACCGGAACTTCAGACAGGAAAACCTGGGCCTGGCTCAGGGTTTCGAGCCCGTTGGTCGCACCGAGAAACAGGTCGAGCAGGGCGACGGTGAATTTTTTTTCCGATACGAGCTGCCGCGCTTCTTCGATATTTTTCGCGAGGGTCGTTGTTCCGATGGCAAGACCGGATTCTTCGAGACTGCTGCAAATCAGTATGTAGTCTCCGGGATTGTCTTCAACGATCAGGATATCCAGCTTCTGGTCAAGCATGTGTTTATTTGATTACCGGTAGTGAAACAATATGGATCCAGAAATGCTCGATCGCGCGCAATACCTGCATGAATTTTTCGAGGCCGACCGGCTTGGTGATATAGCAGTTGGCGTGATTGCTGTACGATTCCAGGATGTCTTTTTCCGATGATGAAGTCGTGAGCATCACGACCGGGATGTTTTTCAGATCCGGCGTTTTTTTGATGATGGACAATACTTCTTTGCCGTCCATTTTCGGGAGATTGATGTCCAGCAGGATCAGGTCGGGCATGGGCTCGTCCTGCTGGCCGTTTTTCCTGCTGAGCAGCAGGTCGATCGCTTCAGCGCCGTCGCGCGCGATGGTCACCTTGTTCCGGATTTTACCTTCTTTCAGGGCCTCGAGCGTGAGTACGATATCGCCTTCGTTGTCCTCAACAAGCAGGATATGTATTTCTTTCATGCAGTTATTTTTTGATGGTGGATTTATGAAAGTTGCGGTTCCATGAATTTCGGAATCGTGAATTTGAAAACACTGCCGTTGCCCAGCCGGGGTTCGCAGGATATTTTGCCGCGGTGAATCCGCGCGATCTTGCTGCAGGTGGCCAGGCCCAGGCCGCTGCCTCTTTTCGATCCGCCGATCCGGGTGAACGGTTCGAATATCCGTTTGTTCTGATCAGTCGGTACGCCGGTTCCGTTGTCCTCTACCTGGAACTGCCATTCCGATTCTCCTTCGGAAAAACCTACGGTGATTTCCGGCGGAACGCCTTCGCGATGGTACTTGATGGCATTTTCGAGCAGGTTCTGCAGCAGGCGTTCCAGTTCCGCAGCGTAACCGCTTATAACCGGGAGCTTCCCGCTTGCCGTAATTTTTGCACCGGATTCTTCGATGCTCCGGTACAGGTTCATCCTCACATTGTCGAGCAATTTATCCATATCCACCTGCCGGATCGATTCGCCTGAGCGGCCGGTCCGCGAATAAAGCAGCAGGTGCTGGATAAGCGTGCTCATCCTTTTGGAACCGTCGATGGCGAAATGGATGAACTCTTTTCCCTGCGCGTCGATCAGATCGCCGTATCTTTTTTCGAGCAGTGTGAGAAAACCGCTGACCATCCGGAGCGGCTCCTGCAGATCATGCGAAGTGGCATAGGCGAACTGCTCCAGCTCACCGTAAGCCGCTTTTACTTTTTCTTCCGCCTGTTTGCGTTCCGAAATATCAGCCGCCACCTGGATATGGCAAAGCGTTTTTTGTTTTCCGTTCTGCATCGATGTGGTCCGTGCTTCCAGTACCGTTTCCGATTTGTCTTTCCGTATAGCGACAAGTTCGCCGGTAGCCGGTACATTTTCCCAGGTTTCCCCGGAAGTTTGTGCCTGGACGGGTTCGAAAAGATGGTTGGTTTTTTTGCCGGACATCTCGTGCGCCGTATAACCGAAAATCCGCTCGGCACCCTTGTTCCAGTAAATCACGCGTCCCTGGCTGTTTGTAGCGATTACGCTTTCGTTCAGTTCGTCGAGGATGGCGGCCTGGAACTGCAGTTCGTGTTCCAGCAGTTTTTGTTCCGTGATATCGCGCGTCTCGGACTGGAAACCGGTAAGCCGGCCACGATCGAAGAAAGGGCGCGTGAGTGTTTCAACCCATACGTAGTAATCATTCTTGTGCTTCAGCCGGAATTCGAGCGGACTGAAATACCGGCCTTCGGAAATAGATCTGTAGGAACCGAACATGTTTTTGTGGTCGTCCGGGTGGCAGAAATGAAGCGGGGACATGCCCAGCAGTTCTTCCGGCTGGTACCCCAGCAATTCGGTAATGGAAGGGGAGATATACGTATAGCAGCCTTTTTCATCGTGTATGCTCACGATGTCGCGCATATTTTCGGCAACCATCCGGAATCTTTTTTCACTTTCCCGCAGTTTTTCCCGGGCCTGCATGTCGGCATTGATATTGCGCAGGTTGATGATGACTGAATTTATTTCCGGGACATGCAGCAGGTTCCTGCCGATCGTTTCGATGCAGTGATAGGTGCCGTCGCTGTGCCGGATCATTATAACATCCCGTACCTCGGAGGATGGTTCCTGGAAAAGCCGGGATATATGCGCCTGTACTTTGGAAAGGTCGTCGGGATGGACATGCCCGGTGAGGTCGGCGCTCATCTGCTCTTTCTCATAACCAAGCACATTTTTGATGGATGCGGAAGTGAAAAATATTTCTTCCTTCCTGTTCATCAGTATAAATGCATCGCTGCTTTGCTCGAATGCCGCCATGAAACATTGTTTCTGCCGCAGGAGTTTCAGCTCGACCGATTTCTCCTGCTGGCGCCGAAGGCTGAAGAACGTGATCACCAGTGTGCCGAGTATGGTTCCGATGGAAATGATGGACCAGGTATCGCTGTAGCTGTTGAATTCTTCGAGCTGCCGGATGGCTTGTATCGTGTCCGTTTTTTTACCGGTGAGCACGAGGCTGGCTATGCTCATGCGTAATTTCTGCCTTTCCACGGAAGCGTATACCATCAATATCGAACCCGCGGCTATCAGCAGGCCGGTCAATAACAATAAAGCGTACTTCGCATTTTTCCGCATCATGGCTTTCATCGCTGTTTCCTGATTTTAAAGTAAAATGTGCTGCCCTTTCCCGGTTCGGATTCCACGCGGATATGTCCGCCATGATGCTCGACGATGGATTTGCAGATGGTAAGGCCGATACCGGTTCCGGAATATTCGTTCTTGTTATGCAGGCGCTGGAAAATCACGAAGATCTTTTCAAAATACCGGGAATCGATCCCGATCCCGTTATCCGATACGGCAAACTGCCAGGAATCGTTTTGATCCGTGCACGAAATACCGATCACCGGTGCTCTGCTGCTCCGGTATTTGAGCGCGTTGCTGACCAGGTTCTGGAAAAGCTGGAACATCTGGCTTTTGTTCGCGCTGACAACCGGCAGTTCACCGGTTGTAATTACTGCGCCGCATTCTTCGATCCGTTGTCCCAGGGCGGAAAGCACCCCCGCAACCGTTTCATTAAGCGGGCAGAGCTGGAAATCCCGGTTGCTCGAACGGACGCGTGAATACTCGAGCAGGTCGAGGATCAGTCTTTTCATACGATCGGCGCCTTCCACGGCAAAACGGATATACTGGCGCGCATCTTCGTCGAGCCGGTCGCCGTATTTTTTTTCAAGAAGCTGGATGAAACTCGAAATCATGCGAAGCGGTTCCTGCAGATCGTGCGAAGCCACGTAGGCAAATTGCTCCAGGTCGCTGTTCGAACGGGAAAGTTCATCGGCCCGTTTATGCAGGCTGCTGTTCAATTCACGCAGTTTGTTTTCCTGTTCTTTCTGCAGCGTGATATCCTGCATGGAACCGATCATGCGCGTGGGCCTGCCGTTTTTATCGCAGATCAGGTAACCGCGGTCGTACACTTTGACATATTCGCCCGAGTGTTTGCGGAAATTATACTCCGCTTCCCAGTTCCCCGACGAAGCGTTGGTAATTACCTCGCGTACACTGGTCATTACCTTCTCCCGGTCGTCCGGGTGAATATTTTCCGTCCAGGATTGAACATTGTTAAAACCGTTGTCGTATGGATGCCCGTATTGTTTGAAAAATCCTTCTCCCCAGTAAAGTTCATCCGTAACCAGGTTCCAGTCCCAGATCACGTCGGAGGTAGCTTTGGCGACAATGTCGTACCGTTCCTTGGCCTCCTTCAGCAACTGGTCGCCCAGTTTCTGCGAGGTGATTTCGCGAAAAAAAACAGCAAGCCCGTTTTTCACCGGGTAGGCCTGGGTATCGTATGTTCTCCCGGTTTTGGCATTATGATGCTGGAACCGGAGCGGTTTGCTTTCCCTTGCCGCTTCTTCGTACTTGCTGAATAAATCCGGTTCCCGCACTTCGCTGAAAACCTTCCGGATATCCCGGCCAAGCACTTTTTCTTTCGGAATATTGGTCAGCAGCCTGGCCATCCTGTTCCAGTAAGTAACCACCCAGTTGTCGTCGACGGTAAAAAAACCTTCCCGGATCTTTTCGAGCGTTCCGGTGAGTTGTTCGATAACCTGTTTTTCAGGATCCTGTGCCCGCGTGATCGCGGAAATATCAGTAGCCGTGACACATACGTATTCGGTCGTTTTTTTTTCGGACAGGATCGGGCGGAATACGATATCGAGGTAAAAGGGAGATTCGTTTTTATTTTCGTAACGCATCTGCAGGGAAACATGTTCTCCTTTAAATGCCCTGCGTATCTGCGGAAGGAATTTATCCAGCGTTTTTTTTCCGGCGATCTCCAGCAGTGAAGCTCCCGGCCTCAGGCTCACGCCTTCGGCCAGGTATGAAAGCGCCACGGCATTGGGATTGAAAGAAGTGAGCCGCATTTTCCGGTCGATCAGCGCAAAAGAAATATCAGCGCTTTCGAGCACACGCCGCAGCATGCGTTCCGGAACTTCGGCCTCGGCCAGGAATACCGGGATGTTTGAAGCGGATTTTTTCTCCGTGTTTTTTCCTGCGCGCTTGCTGCTGGTGGTAAAAGAAAGCACCTGCAGCGCTTCGTACTTTTTCAGTGCGACGGGTGTGCGCTGAATATGCAGGTGAAGCCCGGTTTTATTTTTATTCCCGAAAACCACTTTTTTGTTTTCCGTGATGCAGGAAATGATCTTGTTGTTTTTCTTTTTCCCGAGAAACGATCCGAAGAAACGCCCGACCTCTTTTCCTGCCAGGGCCGCCTGCTTTTCTTTGAAAAAATGACAGAACAAAGCGTTGGCGTAGATGATCCTGTTTTGGGTATCGAGGATACATCCCGGGCCGGGCATGGCGTCAGCGAATGCGATTGAAAACCGGTTTGCGGAACTTCGTGTTGCCGGCGGACTGCTTTTTTGTTCTGTGGACTCTTTCGGAGTTCGGGTAAAGGAAGCCTTTTTCTTCTCCATATTGCCTGCTGTCTGAACCGGTTTTGACCATATCACCCGGCGGATGAAAGGTAAACGGGTTAGGGAAAACAAAAAGCGAAAATGAACGTCGAATCTTACATCAGCGATTGACAAAGTAAAAAACAGCTGTATTGTCTTCTCTTTGTTTTTGAGCGACTTACAAAAAAGGTTGCACTGGCTAAAGGGAATAAAACTTAAATTTTTTAAGAAATCTTACATCATCGCCTCGTTTCAAAATTAACGGGCGGACAATTCAGCGTTTTAAAACCGCCGTTTATCCGAAAAAAAATCCTTTTGACCAGTCCCTTGTCCCCCACGAATTGATTTTCAGTAAACTTGCCCCGTCCGAAACGGTAAATCACCGCGAAAGACGCACGAAAAAGCTATGAAAAGAACAAGTATTTCCGCTTTGCTGGCGATCCTCTCAATCGCCGCATCAGCACAGTTCGTCGGTAATACCGGCGGCACGGATAAAACACGAACGTATATCGACGATGCTGCCTGGGTTCCGCGCGAGCATAACGTCGATTTCCTGCACATGCGCCTCGAACTGTCTTTCGAGCCGCAGAAAGCCCTTGTGACCGGTAAAGTAACGCACCGGTTCACACCGCTTCGCCAGGAAGTGGATTCGGTCTGGCTCGATGGGCCGGGAATTACGATCAAAACATGCACGGTAAACGGTAAAGCGTCGAAATTCCGCACCGAGAAAAACGGGCTGTGGATTTTTCCTTCCGCCGGCCTGGTCTGGGGAGAACGCGACAGCATGACGCTGGAATACACGGCCAACCCGCGCCGCGGACTTTATTTCATCGGCTGGGACGATCCGAACAATCTTTCGCGCAAGCAGATCTGGAGCCAGGGACAGGGCATCGATAACCGCAACTGGATCCCGATGTACGACGAAATGAACGATAAAATGACCACCGAACTGATCGTTACTTTCGACGATGATTATAAAGTGCTTTCGAACGGGGTCAAACTCAAAGAAAAAGCGAACAGGGAAGGCACAAAAACCTGGCATTACCGGATGAACAAACCGCATGCGCCTTACCTCATCATGCTGGGTATCGGCATATATGACGTGAAGGAAACCAAATCGGCATCCGGCGTCCCGGTCAATCTCTGGTACTATCCCGAATGGAAAGACCGCGTGGAAACCACGTATAAAAGCAGCGAGAAAATGATCGATTTCTTCGAAAAGGAAATCGGCGTGAAATATCCCTGGGAAAGTTATTCCATGATTCCCGTGCAGGATTTTATGTACGGTGCGATGGAAAATACCACGGCTACCGTTTTCGGTGATTTTCTTTTTGTCGACCAGGGAAGCAACTGGGACCGTTCTTTTCTCGGCGTAAACGCACACGAACTCGCACACCAGTGGTTCGGCGATTATGTAACGGCCCGCTGCGATGCGCACCACTGGCTGCAGGAAAGTTTCGCGACTTATTATAACCAGATGTACGAACGCGAAGAATACGGCATGGATTATTTCGACTGGGCGCGCCGCGAAGCGCAGAACAATGCCGTGAACGAAACGCTGAAAAACCTGCTGCCTGTCGCGCACAGCGAATCAGGCTCGGTTCGTCACTATCCCAAAGGAGCGTTCGTGCTCAACATGCTGAAGTACGTGCTCGGCGGCCGCGAAGTTTATAATAAGGTCATTAAACATTATCTCGAAAAACATCCGTACCAGGCCGTCGATTCCGAAGACCTGCTCGAGTCGGTACACGAAGTAACCGGCATGTCGCTCGACTGGTTCTGGGAACAGTGGGTGTACCGCGGCGGTGAACCGGCTTACAACGTTTCGGTTACGGATATGACCGACAACCGCGGAGTGCAGATGACGCGCTTCAACGTGGAGCAGACGCATAAAACGAACGATGTCGTGGGACTTTTCCGCATGCCGATCTGGTTCGAGGTACATTATGCCGACGGGACTGCCGACCGTAAAATGGCCTGGATCGCGAATAAAAACGAAGAAGTGAATATCATCAACGCTTCCGGCAAAAAGATCGACTACGTGCTTTTCGATCCGAACAACGAAATTCTGAAAACAGTTACGTTCGAAAAGCCCTGGGCATGGAACAAAATGCAGGCGATGAAGGCGAAAAACATGCTCGACCGTTACGATGCGATCGTAGCCATGCGCAACATGTCCCCGGCGCAGAAGCGTGACGTACTGCTCCAGGCGTACGACCATGAAAAATTCCAGGCCGTTAAAGGAGAAATCATACGCCAGCTCATCGGCGATACCGATCCGGCCAGCCGTTCCATGATCCGCAGCGCCATTTCAGGAACTGATGCGAACGTACATAAACATGTACTCGTCAACACACCGGCAATCATCCCGGCCGATCTTGCCAAAGATTATGAAAAACTGCTGGGTTCTCCTTCGTATGAAGCGGTAACCATGGCCCTGGAAAAACTCTGTTTCAGTTTCCCCGCATCTGCCCCGCAATACCTCGACCAGGTGAAAAACACGGTCGGCGCTACAGGCAGGCTGGTTGAAATCAGGCGACTGGAAATTGCCGCAAGCCTGCAGGGCGATAAAAACGCGCCGGCGAAGCTCGTGGAATACAGCAGCAATTCGTACGAATTCAGAACCCGCGTGAATGCCATGCAGGCATTGAAACGGCTGGATTATTTCGATAACAGCCTGCTGAAGAACCTGCTGAATGCCTGCGTAAGTTCGAACGGCAGGCTTGCCGGGCCGGCAAACGACCTGCTGCGCTATTTCTATGAACAGACCCGCTACCGGAAAACGATCCGCGACCATGTGGATAAAAACGAATGGCCCGAATGGCAGAAAGAGATCATAAATAAAACGCTGAATTGATGGAATCCCATTATATAATGGGCTTTTCAGCGGTTAAATTCCAAAAAAACAATTAAATTTGTTATTAATAATTCTAACCAACTACTATGATGAAAAAGCTACTCTTTACGTCAGCTATGCTGGCAACCCTCGGTGCTTCTGCCCAGAACGACACCCTTCTTTTTTCTGATTTTAATACTGATCCTTCGGTTTACATGCAGATCGGCGTTGCGCCTCCCGGAAACTCGGGCGACCAGAGCTGGTACAGTTATGACCTGGATCAACTGCCTGACGGATCGGGCGGAAGCCGTCCCGGCGAATGGTTCTGGGTACAGGCTTATGCTCCTTCGGATACACTGACTCAGCAAGGCACTATGGGAGCAAACTCCTGGACCAACGACCCGGTGAACAAAGTAGAAAACTACCTCGTTACCAGCGCCATCCAGATTGTTGATGCCAATGCTACGCTTTACTGGAAGTCGGCCCCGCGCCAGACTCCGCGATACTGCGATGGTTATTTTGTAACCGTTTCCACAACCATCAACGATGTATCCAGCTTTACGGATACGCTTTTCAGAGCCAGTGAATTTGCTTCGCTCGACAACCAGAACCTGCCGAACGACTACGCTTCATATACTTTTGTTCCGACTCCGACCGGCAACCCGCTGGCGCCGTTTGTTCACGGTATCGACCTGACTTATACCGAGTATAACCCGGCTTCCGACTCTTCACGCCTCTACGGTGTGCTGCGTCCTTTCAGCGTAAGCCTCGCCCAGTATGCCGGCCAGACGATCTACATCTGCTTCCTGCACAACGAAATCGACGACAACCTGATCTCGATCGATGATGTTCGCGTCATGGGAACTGCTCCGAACGGCATCGCAGAAAACAACAACGTATTCGAATTCGACGTTTACCCGAACCCGTCTTCGGACATGATCACTGTGAAGTATGATCTTCCGTCTGCTTCGGATGTGGTGTTCAGCATCTACGACGTAACCGGCAAACTGGTGCGCAGTGAAAACTTCGGACAACAGGCTTCCGGCCTGCAGACACAGCAGGTTTCGATCAGCGAACTTGCTGCCGGCGTTTACCAGGCACGTGTGCAGACAACTGCAGGAACTGTAAACAGCCGCATTGTAAAAAACTAAGCGTTTTTCTATAATATGAAAAGCCCCCCGGTTTTAACCGGGGGGCTTTTTTGTGCCTTGCCGGGCGCCCGGAACTGTTGACTCCGAAATACGCATTAGCGATAAAACAAACCATGTATGGTCTAATGCTATCGGTCCGAAGGACTCTCAAATCCAAGCGGTAGAAAAAATAAAATACCTGGTAATTATCTAACGCTTGATTTGGGTTGATTGCTGAGATACGGCGGGAATTTTCCTGCCGCTGTTTGACTAAAAGCCCTACTTTTGCAGACAATCCAAATCGAAACAATGATGAAAAAGCTACTTTTTGTGCCGGCTATGCTGGCTACCCTCGGTGCTTCTGCACAGAATGACACCCTTCTTTTCTCGGATTTCAATACCGATCCTTCTGTTTACATGCAGATCGGCATTTCTCCTCCCGGAAACTCGAACGATCAAAGCTGGTACAGCTATGATGTGGACCAACTGCCTGACGGTTCGCCGAGCGGTCGTCCCGGCGAATGGTTCTGGACGCAGGCGTATGCTCCTTCGGATACACTTACTGCGCAAGGCGTAATGGGTTCCAATTCCTGGACAAACGACGGTGTGAACCGGGTGGAAAATTACCTCGTTACCGCTGCAGTTCAGATTGTAGATAACCAGGCTACGCTGCACTGGAAATCGGCTCCTTACCAGACTCCGCGTTACCTCGACGGGTACAAAGTACTCGTTTCCACAACGATCAATGATGTGTCGAGCTTCAGCGATACGCTTTTTGTAGCCGGCGAATACGCTTCGCTCGACAACGGTAACCTGCCGAACAGCTATGGCTCGTACACCTTCGATCCGGCTGCGACCGTGAACCCGATGGCTCCTTTCATTCATGGTATGGACGGCACGTACACGGAATTCGATCCTACTTCGGATTCTTCGCGCCTGCTCGGTGTACTTCGCCCGCTGACGGTAAGCCTCGCGCAGTATGCCGGCCAGACGATCTACATCTGCTTCCTGCACAACGATATCGACGACAACCTGATCTCGGTTGATGACGTACTCGTGCTCGGCACTGCGCCGAACGGCATTGCAGAAAACAACAACGTATTCGAATTCGACGTTTACCCGAACCCGGCTTCGGACATGATCACCGTGAAGTATGATCTTCCGTCTGCTTCGGATGTCGTATTCAGCATTTATGACGTAACCGGCAAACTGGTCCGCAGCGAGAACCTCGGACAGCAGGCTTCCGGCATGCAGTCGCAAAAAGTTTCGATCAGCGAACTTGCTGCCGGTGTTTACCAGGCACGCCTGCAGACTTCCGCAGGCACGGTGAATACCCGCATCGTGAAGAACTAAGTTCTGAAACCAAAAAAGGAAACGCCGCTCTCGACAAAGAGCGGCGTTTTCATTTATAAATCCGGAAGTATTACGCTTTCGCTTTAAACTTATTGATCGCATTCACCGTGAATTCCGACAGCACCAGTTTCCCGCTCATCCCGGCGCGCTCATAAAGCAGTGTATCCCAGTGATCGGTTCCCTGCCAGAATATTTTTTTGAGCATCATCATGGCTTCGGGATTGCTGTTCGCGAGTTTAACGGAAAGCGCATCCACCGCGCGGTCGAGTTCTTCAACAGAAGCGTAAATATCCGTGTAAAGTCCGTGCTGCAAAGCCCAGTTCGCGTCACGCCATTCGGTGGCGTTGATAGCCAGGTTGGTAAAAGCGGAAGTCCCTATTTTTCTTTCCACCACAGGACCTACCACAAAAGGCCCGATGCCGACCGCGAGTTCGGAAAGTTTCACGGAAGCGGTATTCATGGCCAGTGTATAATCCGCTGCCGATGCCAGTCCCACGCCGCCACCCACCGCTTTGCCCTGCACGCGTGCAAGTACGAACTTCGGCGCTTTGCGCATGGCGTTGATCACCATGGCGAATCCTGAAAAGAAATCCTTCCCGGTTTCAAAATCCTTGATCGAGATCAGCTCATCGAACGAAGCGCCTGCACAAAACGCTTTTTCACCTTCGCTGCGCAGCACGATGACTTTGGCATGCGGATTTTCTCCCACGGCTTCGATTTCCATAGCCAGTTGCCGGAGCAGGTACCCGGGCATGGAATTGCTTTGCGGATGAAAAAAAGTAACGGTGCCGATGCCGTTTTCGGTTTTCGTGGTGATATGTCCTTCGCTCATGGTGATATTGTTTCGGGAGTAAAGTTAAAAACAATGCTGTAGTCCGGGGACTCACCCCCCGGCCCCCTCTCTCCGCCTTCGACATGTCAGCAAAAGCCAGGAGATCGTATTGCGTCGAAGACGCAAAGAGGGGGTATCGTAAAACTTTAAAACCTGCGTCTTTGACGCAGGTTTTAAAGTAGTTCCTTTTACTATAAGTTGTGGCTCCCCCTCTTTGCGACGTTGTCGCAAATCCGACTTT
>VBWE01000075.1 GCA_006218065.1 Bacteroidota bacterium
GCGAATAACCCGATCTGGCTCATCCGTAACGGTGAACTGCAATCGTTCGGACCGGATAAGCAGCCCATCGGCACGCATGGAGGAGAGCAGAACCCCTTTACATTACATGAAATGCAATTGGAGAAAGGCGACTGCCTGTACCTGTTCACCGACGGGTATGCCGACCAGTTCGGCGGTTCGAAAGGAAAAAAGTTCAAGTACAAACAACTGCAGGAATTACTGCTTTCCGTTCATAAACAATCGGCAGATGAGCAGCGCCGCCGGCTGGATGAAACAATAGAAAACTGGAAAGGCGGACTCGAGCAGATCGATGATATTCTGATTATCGGAATCCGGATTTTATGAAACTGAACCCTGTCCGTATTTTTATTTTCCTGCTGTCCCTGTTACTGCTGGCAAGCCCGGTTTCGCTGAGCGGGCAGAAGCAAGGCAAAGCCGACTCGCTTCGCGCGCTTTTGAAAAATGCCAAAGGAGATACCAATGAAGTGACCTGGCTGAACGCGCTCGCGAAATTAACCAAGTCGGATATCGCGGAAGCGGAGAAAATGTTGCAGCGTTCCATCACACTGGCTCAAAAACTGAAATACAAACGCGGTGAAGCGGCTGCTTATAATCATCTCAGCGCGATGGTGGATCGTAAAGGCGATTTCAAGCTCGCGATTGCATACCTGCAGAAAGCGCTCGAGATCAGCAAATCGATCAATGACCCGGTAGGACAAAGCAATTCGCTGAATTATATCGCCCGGCTTTACTGGATACAGGCCGATTATGACCACGCGCTGGATGCCCTGCTCCATGCGCGCGAGATCGCCGTGCAATCGAAAAATACCCTGCTGGAATTGAAGGCCCTGAACGGCATGGGCAATATTTACCATTCGCTGCATAAGGACAGTCTTGCGCTGGATGCGTACGTACAATCGCTCCGTGCTGCGGAAAAAATAAAAGACAAGGATGGGATTACAACCGCCTGCAACAACCTGGGCAACCTGTATCACCTGATGGGCGAACTGGATAAATCGCTCGAATATCATTTCCGCTCATTACGTATAGCGGAAGAACAGCAGGATTATTTTTCGATCGGTCCTTCACTCGATAATATCGGGCTTGTGTATGAAGACCAGGGAAAAATCGAGGAAGCCCTGGATTGTTATAACAGGTCGGCGGGCTTTTCGGAAAAAGTGGGAAACCAGCGCGGGCTGATCGCATCCAATATCAATATCGGGAACCTGTACGTCAAGCGCAAAGAATACAGGAAGGCTGAACCTTATGCGCGGAAAGCCCTCGCGCTTGCCAACGTTTTCGGCGGGCCGGTCGAGCGGCGTGAACCGTCGGGACAGCTCAGCGCCATTTGTGAAAACACGGGCCGGGTTGCGGAAGCTTTCGCTTTTTACAAGCAGTATGTAGCGCTCAACGACAGCGTGAACAATGACGAAGTGGCCCGCAAGTCGGCAGAAACGGAAATGCAGTTCAAATACCTGAAGCAAACCCAGGCCGACAGTATCGCGCAGGTGAAAAAAGATTTGTTCCATGCGCAGGAACTCGAACGGGAAACCACGCGTACCGAAGCGCAGGAAAAAATCACGATCGTTTTCATCGCCGCCTTCGCCATTATGCTGGTACTGGCTGTTTTTATTTTCCGCGGCTACCGCCAGAAGCAGCGGGCCAATATGGAAATATCGCAGCAGAAATTAGTGATCGAAGAACAGAATAAGGAAATCATCGACAGCATTACCTACGCCCGCCGCATCCAGCGCGCTTTACTGGCTTCGGACCAGTTGCTGACCGAAAACCTGCCGGAATATTTCATCCTGTACAAACCCAAGGACATCGTATCC
>VBWE01000063.1 GCA_006218065.1 Bacteroidota bacterium
CGCGGCAATCGCTTTCGTTCAGTAAATCTTTGTTCATCATTTCACCGATCAGTAAGGCGGTTTGCGGCGGCAGTTCGAAGTAAAACACGCCGCCTTCTTCTTTCCGGCTGTACACTTTTATGGAATCGCCGAGCGTGATGTTTTTAGCAGACCAGGAATCGATTTTAAACGCGTACGCCTTCCCGGGAAAGCTGTTCCCGCCGACAGCATAGTGTACAACAACATCATGCTTCGACCGGTTGAAAATATAAACCTGGTTGAGCCAGCTGCAGCCGGAGAAAAATAAAGACAGCAATACCGGTACTGCGAGACGACTAAAAAGAATCTTTTTATGCAATTGCCTGTTTGATTTGTTTTACCCGGTGGCTTTGAATTCCGGTAACAAAATAACGCTTATTACATGAATTCTACCGTTGGTTACTTTCCATATTTACCTGCCGGGCCGGTTATTTACTTTTAATATCAAAATACAATTTGTAAAATTTTAACCCATATAAACATGGCAACTCCAACTTCCTTTTATTTACGGCTACACCATTCCCTGAAAAAAAACCTGCTGCGGTTCGGTATAGTATCCGTTCTTATCGGCCAGCTCGCCCCCGCAACAGTACATGCGCAAGCCAATGATTTCCGCATCGGTCTCTACTCACCGTTATGGTGTATGTACCGGCATAACAGTAACCTGAGTGTAACCAACGTACCTCAACAGGTTACCGGTGCGATGTGTGATACGGTTCCTTTCAAACTCGTCGGGACGAACCTCTACCCGACCAGCGCCAGCTCACAGTTTTCACGGGATGGCTTCAATATGATGATCCGCTACGCACCGGGAACATGGTCGCACAGCGAGAAGTTCCTCGGTTCGATGGTTAAGATGGATATGAACTACGGCATGAAAGAAATGTTTTTCCTGGCGCATTTTTTCGTACCCCGCTCAGGCACATACAACAGTTCGCTGCCGGAACCCAACTGCTACAATGATAACCTGACCGGGAGTCCCTGGTTTATGCCTGCAGATCTGAAGGCCAATGACATCTGGGAGAGCTGTAAAGCGCGGCCCAATTTCGACCTGATGTTCAGCCAGGTTTCCAACAGGCCTGATCTTATAAACGGAATCTGGGGTTACCATGTCCTGGGCGAGTTCAATTACAGCCATTACTTCAACAGCAACCACATGACTCAATGCTGGGGAGGTGATGTGCAACTGTATCGGGAAGTGCCGCCGCAAAATCTCAGTGATGCCATCGGTTATTTCAGGACCAAGATTCCTGCCAACCAGAAACAGATGCTTGCTTTTGCCAATCACTATAATTCAATCAATGACAACACGGATGATTTTGAGTTCATTACGGTCGGCAGTAATCCCTATTATGCTGTGGAGAATGCCGGCTATGATTTTGATTACAGCGATTACACGAATCTTGCCAATAAACCCGACTATTATTTTGAAGAATCGTATGAAACTTTTCCTCACACAAACTGGCAAACGCATATTTACAGCAAAGTAAATAACACCGGCGGTCCGCCATATCCTGACGGCACCCTTGATCCTACCGAGAAAAACGACCACTATCTATCCAAATTCCACAACATAGACTACCTGCGTTCAAAAGGACGGGAAGTACAATCGACTATTTATTTCAACGTGAACAACAGCAATCCCATGGGCGGGGGAAACAGTTCATATCACAGCAATCCGTCTGTTCAGAATGCGAACTGGCTCTGGTTTAAAGCATATACATCCATCATTCACAAAGCACATGGTGTGAATTTTTATGCGGATGAACTCTGGACAGACAGTGAGTTAAGCGCTGGCAAGGACGATTATATTTCGTCTACGTTTAATAATGATCGTTTTACACAGAGCAGGTTTCCCGCCCATTATCTCGACTACGTCTCTAACCTGACCCAGGAAATGGCTTACCTCGCTCAAAACAATTTTGTCAGTACCGCGATTCCTATCGTTGCTACGAAAACAAACCAAGCCGATCCGAACTGCATCGTACCCCCGGCTACAGGAAACAGTTACATCCGCACAGCGTTGGTGCATAAATACGGCTCATTTTTAGTGAACACCCAATACAGTCTACAGGAAAAAATTTCGGAGGATTATGGCCTGCGCTATACAATCCGGGATAATGGAACGGATGCGATCATGATCATCACCAACCCGCTGAATCTGCCTGTCGAAGTAACGCTTAACTTCAGCAGTGATGCCAACCCGATTGTACGCAATTCCACCGGGGTGGATGTTCTTTTTGAGAACGTAACATACACCAGTCTTGGAGCCTACAATGGCAATGCATCAACATACAAAACAGGGAAAACTTATAATAGCTCGGGAGTAAACCTTCTTGCCAACACCTGTTCTGTTTCCAACCAGCTTAATTATGTCGGGAATAAACAACTAACGCTCGTATTTGGACCAATGGACACGCATGTGCTTAAATTCCGCAAGGATGCGAATTTCAATGTTGCAGGATACAACAACGGCTGGGATGCCGTATGGAGCAATAACGGCAGCGGAATTATCGGGGACTGGGGACCCAACATTCAGCCATCGGACAAATTTATCCCGATTGACGTGAACAGCGACGGCGATGAAGAATTGCTCTGCGTGCTGGGAATCACCGGGAACGCCTGGGCCACTGTGCTGGATTATGATGCCGTGAAAAACGAATGGTTCCCGATGTGGAGCAATAAAGGGAATGGTACCTTCGGCTACCCGACAGCCTCAGGCTGGGGAATCCTGGCCGCCGATAAATTTTATGCCGGCGATTTCGACAAGAGCGGTAAAAACAACGAATTGCTTTGCGTACAGGGCGATGGCCAGTATGCAACGATACTCCGGTTCAATACCTCAACCAATAATTTCGATTGGTATTGGAGCAACAACGGCAATGGCACTTTCAGCTATCCCATTGCTACAGGATGGACGATCACTTCAACGGATAAATTCGAAGTCGGTGATTTTAACGGCGACGGCAAAAACAACGAACTGCTTTGCGTGCAGGGAATAAACGGCGGATTTTGGGCCATACTTTCTTTTAACCCACTGGCCGGACCTGCAAACTTCCAGTGGCTCTGGGGTAATGGAAGCGGTGTGTTTACTTCTTCAACCACGTGGAGCATCAACGCCGGCGACGAATTCCGCTGCGGAGATTATAATGGCGACGGAATCCGCAACGAATTATTATGCACGGAACGCACCAGCGGCTTGAAAGCAGGAATCGTCCGGATGAACAGCGGTACCTGGACTTCGGTATGGAATAACAGCGGCAGTGGCGTTATTGGCGGCTGGGGTACTCCGCTCAACAGTACGGATAAAGTGCTGGTGGGCGACATTGACAATACGGATATCAAAGATGAGTTCATGTTTATCCAGCGATGCACCAACTGCGGTTGGGCTACTACCGAAGATCTCAGCGCAACCAACCAGCCTACCTGGAACTGGTCGAATCATAATTACTCCGGCACACAACAGGATTTTATCGACGAATGGGATGTGCGCAGCAGCAGCAGTTACACGAATTATTTCTTCATCAAAGCCAAGGCCGCTGATAAAAAATATTTGTTCGCGCTTCGGAGTTTCAAATGCAATAAATACGAGGCGAGCATGTTCAAATCATTGCCCGGGAACAGGATGCCGGAAACATCGCCCACGGAACAAACCGCAGGCATACCCGTGCAGGATATGAATCTGAAGGTATGGCCCAATCCCGCCGACAACCGGGTTGAAATCGAAATCCCGGAAACGATAACCGGCGATGCTGTAATTACGATTTACAACAGCGTAGGACAAATAGTCGGTAAAGACAACTGGACGATCGACGGCAACCATGCGCGCATGAGACGCAAAGCCATCGAAACTTCCGGTCTTTCGAACGGACTGTACCTGGTGGTATTTGAAACGGGGCAACAGAAACTGACCTCGAGGCTGATGATCCAGCATTGACAAGTCTCTTAAAAAGAAAAAGCGCAGATCGATCAGTCTGCGCTTTTTCTTTTTATAAACAGGAATCGTTTTTACTTGCTCAGGTACAAATTCCGCTCCGAGTAAATCGTATGGAAAAATTCATCCGTCAGGTCATCGATGAAGTAAATTGCTTCGCCGGTTGATTTCATTTCCGGACCGAGTTCTTTCTGCACGTCCGGGAATTTCTCGTAAGAGAAAACGGGAATTTTGATCGCGTAACCTTTTTTGCGCGGGTTGAATGTAAAGTCTTTTATTTTTTTCTCGCCGAGCATCACTTTCGCGGCGTAATTTACATACGGTTCATCGTAAGCCTTTGCAATGAAAGGCACGGTGCGCGAGGCGCGCGGGTTGGCTTCGATGATGTACACCGTTTCGTCTTTTACCGCGAACTGGATATTGATGAGTCCGACGGTATTCAGCGCGAGCGCGATTTTTTTCGTATGCGCTTCAATCTGTTTCATCACGTTTTCCGAAAGATCGAAAGGCGGCAGCACGGCATACGAATCGCCGGAGTGAATACCCGCGGGCTCGATATGTTCCATGATGCCGATGATATAAACGTCTTTCCCGTCGCAGATCGCATCGGCTTCCGCTTCGATGGCGCCGTCGAGGAAATGGTCGAGCAGCACTTTGTTGCCGGGAATATCGTTCAGCAGTTTCACCACGTGCTGTTCCAGTTCCTGCTCGTTGATCACGATTTTCATGCTCTGTCCGCCGAGTACGTACGAAGGCCTTACCAGCAGCGGGAATCCCAGCTCACGCGAAAGTCCCAGCGCCTGGTCGGCATCTTCGATCACGCCGAATCGCGGGTACGGAATGCCGTTGTCCTTGAGCAGCGTGGAGAAACTTCCGCGGTCTTCCGCAAGGTCGAGCGATTTGAAATCCGTGCCGATGATTTTGATGCCGTACCGGTCGAGTTTCTCCGCGAGTTTGAGTGCGGTCTGCCCGCCGAGCTGCACGATCACGCCTACCGGGTTTTCATGCAGGATGATTTCATAGATATGTTCCCAGAAAACCGGTTCGAAATACAGTTTGTCGGATACGTTGAAATCCGTGGAAACCGTTTCCGGGTTGCAGTTGATCATGATGGTTTCGTAACCGCATTCTTTCGCAGCCAGTACGCCGTGCACGCAGGAGTAATCGAACTCGATTCCCTGCCCGATCCGGTTAGGCCCGGAGCCGAGCACGACCACTTTTTTCCTGTCGGAGCGGACGGATTCGTTTTCGTCTTCGAATGTCGAATAGTAATACGGCGTGCGCGCTTCGAATTCGGCGGCGCAGGTATCCACCAGTTTATACACCCGGCGGATATTCATTTCCTCGGCGCGTTTTTTGAACACTTCGCTTTCGAGGCAGCGGAGCAGGTGTGCGATCTGCCGGTCGGCATAACCTTTCTGCTTGGCTTCGTACATCAGCTCGCGCGGAATATTTTCGAGGTTGTGTTTTTCAATTTCTTTTTCGAGCGCCACCAGTTCTTCGATCTGGTTCAGGAACCAGGGATCGATGCGCGTGAGTTTCTGGATAGTTTTAACCGAGATGCCCAGTTTGAACGCGTCATAGATCATGAAGAGCCTGTTCCACGAAGGCCGCTCGAGCGCATTGAGCAGTTCCTGCTGGTTGACGATCTCTTTTCCGTCGGCGCCGAGCCCGTTCCGCTTGATTTCAAGACTCTGCGCAGCTTTCTGAAGCGCTTCCTGGAAACTGCGGCCGATGCCCATCACCTCGCCCACCGATTTCATCTGGAAGCCGAGTTCGCGGTTGGTGCCTTTGAATTTGTCGAAGTTCCAGCGCGGAATTTTCACGATCACGTAATCGAGCGTCGGTTCGAAATAGGCGGACGTGCTTTGCGTGATCTGGTTTATCAGTTCATCGAGGTTGTAGCCGATGGCAAGCTTCGAAGCGATTTTCGCGATCGGGTAACCCGTGGCTTTGGAAGCGAGTGCGGATGAGCGTGATACACGCGGGTTGATCTCGATGGCAATGATGTCTTCCTGGTCGTCGGGACTGACGGCGAACTGCACGTTGCATCCGCCGGCAAAATTCCCGATGGAGCGCATCATTTTGATGGCCATGGTCCGCATCCGCTGAAAAGTCGTATCCGAAAGCGTCATCGCGGGCGCCACGGTAATGCTGTCGCCGGTATGCACGCCCATCGGGTCGAAATTTTCGATGGAGCAGATGATGCAGACATTATCGTTCGCATCGCGCAGCAGTTCCAGTTCGAATTCCTTCCAGCCGAGCACCGCTTTATCGATCAGCACTTCGTGGATGGGCGAAGTCTGCAGTCCACGGTTCAGCGCCTTGTCAAAATCATCTTTATGATAAACCACCGCGCCGCCGCTTCCGCCCAGCGTGAATGAAGGACGGATAACTAGCGGAAAACCGAATTGCTGCGCAATTTCTTTTCCTTCGAGGAACGATTTGGCGATATGCGAAGGCGCCATGGCCACGCCGATACTTTCCATGCGTGCGCGGAACATGTCGCGGTCTTCGGTCACCCGGATGGCATCGATATCCACACCGATCATGCGGACTTTGTGCTTTTTCCAGATGCCCATTTCATCGCATTTCAGGGCGAGGTTGAGCGCCGTTTGTCCGCCCATGGTCGGCAATACCGCGTCGATCTTGTGTTTTTCGAGAATATGGACAATCGACTGGGTCGTGAGCGGAAGCAGGTAAATATTATCCGCTGTCACTTTATCCGTCATGATGGTGGCCGGGTTGCTGTTGATCAGCGTGACCTCGATACCTTCTTCCCGAAGGGACCGCGCGGCCTGTGAGCCGGAATAATCAAATTCGCAGGCCTGGCCGATGATGATGGGCCCGGAACCGATGATTAAAACATGCTTGATGGATGTGTCTTTTGGCATAGCGGCAGGATGGTAAAAAATCACGCGAAGATAGCCTATTCATCGAAGGCGGGCTGCGATCCGGGCAGTAAGGATGTGAACATTTTTTCGACAAAAGAAAAAGATGTAACTGTGTCGCCCGCGAAAACTGGCCGTTATTTCTGCGTGCTTTTGCCTGGTCGGGCTTTGCCGGCTTTTTTCACGGGACGTAATTAAACTTCCGATTAGTCACCCTGTTTTCAAAATAGCGTATCTTACTCACATACAACAACTTAATCAAGAGACATTATTTACTGCTTTATTAATGGAACTTTTAGCGAATTGGTTTAGCTTTGCCGAAATACACAACTCTTATGATGAAAAAAATTATTTGCAGTGTCCCTGTGTTAGCAATAACAGCCTTGGCCAGTGCGCAATCCAGTTCACCGGATGTAATCGCATCCGGAGGTGATTTTTTTACCGGGAGCACGTTCACCAACTCCTACACGATTGGTGAAATGGCTATGGTAGAAACATTCACCGGCTCAAACTATATTCTGACGCAGGGTTTTCAACAGCCCGACGATTTCAGTACGGGTATCAGCCAACTGACTGCAGGAAGCGGATTGAGCATTTTTCCGAATCCTTCCAACGGGAATTTCAGCCTGCAGGCGCAACTTGACAAAGACGCAACTGTAAAAATTGAGATTTACGACGTTCTCGGCAAGTTACTGTTTACCGAAAGCCAGGTTGCCGGCTTAGGCGTTTTCAAAAAAGATTTGAACCTGACCTCATTTGAAAGCGGCGTTTATTTCGTCCGTTTTACAACCGAAAGCGGGCAGAAACAAATCACTACCACACAACCAATCACCATTACTCGGTAACGAGTTCACCAAACGACCCTTCATCTTATGAAAAAATTTCTATTTGCAACCTTCATGCTGGTCTCGGCGATGACATTTGCCCAGGCGCCGCAGGCGGTTAATTACCAGGGAATAGCCCGCAACGTCAGCGGAACGCCGCTGCTCAACCAGGCTCTTGGTCTGCGCATGTCCATCCACACAGGCAGCCCGACCGGTACAGTAGTTTACCAGGAAACATTTTCTCC
>VBWE01000017.1 GCA_006218065.1 Bacteroidota bacterium
AACCCGTTACTGTATTCGTTCCGGTTACCGTGTACGTCGTATTTCCCGTTGGAGAAACTACAACGGAAGTTCCACTCAACGAACCCGGCATCCACGAATACATGTTTGCGCCACTTCCTGTTAATGTTGTTGATGATCCAATGCAAATGGAAGGACTTGACGCACTTGCGGAAACAGTTGGCAATGTATTTACTGTAACTGCCAACGTTTGCGGAACAGATGCACCACATCCATTACTATTTGCCGTAACGGTTATATTTCCGCTTGTGGCACTTGCTGTTGCATTAATACTTGTTGTAGTGCTTGTGCCTGTCCAGCCGCCCGGCAAAATCCAGGTATACGAAGTTGCGCCGCCAACAGCAGTAATAGCATACGTGCTGGTTGTTCCCTGGCACTCACTGATCGGGCCGCTTATCGGGCCGGGTTGAGACGGAGTTGTAATGCAACCTGAATATTTTGCAAAGAAACAATCATTACCGCCATAGGAAGTTACGTTTTGAACTCCCGGTCCCGGATCAAGATCAATGGTAGAATTAAACCACCCCACAACATAAACGCCCCCCGAGAGATCAGTACTAATAGCATAACCCTCGGCGCCGCTGTTGCCTTCCGCGAAGGCAATCGCCCAGATATAATTTCCGGAAGACGTGTACTTCGCAGCGTATGCGCATGCGCCGATTGATGGGGCCAGTAAAGCTGTTCCCGATCCCGGGTCAAAATCGGTGCTTGATGAAAAAGATCCGGTAACATGTACATTCGAAGAAGCATCGACAAATATTCCCAGGCCCCAATCCGCCGCGCTACCTCCGATATCAAAAGCCCATTGATAAGCCCCTGCGGAGGAGTATTGGGCAACAATAATATCACTGCCGGATGCTGACCGGTATTGATTGCCCAGGCTTGGATCAAAATCTACAAAACCAGTGAAATCACTGAGGATATAAATATTGCCGCTTGCATCATGATCGATACTGATATTAGTTGCATCAGATGTTGTGGACCCGAAAATAAAGGCCCATGCGAAAGCGCCGGTTGATGAGTATTTAGCTACATAGCCATCACCAGACCCGAGCGAAGTTCTGCTTTGGTTTCCCGGGCCGGGATCAAAATCAATCGTATTGGTAAAACTTCCGACAACATACACACTTCCGGCCGGATCAACAGTAATATCCTGGCCGCTCTGGCTTCCTGTATTGCCGACCCCGATGGCCCATATATAGTTTCCTGCATTATCATATTTGGCCGCAAAGATATCGCCGCCGCCGGCTGAAGTTAAATTCTGAACACCCGGACCGGGGTCGAAATCGATTGTTCCGCTAAAGCTTCCCGTAATAAATATGTTACCGGTATTATCCAGGCATATGGAAGTTGCTGCAGCACCTGAAGCGTCTCCGATCGAAAAAACAGACAGGTAATTTCCGGAAGCATCATATTTTGCTACATAGGCAAGAGATGCTCCCGTCAGGTTTGCTACGCCCGGACCGGGATCGAAATCAACTGTCCCTTCCAGGAAACCGGCAACATAAATATTGCCAGCTCCGTCAACAGCCAGGTCGCGTGAGCTGGTAGTCGTGGTGCTTCCAAAAGCAAATGCCCAGACCAGGCCGCCGGAAGGATTGAATTTCGAAACATAGGTATTCGAAGTGCCATTACACACGAGGTTCACTATTCCGGGTCCCGGATCAAAATCATTTGTTCCCTGGAAACTCCCGGTCATGATTGCGTTCCCGGAAGCGTCGTTAACAACAGCATATCCGCGTTCTGCAAGGCCGCTGCTGCCGAAATTGAACCCCCAGCTGTAAACCGGCTGAGCGACTGAAGCTGTAGAAAACAGCATAACTGCAATACCAAATGCGTAAATGTTTTTCATATGCTTTTTTTGTCCGGGTTTCTGCTCCGAACTGAATCTAAAGTCTGCCTAATTTTAGTGCGCGGCAAATGAAGTATCTTGCATTTTTATGGGTTCTGATGCAGCAAATAAATAAGTATTGGTCTTTTTTTCCTTAATAACAGGCGATTTTCGTGAAAAATGAACGTTTATAAAATAGGATTCTATGAAGCGGAATGACATGACCCATGAGCTGGTGCGCTCCCTCAGCAAAAGTGAAAAGCGCTTCTTCCAGCTGCAGTCCCGCACGACCGACCGGGAACAGAAGAATTACCTGCTGGTGTTCGATGTGCTCAGCAGCACGAAAACGTATGACGGACACGTACTGCTCACCGGGCTGAAAGGGAAAAAAATGAACCTGTCCTACGAAAAAAAGTACCTGCAGGAACAGATCATGCGCAGCCTCCGGAATTTTCACACCGGGCTCAGTTCAGCTACCATCCTTTATGATGCGCTCCGCGATATCGAAGTTCTTTTTAAAAAGCGGTTGAATACGCTTTGTTTTGCGCGCGTCAGGTCTGCCCAGGCCTTCGCGGAGCAATATGAAAATTACCCGGCGTTGCTGGCGCTTATCGATTACGAATCCAAGCTGATCTCGCGCACAGGCGACTATGAAAAACTCTGGAATTACCGGAAAGAAGGCTACATCAAAAAAACCGGTGCACTGCAGGCCTGTGAACAAATAACCCATGCCGAATGCCTCGTTTTTGAAGCCACCGTAATCCTGCAGCGAAAGGGAAGCTCGGCCAGCACAGAGGAAAAAGAAAAGTTGCGCGGAATACGTGCCGGGTTAAAACGGTTGTTGAAAGACAGCCGGAAAAGTTTCCTGCTGGAAGAACTGTGCCTGATCGGGCTGTATCTCTGCACAACGATCAACGGCGGGCTGAAAGAATCGTACAGGTACAGCAGGCGCACAGTCGGGCTGTACTGGAAAAACGAATGGCAGCTGCATGACAGGCCCGGTCGTTTTTTTGCATCGTCGATCAACCTGGTAAACCGCTGCATTCTTCTCGGTGAATATGATGAAGCATGGCGCTGGCTTGAAAAAACAAAAAACGCGATGGAAGATTTGCGTAAGCCCGCCATACAGGAAATGTACGAAGAGCTGATGCCCGTCATCTATTCCCTCGCATTCCGGATATCCGCCGGCAGGGCCGATTTTGCCAAAGGACTTGAGCTGGCAAAGGAATTCGACCGGTTCGAGAAAAACATAAGCGTTCCTTTAAGGGCGAATACCATCATCAGCATGCGCCTGCATATCGCCCGTCTTCATTTCGGCGCTGCGGAATATGCGAAAGCATTACAAAAGCTGAACCAGGTTATCAACTGGAAGCAAACAGAGCTGCAGGAAGATCTTGTGCAGTTCGCTTACCTGTTCCGCCTGCTGGTTTATTATGAAATGAAAAAATACGAGCTGTTGGAAAACCAGCTTGCGTCGGTATCACGATTCTTCAGCAGCAAGTGGTCTGCAAATAAAAAAGGAGCATTGATCTGCAAAGCGCTGCATGATGTATTGCATGCAAAAAGCAAAACGGCCGAAACAACGCTCTTGCAGCAATTTAAAAAACGTTTTCGGAAACATCTCCGGCAGGAATACATGGAACATGAATATGCCGATTTTATCCGGTGGGTGGATGCGACGTTGGGAAAAGGAACGTAAGCGGGACAGGTCGGCAGCTTCGGCAAATTAGTATCCTTACCATTTAACTACCGGTCAATCGTTGTGTAAACCAATCCTTACCTAAAACCAGCCGTTGCTTACATGAACCGGGACAAGGCGTTTTGCGGGATTATATTTGTTTGACAACCAAAAAAACACCCATGAAAAAAAACCTCATAACCCTGATCGCGGTCGCCTCCTTTGGCTTCACGCATGCGCAAAACATGCTATTGAACTGGGCAGATCCGCTGACTTCAGCGACTACAACATCATCGTACGGATTGTGTATCGGCACTTATTCCGGAAACGACGTTTTTTCTGCAGGAACATTCCAGTCCGGTGCAACGGGTATTGATTTCGATCCCGGCGCCGGTGTATTCAGCCTTGTTTCCACCGGGGCAATGACCGATATGTACATTACCCGGATAACTGCGTTAAATCTTTTTAACTGGGCCATCCGGGTTGATGGTACGGGAGAAGAAATACCCACGCGTATCATCAGCAACGGCAGCGCCGTTTACGTGGTCGGGTATTTTACACAGACCGCCAACTTTCCGACCAGCAAAACATCCGCAGGCGGTGAAGACATGTTTATTGCGCGTTATGATATGAACGGGAACCTCGTATGGGTTAACCGTATCGGCAGCATAGGCCAGGATCGCGCGATGGGCATTTGTTTTGACGCTGCGGGCAATTTACTGGTGTGCGGATTTTTTTCAGGAACCGTCGCTTTCGATCCGGGCCTGGGAAGATGGTCGGCGCTGACAAGCTACGGCGGAACGGATGCTTTTTTCGCCCGGTACAGTCCCGGCGGAGCGCTTATGGGTGTTGCGCACAGAATCGGCGGTGTTGGTAACGACCGGGCTATGGCTCTTACAACGGATAAGATCGGGAGGATCCTTGTTTGCGGAAACTACGGACAACCCAACTGCGATTTCGATCCGGGCCCGGGTACGGCCTTTCAACCCAACGCGGGCAGCAGGGATGCATTTGTTGCGAGTTATTCCAGCGTGGGCGTATACAATTGGGCGAACACTTTTGGAAACGCATTCGACGATGACCTGCTGGATGTAGTAACCGATGTCGTTAACGATGTGTATGTCACCGGTGGATTTGACCAGGGTACCATCGCCATTACAGCACCTGCGTTTACCAATTTTGCAACTGCCATGGGATTGGCGGATATTATTCTCGCCAAATGCAACAGTGCCGGCGTATGGCAATGGTCGGAGAAAGTGGGTGATGTGGATGACGATGTTGCAAACGCTATCGGCCTGGACAGTAACAACCATGTTTACATCTCCGGCTATTTTGCGCTCAATGCCGATTTTGATTTTTACGGCGCAGATCCGACAGCTATGGTCAGCAGCCTGGGCGGATCCAGGGATATTTATATTGCCCGGTACAATATGACTACAGGCGCCTACAATGATGTGGATGTGATTGCCGGTACGGATATGGATCGCGGGCATGGTATGGCTATAGTCGGTACCCTTCCTGCCGTTTACCTGACGGGGGAATACGGAGCCGCGAACACGGATTTTCTCACCGGCCCCGGCACCTTCAACTTAGTTCCCGGGCCAGTCGCAGTGTTCAATTCGTTCATCGCCAAATACGATCCGACACCCTTACCGCCTATTCATCCCGGCGGCGGAGGCACGGACAACCAGAAACAGGCAGTAACAGGAAACGTGCATGCAGCCAGTGTTTACTACCCCAACCCGGTTTCCGGCACACTCTTCATTGAAAATATCCAGGACGGCGTTCTTGCAGAAATCTATTCACTGGACGGAAAAAAAGCGGGAACATGGAATGCAAACGAAAGCAGCAAACTCGCACTCGATCTCAGCAATCTTTCCGGGGGTATGTACCTGCTCCGTATCACGAAAACTGACGGCAGCTTCAGCACAGAAAAAATTATTGTGCAGCATTAACTGGATCGGCATACTTCTGTTTTAACAGGGCAGCGCTCTTTTCGAAAGTATCGGGAAGGGCGCTGTTTTTGGGGGTTGCAATTCTGCGGCAAGTGGTATCTAACTATCCTTTTGAAGGGTTTGCCGTTCGTTCATCAGTTTAGGTTGAGACGAAACGGTTCGAGTTTCAATTCATTAAAGATCAATCATAGCTAATAGATCTGCTCGAATTCTCTCACAACTCTGATTGAGGTTAATTGTTTTCACGCTAATCTTATAGCCCCCAAAGGGATAAGTGTAGTCAAGTTGTTTTGAAACAGTCGGATAAAGTAATATTCCCTCAATTTTTAGATCTTTTTTATCGCCATCTTGGGAATTTCTGACATATGAATATATCTGGTAAAGGTTACTGGGGTTGATATGCTGTTTTTCATAATGAGTCTTTAAAACCTCTTGATAGTATTTGGTATCAATAATGATCTTATGTGTAGAGGAAGTAAGCGATATATCTGTATTCATATAAGGTAATAAGTTATGCGCTTCAGTCGAGGGTGTATATTTTCCCTTTATTAGGTACCAATCGGGGAACGATTGGATACGACAGTATTCACGCACTGTTAAAATACGCGGCTCACAATAATGAATATAATCATCAGGGAGTGTTGTAAGAGTGGGGCTAAGCCCATTTTCATCTAATGGAATAACAGTATGTTTGTTTGTACCTAGTTCTTTTTTTAATCGCTTACTGATAATTTTATTCTTAGTCCCATTATCCAAAATAAACTGAAATTTGGCAATTGTAGGCGGTTTGTGGTTTGCAAAGCGGTGGCTATCCGGTATTAGTGTGTTTACACCTACTCGCATCAAACGTTGATAATTGCTAGATACAGGTGTGTAGACTGTAACCATAAACGGGGTTGAAGCAGAAACCCCGCAGCAGGCCCAGCAGGTTGCTGATGCGCTGACTGAAATTAAAAACTGGTTGAGCGATCCCGACTTATTTGAACTGGCCGCCCTGCTCCGGGAAAATCCCGGTATTGTTCAGAAAGCGAAATCCTATAAAAACTTCTTAAAATGAAACTGCTTCCCGGTTCGGCAATAACGGGTACGCTGGTCAAGTTGGGGTTGATCGGCGGGGGGGTCTTTTTGCTTTGGCGGTGGTTCAAAAAAAACCAAGACGAAAGACGGGCCTCGCGCTCGGATAAAGACATTACTACAAACCCCGGCGTTGGTCAGGCCCAACTACTCCGCATTGCCATGAACCCGTCCGGGGTTGCCCTGCTGTTCGATAACGACGGAACCAACAAAGACGCCATTTTTAAAGTAGCCTCACAGATCAAGGATTTAGATGCGGTTGTCGAAGCCTACAAAGACCGCTATTCCGGCAGCTTGCTGAAACATCTCGAAGTGGAATTAGGCCCGGCAGATTACGCCCGGTTCCTTGCCCTTTCCGGCGGCGGAAACTCTACCGGGAATAACTACGAGGTTATCAAACAAGGCGTAAAGCCGATGCAATGGATGAGGGCCACAAAACCGGCGTTCGTTCGCTCGGCCCCTAAAAAGGAAAACGGACTGTTTTCGACCGAAGGCTTTTTGATTAATTCACTTAACCCGCTTACGTTTTTCGATAAGTACAAACAAAAAGGAAACATCATTACACAGGCCCAGCCGCAGGAAGTGGTCGGTTGGACAACTGGCAAAACATCTTACGATGAAAAAAACGACATTATTTTTTTGGAAGGTTTGACCTTGAACAAAAAAAGGCAGCGCGTCAGTTTTTGGATTGCCAAAAGCCAAGTTGAATTTATTACTCCTGAAGACTTAAAAGCGCGGCGGTCACGCGGGGAAAAGTTCCGCATGACCGAATTAAAAGGCTTGCCTTCCCCTACTACTATCTATGCGATTAAGCAAACCGATATACTCGATGAATCTTTCTGCAAAGTTGCAACCGTTTCACCAGGCACTGTACTCGGGCAGCCCTTGATTATCCTGCACCTTGTTAATGAAAAATTTATCCAGTTCCAAAACCAACAGGGACTTATTCGCTGGACTGTACTCAATGCCGTGCGCCAAAACACAAACAGCTAATGCAGTACGATGAACTATACGATTTTCCGACGCTCTTAGGACTGCTTGACAGCTACGAGGTTTACGGCTTATCCGGGATAACGGAAAATGACCGGGCAGCGTTCGTATCTAAACTGCTGCCGGTGGCAAAAAAAGTCGGCCAGCAGTTTAATATCAATCCCCTTGTGATCGTTTCGCAGGCCGCTATCGAAAGCGCGTGGGGAACCTCTTACATGGCTAAAAACATTTTCAATTTTTTCGGTGTCACGGCCTACGGAAAACCTAACCAGTATTGGACTGGTGAAAAGTACGTTTCAAAAACATCGGGACTCCCTTTCAGAAAATACAAAGACGCGGAAGCAGGGTTTTCGGATTTTGCCCGGCTGATTTCTTCCAAGTATAAAACATCAGCCAGTGTTTCTAATAACGTGGACAGCTACGCGAAAAGCATTGCGTATAGTCCCTATATCAGCGAAAAAAACGGCGATAACCGCGAAAACTATCGCAAGGGAATTGTCGATAACGCAAAGAAAATTCTTGCCCTTAGTACAAACCTTCCGGCGCAAGTTGTTCAAACAGTCAAAAATCTTTCGCCCGAAACAAAACAGGCCGCTACTGGCGGCCTTGTGGTGATCGGGATAACGGGCCTGCTTTTTTTCGCCCTTTCGTCAAACTCAAAAAACAAGTAACCATGAACCTTAAAGAACTGGAAAAAAAATATCTTGGCTTTAGCGGTCAACGATCAATCGCACAAGTGAAAAACCTGTTAGCGGAAGCCAACAATGTACCCATACCGGGAAACGGCCCCGATGCTAAAAAGCTGATCTATATTCGCCGCCAGCTTACCCGTGTGCTGCTCGCATTGATTAATTCCCGGCAACAGGCGATTATCGTGGTTATCGAAGAAGACAATTTCGACTTTCTCGAAGACGATAAATCGCTGGGTAAATTTTCCGACAAAGGAAAACCGGCGCCGGGAAGCAAGCAAGACAAATACTGGGAACGGCAAGGATATACACTGGTCTTTGATCCGGAAAGCACCACATACCGCAAAGGGCCGAAACTACCTGCTAATTTGAAATTCAACAGCGAACAATCCATTATCGAGTATTTCCATTTAGCCGGTGTCGAATACGGAAACTGGCTCAGTCAGAACGACCGGATAAATTACCTTGCCGGGGCCGCGATGGGCCTTTTCGATATGATGCAGATACTTGGGTTCAATGCTCAACAGGTAGGAATGTATGAACTGATAACCCTTGCCTTTGGCGCACGCGGTTCAGGTAGTGCCGTTGCTCACTTTGAACGCGACAGCTTCGCCATTAATATTACACGGTATGACCGGCCCCCGGCAGTAAACAAACGTCCTAAAGACTTTGACCGGAAGAACTATCTTAAATCCCTGGGCGGAGTCGGTGCGCTCGTGCATGAATACGGCCATGCGCTCGACTGCTACGCCGGGCGTTTCATCGAAAAGGACAAATCTTATTATGCCTCCGGGGGGCGATCACTGCGTGCAACACCCGATAAGAAACTGCTAAAACAAAAATCCCTGCACGGAGTGCTGGAACGCATTATCGCAAAAATGCTTTGGGACAGTTCGGGCAAAAACAAATCGGCTTTCCATGAACGCCTGTTAAAGATTCCTGTCGGACAGGATTATTATTTGAGAAGAAATGAACTGTTCGCCCGCGCCTTTGAAGTCTATTTCCAGTTCAAAATGAAAAAAGCCGGTCGCTACAATTACTTTATTCACGAAAAAAAATATGACGGCGGGGTTTACTTAACTGAAAAAGAAGCCCAGCGCATATTGCCGGACATGGACGAGTTCATCAGAATGATTAAACCCAAGATTAAAAAAGTAAGCTCTAAATAAACTCCCCGGTTGCTGTTAAAAAAGGGTTGGCCTGAATAGGTCAACCCTTTTTTTGTTAGAGTAGGACATCAGCAATTTCAGTTAAGGGGGTAACAGCAATGTGATCGGAAGCGATCATCTCGTGTTCCGGTTTTTTCTTTAATTCTTCGGCCAGCTTCTTTTCATCCTCGTTCATATCCGGTTTCCATATTTCCCGTAAGCCTTTCCCGGTATAATAAATCGCGTTGCCTTGTTCAACCCGGATGCTGCCGTAATTGGTAAGCTGGCCATTACAAAAAAGCAGTACACCGGCACGATTCCCGATAGACAACAGGAGCAGCTTTTTTTCTGTAATCATAATCCTGCTTTGTTAGTGTGTTTGCCTGCTAAGTTACATTGTTGGCCTATGGGATGTTTCCAATAACGGAATTAAATCCTTGCCGCCGGTCCCGATATCCGGTTTACTCCTGGTCTATTCCACCTGCAGCCAGATCCCTTTCCCTCCCTCCTTACCTTTGCTTACCCGCGAACATCACACACCGGCAAGTTGGGATAAACATACCCTGCACCCACAAAGCCATTACCTGTAACCTGCTTACATAGCCGGGCTGAAAGCTGTTTTCGCCTGTTTTATACTGTCCCACATGGTCGAATTCGTGCTGAATCGTGTCTGTTCAAGAAAAATAGTGTCAGGGTGGTGTCAAAATCTGTCGAAAATTGTCGTAGGGCTGTTGAATCCTGTCGAAAATTGTTTTTCTACTGTCAAAACTTGTTCTGCTACTGTAAAAGAGCGGTTCGGGATATGTCAGGGATAAGTAAAACTGCGGTATTTGACCTGTCTTATGCAGGTTAAATACCGCATTTACACTGGCCAATAACAGTAACAGAATCCGATTTGTACCATAAAAAGACTGTTCTTAGACCTCAACCAACATACAAATACTTGTATATTTGTCTCCGACACATAGAAAACCAGCATAAAGCATAACTGAATGACCAAATGATACACCTTAGCCAGTTCTTCGACATTGATACGCACGAGAAAGCAAAACAACTGCAAGAGTTTTTGATAGAGGAACAGCCTTTTTCTATCGGGGACTCAAAAGTTCCCAGCAACAACCTTCAGAACTATTTTAAATATGGTTTGATTAATCCCCCTTCGGGCAACAAAGTACATTACCGGTTCAATTTTATAGAACTGATTTGGCTGAATATGGTAGCCGACCTTAGAGATATAGGCGTACCTATTGACACCTTACGCCTATTAAACAAAGAACTGAATACAAGCATATCGGAAAAAAAACTATACCGCTTCTTAAAAGACAACCCCCACTTGATAGACAGTTTGCCCATATCCGCTAAAGAAAAAGCTAAAATCAAAAAAGAAGCCCAAAGCAAAGACTGGTCAAAAGAGAAAGGGAAAAACTCGTTCACTTTTTTACAACTTTTGATTGCTCATGCCATTGTTCACCGGGAACTGGTATGTATTGCGGTTTTCTTAAACGGAACCTTTGCCCCATTGATCGACGCGATCTACTCCCCGGAGAACAAGGAATTGCTTTACCACTTGAAAACACAGATTTATTACAATGTCCCGGTATCAGGGTATATGCAATCAGTGATCGGCGAAAACCGCTTTGAATCCATGCTGCCCCGGATTGGGCTTTTTACTGACAAGGAACTTAAACTGCTTGAAATTGTTCGCTCCGGTGAATATCAAAGCGTAACTGTCCGCTTTAAAAACGATAAGATGAACGTTATCGAAATGGAAAAGTCCGTAGATGTTCACCGGCGGCTGATTGATATAATTTCCGAAAGCCCTTTTGCCCATATTTCCGTACACACCCAGCATTACAAGCCCGCCCAAGTTAAACACACTACCAAAGTGAAAGTTTAATAGCCCAGGTCTATCCGACCAAACATACAAGCATTTGTATATTTGAAAATTATCCGTATCTTTACAGGAGATGCAGGGGCGTCCCCCTGTATAAAAACAGCAGCCGAAAAAAGGCGGCTTTTTGCGTACAGCTTTCGGTAACACCGAACATGTAAACCAAAGGCACACCCGACAAAAAGGTGAAACGCAAGTATGAAGATTTAACCCCGGAAAACATAAGAATGTTTCCGGGACTTGAAAACTTAAATGACGAGCAGGCGGCAGTGCTGGCAGAAAAAATAAACACGTTCGCCGCATTGCTTGTAAGGGTTGATTTAGAAAATATCACACCCTACAATGAAGAACCGTTTAAAACGAAAAAAAGAAAATGATGTTCACAAAAGAAGATTTGCTTTCGCAGTTCGCCAAGCAAAAGAAAACAACCGAAGCCCTCAATAAAAATGACTGCGTAATTTATACGCGGGTTTCCACTAAGGAACAGGCAGAAACAAACCTGTCACTTGACAGCCAGTTAAAAGCCTGTAACGAATTCGCAGCAAAGCGGCAGCTTAACTGTGTGGAGCATTTCGGAGGGACTTACGAAAGCGCGAAAAGCGACGAACGGAAAGAGTTTCAGAAAATGATCTCCGCCGCCAAAAGAAAACGTATCGGCTCTATTATCGTTTACAGTTACGACCGTTTCAGTCGTACCGGGGCAAATGCAATTTGGCTGTCACGCCAATTAAAAGAACTCGGTATCAATATCCTTTCAGTCACCCAGCCCATTGATACCAATACTACCGCCGGGGCTTTGCAACAAAACATCCTGTTCCTTTTCTCGCAATACGATAACGACACGCGCCGGGAAAAAACAATTACCGGGATGCGCGAAAAACTCATGCGCGGGGAATGGGCCACTAAAGCCCCGTTAGGGTACGATAACATAAAAAAGAACGGCGTTAAAAGCATTATCTTAAATGAAACGGGCCATTTGCTGAAAAAGGCTTTTCACTGGAAGGACAAGGAAAAAATTACCGATGTTGAAATTACCGAACGTCTCGCAGCTTTAGGCTTGACACTTTCGCACAAACGGCTGAACGAAATATTTAAAAATCCGTTTTATTGCGGTTTTCTTACCAGTACGCTGATTGCCGGGCATAAACCCGTTAAAGGAATTCACGAACCGATCGTTAGCTTGGAATTGTTCCTTAGAATAAACAAGCAAAAAGAACAAAACGCGCACGGCTGGCAATGGGATAAGGAAAACGACAACCTGCCCTTAAAACGTTTCTTAGTGTGTGATGTTTGCGGTTGGCATTGGGTAGGGTATGAAGTCAAGCAAAAGAAAATACACTACTATAAATGCAATAAGAAGGGCTGCAAAAGTAACGTGAGCGCAAAGTTCATGCACCACGAATTTTTGACCATACTCAACCGGCTCCAATTCGATGAAAAAATGGTCGCTCCGCTTCGTATGTCGCTATTAGCCGAACTCGAACGCCGTACTTTGGAAGCAACCGAAGATGTTACCCCGTATAAGAAACGGCTAACCGAACTCGAAGGGGATATAAACACTTTGGAGGAACGTTTTGCGCTGGGTAAGATCAACGAAGAAATGTTTAGCCGGTTCAGTTCACAATACCGCATCGAACGAAACAAACTGAAAGAAAAAATTGAGTTAAACAGCCGGGACTACTCGAACTTTGAAAAATACGTGGATAATTATATCCGCCTTGCCCTGAATGCCCCGTCTTTATGGCTTTCCGGGGGCTACCGGATTAAAACAACCCTACAAAGTTTCATCTTCCCGGACGGGTTAGCCTATAATGAGAAAACAGGGCAGTATCGAACCGATAATATAAACCCGATTTTTGGCCACATTGCAGCGTTTACGGGCGGTGCAGAGAAAAAAGAAACCGGACTTTTCATGCCCGTAGGCGAAAAATCCGGTTTAGTAGCGGGGACCGGACTCGAACCGATGACCTTCGGGTTATGAGCCCGACGAGCTACCAACTGCTCCACCCCGCATCGTATGTTGTAAGAACGTTTTTTCTTGTTTTACCGGCCTTCGGGAGAAATACCCCCCTGAAAGGCGGTGCAAATATAGCCTTTTTTCCTTGTCGTACGAAAATGTTATGAACATCGGCGGAATCGGTTGTTTATATCGTAATCGAAATGCCGCGGAAAGTCTTTTCTAAACCGATTTACTACTTTTGAGAAAAGCTGCGAATCATGCGTCATTTCCTGTATTTCTGCCTGCTGGTCCTGCCGGCCGGCCTTTCCGGACAGAATTTCTATAAACCGTCGCCGGCGGTGATTTCCACCCTGCCCGCCTGGGCGCAGGAAATGTATTCGGCAAATCCGAACGTGTATCGCACAGACAGTTTGCATGCCGCCTGGTTCCGGGAACATGCTTTGGAAAAATCATATCATACGCAGTATTATAAAAGGTGGCGCCGCTACGTTACGCCGTTTATCGATGCGCAGGGATTTGTGGCCAAGCCCGATCCGGCGGTGCAGTTGCTGCAGCAGAAAAACGAAAACCGCACACGTACCAACTGGCAGGCGCTCGGGCCTTTCCGCACGTACGACAGCAACAACCAGGTGATCACCGACCAGACCAATGTGTACAGCATCGACCAGTGCGAATCGAATCCGAATATTTTGTTCTGCGGAACCGAACCGGGCGAGATCTATAAAAGTACCGACGGCGGAACTACCTGGACCTGCGTTTCGGAAGGCTACGCGATGTACGGCGGAGTTACTACCTGAACGTAAATGAAATACTGGTGAATCCCGCGAATACGCAGATCGTGCTGGCCGCTACGGATAAAGGTTTGTACCGCAGCACCGACGGCGGGCAGAATTTCAGCACAGTTTACCTCGACAAATGTTACGATATAAAACTGCGGCCCGGTTCGCCCGGCACGGTTTACCTCGTGAAAAATAACCCGGCGCTGATCAAATGTGAATTTTTCACCAGCAGCGATACCGGCGCAACATTCACCGTGCAGACAAACGGCTGGTACGTTTCTACCGACCCGGCCCGCACAGACGGGGGCGCACGCATCGCCGTTACACCCGCCGATCCGAACCGGGTTTATACGTATCTCATCGGCGAAGCGAAAGCCAACGACGCCGGTTTCATCGGTGTGTACCGGAGCAGCGACGGCGGGCAAACCTGGACGTTGCCCAACGGTCCCGACGGCGGACCTTATACCACGGCACATCCGAACCTCGCTATCGGAACGCCGAGCTGGATTTACTGGCAGGGATTTTACAATTGCGCGATCATGGCGTCGAATACCGATCCGGATAAAATTCTGATTGGCGGTTTGAACACCTGGCGCTCCGACGACGGCGGCGCAACTTTCAGTTCCGTTTCCGGTTACGTGGGCGGTCCGCTGAATATGCACGTGGACCAGCAGGACTACCGCGCAACGGCAAACGGGTACTGGCTCACCTGCGACGGCGGCATTTATTTTTCGAACGATTTTTATACCGCGAATTACGCAGCGAAGATGGACGGCGTGCGCGGCGCGGAATACTGGGGATTCGGGCAGGGCTGGAATGAAGACATCACCACCGGCGGACTTTACCACAACGGGAATACCGTGCATCACGAGAATTACAGCAGCGGAACAAATCTCCAGATCGGCGGCGGGGAGCCGGCTTCCGGGTATATCAATCCCGGCGAGAACAAACGCGTGATGAGTTCCGACGTGGGCGGCGCCATTATTCCTGCAGTCATCGGGCAGCCGATCAACTGGTTCAGCGTGGGCATGTTCCCGAACGAAAGTTACTGGGCCGCCGAGTCGAGCGAAATGGAATTCGATCCGCGCTGCTACAATCACATTTACCTCGGCAACGAAAACAAATTATGGAAATCGATCGACGGCGGCGGATCGTTCAACCTCGTGAACGCTTTCGGAACAAACATCAACGCCAGGGCGCACCAGGTCGAAATTTCGCGCAGCAACCCGGATGTAATTTACGTGAGCCAGCGCCCAGCCAGCGGGAATACGGGCTTTCTTTATAAGACGACGAACGGCGGAACAAACTGGTCGTCCGTTACGCTTCCCGCAGTAGCTTCGGGCGACCGCCGGAGAATATTGCTGGCGCTGAGCCCGGTGAACGAAAACCTGCTCTGGATCGCGTTCGCTTCGGGCGGAAACGGAACCAAAGTTTTTAAAACAACCGACGGCGTCGCCAGCTGGACGAATATCACGACGGGCGATCTCGACAACGAAGAGATCCGTTCGCTCGTGCATATCGGCGGAACGGACGGCGGCGTGTATGCGTTTACGTTCAACACCGTTTTTTACCGCAACAATACGATGAGTAACTGGACGCCCGACAACGGCGGTTTGCCTGCTTTGCTGAACACCGATGCCGCCCGCCCGTTTTACCGCGACGGAAAAATCCGCGTGGCCACGTACGGAAAAGGCATCTGGGAAAACGCGCTGTATGAACAACCCGCCGCACCGATTGCGCAGGCGACGGTTGACAAACTCAGCCTCGAAATTTACTGCAGCGTGGATACATTTTATTTTGAAGATTATTCGCTGCTGAATCATACGGGCGCTTCGTGGCAATGGTCGTTCCCGGGCGGCTCGCCGTCTTCATCCAGCCTGCGCAACCCGAAAGTGGTTTACGCCACGCCCGGAACGTACAGCGCGTACCTCACCGTAACCGACGGCAACAGCCAAACCAGTTCCGATACGCTGACGGTCACCGTGAGCGCCTACCAGCTTGCGACGCAGGTGCAGGAAGGTTTTCAGAACAGTTTTCCTCCCCCGGGCTGGTTCATGGAAGCCGCGCCCAACGGCGGACAATGGACGCTGAGTACTGCTGCCGGCGGTTTCGGAAACAGCACGCAGTCGGTTTTGTTCGATAATTATAATTACGATGCACAGCACGACTGGGCGGACCTGCGCATCGGCACGAACCTCGTCGGCATGGTCAATCCTTTACTCACCTTCGATTATGCTTACGCGGAATACGGTTTCCCGTATTCGGATTCTTTGCAGGTCCGCGTTTCAACCGACTGCGGCGCGAGCTGGACAACGCTTTATACCAAAGGCGGCTCGCAGCTGGCTACCGCGCCTGCGAATACCAGTTCGACTTTTATTCCGGCAGCTTCCGAATGGCAGAACGACACGATTGATCTCAGCGCATACACCTCGCAAAGCAACGTGATGATCGCTTTCCGCAATATCGGCTACTGGGGACAGGCGCTTTATCTTGACAATATCAACCTGAATGCGCCGAACGGAATGAACGAACCCGTATCATCCGCCGAAGCCGGTTTGTTCCCGAACCCGGCAGCAGCCGGCGAATCGCTTACGCTGTTCGGGAATCCTGCCGAAACATATCGTGTAACTTTATTCGATGCGTCCGGTAAAAAGATTACGGCATACACGGTTACCGGCGGAGGAAAGATTTCACTTCCGGCAGATTTATCCGCAGGCATTTATCACTGCTTCATCCACGGCGATACTGTTATAAAGAGCGGGAAGCTTACTGTGCTGAAACGCTGAAATAAAAACAAGTCTGTAAAAATCCTGCTTCATGGAAAAGCAGGATTTTTCTTTTCCGGGATTTTCTGCCGACGGTAAACCGGTAACGGTAATTCAAAAACCGGGAAACCGTTTCCGTAAACTAACCCGGCAATTCATAAACCGGCGGGCGATATTTGATTTATCAATGCCGGTATCCAATCCTTCCAACTTCCCCCCGGTATTCCATGAGCAGACACTTCATCACAGGTGAAGCGCGGAAGCCGAAAAGCGATACGAGTAGGCCTGATTAAACCCATCTATCCACATGAAGACCTTATTAATTAAAGCGGGCGTTCTCGCCTCTGTTTTTTTTGCGCAGCATGTTTCCGCTCAAACGATAACCGGAAGCGGAAGCACAAACTACGTCCCGAAATTCACAGGGTCGACCACTATCGGTAATTCCAATATGTATATAAACAGCACCTATAATACAGGTATCGGCACAACAACTGCAAGCACCCTGATGCATATTGTAAGCAATACAGTGAATGGCAGTTCCAGCAACTATCTCAACATGCGGTTGGAAAAGAGCCTGGGTGGTAACCAGGATAATTACCTCGATTTTCTTTTTACCAGTAATCCCGGCGGCGGCGGATTCACGGCAGGTAACGGCAGTTTATCGCTTCGCATGAACAATACCTACGGTACTTCCGATATGATCTTCATGCAAAATCCTACTACGCTCGGTTTTATCCTGAAAAGCAGCGGGAATTTCGGTATCGCAACGGTCAGTCCTTCCGAAAGGTTCCAGGTCGATGGCGGCAACATGCTCGTAAGAGGTACCAATAATTTTGCCAGCAGCGGGCACAAAGCTTTTTTATACCTGGGCAGTACTTCTCATTTTATTTCAGCGACATCCGGTACGGGCGTATCCATCGGCACAAGCGGGTACAGCAACGGGCTGCTTCATATCCTGCAAAGCGGTAAAGTAGCGATCGGCGACGGCTCTACGTTCACGAGCATGCCGGGTACGTACAAACTTTATGTTGACGACGGCATCCTGACCGAAAAAGTGCGTGTGGCCGTTTACGGTTCCGGCTCCTGGGCCGATTATGTTTTTGCACCGGGCTATCGCCTGCGCCCGCTCAGCGAAGTAGAACAATTCATTCAAACCAACAAACATCTCCCGGAAGTACCGAGCGCCGACGATGTTGTTGAAAAAGGCATCGATGTGGCTTCGATGGATGCCACCCTGCTGAAAAAAGTAGAAGAACTCACCTTATACATTATCGAACAGAATAAGCGGATTGAAAAACTGGAAAAAGAACGCGGCCGCAAATAAGCAGTCGTTACAACGTTTAACCAAAAAACTATCCGCTTATGAAAAAGAAAATCATATTGATTGCGGGTTGGCTGTTGCCGGCCCTGGTCATGGCACAAACCCAGGCGAACTGGGTTCATAAAGGGCCGTTCAGCGCTTCCGGGAGTTCATTCAAAACAGGTCGCGGCGATTGTATCGCGTTACATCCCGACTATGATAACAATACGAATAAAACGATTTACCTCGGATCTCATGCCGGCGGTTTGTGGAAAACAACCGACGGAGGCGACAACTGGACCAATGTAAACAGTGTCGGGCAAAGACTGTATGAAGGCGTTTCAGCGATTGCCATTGCACCCGGCGCTAACGGAACCGTCTACGTAGCTGATATCAGTTTTACCAGCAACCAGTTATTCATAGGCTCATCGGGCATTTATAAATACGCCCCGGCAACCGGTCTTTGGCAGGCCTGCGGCAGTTTACCGGGAGTAACGCAGCCGCTCAAAATATGCCATATAAAAATTCATCCCTTCAACAGCCAGATCGTTTTTGCAGCCACCACGCAGGGGCTTTTCCGGACGACGGACGGAGGCGGAAGCTGGACGCTGGAGCAGAGCGGGGATTTTGAAAACGTGGCTTTCATGCGGCGCTCCTGTTCCGGAGGATCATACACCACGTATGTGTATGCCAGCGGGCTGAACACCCTGATGTATTCTACGGACGATGGCGATAATTTCACTACGCTGTCGTGTCTTTCAACGATGATGTCAGGACATACCAATTACCGGCTCGATATTGATGTTACGGTGAGTACGGTTACTGCCGGCGATCAGTACCTCTACATTTATGCGTTCATCAACTCCCCCAACAACTACTGCGGTCTTTTCCGGATGACATACAACAGCACGACCTGCGCGGAGACATGCAGTGCGCTGGGAGTGTACTCGGATCCCAACGCTTATACGGATGACCGCATGTTTATTACTGCCAATGATAAAGTAGCTTATTTCGGCGGGTGGTATCCACGAAAGTACAATGCATTTTCAAGTACCTTCTACTACCCTTGCGCCACAACGGATTGTACCAATCAAAACGCTCCCGTGCACATGGATCTGCACGATGGTATTCTGAATCCTGCAACCAGCCAGTTTTTCCTTGTTACGGATGGCGGTCTTTATGTAAACACGTATACTCCCGCCAACAGCCCGGACAATGGTATTTACAATAACAGCTGGCAATCCAAAAACACGGGACTGAATATTTCACAGATCATGGGCATGTCGGTTTCAGAAACTACCCCGGATACTTTTGCTACGGCAGAAATCGATAATGGTCCGGGCGGTTTTTTCAGCAGGGCCAGTACATCATCAACGTATTCTACTTTCGGTTCCAACGAGCACCCGGGAATACTTATAGACAAGTTTAATGATGAGACCTATTTTTACAGGCAAACATCGTATAGTGGGAGTATCAGCTTTTCGTATAGCGGTCAACCTGTTGCATCGCAATCCCAGGCAAGGCCTCAGACTAGTCCTTTTACTGATTTTTGCACAGCAAGCAATTACGCTCCTTTTGAAGATCTGCATCTCTTTACCCGGAACACTTTTTTCCAGGACCCCAACCGGCCCGATATTTTCTATTACGGAGATGGCGGGTGGCTGCACAGGTTCTGTACGTCGGCGGAACTTTTTGAAGCTTTTCTTCGCCCGGGTATAGTTTTTCCCAGCCTGTTCTGGGCTACAACCCCGGTTTCCATGGCTTTCAGCAAGGCCGATAAAGACAAGCTCTACTTTACCTCGACGGGATCGACCTCGCAACTGGCAGCGGTGATCGAGTTTATCGGCAATGATATCGATGATACCTGGGTAGGGCATAATGAAAACACGAGTAACTGGAAACTGATTACCCCGAATTTCCTGACCGCGTCATTTGTCACGACACCGCTTTCAACCGGCGATGAATACAAAATCGCCTATCCCGGTATTGCAACAAGTGATTGGGATCCTTCGAAAGCCTGGCTCGCGGTAGAACAGGTACCGAACAATCCGCAGATCAAAGTGCTTGCTTACGACGGAACCAACTGGACCGATTACAGTACAGGCATCCTGCAGGATGAAATTCCAACGGCCCTGGTTTATGAGCAGGGATCCAATGACCAGCTTTACCTGGGCACCAACCGCGGAATATATTATCGCAATGCGTCGATGAGCCAATGGGTGGCGTACAATACGAACCTTCCGCATGCTGCGGTGGCACAATTGCAGGGCGTATATTCCCAGAACAGTCTCTGGGCCGGGGAATTCGGCCGCGGCGCCTGGCAAACCGGTTTCGCCTGCCCGTCGCAGGCCACCATCACGGAAACAGGTACGCTCAGCGCCGATAAATTCGACGAGGCGACTCAATGGGTAAAAGGCCAGAACCTGACCATATCCAACGGCGATGTAAAATTCCGCGCCGGCGATTACGTTGAACTGCTTCCTGATTTCCTGGTTACCGCCAACAGCACTACGGAATTCTTTGCGTTCATACACGGATGCAACGGACCGGGAAACACATTCCGGGCGCCGGAGCAGTCCACACTGCAGAACGCCGAAGAAGTTTTACAGGATCCGGACATTTTATTCCCGGGTGATCTTTTATCCGTCATCCCAAATCCCAACGACGGGCATTTCGCTCTCCGGAAAAATTCGGATGAACTGATGAACATCGAAATCTACGACCTGATGGGAAAACTCGTTTACCGGAACGAACGGGTTTCTGAAAAAACAACGCAGGTAGATCTTTCACAAAGCCCCAAAGGACTTTACCTGGTGAAAGCTTCTTTTGGAAATACGATCAAAACAATCCGGGTAATCAACCAGTAATCATAACCCCGGACAAAAAAAACGGCGAAGAAATTCTTCGCCGTTTTTATTTTATCAGTACATATTAGTTTTCTCCCTGCCGGGCAATCGCTTCCATGAATTCGTCTTTCAGCCTGCGCGAAACTTCCACTTTCGAGTCGTCGCTCATCTGCACGAAATAACCTTCCGTATTAATGAACCGTTTCACTTTGCCGAGATTGACGATATGGGAATTGTGGCAGCGGAAAAACCGGGGATCTTCGCCGATGAGTTTTCCCAGTTCCCCGATACTTTTGGAAACCATGTGTTTTACACCCTCGTCGAGATACAGGAAAGCATAACTGCCCGAAGCTTCCACGCGTACCAGTTCATCACGCCGGATAAAAAGGCACCCGTCTTTAACGGGAATACTGATCACGGCGTTATTGGCGGAATCGGCTGCCTCGCCCTGCGGTAAAAAAGAAAGCTGCCTGCGTTCTTCGAGCCGTTGCAGGCATTCTTCCAGGTCTTCCACGTCCACGGGCTTGAGCAGGTAATCGTTGGCGCCGGCGCGCAGGGCCTTCACCACGTATTCTTTGTGTGCCGTAACAAAAACGAGTTGCGGGAGCGGTTCTTCAAGATGTTCCGCCACGTCAAAACCGGAATTGCCGGGCATGTGTATGTCGAGGAAAATAATACCCGGCTTTTTTTCCCGGATCAGTTTTATTCCTTCGAGTGCATTGTGCGCAAGCCCCAGTACCGTCACTTTCAGTTCATCACGAACCTGGCCAAGCAGGAGTTCCAGGTTTTGCGCACTCTTGATCTCGTCGTCAATAATTACAGCTGTTTGCATAGTATGATGGGGAAACGCCTAAACAAATATCGGAATAAAGAGCTCAACGAGCGTACCGGCCGGCTTTCCTTCGGGGTCGGTTTTATCGGTGATCTTCAGTTCCGTCTTTTTCAGGTGAACGCGGTTAAGTGCATCGATCCGTTCGCGGGTGATGTTCATGCCGAACGATTTGTGGTCGCCGGTTTCTTTTTTCAGGAGCGCCGATGCCGGCCGGCCGATCCCGTCATCGTCAACCAGGCAGTGAATATAATCGTCCGTTCTTTTGATCGTGATCAGCAGCCGGCCGTCGGAATGCCTGGGCAGCAGGCCATGCCAGATCGCATTCTCAACGAAAGGCTGGATGAGCATGGCGGGAACCATGACCGGTGCATTATACAAAGCCGGGTCGATATCGATGGTGTAATCGAATTTCGAACTGAAACGCAGCGATTCGATTTCCACGTAAAGCGTAAGCGTGTCCACCTCCTGCTTCAGGTGAATCGTATCATGCTCCGAATTTTCGAGTACGTTCCTGATCAGCTTCGAAAATTTGGTCAGGTATTTATTCGCCTGCTTGCTGTCGTTTCGCAGCACAAAATGCTGGATCGATGTAATCGCATTAAAAATAAAATGCGGGTTCATCTGGGCACGCAGCGCTTTCATTTCCATTTCGGTAACCTGCTGGTTCAGCATCGCTTTTTCAAGTTCTCTTTTTTGCTGCCCGCGCGCGCGGATATAAACGATTCCGCCACCGAGCAGGAAAACGGAAACGGCGCAAACCAGTATAAACCACCAGGTGTTCCAGAACGGCGGAGCGATGCTGAATTTCCAGCGGGCGGGAATCGTGCTCGGAACGTTATCGTTGTTCAGCGCACAAACATGGAATTCATAGTCTCCCGGGGGAAGCGTCGTAAAACGGACTTCCGGAGTTTGCGTGATCCGCCAGTTACTGTCGAGGCCGATCAGCCGGTAACGGTAACTCACTTTCCCCGCATTCCGGAATGCGAGGCCGGTAAAACGGATTTCGATCGTATTGTCATCGTGCGGCAAAACGGGCGATATGTTTACCGCCTGCTCTTTACCGAAAATCGTGACCGAGGAAATATATACCGGCGGAGGCACGGCATTATAAAATGTTGTCGTCGTATCGAACGCAGAAACGCCACGGCTCGTAGCGATCCACAGTTTCCCGTTCATCAGGCAAAGCTGGTTCACTTCGTTCGAAACAAGTCCGTCATCGATCCCGATATTCCGGATAGACCAGCCGCCGTTTTTTTCTGTAATCTGACTTACACCTTTGTTCGTCGCAACCCAGAATTGATTTCCATCGAGCAGGATATAACGGCAGAAATCTGAAGCCAGCCCGTCGGTTTTCGAAATACGCCGGACATTTTTCCTGTCCCAGATCAGTACACCGGCATCCTTGGTCGCGATATACAACGTTTTTCCGTCTGCCGAAGCGATGTGATCGATACGATGGGTCAGCAGGCTGTCCGCCGATCCCGCATACTGAAAAACGCCTCCCGAATAAAACCAGAGTCCGTTCACGCAACCCATCCACAGCGTATCGCCCAGGCCCGCATAACAGCAAATGATCCGTGATTCATTGAAAGTAATGCGATTCCGCAATATGTATTCTTTTTCATCCACGGCGTACAGTTCGGAAAACGTACCGGCGTATATTTTTCCGTTACCCGGTAAAGCGAAATATTTCACCAGTGCAGGCTGGTCCTCTCTTGTTACCAGGCTCAGCTTATTGCCGCTGGTGTCTGTAACAAAAGTTCGCCTTGCACCGGCAAGAACCGTACCGCCTGACCAATGCAAAGCGAGTAAAGCGTTGTCTTTATTCTGATTAATAGTTGGAAAATCAAGCACACGCATGCCTTTTTCATTGATCCGCCAGATCGTTCCGTTATTATTGCCCGCCCATATTTCGTTATTCACTTTAGCCAGCGAATAAATTTTATTATCGGAAACACGACCGTATTCCGCATAATTCACTACCGCGGTATTTGATAAATAATACACGCCGTTTTTGACCGACGTCAGCCATAGCCCGCCTTCGTGGTCTTTGATGATACAACTGATCGGATCGCTTCCGAAATAATGATCGGGAATGCAATTTGCAATCCTCCGGCCCGGGAACCGCAGAAGTCCGCCATCGTAAAGCCCGACCCATACATTATCCGAAGAATCACAGTAAATGCCGATCACCGAAACCGGGCAGAGATACTGGCTTGTAATTACACCGTTTTTTATTTCATACAGATGCTGACCCTGCGACATCAGCCAGCGATCATTTCCAAGACTTGCTGTCCGGATAAAGTTGATGTTCTCCGGGTAATCGATCCGGAGAACACAGCGGGGTTTATTCCCGGTTAATATTTTATAATCGAACTGCTCCGGTTTATTGACCATGATTTTTTTCTCCAGCGCGTAAACAAATTTATCTTCCAGCAGAACCAGCGAAACATGCGCATCGGTACTGACCAGCCGGATATCATTTTTCGTGTACCCGGGAGCCACCTTCACTATTCCTTTATAATCCAGCCCGATCCAGAGCGTATCGTTCGCATCAACGTGCATACTGGTGGCAATCTGCGAACCGGCGAAATGCACCAGGCTGTCGGCAGCAGGAATCGTTACAAATTTTCCCGCATCGTAATAGCATACCCGTCCCGAGAGCGTCCGGCACCAGATCCGTCCGTGCCTGTCTTCAAATAATTGGAACACGGTATTATCCGTCAGCCCGTCGTTGGTCGTGAACGTGCGGAAACTGTACCCGTCGAAGCGGCAGATCCCGGCATCGGTGCTGAACCACATATACCCGAGCCGGTCCTGGATCGCGCAATACACTTCACTGCTGGGCAAGCCGTCTTTTACCTGGAAATTCCGGTAAGAGAGTTCCTGCGCAAATCCCGCAGTTGATGCACACATGCGCACCAGCATGACGCAGAAAAAAAATATGCCCTGTATTTTTCTCACTTGTTCAAAAATACGCGTAATACGGTTCCGGATTTGGGCCGGGTACAATCCGCCGCATCAGGTTAGCTGCATGAATACGATTTGATATTTATCTTTATTGAAAATTAAACCCATGCGCTATATCTCCCTGCTCATTCTTTTACTCTGTCTTTCCTGCGGCGAATCACGCAAGAAAGGGAACAGCACCATTTTATTCGAACTCGAACCGGCTGCCGCGACCAGCTCCGGCCAGGATCAAACCAAACTGTTCGACGAAGTCATCGCAGTTTATAAAGAACGCCTGGAAAAATACGGTTACGCGGAAGAAGATTTCACAATCAAAAACAACGGCCGCACGATTTCCGTTACGCTGCGTCATACAGATACCGCTTCCACGGATATGAGACGCATCCCCCGCCTGCTGCAGTACCAGGGAAAAGTAGAATTCTGGGAAACGTACGATGTCACGGAAATTTTCAACAACCTGAACAAAGTGAACGAATCGCTCCGGGACACAACGGCCATTTCTGCGGATACAAGCGGCACGCAACCCCTCGCCACGGAAATTGCGGAAGGCAAACGCAGCGAAGAACTGGAGCAGTTGAAAAAAAATCCGCTTTTTGCGCGGCTGCAGCCTCCGCTGACTACATACGAGCGTGGCAGTATGCAGCAACTACATCCCGGACCGGTGATGGGATATACAGAAGAAAAGCACATCCATTTCCTCGACAGTCTTTTCGCGGCGGAAAACGTGCGCAGCCTTTTACCATACGACCTGAAACCGACCTGGTTGATGAAGAAGGACGACCGTAACAGAATCATATTTGAACTGATCGCCCTGAAAGCCTCGTCCGGCGGCAAAGGAGCGCTTTCCGATATCCAGGTTGAACATGCGGAAGCTGTAAAAAGCGAATATGGCGCTCAAATGGAAGTGAGCATCGAAATGAACACGGTCTCCGCTGAAAACTGGAAACGCCTGACCAAAAAAAATACCGGGAAAGCTATTGCCATCGTACTCAACGGGCGGGTAACCTCCTACCCCACTGTTCAAGGGGAAATTAGCGGCGGCAAGTCCGTGATCAGCGGCAACTTCACCAAAGAAGAAGCCGAAGAGATCGCCGGTATGCTGAAAACAAAACCGCTTCCTGTTGAAATGCGCATCGTATCGCGGAAGGTGGAATAATTTGGGATGCGTGTCCTTTCCGAACAAGGAACGCACAATGAACAACCTGCCGGCCGCATCCGCCTGAGGTGGAGCAGGCGGGTGAATTTGTCCGATGAACCTTGTTAATTGGGCGTTTGGCATTGAGCGTTTCTATTTCATTGTCCTGATGGTATAGACAAAATAATTTTCCCGTTCTGAACAAAACAAAAAAGGAACGCTTACCGCGTTCCTTTTTTGTTTTCCAGGGGTTGTTTCTTACTGTATAACAATCCTCGTCATCACCTCCTGCCCTGCCGATGATGCTTTGAGCAGGTAAATTCCTTTTTCATATTGCGACAGATCGATTTGCCATTTCCGCTGCGAAGCGGATACTGATTTTGTGAAAACCTTTTTGCCCATCATATCATACACTTCGAGAACAAGGTCTTCGGTATTCGGCTCCTGAAGCAATTCCACCGTGAATTCACCGTTGTTGGGGTTCGGGTAGAGATTCAGCAAAAGGTTGTCCTGGCCGAACGGAAGAGGATCCATTTGTGCTTCAACAGGTTCAGCAGGTTCGGCAGGAATCCGGAAATCACCGTCGGCTTCTTCATTCCGCACCAGGAAAGCGTTCATGCCGATACCGGTGCTGTTGAGCTGGCCCTGTGGCGCCGTATAGGTCGGCGACATGTTCATCTGGCCACGGTATTCACCCGTAATGAAGGTATGCCCGATTCCGTCGGCACGGATATTATAAGAACGCTGGAGTCCGTCTCCTTCCGTTACATTACTCCACAAATCGATGCCGGTAAATTTATTCAGCCGGGCTACATACGATTTATGTACGGGGCTGGTACTGATAAACGGCTGCATGGTTCCTGAAGGAAATATGATCCCGGATAATGCGGTCCCGAGGAAATATCCCGTTACATAAACACCCGATGCGTCAGCAGAAATTCCCGTTGCCCTCACTTCACGGCACCGGATCGATTGCCTCCACATCGAAAGACCTGTGGCAGGAGCAAGACGGCAAACAAAGGCCCAGGTATCCACTCCCCCGGTTAAAGTGCCTGAACCGAAAACACCCACAAGTGTTCCGGTATACGTTCCTGTAACAAACAGGCGACCGGAAGCATCAAGTGAAATACTTTTTCCCGTACCGTTATTATTCCCGGGCGTTGAAGCGCGCTGCCGCCATACCGAAGTCCAGCTTAGTCCCAGGTCGGTGAACCTGTAAACAAACGCATCGGAAACGGCGAGCGAGTTCAGTACGGGCGTTCCGGCAAACTGGATACTGCTGCCGAACACACCGGTGATATAAATCTGTGTTCCGCGTACCGCGATGTCGTTACCCGTACACGGATAGGTAGTCGGGAGCATTGAAACTGCAGGCCATCCCACAGAGGTCGCAAGGCTGATCGCACTTGATTTACTAACAATTACCTGCTGGGGTATTGCAAAAAGACTTGGCTTTGTCGAACCGGTAACATAAACGAAATTTCCTTCGTGATCGATCGATTCGAAGCGCTGGATATCCGAAGTCGCATTACCATAACCGAGAACATTCAGCAGGCAGCCGTTCGTCATATTATAGCGTGCGATGTATGAAGTAAAACCTCCCGGAACAGTACCTGTTGCCGCACAGGTAGGCACTACGTTACTCAGCCCCGATACAAAAGTTTCCGGTGTCGTTGTTGCCATAATATACCCTGTTACATATACCCATCCGCTCGCCTGGTTAATGGTCACGCCTCTTCCGTTGCTGCGGCCAGTTTGTGTATGCGCCACCCAGATCAGTTCGCCGCAGGGATCGTATTTTGCAATATACATCCCGGCGCCGGGTATAGTAATGGTATTTGCACCCGAACCAAAAGTGGTTGAAGCTGAATAATCACCAACCATGTAAACATTACCTGCGGCGTCGGTGGTTACATCTCTGCCTGCATCATTGCCCGTGGTCATGCTGGTTGTTTGCTGCCAGCTCCCCGGATTGACGGTAATCGTTTGTGTCGCAACGGATGAACAGGCTCCGTTTACAACAGTATATGTAATGGTATGTGTTCCCGGTCCGGCGGTTATCGGATCAAAATCAGTTCCGGTTACTCCCGGCCCGCTGAACGTTCCTGTACCGACGCTTGCTGAAAAATATCCTGTAAGATCGAGCAGTCCATCACTTTCACATACAGAAGGCAACGGCACGGTTGAAATCACCGGATCTTCGTCAATAGTGAGCGTCAGTGATACCGTTGCAGAACATCCTGCAATATTCGTATAGGTGAAATTATAAATATGCGTCCCTGCATTCCCGGTAGGGTCAAGAGAAAAAAAGTTAATGGGAAAATTAGTGAACGGACTACTTGTCGGACTTGAAAACACACCGGTGCCCAGGACGCTTGGAATATCCCAGATCGGTGTACCTACAATCAAAATATTCGGATCATCTTCGCAATACGGCCCGGTACTGCCAAAAACACTAATCGTTGGAGCAGGCGGAGGCGATACATTCACCGTCAGGGAAGCTGTCCCGATACACCCTGCTAAATTTGTAATAGTAACAGAATATGTTGTTGCGGACGAAGGTGACACTACTGCATTGGCATCGGTATCCGTAATCCCTCCTGACCAGCTATATGAGTATGGGCCTCCTCCCAATGTATTTGCTGAAAGCGTAGTGGAACCGCCCTGGCAAACAGTAGCAGGAAATGCGGTAATATTTACATTCAGTACATCTGGATCTACAACAACAGTATCAACATCCGTACATAAACCATCCGGGCTTGTTACGGTAAGATAATACGTCGTTAGTACAGTCGGGCAAACCACCGGGTTTGATACTGTTGGATTTAATGAAGGATCCAGAGGTACTGATGTCCATGCATAAGTAGCTCCCGGGATAGGGCAATCCGGACCAATAGCAGGACAACACGCGTTAACATCCGGCCCGGCATAAGCAAGACGCTGGAGAACGACCTGGTCGAGCCAAAGCCATACCTGGTTTCCTGATGCTACTGTCTCCTGCGGATACAGTACCAACTGATCGTACGTACTGTCGGCCACAAAACAACCTTGTCCTAAAATTGCTACAGTACCTGTAGCTACATTAGTCGCATTAAAAATCATCTGGCTGGTGGGAGGAACAGAAACTATTCCGGGACCAGCAACGGGTAAACCCGAGCTTCCTGTTTGTGACAAGTAAACGCCGAACACATCAAGTGGTTCATTATTAACTGTCGCAGCCTGGTTGTTCATATATAAAACAGAAAACCAATAAGCCCTGTTTTCCTCTACACAGGTAGCAAGATCCTGCCTGATTCCTTCACTTGAACCATTCAAAGCCCACATCCTTGCACTCCATGTACCGACTAACGATCCTGTAGTAACCTGGGGTGATCCCCAGGCTCTTCCCCAGTTCGCCACATCTCCAACCCCAAAAGGATTGGGAATACTCGTGAGTGTAGTGGTTTCAAAACCGGGATTCTGTACAATATTGCAACTGGTCGGCACATTGTTGCATGTCGTTTGCGCTTGGGACACGTTGCTGCCCATCATAAAAACAAGCATAAATAATATCCATGATTTTTTCATTGTGTATTTTTTATCAAAAATCCGCTAATACGGAAATTACAGGCCGGAAAGTAACCACTGGCGGTAAAACCGAAACAAACGGTGGCTTATTTGTAACGAGTGGCTGAAATATTTTTTTCCCGCTGACATACATCATACTTTCATTTTCTACCCGCATCTACTTTTGTGCTGTTTATTTTACGGATATACCCTATGCCCGTCACGAGCACAGCCATTTCATGTTACCACTGCGGCGACGAATGCCCCGGCAGCCCGATCCGGCTGGAAGAAAAAACCTTCTGCTGTGAAGGCTGCAAAACCGTTTACCAGGTACTGGAAACAGGCGGGCTTGCCAATTATTACCGCATAAACGCAGCGCCCGGCGCTTCGAAAAAAAAGAAAGAGCAGGCTGCTTTCGCGTACCTCGACGACGAAACCGTGGCGCAGAAACTGATCCGTTTCCACGACGGGAAAATTGCGACGGTGATTTTCAACCTTCCGCAGATTCATTGCAGCTCGTGCATCTACCTGCTCGAAAATCTCTGGAAACTGCACGAAGGCGTTTCGCGGGTGCGCGTCGATTTCCTGAAACGCACCGCGCATATCACCTTCGCTCCCGGGAAACTGAGCCTGCGCGGTTTGGCCGAATTGCTCGACAGGATCGGCTACGCGCCCGACCTGCGCCTCGACAGCCTGGAAAAGAAAAACGAGCGCCCCGACCTGAAAGCGTATTACTACCGGCTGGGCATTGCATTTTTCTGTTTCGGGAATATCATGCTGCTGAGTTTCCCGGAATATTTCGGTCTCGATTCGATGGCGGAACCTGCGTACCGGAAATTATTTTCATACCTGAACTTCGGGCTCGCCCTGCCGGTGATGTTTTACAGCGCCCTCCCGTTTTTCCGTTCGGCCTGGGCGGGTGTTCGCGAACGTACCGTCAACATGGATGTGCCGATCGTACTGGGCATCCTCGTGATGTTCGTGCGCAGCAGCTGGGAAATTTTTGCGCAAACCGGGCCCGGTTTTATGGATACGCTGGCCAGTCTCGTTTTCCTGATGCTCGTCGGGCGGCTCTTCCAGCAAAAAACATATCATACGCTTTCGTTCGATCGCGATTACAAATCGTATTTCCCGGTAGCGGCAACCGTGATCACGGAAAAAGGCGCCGAAAGCAAACCCGTTTCCGCCATCCGCCCCGGTGATCGTTTGCTGATCCGTAACGGCGAACTTATTCCCGCCGACGGTTTGCTGTTCAGCGGCGAAGCCAATATCGATTACAGTTTTGTAACCGGCGAGTCCGCTCCCGTTTCCAAAACGCTTGGCGAACTGCTGTATGCCGGCGGCAGGCAAACCGGGGCCGCCATCGAAATGGAAGTGATGCGCGATGTTTCGCAGAGTTACCTCACGCAGCTCTGGAACGATTCGGCTTTCGGGAAAAAAGAAAAAGAACGTATGGCTTCCCTGGCTACGCGCATCAGCAAATGGTTTACCGGCGTGGTCATACTCATTGCCGTAATTTCCGCTTTCGCGTGGATGAACACGGATAAAACCAAAGCGATCGACGCGTTTACATCGGTACTCATTATTACCTGTCCCTGCGCGCTCGCATTATCATCGCCGTTTACGCTGGGAAACCTGCTGCGCATACTCGGCAGAAATAAAATTTACCTGAAAAGCGCAGGCATCATCGAAACGCTGGCGGCCGCCGATACGATCGTGTTCGATAAAACAGGTACACTGACACACGCAGGCGCCGGTCGTGTATGCTGGAACGGACCTGCGCTGGGCGACGATGAAAAACGCCGGGTACGCGCGCTCACGTTCCAGTCGGCGCACCCGATGAGCAGAAAAATTTTCGCCTTCCTGCCCGAAAGCAGCATACCGGCCGTTTTCCTGTTCAAAGAAATTACCGGCAAAGGCATTGAGGGAATCGTGGAACAGCATGCGATCCGCATCGGCAGCCTCGCCTTCGTCCGGCCCGGGGCTGCGGGAATACAGGAAGAACAGCATACGAGCGCCGTTTACATTTCCATCGACGGGGAACTGAAAGGATATTTCGGTTTGCACAATGTTTACCGCGAAGGTCTGCAGCCGCTGGTTTCCCGCTTATCGAAACGGTTTCGTCTCTTCCTGCTTTCCGGCGACAACGAGTCGGAGAAAAAAGAGCTTTCCGGTTTTTTTCCGCAGACGCACGATCTTCATTTTCACCAGTCGCCCGCCGACAAGTTGAATTTCGTTCGCAGGCTGAAAGAACTGGGGCATACTACCGTAATGATCGGGGACGGGCTGAATGACGCCGGCGCTTTGCAGGAAAGTCACGCCGGCATCACCATCACCGACGACATCAACAATTTCACCCCGGCCTGCGACGGGATCGCCGACGCTTCGGTATTCGCGCGGTTCGACCGGCTTTTTGCGCTGGCCCGTGCGGGAAAAAAAATTATACTCGCCAGTTTTACCATTTCCTTCCTTTATAATATCGCCGGGCTTTATTTTGCCGTGCAGGGAACACTCTCCCCGCTTGCTGCCGCGATCCTCATGCCGGTCAGTTCGGTAACCATCATTCTCTTTACTACACTGGCTTCCGGCTTCGCCGCAAGAAGGTTCGGATTCAGGTGATCCGGGGGCATATCTAAAACGTTTTTTTCCTGGGAGCCCGGCGGGAAAAATAAACCATGACATAAATCATTATCCCCCTTGACCCGTGTCATGAGTCGCGCCTGGCGGTGAATCTACCTTTACCAGCGTAGAAAAAATTTCCGCCATGAGTGCAATCTACATCCTGATCGGGGCCAGCATAACGGTCGCTGTAAGTTTCCTCGCCGCCTTCATCTGGTCGGTCAGAAACGGTCAGTACGACGATGACTACACCCCATCCGTTCGCATCCTCTTCGAAGAAGAAAAAAACTCTCCCGATAAAAAAGAACCCAGGTAATCAAGTCAGTTTATGGAAAACAGGATTGAACAATTCAGTTACGACAACAAAATTGTCCGCATGTTTCTTTACGCCACCGTGGTTTGGGGGCTTGTCGGCATGCTGGCCGGGCTTTGGGTTGCACTGCAGCTCACATTTCCCGAATTGAATTTAGGACTGGCGATGACCAGTTTCGGACGGCTTCGCCCGCTGCATACCAATGCCGTGATTTTCGCTTTTGTCGGCAACGGTATTTTCATGGGCGTGTATTATTCGCTGCAGCGTCTCTGCAAAGCCCGCATGTTCAGCGATATGCTGAGCAAAGTGCATTTCTGGGGCTGGCAGCTCATCATTCTCTGCGCGGCGCTTACCATTCCGCTCGGTTACACCACGGGGAAAGAATACGCCGAACTGGAATGGCCGATCGACATCATGATCACGCTGGTGTGGGTGGTGTTCGGCTGGAATATGTTCGGAACAATCATCAAACGCAGGGAACGTCACCTGTACGTGGCCATCTGGTTTTACATCGCCACGTTCGTTACCGTCGCCATGCTGCACATCGTAAACTCGATCGAACTGCCCGTTTCTTTCCTGAAAAGTTATTCCTGGTATGCCGGTGTGCAGGACGCGCTGGTGCAGTGGTGGTACGGTCATAATGCCGTTGCGTTTTTCCTCACCACGCCTTACCTGGGCCTGATGTATTATTTTATTCCGAAAGCAGCCGAACGCCCGGTGTATTCGTACCGGCTCTCGATCATTCACTTCTGGGCGCTGATTTTTATTTACATCTGGGCCGGGCCGCACCACCTGCTTTATACGGCGCTGCCCGACTGGGCACAATCGCTCGGCGTGGTATTTTCCATCATGCTCATCGCACCGTCGTGGGGCGGCATGATCAACGGCCTGCTCACCCTGCGCGGCGCCTGGGATAAAGTGCGTGAAGATGCCGTATTGAAATTTATGGTTGTTGCCGTTACCGCTTACGGCATGGCTACATTCGAAGGCCCGATGCTTTCGCTGAAAAACGTAAACGCAATCGGTCACTTCACCGACTGGATCATCGCACACGTACACGTCGGTGCGCTCGGGTGGAACGGGTTTCTCACGTTCGGCGTGCTGTACTGGCTTGTTCCCCGGCTCTGGCGCACGAACCTCTGGTCGAAACGCTGGGCCAACTGGCATTTCTGGCTGGGCACGCTCGGCATCATCTTCTACGCCGTTCCGATGTACTGGGCCGGTTTCACACAAAGCGAAATGTGGAAACAGTTTACCGAAGACGGTCGTCTCCAGTATGAGTTTCTTGAAACCGTTACGCAGCTGAAGTTCATGTACGCGCTTCGTTCGCTCGGCGGATTGCTTTACCTCACAGGCGCCGTGCTGATGGCCATCAACCTGGTGAAAACCGTGCGCATCGGTTCTTTCATGGGCGACGAACAAACGGAAGCTCCGGCACTTGCGAAAACACACCAGAAACATGCTACCGAACACTGGCACCGCTGGATCGAACGCAGACCCGTGCAACTGATGATCCTCAGCCTGGTCCTGGTCGGTATCGGCGGCTTGCTCGAACTTGTGCCCACTTTCCTGGTCAAATCGAACGTGCCGACCATCGCCAGCGTAAAACCGTACACGCCGCTTGAACTGCAGGGAAGAGATATTTATATCCGCGAAGGCTGCTACACCTGTCATTCGCAGATGATCCGGCCATTCCGTTCCGAAGTCGCACGCTACGGCGAGTATTCGAAAGCCGGCGAGTTCGTTTACGATCACCCGTTCCAGTGGGGATCCAAACGCACAGGCCCCGACCTGGCGCGTGAAGGCGGAATACGAAATCATGCCTGGCATTACAACCACATGTCCGATCCCGAATTTATTTCGCGCGGATCGATCATGCCGAAGTACGGCTGGCTGCTCGACAATGCGCTCGACACGAGCACTACTGCGGCGAAGATCAGGGCCATGCAGACGCTCGGCGTTCCGTATCCCGCAGGCTACGACAAAATCGCCAACCGCGACCTGGCGAAACAAGCCAATGAAATTTACGAGGAACTGAAAAAGACCGAAGACAAACTGCTTGTCGGCGACGAGGGCCTGCTGCCCGACCGTGAAATCATCGCGATGATCGCATACCTGCAGCGGCTCGGAACCGATATCCGGAAAACCGCACCGGCTGATACGGCCAAAGTAAAACCAACAGCAAACAAGTAAGACTATGAAATTCGTCCACTATCTCGAGAAAATCGCAGGCGTTGAAATTTACCCGCTGCTTTCCCTGGCCGTATTCTTTATTTTCTTCATCCTGCTTTTGTGGTGGGCTTTCCGGGCCGACAAACGCTATATCGAATACATGCGCCGGATTCCGCTCGACAGTTCCAATGACCTGATGAATAACACTGAAAAAAGAAAAAACATATGAATACCCGGAGTCCTTTCAGCCGCAAACAGATCATTCTTTCCGGCGCAGCTGCATGGCTGCCTGCTGTTGCTGTTTTTGCCCAGGATAATTCATCCATGAGCAATGCATCCGATACCTATTTTTCCAACCCGCTTTTCCTGGTGCTTCTTTTTGCGATCATCATGCTGCTCGGCATCGCATTTGCCCTCGGTAACATGGTGAAGGGCGCAGCATTCTTTAGCCTGAAAGAACAGGAGAAAAATAAACAGGAAGAAAAAAAGCGGGACTATGTGCCTGCCTGGGAATTTTCCACTTCCAAACTGATCCTGCTCGTCATCATCGGGATTTCTTTCGGCACGCTTCCGTACTGGCTTAAAGGAGTTGTCGGAAATAAACCAGTCGATGCGGCCGTCGAACAGGCAGGCACGATCGGCAACCTCGGGCAGGGAATTTTCTGGTCCATGGTCGCCATGATCGTCATCGAACTCCTGGTGATCACCCTGCTTTACGGAAGCGGCATACGTTTGCTTCGCAGGGAACAAAAAAAGAAAGCTGCGCCGGCAGTTAAAAAAGACAGGCAGGCCGAAGAAGCGCAGATGCCGGCATTCCTCGAACGCTTCAACCGTTCGGTGGCTATCGAACATGAAAAGGACATCCTGCTCGATCACAATTACGACGGTATCCGCGAGCTTGACAATAATCTTCCGCCCTGGTGGAAATACGGTTTTTACATTACGATCATCTGGGGCGTGATTTACCTGGTGCATTTTCACGTCATCAAAACAGGCTCCCTGCAGGAAGGCGAATACCTCGCACAGATGGCGCAGGCCGAAAAAGACATGGCCGCGTATCGCAAGAAAGCGGCGGATTTTGTCGACGAGTCCAATGTTACGCTGCTGCGGAATGCGGACAGTATCGCGCAGGGCAAATCACTTTTCATGGCCAAGCAGTGCGTGCAATGTCACGGTGCAAACGGCGAAGGAATCGTGGGGCCGAACCTTACTGACGATTACTGGCTGCATGGAAATGACGTGAAAGATATTTTCAAGGTCATCAAATTCGGCGTACTCGGGAAAGGAATGAAATCGTGGCAGAACGAACTTTCTCCTTCGGAGATGCAAATGGTGACGAGTTATATCAAATCGATACACGGCACCAATCCGCCGAACGCGAAAGCTCCCGAAGGCACCATATATAAAGAAGAAGGAACCGCTCCGTCGCCCGATTCCACAGCAACTGCAACCGACACCATTCCGAAAGCCGACAGCGCAGCGAAAAAATAAAAAATACCACCACGTAAAAAAAGCTGTGAAGATGGAAACTGTGAAGGAACATACCGAAAAAGAAGCCGGCGAGAACAAGGAGATATTCCGGGATTCCGTAAGTACTATCGACGAACGCGGGAAACGGGTATGGCTCTACCCGAAACAGCCGAAAGGGAAACTGTACAACGCGCGAACAATCGCCAGTTTTTTTTACCTCGCTGTTTTTTTTACGCTGCCTTTCATCAAAATAAACGGCCACCCGCTTTTTCTTTTCAATGTGATCGAAAGGAAATTCATCTTTTTCGGCGTGGTTTTCTGGCCCCAGGATTTTCATCTCTTCCTGGTCGGTATGCTGACGTTCATCGTTTTCATCATCGTTTTTACCGTCGCTTACGGTCGCCTGTTCTGCGGCTGGGCATGCCCGCAGACGGTTTTTATGGAAATGGTTTTCCGCCGGATCGAGTACCTGGTCGAAGGCGATGCGAAACAGCAGCGTATGCTGAACAGCCAGCGGGCGAACAATAAAAAGCTGGCGAAAAAAATCATCAAGCACAGCATCTTCTTCCTGATCTCGTTCATTATCGCCAATGCTTTTCTTTCCTACATCATCGGAGCGGACCAGCTTTTTCACATCATGAAAGAACCGGTAAAAGCGCATCTCGGCGGATTTATTTCCCTGCTGGCGTTCACGGGCGTTTTTTACGGCGTATTCGCCTGGTTCCGCGAACAGGCCTGCCTCATTGTTTGCCCTTACGGCAGGATGCAGGGCGTGCTGCTTGATAAAAACAGCATCGTCGTTGCGTACGATTACAAAAGAGGTGAACCGCGCGGGCACCTGAAAAAAGAACCTGCGAAAAAACACGGCGATTGCGTGGACTGCAGTCTTTGCGTTCATGTATGCCCCACAGGTATCGATATCCGCAACGGCACGCAGCTGGAATGCGTGAACTGTACGGCCTGCATCGACGCCTGCGATGCGGTGATGGATAAAGTCAAAAAGCCCCGCGGGCTGATCCGTTATGCATCCGAAAACGATATTGCGGAAGGGCGGCGCCTGCGCATTTCAACACGAAAAATCGCGTACGGCATCGTGCTCGTTTTACTGACCGGTTTTCTCGCGTTTCTGCTCGTTACGCGCGAAGATGTGGAAACAACGGTATTGCGCGCGCCGGGTCTATTGTTCAACCGTGAAACCGACGGCCGCATCAGCAATGTGTATAAAGTAAAAGTGATCAACAAAACGTACAAGGGAATACCGATCCGTTTCGTGCTGGAAAACAAGCAGGGCGAAATTAAAATGATCGGGAACGATATGCTTGTGAAACCGGAAGGACTCGCCGAAGGCCAGTTCTTCATCTATCTCCCGGTTTCACAGATTGACAAACGGAAAACGGAAGTCGAGATCGGCGTGTATGCCGGGGATGAAAAGATCGAAACGATCACGACCACGTTCATGGGACCTGTAACACCAAAAAAACAAACAAAATGAACTGGGGTTGGAAAATCGTTTTTGCATACGTCGGTTTCATCGCGCTGATCCTGACGATGGTTTTTAAAACCATGGGCATGCGCATCGACCTGGTGCGCCCGGATTATTATGCGGAAGAACTCCGTTACCAGGAGAAAATCGACCAGAGTAAAAATAATGCGCTTTTATCGGCGCCGCTTTCCGTAACATGCAACGGGCAGCACATAGTACTCGCGTTTCCCGAAGAAATGAAAAACACGCCGCTCGAAGGAAGCGTACTTTTTTATCGTCCTTCGGATTCACGTCTCGACTTCCGGGTAAATCTCGAACCGGGCGCCGACGGCAGCCAGCGGATCAATCCTCCCGCACAAAAAGGTTTGTACGTGGTGCAGGTGGAATGGAAAGCGAAAGGACAAACATTTTATTCCGAATCCACACTCATGATCCCGTAAATGACAGCCGCCGTCATTATATCGGCCCTTGCCCTCGGATTTATGGGAAGCCTGCACTGCATCGGCATGTGCGGGCCGCTGGCGCTGGCGCTGCCGGTTTACGATGCTTCTCCTGCAAAACGGACTGCAGCATCGCTGCTTTACAATGCCGGCCGGCTCGTTACGTATGCCGCGCTCGGTATGCTGATGGGGCTGGCAGGAAAAAGCATTTCGATGGCGGGCTGGCAGCAGGGACTTTCGATTACCGCAGGTGTTCTCGTGATTTTTTTCGCATTAGTTCCCGAACACCGCGCCGTAAAAATTCCCGGGCTGCGGAAACTATATGCCGGATTCGGTTTTGTCCGGATGCTTCTCGCAAAACTCTTCGCACAAAAAAAATATTCCGCGTATTTCAGCATCGGTCTGCTCAACGGGCTGCTTCCCTGCGGACTTGTTTACGTTGCACTGGCTGCAGCCATCGCCACCGGCGACCCGCTGAACGGCGCGGTTTTCATGGCGCTTTTCGGAGCCGGAACGACGCCCGCGATGTTCAGCGTGGTTATGCTCGCGAAAATGATCCCGGTTACGGTTCGCGGTAAAATCCGAAAAGCGGTTCCTGTAATCATGGTGGTTATGGGTTTGCTGCTGGTGATGCGCGGGATGAACCTCGGCATTCCCTACCTGAGTCCGCAGATCGAAAACAACGCCTGTCATCATTGTTGTCACTGATTTAATATGAAAAATATTTTCGATTGCCGGTTTTTTATCTGTGTAAAAGTTAGTGTCTTTCAAATCGCAAATCGGCAATCGCAAATCGAAATACAAACGCTTCCGAAGGAATTAAACCACACCACATGAATCTCATTGAAAAATACAATACTCCCGGTCCGCGTTACACCAGTTACCCGGCTGTTCCGTTCTGGTCGGAAACGCCCGGGCAGGATCAATGGAAAGATGCCGTGCGTTTTACTTTTTCAAATACCAACCGCCGCGAAGGGATCAGCATCTACATTCATCTTCCCTACTGCGAAAGCCTTTGCACATACTGCGGCTGCAATACGCGCATCACCGTTAACCACGCCGTGGAAGAACCGTACATCCATGCCGTGCTGAAGGAATGGTCCATGTACCTGGAGCTTTTCGAAGAAACGCCGGTGATCCGGGAACTGCACCTGGGCGGGGGAACGCCGACTTTTTTCAGCGCAGAAAATCTTGCGCAGCTGGTATCCGCCATCCTGGAAAGCGGTCACCTTGCCCCCGATGCGGAACTCAGCTTCGAAGCGCACCCGGCCAGCACGACGGAAGCGCACCTCGACCTGCTTTATAAAACCGGTTTCCGGCGCATCAGCCTGGGCATCCAGGATTTCGATCCGCAGGTGCAGGATATCATCAACCGGCGGCAGTCGTTTGACATGGTGAAGCAGGTTACAGAAACCGCCCGGCGTATCGGTTACACATCCGTAAACTACGATCTGATTTACGGTCTCCCGCTGCAAAACCGGCAAAGCATAATGAAGACGATCGGCCTGGTGAACCAGCTTCAGCCCGACCGGATCGCGTTTTACAGTTATGCGCATGTGCCGTGGATAAAACCCGGCCAGCGCAGGTACAGCGAAGATGATCTTCCTTCCGGAACGGAAAAAAGAATGTTATACGAAACCGGTCGCGCGCTGCTTGAAGATTCCGGGTATGCCGAAATCGGCATGGATCATTTTGCATTAAAAACAGATCCGCTTTACACTGCCGCCGGATCGGGTGAATTGCACCGGAATTTCATGGGCTATACAACCGGGCAGACGCAACTGCTGATCGGGCTGGGCGTTTCGGCCATCAGCGATACCTGGTACGCATTTGCACAGAACCAAAAAACCGTGGAAGCTTATCTTGTTGCTGTTTCGGAAAACCAATTCCCGCTGATGCGCGGTCACCTGCTCGACCGGGAGGATCTCATTATCCGGCAGCATATCCTGAACCTCATGTGCCGTTTTTCAACGTCGTGGCACGAAGCGTACGAACAATGCGAAGCCGTTTCCGAAGCTGTGGAAAAACTGCGCGAAATGGAAAAGGACGGACTTGTGAAACTGGAACTTACCCGTACCGAAATTACCCCGGCGGGCCGTGCTTTTCTCCGGAATATCTGCATGGCATTTGATGCGCGGCTGCACCGTAAAGAAATTGTACAAAAAACATTCAGCACAACCGTTTAATCTTTCACAACAAGTTTACAGGTGCGGACTTATCAACGGGCTTTGGCTTTTGACGGGCAGTAGTTCTAAGTTTGAACTGCAACAACTTACCTGATCTTATGGTCACCAATGCGAGTCAGTCACCCGCATACTGCAGCGGCATAGACGTTTCACATCACCAGGGAACTATCGACTGGAGCAAACTGAAATCTGCCGACCCTGCTATCGGCCTCGTCAATTTTGTATATATCAAGGCAACCGAAGGCGTGGGATATATCGACCCGATGGCTTTAACTTATGCACAAGGTGCGAAAGCGGCCGGACTGCGGATCGGGTATTATCATTTTGCTTCACTCAACGATCCGAATGTATCGAACGATGCGGCGGCTGAAGCACGGTATTTCGACAGCCAACTGAAAACACTTCCCGCAGCTGACCTGGTTCCGGTACTCGATCTCGAAACAAACAAGAGCAATCTTTCGCCGCAGCTTGTGCAGCAATGGATCACGGCATTTCTCGACACGATGAACCAGCTGGGCTACCCGTCGGTAATGCTTTACAGTTACCAGCCTTTTCTCGATCAGTATCTTCCGGCGGGACATCCGTTCGGAAAACTTCCACTCTGGCTGGCGCAATACCGGAACGTGCCGCAGCCCACACTGCCAAAAGGCTGGACAGCGTATACGATCTGGCAGTATTCCAACCAGGGAAAACTGGCCGGGTTTACAACCAACGTGGATCTGAATAAAGCGGTGGCCAGTTTCTGCTGAGTAATTTTTGTTTTCTCCTTCCTGTTGAGAGCAGGTGCTTCATCCTTCTTTTTGCATTACACTGTCGTATTATTTTTGGTGTCTATCCCATCAGAACAGTGAAAAGAAACGCTCAATGCCAAATGTCCAATTATCAATGTTCATCGGACCAATTCATTGATAATTGTGCGTTGTGCGTTTGACATTGGGCGTTAAAGTGTCCTGAGGGGATACATACCTTATTTTTTTCGTCTCCCGGAAAAATAAACACCCCGGACATATTGCTATCCGGGGTGCTGAACAGGTTTTAAAAATTTATTCGAGGATCAGTTTCTGAACCTGCGTTTGCTGCGCATCGCTGATTTGAACAAGATATAATCCTTTCGGAGTTGCGTTGAGATCGATCAGTTCGCGTTCGCCGGCAACCGTTTGTTTTTCAAAAATCACTTTACCAGTAACATCCAGGATACGGATTTTCACTTCGCCTGAAAAAGCCGACCCGGTTTCAATAATCACTTGTCCGCTCGCCGGGTTCGGGTACACGGTCCAGCTTTGCGGCTGGTCGTTCATATGCACCATGCTTTTCGGTCCGCCACAGCCCGACTGCATCGCAGGAGTAACGAATACTTTGTCCGTACTTGTTATGCAGGAACCTGAAAGACTGCTTACGGTAAGTGTATATTCGATGGACAGGTACGGTAAACAATCGGAAGGAAGCGGCGAAGCTGTTGTCTGCGCGAGCCAGGGAGTGGCGAGCGCCGTTGTGGGCGACCACGAATAGTTCAGTCCGCCGACCGGCGCAGTACCGATATTCGCAGGCGTGATGATCGTCGTTCCGCAATAAATATCATGCTGGTCGGGACCCGCGTTGACCGTGCAGGGACAGGCCGTTGTACCCGTGTAGGTAGTTACTGTTGTCGCAGGTGAAAGCGTGGTCGGTACGATAGTCGGAGTATACGTGGTTATGGTAACAGTATTAACATTAATGGACGGCGTATTGGACGTTGCTCCTGACGGAATGTTTGCACAGTTTATTCCTGATGCATCCGTACGGAACAGGTGGATATCATCCGTACCTGCGCCGAAAGAAGAAGTCGATCCGCCGGAAACCAGGTGTCCGCCCGTCAGTTCAGCAATACCGCCGGATGCGCCGCCGCCATACCGGTAGCTCCAGAGCAATGTGCCGCTGCCGTCGTATTTCGTAAGCGCCCCGCTGGAAGCGACAGCATATCCGCCGTCGGTAGTTTGCACTACATCATGGCCGTATTCAGTACTTCCAAACAAGGCCTGCCGGGCCCAGGTCAGGTTTCCACTTCCATCTGTTTTGAATGTAAATACATTCGAATTTGTCCCGTCATCCTTTATCCCGGTGACAATGAATCCGCCGTCGCTTGTGGCTTTAAGGCCATTTGCGGTTTCATAATACGAGGATGTTCCGTATGATTTGCACCAGAGTACCGCCCCGATAGATGATATCTTCAGCAGCACCGCTTCATCCACCGCAATATGTCTTTGCCCGGCCACCACGAATTCGCCTGTACTGAGTTGTATAATTTCGAAACCGCTATCTCCGTTAACGATACCGCTATCATACCGCCGCCCCCAGCTTAAAAAATCCGCGAGAGTATATTTCAGCACGATCATATCAGCACCGGTTGATGTACTGATGCCGGATCCAAGAACAATGTAACCACCATCGTTTGTCGCGGTAATATCATTGACATAACTGTTGCTTGATCCGCTGCCAAAACGCTTGGACCACATAAATAAACCGGTTGCGCTGATTTTCATAAGCAGGGCATAGGTCGACCCGCTTCCACCGATCTGGTAGGTACCGCCTATGATATAAGCGCCGCTGCTGAGTTGCGTCACGCATATACTATTCTCCGAATCGGTTGCTGACCCATAACGCTTTTGCCAGACAATATTCCCGGCTGCATCGGTTTTAATAACGTTAATATCGGTGTAAATACCGGAGGGCATACACACGCCAACAGTAAGCGTACCTCCATCACTCGTTTTTATAACACTGTTTCCGAATTCCTGGGCAGAAGAGCCGATGGCTCTGTTAAATTGCGCATTGGTTATCACCGATAAAGTAAGCGCCAGTGCAATAAGGGCTAGTTTTTTCATTTGAGATTAGTTTTTGGATTTCCCGAAAATTACAGCGTGTTTCAACTCTCCTTGTTTTCAAGTAAACAACGGTATGTTTCTGTATGCAACGGCAGTTTCCAGGTAACTACCGGGGAAATATATGCACACCCGGAATCCTGCTTTTTCGTGAAAGACATATCCACACACCATTGACTTACTGAAAAAGAACACATTAACATATACCGGCCCGGCCCGGCATATCCTTTTACCAAAAAAGCGAATTTCTTACATCTGAATGAGTCGGGCCGAAATCGGATTCCCCCGGCTACCGTGTTGAAATAGTTTTGCTTCATCAGTTTCACACACGCAACTCATCCTCATGAAAAAGTACCTGGCTCTTACTGCCGCTGTTCTCTTCTCCGGTTCATACTGCATCGCGCAGGCTCCGGAAATCAACGTTAGCGGAAATGGTATAACCATCGTTGACGGCGACCTCGTACCGGCTGCTGCCGATCATACTGATTTTGGTTCTGTCCTGACCTGCAACGGTGCAATTGTCCGCACATTCACCATTCAAAACCAGGGTAGCGGTAACCTGAACATTTCATCAGTTAACATTTCAGGAGCGCATACTTATGATTTTGCGCTGATCAGCGCCCCCGCATCAGTTGTCCCGGCAAGCGGTTCCACGACATTCCAGGTTCGCTTTACTCCTTCAGCCAGCGGGATCAGAACCGTATCCGTTATCATAAATAATAACGACGCAAACGAGGCAGCCTATAATTTCAATATACAGGGAACGGACAATTCGGATACCGTGCCTCCCGTTGCCAATTGCCGGAATATTTCGCTTTATCTTAATGCTTCGGGAATTGCGAATATTGTTCCTGCCATGATCGATAACGGGTCAACGGACAATTGCAGTATTGCATCCATGAACGTCAGTACGATCGGTTTCAACTGGTCAAACGTCGGGAACAACAACGTTACGCTGACCGTTACAGACGGACGCGGAAACATTTCGACCTGCACAGGAATTGTAACGGTGCTGGATTCGACACGCCCGGTCGCAGTTTCCCAGGACATCGTCATAACCCTGGACTCCGCAGGAAACGCAAGCATCACAGGCGCGATGGTTGACAACGGATCGACAGACGCCTGCGGAATTGCATCGATGACCGTAAATCCCGGCAGCTTCACTTGTTCAAACATCGGTATGAATAATGTGGTGTTTACCGTTACCGACAATAGCGGCAATACTTCGTCCTGCAATGCTGTTGTTACCGTACTGGGCAACTTGTCCGCAACCATGACCGTAAACCACGTAAGCTGCACCGGCAGCAACAACGGCCAGGCCACGGTTGCTCCTTTCGGCGGCACAGGTCCCTATTCGTATTCCTGGCTTCCCGCAGGCGGCACCGGAACAACTGCCGGCGCACTTGCCCCGGGAACTTATACCTGCACAATCAGCGATGCCATCGGATGCTCAATAACAGAATCGATCAGCATTACAGAACCTTCGCCGCTTGTTCTGCTCCCGGCATCACATTCGAGCGCCACCTGCAACGGAATCGCAGACGGCAGGGCGTCCGTTCTTCCCGCTACGGGCGGAACAGGTAATTACACGTATGACTGGATGCCGGGAAACCCGAACGGCGACGGAACGACGGATATCACGGAGTTGCTGGCCGGCACATGGACCTGTACCGTAACGGATATCAACTATTGTTCCGTATCACAAATCATCAACGTTGAGCAAACGTATACGCTTGTCGCAACATCTGCCGCAGGCAACGTATTATGCTCCGGTGGAAATACGCAGGTAACCGTATCCGCTTCCGGCACAATGGCTCCGTACACCGGAACAGGCGTATTTACCGTAACAGCAGGAACATATCAGTACACGGTTACGGATGCACTCGGCTGCATGAGCACCACAAGCGCCACAGTCTCGGAACCGGCACTGCTCAACACAGTTTCGTCGGTAACGCCGATCGCGTGTAACGGCGGAAATGCAACGGTTACAGTAACCGGTTCAGGCGGTACAGGCGCTTATTCAGGAACTGGAACTTTCACTGTTCCGGCCGGAACGTATTCTTATACGATAACAGATGCGAATGCCTGTTCAGCTACAACAACCATTACCATTACAGAACCGGCGCCGCTCAGTTCCGCATCGTCTGCAACGGCTATTGCATGTAACGGCGAAACGGCAACCGTTACCGTAACAGGAGCAGGCGGAACAAACCCTTACTCGGGAGCGGGAACTTTTACTGTCGCTGCCGGAATATATTCGTACACGGTAACGGATGCGAACGGTTGTGCAAGTACGACAACAGTTACGCTGACTGAACCTGCTGCCATTTCAACCTCCGTTACATCCGCTGATGTTTCCTGTTTCGGCGGCTCCGGCGGATCTGCTGATCTTACTATGACCGGCGGAACGTCTCCTTATTCTTTCAACTGGAACAACGGGACATACTTCACGGAAGATATTTCCGGAGTGCCTGCCGGAATTTATACCGGTGTATTTACGGATGCAAACGGGTGCACGAACAGCGGAACAGTAATCATTGCGGAGCCTTCCTTTCCTCTTACAACTATTTTCTCTGCATCCGGCCCGGTTACATGCGGAGGAACCGAAGGGGCGATCAATATCAGCATGACAGGCGGAACACCGGGGTATTCTTTCCTTTGGAATACATCGGATACGACAGAAGACCTGTCAGGAATCGGCGCAGGAGTATATACCTGCACCGTTACGGATGCAAACGGGTGCACGACGATGGTCAATACAAACCTGAACGATCCGAATGCGCCGGTTGTAACACTTGCCGTTTCGGTGGATACCACCTGCCAGTCAGCCACAGCAGCGTTCACATTAAACGGAGCATCGCCCGCTGGCGGAACTTTTTCGGGCCCGGGAGTAACCGGAAACATTTTCGATCCCATGCAGGCCAATCCCGGCATGAACATCATTACTTACACATATACCAGCAGCAGCGGATGCACCGGGACGGCAATTGATTCCATCCTCGTCGATCTGTGCACCACCGGGATTGCTTCTTCTGAAAAGAATAATCTCTTCACAATATCCCCGAACCCGAACAACGGAACATTTATGCTGCAACTCAGCACAACCGGAACCGCAGACATCCTGGTCTGCAACGCGCTGGGACAATTGATCAGCATGCAGCAAGCGCAGGCGGATATGCAGCAGCAATTCCATCTTGCCGATCCCGGCATGTATATGATTACGGTAATTGCTGCAGACGGTCAGCGTACCAGCCAGCGGGTGATTGTAAGCAGGTAACCTTTTGAACATCCCGCGGGAAGCTTAAACATCGGCTCCTGCGGGATGTTTTTACTGTTTCATGAATTCCTGGAACTCCATTTTCCTCCTCCGCGAAATTTCAATCTGCTTGCCGTTGCTGAGTTCCACAAAACCGCCGTCAGAATGCGTAATGCGCGAAACATAGCGGCAGTTGACCAGGAAAGATTTATGTATCCTGAAAAACCGGTGCCGGGAAAGTTCATCTTCAAATTCCTTGAGATTTTTTGAAACGAGGTGTTTTTTCCCGCCGGTAATATGAATGGTGGAATACCGTCCTTCTCCTTCGATGTACAGGATATCGACGCAGGGAATAAAAAAAGTTTCGCCCTGCTGCGCGATTTTAATTTTGTATTCTTCGGTTGACGCCTGCTGCATCGTTTCATCCCGCTCGAAACGGGCGCGCACACGCATCAGCGCATCACGCAATTCACCGAGGTCGATCGGCTTCAGCAGGTAGTCCACTGCGCCTGCGCGCAGCGCATTTATGGCATACTGCTCGTAGGCCGTAGTAAAAACAATATTGATCGGTTTTGTTTTTAAGGTTTCCAGCAGATCAAAACCGTTTCCGCCGGGCATTTCCACATCCAGGAATACCACGTCCGGCTGATGTTGCTGGATCAGCCTCAATCCGCTCAGCGCGCTCGTTGCTTCCGCACAAACTTCCACGCCTTCACAAAATTCTTCGAGCAGTTTTCGCAGGGCAAAAAGCGCATCTTTTTCGTCGTCGATCAGGATTGTTTTCAGTTTCATGTTATCTCAGGGTATATGGAAGAAAAAAACGAACGGTTGTTCCCAGGGCTTCACCTGCTGCGTTCTTCTTATCGATGATCTCGAAAAAATAATCTTTTCCCGCTTCCCGGCAAAGCAACTCAAGCCGTTCACCGGTAATCGAAGTTCCGGCAGAGCGGTGGTTCACGCGTTGCGCCTGTAATTTTTCCGCCAGCTCGCGGCCCACACCATTATCGTCAACCGAGCAGACAAGGTTGCCGTTTTCCATTTCAAGACCGATCACCAGGCTGCCTGTTCCGCTGGTTTTGTGCAGCAAACCATGACGGATCGCATTTTCAGCGTAAGGCTGAATAAGCATGGCCGGTATGCAGATGCGCGACAGGTCAAGTGCAGGCGCTGGCCTGACCTCGCAGTTTATTTTTTCTTTGAACCGCATACTCTCCAGGTCGAGATATGCACGCAGCACATCGAGGTCGTCGCGGAGCGATACGTAGGGCTCCATGGAATTATCAAGACTCCGGCGCAGGAGCAGCGAAAAACGGCTGATGTACTTCATCACGCTTTCCTTGTCGTCGCCCAGCACGAAAGCCTGTATGGAATTCAGCGAGTTGAAAATAAAATGCGGGTTCATCTGCGAAGCCAGCGCTTTCTGCTGGTACTCGACGATGCGGCGCTTCATCATTTCTTTTTCGCGCAACCGTTTCACACGTGCGGAGAACAGGAACCAGGACAACACAAGCACGGCCAGGGAAACCGAAATGATAAACCACCATTTGCGCCAGTAAGGTTGTGTGATGCAGAATGTAAAACGCACGGGCCGGCTGCTCCATAAACCGTCCGAGTTCCGCGCATACATTTCAAAAGTATAATCACCGGGAGAAAGCGACATGAAACGCACGGAAGTATTCCGGGTATAACGCCAGCCCGTGTCGGCGCCGCTCAGGCGGTACCGGTACAGGATATCGCCTTTGCTTTTGTACGACAAACCGGTAAAAATCACATCAAGCATATTCTCATTATACCGCAGGGATGCAAGCGAGTCTCTCATCCGCTCCGTTCCGTTGACCAGTATTTTGCGCAAAATGATCAGCGGCGGATTACCTGCGCTCTGCATATCATTCCTGTTCAGGATGCACAAACCGTCGGATGTTCCGATCCATAAAAACGGCCCGGATGCCATCAGCTCCCGCACTTCATTCGTCGGCAAACCGTTTGCAACCGTATAATTATGCACATGGATAGAATCGTTTTCCAGTTCGATGCGGCTCACGCCCCTGTTTGTTCCTGCCCACAGCAGGCCGTCTTCGTCAAGGGCCAGTGCGTTCAGAATATTGCTCGGCAAACCTTCCGCCACCGTGAACTGTTTCACCTTCCCGTTTTGCAGGATAAGTAATCCTCTGCCGATTGTTCCGAATGCAACCGAACCGTCGGGAAGCTCTGCGATAGCGGAAATCCGGGACCGGAGCAGGTCTTCCCCGGGAAACAAACGGCGGGCAGAGTCCTTATCAATAACAAACAAACCGTCACTGGTTCCGGTCAGCAAACCGAATCTTTTTGTAAAACAAAGCACATCTATGCGTGAGTTGAACATGTATACTTGCCTTCGTCCGGGTTGTTTGCTTATTTGATCTTCGGCCAGGCGGATGACGTAACCTTGTCTTCCGATCCAGATAAAAGACGGATCTGCCGGGTCGAAAAGCACAGCCCTGTTCCCGCCCAGGTGCCCGCCCATAGGTTTGTACGCAGGCGAAGCATCGAAATCAATTTCAACCATGTTTGATTCGGTAACTGCAATCAACCGGTTGGTACGCGCATCGTAACAAATATCCTTGTTCAGTTCAAGCGTGTTTTTGTTTTCATATAAATCTATTTCACCGGTCAGTGAATCGCTCGTAAAACGAAGCACTTTCCCTTTTACCGTTGCGGCATACACGATATTGCCCGGACCTTTGCAGATACTGACGATGCGGTGCGGCAAACCGCTTTCTTCCGAAAAAAAAGTTTTTACATTCGGCGAAGGCTGGTAATATAACCCATGTTCCAGCGTTCCGAACCACATACCGCCTTCCCGGTCACGAAACATAGCCGAAACCGTTTTCCCCGGGAGAAATCTCCGCCCTTCTGCCTGGCCGGGAATCTGTCCCTTCGGAAAACGCATTGTCCCTTGCTGGCGCATACTGATCCAAAGCGACTCGTCCGTGTCTTCATAGATACGGATTATGGGACCAGGCATTTCAATCTGCAAAGGAGTTTGTTTTTCCCTGAAATAATAAATAGTCCAGGCAGTACCCAGCACAACCGATCCGTCACGCCTGCCGGTTCCTACAAAATAGGAGCCCGCACGCATAGGAGATGATTCTACAACCAGTTCTTTCCTGCCCGCGCCGAAATCATATGTAAAAACGGCATCCGTTTGCGGGTCTTCGAGCTTTTGGCAAGTCATCGCCAGTTTACCGTTCACAAAACGAAAATCGAAATTGTAATGTCTCTTACTGTTCCCGTTGATTTTTTTTCTTTCCGTTTTCCCGGTATTGCTGATGGAGACATAACTTTCACCCAGGAAACCGAGCAAAACATTGTCCTGCTCATCGACCAGGAATGAGCGGATATTTTTATAACGGTCGTTGGTACCGATAAATTTCAGCAACGCATCATTATAACGATATGCGACGATCGAATCCCCGGAGAAATAACACAACCTGTTATTGCTGGTAATACACCACAATCTTCCTTTGGAATCTTCCTGAAGGTTAAAAACGGTGTTATCCGTCAAACCGTCCTGCGTGGAAAAATTAAAAAACTCGTACCCGTCGTACCGGCTCACACCGCGATCGGTCGCCACCCAGATAAAACCCGAACGATCCTGGATGATGTCGTAAATCTCCGAGCTGGGCAAACCTTCTTTAACCGAATAATGATAATACGTGGGTTCCTGTGCCGGCACAGCGACAGCCATAAATCCGGCAAAAAGCAAAAGCAGGTATCCCGGGAATTTCATCCGGTCAAAAATAGCAGAAAAGAACACGGCTGCACACAATGCCCGGCCTGTTCATTTACGCAACGGTCGGTTTCATGTAACCAGTGGTGATCGTCGCGTGCTTTTCTGTTATTTTTGATTATGGACTTTGGCCGTCTTGCCGATATTACCCGCGTCGATTTTTCGCTGCCTCCGGATGATCCGGCGAATAAAGCCGTACTGAACACGTTCAGCAGCAAGGGCCAGCCCCGTTTTTTTGCCGGCTGCCCGGTCTGGGGTGAAAAAGAGTGGCTCGGACTTATTTATCCGCAGGATGCCCGCAATAAAGACCTGCTGAAATATTATGCACAGCAATTCAACTGCATCGAGCTCAATACTACGTTTTACAGGATGCCCGTTCCGCAAACCGTAACCGGCTGGAAAAATGCTGTCACGAAAAATTTCCGGTTCTGCCCGAAAATCCCGCGCGAAATAAGTCACGAACGCCGGCTGATCAATTGCCGCGAACTCACGCAGGTTTTTTGTGACGTTATGGGAAATCTTGAAAACCACCTCGGTCCTTTCTTTCTCCAGTTGCCGCCGCAATTCGGTCCGCAGCATACCGACAGGCTTTTGGAATATGCTGCAGCGTTTCCCCGCGAATACCGGCTTTGTGTCGAGTTCCGCAACGAACAATGGTTCACTGACCGTCACAACCTGGATAAAGTTTTCGATGCGTTCGTTTCCATGGGAACAGGAACCGTGATCACCGACACGGCAGGCCGTCGCGATGCGCTGCACCAGCGGCTGACAACACCTGCTGCGTTTATCCGGTTCACCGCCAATGATCTTCACCCGACTGATTTCCCGCGGATAGACGAGTGGAGTTTCCGGTTGCAGGAATGGATTGCACAGGGGCTCGAAGAAATTTATTTTTTTGTGCACAGTCCGCATCACGGGAAAATGCCTCACCTGGTAAATTATGCCATTCAAAAACTGAACGAAAATTGCGGAGCTGCCTTGCGTCCTTGTACCTTTACAGATACAATACAACCGGAACTGTTCTGAATGATTCGTATTGCAGAAGATTTTATCACAAACCTGCCGCCCGGTGAAAAACAACTGGTAGAGGCGCTGCGGAGTATCGTACTGAGCTGTTCCCCGGCTTTCGTTGAAAAACTTTCTTACGGCGTACCTTATTATTTTCTCCACCGGCGCGTCTGCTTCATCTGGCCTGCATCAGCCGGAGCTGCAGGAATAGATGAAGGCGTATTACTGGGCTTCTGCTACGGCAACCTGCTTTCAAACGAACAGGGCCTGCTGGAAATCGATGGAAGAAAACAAGTGTACATGATCACTATCCGCGAACTCAGCGATATCAAACCGGAGCTTTTTTGCGAGATCATTCACGAAGCGATCCTGGTGGACGAAGGGTTTCGGAAAAAGTAACGTGGTTCAGATTTGAGATTTGAGACGTGAGATATGAGACACGTATTCCAGCCAGGTCTCATATCTCACGTCTCAAATCTCATATCTCAAATCTGCAACTTCACTTCCGTTGTTCTATAATAGAAACCTACGTATGTTTCCACGCGAGCGCGCCGGCGCCAAGCACAGCGGCATTGGACGAGAGTTTCGAAGAGTAAATTTCGATTTTGTTTTTGAAGATATTCAGCAGGTTTTCTTCCATGTATTTTTTCACCGGTTTGATGAGCAGGTCGCCCGCCTGCGCCAATCCGCCGAAAAGGAAAATAGCCTGCGGGCTGGTGATGCAAACCATATCGGCCAGCGCACGCCCGAGAATTTTTGCCGTGTAATCGACTACTTCCAGCGCGATCGGGTCGCCGGCTGTACCCTGTTCAGCGATCTGCCGGCTCGTGATTTCTTCGAGGTTGCGCAGCGGGCTGGGCTGGGCGCTGTTGTCCAGCCACTCGTGCATGGTACGCACAATACCCGTTGCCGAAGCATACGTTTCGAGGCATCCTCTTCGCCCGCAGCCGCACAAACGGCCGTCGCGCACGACGATCACGTGCCCCAGCTCGCCGGCAAAACCGTCGTGACCGTAAAGCACTTCACCGTTTATAACGAAACCGCTGCCGAGCCCGGTGCCAAGCGTAATCACCACGAAGTTTTTCATTCCCTTCGCCGCACCGAAAAGCTGTTCGCCCACGGCAGCGGCATTCGCATCGTTCGTCAGCACCGAAGTGGTACCGGTTTCCTGGCGGAAAAGTTCGGCGAGTTTGATCACACCCTTCCACGGCAGGTTGGGCGCGAACTCGATGCAGCCGGTGTAATAATTCCCGTTCGGCGCACCGATGCCGATTCCCGAAAGCTGCGCGTCCTTATTCTGTTCGAGGCAATGCCGGATTTCTATACAGGCCGCTTTGACGAATGCTTCCGGCGTTTCGAAATCTTTTGTGCTGATCGTCCGGTCGCAGACGCAATTCCCCTGCCCGTCCACCAGGCCGATCACGCTGTTCGTTCCGCCGATATCAATTCCTGCACAATACTTCTTCATGGTTCAGTGTGAAATAGTACGTTGATTTTTTTCTTCGGCAGGTTCTTCTCCTTTTTTTCCTGCGCGGTAGCCGTAAATGCCGAAAAAGAAAAGGTATGCATAACAAATCACGGCCAGTAAAATACTTTTATGCAAACCCACCGCTTCCATATCGGCCAGGCTTCCCACAGCCAGCGGCACAAGCGCTCCGCCCACGATCATCATCACCAGCAGCGAACTGCCCTGGCTGGAATATTTCCCGAGACCGGCGATCGACAAAGTAAAAATATTGGACCACATGATGGAATTGAACAGGCCGACAGCCAGCAAAGTCCAGACAGCGGAAAATCCGTTCATAAATGCCGAAGCGAATACCAGCGCGATAACCACGAGAGAAAAAAGCGCCAAAGCCAGCGCCGGTTTTCCGCGGGCAATGATAAGACCGGCAAAATTAATGACGATGAAAACGCCATACGGCCATACTTCCCCGAGCGCAGGACCGCCTGTTCTCCAGATGAGGAAAAAAATCAGCGCGAATGAAAGCAGGCCGAGGCCGAGCATCAGCCCATACTGCTGCAGTTTATTTTTCATCCCGTTCAGCGCGATCGCTCCCATGAAACGCCCGATCATGGCTCCTCCCCAATAATAGGACAGGTAATGATCGGCCATTTCTTTTTTCAGCCCGGCGGTTTCGGGAAGGCTGAGGTAATTTATAATCACGCTGCCGAGCGCAACTTCACCGCCCACGTACATAAAAATCGCCAGCATGCCGTAACGCAGGTGCGGAAAACGCAGCGCGGCAGCATTGCGCTCGATCGTTTCCGGCGAAGTGAACGAAGGCAGCGGAGTAAGTTTAATAACCACCGCGAGCAGCCAGAAACCCGCTGCCAGCCCGAGATACGGAATTTTTACCGCATCCGCGCCCGAAGCCGTATTCGTAAAAATCAGGTAACCGCCCACCAGCGGCGCCAGTGTGGTCCCGAGCGAATTGAAAGCCTGCGAGAGATTCAGCCGTGAAGAAGCTGTGCGCGCTTCGCCGAGAATGGCCACGTAGGGATTTGCGGCAATCTGCAGGATCGTAATGCCCGAAGCCAGGATAAATAAAGCGAGCAGGAAACACCAGTATGCCCTGATCTCCGCCGCGACGAAAAACATGCTGCATCCTGCGCCCGCAATTACAAGCGCCAGCAGGATCCCGTTTTTGTACCCGATCCGCTGGATGGGATCGCCGCTGATGATGGAGAGCGCAAAATAAATAACCGAGATCACGAAGTACGCGCCGAAGAAACAAAACTGCACCAGCATGGATTGCGCATAGTTGAGCGAAAAAACTTCTTTCAGGTGCGGGATCAGGATATCGTTCAGCACCGTGATGAATCCCCACATAAAGAACAACGCAGTCACGACGATGAAAGCGAACCTGTAACCCGGTTTTTGCTCCTGCATACTACTTGCCTTCCTTATTATAATAATCCGAATCGATCATGCGGTTGTTTCCGCCCTGGTGCAAAGCGTAATTGAATCCTTTGTGAATGGCGTATCCGCCATGCTCTCCCGCAGGCGTGATGGCGAGAATACCGACCTGGAAATCTTTGAAGTTGGCATGTTTTTTTACAATGCGGGCGATCGCTTCTTCACAGGCTTCCTGCGGCGTTGCTCCGCGACGCATGCATTCCACCGCAAGAAACGAAGCCAGTGTGCGCAACACCGATTCGCCGAGCCCCGTGCAGGTAGCCGCACCGAATTCGTTGTCCACGAAAAGCCCCGCCCCGATAATCGGCGAATCGCCCACGCGTCCGTGCATTTTCCAGCTCAGGCCGCTGGTGGTACAGGCTCCGCTGACATTCCCCCTTTTATCGATAGCCAGCAAACCGATGGTATCGTGATTTTCAATATTGATCACCGGTTTGTAATTTTTTTCTTTCATCCACTCCTGCCAGGCTTTGCGCGTGGTGTCGGTGAGCGTATTTTTTTGTTTGACGAAGCCTTCCTGCTTTGCAAAAAGTTCGGCCCCCGCGCCCACCAGCAACGCGTGTGGTGTTTTGTCCATCACGCGCCGTGCCAGTGAAATCGGGTGTTCAATGCCCTGGACAAAAGCCACCGAGCCCGCCATGCCACGCTCATCCATGATCGAGGCATCCAGTGTAACGATTCCTTCGCGGTCGGGAAAACCGCCGAGCCCGACGCTCGTATTCGTCTTGTCCGATTCGGTAACCATCACGCCCTGCTCCACCGCATCCAGCGCACGCCCGCCGGCATCGATTACTTTCCAGGCGCCTTCGTTGGCGGCCAGCCCGTGCTTCCAGGTGGAGATAACCAGCGGTTTGCCCGCAACACTATTCGGATTCGTTTTTCCTTTTTTCTTTTTCTTCCCGCCTTCGCCGGCGAAAACGGAAATTCCAAGCGAGGAAAACGCGGCGAACAGCGCGCTGTTTTTCAGAAACTTTCTACGATCAGTCATCTCTTTATTGTTTAAAAAAAGCAATCGGGCGAAGTGCGAATGCCGAATGGCGAATGAACCCGTGCGGCTGCATGTGTGAATTCGGCATTCGCACTTCGGCATTCGGCATTTATTTTACATACTTCCCCGGTAACGTTACTCTATTAAAATTTCATCAGCAAAAATCCACGCTTTTTCTCCTGCGGCTTTATGGCCGGGCGGACATTTACCGTTGTTCCGCGCAATCACTTTCACGTAACGCGCTTTCACGTTTGTTTTCAAAGTGAAGTCCTTCAGCAAAGTTCCTGTTTTTGTCGCCGGGATATCGTTCTTCACTTTACCGATGCTTTTGAATGCTTTTCCGTCCGACGAAATAAAATACTCCACTTCCACCGGCATAAAGATCCAGGAATTTTCATCCTGCAGGAAACCGGTTTTCACCGATCTGATTTCCTGTTCCGAAGACAGGTCGATCACCGCATCCAGGTTTACTTCCTGGTAGCCCTGCCAGGAACCTGTCCTGAAATTTTCCGGGCCGCGGATAAAATCGATCAGCGCTTTTTCGCCGCCCGCTGCGTACTGCGGAGCAAAGCCCGTGTTCAGTTTAATGTTCCGGTTCTTCGGCGATCTGTAAAAAATAAAAACAGCCGTGTCGCTGGTTTCATACCTTCCCCGGGCCCAGGCTTTGATCTTCGACGTCCGTTCAATACGGAACGCGCTGCGATATTGCTCTGCAGGTCCGTCATTTACGGAGTAGGAAATTCCACCGGGATTTAAAAAATAAAATTCAACATACATCTCCTCTTCAAACGTGCGCGCACTGTTCAGCACGCGCGGCACCGGGAGTATGCGGTCCTCGCCCGGAACGGCAGGTACTGCAGACATCGGCAAATTTCCGCGTTCCGTCTTTTCTCCCAGGTCGAAATGCAATGTGCCGCCCTTCATCAGTTCGCTGTGGTTGATGAAGTTTTCATTATACGTCTTTCCGTTCAGCTTCACGTCCTCGATAAGAAAGCGGTCCTCTTCACGATCAGACGTGATGATAAACTGTTTTCCGTTCTCGAGATTGATCTTCACTTCAGTGAACAGCGGCGTACCGAAAGCGTACTGTTCCGTTCCGGGCGTCACCGGGTAAAAACCCATTGCACTCAGCACGAACCAGGCCGACATCTGCCCGCAGTCTTCGTTTCCGCAAAGTCCGTCGGGCGTGTCTTTATAAAGCGTCGTCAGGATTTCATTCACTTTATACTGCGTGGAAACCGGGGCGTCACAATAGTTGTAGAGATACGCCATGTGGTGACTTGGTTCATTTCCATGCGCATACTGACCGATAAGACCCGTTATATCGGCTTGTTCCCGGCCGGAAGTTTTTGACGACGCGGAAAAAAGTTTGTCCAGGTGCTCTTTGAACTTTTCTTTTCCGCCCATCCGTTCCGTCAATCCGCCGATATCGTGCGGCACGGCAAGGCTGTACTGCCAGGCATTGGCTTCCGTAAAATGAAAATTCACTTCTTCCGGCGCAAATGGTTCCACGAAAGCATTGTTGAGCCGCGCACGCATGAAACCGCTTTGCGGATCGAACAGGTTTTCCCAGGCCTGCGCGCGTTTGATGTACTTCGCGTATTCTTCCTTCAGTTTCAGTTTTTTCGCCACCTGTGCAATGCACCAGTCATCATATGCATACTCCAGCGTTTTCGAAACGGATTCCGCTTCGCCTTCGGCAGGAATATAACCGCAGCTCTTGTACGATTTCAAACCGAAATGATCGCGCATGGCGCTGCCTGCCATGGCCTGGTATGCTTTGATCGTATCGTAATCCTTGATTCCTTTTATATACGCGTCGGCGATTACAGGCACGGCATGATAGCCGATCATACATTCCGTTTCGCAGGCCGAAAGTTCCCAGACCGGTAATCGCCCGCCCTGTTCCCACTGCCGGATAAACGTGCGGATGAAATCGTTCGTACGTTTTTGCTGCACGATGGTAAACAAAGGATGCAGCCCGCGATACGTATCCCAGAGTGAAAAAACCGTGTGCTGCGCAGACGAAGTATCGATATGATCGAGACTGTCGCGGCCGCGGTAACCGCCGTTTACATCGCTGTACACATTCGGCGCGATGAAGCAATGGTAAAGCGCGGTGTAAAAAGTACGCTGCTGTTCTTTCGTTCCGCCTTTCACTTCGATTCGGGAGAGTTCGTTGTTCCAGTCGCGTTTTACCTTGTCGCGGATCCCGTCAAAATTCCAGCCGGGGATTTCGGCTTTCATATTGTTTTCCGCGCTGAACATACTCACCGGCGAAACAGCGACTTTCACCAGTACGTTTTTCGAATCGAATTTCAGCGCAGCGCGCAGATGCTTGCCTTTTACAAGTCCGCCGGCTTTCACTTCCCTGCCCGCTTCGTAAATATGCGCGCGAAACGGAACGGAAAACCGGGCGTAATAAAACAACCGCTGGTTCGTAGCCCATGCTTTGGAAAAACGGTAGCCGCGGATGGTAGAATCATCTACGATTTCAATTTCACTGTCCAGCACTTCATCCCGGTGCTCGAGGTTGAACTCGATCGCAGGATCATCCGCAGAAAAAGTGTACCGGTGAAAACCCACGCGCGGGCTGCAGGTGAGTTCTGCTTTTGCCTGCGGCAACTTCACGGTATAATAGCCTGGGGAAGCCTGTTCGTCGCTGTGCTGAAATTTTGTTTTTGTCACGTATGCTTCTGCCGCAGCTTTCGGGCAGGCTTTGCGCGAATAAGGCATAAGCAGAATATCGCCGTAATCGCTGCAGCCCGTTCCGCTCAGGTGCGTATGCGAAAAACCGAAAAGTATGCTGTCGGAATAATGATAGCCGGAACAACCGTCCCAGCTCCCGTCGTTGCGCGTATCCGGGCTGAGCTGCACCATCCCGAAAGGAGCCGTTGCGCCCGGAAACGTGTGCCCGTGTCCGCCGGTACCGATGAACGGATCGACAAACTGTGTATAGTCCGCAGCGCCCATAGCCGGCGGATTCCAGGGAAAAACCGAACGGACCGGCGCTTCCGGGGCCTGCGCGCAGGTAATCAGCAAAGCAGCGGCCGGCAGCAGGATGACTTTTGAAAAACGGAGATTCTGTTTCACTGTGTGCAAAATACTAATTCGGCGGGGAATTACGAAAGGGTTAGTTAAAACGATTTAGGTAGTCCGGGGACTCACCCCCCGGCCCCCTCTCTCCGGGTGAGTTTCGTCTCTTTTCCAAAATGCT
>VBWE01000018.1 GCA_006218065.1 Bacteroidota bacterium
ACGACCGACAACAGTAAAAGGCCATATTGCGTTTTGCCGGTGCCAGACTTTATGTACGCGCAGCACGGGAAAATCATGTTTGAGGCTGTAGTACCCGAGATGATCTCCGAAAGGTCCCTCCGGTTTATTTTCCCCGGTATGCAGTTCGCCGGTGATCACGAAATCCGCATCCGACGCGATCGTATACCCGTCGTGCATCGTATACCGCACGCGCCGGTTCCCGAGAATGCCGGCAAAAGTGAGTTCGGAGATTCCTTCCGGAAGCGGCATTACGGCGGCCATGGTGAGTGCCGGCGGACCGCCCACAAAAATGCTCACGCGCAGCGGTTTTCCTTTCGCTTTACTTTGATGAACGCCGATACCGCGGTGCAGCTGGTAATGCAAACCGATTTCTTTATCCGGTACATAATCATTCCCGGAAAGCTGGATGCGGTACATGCCCAGGTTCGCGTGCATCACGCCGGGCTGATCAAAATCTTCGGTGTACACCAGCGGCAGGGTGATGAATGCGCCGCCGTCTTTGGGCCAGCATTGCAGCTGTGGCAATTTTGAAATGCTTGTTTCTTTATAAAGAACCGCAGCCGAACCTGTTTTTTTGGGAAGGGCTTTCATGGCCGACAGCGCTGTTCCCGCATAGCGGAAAGGATGACGGAACGCCATCATCGGGTCATTTTTCAGTTTGATGAGCTGCTGAACTTTCGCGAGCGAATCGCGGAAGATAAAGCGGCTGCGCTCCATCGTGCCGAATAAATTGGACGCCGCGGGAAATGCGCAGCCTTTTACACGTTCGAACAGGAGCGCCGGACCACCGGCCCGGTAAACGCGCAACTGGATCGCAGCCATTTCGAGAAAAGGATCGGCCTCTTCTTTTACACGGACAAGATGCCCGTGCTTTTCAAGATCGGCGATACATTCGGCTAAACTTCGGTAGCTCATTTTAACGGGCTAAAGTTACGTTTTTGGGAGGCAGGAATTATTATACATTTGAGTAAGCTTTAACGTTGTGTTTTTCATGCGTGTTCCCGGTTTTATTCTTACATTTTTTTTGCTGTTTGTTTCTGCTTCCGCGCAAATTGACAGTGCGGCTTTTGAACGAAGTTTTTCCGGTAAACCTGCCCACATCCGGGCAAAAATGCTCGACTCGGTTGCACTTAAACTCATGGGCAGCGCTCCTGACAAAGCCCTGGATTACGTAAACCGCGAGATCGACACGCGCCAGTTGATCGATGACAAAACATGGGAAGGCCAATCCTACGGCACAAAAGCCAAAATATACCGCAGGCTCGGCGACCTTGATGCAACCATAGAATTCCTGGAAAAATCGCTGGCTTCGTATAAAGCGGCAGGCAACGACACCGGCATTTGCGATTATCATATCAATATGGGCAACGTTTATTTAGTGAAGAATGATTTTGCCCGCACTACTTTTCATTACAGTGAAGGCCTGAAGATCAGTGAACGGCTGAACACGTCGGGGCAGCGGGCGATGTGCCTGAGCAACATGGGGAACGTTTATTTCTACCAGCAGGAATTCGATAAGGCCGTTGAGTATTACGAGAAATCCATCGAGTTGAATGAAAGCATCGGTGATCTCGGGGCCGCTTCGCTCAGCCGCGATAATATTGCGCTTGTTTATGACCAGCAGGGCAAGTACGACAAAGCTATAAGCTATCACCTGCAGGCGATCAGGGACATGAAAAAGCGCGGCAACAAATCGCTGATCGCCGAAACCATGATCGCCACCGGCGGCCATTACAACATGCGCAAGATGATCGATTCGTCATTCTATTATTACAATGAAGCGCTGCGTTATGCCGAAGAATCCGATTACCTGGTCGGCAAAGCTTCCGCACTTTTCAATATAGCCGACCTGACGAGTCAGCAGGGGAAGTACACGGAAGCGGAAGTCATTTATCGCAAGGCGCTTATCATTACCGAAAAAGGAAATTTAACTTCGTTTGCCGTGGAGGTTTATCAAAATCTTTCCAAACTTTTTGAGCAGGAAGGCCGCGTCGATTCGGCGCTTAAATATTCGAAACTGCATGCTGTAACCAAGGATACGCTTTACAACGAAAACAAAGCCAAGCAGCTCAGCAATTTCCGGACAAGATTCGAAATGGGGCGAAAAGAACGCGAGATCGAGCTGATCAATAAAGACCGCGAAAAGGACCGCATCCAGTTTTACGCTTCGCTTACCGGCATCGGACTGCTGCTGATTCTCGTCGTTATTATTCTCCGCTCCTCCGTTCAGCGCAAAAAAATCAATAAACTTCTTGCCATCCGGAATGAAGAGATCAGCGCCAAAAACAAAGACATCACCGACAGCATCAACTATGCAAAACGCATCCAGGCCGCTGTGCTTCCGGATGAAAAAATATTGTCGGAGGCGGTCAAAGAGATATTCATCCTGAACCGCCCGCGCGATATCGTGAGCGGCGATTTTTACTGGTTCGCACGGAAAAATAATTTCCTCTACATCGCCGCAGCCGATTGCACCGGGCACGGCGTCCCGGGCGCGCTGGTTTCGGTGGTCGGCATCAACGCGCTGCAGCAGCTTATCGAACAGGACGGAACGCCCGATACTTCCGCGCTGCTGGGCAAACTTCACCGGCAGGTGATCCTGGCGATGAATAAAGACGTAAACCTGCGCGAAACGCAGGACGGCATGGACATCGGGCTGGTGCGCATCGATCTTGCTTCGCGCGCCGCGCAGTTTTCCGGCGCAGGACGCCCGCTGTTTTACATGACGGAAGGAGAGGAAAAAATCCGGCAGATCGGCAGCGACCGTTCCTCCATCGCCGGGGTAAAATTATTCGACGACACGACTCCGTATACTTTGCATGAACTGAAGCTGGAAAAACAAACCACGTTTTACCTTTTCAGCGACGGCATCGTCGACCAGTTCGGCGGCCCCGGCGGGCACAGCGGCGGAAAAAAATTCCTCACGCGCCGGCTCGTCGAGCTCCTGGAAAACGCACGGAACCTCCCGCTCGCCGGACAGCACAAAAAGATCGAAAAGGAAATGGATGCCTGGCGGGGCGACTACCAGCAAACGGATGATATGCTGATGATCGGCTTTACGGTTTAGCCGGGATAAAATTGCGTCGGCGTAAATAAAAAGTGTGTTTTGCAATGCGTCTTCATTTCAGCGGCAGGAGGCAGTTTTGGCATTACAGGGAAGTCGTCAATATACTCCTGCTCCGGGTTTAAACCGGGCTGACTGCTCCTGCCGACTGCCTCCTGCCGCTAGATCTATTCCGACCTATAGCAACAGTTTTCCTGTAAAACGGCTCTGTGGAGGAATTTCCCAATCACCCCCTGTTACACACTTCCCGGAACGCACAGATACTGCAGCGATCCAGATCCTCCGTCTGCACGAACGACTGGTTTTCGTCAAACAACTGGCCGAGTAAACTTTTCAACTGCTCTTCAAAATCATCGAGGTCCCTGGCGGAAAGATTGTCGCCGCCGAAAGGTGTTTTTACTGTCTTGAGTCCCGCACGCAATTCGCGGAAGCTTACAATGCCCGAACGGAGCTGCTTCGCCGCCGGGCGCGCCGAACGCACGTACATGAGCGCGTACATCAGCAACTGGAAACTTTTATTCAGTCTCACGTCGCTGTTAAAAACGAACCAGTTGCTCACGCGAAGTTCATTATCGTCCGCTTTCCCGGTTTTGTAATCGATAATGCGCAGTACATGTCCCGTTTCGTCGATACGGTCGGCCTGGCCGCGCAGAACAAACTGCTGCCCGCCGAGTTCGACACTTGAAGTCAGTTCCGTTTCGAGTTCGCGGATGAATATATGCTGCCCGCGTTCGTGCAGTTTATCCGCCAGCTCTTTTTCCTGCTGCAGGAAATCGTTCAGGTATTTGACGGTGATGTGCTGCGTGAGCAGGTTCTTCCCGTAGGCCAGTTCTTCCGAAGGATAACGGTCGCTGAACTGTTTGGCTGTTGCAGGCGCAACCTGCGCAAGCATATTTTCGAAATCGGCGGATGAAACGGCTTTGTTTTTGAACGGCGTATATAATTCTTCGAGCACGGCGTGAATCACGATGCCCATCGTATCGGCCCCGATGGTTTCTTCCACCAGTTCATGCTCCCGCACGCCGGCCATGTAACGGTAATAAAACTGAAGGCCGCAGGTACGGAAACTGTTCAGCGCCGAAGGTGAAAACCCGGAAGCGGCCATGTCGCGGAGCTTCTGCATAATGGCCGGACTTTTCTCCACGATTATTTCGGGCCGCTGCGGCGCAGTTCCGGCCGCACTGAACAAACGCTGCTCCACTTTTATTTTCGGGTTTGCGCGCGGAAGTTCATACTGCACCTGCGTGAGAAAACGGCTCTTCTCGCCGCTTCCGAAAGCATCCGACTCGGTATTGTAAATGAGCACCACGCGCCGTGCACGCTGCAGGAGGCGGTAAAAATGATACGCGGTAACGGCGTCTTTGTCATTCCACGAAGGCAGGCCGAAATCTTTACGCAGCCCCGCCACGATAAACGAATTCCGGTTACGTCCGGGCGGTAAAATATTTTCGTTCGCCGAAACGATGATGATGTTTTCGAAATCGAGCGCGCGGGTTTCGAGCAAACCCATCACCTGCAGACCGGTAACCGGTTCGCCGTAAAACGGCAGCGTAGCGCTGTCGACCGCCTGCAGCAAAAGCACGCGCAAAGTACGCAGTTCGCGCAGGTGTGCGTACTGGTCGGATAAAACCTGCAGGCGGCGGACGACTTTGCGGAACTGGAAAAGGAATTCGAGCTCCACGCTGGCGCGTTTCTTTTTATTCCCGTCGCCGTCGAAAAGTTTCCGCAGCAGGTCGGTCAGTCTTTCCAGGCCGGCAAAAGCATCGCGGCTGCTGGTCCAGTTCCGCAGCAGCGGCGCAATCCGGAAGAATGATTTTTCCATCTGCGGAAGCAATCCCTGCAATTGCGACGGGGAAATAAACACGTGGTTATGCTCGGCGATTTCAGTTGCGAGTTTATCGGGATACCGGTCGCCGCGGTACAAAAGACGCATGTACGGATGATGCAGCAATCGGAAAAGATCGGTGTGGTGATATTTCAGTTCCCCGTCGGCCCCGCGGATGTCCAGTCTCCGCGCATGTTCATGCAGGTCGAGCAGCAGCGCGGCCAGTGCGGCGATCGGCGTATTGCGCATGGGATAACCCATCGTCACGTTCACTTCGCCGGACGATTCGGGCAATGCGTGCAACAAAGGAAGCAGTAAATGTTCGTCGCCGCTGATGACGGCGATCTGCCGTGCCGGGGTATTTTCGTCTTTCAGCCATTCCTCCGCAATCATCGCCGCAGCCTGCGCCTGCGAGGTCCGCCGCGCCGCGCCGATGATCGTAATTGTTTTTTCTTCTTCCGCAAGGTGATTTTCTTCGTGCACGAAACCCGGCGCGATAAATTCATCGGGAAATTTTTCACGATACTTCCGCAGGAAATGTCCCGCTTCCTGCATCGCATCGTTCATATAATAACTGTCGCGGTCCCAGAGTACCTGCGCTTTCCCGGCAGCCAGCAGGTCGGCGAACATTTTTTCTTCCGACGCGTTGAGCGCATGGAAACCTGCGTAAATAATTTTTATCCAGGGACGTGTCGAAACGCAGCTCAGCACATCTTCAGAAACAGCCCGGTACGCCAGGCCGGGATATGCTTTTCCTTCGAGCAGCAACTGCTCGCGGAATTTCCGGTAATAAATGCCGACCGAATCCCAGAATCCCATATACTGCCGCTGGAACTCGGTGAATTCATTCCCGCCGGGATTCCAGGTCTCCATGTTTTTCAGGCTGCCCACGTTTCCGAAAAGCCCGGCCGTGTCGGTGAGCCAACTGTCGGCTTCGCTGAAATCAGCCAGCAGCGCGGGCGCCCAGCGCGCAAACGATTCGAAGGACTCCGCTTTTTTTCCTTTGTGCTTTTTGTAAATCGAGTACAGCGTAAACAACTGTTCGAACGTATCGATGAGCTGCAGGCCGGAAAGTTCCGCCACGAAATCTTCGCCGGCATAAACCGAAGGCGCCCACGCGGCCCGATCCAGGTGCGACGACCAGTACTCGCGGAGAAAAAGTCCTGCGCGGCGGTTCGGCGTTACAATGCAAAGCTGCGCCGAATCGTTTCCGTAACGCCCGAAAAGATAATCCGCGACTTTGGAAAGAAAAGGCTGCATCGGCAGGAATGCGTTATTTTTGACCGCTGAAATACGTAGTCCGGCAAAAGTAGCCAGAAACCGATGAAGTACCCGTTCATAAAAGCGGCGTCCAGCGCAAGACCATGACCCAGCAGGAAATCCAGTATCCCGTTTACCGCCGCCTGTTGAACGGACTGACTTATGTAAAAATTATTTCCCCGGTCGAAATGGAAGAAATACAGGTTGTGGGTCGCCACTACCTGGTTCACCACCTGCAGGCCCGGATCCTTCCCGAGCGCAACCATATTTACGATCTCACCTTCGGAATCGGGCAATTCTGTGAAGAAATCACGGAAGCAGGCTACCTCGAAACCCGGGCCCGGGCCATCGATACAGGCGCCGACCATCCGTAAACCAGGAACGACCGTTCGTTACATCTCCTTGGATAACAGTACAATGACTCTGTAAAGCCGAGCGAATTGGTTTTTCTTTGTTTTATCGATTTAGAAAAACCGTATTCCAGATACTATCGGGCGGCGGTACAGATTGTGCCGAGTTTTGCAGGCGTGAGAAGAACCCGTTCTCACATTTGACCCACAGAAATATCCTTCCTTATTACCCGGGAAGGATTTTTTGTTTTTATCCCGTGGGAAGCGATCAATCATCCAAATACTTTTCAATTTGATTATCAGGCACTTACACTGATTATCGCTTAAAATCAGTCCATAAACGGCTAAAAAACTTCGACCTACTTGACTTTTACTTCGACAAAGCGTACCTTTGCACCCGATTTCAGAGACAGATTTAAAAACACATATATAACAACAACCATGAAAAAAGTACTTTTTTCTTTGCTTCTCGCCGGTTCGCTCGGTCTTGTTTCCTGCCAGAAAGAGGAAATTCCCGCACCTGCCGGAAATAACGGAAGCACACAGGCACAAAACATTACCGTAGAGTACAAAATATACGCTGCATCTGGTAACGTTGTCATCCAGTACATGGCTCCCGGAACAAACGGCGAACTTCAGCTGACTTCCGAAACCAGCAACCGCCTTGAAACCAACATCACTTTCGAATACCAGCGCGGAAATACGTTCTCCATCAAGGCGAACAACACCAGCAATTCATCTGACGAAGTGATCGTGGAAATTTATTCGAACGGTGTGCTCCAGAAAACGGCCACCGCCAACGCTCCCGGCGCAACAGCATACGCCGAAGTCAAGATCAACTGATCGATTTTACCCTGATTTTTAATAACGAAACCGCCCGGTTTTGCCTTGCTCGTTGGCAGAATCCGGGCGTTTTCATTAGGAAACCGCTGAAAATTGCGAATTTCTTCGTTGGGCTCAGGGCTGAAAATGCTCTTTACAAAAGTAGACTGCGCTTTTCAGCCCTGAACCCGCCTCGAACTTCACAATTTTGAGCGGTTTCCTGTTTGTATTTCCAACGTGCTTATCCGCCTTCAACCTCTTGTTCTTTTCTATTCCGACGTAAAGCAAAAGGGCGATTCGGTGAATCGCCCTTACTTCGTTTTAACAATATTATGATCACTGGTCGTAAACTTCGTCGCCGCGCTTATTCGTGGATTTGCGGCGGCGGGTATCGGAACTGAGTTCGGCTTTATAAGTATCCGCGATTTTCCAGGACGTATTTGAAGCAAGGATAGGATATACGATACCGTGCGCGATGGCCCCTGTAATCCACAAGGCGCCGCCTACGCCCATCACGGGCAAACCGATTACCACGGCCGCTTTTTCATCGGCGGCTACGGTGAATTCCACACCTACCCGGAAAACCAGTCCGCCCACCATCATGCAGGTTTCTCCTGCAAAATCGGCCACATCGGCGGTAACCTCGCGGCGGCGGCTGTTGTGACTTACCAGGCGAAGGTCTTCGAGTTGGTAAGTATGTCCTTCGAGCTGAACGCCTTTTTCGCCGATATAGGTTATGCGTCCTTCATGGTAAGTCGAATCCGTAAAAGCAAAAGCCCGCAACCAGTCGCCTTCACGAACGATGCGTGTTTTGTTTTTCACCGGGTCGGTCACGCGGATAACGGAAACCTGCGCATGGAGCAGCACACTGCTGAAAAGCAGCAGCAGGACAAAACTCAGTTTTCGGAAATTAACCATAAAGGAAAGGTACGCGGAAAAATGATACCTGTCAAATCATGCGGAAGTAAAATCCGGTCAGACTTTCTCCTTCACCCCGGCTTCCACGCAGGCTTTTACAAAACCGACGAAAAGCGGGTGCGGATTATCGACGGTGCTTTTGTACTCCGGGTGAAACTGAACGCCCACGAACCAGGGATGATCTTTCACTTCCACGATTTCCACGAGCCCGCCTTCGGGATTGATCCCGGTGGCAGCCATACCGCCGCGTTCATAATCGGCCAGGTATTCGTTGTTGAATTCGTAGCGGTGACGGTGACGTTCGTAAATGGTATGGCGTCCGTAAATTTCAAAAGCGCGTGAATCTTCGGCCAGGTTGCAGGGATATGCGCCGAGACGCATGGTGCCGCCTTTGTTCGTTATTTTTTTCTGCGCTTCGAGCAGGTCGATAACCGGGTGCTTGGTACTCGCGTCCATCTCCGTGCTGTGCGCGTCTTTCATCCCGAGCACATTCCGCCCGAATTCGATAACGGCGCACTGCATACCGAGGCAAATGCCGAAGAAGGGAACTTTCTCTTCCCGGGCGTATTTGATCGCGGCAATTTTTCCTTCGATGCCGCGGTGCCCGAAACCGGGTGCAACGAGAATACCTTTTAATCCTTTGAGCTGGCTTTTGACATTTTCGTCGGTGATGCCTTCGGAATGGATCCACTCGATATGCACTTTGCATTCGTTGGAAACACCTGCATGAATAAAGGCTTCCGCGATGGATTTATACGAATCTTTCAGTTCGATGTATTTCCCGACCAGGCCGATGCGGATTTCGTTTTTCGAGTTGTAAAGCGTGTCCAGGAATTTCTCCCAGCGGCTCATATCGGGAACCTTGTCAACGGCCAGCCCGAGTTTATTGAGTACCACGAGATCCAGTTTTTCCTTCTGCATGAGCAGCGGCACCTGGTAAATGCTTTTGGCGTCGCGCGCTTCGATTACGGCACTGGAATCCACGTTACAGAACAAAGCCACTTTACGGCGCAGATCGCCGCTCAGTTCATGTTCCGTGCGGCAAACCAGTACGTCGGGCTGCACACCGTATTCCAGCATCATCTTCACCGAATGCTGCGTGGGCTTGGTTTTCAGTTCCCCGGAAGCGCTCAGGTAAGGCACCAGCGTCAGGTGAATAACGAGTACGTCTTTCGAAAGTTCCCATTTCAGCTGGCGCACCGCCTCGATATAAGGCGTCGATTCGATATCGCCCACGGTTCCGCCGATCTCGGTGATCACCACCTGGTACTGGCCGGTATTGCCCAGCAGGCGTATACGGTGCTTGATCTCGTCGGTGATGTGCGGAATAACCTGGACTGTTTTACCGAGGTAATCGCCGCGACGTTCCTTTTCGATCACCGTTTTATAAATACGGCCGGTGGTAACGTTGTTTGCCTGGGAAGTGGGCACATTGAGAAAACGCTCGTAATGCCCAAGGTCAAGGTCGGTTTCCGCCCCGTCGTCGGTAACATAGCATTCCCCGTGCTCGTAGGGATTAAGTGTCCCGGGATCGACGTTGATATAGGGATCGAGCTTCTGGATAGTAACCGAGTAACCGCGCGCCTGGAGAAGCTTGGCCAGCGAAGCGGATATGATGCCTTTACCTAAAGAAGAGGTAACACCACCGGTTACGAAGATGTACTTAGTTGAGACCGACATAAAGGAGCGGATTGTACGTTTAACCGGGTGACAAAATTACGAAAAGACTGCGCGCTTTCGGTATTGTGTTCGTAAATAATTAATAATACGCGGGAAGGACCTCACCTCTTTCCTCCCCAAAGGGGAGGATGGCATTACAAATTAAGTGACGTTCCTTTTGTTAAAACAAAAGGAACGTCACTTAGGTATTCCAGCATCCTCCCCTTTGGGGAGGAAAGAGGTGAGGTCTATTTCTTCGGAGGGATATAATACTCGTAGGTAAACTTCTGTATATCAATCATCGCATCTTTCTTTCGCCGGTTGACGATGGCGTTGACGGAAGGTTCGGTTTTTTTGTACAGGAAGTTCACTTCATCGAGCAGGGTATCGTTTTTATAATTGCGCCGCATCGCCATGTGGCCGAGTGTATCGTATTCGAACGTTGATTTTTCGATTGTCTCCTCGCCGGAATATTCATGGTAAACCAGTTCGGAGAGCCGGCCGAGACTATCGTAAGCATAGGTATTGTGCTGTTTCACCCAGGTAACCACAAAACTCGAATACTCATCTACCAGGCGGCCGGCGCTGTCGTAGTTCAGGATGATTTCCTTGTACGATTTCCCTTCGTCGTTCAGGCAGCGGCGCTTGGTTTGCGTGGGCGTTAGTTTTTCGTAGCTGAACTGTTCGGTGGAAAGAATATTCTGCACGCCGATCTTGAAGTTTTTGCGCGAAAGTTCCGTATTCGTTTCCCGGCACTGGAGCTGCGTGATGATCTGGTTTTCATTGTTGTATTTGAAATACCAGGCATTGTAAAAATCGCCGTCGTTCAGGCGCCTGACGACCAAACGGTCCAGGCTGTCGTAATAAAAATTGACGAAAACGGTATCGTATGAATACTGGTAAACCGTTTCAACCCAGGGGCGGCGCACGCGCTTGCCTTTGCGGTAAACGGCAGCGTGCTGGATTTCTTTCATACCGTAGCCTTTGACACGCGTGCGGTAATATTCCGTCATGCGCCCGAGCGTATCGAAAGCGTACGACTCCACCAAACCTTTATCCTGGATGACCTGGTTATCCGGCTTGAGCGAAACGGCTACATGGATGCGGCTGATTTTTTTTTCGAAGATGAACGCGGGGTTGAACGCAATCGGTACTTCACGAAGGTCGTTGGGAAAGTGAACGATATCCTGCGGCAGGACGAGACCCGGCAAACAAATCAGCAAACAAAACAACAGGAATTTCGCCATGTATCAACCCTACGTGAACCGGGCCAGCGCGTCACTCCAATGCTCTACCGGCAATTCGCAGGTATTGTTTACGCAAACATAGATGAGCGTTTTGCCTTCTACGAAGCGGTTCTGCAACAAGGGCAGATCGGCCGGGCCCGGGCTTCCTGCAAAGATTTTATTTGGGCGATAATAATCCCGGAAGGCCGCGCGTATTTTATCAACAGCTTTACCAACAACAGCCAGCTCGTAGAAAGGCAAAGCCAGGTCGAGCTGCAGCAATCCCCAGTTGGAATAACCGGCTCCGTAGGCTTTCAGCTCGCGCTGCATATTGTTCAGCATCTCGCGCGAACGCCCGGTCCACGCGGTTTTCCCGGTGAGATGCCCGAGGTAAAACAGGTTGCGCGCCATCGCCGAATTGGATGCGGGGATCACGTTATCGGAACTTTCCATTTTGCGCGCGATGAGTTCGGGATCAAGATCGGAGGTAAACCAGAACATGCCGCTCGCCTCATCCTCGAAATGCTTGATCACATATTCCGCCAGCTCCCGCCCTTTATCTAACCAGCGCAGATCAAAGGTCACCTGGTACAAACCGGTGAACGCATCGATCACAAAAGCGTAATCTTCGAGAAAGCCGTTGATCGTGCTCCGCCCGTTTTTATAACTGTGCCAGAGCCCGCCGTCGCTGCGCAACTGCTTGGTGACGATAAATTCCGCGCTCTTCAGCGCCACATCCAGAAAACGCGTTTCACCGAAAGTGTCGTAAGCATCCACGTAACCGCGAAGCATCAGCGCATTCCACGAAGTGAGCGATTTATCGTCGAGCCCGGGACGAACGCGCGCTGCACGGTGATCCAGGATTTTCTTTTTCGCTGCTTTTATTTTTTCCTGCAGCGTTTTCGTCGTGATGCCGTGCTTTTCCGCGATCTGCGCATCCTCTTCATGCCGGAGCAGGATGTAGTTGTCATGTTCCCAGTACCCGCGCGCGTTGATGTTGAAATAATCGGCGGCAAGCGGAAAATCGGGTCCGAGCAGGTTTTCCAGTTCGTCTTTTTTCCAGACGTAAAATTTCCCTTCCTCGCCTTCCGAATCCGCATCCAGTGCAGAATAAAAAGCGCCTTCGGGAGATAAAAGTTCGCGTTCGATGAAGTCCAGCGTTTCGTAAACGACATCCTTATAAAGCGGTTCCCGCAGCCACCGGTACGCTTCGGCATACAGTGAAACAAGCTGCGCGTTGTCGTAAAGCATTTTTTCAAAATGCGGAACCTTCCACAGCGTATCGGTGGAATAACGCGCAAAACCGCCGCCCGCCTGGTCGTAAATGCCGCCGAACGCCATCTTTTTCAAAGTCAGTTTCACATGCTCCGGCAGTTCTTTGTCGCCGGTATGATATGCGTAACGCAGCAGGAAAAGATAGTTGTTCGGCAGCGGAAATTTCGGCGCTTTTGCCGGGCCGCCGTCGGTGGAATCGAATCGTGCCGACCAGCGTTTTACACTTTCGTGCAGCACGTCAAGCGTGATCGGTTGCGGATCCTGTGTTTTGACAACCTGTTCGCCCAGGCGCACGCCTTCGGTAAGTTTCTCCGCATACTCCAGCACGCGTCCCGGTTCCGTTTTCCAGGTATCGGCCAGGCTGAGCAGCACGTTCATCCATTGTTTTTTCTGGAAATACGTTCCGCCGTAAACGGGTCGTCCGTCAGGCAACGCAAAACAATTCAGCGGCCATCCACCCTGCCCGGTCATCAGCTGCACCGCGTGCATATATACCTGGTCGATATCCGGCCTTTCCTCGCGATCGACTTTGATGCAGACAAAAAGATCGTTCATCAGCCGGGCCACCTGCTCGTCTTCGAACGATTCGTGTTCCATCACGTGGCACCAGTGACAGGCCGAGTAGCCGATACTCACGAGGATAAGTTTGTTTTCCTGCTTCGCTTTATTCAGCGCTTCTTCGTTCCAGGCAAACCAGTTGACCGGGTTGTGCGCGTGCTGCAGCAGGTACGGACTCGTTTCGTGAATAAGATTGTTGGTATGCGGATGATTTTCGGACATGCTGTATCGTGAACAAAACGCGGTGGAACTTTGTTCAAAAGTAATAGAAATGCACGCGCTGCCGGAAATGCCTCCCGGCGATGTGGTGACAAAAACCAAATAATAAACCCCGGCAATTTCGCCATCTCCTTCCTCCTTGTATTTTTGTCTCAGCCATGCTCATCGGACTCCTTTTTCTTATCCTTTTCTTCGTTTTCATTCATGCTACCGTTTACGGCAAAATGGCGGAAGGAAACGTACCGTACGCCGAACGGAATACACAGTCATCGCGCGGCAGGCTGGTAATGCCGATACCGTTTCGCTTGCGCACGGGCATGCTGAGAACGGAAGACATCGACCGTTCGCTGCACTGGATGCCGTATTACCAGAAACTTTCCAAACCGGCCAAAGACGTATTCTGCGGGCGCGTCCGCGAGTTCATGCAATCGAAAGAATTCAGCGGGATGATGGGTCTCGAAGTACACTTCGATATGGCTGTAAGCGTGAGCGCCGCGGCTGTTCAGCTCACCTACGGGCTGGAGCATTACGAGCTTTCGCATTTTCATTCCATCCGGATTTTCCCGGAAGTTTTTTATTCGAAGATCAACCGGAATTACCTGAAAGGCGGCGCCAGCGAGAGCGGCGTGATTTTCCTTTCCTGGAAACATTTTGTGGAAGGCTACAAAAACGGCGCGGATACTTTCAACCTCGGCCTGCACGAATTTGCCCATGCGCTGAAAATAAACACGACGCAGGGCAGCGATTTCGACGAAGAGTTCGTGCATTACTTTACCGAACTTGAAAAAAGCAGTTCGCCGGTGATCGACAGCATCCGCCGCGGCGAGCATAATTTCCTGCGCAAGTACGGCGGAACGAATATGCACGAGTTTTTCGCGGTTTGCGTGGAGCATTTTTTCGAAGTACCGAAACTTTTCCGCGAAAAATTGCCGGACGTGTACAACAAACTCTGCGTCCTGCTGAACCAGGATCCCTGCGAAGAACAGCGCGACTACCGGCTTACCTCCCACCATGCCAGCGAACGGATCATCGATCGCAGCCTGTGGAAAAGAATGAAAGATTACCGGTATGCCAAATGGCACTGGTCGCTGAGTATTTTGCTCGCGGGAATTTTTCTCACACCTTATTTTCTTTTTGTGCTTATTCCGCCGGTTGCCATATCGTCGTCCGTGCTCTGGGCGATGTACACCGCATTCCTCATCGGGGGATTTGCGCTGCAGTACCGGAAAATCGTGAAACAGCAGGCGCTTAATGTCACCCAGTTCATATTCTACCTGCTGCTCGGTTTCGGTCCTGTATTGCTCACACTGGTACTCGGCCTGAATATGCTGATCATCCTGCCCGGCGAAACCGTGGAGCAGTATAAAATGACCGGCGTAGCCCGGATGACATCGGACGGCGATTACAAAATTTTCCTGGAAAACGATCAGTACACGGATAACAACGCACTGACAATCGTAAGCAAATACGACAGGGACCTGATCCGGAAAGGCAATGTTTTAGAGCTGAGTTTTAAAACAGGCATATTCGGCATCCCTTTCAAAAACGGGTACACGATCAGGGAAAAGTGATTTGCGATTTCGAATTGGCGATTGCGCACAATCAACCCGCGGTTTTGATATGGAAGGTGTAATGGCCTTACGGGTCAATCGCAAATCGGCAATTCCAAATCGCAAATCGTTTATTGTCCTTTCTCCACCGGCACTTTAGCCTGGTTCAGGTTGACGGGAAATTTTTTCCGGAAAAGGAATGCGCCGACTTTAATGTAACCGGTGATCTCTACGTTCCCGTTTTTCTTCTGCGCCATCTGCATGAGTGAAGGTGCGCTGCCGAGCATATCCTGGAAAGTCGAGCTCAGTTTTACGGTGTGCACATCTTCCGATTTCCGGCGGACTTTCACTTTTTTATCCAGCTTGATTTCGCCCAGCGGAACCCCGTTCATTTTCACGTTGAGCTTCGATCCGTAAATGCCGAAACCGATTTTGTTCGGGTTGTTGATCTTCAGCCCGGTGGAAAACGTAATCCCGCCCATGTCGAGTTTTTCAATTTTCACATCCTGAACGCCGGTAACCGTAACGGGTTTGATGGAACACGAAGCCGCCATCAAAAGCAGGCCGATGCACAGGAATATATGCGGAATACGTTTCATTATTTTGGAGTTCATTGACTACCGGTTATTCACATAATGTTTGTAAAACAGGGGAATCGTTTCAATTCCTTTCAGGTAATTGAACACGCCGTAATGCTCGTTCGGCGAGTGCAGGGCGTCGCTGTCGAGGCCGAAACCGAAGAGTACGGAATCCAGTCCGAGCACGCTTTTGAAAAGCGCCACGATCGGGATGCTTCCGCCGCCGCGCGTCGGGATCGGTTTTTTGCCGTAGGTTTCTTCCATCGCCAGGCTGGCTGCGAGAAAGGATTTCGACTTGGTGGAAATAACCACCGGTTCACCGCCATGGTGATGTGTAACCTTGACCTTGACGGAAGGCGGCGCGATGGACGTAAAATGTTTTTCGAACAGGCTCGCGATGGCTTCCGATGTTTGATTAGGCACCAGGCGCATCGAAATTTTCGCGGAGGCTTTGGAAGGCAGCACGGTTTTCGCTCCTTCGCCCGTGTAACCGCCCCAGATCCCGTTTACATCGAGTGTCGGGCGGATGCCGGTGCGCTCGAGCGTAGTGTATCCTTTTTCACCCTGCACATCGCCTACCTGCAGGTCTTTCTTATATGCTTCGGGATTGAACGGCGCAAGGTTCAGATCGGCGCGCTCTTCCGCGCTCAGCGTCTGCACCTGGTCGTAAAAACCGGGAATCGTGATGTGGTTGTTTTCATCGTGCATCGAAGCGATCATTTTGCAAAGCACGTTCACGGGATTGGCTACCGCTCCGCCGTAAACACCGGAATGCAGATCGCGGTTCGGACCGGTAACTTCCACTTCCATGTAGGCGAGTCCGCGAAGACCCACGTCGATGGAAGGCGTATCGTTCGCGACGATCGACGTATCGGAAATCAGGATGATGTCGGCGTTCAGCATGTCTTTATTGGCGCGGAGAAAATCGCCGAGGTTGGCTGAACCGACTTCTTCTTCTCCTTCGATCATGAATTTCACGTTGCAGGGAAGCGCGTTGTTTTTCAGCATCGCTTCGAGCGCTTTCACGTGCATGAACATCTGTCCTTTATCGTCGCAGGAACCGCGCGCGAAAATAGCGCCGTCGGGATGCACGTCCGTTTTGCGGATCACCGGCTCGAAAGGCGGCGAATTCCAGAGTTCCAGCGGGTCGGGAGGCTGCACGTCGTAATGGCCGTAAACCAGGACAGTAGGCAGATTCGGGTCGATGATCTTATCGGCATAAACCACCGGGTAGCCTTTGGTATCGCAGAGACGCGCGTTGTCGGCGCCGGCGGCGGTCAGTTTTTCTTTCACCGCTTCGGCCGTGCGAAGCACATCGTTTTTGTATTTCGGATCGGCGCTCACGGAAGGAATACGGAGCAGTTCGAAAAGCTCGCTGATGAAACGTTCTTTGTTCTCAGCAACATATTGGGAAAACTGTGTCATGGTAACGAAGATTTTATTCCGTGAATATCGAAACTATTTTGATCCCGAAATACACATCAGCGGTAAAACACACCTTTTAAGGTTTAATGCTATCGGGATTCTCAAATCTAAGCGTTAGAAACCTGTTGGTTGGAAAAATACAGTATCGGATAATTTTCTAACGCTTGATTTGGGTTGATTGCCCGGACGTTCTGCCCGGGTGATATGAAAAGCCGGCCCCGAAATAAAAAGGAGAAAACGAATAGTCTGTCCTGCTGCCGGTATGGATGTACGAACCTTCCACAAAACCTTTGATTTTTTCACCCCCGGTCCGCAAAACAAAAAAAGGTTCCCAGTAGCGGACATCGGACTCATTGCGGAAAGGAACGGAAGGATTATCGTAATTCGTATAATCCATCACCACGGATGCATACCGGCAACCCAGCGCCAGTTCGGTTTTTTCCAGGATGATCGATGCCGACGGACGAATCCACATCCGCGTGAAGGATCCTTTCTGAAGATAGGTATTGAAGAAGTTCCGCTCCCTGTTTTCCGCAGCGCCCGCCCCGTAGCCGAGATTCAGTTCCAGCAGGTACAGTTTGTTAAAGCAATAATACCCGCCGATGCCCGCTTCTTTCAGGTTATAGCGGGACTCGTCCTGGCTGAAGCCGGAAAACGACGCTTCCACAGCCAGGTGATTGACCGGTGAAAAAGCAGCCTTCGCTTCAAAACCGGAAGAACCGAAACCGGCAGTAATATTGCCCTGGTTTTTCCCGGCCAGGAAATGCGCCGGCGGCCGGTCCGACATATAAAGCGGGGTGCAGGCCTGGATAAACAACGCAAACAGGCATGCCGGCAAAGCCAAACGACAAAACTTCATCAGAACCTGTTTGTGTAGATCAATCCGTAAACTTCGGACAATCCAACCACAGGGGCAATAATTTCGATAAAACACCTATTTAAGCTGACAAACAGGCATTTTTTTGCCCGAATAGGTTTGAAAATCAGATCTGTCTGCCCTATATTTGCTTCTTGGCAATATATGTGGTTTATCCTGTTTTCTCCCGGCAGGCACATTGTTAACTGTACATAAAATTATCATGAGAAAAATTTACACGACAGTTGCTGCTCTTTTGCTTATCGCAACGGCAGCAGATCTGAAAGCACAGCTGACTGTAAGCGGGGCAATGACACCTTCGCAGCTGGTTACTAACGTACTGCTCGGAACGGGGGTAACCGTTTCAAACATCACGTACACCGGTGCGGCGGCCGCGCTCGGTTCATTTACGGCCAACAGTACCAACCTCGGCATCACCAGTGGCGTGCTGATGACCTGCGGGGACATCGCCAACGCACCGGGACCGAATAACCAGACGGGCGCTTCCGTTTCCAATAACCTGAACGGGGATCCCGACCTGGATGCCATCATGAGCCCGACACTGAGCTACGATGCGTCGATTCTTGAATTTGATTTTACGACTACCGGCGACTCTATCGTTTTCCGTTACGTATTTGCCAGCGAAGAATTCATGGAGTACGTGAGCCAGACGCCCGGCGGGATCAACGACGGGTTCGGATTTTTCCTCAGCGGCCCCGGCATTACAGGACCGTTTACCAACAACGCGGAAAACATCGCCCTTATTCCGAATACCAGTCTCCCGGTAACCATGTTCAACGTAAACTGCACCTCACCGAATTCGGCGTATTACGTTTGCAACGACCCGGTGAATACCATCTGCAGTTCTTCGTTCAACTGCCCGGGTAGCCAGGCGCAGACGACCATCCAGTACGACGGTATGACCGTAGTGCTTACCGCCCGCCACGCTGTGCAGTGTAACCAGACCTATCATATCAAACTGGCTGTAGGCGACGGCGCGGATCATATCCTCGACTCGGGCGTATTCCTGGAAGAAGGCAGTTTCTCCGCGACGAACGTCGATGTATCGTCCGAAACGAACTACGGCGGCAGCAACGATTCCACTTTGTGGGAAGGTTGCGGGCAGGCCTGCCTGTACTTTACCCGCGACGGTAACTTCGGACAGTATGATACGCTCAGCCTGGCCCTTGTCGGATCAGCGACCAACGGCATCGACTTTTTCCCGCCTTTCCCTGCGCAGATTGTTTTTGTCCCGGGACAGGATACCATCACCTTATGCGTGAGTGCACCGAACGACGGGCTTTCCGAAGTGCTGGAGAACCTGACCATCACCGCAACATCGGCAGGCATCTGCGTGCAATCCGTTTCGCAGGCTACGATATACTTCAGTGATTACAATACGCTCGACGTGGATGCCGGGAATGATACCGCGATGTGTACTTCCAACCCGGTCATACTTTCCGCTTCGGCGATAGACGGAACAGAACCATATACATATCTCTGGTCAACCGGTTCAACTACACCGACCACAACCGTAACACCGACGCAAACCACGAGCTACACGGTTACGGTGACCGACGCCTGCGGTTATGTAACATTCGATACGGTCAATGTATTTATACCGACCACGAACCCGCTGACGGTTAACGCCGGATCGGATATGGAAATCTGCCCGAGCGACAACCCGGTAACCCTTTCCGCTTTCGCATCGGGCGGAGCGAACGGTTACACATACCAGTGGACTACGTTATCCGGACCGGACCAGATCAGTTCGAACCAGCCGACCGTGATTTATACAGCTACCGGCAACACGACGATATCGCTGCAGGTAACCGACGCCTGCGGAAACACAACTACGGACCAGGTTATTGTAGGCATCCACGAATGCGAGCTGATTTTCCCGAACGTATTTACGCCGAACGGCGATCCGAACAATGAATACTTCGTCATCCAGGGCATCGAGTATTTCCCGAACAGCGTACTTACTGTTTTCAATCGCTGGGGAGGTATTGTGTTCCAGGAAGGTCATTACCAGAATACCTGGTCGCCAAAAGATGTTTCCGACGGAACGTACTATTATGTTCTCGACGCATCGGACGGACGAAGCTATTCCGGTTTCGTAACCATCATCCGGTAACGAGAACATAATGCTGAATTGTCTACTCACAGCGGGTACGGCATACAATTTGCCTGAAAGGCCTGCGTTGAATAAATACTAAATCCGGCGGCATCATCCCCTGCCATACCGGAAATCAAATAAAATGGCAAGGCTGCTTTTATATTGCTTTATTCTTTGCCTTTGTCCGCTGGGGGTAAGCGCTACGCATATCGTCGGTGGTGAAATTTATTACGACTGTCTCGGCGGGAACAATTACATGGTCACTTTAAAAGTGTACCGCGATTGTATCAACGGCCAGGCGCCGTACGACAATCCGGCTACAGTCGGCGTTTTTGACATCAACGGGAATCTCCTGCAGCAGTTGTCACTTCCTTTTCCCGGTTCATCGCTGGTTCCTCCTACCATCAACAGCCCGTGTTATTCACCTCCCGGCGGAGTTTGCGTGGAAGAAGCGATTTACACCGGTACCGTGAACCTGCCCCCCATTCCCGGCGGCTATCTCCTAACCTACCAGCGCTGTTGCCGGAACAATACGATCCTCAACCTGATCAATCCCGGGAACGTAGGATCTACTTACTCCATCCAGGTTCCGGACGCTTCGCTCGCCAATTGCAACAACAGCGCGCGGTACAATAATTTTCCGCCGATCTATATCTGCGCAGGCGCCCCGCTCGTTTTCGATCATTCGGCTACTGATCCCGACGGTGATTCGCTCGCGTATGAACTTTGTGATCCGTTCGATGGCGCTTCGGCCGCAAACCCGATGCCCGTTCCGCCGGCCGGTCCGCCGTACAGTTTCGTTCCGTTCGCCCCGCCGTACAGCGGTGCATACCCGATGAGTTCCAACCCCGCTATGGCCATCGACCCGGTTACCGGTTTGCTTACCGGTACGCCCAACATGGTAGGCCAATGGGTTGTGGGCGTTTGCGTAAAAGAATACCGCAACGGGCAACTGCTTTGCGTGAACAAACGTGATTTCCAGTTCAACGTACTAAACTGTCCGTTGCTCACCGTGAGTTCGATACCCGCGCAGCAGATTTTCTGTTTCGGATACACCGTGCAATTCCAGAACAACAGTTTCAACGCAACCACGTACCACTGGGATTTCGGCGATCCGACGACCAATTCGGATACGTCGAATTTATTCGCGCCGACGTATACTTATGCCGACTCCGGCGTGTATAACGTTATGCTCATCTGCAATCCCGGTACAGCCTGCGCCGATACGGGTTATACGACATTTTACATTTACCCGCTGCTGCAGCCTACGTTCACCGCTCCGGCCGGACAATGTTTCAACGGGAACAGCTTCAATTTTTCCGCGGCCGGCGCATTCTCGGGCAACGGAACATTTTCGTGGAGCTTCGGTGCGAATGCCAACCCGCCGGGATCGTCGCTGCAGAACCCGACCAATATTGTTTACGATACTACCGGGGCTTTCCTGGTTTCACTTACCGTTACGGAAAACGGCTGTACTTCATCATACATCGACACCGTTTTCGTGTACCCGATGCCGACCGCGGATTTCAGCGCCGGTCCTTTCGTAGGTTGCGTTCCGTACACCGTGCAGTTTTCCGATAGTTCTATCGCCGGAACGCCGCTGATTTATTTATGGAGTTTCGGCGACGGAGGTACTTCCACGCAGGCTAACCCGGTTTATACGTACAACCAGGTCGGCGTGTATGACGTTACGCTGATCATCGCCACGAGTAACGGCTGCGTTTCCATCGACACGTTCAGCGTGCCGGGCATGGTTACGGTGAATCCCACGCCTACCGCAGGTTTTACGGTCGATTCCATGTCCGTTTCCATTTTCGATCCGTTCATTACGTTTTATGATCAGAGCGTGAACGGCATTTCCTGCTTCTATGATTTCGGCGACGGAACCACGACTGCGGATTGCAGCGAACTGACCCATACCTTCCCGGCATACGGGCATTACACCGTAACGCAATACGTGGTGAACGAATACGGTTGCCCGGATACGGCGCAGCTTATCGTGGAAGTGCGCCCGGAATTCCTGTTCTGGATTGCGAATGCATTTACGCCGAACGGCGACGGGCTGAACGATATTTTCATGCCGTCGATTATGGGTGTAGAAAATTACAAGTTCCTGATTTTTGACCGCTGGGGCGAACTGATCTTTGAAAGCAGCAACATCAACAAGGGCTGGGACGGCCGTTACAAGGGCGAGAAATGCCAGGAAGACGTGTATGTATGGAAACTGGAATTCGATGATCTGCCCACCGGCAAACAGCACCGGCATATCGGGCACGTTACGCTGATCCGGTAAAACACCAACTTCCTCCGAAAGAGTCCTTTCCGTAGGAATCATGCGGATCGGGCAAATACCAATTATCAGCCGAGTAAATTTTTCAGCGCGGGTTCCAGTTCCGGGAATTTGAATTTATAACCCGCCTGCATAATTTTTTCGCAGGAGATCCGGCTGCCGGTTGTTACCATCTGCGCGATTTCTTTTCCCAACATCATCGCAAGTACCAAACGCGGAACAGGCGGAAGAAAAACAGGTTTGCGCAAAGCGCTTCCGATGGCTTTCGTAATTGTGCGGTTGGTGGCGAAACCGGGCGCGGCGGCATTATATACGCCGGTCATCGTTTTATCCTGCACCGCTTTCAGAAAAATGCCGCACATATCGTCCATGTGAATCCAGGGAACCCAGTGTTTGCCGTTGCCCAGCGGAGCACCGGCCAGCCAGCGAACCGGCGCAGCCATCTGCTGCAAAGCGCCGCCTTCGGATGAAAAAACAACGCCTACGCGGATAATAACCAAACGCGCAGCGGTTTGACCAACCGGTTGTGCAGCTTCTTCCCAGAGCCGGCAGCATTCGCCGAGAAAGTCGCCCGAAGGGGCATCGTTTTCTTTATAAATATGATCGCCGGTAATCATGCCGTAATAGCCGATCGCCGAGGAGGACACAAATGTTTTTAATATTTTGTTTTGTCTCCGGATTTCTTCCGCGAGCAGCCTGGTACTGTTCACGCGGCTGCCGGTGATTTCTTTTTTGCGCGTTTCGGTGAGTCGCTTTTCCGCGATCGGTGCGCCGGCGAGGTGAATAATGTGATCGGCAGTGGCGACAGCTTCGGGATCGATTTTCATTTTATCCGTATCCCAGGCATATGTTTTTATCACGCCGCTTTTCGCTGTGCGGCTGAGGTGCGTAACGGCATACCCGTTTTGCAGAAGCAGCGCCGTCAGCGGTTTGCCGATCAGTCCTGATGCGCCGGTAATGAGTACGGTTTCGCTCATAAAATGAAAACAGGTAAATTTATCCCGAAATACGCATCAGCGATAAAACATTTTTTACGGCCTGATGCTATCGGGATTCTCAAATCTAAGCGTTAGAAACCTGTTGGGTAGAAAAAAATACAGCATTGAATAATTTTCTACCGCTTGATTTGGGTTTACCCCATTGTTTTTCACGAAAACAAATGACACGGGAATAATGCCTGAAAACGAAATATACCGGAAACACATTTTCATCTGCACCAACCAGCGCGCCCCCGACGCGCCCCGGCGCAGTTGCGGAGAAGCGCACGGCATGGAGATCGTAGACGCGTTCAAGAAAAAATTAAAGGAACTCCGCCTCCCCTATCCCATCCGCGCCCAGCGCGCAGGCTGCCTCGACATCTGCGATTTCGGACAAACCGTAGCTATTTATCCCGAAGGTGTTTTTTATGTAGGCGTTGAACTGAGCGATGTGGACGAAATTATTTCCGAGCACATCCTGAACGACCGGCCGGTGGAACGGTTACGGTTCCGCAGAAAAAAATAATTAATCAATTAACCGATTTGAAAATTTGAAGATGCCCATTCATCAGCGCGCCGGGCATTTTCAAATTTTCTCAATTTTCAAATCGGTTAATCGGAAAATCAATACCGATATCTCAGCGTCTCCGTCAACCGCCTGGAACTGTAATTATAGTTGCGGTAATACCCTTTGCGGACGGTAGAAACAAAAGACACTTTTTCATTTTTCCTGCCGGCAGCAGTCAGTATTCCCGGCATTTCTTCCAGCAAGCCTTTCCACAGTAAAACATCCGCACCGGAGTCAAAAACCACGCGCAGTTCAACCGTATCTTCCTGTAAAGCAAACACGTCGAAAAACTGGTAGTACCCGATCCGGGTCTTATCTGCATTCTTATTATCCAGCCGCAAATACAGTTGTGCGTTGTGATACGTTTTTGCTTTCACGCGCTCCAGGGTCAGCGTATTGATCTTCGACATGTCCGGCGTAAACCGGAGTTCTTCATATCCGCAATAGCCGTAATCCGAATGCACATATACTTTGATGCTGGTTCTTTCTCTTTCATAATAGCCATAAAACGGGACGAAGCAGGAAAATTCCTGCACCAGCGAATCGTTTCCTTTCGTTTTGTACGGACCGTTCAACGTATCACGCACGGATCCGACATTAAAAGATGTGTTTACCCGCAAAGGCATACCGCGCATAATTTCCGGGCAGATGAGCTGCATGGAAACCCATACGCCGCGGATCCTGTCCACCGTTGTATCGCGCGGAGATCCATGCTGACTGATGCGCAACGGTTTCGGAAATTGTGTCCCGCCATAGTATTCAAAAATACGTTCGATTGAAAGGCTCAGCGAATCTCCCGGTTTCGCCGGCTGCGGATCGGCTGTGCGGCACTTGAGCGCGACATCCGCGGATGAAAAAACAAAATCGGGAATGACCAGCGTCCAGGATCCTTTGCCCCGGAACACTAACCTTCCTGCAGGCAACAACGAATCGCCGCGTTTCTGCCAGGTATCTTTCAAAGGCATTGTAATTGCATCCCCGGCGACAAAAGGCAAAAGCACGGCTTCCTTATTTTCCGGCAAGGTGCAGGTCACGCGAAAAACCCGGCACTGCGATCCGCGGATACAACAACTGCTGTCGCGGACAATCGTGAATCCGGGTTTTACCGGAGGTTTTACGGTCACGCGGATAATCGCACTGTTCACTTGCCCGAACGAAGCGGTATCAATGGCAAGCGTGTCGTCTTTCCCGGGAAGCGTGAGCCAGTATCGCCCGATAAGATCGCTCGTTTTATCCCCGGCTTTGTTCCTGTCGCGGAGGATGAGCAGGAGCGGTTCTTTTTCCACGTGGACGAATCTTGCCGACTGTTCCGCAAAATTCAATTGATTGAAAGCGGAACCCGATTTCCAGATCGGTTTTGTTTCATCGCCTCGGCAGATGAGCCATTCCACGGCAGGAACGCCGCTGTCTTTACACCAGGATTTGCCGAAAATATTCACCGGGTTGATCCGCGCATCCACAGTGATCTGCATGCTTTCGAGGCGTTGTATTTCCGTGGAAACGAAATCGAATACAACACCGCGAACGGCAGGATCGTCAAACGGGTTTGCCGGTTTGCCGGCCACAAGGCCCACCCAGCAGGCATAATCGTTCTCCGCAAAACCGAGCCCGGCATATGGAATGAATGCTGATCCCGAATATTTTTCTCCATCGGCCCGGAGCTTCACTTCATGCACATACCGGTCGCCCCAGCTGGTGAGTAAAAGCAATAAACCGCTGGTATCACAACCTGTGCGAAGTCCAAGATCATACGCCGGCGCACTGAAAGAAATATCGATCCCGTTCTGCCCCTGTGAAAAAGCGGGCGCCTTGAATTTTATTTTGGCATCCGGTGTCTCGCGCTCCTGCAGCCAGCGCGCAGCTTGCCCGCTCGTTTTTCCCGGCAAAAGAAAAAAAAGCAAAATTAACGTCGGTAGAAAAAAACAGTATTTCATTCCGATTTGAAAATGTATCAATTTGAAAATTGAGAAGATTCCTGCGCGCTGGCCAGTATGCATTTTCAAGTTTTCTCAATTTTCAAATCGTAAAATTGAGCCATTGCAAAATCACATCTTCCCGGTCTTCTTGTAATTTTTCATAATCGCCGCCGACTTCTCCATCATCCCTTTCAGCACGTTGACATCGACGTCTTCCAGTTTATTGATGTACAGGCAGGATCCGGTGGATTTGCATTTGCCCAGTCTTTTCATGTCTTCAGGATATTTGCCCCATCCCGGCGTCAGGTATAAAGTCAGGTTTTGCTTGCGCGGCGAAAAACCCATCTCGAACATATCACCTTCGCGGCCGCTTTCGTATTTATAATGATACTCGCCGAAGCCGACCATAGAAGCGCCCCACATTTTGGGCTCCTGCCTGGTTACCTGCTTCATCATTCTGGCAATCGCGATGCAATCTTTTCTCCTGCCTTCTTCCTTGATGGCGGCAAGAAAATTCTCAACGCTGACGTCGGTTTTCTGTGTTTTGTTTTGCGCTTTGGCCATGACGACGGTTATTTGTTTTTGGGTACGTGGCGCCCGAGGAAATCCGGGCCGGCCTTGTTCCAGCGGTCGAGCAGCTGCTGGCGTTTTTTATTCAGGTAATCGTTGTTTTTGTTGAACGTTTCCAGCGACTTGTTGAAATCGGCGATCGCCGCGTTGTACTTGTCGATATCCGCCTGCCTGCGTTTGCTTTCAGCGATGGATTCGAACGTTTCTTTGGCCTTCTTCATATTGTCCTGCTGCACGAGGAAATTCACCATAGCCGGTCCTTTTTCGGCGGCTTCTTCCTTGTAAAATTTCATCATCTCTTTGCAGGCCGAAGCGACGGTCGGATCGTTGGCGAACGCTTTTGTCGTGTCCAGTTTTTTCAGGCCTTCATCCGCACCCGCTTCCAGCGCATCCAGGCTTTGGCGCAGCGCGTTGATGTCCGTTTTCCCGAGCGCGTCGAGCAGGTATATTTCCTGTTTGTACGGCTTGAAGAAAATGAGAAAGTACACGTTGTAGTTCTTGAATACCTTCTCCGCTTTTTCCAGCTTCTTCGATTTTTCGTTCTGCGTTTCGATCAGCTTGATGTTGTGCCGCCCGGCGAAATTCTGCTGTTCCCGGATCATCATGCCACTGGCTTCCTTCACGCGCTGGCTGGCTTTTTCCTGGGCAAGCAGGTAGGCTTCCATAAGATCGTACGATTGTTCGGCCACCGCTTCCATGTCCACGATCTTCGAAAAATCTTCCGTCAGCAGGCTGTACGTTACCTGGAAAAAAGAAACGACCGAATCGCGCAAAGCGGCATCGCCTTCGTAGGCCTGCATTTTTTCCACGTTCTTCTGGCCCGACTGGCACGTTTTAATCAGTTCTTTCCGTTTCGATTCGGTTTTACGTGCGCTGCGGTCGTGCGCGATGGAACTCATGTAACTGAAAAGGTCTTCCGAAAAGGCGTTGATATTGCCGGTTATTTTATCCATATATTCCACGGGCGTCTGCGCTTTTGCACCAGGTCCGGCAAACAACAGGGAAAACAAAACGAAGGAAGCAGAGATGATTTTTTTACTTTTTTTCATTTTTTCGGATTTTAGTTTTTTAATAAAATCAGCAGGTCCGACATCACGCGATATGCTTCGTCCACATAAATGTCCTGCTGAAGAAATTCCAGGAATTGTGTATTGAGTTCCCCGCTCCCGTTATCGATCTCCAGGAGTTTGACATCGTATGCGTGATTTGCCGCTTTGTAATCCGGCGTCGCCGATTCGAGGCATTTTCCCATCGCGGTATAGTGACGCGACTGCAGGCTCATGTACTGGTAAAATTTTTCAGGATAAAACGGGATCGCGCGGTTTTTTTCGAAGGTGCGTATCGAATCATTCAGCAGGCGCAGTTTCCCGAAAGCCGATCCGGCGCCGCAGCGCAGTGCACTCCGCGAAGCAAGTTCTTTCAGCGGCAAAGCAGGCAGCGCGGTAAAAACGACATTCTTTATTACGCTGTCGCAGGGAAGCGCGTACTCGTAAAACGACTCGCGGTAATCGGCCAGCAGGCAGGGCTCTTCCAGTGCGATGTCCGGCTTCACACCGGTAAGCTGGTGCGTCTGTTTATCGAGGTGGTAAAATTGTTCGAGCGTCATTTTTACATAATGCTCGCTCCTGCTGCTTCCGCCGGCGCCCAGCAACCTGCCCGGTGGCTTTTCCGTACGTGGAACTGCCGAGGATCACTGCGCGGTTATAATCGCTGAGCGCGGCCGATAAAATTTCGGAAGCCGACGCGCTCAACCCATTCACCAGTACGATGAGCGGTCCGCCGTAAATTTTCCCGCGGTTGAGGTCTTTCATCAGCAACGGTTTTCCCGAACGGCCTTTGTAAATGCACAGCGGTCCCTCGTCGATAAAAATACCGGCAAGTCCCAGCGCCTCCCGCACCGATCCGCCGCCATTGTAACGCAGGTCGAGCACAAGTCCCTGTATGCCTTCTTCCTGCAGCTTGGTGATTTCGCGGGCCACGTCGTTCGCACAGCCGAGCGCCTGCGGACTTTCATCATCCGTATAAAAACTGGGCAGCGAGATGTAGCCGATTTTATCCGGGCCTTTGAGGAGATAACTTTTCACGGTATTGTCCTGGCGGATTTTTTCAGGACTCAGCGAAACGGTAACCTGCTGGCCGTCTTTTTTGCGCAGCGTCAGTTCGATGGTGTGCATGGCCAGCGCTTCGGTATTCATCCAGGCGTTCAGCACTTCCTCATCGTATTCCATCGTTTCGATTTTCATTCCGCCGGAAGTCGATACATGGATGAGCAGGTCGCCTTTGTGCAGCTGGCCGCAGCGCCAGGCCGGGCCGCCGGGCAGCAGGGCCGACACGGTAAAAAGTCCTTCGTTGTCCTCTTCAAAGCTCAACCCGTACGTCAGGTTTTCGGGCGAAAGCGCATCGCGGAAATTTTGCAGTTCCTCTTTCGAATACACTTCCGAATGCGGATCATACCGTGCGGCGAATGCGTTGAGCAGCCGAAACCCGATTTCATGCTCCATGCCGTACCGCGGTTTCTGAAGCCGTGCGATTTTGTTTTTTTCCGTCAGCGCCGCTTTGCTTCGCAGGGCGGATTCTTTTTCCGTGAGCTGTTTTTTATACTCCGCAGCCGACGCAATTTTTTCACCCGAAGTAAACAGTTGCCGCATGGCCACATAACGGATTCTTCTCGCCCATCTTTTCCCGAGCGAAGCGGCATCGGCAGAGTACGTGATCTTACCCGCTTTTTTCGGCTGCAGCGAATCGCGGAGCTTCAGGTCGAAAGGCTGCGCTGAAATAACCGCGATGAGCGAATCGGCTCTTTTTAGTGCAGCCTGGTAGCGCGTTGCCGCGAGTTCGGCAAAACGGCAGGCGGATTTCTGGCTGAACAGTTCCAGTTTGTATTTGCCCAGTTCATCCACGTCGGATTGCAGGAAAAGCATACCGGAAGGGTCGAGCGATTCCATAAAAAGTCCGAAAACCCCGTACGAAATTTCCGAGCCCTGGTCCATATCCAGGTAGTGGTACTTTTTAAGCATCGCCGCCAGTTCAGCGCTGAGCCTGCACGATTGCGATTGAGCCCGAACGGGAACCGGACCGGCGAACAGGAAAATCAATAACGTGATACAAAAACCCCTTTTGCAGGCGGTATATATAGTCGGGTCAGGAAGGAGGGCGGCTGGCAAATTATCCGTGTGGGTGTTTACCCTCCAAAAGTAGCTATTTTGCCCGTCTTCCGGGGCTTTTCCCGGTTGTTTGCGGAGGGCTTTTTTTCCCTCTTCTTTTTCTGGTGAAACAGCGCACGTATATCAAAAAACAATATTTTTGGGATTGCTTTGAAACCCGCTTTGTGCAGGCTTGCCGAAGCCCCGGTCATAGTCCCCGGTCTTGCCGGGAAAGACGCCGTAGCCGGGCCGTTTTTATACCATAAAAAGAAGGGAAATTCTTGGAGCCAACGGACGTAAATAACCCGGAATACTACCACAAGGTAGTCGACTGCCAGTATGCCTGCCCGGCGCACACACCTGTGCCCGAGTACATCAGGCTTATTGCTGAACAGAAGTACACGGAAGCGTATATGATCAACTGGGAATCGAACGTATTTCCCGGTATTCTCGGCCGTACCTGCGACCGTCCCTGCGAACCGGCCTGCCGCCGCGGGCGCGTGGAAGAAGAACCCGTAGCCATCTGCCGCCTGAAACGGGTCGCTGCCGATAATAAAGGCGATGTAAAAAAACACATGCCTGTTGCGCCGTTCAAGCCGAACGGAAAAAAGATCGCGCTGGTCGGCGCCGGTCCCGCTTCCCTCACCGTGGCCCGCGACCTGGCCGCACTCGGTTACGAACTGCACCTGTACGATGAACAGAAAGCCGGCGGCGGATTTATGCGCAGCCAGATTCCCTCCTTCCGCCTGCCTGAGTCCGTGCTCGACGAAGAAGTGAATTACATTCTCGATCTCGGCATTCATACTCATTTCAATACTTACGTAAAAAGCCTGAAGTCGCTGCTGGACAGCGATTATGACGCGGTCTTCGTCGGGTCGGGCGCTCCCAAGGGCCGCGACCTCGATATTCCCGGACGCCAGGAAGCAGCCGCCAACATTCATATCGGCATCAACTGGCTGAGCAACGTGGCATTCGAGCACATCCATAAAATCGGCAAAAAAGTAATCGTACTCGGCGGCGGAAATACCGCGATGGATTGCTGCCGCACATCGCGCAGGCTCGGAGGCGAAGAAGTGAAAGTAGTCGTGCGCAGTCCCTTCGCCGAAATGAAAGCTTCGCCCTGGGAAAAAGAAGACGCCATGCACGAAGACATTCCGATCATGGACAACCATGTTCCGAAAACATTCGTGGTCGAGAACGGCAAACTCAAAGGCATGACTTTCGAAAAAGTACATGCTGTTTATAACGACAAAGGAAAACGCAGCCTCGTTCCCACAGGCGAACCTGAAGTTTTTGTGGAAGCCGACGATGTGCTCGTAGCCATCGGGCAGGAAAACAGTTTCCCCTGGATCGAGCGCGACCTCGGTATCGAGTTCGACAAATGGGACATGCCGGTTGTGAATGAAACGACTTTCTGCTCCACCAACCCGAAAGTATTTTTCGGCGGGGACGCAGCATTCGGACCGAAAAACGTAATCACCGCCGTGGCGCACGGGCACCAGGCCGCCGTTTCGATCGACCTGCATTGCAAAGGCGAAGACCTGAACAAACGGCTTTCTCCTTTCGTGAACCTCGTGAGCCAGAAAATGGGCATCCACGAATGGAGTTACGACAGCGCCGTGGTGGAAGATGTCCGCTACGTCGTTCCGCAGGCAGATAAAAAAGTAACGCTGAAAGACCGGAAAAAAGAAGTCGAACTCGGCTTCGACGGGCTGACCGGTTTCAAGGAAGCGCAGCGCTGCCTGAACTGCGATATGCAAACCGTTTTCAGCGAAAGCAAATGCATCGAGTGCGACGCCTGCGTGGATATTTGTCCCACCGCCTGCATCACATTTACGGAAAATGCCGACGACGAATCCGATCTGCGCAACATGCTTAAAGTACCCGCTACGAACAAAACGCAGGATCTCCTGGTTTCGGGTGTACTGCCCACCAAGCGGGTCATGGTCAAAGACGAAAACGTTTGTCTCCACTGCGGTTTGTGCGCCGAGCGCTGCCCGACTTCAGCGTGGGATATGCAGAAATTCTTTTATAGCGTAACTAAAGCGAGCAAGGTATGTCACTAAGTGCTGATAAGGTGAATGATTTTGTAGTGCGGTTTGCCAACGTGAACGGAACCGGTTCCGCGAGCGCGAATTTTCTTTTTACGAAGGCGATTTTCCGCATGGGTATTTATGTCACCCCGAAAAATATTTTCCCGTCGAACATCCAGGGATTACCGACCTGGTACGAAGTGCGCGTGAGCGAAAAAGGATACCTCGGGCGCCGCGAAGGCATCGACCTGATGGTCGCGGTAAACCCGCAGAGCATGCTGGAAGATGTGGCTTCGGTTCGTCCCGGCGGGTATTTTCTTTATGACAGTTCGAAGAAACTTCATAAAGAATACATCCGCGAGGATATCAACTACATCGGCATCCCGCTGATGGAAATGTGCAATGCGGCTTATACCGACGCACGCCAGCGCCAGCTTTTCAAAAACATCATTTACGTCGGCGCGCTTTCCGCCCTGCTAGATATTGAATTTGCCATGCTCGAAGGTTTGCTGGCCGAACAGTTCGCAGGAAAGGAAAAACTGATCCCGGCAAACGTAAAAGCCCTGCAGCTCGGCGTGGATTACGTGAAAAATAATTTCAAGTACCCGCTCGACATCCGCGTGGAACGCCGCGACCTGATCGGCGATGCGATCATGATCGACGGAAACTCGGCCTGCGGCCTCGGAGCCGTGTATGCCGGCGCAACCGTTGCCGCCTGGTACCCGATCACGCCTTCCACGTCCGTAGTTGAAGCATTCAGTTCGTATGCCGATGAACTGCGCACGGACAAAATCACGGGCAGGAAAAATGTAGCCATCGTGCAGGCCGAAGACGAACTGGCCGCGATCGGCATGGTGATCGGCGCGAACTGGAACGGCGCGCGTTCGTTTACCGCGACCAGCGGACCGGGCGTTTCGCTGATGAACGAATTCCTCGGGCTCGCCTACTTCGCGGAAATTCCCGCCGTACTGATCGACGTACAGCGCACAGGACCTTCCACCGGCATGCCCACGCGCACGCAGCAATCGGATATTCTCGAAGCGGCGTATGCTTCGCACGGCGACACCAAGCACCTGCTGCTTTTCCCGTCCACGCCGAAAGAATGTTTTGAAATGACGGCCGACGCGTTCGACCTTGCGGAAGAACTGCAGACGCCCGTGATCATGCTCACCGACCTTGACCTCGGGATGAACGATCACGTTTCGCAGCCTTTCATTTGGGATGACAACCGTAAATACAAACGCGGCAAGGTGCTGAATGCCGATGATCTTGAAAAAATCCAGCGTTTCGGCCGTTACCTCGATGTGGACGGCGACGGGATCACCTACCGCACCTATCCCGGCACGCACCCGACCAAAGGTTCGTTCTTCACCCGCGGAACTTCGCGCGACGAATACGCCACATACACGGAAAACGGCGCGGCATACCAGCGCAACATGGACCGGCTGACGAAGAAATTCAACACCGCGAAAAACATGGTGCCGGCCCCGCAGTTTTACCAGGATAAAAACAAATCGGACTATGCGCTTTTCTTCTTCGGTACTTCAACGTATGCCGCGGAAGAAGCGATGGACCTGCTGAAGGAAAAAGGAATTTCCGTTGACGCCATCCGGATCAAGTCGTTTCCCTTCAACCAGCAGGTGGATGATTTTATCAAATCGCACCAGAAAGTATTCGTGATCGAACAGAACCGCGATGCGCAGATGAAGAGCCTGCTCCTGATCGAGCTCGGCGCCGATCCGCAGAAACTGGTTTCCGTATTGAATTACGACGGCATGCCCATCACGGCCGACAATATCCTGAACCAGGTTTCGAAAAGTTTATCACCCAGCTTAAATAAAGTCAGCTGATATGACATACATCCGCCCGAAATTCCGCCATCCCGAATTGCCCAAGAACAAACTGGGATACTCCGTAGATTTTTACGAAGGCGCTCTTTCCACGCTCTGCGCAGGATGTGGTCACGATTCGATCAGCGCAGCCGTTGTGGAGGCATGCTTCGACCTGAACATCGAACCGCACCGGCTCGCTAAACTGTCGGGCATCGGCTGTTCGTCCAAAACGCCCGCTTACTTCCTGAGCAATTCGCACGGGTTTAATTCCGTTCACGGCCGCATGCCTTCGGTGGCCACCGGCGCCAACCTGGCCAACCGCGATTTGATTTACTTCGGTGTTTCCGGCGACGGTGATACGGCATCCATCGGCATGGGCCAGTTCGTTCACGCGATCCGCCGCAACCTGAACATGGTGTACATCGTGATGAACAACGGTTGTTACGGTTTGACCAAGGGGCAGGATTCCGCCACCGCCGACGAAGGTTCGAAAAGCAAAGCCGGTTCGGTGAACCCGTTCCAGGCGATCGACCTGGCGAGTTTGTCGCTCGAGCTGGGCGCAGGATTTGTAGCGCAGAGTTTTTCCGGCGATAAAAAACAACTCATCCCGCTCATCAAGGCGGCGATCAACCACCGCGGTTTCGCTTTCATCAACGTGATTTCACCCTGCGTGACGTTCAATAACAATCCTGGTTCCACCAAATCGTATGATTTCGTGCGCCAGCATGTGGAAGCTACCGCTACGCTGGACTTCGTTCCGGAGATGGAGGAAATCACTACCAATTACAACGAAGGCAGCACACAGCAGGTGAAGATGCACGACGGATCGAGCATCCGGCTGCATAAAATCGCGCAGGACTGGGATCCGCAGAACCGGATTTCCGCTATCAATGCCATCCAGAAAGCGCGTTCGGAAGGTGAAATCCTGACCGGCCTGATTTATATTGACGAAGAACTCGGTGAACTGCACGAAGTGCTTCAAACCACGGATACGCCGCTCAACCAGCTGACCGAAGAGGTGCTTTGCCCAGGGTCGGAAGCGTTGAGCGAAATCAACGCAGGACTTCGCTAGGGATTCCTGAAAACTTCGAATTTCTTCGTTGGACTCCGGCTGAAAATGCTCATTTACAAAAGCAAACTGCGCTTTTCAGCCTTTCGTCCGCCTCGAACTTCTGTGTTTTCAGAAATCCCATGTAACCAATAAAGTTCTGCTTATCAAAGCCAGCAGTCATCTCTATTTTTCAACGCGATGGAATTAGACGACAAAATTCACGCTGAGATCACGCGGCTTTCCGAGGCCGGCGACGAATTTGCCAACGAAGAAAATTACCCGGCAGCACTGGAAAAATATTGGCAGGCATTCGACCTGGTTCCCGAACCGAAAACCGACTGGGAAGCCACGACCTGGGTACTTGCGGCTATCGGCGACAGTAATTTTCTCGGCGGTGATTTTAAAGCGGGCGTCGATAATCTTTCGATGGCCATGCATTGTCCCGGCGCCATCGGGAATCCGTTTATTCATTTGCGGCTGGGCCAGTGCCAGTTTGAAACCGGGAATCTAACCCGCGCGGCGGACGAACTGACGCGCGCGTATGCGCTGGAAGGGGAAGAAATTTTCGATCATGACGATCCGAAATATTTCGAGTTCCTGAAAACGCGGATTACGATCTGACTTTCCCCTGCCGGAATTTTATGAATTCCCCTTCCGGAAAACTGCGTTCATCAGCTTCTCTTTCATGTCCCTGCTCACCGGGATGCTCACTCCTTCCACTTCTGCGACATACCCATGCAGCGTTTTTACCCGGGCAAGCGCAACAATGTATGAACGATGTACGCGCATGAATCGTGCGGCAGGAAGCATGGTCTCCATATTTTTCATTCGTTCATACGTCACGAATCGTCCGCCGTCTGTAAAAATTTTAATGTACTCCTGGTAAGCCTCGATGTAGTGAATTTCACTGAAGCGGATTTTCATCACGCCGTTCCCGGTTTTAATCATCAGCACATCCTGCTCCTCCTGCACAGCATGGCGACCGGAAGCCACCAGCAGGAAATCTTTGGCTTTATCTACCGCGATACAAAAACGTTCGAAAGAAAAGGGTTTGCGCAGGTAATCCACGGCTGCGAGATCAAAAGCGTCGGCCGCATAATCCGCGAAAGCCGTTGTGAAAATCACGGCCGGTTTTTTTTCCAGCTGCTGCAGCATTTCCATACCGGTTTCCTGCGGCATGCGGATATCCAGGAAAAGGATTTCTGTGGGATGCGTGCGCAGCCAGTCGCGCGCTTCGAGCGGGTTGCGGAATTTCGCTTCGAGCAGCAGGTCGGGGCGGGCCGACGCGTATTGTTCCAACACACGGAGCGCGGGAGCTTCATCATCAACAGCAATACACCGTGTTATTTCTCCCATGCGATTTTCAGTTTGACTTTGAAAATTGCACCGTCGTCGTTTATTTCAAGCCGGCAGCGGTCGCCGTAAAGCAGTTCCAGTCGTTCGCGAATATTCCTCAGCCCGACACCGCCATCGCCGTCCGGGTTCCGCCTGGCGAATGTGTTTTCCGAAGTGAACAGCAAACCCGAAGTATCCGTCTCCAGGAAAATTTTCACATACGCACCGGGACTCAGATCGAAGTCGCAGTGCTTCAAACAGTTTTCTGCCAGGGGAACAAGAATCATCGGTTCAATAGCGCCTCCGGAAAGGTTCATCCTGAATTCGATATTATACGGATCGTCGTTTTTTAAACTGAAAAGCTGGATGAGCCTGCTGATCTGCCCGGCTTCTTCCCCGACGGGAACTTTTTCCAGTGGCTTCTGGTAAATGGAATAACGCAGCATGCCGGTAAGCGAGAGAAGCATTTCCGGTGCTTTGTCCGATTTCGTCAGCACCAGCGAATAGACATTATTGAGCGCGTTGAAAAGAAAATGCGGTTTGATCTGCGCATCGAGGTATTGCAGTTTGGCTTCGTTGCCGGCATGGACGAGGCGAAGCATCCGGCGTTCGTTTTCACCCACCCTGATCAGGAAAAGGAGTACTGCCGAAAGCAGGTAAACGGATCCTGTACTGAGCAGGAAAAATCCCCAGTGTACTGTTGACGGGGCTGTCGGAAAAAGTATCGATTGTATCGGCAGCGGGCGAAAATCAACGAAGTAGCGGATCGCGGAAAGGAACCCGACCGAGAGTACGGAAATGACAGCATATTGCCAGAGCCGCGACCGGGTAACCGTGAGCGAAAATATCCAGGCATTCACATAATGAATTACGGAAACCATAACCAGTACTTCGGCTGTGCGCAGCAGGGCCTGCAAAGGCGAAAGTGTGGAAAGCATGATCAGGAAGGCCGATACGGAAAACGCAAGCCAGGCTAATACATGAATAATGATTCTGGTGGGTTTCATGCACTGATTTATATACGCAAGGTGTGAAATAATTTTCATAAAAAAGTCCCGGGAAAACCGCCATCCATGCAGCCCGTTGAATCCAGGCCGCGTTTCGTTGAAAGGTTGTTTGATGACTTAAACCGTGCGTCTATGTTTGCATCATACAAGGCAAACAAAAAAAAACACACATATGAAAACCAGGATTTACACCACCGCTCTTTTCGCTGTATTACTTGTCACCGTTGTCCTCGGAGGATGCCGCCGCGATGAAGAAGAGGAAACACCCGTAACCACCGACGATGCCGCCGATGTGGTGACTTACGCCCTGCAAGACGGCAGCGGCGGCTGTGCGGCGCAAACTTCCGAAGCCGCTTCCTACGCTTCCGACGAAGGACTGCGCACCACACAATCCATCCAATGCGGCGTACCGTTCGATACCACGGTCAGCTTTACGTACAGCGGAAATGTTACCGCCAGCTATTCCCTGCAATGGCATCTCCTGCTCAACTGCGACAGCCTGAATATTCCGCAGTCGCTTAACTTCAGCAGTCCGTATAACGGAAATTACAACGGACCGCTGATGCAATCGTCCAATTCCGGGAACCTCAGCTGGACCATTACCGGGCTGGGTACCGGGAATACGGTTCCATATACGTTCAACGGAAGTTTCACCCGGACAGGAAGTCACACGTCGAAAGTGCGTAACCAGTCCACCTTCAGCAGCGACCTGCAGGTCACCGTTACATCACTTACGGTTGATAAAACAACGGAGCATATCACCGGCGGAAACGGCAGCCTGAGCCTGACCTGCCAGAGCAGCACGGGAACCAGCTATTCGTTCAGCGGCACAATTGTTTTTAACAGTAACGGAACCGCAACGCTCACCATCAACAATACGAATTACACCATCAGTCTTTATTAATACGCTCCCCGGGAAACAGGAGTATTCTTGCCAGGCAAGGAGCTCCTGTTATTCCGGAGTAACATAATGTTTAATGTAAAAAGAAAACAACCGATGAAAAAACAGCTACACGTACTTCTTCTTGCTCTTCTTCCCGTTCTTTCCATAAACGCACAACCGGTTTACAACGCTTCCGATTACGCTGTGGCCGGCGACACTGTTTTTCTCACGCAGGCGCAAACCGGTTCTTATAATTTCGATACGACCGGGGTCAACATGACGTGGAATTATGCCGCACTGACGGGCGTTTCACAACGCAGGCTTCGTTTCCGCCTGCCCACCCAAACCGGTTTCACTTTTACACAGTGGCCATATATTTACAATTCTTCCAATGTAAATCTTTCCTCCACAGACGACCAGGCGGTTTCACTTGGCAATTTCCAGCAAACGGATCCGAACGATTATTTTCTGAAGAATAATTCCCTGCTGGAACAAAAAGCTTCTTCGTTTGCTGTCGGCGTCAACAATACATCGATCAATGTCAAAAACGTATACACCACATCCGATGTACTTTACCGTTTCCCGATGAATTACGGTGACCTGGACTCTTCGCTGGCTTCCTACACCAGTTCGATTCCCGGGTTTTATTACCGGGAAACATCCATCAAACGTGTAAATGAAAACGAAGGATGGGGAACCGTGATCACGCCTTACGGCAGTTTCAGCAATTGCCTGAAAATGGTTTCCAGTCTCATGCAGATTGACACGATCAGCATCGACACGTTTGGTGTGCCTACGGATACTTTGTACTTCCGTGAATTCCGGTGGATGAGTCCCGGCTGGAATTACCCGGTTCTGACAGTCAGGCAGATAAAAACCGGGATGATCTACATCACGCAAAGCATCGAGTATTACGATGTGCAGCAATATTTCCAGCCGAACGCGCTCTTTGCGTACCTGCCTGTAGGCCCGCTCGTGGGTGATACCGTTCTTTTTCAGAATCTGAGTACAAACAGCACCGGTTATCGCTGGAATTTCGGCGACCCGGCCAGCGGCGCCGGCGACAGTTCCGCAGCAATTAATCCTTCGCATGTTTTCAATGCGGCGGGAACCTATTACGTGCAACTGATCGCGGAAAACGGTACGCTTTCCGATACCATCACGCTCCCGGTCAACGTTTCCGTAATGACGTCCGCCGGCGAAGAAAGTTCAGCGAGCCTGCTGCACATTTACCCCAATCCTGCGGGCGAAAAAATCTGCCTGCAGGGCATAAACGCCGGGGAAGGAGAAATTCTGCTTTACGATTGCACGGGCAAAGTCGCCGGGAAATTTCCGCTGGCTCCCGAATTGAACATTGCTGATTTGAAACCCGGAGTCTATTTCGTCGTTATCCGTAAAGAAAACGAAGTGATCATCCGTAAAATGATCAAGACATAAACAGTTGGTTTGCTCCTGATGATTCCAGCCAGGTCCTCCTTCGCACCGTGATGGCCGGAAAACGACAGCCCCCGGGAAAGCACGGGGGCTGTTTTTATTCATGGAGATTCATATAACGGTTATAGGTAAATTGCGGCCTGCTTTCCATATACCGATGAGCGATATCCAACTGCCGCAGCAAAACGAACTCGAAAAATATTCGGAATGGCAGGAGATGCTTGTCCCGGTAACCGCGCAACTGGAAAAAGATTTTTTAAGCACAGGCCTTGACTGGGACAATACGCTGAATAATACGACAACATATCCCGAACTTTTCCAAAAATTGCTCCCCGCAATTACCCGCCTGATCGATCAGAAATTCGAACAGTTTGCCCAGTTGCTTTACCGGGTGGATATCAGCGAAGCGCAGGTAAATAAAGCCGGGCAGCTTTACCCGGAAAAAAATTTCCCGGAACTCGCCACGGAACTGTTGATCCTGCGGGAACTGCATAAAGTGATTATCCGGAAATATTACAGGTCCTGACTCACCCCCGGACCACAAACCTTTTCCCCTACTCATCTGTTCTCTTTCATAACGGCTGCATGCACCAGCCCGTTCCCGGGCTAAAAACCCGTAACTTTGCACGTTTTTCAGCACCACCAACGACAATGGATAAATTCTCGTACCTGGGCAATGGCGATATCGTGGCGATCGAATCCCTGTACCAGCAATTTCTCGCCGATCCGGCTTCGGTTGATACCGGCTGGCAGCAGTTTTTCGGCGGTTTCGAATTCGCACGGAAAAATTACGAGGCTTCGGGAGAAATCCCGGAACAGGTCCGTAAGGAATTCAACGTCATCAACCTGATCAACGGGTATCGCGTCCGCGGTCACCTGTTCACACAAACCAACCCGGTTCGCGAACGCCGCAAATACCTGCCCACGCTCGAACCGGAAAATTTCGGGCTGGATAAAACAGATCTCGATACGGTTTTCCAGGCCGGTTCGCAGATCGGGATCGGTGCGGCGAAACTCCGCGACATCATCGCGCATCTTGAGCAAACGTATTGCCAGAGCATCGGCGCGGAGTATATGTACATCCGCGACCCGGAAACGATCCAGTGGCTGCAGCAGAAAATGGAAAGCAACCGGAACACACCTGCTTTTTCCGCTTTCGAAAAGGTGACTATCCTGAGCAAACTGACGCAGGCCGTTTCGTTCGAGAATTTCCTGCACACGAAATTCGTCGGGCAAAAGCGATTTTCACTGGAAGGTTGCGAAACCCTGATTCCTGCGCTGGATGCGCTGATGGAACACGGAACCGAACTCGGCATCGAAGATTACGTGATCGGTATGGCGCATCGCGGAAGGCTGAACGTGCTGGCGAATATCCTGCACAAAACGTACAAGGATATTTTCACCGAATTCGAAGGCGCCGTTTCGGAAGATGCGGAATATGACGGCGATGTGAAATACCACATGGGTTACAGTAACGATGTGATCAGCAACAGCGGGAAAAAAGTACATATCAGCCTGATGCCGAATCCTTCGCACCTCGAAGCGGTGAACCCGATCGTGGAAGGAAATATCCGCGCCAAAATCGATACACGTTACAAAGGCGATTACAGCAAAGCCTGCCCCATCCTCGTGCACGGCGACGCCGCGATAGCGGGACAGGGCATCGTGTACGAAGTGCTGCAGATGAGCCAGCTCGATGGTTATAAAACGGGCGGAACGATTCACTTCGTTACAAATAACCAGGTCGGTTTTACGACCAATTACCTCGACGCCCGTTCGAGTACGTATTGCACCGACGTGGCGAAAGTGGTGCTCTCGCCCGTTTTCCACGTGAACGGCGACGACGTGGAAGCGATTACGCTGGTTTGCAAACTGGCTATGGAATTCAGGCAGAAGTTTCACCGCGACGTGTTCATCGACATTCTCGGCTACCGGAAATACGGGCACAACGAAGGCGACGAACCGCGTTTTACCCAGCCGCTGCTGTACAAACAAATCGCCACGCACCCCAACCCGCGCCAGATCTACGTGGACAAACTGATCGCACAGGGCGCAGTCGATGCGGATACAGCCAAAGAAATAGAAAAACAGTTCAAAGATTCGCTGCAGGGTATGCTCGACGAGGCGCGGAAAACGGAAAAAGCGAAAATCACCTCGTATCTCGAAGGTCCCTGGAAAGGCCTGAAGATGGGCCAATCGGGCGACATGAACCAACTCGTGGAAACGAAAGTCGATGAAAAAATATTCCTCGGCATCGCGCGAAAAACGACGGAACTTCCGAAGGATAAAAAGTTTTTCAGCAAGATCGAGAAGACTTTCGGCGACCGCCGCGAGATGATCGAGAAAGACGCTTACGACTGGGCCATGGGCGAGTTGCTGGCATACGCCACGCTGATGCAGGAAGGACACCCGGTCCGTTTCAGCGGGCAGGATGTGGAGCGCGGCACCTTTTCGCACCGCCACGCCGTGATCAAAGTGGAAGATTCGGAAGAAGAATTTATCCCGCTCAATCATTTCAGCGAAACGCAGGCGAAACTGGAAATTTACAATTCGCATTTGTCGGAATACGGTGTGCTCGGTTTCGAATACGGGTATGCCATGGCTTCACCGAAGGCGCTGACGATCTGGGAAGCCCAGTTTGGTGACTTTTTCAATGGCGCGCAGATCATCATCGACCAGTTCCTGAGCAGCGCCGAATACAAGTGGCGGCGCATGAACGGCTTAGTCATGCTGCTTCCGCACGGGTACGAAGGACAAGGCCCCGAGCATTCCAGCGCACGCATGGAACGTTTCCTGCAGCTTTGCGCCGAAAATAATATGCAGATCGTGAATACGACCACGCCGGCGAACCAGTTCCATGCTTTGCGCCGCCAGTTGAAACGCGATTTCCGTAAACCGCTGATCTGTTTTACGCCGAAAAAATTACTGCGTTACCCGAGCTGCGTGTCTTCGAAAAAAGATTTTACGAGCGGCGGTTTCCGGGAGCTGATCGACGATGCCGCGGCCAAAGCGGATAAAGTGAAACGCGTACTTTTCTGCACCGGGAAAATTTATTACGACCTGGCGGAAGAACGCGATAAAAACAAAACGGAAGAAGCGGCGATCGTGCGGCTGGAGCAGGTTTACCCGCTTCCGCTGGAGCAAATAAAAGCCGTGCTGAAGAAATACAAAAACGCAACGGAATACTGCTGGGTGCAGGAAGAGCCCGCCAACATGGGCGCATGGACGTTCCTGCTCCGCGCGTTCCGCGAAGTACGCCTGGAATATATAGGTCGCGACGAAGCGGCCAGCCCGGCAACCGGTTTCTCCAAACTGCACGGCAAAGAACAGGATGCAATTATCAAATCGGCTTTCGCAGGATTGAAACAAAACCTGGCGGAAAAAGTGAAGTAAATACCGAATGTTCAATGCCAAACGCTCAATGCACAATGATCAAGTATTCATCCGGTGTTCATTGTGCGTTGGGAGCTGATCATTGAACATTAATTTGTACAACAAATAAACGAACACACATGGCCATTCTCGAACTTAAAGTTCCCAGTCCCGGCGAGTCGATCACCGAAGTCACCATTGCCCGCTGGCTGAAAAAAGACGGCGATTACGTAGAGAAAGACGAAGAACTTGCCGAGATCGAATCGGACAAAGCCACACTGACCATCAACGCCGAAGACAGCGGCGCCATCAAAATCCTGGCGCCCGACGGCACAACCGTGAAAGTCGGCGAAGTGATCTGCAAGATCGACACCAGCGTAAAAGGCGAAAGCAAACCGAAAGCAGAGAAAAAGACCGAACCGGTTGCCGAGAAAAAAGCCGCGCCCGAAAAAAAGAAAGAGACGGCAACAGTCGCCGAAAGCAAAAAAGAAACGTACGCCACCGGTCATCCTTCCGTCGCAGCCAAAAAGCTGATGGACGAAAGCGGCCTGGCAGCCCGTAAAATCAACGGTTCGGGCAAAGACGGCCGCATCACGAAAAGTGACGTGCTGCATGCCCTCGCCAGCGGCTTTGATGCGACTTCCGCACAAAGCTGGGGCGGTTCACGCGAACAGAAGCGCGAAAAGATGAGTTCGCTCCGCAAAAAACTCGCGCAGCGTCTTGTTTCCGTAAAACAGGAAACGGCGATGCTCACCACCTTCAACGAAGTGGACATGAGCGGCATCATGAACCTGCGCGCGAAGTACAAAGAAGCGTTCAAGGAAAAATACGGCGTGAACGTCGGTTTCATGTCTTTCTTCACCAAAGCCGTTTGCGAAGCGCTGCACCAGTTCCCTGCGGTGAATGCGATGATCGACGGTGAAGAAATCGTTTACCATGATTACTGCGACGTGGGCATCGCCGTGAGCGCCCCGAAAGGACTGATGGTTCCCGTGATCCGCAACGCGGAAACGATGAGCCTCGCCGAAATAGAAACGGAAATCAAACGTTTGGCCACACGCGCCCGCGACAATAAAATCAGTCTCGATGAAATGACAGGCGGAACATTTACAATCACCAACGGCGGCGTATTCGGTTCGCTGATGAGCACGCCGATCATCAACCCGCCGCAGAGCGCGATCCTCGGCATGCACAACGTGGTCGATCGTCCTGTTGCCGTAAACGGGCAGGTCGTCATCCGCCCGATGATGTACGTAGCCCTGAGTTACGATCACCGTATCATCGACGGAAGGGAAAGCGTAAGTTTCCTCGTGGCCGTGAAAAAAATGCTGGAGAACCCGGCACGCCTGCTTTTCGGCGGGAAAGATCCCGAAGAAGTGGTGCTGGGTTTATAACCGGTTTGCACCATACCCGTAACGAAGGGCTTTTTTATTCTGGGTGGAATCTTAATTTTGATCTGCCCGTGAAAAAATTACTCACCCTGTTTTTTTGCATTCCCGCTCTCCTGTCTTTTGCACAGGAAGTGGATTTCCCGCAACCTGTTTTCAAACGATACACGGTCACGGAAGGTTTGCCCAGTCCCGAAATCTACGACGTGATCCAGGATCATTACGGCTATATCTGGATCGCTACCGACCGCGGTGTAAGCCGGTTCGACGGCAGGACCTTCCGGAATTTCGGAACGGAGAACGGGCTTACGGACAATACGGTTTTCAATCTTCACGAAGATGCGCAGGGCCGCCTCTGGTGCCTCACTTTCAACGGGCGTCTTTGCTGGATACGCAACGACAGTATCGTTCCCTATCGCTACAATGACCTGCTGCAGAAACAACTGGTCTCCCCGCATATTCTTCGTTCGTTCTCCGTAGAAAAAAACGACAGCATCGTGCTCGGCTATCTCAAGCACGGCATTTGCGCGGTGAGCGGCAGCGGCGTTTTTTCAAACCTGTTTCCTCCTCCCGGCGCAGGACAGAACATCCAGTACCAGGCTGTCGTATCCGGCGGACAGGTACATCTCGGGCAGCACCGGAACGGCGCACACCAGGATACGCACGAATTGCTGGTCCGCATAAACGGGCAAAGCACCCGGCTGCCGATGAATCACTACCAGGCGCAGGAAAATATTTACGGTTTCCGCCGGAAGAACGGGGAATATATTTTCGCGATGGAAAAAACGCTGTTCAGCAACCGGGGCGGAAAATTCACCTCGCGAAAAAGTGACGAGGAAATCGTGCGCATGTACGAAGACCGCGATTCCTGTCTCTGGCTGAGCGCTCCCGGCAAAGGAGTAAAACGTTTCGCACCCGGCGCCGACTCGGGAACCTGCGATCTTTTTTTCAGGGAGGAAACGATCACCGCCATCCTGCATGATCACGAAGGCGGTTTCTGGCTGGGGACGCTCGGGCACGGTTTGTTTTATATTCCGTCGCTCGCCATGCGCAATTTTGTACCGGCCAAAGCCACGTATGATCGTGAAGTCCGGGTCATGGCCATGCACGGCGACGGCATACTCGCGGGATTCGGGAACGGCATGATCGGATTGGCGAACGATACCGGCATGACCGTTTTAAAATTTGCAGGCGACCGCAACCTGTTCAGGATGCCGATGTCCTTGTTACACGATACGCGGCTCGGGTGGACATGGATCTCGGATCGCCAGCAGTTGTTCGCTTTTGATGAGACGGGGAAGGCGTGTACCGATTCATCGCTGAAGCTGGCGCTTTGCCTGGCTTCGGACCGGGAAGGAAATACCTGGTCGTGCGGAAACGGTTACATCGCCCGCTACGAAAAGAACGCGTCGAAAACATGGACGATCCACGAGCGGTTTCATTATATCGTGTTCGACGATGAGAACCGCTGCTGGGTCGCTTCGCTTCGCGGCATTTTTATTTTCAGGAACGGCGTGCTGGAACGTCCGCCTTTTTACGCCTCGCTGCCGGATGCGCGTATCAGCGAAATACTGCCGCTGCCTGGTGGCGGGCTCGCGCTGGGCGGACTCGGCTGCGGGCTGATCGTGGTGCGTGACGATAAAATCGTGCGCATCGGGGAAAACGAAGGACTGTCGGGCAATACGGTCAATTGCCTCGCTGCTGCCAGCGACGGGTGGCTGTGGGCCGGTACCAACCGCGGACTCAGCGGCATTCAGTTCCGGGAAACAGGTTCCGTGATCCGTAATTTTTCCACGGCGCACGGCCTGCCGACCAACGATATTCATAAACTGATCGCGCGCGACGGTGTGCTCTGGCTGGGCAGCAGCGAAGGACTCACGCGTTTCAATCCAACGCTCTCTCCGCAAAACATTATCCCGCCCCGTATTTATATTACCAGGATACACACGCGCGATTCCATTTACCTTCCCGGGCGTAAACCGGAGTTTCCATATCACGATAACAACCTGAACATTTTGTTTACCGGGCTTTCATACCGTATGAGCGGCGATGTCGTTTTTCGTTACAGGCTCAATGACCGGAATGATTCCTGGCAGGTTGTTCGTAGTCCATCCGTGCAACTGGCGTCGCTCGAACCCGGCGATTATACATTCGAAGTGCAAGCGCAAAACGAAGACGGCGCATGGAGCGAAAAGCCGGCAGTGTTTCATTTCCGCATCCGCCCGCCTTATTGGAAAACCTGGTGGTTTATAACGCTGACAGGAAGCCTGGTTCTCTTTTTCGCCGCCTTGTTTTACCGCAGGCGGATACGGATGATCCGGTATCGCGACACCATGCAGCGGTTATTGTCGGAATACCGCCGCCAGGCGCTCGCCGCGCAAATGAACCCGCACTTTATTTTCAATGCGCTCAATTCCATCCAGACTTTCATTCTCAAAAACGACCGCGTATCCGCCACCCGTTATCTTTCGATGTTTGCGCAGCTCATGCGCGAAGTGCTGGATAATTCGCAGTCGGTTCACATTACCGTTGAACGTGAACTCGAAGCGTTGCGGCTCTACCTGCAGCTCGAGCAGTTGCGTTTCCCGGACAAGCTGCGTTATGAAATCAAAACGGAAGGTTTCAGTACTTCCGAACTGCTTATTCCCGCGCTCCTGCTCCAGCCCTTCGTTGAAAATGCGATCCGGCACGGCATCGCCCCGAAAGAAGAAGGCGGAACTGTACTCGTGCTGCTTTCGAAAAAAGAGAACGGAATTTTATGCGTGATCGAAGATGACGGAAAAGGACGCGCAGCTTCCCGGAAGCAGGAAACCGGCGGCCATCGTTCATCCGGGAGCGAGCTTACGGAAAAACGAATCCGCCACGACGCTGAACAGGCCGACATTCCCGCCGAATTCCTGGTCGAAGATATTGTCAGTCCCGGTGGACAGCCTTGCGGAACGCGCGTCAGTTTCCGTGTCGCCATCCGCCAGGCCAAAAAAGAAACAAACAACATAAACCAGCCGACATGAAAATCCGATCCGTTATTGCCGACGATGAAAAGTCGGCCGTGGAAGGTATGCAGCAATTGCTTTCCGAATTCTGCACCGATGTGGAAATAGCCGGAACTGCAACGAACGTAATCGATACGGTTCGCCTGGTCCGCGAACTGCAGCCCGATGTACTTTTTCTCGATATCGAAATGCCGCCGGAAACCGGCTTCGACGTGCTGAACGAACTCGGAGAAGAAGCGCCTGTGGTCATTTTCGTTACCGCGTATAATCATTATGCGATCCGGGCATTACGCGAAAACGCGTTCGATTATTTGCTCAAACCGGTGAGCATCGATGATCTGCGCGCCGCAGTGGAACGCGTCCGTGAAAAACAAACAGCGCCCGCGGCGTTCGGCCAGGCAGAACGGCTTACCATTTCCACCACCGACGGTTTTTATTTTGTTTCAACAGCTGAAATCATCCGGGTGGAAGCTTCGGGAAGTTACTCGGAACTGCACCTTGCCGACGGCCGGAAGATCGTGGCCTCGCGCAACATCGGCCACTTCGAGCGGCTGCTGAAAAAACGCGGGTTCTTCCGCGCGCACAATTCGCACCTGCTGAATTTGTCGATGGTAAAAAAATTCCTGCGCCGCGACGGGTACTTCGTGGAAATGCAGGATAATTCCATAGTCGAGATTTCACGCAGGAAAAAAGACGAGTTCCTGGAAGCGATGGGATAGCCGCCGCCAGGCATACCATCCGTAAATTCAATCCCGCCGGAAATGAATTCATTTCCGCCTTGCCTGAATTAGCCGGGGAAAGGGATCGCTCATGTTGTTGTTTTGCAGGAGTAAAACATAATCCTGAAAAACCATGAACAAGAGACTAATCTCTTTTTTTATCGCAGGCCTGCTCTTCCAGCTTTACGGCTTTGCGCAAACCAACCGGGACCTGGCCGGAAGCAAATACAGGGATAACGTTCAGCCCGGATTCACGGAGAACAAAGGCCAGTTTGCGGATAATAACCACCAGCCGGTTCCATTTGTATTATATAATATCACGACTGCACAGGGCGACGTTTGGATAACAGAGACAGGCATCACCTATGTTTTTAAGAAAGCCGTCAACCAGCGCGAAGATGAACAGGGAGATATTGTGTACGACGTAAACTGGAGCCGGGTTGATCTCAGCCTGGAGCATTCAAAAATCAAACGATCGAAAGTACGGGAGGAAAAACAGCTTCCCGGGACATCGAACTATTACCTGGGACATTGTCCGGATGGCATCCTCGATGTAAAAACATTTCAGAAGATAACTATCGCGGATGTTTATCCGGATATCGACTGGGTACTGGAGGTGAAAGAAGAAGGATTAAAATATGATTTCGTCATTCACCCGGGAGGCGATGCATCGAAAATCGTAATGAACTACAAATGGGCCGACACCCATTTAAATAATGGAACCCTGCTTGTCACTTCCACCAACGGACAACTTGAAGAAACCGCTCCGTATGCATACATGGCAAACAGCAAAAAAGAAATAGCCGCTGCTTTCGTCCTCGAAAACACCGAAGAAAAAAACAGCAGTAAGGTTCGTTTCCAAATAGGAACATATGATAAATCCGAAAAACTGGTTATCGACCCGTTGCAGATCTTGTGGGCTACGGCTTACGGTTCTACGGGTATGGACAGGGCCCAGGCTATCGCTACTTCCTACACCGGGAACGCGTATGTAACCGGTTATACTTTATCTGGCGGGTTCCCTACCTACAACCCGGGTGGTGGCGCTTATTTTGATGGTACCTTGAATGCGGTCGGGTGTTCGGAAGATATTTTCATCCTGGGCTTCGATAATGACGGTATACGTTTATGGGCGACTTTTTACGGCGGGAATTGTGACGATCGTGGCAATGGGATCAACGTGGATGATGCCGGCAATATTTACGTCACCGGCACACAATACCACAGCGCAAGCTCATTTCCGGTAATGAATCCCGGCGGAGGCGCCTACTTTCAAACCGGCAGCGCCAGCGGCGCCGATGCCATACTCCTGCGATTCAACAGCAGCGGTGCGCGCACCTGGGCAACGGTTTACGGTGAAGCGATCGGTGGAAACGATTACGGCCATGCTGTTACGACAGATCATTCCGGTAACGTATATATAGTCGGATATACACTTGCTACAACGCTGCCAATGGCCCCACTCGCTCCCGCAGGAGGATATGCGTCAGGATACCCGGGCAGCACGGGAAGCATTTTCATTGCAGGTTTCAACCCTGCCGGGGTTATTTTCTGGGCCACTTATCTTGGAAGCGCAACTGCCGCGTCATTCGGTAATGATATTCATGCGGCTGAAAACGGGAATATCTTCGTTGCCGGGAATACACGCGGTTCGGGTATGCCGGTTGTTTCTTTATCGGGCGCATACAACGATGCAACGTTTAACGGCGGTACAGGAAGCGGTTATGGTGACGGGTATATTGCGCGTTTTAATTCAGCAAACAAAGCGCTTGCATGGGCAACCTATTTCGGCGGTACCGGCGACGATACCGCAGAGGAATTGGCTTCGGACAGAGCGGGAAGTATATATGTCGTAGGAAATACGAATTCTCCTTCCGCAGGTTTTCCTTTTCTGAACTGGGCCGGAGCATATAATGATCCCACTCCGAATGGAAGTACGGACGCATTCATTTCCTGCTTTAGCAATATCGGGGTCCAGGTCTGGACAACATATTATGGAGGATCAGGTGCAGAAGGCGCAATCAGCGTAGCTACTGATAAATGTTCCGGAATTTATGTTTGCGGGGGAACAACAACTACAGGAACAGGATTTCCTACACAAAATTTAGCAGGAGCATACAACCAGGCTGCGCAGGCCGGTTCCAAAAACGGGTTTATTGTCCGTTTCAATTTAAGTGGAGTTCGTCAATGGGCGACACTCTACGGCGGAACAGCATCGGATGAACTTTTTTCCGTTGATGTCGATCTTTCAGGCAACCCGTGGTTTGCAGGCAGCTCTCTTTCCACCTCCATTTCATTACCTAACACAACAGGCGGATACGCGCAGGCGCATAACGGTTCACCCGGAAACGCACTTGTTGCGAAGTTCGAAGCGCCATCTGCCGTTGGGGTGATGAACTGGAATGTATCAACCATGAATTCCAATAAAGAAGACAACGGCAATGATATCGCTTACGATAGCGAAGGCAACATATATGTTGCCGGGCAGTTTGATATCAGTACAACATTTCCTCATCCGTTATGTAATGTAACGATAAACGGTTCCGGATTTACCCCAAAGTCAGCATACATTGCCAAATACAGCGCTTGCGGTGAACTGCTCTGGGTTAATTATGAAAATGGACTGGGTTGGACAGACGGTTCTACGCTGGTTGTCGACGATCTTTTCGGTGATGTGTATATCGCCGGACCGGGAAGCGGAGTTGTAAATTTCCAGGCTACTGCTGCAGTGCCTTGCGGACCTGCGCCGACGGCAGGAGCATCCTTCACTGTAAATACATATTACATTGCCCGGTTTAGCAAAAGTTCCGGAGCGTACCTTGACAGCTACCTGGCACCCGTATCACCAATTGTAACAAATACGGAAATATTCTCCATGGCCCTGAGAAAGGTTTTTAGCGGCTGGCCGCTTACCATTTCAAACGCGATTTATCTTACAGGAAGTCAGAATAATTCCAGCACCGCAGCGCGCGAAGTAATTTTTGACCGCGTCAATCGCGCTTCAGGAGTTTACTCGCCTGGGTTTGCCAAAACATCGACGATGCCTATAGCCGGAACGAATGCACGCGGATATGATCTTGTATATAACCAATCACAGACACGGGTTTATATTACAGGGGACTTCCAGCAAAGTCTTTCTTTTGATAACGGATCAGGCAACACGACCATTACTAATGCAGGCGCATTCCAGGATGGTTTTATCGCAGCGTTTAATGCGAATACCGGGAATGTTATCCCGGCTTCCTTCTATGCTTGCGGTGCAGCGGCGGGAGAACTGGCCGGAGGCACAGCCATTGTTTCCACTGAAACCACCAATGTGATCGCTACCGGTTTTTATACCGGGAACCTGGCATCGGCTTATAGTTTTGGAGGATTGCCCGGAACGTCGGGTTTATATTCAACATATATCATAAGCACCGACGGAACCGTTGGCAACTGGCTGAATAATATTTTCGCCGGCAGCGGAAATGCCATCGCAACAGGAATCAGCCAGTACAATGGTCAGCTCGTATTGTGCGGCCAGTTTTTTAACGGCAATCTTAATTTTGCAACCAACAACGCCTACGTGAGTTCAGCTGCCGGCGAACGTCGCCTGTATGTCGCCAGCGCAGATGCGACAACAGGAAACTTGCTGGATTGCAATGTGAGCGAGTCCCTCATCTCCGGCTCACAACACCTTTCCTCGCGTATCGTCAATTTCGCCGGTTACGCATATACAACAGGAGGTTACGTGAAAGAAATGGATTATGCATTGAGCAACGCACCTTCAGGACCTATTTTTGCCACCCCTTCCGGTTTTGGTAATACATTTATTTTACGCAGTTCTGTTTTTGCGGACATGGGTTTTCGCCAGCATGAACAGGGAACAAATGATATTATCGCTATGGCCGGCGCTTCCTCAAACGTAAACATCTATCCTGTGCCGGCATCAGACCTGATTACCGTGCAACTGCATCAGGAGATCGAGCAAGCCGTCACCGTGGAGTTATATACAACAACCGGCCAGCTTATTGAACGTCGCGTTATTACCCGGGGAAACACCCAGGCCCAGATCGACTTGTCCGGATTGGATGCGGGTATTTACCTGGTAAAAGTAGTAGACTCCGGTTCGGCTGTTGTGAAGCAGATTGTGAAAATGTAATGTAGTAGTGAGATAGATACCTCTGTTTTATACATTGAAAAAGCGGCTGTCTTTTAATCAAGACAGCCGCTTTTTTATCCTGTTGCGTAAAAAAATTTCAACCACATAATAAAAACGGTCACCTCCCCACCGGCCTGTTCGTCATTCGCTCTCCCGCCGTTTTCGCGGCTTCGGGCAGTTTATTCCGGATATAATCATCGGCCCAGGATGCGATGCGTTCCACGTTCGTTTTGGTAACAGGAGCATCTGTTTTTACATGCACGCCGGTAATCAAATTATAAACCGGATCGGTATACGTGTAAACATAACCGTCGGCTTCGGCGGCTTTGCTTTCTTTGGTCGGCTGGTTTTCTTTGGCGAAAGTTTCGATCTGCTTTTTCAGTTCCGCTTCCATATCCGATTGCAGCAGCGCTTCATATTTTTCCTGGCGGAGTATGGCGCAGATGGTGGCGAGTACATAATTGTACGCTTTACCCACCGAATATGTCATGTAGTTTTTTTCCTTCTCGCCGATGCCCTCTTTATGATACAACCGTTTATCGGCGGCAGCCAGCGCCAGCGTACGCAGTTTCCGCTCGGCATCCAGCAGGTAAGGCAGCATTTCCACGGCGTTCAGGTCGATGAAGATACACAGGTCGTCGATTGTATATCTTGATTTTTTCCCTTTCATATAATAATCGATCACCTCACGGCGGCGGTTGCGCAGTTTCTGAAAACCGGTACCGCGGATCGCAAATTCATTCCGCTCGATGGTTGCGTAATGGAAGTTTTCCGGGAGGGCGGGTTCTTCCGCTTCACACATCTGCGAAAATTCGGCATGACGGAACATTTCTTTCAGCAGTGTATCTACAGGAATTTTTTTCCAGTCGGGCTGGGGCTGCGCGGCGAAAGCAGAATCGTAATCAACCACACCCGGAAAGCGCGACCAGTCTTCATCATAATAAAACAGGTCTTCCAGTGCGCGCGAGTCGTTCACGATATAAACCGTATCGCCGTTTTTGATTTTCGTATTGATACTGATGCCCCGCGGAATTTCCAAAGCCCTGGGTACGATCAGTTCCTGCGGCAAAGAATCCGTAACGGTATCCTTTACACCGGTCGAACTATCGGCGTTCTCTTTTTTGCCGGAAGGTTTGTCATCGCTGCAGGCCGCTCCACACAGGGCGATCAGCAGAACAGGAAGTATTTTTTTCATCTTTCTACAGGAGCTATGCACATTCTTTCACCGGATTTCTTTTTTATTTCATCCGGCGTATTTTTCCAGTAATCGTTCGCACATTTTGCGATGAATTCCAGGTTTTTCCGGTTGAGCAGGATCTCCGTGCTGAACCACTGGTGCACCGGGAGTTTGTAAACCGGGTCAACATACGTCGAGCCGCGATCCTTTTCGTTCAATTGGTCATACGAAGTAACCGGTCCTTTATAATCACGCTTCGAGGATTCGCGCAATTCCGCTTCGTACTTCTTTTCCATCGCCGATTGGAGCAGCGGAGCATATTTTTCCTGGCGAAGCAGGTGCGTCAGTGTTTCCCTGATCTGTTGATAGGAATTGATCACCTCGTTGAGCTGTTGCATCCCCGCCATTTCACTGTTCATTTTCGATTTCAGTTTTCTTCGCGCACCAGCCAGCATCAGCGGGCGCAAAGCGCGTTCCGCTTCGATCAGCCGCGGCATGAACTCGATCGCGTTCAGGTCGGCGATGATTACCAGGTCCTGGTCGGTGAGCCGTTTTCCGCGTCGCTCTTTCAGCAAAAAATCAATAACGGGTCTCCGCATTTTGCGCAGTTCGAAAAAACGATCGTCGGTCATGCTGAAGGTCCAGCGGATTCCCGAAGGATACGGAAAACGTGGCGTGGTATCTATACCGCTGTCGTCGGCACACATCTGGTTAAACGTGCCGGGATACGATTCGATGTATTCGATTTTTTTCGCGATGCTGTATTTTTCCCAGCCCGGCGGAAAACTGTCCTGCCCCGCCCAGTCGGGAATACCGTCGTACTCGATCGGGCAAACGACTTCTTCCAGGAGAAAAGTATCGTAAGCCTGCAGGGTTTCAATCCTGAATACGGTATCGCCGTTCGATACGCTGATCTCCACACCGGCCAATACCAAAGGTGTTTTGACCAAAGTATCGGGGACAGTATCTTTTTTGTTTGCGACTGTATCCGGCGCGGAATCGGCAGGAATGGCTTTCGTTTTTTCGTTTTCCGGTCCGCAGGCGAAGAGAAATACCGAAAGCAGGATGAATGAAAATCGGCGCATGGGTTTATTTCTTTCGTAATACTACGATTTTTTGAAAACATGTGGTTCTGTATTCCTCTGCCGGGACAAAATACACCACGGAGGCACAGGGAACACGGAGGGCCACGGAGTCTACCATTTTCAACGGTTAATCCCACGGCATTTTATACCCGAACTTTGACTAATTTCGCATCGCAAAATCAACACAATCATGGCAACGCCTCCGAACAAAAAAATCTGCGACAATATTCTCGAAACGATCGGTCATACGCCGCTGGTGCGCATCAACAGCATCACCAAAGGCATTACCAAAGCCACCGTACTGGCCAAGATCGAAACCGTGAACCCGGGCAATTCCATCAAGGACCGGATGGCGGTCAAGATGATCGAAGACGCGGAAAAAGACGGGCGCCTGAAACCCGGCGGCACCATTATCGAAGGCACTTCCGGCAATACCGGCATGGGCCTGGCGATCGTAGCCGTGGTGAAAGGATACAAATGCATTTTTACATCCACCGATAAACAGTCGAAAGAAAAATTCGATGCGTTGCGCGCTTTCGGTGCGGAAGTGATCGTTTGTCCCACGAACGTCGATCCCGAAGATCCGCGTTCCTATTACAGCGTTTCGTCGCGCCTCGAAAGGGAAGTGCCGAATTCCTGGAAACCGAACCAGTACGATAACCCGTCGAACGCACAGGCGCATTACGAATCCACCGGGCCGGAGATCTGGGACCAGACCGACGGAAAGATCACGCACCTCGTGGTCGGCGTGGGCACCGGCGGAACGATATGCGGAACAGCGCGCTTCCTGAAAGAGAAAAACCCGGACATCAAAGTCTGGGGCATCGATACCTACGGTTCTGTTTTCAAAAAATACAAAGAGACCGGCGTTTTCGATAAGAACGAAATTTACCCTTACGTTACCGAAGGCATCGGCGAAGATTTTCTTCCGCAGAACGTCAACTTCGACCTGATCGATGCGTTTGAAAAAGTAACGGATAAAGACGCCGCCCTGATGACCCGCCGCATCGCCCGCGAAGAAGGTATTTTCGCCGGCAATTCCGCAGGCTCCGCTATGGCCGGTGTGGTCCAGCTGGCGCAGCATTTCAAAGAAGGCGATGTGGTCGTCGTGATTTTCCACGACCATGGCACGCGCTATCTCGGTAAAATGTTCAACGACGACTGGATGCGCGAGAAAGGATACCTCGACCGTAAAGGACTAACCGCACGCAACCTCGTTTCGTCGCAGAAAGGCGAATTGATTTCCATCGAAGGAAGCGCAACGGTCGAGCAGGCCGTGAAGCTGATGAGTACGAACGATTTTTCACAGATACCGGTTACGCTCGACAAACGGATTGTCGGATCGATCAACGAAACGCACCTTTATAACCTGCTGGTGAAAAATCCGGAACTGCGTTCAAAACCGGTGGAAAGTATCATGCAGCCTGCATTTCCTTTCGTGGATATCAGCACGCCCGTGGAAGCGCTCGCCGGTATGATCACGCCCGAAAATCCTGCCCTGCTCGTCCGCGATTTCAAAACCGACCAGACGTATATCATCACCCGGCATGATGTAATCGGAGCGTTGATGTAATTACAAACTTCAAGTCACTTTTCCGGATTTCCGATTGGGGATTGCCGATTTGCGAATTTTCTCTGCGTAAACTCTGCGTCCCTGCGGTAAAACCGGAATACAATCTTCACCGCAAAGGCGCGAAGACGCTAACGGATACATTCAATCGAAAATCGGCAATCCCCAATCGGAAATCCGTTTAACATCCTCCCTGTTTCCTCGAAAACGAACGCCCGTCTTCAAAGGTCATTTTTCCGCCGTCGAGTTTGATGTGAATAAATCCTTCGCCGGATTTTTTGAGTTTTATTTTCAGGAAATAATTACCCTTCTGGTCTTCGTAAATTTCGAATGTTCCTTCGTCGCTTTCTTCCGATGCGCTGTTGCCGCCTGCACCTTCCACGTTGATGGTCGTTACGCTCTGGGAATACATGCTCATTTTTCCGCCGGGACAAAAAGTCATCCGGCTTTCGCTGCTGTAGCCGCCTGATCCGCCGCCGCTGTTGTAACTTTCAAACTGAACATAGCTGAAACCTTCGAGTTGCCCCTGGACGGTTTTGTTTTTCCGGACCTTCACACCGCCCACGTCTTCCCAGGCAGCAGAATTATCGTCGCTGTTTTCCATTTTCTTTTCCTGTTCGTTTTCACCGGCTTTTGTTTCGCCTGCTGAAGTAGTTTGTTTTTTTGCACTGTCCGCCGTTTTGATTTTACCGCTGTCCTCCGCGTTTCCGCAGCCCGACATCCAAAGCATAAGGCCGCAGGAGATCAAAACTGTTTTTACTTTTTGCATGAACAAATATAACTACAAACTTCAAGTTGCTTTCTGAATTGCGAATTTCGAAGTGTGAAGTGAATCGCTTTTTCATTCGGCATTCGAAATTCAATTTCACAGTTTCAAACCGATCAGCATCGCGTCATCCGTTTGTTCGTATGCACCTTTCCAGAAGATGAACATTTCATGCAGTTGTTCTTTTTGCTCGGCGGGCGGCAAATGACAAAACATACCAAGTATTTCGCGGAGACGTTTAATCGTCAGTTTTCGTCCCCCCTGTCCGTCATAAGGACCGCCAAACTGGTCGCTCCACCCGTCGCTGAACAGGTAAAGCATATCCCCGTTTTCGTAATGCAGTTCCTGCGAAGGATACGTCCTGTCCTGTTCCAGCCGCAAGCCGCCGATCGGGTATCGCGAAGGACGCAGCATGTTGAAACCGTTTTTGCCGAAAAGATAAAGCGGCCGCATCGCCCCGGCGAAAGTAATTTTACGTTCGCCCGGTTCGATGGTGCAGAGTGCGATGTCCATACCGTCGTAACCGTGACGGTTATTTTCTTCCGCATGCTGAAAAGTCAGGCGCATCTTGTAATCGATTCTCCGCAGGATATGCGAAGGTTCAAACGTCCGTTCTTCGATCACCACCTGGTTCAGCAGGCTCAGCCCGAGCACGCTCATCAGCGCGCCGGGAATCCCGTGACCGGTGCAGTCGGCAAGCGCGATAATATACCGGCCGCCGGCTTTCGTCATCCAGTAAAAATCACCGCTGATTGTTTTTTTGGGAAGGTTTAACGCGAAAGCTTCGCCGAACAACTGCCGCATTTGCGTTTCGTCGGGCAGCAGCGCATTGTGCAGGTGCCGGGCGTAGCGGAGGCTTTCCTCCACATCGGCCAGTTTGTGCTGCTCGGCTATGTAATGTTTCAGGATCAGCGCATTATCCGACCGGTACAGCGCAGTTTCCGCTTCTACCTGTTTTCGCAGAAGCAATTTCATTTTGTCCGCAGTAACATGTCCATTCATACCTGGAGTTTTTTCATCAACAACATATTCTTCTTTCTTCCCGGGGCACACGGATCCTGCGATACAAAAGTAACCGAACTGCTCCCAGCCAAAAGGAAGCGGACTTTATCAAAATATTAAATCAGGCGAAATATTATATCTGATTACAAACTTCAAGTCGCTTTTCCGATCGCCGGTTGGGGAGTGTCGATTTGCGATTGCGCACAGCCTTCCCGCAATTTCAATGCAACAGGATAGTGGTCTTGTGAGTCAATCGCAATTCGGCAATCAAGACCGGCTTTTCACTTCTTCGAAATGTTCGTCGTACTGTTTATGGTTCGTTCCCATAACCCGGTCCCAGAAATTAAAGTACAGGCCGTAATTGCATTTCACCAGGCGGTGATGCATGTTGTGGTGCGTGGACGTGTTGCTCCATTTGAAGAACCAATGTTTCGTAAACCCTTTCGGAAGGATTTCATACCCGAGATGACCGACTACGTTCATCACCGTCATCAGGAACAGGAATATAACAATGGCCAGTGGATGCAGCGGAAGACTCACGACCAGTATCGGGAAAATCGCCGCTTCAATCACCGCTTCGACCGGGTGAAACGAAAACGATGCCATCGGCGTGGGATTAATGGACAGGTGATGCACTTTATGCACATAAGGAAAAACGGATTTCAGGTGCATGAACCGGTGCGACCAGTAAAACCAGGTATCGTGCATCAGCATCATCAGCGATACACTGACGACGAGCCAGGTGACACCGTATTCTTTAATATCGAAATACAGTTGCGTGAGCCCTTCCCCTTCGAGCCAGAAAATAAACAGGCCGCTGCACGAAAAAATGGCGAAGGTGCTCAGCGAATACAGAATTTCCATGCGGATCATATTCTTTTCCGGGAATTTCGGCTGGATGCGGATGGAAGCAAAACGTTTCTGCTGCCAGATATAGAACACGAGGTACGCACCGCCGGCGATCAGCAGGTAACGCAGCAGGAAACCGGCATATTCCAGGGCGGCTACCAGGAGTACGTTATTTTCGTCGAAAAAGAACCGTTCCATGCAGCTATGAAAATTTCACGGTTAAATACTTCCGCGTGAAAATAGTAACCGGGTACCACGAAGCCAGCAGCCCGATGGCCGCCACCGAAAGCAGGATGTACAGGATGTCGCTTCCCTCGATGGTAACCGGGTAAGCATCCACCACGAAGCCTTCACCGAATTTGTAAAAGCCGAATTCGATCTGCAGGCAGCACACCAGCAGGCCCAGCAGAATGCCGAACACCATGCCGAGTATGGAAATAAGTACGCCTTCGGAGAAAAATATCCGCCTGATCAGTTGCCTGTCCGCACCCATGCTCCACAAGATGCCGATATCTTTTTTCTTTTCCAGGATGAGCATCGTAAGCGAACCGGTGATGTTGAAAATGGCGATCAGGAGAATAAAAAGCAGGATGATGAAAGTCCAGAGCTTTTCCGATTTCAGTGTTTTGTACAGCAGCGCGTTTTGCTGCAGCCGGTCTTTCACGACAAATTTACTCCCGAGTATTTTCTGCATTTCGGCAGCCACCGCGGCCGTATTGGCACCTTTATCCAGCCCGATTTCAACCATCGAACTTTCCTTGCCGTAACCGTAAAGTTCACGCGCAAATTCAATCGGTACGATCACGAATTTGAAATCGAAATCGTCGTTGATGCCATACGCACCCGAAACGTAAGTCGTTTTTCTCACGAACGTTTCCTCGTCGAGATTTTCGATCGACATGTTCAGGTCCGCGCCGCGTTTGGGGACCAGCAGGTGCAAAGGAGCGAGTGAAAAACCGTCTTCCACGGCAATCCCGAGCCGTCCCACCAGCCCGCGCCCGGCCACACAAAAAGTCTGATCGCCGCGCGTTTCCACATCATAACGGCCTTCGCGGATGAGCGTATCGAACGAAGTCATTTCCAGGAAATCGGGACTTACGCCGCGCACCGAAGCGATAAGTTGTTTGTCATCGAACTCGAGCAGCGCGTTTTCTTCGAGTACTTCCGTATAATAAGCAAGTCCCGGGATTTTTTTCAGCTGCACCGTTTGCGCCGAATCGATGATGAAGGTTTTTCCCTGCGCGGGAACGATGCGGATATCGGGATTGAACGAATTGTAAAGTGTTTCCACCAGGCCCGACAAGCCGTTCATCGCCGAGAGAATGATCACCAGGGCCATGCTCACTACCGCCACGCAAACCATCGAAATCGCCGTAATGATATTGATGGCATTGTGCGACTTCTTCGAGAAGAGATAACGGAACGCGATGAAAAGCGGAAATCGCATGCGGGGAAAATTGTTTTACGAATTTAAGTCGTGTTGATTAAAAGGCAAAAAGCAAAGGGCAAAAGGCAATTAACAGGAAACTGCTTCGCAGAAGAGCCTGTTTCAAAAGGCAAAAAGCAAAAAATAACAAGGCTTCACACGGAACGGAGACGAAGTGTGACTTTATCATTTTTTATTGTTTTAAATACGAACTGCCACATTTGCCTTTTGCTTTTTGCCCTTTGCTTTTGCTTTTTGCCCTTTGCCTTTTGCCCTTTGCCTTTTGCCCTTTGCTTTTGCTTTTTGCCCTTTGCCTTTATTTCTTCTTCAGCAGCTGATCAATCCGTTCTGCTTCGTCGAGCGTATCGTCGAGATAAAAAATGAGTTCGGGCGTGATCCGCGCCTGGTGCCTGATGCGGTTGCCGAGATGCTTGCGGATTTCCTTCGTGTGTTCCAGCAGCAGGTCAAAAACCGTTTCGCGGTCTTTCACCGGGAAAAGGCTGACGTATATTTTTGCGACGGAAAGATCGGGACTCACGCGGACTTCTGTCACCGTGATCATCGTATTGCCAAAAAGTCCTTTGGCTTCGCGCATGAGAATTTCAGCGATCTCCTTCTGAACCAGGCGGGAAAATTTTTGTTGGCGTGTGCTTTGCATCGGCGCAAATTTACGAGAAATAAAGGTCTGTTTAAACGCCTTCGGCGAAGCATGCGTACCAAAAGGCAAAAGCAAAGGGCAAAAAGCAAAAATAACAAGACGTCACACTGAGCGCAGACGAAGTGCGTGTAAAAGAGACCGCGTTACACGCACTTCGTCTGCGCTCAGTGTGACGTCATCGCTTTTTGATGTTTTGAAAAGATTTTTTGCCTTTTGTCGTTTGCTTTTGCCCTTTGCCTTTTGCTCCTTGCTTTTTGCCTTTTGCTCTTTGCTTTTTGCCCATTGAAACAACAGTCCCGCTCCTGAAATACTATCTTTGTTCCCGTGAAAAGTTTCTTCGGCGTATTGGTTTACGTGAACGGCTACTGGCGCTATGCCTGGCTGAACATTGTATTCAATATTTTTTCCGTTGTTTTCAACCTGCTCTCCATCGTCACGGTAATGCCGCTGCTCGATCTGCTGTTCCTCAAATCGACGGCCGACCTGCACCAGATTATTGCCAAAGGCGTACCGGCTATGAATTCACCGAGTTCGTTGCTGAACCGCGTGAATTACGAAATCGCGGAACTGGTACTCGGCGCGGAAAACGTGAACGCAGGAAAAATGAAAGCGCTTATTTTCATCTGCTTCGCCGCGATCATTTTCATTTTCTGCAAAAGTTTTTTCCGTTACCTCGCTATGTTTTCGCTGGCCGCAATCCGCAACGGCGTAGTCCGCGACTTCCGCAACAAACTTTACGACAAAGCGCTCCGGCTTCCGCTCAGTTTTTACTCCAACGAACGTAAAGGCGATATCATGAGCCGCATGCAAAACGACGTGCAGGAAGTGGAATGGAGCATCATGAGCTCGCTCGAAATGATTTTCCGCGAACCGGTAACCATCGTCGGTATGCTCGTCTGGCTTACCTGGATGAGCCCGGAACTGACGCTGTTCGTCGTTGCCGCTACGCCGATCGTGGGCGGGCTGCTGGCACTGGTTTCCAAAACGCTGCGCAAGACCTCGCTCCTGGCCAAGCAAAAACTCGGGCTGCTGACTTCGCTGATGGAAGAAATGCTGGGCGGACTGCGCGTGATCAAAGGTTTTAACGGCGAAAAAAACAGTTCCGGCCGTTTCCGGAAAGTCAATGAGCAGTACACGAAGATTTCCATCCGCAACTACCGCCGCATGGACCTCGCCTCCCCGCTCAGCGAATTCCTGATCGTGTGCATCATGGCTGTGGTGATTTATTACGGCGGAAGGCTGGTGCTTTACGGTGACGGAACGCTTCCGCCGGCGCAGTTTTTCGGGTATATCGCCATCTTCTCGCAGCTGATCACGCCGGTTCGCCAGTTTACGCAGGCATATAATAACGTGCAGAAAGGCCTCGCCTCGATGGAACGGATCAACGGTATTCTCCACGCCGAAGAAACCATCTCCGACCCGGAAAAGCCGAAAAAACTGGGCACATTCAGCAGGGAAATCGAATATGCCAACGCTTCGTTCGCATACAGCAAAGGCGATGTGGGCTGGGCGATCAGGAACATCAACCTGAAAATCGAAAAAGGAAAAACCATCGCGCTCGTCGGGCAGTCGGGCTCCGGCAAAACCACGCTGGCCGATATGCTTCCGCGGTTCTACGACGTGAGCGACGGGAAGATCACCATCGACGGAATCGATATACGCGACCTGCGGATGAACGACCTGCGCAGCCTGATGGGCATCGTTTCGCAGGAATCGATCCTGTTCAACGATACGATTTTCAATAATATCGCTTTCGGCGTGGAAGGTGTTACCAAAGAACAGGTGATCGCCGCCGCCAAAGTAGCCAACGCGCACGATTTTATCATGGAAATGTCCGAAGGCTACGAAACCAATATCGGCGACCGCGGCGTGAAAATGTCGGGCGGACAGCGGCAGCGCATCTCCATCGCGCGCGCCGTACTTAAAAATCCGCCGATCCTCATCCTCGACGAAGCCACGTCCGCACTCGATACCGAAAGCGAAAGACTGGTGCAGGATGCGCTGAACAAACTGATGCAGAACAGGACATCGGTCATCATCGCACACCGCCTGAGCACCATCCAGCACGCCGATGAAATCATCGTCCTGCAAAAAGGCGAAATCATCGAACGCGGCACGCACCAGGAACTGCTGCAGAAAAACGGAACGTACAAGAAACTGTATGACCTGCAGATTTTTGTTTAAACTAAAGCCCTGTTCGGTTTGCCGATTTTTAACCCGGGTGAACGTTAGCGTCTTTGCGCCTTAGCGGTGAAAAACCGGAATGCAAACTTCACCGCGAAGACACGAAGGCGCGAAGATTTTTGTACCGCAATCCAATCGCAAATCGGCAATCGAAAATCACAAATCGTTTCAACATCTGATTTTCCGACCAAATCCGTAAAATCCGCGACTCGCCGCTTTTGTGTATTTTTGATATATACAACTGAACCTATACTCAATCCACATGAAAAAAACACTACTCGCTGTCACCGTTTTTGCAGGCATCCTTTCAGCCGATGCGCAAATAACCATTACCCAGGCCGATATCGCTCCGCTTTACACTGTACTCCAGGAAGCGCGTGATACTATGCCGACCGTTCTTCCCGGCAGTGCAGGCGCCAGCCAGACCTGGAACTTTGCCGCACTGAACAACCACTTGCTGGATACGCTCACGTTCACACTTCCGCAGTTCACGCCGTACGATACGACTTTCCCGAACGCGAACATGGCGATTATCCGCCGCAGCCAGGGTGTTGACTCGTATAATTATGCCATTCTCAGTGCAAACGACATGCAGATTGCAGGAGGCGCCGCCGACCCGCTCGGAACCGGCACCAACATTGCACTGGCCTATGCCAACCCGGAAATGTTCCTCGATTTCCCCACAACCTACAATACCAGCTATACGGATACTGCCGGCGGCACCACGCAATTTTATTACGGCATCGATCCCGGTATCGGTTTCGTGATCGATTCCGTTCGTGTGCATACGCGCGTACTGAAAAACTCAGACGTGGACGCCTGGGGCAGTTGCACCACGCCGCTCGGCACATATAACGTGATCCGTCAGAACACCATGCGCACACAATATGATACCATCGATATTTATGCGCTCGGCTTCTGGCAGGACGGGTTCTTCATGCAGGAAGATTCGGCCCGTACCTATACGTATTGGGCAAACAGTCTCGGTTACCCGGTTGTGGAACTGACGGACGACCAGAACCTCGGCAACATCACCAGCGCCACCTGGACCCAGTCGCAGCCCGCACAAACGAACATCAGCGACCCGGTTATGTCCGGCAGCATCCGCCTCTACCCGAACCCGGCCAGCGATTTGCTTTTCGTGGATACGGAGAAGAACGCAGCATGGCTGGAACTGTATACTTCGGACGGCCGCCTCGCTTCGCGCAGTGAACTCAACGGCATCCACAACAGCATCGGCCTGGAGAATATGAGTTCCGGCCTGTACATTTTCCGCGTCTGCGACCGTGCAGGAAACACGATTGAACGCGGGAAGATCAACCTCGCACGATAATCAGCAGGAATGGGCTTCTGATATTTAAAAGAAGCCCATTCCTGTTTTTTGAGCAGGTAAGATTTACCCAAGTTTAACCTTGCCCGCAAAACGGATTTGACTAATTTTGGTCAGCAATCAAAAAGAACTCATCAATCCAAATATTATGAAAAAAACACTACTCACCGTTACAGCATTCGCCGCCGTGATCGGTTCGACATTCGGACAGGCTCCGATTACGAATAACAATATGGAAACCTGGGGATCGACTATCGGGGAACCGGTTCAGCCCACAGGCTATATTTCGGCCAACATTTTCAAGAACTCTTTCGTTGACCCCAACAACCCGACTTCGGTAAGCCAGGAAGTTGCCCCGAACAATTACCAGGGAACCTATTCTGCCCGCCTGGAAACAGTGGTACTGCTTACAAACCCGGATCCTGCAAGTATACCGGACACCCTGGGCGCCCTGTCGCTCGGCACAGTAACGGTATTACCGTCTATTGTTGTTCATAACGGGGGAGCATATACTCACCGGCCGCAAATACTGAGTTATTATGCCAAATATGCACCGATGCCGGGCGATACAGGCTGGTGCTGGGTAGAACTGACCAAGTGGAACGGTGCAGGCCGCGACATCATCGCCGCAGGTTTTGATTACATGACCACTGCCGTTCCCACATACAGCCTGCGTACGGTTACGATGGTTTACGATGTAGCGTTCCAGAACGCCACACCGGATACCATCAGCGTGATCTTCAGCGCAAGCAGCACCTACACTCCCCAGGTAGGCAGCGTGATGCACATCGATGCAATCAGCGTAACCGGGTGGAACGGCGTGGATGACCATGCTTTTGTAAATAACGTGGTGAATGCTTTCCCGAACCCGGCTTCTACCGAAATGACTTTCGAAGTAACGGCTGCAACAGCCAAAACGATCGAAGTATATGACGTAGCCGGCCGCCAGGTGGACGAAATCACCATCGAAAATAAAGAGGCTAAACTCGCTGCCTGGAAAATGGCCGGCGGCATGTACACCTACGCTATTTTCGACGAGAACAGGAACGTCATGAATCGCGGCAAGTTTAACGTGGTGAAGTAATTTACCTTCAGAATATGGAAAAGTCTCCCGACATAGTCGGGGGACTTTTTTTGTCACTTATCCTTACAAACGGCTCGACTGCCGACCGGCGGAACCCGTTAATAAAATAATCCTGCACTTCCCCGCCCGGTTTCCAAAAGGGGCTTGCTTTTTGTATAATTTTGATATGTCTTACGGGAAACGGATTGCACGAAACTTCCCGGCAGATTCCAGGGCACACCATGAATCGTTTTCTTATCCCTCTTTTTTTTCTCGTCCTGCTCAGCGGCTGCAACGGCTGTTCCGACAAGAAAGATGACAAGCAGGTAAAAGCCGAAGATCCTGAACAAATAAACCGGCTCACTGCGGATTTCATCAAAGAAAAAATTTCCAGCCTCTATACGTCCAAAAGCTCGTCCCTGGCCGGCGATACCATGCTGACCGGCGCCTGGCTGAAAACGTTTTATACGGGACGCGAATACAAAACCGCATGGACAGACAAAGGAAAATTTGTCCCGGCCGGTGATACGCTTTTCAGGATCGTGCAGGATGCGATCGCCTACGGACTGATCCCGAAAGATTATCACGCGGCATTGCTCGACAGTCTTTTCCGCACGGCTTACGACAGCACGGAAGAAAATTACAACGTAACCAAGCTGGCCCAGGCCGATATCCTCCTCACGGATGCGTTTTTCACTTTCGCGGTACATGTCTCCACGGGCCGGATGGCTGCGGATACCAGCGAAGAACGTGAATGGCATCCGCAGCGCTTCGATAGCACGCTGAACATTGTAACCTTGCTGAACGAAGCCATCAAAAACAAAAATATCCGCGCCACGATCGACAGCCTGGAACCGAAACACAAGGATTACCGCCTCGTGAAAAAACAGCTCGCGCTTTTCCGGAAAGAATTTGCAAACGCCGACTGGGATACGCTTCCCGATATTGAAAAAGATACCGCCGCATTTTACAAAGCGCTGAAACCTCGCCTCATCGCCGGGCACGATTACGACACGACAAAAACCGGCGACGATTCGTTGCTGCTGGCCGAAGCGATCAAAAAATTCCAGAAGCGATGCGGGCTGGAACCCGACGGCAAAACCGGCAAGCTGACGCGAAAAGCGCTGAACATGACCAAAGAGGATCGTATCCGCCAGTTTGCCGTGAACCTGGAACGCTGGCGGCTCGAACCGCGTCAGTACGACAAACGTCACATACTCGTCAATATCCCGGCTTTCCACATGAAAGTGATGGAAGAAGACACGATGGTGATGGAATCAAGGATCGTGGTGGGTGCGCCGAAAACACAAACGCCGCAGCTCACGAGCAAGATTACGTTCATGATCATGTACCCTTACTGGAATGTGCCGTACAGCATCGCCTGGAAAGAAATTCTGCCCGCAGTGAAACGCGACACGAATTACCTGCACAAGAAAAATTTCGAGGTACTCGACCGGAACGGGAATATCGTACCGCCTTCGCAGGTTAACTGGAGCAGGCTCAGCAAAGGCAACCTGCCCTATAAATTCCGGCAGCGGATCGGTGAAGACAATTCACTGGGCGTGCTCAAATTCGACTTTGCGAACAAATTCGGCGTGTACATGCACGATACAAATTCGAAACGGTATTTCAGCGTGGAAAACCGCGCGCAGAGTCACGGCTGCATGCGCCTGGAGAAATATAAGGAACTGGCCTATTTCCTGATCCGCGAGGATAGTGTCAAACTTCCTAAAGACACGTTTGATGTCCAGCTGACGCAGCAGGTACAGCGCCGCATTTATGTGAAAAAACCGCTGCGGCTTTACGTGCGTTATTTCACCTGCTTCACCGATTCGAAAGGAAATTTTTTCCTGCTGAACGATCTTTACGGCCGCGATGAACGCATCATGCGCGTGCTGTACAACGAAGGCGGACGCTCGAAGAAAAAATACGTCGCGCCTGCCCCGACTCCCGCCACCAAAGCGTGATCAGGAACGCTCCATGCCAAACTCACAACGTACAATGATCAATGAATCAATCCGTCCAATGAACATTGATCATTGTGCGTTTGACATGGAACGTTAAAATACCCGGAAGAAGCAATCCCGCATCAATCTGCAAAAACAAAATTAGCCGATACCGTTTCACCGTTTTTTCCCTGCACGCGCACAAGATAAATACCGCCGGGCAGCGCATTCCGCTCGATGCGTACGCGGCCGGTTTTGGTGATGCGTTCTTCCCGGATCATTTTTCCCTGCGGATCGAAAACTTGTACCAGCGCGTCTTCCGGGTTCGCATGCAGCAGGTTGATCAAAACATAACGTCCGGCAGGATTAGGATAAACGGATAGTTTCAGCGGTTTGTCTTTTTCGGCTATCCCCACCGCGCAACCGTGCACGGCGTTGAATAAAGTCTGCAGCGAATCGATCGGCTCGAAACCGGCCGGGCCTTGCGGAACGAGCAGGTTAACAACCGGCGTGGCATTCGGCTGGTAAACGTAGATGAAGGAAGACAGCGAGGAATTGCCGGAAGTCATGCAGCGCGTATCCGCCCCGGGAACTTTCGCGCCCTGCAGCGCGGCCATCAGCTTGCAGGCCAGGTCGCCCGGCTCGGCCAGGAAACGCGCCTCCATCGAATCGAGGATCTGCTGGCCGAGCAGGATATTTCCCTGGATCGCGTAATTGGGGCCGGTAATGTGACTTTTATAATTAAAGCAGCCCGAGCCGGTAAACGCTGCCGTACGCGCCGAGCCGTTATACAGATCGACGATTCCGTACTGCCGGATAGCCGGGTTGTTCTGCACATCGTGCACCTGCAGCGAGTCGATGATCTGTTGCGGCGAATGCCCGCTGTTCATCAGTTGCTGCGCATATTGCTGGTTGCCCGGATCCCAGTACGACTGCGTATGAATAACACCCACGCCCGGGTGCACGTCGCTGATGATGGAAACACCGCCGGCGATCTGGCTCGCATCGATGCACGAAGCGCCCGCACTGCCCGTTTCGCCGGTAACCGTATCCACGGCGCAGATGGAAAACGTATCCTGCGCGCGCAGGAAAACAAAAGGCAGGATGAAAATACTGCTGAGTATAAGTTTGCTTTTCATGCGAATGGCGGATTGATTGTATCTAAAGTAGCAAGAAACAGCGACTTTGTTAGTCGGCGTTTCATAAGTCTTCGCTAGTCGACAACTGAGTCGTCGACTAGCAGAGTTTTTAGTACAAAAACTTATTATACGGATACCTTTTCACATGCAGCGCTTTCACCTGCTCATACACCGTATTGCGCAACTCTTCTATATTCTCCCTGTTCGTGGCGGAAATAAAAATGCAGGGATCATTGAGCCGGCTCATCCAGCTGCTTTTCAACTGATCGAGCGTGAGGTTTTTGCGCGTGGCGGGACTGAGATCGTCCTCGTCTTTTTTCTCGAAACGGTACGCGTCAATTTTATTAAAGACAAGAATGAACGGTTTGTTGAACGCACCGATATCCGCCAGCGTTTCGTTTACCACACGGATATGGTCTTCGAAATTCGGATGTGAAATATCCACCACGTGCAGCAACAGGTCCGATTCGCGTACTTCGTCCAGCGTCGACTTGAACGATTCGATCAGCTGGTGCGGCAGCTTTCGGATAAACCCGACCGTATCGGAAAGCAGGAAAGGCAGGTTGCCCAGCACCACCTTGCGCACAGTCGTATCCAGCGTGGCGAACAATTTGTTCTCCGCAAAAACTGTCGATTTGCTGAGCAGGTTCATCAGCGTACTTTTTCCCACGTTGGTATAACCTACCAGGGCCACGCGAATCAGTTCGCCGCGGTTTTTCCGCTGCGTGGCCATCTGCCGGTCGATATCCTTGAGCTCTTCACGCAGCGAGGAAATCCGGTTACGGATCATCCGCCGGTCGGTTTCAATTTCTTTTTCCCCCGCTCCGCCGCGGGTACCCGTTCCGCCGCGCTGGCGTTCGAGGTGCGTCCACAGGCCGGTGAGGCGCGGAAGCAGGTACTGGTACTGTGCCAGTTCCACCTGCGCCTTGGCATACGCGGTAAGTGCACGCCCGGCAAAAATATCGAGGATGAGCAGGTTGCGGTCGATGACTTTTTTCCCGATCTCTTTTTCAATATTGCGCTGCTGCGAAGGCGAAAGTTCATCGTCGAAAATCACCATATCGTACGGCTCTTTTTCACAAAACGCTTTGATCTCTTTCACCTTGCCGGAACCGATGAACGTGCGCGGATCGGGTTTTTCTATTTTCTGAACGAAACGTTTTACAGGCTCCGCGCCCGCAGTATGCGCCAGGAAAGCGAGTTCATCCAGGTACTCCTGCACCTGCACAGCGCTCTGCTCGCGGTTGATCACACCCACCAGGACAGCCTTCTCCCCGAAACGTATTGCACCAAACATTTATATGGATTGTTTAAACTTCAAGTACGTACTCCGATTGCCGATTTTGGATTGTCGATTTATACTCAACAAACAATCGCAAATCGACAATCGACAATCCAAAATCGACAATCGGAAAAGGGTTCATTTGATTTGGAACGCATACACGTATTTCACCACCGCCTCCAGTTCCGCTTCGGTGAGTTTCGTTCCGAATTCCGCCATATTGCCGCGGCCGTTTTTCACCACGTTTTTTATACCGGCGGTGTCGAGCCTGCTCAGCGTGAGATCGGTGGCGCCGGCCAGCATGGCCCTTCCATTTCCGCCGTGACAAAGCACGCAGTTCGATTCGAAAACAGATTTTGCGTCGATGGCTTCCGGCTGGTTGTTTTGCTCATGGCTTCCGCACGACATAAACATGCCAAACACCAGGGTAAAAGCGGAAAGAATAAAAAGACCTTTTTTCATCTGCTAAAACCAGCCGATAAGTCCGTTGAATTTCGCCATAAACGGCCAGGGAATTGACGCCAGGATGATAAGCAGGGAGATCGTGAAGAATATCGCCACACGTTTGTGTTTCGCTTCGTCGGTTTTTCCGCGCTTGGACATCGCACTGCCCATGGTGATCAGGATAATCGCCACAAGCATCATGGCCAAATGTTCAACGGTGAAAAAACGCGTAACGGGTTCTTTCATCGCTTCGCCCATGTTTTTATAATTGACGAGCGGGTGAATGAAATACAGGATCAGGCCGATCACTAATTGCAGGTGCGTAACGATCACGGTGTACAAAACCGTTTTGCGGTTATTGGGTGTGAATGCTTTTTTACCGAACCAGCCCGACCAGGACTGGGCGATAGCGAGCAGCAGAACGACCAGCAATACGTAACGCAGGCTGGAATGGATGGCGGAGAGAATTTCCATAGCGGATTGTGTTTAGACGGCAAAGTTATCAAAAACCGCCCATCACATTAGGTCTTTTGCCTTGCGAAAATCGGTTACATTTGCTTGTTTCAGAAAAATAAGCTGATGAGAAAATACCTGATAGCCTGCTGGCTCCTGTCGCTCCCGGCGATAATACCCGCGCAGGAAGGCTTCCCGGTGAACGGGGCGGCCGATAAAAATCACAATTACCACGCTTTTATCAATGCACGCATCTACGCAGATGCGGAAACCGTTATTGAAAAAGGAACGCTCCTGGTCAAAGACGGTCGCGTGGTGAGCGTCGCTGCAACGGTGGAAATTCCCAAAGGAAGCGTGATACACGACCTGAACGGGAAAACCGTTTATCCCGGGCTGATCGACGCATACACCAGCTACGGGATGCCCGAGGTGAAACGCAAACAGGGACAGGACGATCCGCAGCCCGGCGCCTACAACTGGAACCAGGCCGTGAAACCCGAAACGGATGCTTTCCGCGTTTTTGCTGCGGATGAAAAAGCGGCCGAAGAATTGCGGAAACTGGGCTTCGGTTCGGCGATGACTTTTGTGAAGGACGGTATCGCCCGCGGCTCGGCGACTTTTGTAACGCTGGGCGCAGGAAACGACCAGGCCGACCTGGTGAGCGAACGTGTGGCTGCCTGCTACTCGTTTGATAAAGGAACTTCCACGCAGGGATATCCTTCGTCACTCATGGGTTCTATCGCGCTGCTGCGGCAAACGTACCTCGATGCCGACTGGTACAAAAACACCACCGACAAAAAAGAACGGAATATTTCGCTCGATGCGATGAACCAGTTGCGCCCGCTTCCGCAGATTTTTGAAACCACGAACAAACTCAACGTGCTCCGCGCCGATAAAGTGGGCGACGAAGCCGGCATCCAGTATATTTTCAAAGGCAGCGGAACGGAATACCAGCGCATCGACGAAATGAGGAACACCTTCGGGAAATTCATTCTCCCGCTCAATTTCCCGATGGCTTTCGACGTGGAAGATCCCTTTGATGCTTCGCTGGTTTCTTTTTCCGAAATGAAACACTGGGAAATGGCCCCGCTCAATCCCGCCGCACTCGAACAGAAAGGAATCGTTTTCGCCATCACCAGCAGCGACCTGAAAGACAAAAAAGAATTCTGGAAAAACCTGCGCAAAGCCATCCAGTACGGCCTGAGCGAAAAAACCGCCCTGAAAGCGCTGACCACCGTGCCAGCCGAAATGCTCGGCGTGCGCGATAAAGTGGGCGCCCTGCGCACGGGTATGCTCGCCAATTTCATCATCACCTCCGGGAATCTCTTCGCCGAAAAAACAGTGATTTATGAAAACTGGGTGCAAGGAAAACAATACGTGTTCAGCGACATGAACGCATTCGATATCCGCGGCACCTACGATATAAAAATCGGCAACATTTCCGCCTCGCTGAAAATCGCCGGCGATGTGGACAGGCCGAAAGGAAATCTCATGAAAGGCGATTCCACGAAAGAATCCGTTTCCGTCAGCCTTATCGGCCATGCCATCACCATGAGCTTCGTACCCAAAAACGAAGACCTCACAGCCGGCGAATCGGGCGGCACTTTGCGCATGAGCGGATCGGTTGATGCAGTCACCAAACGCATGCTCGGCCGCGGGCAACTGTCCGACGGAAGCTGGTTCGACTGGAGCGCCACATTCAAAACCGGTTTCACCGAAGAAGTGTCAAAGCCGGATACTTCCAAAAAAGAAATCCCTTCGCTGAAAGACGTTCCGTACCCGTTCTCGGCCTATGGAAAACCGAAAGAAGATCCTACGCTGATCGACCAGCTTAAGAATCGTTACGATGCCGTGCTTATAAAAGACGTAACCATCTGGACAAACGAAGCCGACGGCATCCTGAAGGAAAAAGACGTTTACATGACGCAGGGCCTCATCGTCCGCATCGACGATAACATCACGCCGACCAAAGGCGCTTTCGCGAAAATCATCGACGGGAAGGGCAAGCATCTTACGCCGGGAATTATCGACGAGCATTCGCACATCGCCGCAGAAGTGCGTATCGGCGATGTGATCAACAGCGAGGACATCAATATTTACAGGCAGCTTGCCGGGGGTGTAACGGCCTGCCAGGTACTGCATGGTTCGGCCAACCCGATCGGCGGACAATCGGGCATCATCAAACTGCGCTGGGGAAAATCGCCGGAAGAAATGAAAATCGCGGGAGCGGACGGTTTCATCAAATTCGCTTTGGGCGAGAACGTAAAACATTCCAATCACGGCGATAACAACACGACGCGTTTTCCGCAGACGCGCATGGGCGTTGAACAATTTTTTTACGACAATTTCATCCGCGCCCGCGAATACGACGACCTGGTGAAAACCTGGCGGATGATGAACCAGAAATCGAAAGGCGGCCTGGCCAATCCGCCGCGCCGCGACCTCGAACTGGAAGCGCTGGCCGAAATCCTGAAGAGTGGCCGTTTCATCACCTGCCACTCGTATGTACAAAGCGAGATCAACATGCTGATGCACGTAGCCGATTCGATGGGATTCAAAATAAATACGTTCACGCATATCCTGGAAGGTTATAAGCTGGCCGACAAAATGAAAGCGCACGGCGCAAACGCTTCTTCGTTCTCCGACTGGTGGGCATACAAAATGGAAGTGATGGAAGCCATTCCCTACAACGGCGCTATCCTGCACAAGATGGGCGTGAACACCGCGTATAACTCCGACGACGCCGAAATGGCCCGCCGCCTGAACCAGGAAGCCGCGAAAGCCGTGAAGTACGGCGGAGTGAGCGAAGAAGAAGCATTGAAATTCGTTACGCTGAATTCCGCCAAAATGCTGCACCTCGATAAAAAAATGGGCAGCATCAAAGTGGGCAAAGACGCCGACGTGGTCCTCTGGAGCGACAATCCCTTGTCCATTTATGCCAAAGCGGAAAAAACGATTATCGACGGTTTGATTTATTACGACATCGACGAAGACAAGGCCATGCGCGAACAACTACAGAAAGAACGCGCACGCCTGGTGCAGAAAATGATCACGGAGAAAAACGGCGGAGCGCCCGTGCGCAAGCCGCAACCCAAATCGCCGAAGCTGCAGCACTGCGACAGTTCGGAAGATGATTATATGGAGGAATAAGCCATGAAAAAAATCAACTATACTTTCCTGTTCCTGCTGGCCGCATCCACCGCTTCCGCGCAGCGCCCGGTCCCGGCAAAGCCGCAGTCGAAAAGCATCCTGCTGATGAACGGCGTAGCGCATATCGGCAACGGCACGGTGATCGAAAATTCCGTCATCGGTTTAAAAGAAGGCAAGATCGTACTCGTCGCCGATGCACGCACCGTCCGCATCCAGCCCACCGCCTGGGACACGACGATCAATATTTCCGGCAAGCATGTGTACCCGGGAATCATCGCATCCAATACCACGCTCGGCCTGGTGGAAACCGAATCGGTGCGCGCCACCCGCGATTTTGCCGAAGTGGGCGCATTCAACCCGCATATCCGCAGCATCATCGCGTACAATACCGATTCGAAAGTGATTCCCACCGCGCGCATGAACGGCGTGCTGATGGCCCAGGTCACCCCGCGCGGCGGACGGATCTGCGGAAGTTCTTCGGTCATGGAACTCGACGGATGGAACTGGGAAGACGCGGCGCACAAAACCGACGACGGCATTCACCTGAACTGGCCCGCAGTCATTTCGCGGAATTTTTCGGATGACGGTCCCGGTCCTTTCGAGAAAAACAAAAATTACGACAGCAATCTCGGCGAAGTGGAGAAATTTTTCACCGAAGCAAAAGCGTATTGCGAAAACGTACGTCCCGATGAAAAGAATTTACGCTTCGAAGCGATGCGCGGAGTTTTCGCCGGCACGCAAACGCTTTTCATCCACGCCGATTATGTGAAAGAGATCAGCGAAGCCGTTATTTTTTCGAAGCGGCTGAACATTAAAAAAATGGTGATCGTGGGCGGCCGCGACAGTTGGCAGTGCACGGCTTTGCTCAAGGAAAACAATATTCCCGTGATGCTCGGCCGCACGCACGACCTTCCCGCCAACGCGGATGCCGACGTGGACCAGCCGTTCAAAACGCCGTACCTGCTCCAGAAAGCCGGCGTGCTTTTCTGCATCCAGAACGAAGGCGACATGGAAGCGCCCGGAACGCGCAACATACCTTTCCTCGCCGGCACGACCGCAGCATACGGACTGACCAAAGAAGAAGCCCTCGCCGCAATTACCGGTAACGTAGCCAGAATTCTCGGCATCGACGATAAAACCGGAACGCTGCAGGAAGGTAAAGACGCCACGCTTTTCGTCAGCACCGGCGATGCGCTGGATATGCGGACGAATAACGTGGAATGGGCTTTTATCCGCGGGAAGAAATTACAACTGACCAGCGAGCAAACGGAGTTGTATCATATGTATATGAAGAAGTACGGGAAGGAGTAAATCCTTCTTCGCAGCCATCAACCTATTGTAGTCATTGTGCAGCGCAGCGGTCGACCTACTGTAGTCATTGCTTCGCTGCGTTAGTATGATGTGCTAATTAAAGTTCGTTGAATACTCCTCTCGCAATGACTACGGGACTGTTTTACCGCTGCAAATTCCGCAACTTTAATGATCATAATCCTTCACCCGCACAAAATCCTGCTTCGGATCTACATAATAATACCCGAGAGGGGCCGATGATTGCGTCGAATACGGTTTTTCCTCCGGGACAACCAACTCCGCACGTTTGATATCGAACCAAACAAATTCGTCCATCACGCGGGAAATAAAATGATGCCTCGCTGTGTCGGAACCCCGGTACAGGAGCAGGCCTTTCCAGGTGGAGTATTTTTCGTTCTTGTTCACCCATTCCTTTACTTCGGGAACGGTCCATTCCGTTTTGCGCAGGGATTGCGGCAGGGTGCAGCCGAAAATGAACAGGGAAAAGAAAAGTACGAGTTTCGTTTTCATGGGGCGGTTTTGATCCGAGTAATTTAAAAGATCGGCACACGTCAGTTCGAGCGGAGTCGAGAACACGTGTAGCCGCAAAAATCAAACCACTTTCACCAAAAAATAATCCTTCTTCCCTTTTTGCGCCAGGATGAAACGATCGTTGAGCAGCATGCCGGTATCGACCAGCATTTTTTCGTCGGTCACTTTTTGCTTGTTCAGCGAAACGCCGTTACCCTGTACCATGCGGCGGGCTTCGCCTTTCGACGGGAAAAGCGCGGCATTGGCGGTGAGGAAATCGAGGAGCGGGATGCCTGCGGCGAGTATGTCGCGACTGACTTCCGCCTGTTTTACATCTTTGAATACGTCGGCAAAATCCGTGTCGCTCAAACCGCTCAGCGTTTCCAGCGTTCCTCCTCCGAAAAGAATTTCCGTTGCTGCAAGCGCCAGGTTGAAATCGCGTTCGGAATGTACGCGTATGGTGATCTCTTTTCCCAGTTCCTTCTGTAGCAGGCGCTGGTGCGGAGCTTTGGCGTGTTCCGCTTCGAGCGCTTCGATTTCTTCGCGATTTTTGAGCGAAAAAATCCGCATGAAATTCGGTACGTCTTCGTCGCTGGCGTTGAACCAGAACTGGTAGAACTGATACGGCGACGTACGTTTCGGATCGAGCCAGATGTTTCCGCCTTCGGTTTTCCCGAACTTGGTGCCGTCGGCTTTTTTGATGAGCGGGGTAACCAGCGCCCAGGCTTTTCCGCCGTCCTTGCGCCCGATGAGTTCCGTACCGGTAACGATATTGCCCCACTGGTCGGAGCCGCCCATCTGCAGTTTCACGTTCCGGTTTTTCCACAGGTAATAAAAATCGTAACCCTGCACGAGCTGGTAGGTGAATTCGGTGAACGACATGCCCTCGCCTTCCCGCTCGAGGCGGTTGCGCACGGAATCTTTGGACATCATGTAATTCACCGTGATGTGTTTGCCTATGTCGCGGATAAATTCCAGGAAACTGATCTGTTTGAACCAGTCGTAATTATTGACGATCTCGGCGGAATTTTCGCCGCAGTTGAAATCGAGAAATTTTTCAAGCTGCTTTTTCTGGCAATCGAGGTTGTGCTGCAATACCGTTTCCGAAAGCAGGTTACGCTCCGCAGATTTTCCCGAAGGATCGCCTACCATGCCGGTGGCGCCGCCGACCAGCGCGATGGGTTTGTGCCCGCAGCGCTGGAAATGAAGCAGGGTCATGATCTGGACTAAGTTCCCTACGCCGAGCGAATCCGCAGTCGGATCGAAGCCGATATACCCGGTAACCATTTCTTTGTTCACCAGTTCTTCGGTTCCGGGCATACTATCCTGGAGCATACGCCTCCAGCGGAGTTCTTCGATAAAATTTTTCTGCATCATGAGGCAAAGATAAAAATTTGAATCCGGCAACCTTACGCAGTGGCGGCGTCTAAGTACAAAACGGCAAACTGGACATGTATAAAATTGCCGGATTCTGATTTGCGGAGACTGAACAGGCATTCTAATTTCACATATGACTATACATACCCCAAAGCTCCTGCACCTCGAAGGATTACGCGGCCTGGCGGCTTTGGCCGTGGCGGTTTATCATTTCGCGATCGCCTTTTTCCCGGCTATGCAAACCGGGAACTTCGATCATTATCATACGCTTGCGGGAACGGAAATAAAAATTTCCGTTTCCGTGTTCAACGTTTTCTTCAACGGAAATTTCGCCGTTTGCCTGTTTTTCACGCTGAGCGGTTACGTACTCAGTTACGCTTTCTTCCGCGGCGACAGCGGGAGTATCGTTTCCGGGGCTGTGCGACGTTACGTGCGGCTCTGCCTGCCGGCGCTGGCTTCGGTCATCCTTTCATTTTTAATCCTTTCGGCCGGCGGGTATTTCAACCGGGAAGCGGCGGAAATCACCGGGAGCGCGCACTGGCTTGGCAAAGCATGGACGATGAACGCTTCCCTGCCCGATGCGCTTGCCGAAGGTTCTTTTTATGCGTTCTTCGGCGGTTCCTCCATGCAATACAACCCGCTGCTCTGGACCATGAACGTGGAATTCATGGGTTCGCTTTTTACGTTCGCGCTGCTGGCCCTCACGGGAAAGCTCCGGAACAAAGGCATTATTTACCTGTTGCTGGCCATCCTGCTTTATAAAACGTATTTCTGGGGTTTTATGCTCGGCATCCTGCTCTGTTATTTTTTCCATTCCGGTGAAGCGCGGAAATTTTCCGTCTTTACGTCCATCGCCTGTATTCTTTCCGGTTTATACCTCGGCGGTTTTTCGGCAGCTCCTGTTCCTCATGCCTGGACCTGGCTGCAAACGGAGTTTCCGCTTATTCATCCGCAGCATTATTATTCCCTCGGCGGCGCTTTGCTCATCGCCGGGCTGGAAGGTTCGGCGCGGGCGCAGAAAATACTGTCCGCTTCGATTTTTACTTTTCTCGGGAAAATTTCGTTCAGCTTTTACCTGCTGAATGAAATACTGCTCGGCTCCGCGGGATGTTTCATTTTCCTCTGGCTTATCCAAACCGTGCAGCTCGATTACCAGGCAAGTGCGCTGGGCGCCTTTCTTGCCGGGATGCTTCTGCTTATTCCGCTCTCCTGGTTTTATTACCGGTGGATCGACCGCGGCAGCATCCGGCTTTCGCGCTGGTTCTACGAAACGGTTTTCCGGGAACGCGGAGAAAAGAATGCCGCAAAAAATCCCGCGTAATATTTCCAGGCATACCGAACAGAAGTCTTTCCCGAACGTTATGATTATGGGTACTTTTGTTTCAATCGAATGTAAAATGTCAAATTTCAAATGCTGAATATCAAAGTGGGCTACAGCAAGCATTTTGACATTTTACATTTGGCATTTTACATTTGAAATTTAATTCCGGAACAGAACAACATTTCTTCATGATACTCATCACAGGCGGAACCGGTTTGATCGGCATGCACGTAGCTTACGAGCTTACGCGGCGCGGGCAGCGTGTCCGTCTTTTGTACCGGAAGAGCAGCAACCGGCAGGTACTCGAACAGGTTTTTCATTTCTACAATACAGAATCCGCGCCGCAGCTTGCGCTGATCGACTGGGTGGAAGGCGATTTGTCGGACCTGTTTTCGCTGGAAGATGCCATGGAAGGCGTCCGTCACGTTTACCATTGCGCCGCTTCCGTTTCGTTCATCCCGGCCGAGCGTGAGCAGATGCTGAAGAACAATATCGAAGGAACGGCGAACCTGGTGAATGCGGCGATGGAGAAAAAAATTTCCCGGCTTTGTCACGTGAGTTCTGTCGCGACGCTCGGCAAAAACGAAAACGGGTCGCCGGCGGATGAAAATACGCACTGGAAAAATTCGCCGAAGAACAGTTGGTACGCGATCAGCAAATACGGCGCCGAGCGCGAGGCCTGGCGCGCATCGGAAGAAGGGCTCGATGTGATCATCGTCAACCCTTCCCTCGTCCTCGGTCCCGGTGACCAAAGCCGGAGCAGCCTCGAAGTATTCGCCACGGCAAAAAAAGGACTTCGCTGGTACACAGATGGCATGGCCGGTTTCGTGGATGTGCGTGATGTGGCCGCCGCGATGATCGCCCTGATGGAAAGCGATGTGAAAAACGAACGTTTCGTACTCAGCGCCGAAAATCTCGGATTCAAAACAGCTTTCGACCGGATGCTCGGGGAATTCGGGCACAAGCCAACGACAAAAAAACTAAGTCCGTTCCTCGGTGAACTCGCCTGGCGCCTGGAAAAAATATTCGCCGCCCTTTCCGGCCGCCGCCCGCGCATCGTCAAAGAAACCATCCGCGCCGCGCAGGAAAAAATCCGTTTCGACGGCAGTAAAATCAAACGGGTCATCCCCGCATTCGAATACCGGCCGGTGGAAAAAAGTATCGCGGAGTTTTGTACGTTTTACAAATAGAAGATTCTTTTCCGATTGCCGATTTTGGATTGCCGATTTATCTCTGCGTGAACTTATAAATCGCCAATCCGAAATCGCCAATTATTTTTTCGGTATTTCCTGCGCCGGCATGACCATCACCCGCGGCTTTTTCCCGGAAGGTTTTGCGGCGGTATCCTTATCCTTTGACGGATCGATCTGTTTCGCACCCATTTCTTCCGCCATTTTCCGGCTGATCCGGGCCAGTACTTCATCGTACATTTTATCGAAATCTTCCAGGCGCGTGCTGTACCAGGCGATACTGCGCTCATACTGGTCGTGCGTGTATCCGTATTTTTTGAAAATGTCGTAATTCGCGAATTCCTTATGCTCGGGACCGGGAACGGAACTGATCTGCATGGCCGCTTCGAGCAGGTGAACGTCCGTCATCACTTCCACCATCTTATCGCGCGGGATCAGGTCGGCAGGAACCGGAACGGCCGTCTTCTTTTCCCCGCAGGCAAAAAGCAAAAAAGGCAGGATGAAAAACAGTATCCGCATCAAAGACAAAGGTACAATAGAAGTCTGCACAAAACCAGCGTAACGATTTGCGAATGCCGAATGGCGATTTTGGATTTGTGATTTGCCTCCGCGAGAACAGTAACATCTTGCAATCGACAATCCAAAATCGGCATTCGGCATCCATTCCGCGCTGCTATTTTGATACATTTGTAAGAAGCATCACGCACATGAAAAGAAACTTATTTCTCCTCGCAGCCGGTCTTTCAGCGCTGGCCGCGACAGCGCAAATCGACATCGGTATGCAGCCCGCGATGGGCAAAGGCGGCGCGGGCACAGCCATCCTGCGCAACTGGGAAGCCATCGGCATCAACCCGGCCAACCTGGGATGGAAAGAAAACCACCTCGTTTCCGTCGGCGCATTTAATTTCGGCGTTTCCGCACAATCCAAAGCGCTCGATGCCGAACAGCTGCGCGAGGCGCTCCAGAACCCGGAAGACACGTTCAGCACGGCCGATAAGCAACTTTATTCTTCCATTTTCACTACGCCCGACGGACTGAACCTGCAGAGCAATATCACCTGGGGATCGTTTTCGGTAGCTACGCCGAAATTCGGCGGCCTCGCCGTCAACCTCCGCGACCGCGGTTATGCGCATGTGGGACTCAACCACAATGCCGCCGATATTTTATTCAACGGGCAGAACGCCGCTCTTTTCCAGGACACGGCGACATACAGCAAAACGATCGGTGAAATTCTCGACAGCACCAACCTCAGTTTCATGGCGTACCGCGAACTGAATATCGCCTATGGCCGGCGCATCGCCGCGTTCGGAACGGAAGGTACCGACGGCGAAAAAGAGAACCAGCTTTTTGCAGGCATCGGGGTGAAAATGCTTTGGGGCATGGCACACTGCGAAGCGATGGCCGAGAACAAACAACTTACCGGTCACGCCTCGATGAGTACCAACTTCGGCGTGAACTACGGCGCAATCCAGAATTTCGATCCGCAAAAAACCGACCTGCTTTTCAACTCCGTCGGAAACGGGATGGCCATCGATGCCGGTGTTTCGTTTGTGCTGAAACAGAAATTCCGTTTTGGCCTCGCACTTACGGATATGGGTTCCATCAAGTGGAAGAATAACCTGCTGATCACAACGGACACGACCATGACCCCGCTCGACACGACGAACAACGGCATCAATTCCTGGAACCTCGGCGAGCAGGGTTCTTTTGCTTTTGCGAATGACGGGTTGTTCAACTACGGCCCGGGACCGGATTACAAAACCACGCTTCCTTCACGCCTGCGCATCGGCGCGGGAATCAAACTCGAGCGTTTCGAGATTGCCGCGGACGTTGTAGTGCCGGTAAGCAACCAGTCGATGAATATTTCATCGCCTTACTTCGCGCTGGGTGCGGAATACAACCTGCTCGGCTTTATCAAATTCAGCGGCGGCATTTCCGGCAACGGCGACTGGGGACTTTCGGTGCCGGTCGGACTGAACGTAGGATTCGGCGGCGTGGTGGAAACCGGCGTAGCTACCGGCGACCTGCTTTCGCTTTTCGGTTCTTCGGAAAACCCGAACCTTTCGGTTTCGTTCTTCATTCTCCGCATCAACATCAACAAACCGAAACCGAAGGACAACGCACTACCGACTATTTAAGCATACTTGTTCAAAACCAGGAACCCGGAACTATTTTCGATTGTTGATTTTCGATTGCCGATTTTTGATTTAACACGTGCGGCAGATGGTGCGCACATCCAAAATCGGCAATCGAAAATCGAAAATAAGTCGCAGGGCTATCCGAGAGCAAACGATCACTCAGTTTAAGAATACAACGAGGATTTTTATACCAATGAATGCTTTCAAGAATAAAGTAGTTTGGATTACAGGAGCTTCTTCGGGTATCGGCGAAGCGCTGGTGTATGCTTTTGCAAAAGAAGGCGCGAAGATCGTTTTATCCGCCCGGCGCAGCGACGAACTGGAACGTGTAAAAAAAGCAAGCGGCTTGTCCGACGCAGACGCATTTATTCTCCCGCTCGATCTTTCGAAAATAGAAAACGCGGACGCGCTTGCGCAGCAGGTCATTGCCCGTTTCGGCCGCATCGATGTGCTGGTAAACAACGGCGGAATCAGCCAGCGCGCCCATGCGCAGGATACGTCCATCGAAACCGACCGGCGCATTATGGAAGTGAATTTCTTTTCGGCGGTGCTGCTCACCAAAAGCGTACTGCCGCACATGCTGAAACAAAAAAGCGGGCATATCGTGGCCATGAGCAGCATTGCCGGGAAATTCGGCTTTTACCTGCGCTCGGCCTATTCGGCTTCCAAGCACGCGTTGCACGGGTTTTACGAATCGCTGCGGCTCGAAGTGGAAGAATCGGGAATACGGGTATTGATTGCCTGTCCCGGGAAAATACAGACGAATATTTCGGTGCATGCACTCACCGGGAACGGACATGCGCACAATCAAATGGATCAGGGCCAGGCCGAAGGAATGCCGGCTGACGTATGCGCAAAACAGATCATCGAAGCCATGCTGGCCAATAAGGAAGAAGCGCTGATCGGCGGACGCGAACTGAAAGCGGTTTGGCTGAAACGGATCTTTCCGGGAATATTTGCACGGGTCATCCGGAAACAAAAGCGGGAATAACTGGTAAGGTGAATATCCCTTCGGGAAAGGGACCGGAATTTAATGCCGAATGTCGAACTCCGAATGCCGAATGATGAAGTGCGATACTTAAACATATACACTTCGGCATTCGGTATTCGCAATTGTTTTTCAAATTACAAACGACTAAAAAAAATCCCGGCTGGGTACTACGCAGCCGGGATTTACTACAAACTTCAAATGACCTGTGCTGGCAGGCTTTATTCTCCCCGCTGGATCGGGAATACTTTTTTCTGTTTTCCTTCGTGGTTCTTCATCATGCGCACGCCGGAATCGGCCGACGGGTAATTTTTCGCGAACAGCCCGTCCTGGTAATCGCGCCAGGTGTAAAAATTCTGGAGCGCGCCGGACATCTGCAGGCTGAAATCGGTGGAAAGCGCTTCGCCCGGACTGAATGCTTCTCCGCATTTCAAATTCCGGAACCACTGCATCCACTGGGCAGAACCCGGGCTGTAAGGTGTTGATGAAGAGAAATTCGGGTTGAGCGGTACGACCTGCGGCGACTGCGCAGTGCTGTGGCAACTGTAGCAGGAACTGTAATTGTAATCGAGCGGACCGTTGAGCCGGCCGTTCCAGCCGAGGTGCGTGGGCGGAAGCTCGTTCGTGTCCGGGTTGATGATCTGCTCCTTCAGGTTCGGGTTGATGTTCGTTTTATAATACGGCGCAGCGGGAAAGCTGGTCGTGGTATATGTATTCGATGTATCCATCGGATCATTGCCCCACATCACACCGACGGGAACCAGGTTATAATACGGATCGCTTTTGGCCATCTTTCCGTTGTACTGGTAATTGCCGAACACCCAGCCTGCCGGCGCACGGTCATCGCGCACCATGATGTCCATCTGCAGCAGCGTTACTTTCATGATCGCCCGGTTATCGTACGGGTTGTTGAAAACAGGAGCCACGTAAGCATCCCACTGAACCGGGTTCACCAGCGAGGGAACCTGCGCGGGCAGGCTGTCGGCGGGTACGGAGATGAACAGCAGCTTGAACAGCACCGTTCCGTTTTTGAAACCGCCGGCCATTTTGCTCACGTCCGGGTTGAAACGATCCTGCCACACCTGGCCGATGGTCCAGCCGCCGAGTTCGTTGTAAAAACCGACCGCCCAGGCCCCGCTGTTTGCGTACGTTTGTTCGGAGGCGAGCTGGTATTTCTTGATCCCGGCTTCACGCGTAAGACCGTGAATACCTTCGCGGCCGTTCGAGCCGTAATGCTGCCAGGGCATATGATACCAGTTGCGCGCTCTATTATTTTCCACGCGGAATTCAACAGCGCCGGTATTTCCTTCGAAGCAGTATTTCTGCACTTCGAGCAGGTATTGCTTCCAGTCTTTTTTGAAATCGATTTTGAAAAAATCCGGGAGCTTTGTCGTATCGGGCATGGTTGCCGGGTAATCCTGCCGGAGTTTGAAAACGGGCGTGCCCGCAGGTACAGAGCCGGGCATGAAGCCGAAATCCGGGAAAGGCCGCGTTCTCAGTTCGAGCGAATCCGGGCATTCTTTCCCGGGACCGTCGGGATTGCTGCAGGAAGTAAAAGACAGCAAAACCGAAGCTGCTGCCAGGAGAAAAAAGTTTCTGGTCATAATGACGTGCTGGTTGGTGTAATTTCAAAGAACGCGAAGGACCCTCACAAAGTCCAGTGTCCGTTAATAACTTATGGGAGGGCGAACGGCTCCCTGGAAATGCTGTTGGTGCCGGCAACCGGTTAATACTTTCACATATCCGCCATCTGCATCGGTTGAAAGGCTAATTTTACCTGTTTCAACGTTGTTATCACTATGCAGGAAGAAATCACACTTGCCGCACTTTTCGATTACGCCACCGAAGGCATGCTCGTTACCAACAGCAAAGGAATTATTCTGCGCATCAACCCCGCCGCAGAAAAAATGTTCGGTTATGAAAAAGGAGAGCTGGACAAAAAACCGGTGGAATGGCTTATCCCGATGGGCACGCGCGACAGGCATACCAAGCACCGCGACGGGTTTTCGAAACAGCCGCATCCCCGCAGCATGGGCATGGGCATGGACCTTTTCGCCATGCGGAAAGACGGCAGCGAATTTCCCGTGGAGGTGAGCCTCAGTCCCTTTAATGTAAATGACCATCAGTACATCATCGCTTTTATCATCGATATCACGATCCGGAAACAGCAGCAGGATGCCATCCGCGCCCAGAAAGAAAAGCTCGAGAATTATTCCGAAAACCTGAAAGCCTCGAACGAGGAGCTTCAGAATTTTGCATACATCTCCTCGCACGATCTGCAGGAACCGCTGCGGAAAATCCGTGCGTTCGGCGACCGGCTGAAAATGATGGAGTATGAAAAGATGGGCGACCAGGGAAAAGATTACCTGGACCGGATGCTGAATGCGGCCATGCGCATGCAGATCCTGATCAGCGACCTGCTGGCTTTTTCGCGGCTGACCACGCGCGCCCGGGCTTTCCAGCCGGTGAATCTCGACCGGGTGCTTTCCGAAGTGCTGATCGATATGGAAGTCAGCATCGAGAAATCGGGCGCCATCATCAGCCGGCAGCCGCTCCCGGAAATAGATGCGGAACCCACCCAGATGCGCCAGTTGTTCCAGAACCTGGTATCCAATGCGATCAAATTCAGGCGTGAAGGAGAAGCACCGAAAATCGACATCAGCTGGAGGAAACGGGTCGACGAATACGGTAACGAACTGGCCGAGATTCGCGTTGCGGACAACGGCATCGGGTTCGAAGAGAAGTATAACGATCGTATTTTCAATATTTTCCAGCGGCTCGACGGGCAGAAATTCGAAGGATCGGGTATCGGGCTGGCCATCTGCCGGAAGATCGCCATCCGCCACGGAGGCAATATTTACGCAGAAAGCGCCATCGGGAAAGGATCGGTTTTCATCATAACATTAAAAGTAAAGCAGCCCATCCCCAATTCCCCCGAGCATACTGAATAATTTCATAAATTGCCTTCGAGACCGGAAAGAAGACAATTAACACGTAAACATTAAATTACGCTGCCATGTCGATTTCTAAAATTAAATTGGAAATTCTTATTGCCGACGATGATGCGGAAGACCGCATGCTCATTACCGATGCTTTGCGCGAAAGCAAGTACAAGGACCAGATTTCCCAGGTGGAAAACGGGGAAGAACTGATCCACTTTCTGAACGGGAAAAGCAACCGCAGGCCCGACCTGATTTTGCTTGATCTGAACATGCCGAAAAAAGACGGCCGCGAAGCACTCAAAGAAATCAAAAGCGACAAACGCCTGAAAAATATCCCGGTGGTGGTGCTCACCACATCCGGCTCGGACGATGATATTGAAAAAACGTACAGCCTGGGCGTCAACTCTTACATCACCAAACCTGCCGGCTTTCATGATATGGTAGACATCATGAACACGGTATGCCACTACTGGTTCAAGATATCGGAATTGCCGCAGAATGGCTGAGCGTATACCGGATACATTGTACATACTGATGATCGACGATGATGAGGAAGATTATATCATCACCGCCGATATCATGAAAAGCCTGGGACGGCAACGTTATGTCGTGGACTGGGAACCCTCTTTTTCCAAAGCGCTTGAGAATATATCCCAGGATAGTCATGATGTTTACCTGGTGGATTACCGGCTGGGCGCGGAAAACGGGCTCGAGCTGATTAGCCAGGCCATACTGAACGGATCCACGTCACCTTTTATCCTGCTCACCGGGCAGGACGACGAAGAGGTGGATGCTATGGCGCTCAGGGCCGGCGCTTCGGATTACCTGGTGAAAGACGGGCTGAACAGGGCGATGCTCGAACGCTCCATCCGCTACAGCCTTGCGCAGGCCAAAGCCCTGGATGAAATCAGCCAGCTCAACGCTTCGCTGGAAAAGAAAGTACAGGACCGTACCATGGTACTGGAAGAAGCCCTCCACGAACTGGAAAAATCAAAAGAAGAACTCAACAAAGCCCTGTCGAAAGAGCGGGAACTGAACGAAATGAAATCGCGTTTCGTATCCATGGCCTCGCATGAATTCCGCACGCCGCTGGCTACCATATTGTCGTCGTTGAGCCTGGTAAGCCGTTACATTGAACAGGGACAGGAGGAACAACGCAATAAGCATATCGGGCGGATCAAATCATCGGTATCGAACATGACCGATATCCTGAATGATTTTCTTTCCGTGAGCAAACTCGAAGAAGGCCGGGTGGAATGCAAACCCGAAACTACGGACATCACAGCATTTATTTCGGATGTCGTGCAGGCTATGAAAATAAACGCAAGCGAAGACCAGGAGATTATTTACAAACACAGTGGGCCGGAGAAAGAAATCTTTATAGATCCGATGCTGCTGAAAAACGTCCTGTTCAACCTGGTATCGAATGCGATCAAGTTTACCGTTTCCGGGGGAACGATTCGCATAACGAGCAAAACCGGGAACCGCAGGCTTGAGATTACAGTCGCCGACCAGGGCATCGGTATTTCACAGGAAGACCAGGCACATTTATTTGAACGTTTTTTCCGCGGCGGAAACGTAACACATATCCAGGGAACCGGGCTCGGACTAAGCATTGTAGCCCGGTATGTCGAGCTGATGAACGGCAAGATCCGCTTTGAAAGCGAATTGAATAAAGGGACTACATTTATACTTAATTTCGCTCTTCCATGACAAAGATTCTCCTGATCGAAGACAACCCGGAAATGCGCGAGAACACTTCCGAAATACTCGCCCTTGCGGGTTATGATGTTAAAACAGCGCCCAACGGTAAAGCCGGTGTGGAACTTGCGCAGCAGGAAACGCCCGATATCATCATCTGCGACATCATGATGCCCATGCTCGACGGTTACGGCGTTTTGCACCTGCTCGGGAAAAAACCGGAAACAGCCGGCATCCCGTTTATTTTCCTGACAGCCAAAGCCGAACGGAACGATTTCCGGAAAGGCATGGAAATGGGCGCGGACGATTACCTGACCAAGCCTTTCGAAGAAAGCGAACTGCTGAACGCTATTTCCAGCCGCCTGAAAAAGGCCGAAATGTTCAACCGGAATTATCCGCGTACGCTCGACGGTGTGCACCAGTTCATCCAGAATGCCCGCGGCCTCGACGATCTGAAGAAACTGCAGGAAAAACACGATGTCATTCCCGTTCCGAAAAAAAATACCGTTTACCACGAAGGCGCTTACCCGAAAGGCGTTTATTTCCTGGTAAAAGGAAAAATCAAAGGGTTCAAATCAAGTGAGATCGGGAAAGAATATATCACCAGCCTGTACAAAGAAGGCGACTTTTTCGGCTATACCGCCCTGCTCGAAGAAACCACGTACACCGATAGCGCCGAAGCGCTGGAACCCAGCGAAGTCTGCCTGATTCCCAAAGACGACTTCTTCTCGCTTCTCCACGGCAACAACAATGTATCACAGGCTTTTATCCGCCTGCTTTCGAACGAGCTGGCCGAAAAAGAAGAACAGTTGGTCCGCCTGGCCTACAATACCGTGCGGCTCCGCGTTTCCGAAGCGCTGGTTAAACTTGCCGAACGATACAGCGACAGCAACCAGAAAGATTTTTCCATGAATATCTCGCGCGAAAACCTCGCGGGAATCGTCGGCACCTCCACGGAAACCGTTATCCGTACCCTGAGTGATTTCAAAGACGAAAAACTGGTGGACATGAAAGGAAGCACGATCACCATCCTCGACCTGGAACGGCTGAAAAAGCTGAAATATTGAGCGGGTCTCGTTTCCGTTTCAGCTCTTTTATGATTATAATCAGCCCTGCGGCTGAATAGCATCATTCCTGTACTCTGCTTCCGGGTTTATTTTTGCTGTGTGGATAGAAAGACCCCGCACAAAATAAAATGAGCCTGAGAATAGAAAAAGAATGGAAAATAGCAGACGTCAAAAAAAATTTTAGCTCTGCTTTCCCGTTCTTACGTATTGAAATACTCCGGCCTGCTGAAGACCGGGGGACAGAAAATGAATCGACCATGTTTCCTTTGAGTGAGCACCTCACCCTGGCCCAGGTCCGCGATGCTTTTGAGGAAGAACAGGTGCATATTCATCCTGCCATGCGTGTTTCTGAACTCGCCGATGCATTTGCCCGGGTTTTCGGACTGAAAGCCAAAGTACTCCGCAAAGCAGGCAAACACTGGCTCGAGACCAACAAAACCGATCACTGGACACTGAGCAAGCAGAACCAGGAAGGTGAAAGCCTGAGCGGGAAATGATTCCAGGCACCTGCTGTATTTTTCTTCCCTGGCAGATCGCTTTATCTTTACATGATTTCTGCAGCAACGACGCTGCAGGGGTTCTGCACATGAAAAAAGCGATCATCGATAAAACGGCTTTCCATTTTCTGAAAAAAATCCGGGACAATAACAACCGCGACTGGTTCAACGCGCATAAAGCGGAATATACGGCCGCTTATGAAAGCATGATCGTTTTCGCCGATGCGCTGCTCGAAAAAATGCAGGCACATGACCGGATCGAAACGCCTTCGGGCAAAAAAAGCCTTTTCCGCATTTACCGCGACGTGCGTTTTTCAAAAGACAAAACGCCTTACCAGACTTGCTGGCACGGTCATTTCAGCCGGGCCACGAAAAAACTGCGCGGCGGTTATTACTATCACATCCAGCCGGGCAATACGTACGTGGGTGGCGGGTTCTGGGGACCGAACGCGGAAGACCTGAAACGCATCCGCCAGGATATCGATTACAATCACACGGACTGGCGTAAAATGCTGGCGAATAAAAAAATCAAAAACACTTTCGGCGCGCTGGCTGGCGAAAAACTGAAAACCGCCCCGCAGGGATATTTGCAGGACCACCCGGCGATCGACCTGCTGCGGCATAAACAGTTCGTCCTCACACACCGCTTTACGGATAAAGAAGTACTGAGCGCAGATTTCCTGAAAAATCTGAATGAGACGATGAAGAATTTCCGTCCCTTCTTCGATTATATGAGCGAGGTGCTGACTACGGATGCGAATGGGATTTCGCTGGTGGATTGAAATGTCGCAGGTTTCTTATCGTTCGATAACCAGTTTACCTGCTTCTCAATTCAGTCTTTCAATAAGCCCTGTAATATGCCCCTTCCACTCCGGGTAATCTTCTTCGTTCTCGCTCCACAATTCGTTGAGTTCCGAATCTTCGGCGACCAGTTTTTTCAAGGCCTGGACTGCGAGCGGTTTTAATCCGTCGAGTGACTTTCCGCGATTAGCTTCCAGCCACCCGGGCAATTCTTCGGATACGCTGTCCAGCTCGGTTCCGTTCAGCAAGTTGTCCAGCAGCGCAGCAGCGACAATCACTTCTGCACCTTCGTCATATTCGAGGTATTCAGAATCAATTCCATTTTGGAAATACGTTCCGAAGCTTTCTGCGGAAATATTATCCCGGAGAATATTTTCAAGAAAGTCACAATGCGTATCGTCGTCAAAAAATCCGGTTCCCCAGGCTCCCATAGTGTTATGATTTGTTTCGTACTGTTTCTTTGGCAATGATTTCTTTGAGGTCATTGCTATTCAAAGTTAACTGATAAAATCAATACTCTTCTCGCAAAAAAACGCGCCAAATTTTTCACCAGCGAATCAATCGATAAAGCAAATTGAAACTCAAAAATACAGCATGCAAGACAATTTGAAGACGGGCATGCAGTCCTATATACCTGATGTTACCTTTTTTATTTAATCTTTTTGTACTTACCATTTAAAAAGCGATATTACACAAGCAAAAGGTAGCCAGAGATAACTGCATTTTGGATTAATAACCATTTTATTTCAACCCTTTTTTAAAAACTACACGCTCATGAAAACAAAATTCTTAGCGGCAGCTACGGGCTGCCTGATGACAGCAACTGTGGTAACTGCACAGCCCTGGAGACAGGGAGGCGATAATATAACAAGCAGTTCACTCACCCAAACACGAATAGGTAACCTCAACCCGATCACTTCCACACTCCCCAACGATCTTCAGGTGATGGCGGGTGGCAATGTACAGATGCACTTTTTAGCTAACGGGCAGATTGGGGTTGGCGTATTTCTTCCCGGAAGTCCTTATAAAATGGACATCGCCGGCTCCATTAACCTGAGCAGTGGTATTGGCGGAGCTGTACGCCCGATCTGGGTAGATGGGCGGGAGGCACTGTTTTATGATCCCGCAAGCGATATTTTCAGTTGGGGTTACGGCGGCACTTTCAATTTTTTTGGTGATGCGATCCGGATTGGATTCGGCACCGGCCCGGCACCGGCTCCTCCAATTAGTGGATTTATTGTAGAAGGACATACAGGTATTGGAACGGCGGCTCCGGCGAGCATTCTGCATGTGACCGATGCTGTTGATCCAGCCTTTATTTTTGGTGCTTCCGGAATCGGTGCGAATGCTGTTTTGGGCATCGCCAGCGGCGTTTCTTCGTACTCTCAAAATGCACAACCCGGCGACGTCGTTTTTGGTCCGAAAGGTGGCGCTTCGCGCGATTTAATTCTCTCGGTACAAAACTTCAACCAGGGTAGTATCCGTTTTAAAACCGGCACCACTGGTCTTGATGTGGAGCGTATGACCATACGCCACGACGGCAATGTAGGTATCGGCGTATCAAACCCTCAGAACAAACTGGAAGTATGCGGGCTCGTCCGTGCGAAAGAAGTGATCGTAGAAACCATGTGGTGCGATTTCGTTTTCGAAAAATCGTACCGGCTGCGCCCCCTTTCGGAAGTAGAAGCATTTATTGCGGCCAACAAACACCTGCCCGAAATTCCTTCGGCCAAAGACGTGGAAACCAACGGTGTTAAAATCGGCGAAGTACATGCCCGCCTGCTTCAGAAAGTAGAAGAACTGACACTCTACATGATTGAAGCCGATAAACAGATCAAAGCCTTACAGGCCGAAAACGAAAAAATAAAAACGGAACTGGAAACCGTAAAAAATGATTCCGGTAAATAATTTAATCTTTAAAACTATTTACCATGAAAACAAAAATAACCAGTTGCATCGCCATGCTATTGCTGGTCTGCAGCATGCCCATTATGGCACAGCATAAGATGACGAAGCTGAGCAATTTTGATCCGAATAATATCCGGTTCACCTACTCCAATTCGCGCCCATGGGGATATGCCAATATATGGGGGGACGAAATCGACGGGCGCGAATACGCTTTCCTGGGAGCCTGCACATTTTCTCCCGGCACCCCTAATGGTGTATTTATCATTGATGTTACTGATCCCATTAATATTAATCCGGTAGCTTTTATTACCTGTCCGCATGCCTCACAACGTGATTTTGTAACATACACACATTCGGTCACTGGAAATTCCTACCTCTACATCATTGGAGAAGACGGAAGTTTTGGGATGACTATTGTTGACATCACTAACCTTCCAACGAGCGCAACCGTTGTGAATCCCTCTTATTTTACCGGTTCATACAATACGACTGACGGATCTCATGCCCACAACATCCAGTTGGATGAGGTAACCGGAAAAATGGTTGTATGTGGCACTCATACTACTTCGCCGGTTGAAATCTTCATGTTTGACGTTTTAGCAAATCCGGCAGCCCCGGTTTTGATTGATGTGTTGCCTACCGGATCAAGTTCAACATATTATGCCCATGACGTGTATTTTAACAACGACCGGTTGTATTCGGCTTCCGTTAATGACATGCCTCCTTATGTTGGATCCTTTCCGATATTTAATACATCAATACCCGGCAATCGCTTCGATTACATTGGCGGGCTTGATCCCTATCGAAGCGACCAGTCGCCTTCTATCTCGATCACAGCTTTAAACCACGTTATTCATGACATCTACGCCTCAGCCGACCATAAAAAACTGGTAACTTCTGACGAACATGTTCTTGGACAAGCTATTTTCTGGGACATCAGCGATCCGGCAAACCCCATTGAAACGGATCGGTATGGCGGGCACTTTTCTTCTATGGTTGATACGGTTTGCCAGCATAATCACGTGATACAGGGAAATGATCGTTGTTTTGCTTCACACTACTCCAACGGGTTATGGGTACTCGATATTTCTGATCCTTACAATGTGCAGGAGATTGCTTACTACGATACCTATCTGGAGCATAACTACGGCAATTACAAAACCTACGATCACGAGTTTCATACCCCTTACGGAACGGGGTATTATGGTGCGTGGGGCGTTTTCGCTGATCTGCCTTCCGGAAATATTCTGGTATGTGATATGAACACCGGGTTATATGTTCTAAACAACTGCGTAAACCCAGGTTTGCAATCGGGTTCAAACCTCACCTTTGGTCCGGCCAGTTTCAGTAATCAGGTATTTGGTAAAGTAGCAACCAATACCATTACGGTTGATCCCGGTACCGGTGCTTACACCGTAGGAACCGATGCCAATGTTACGCTAACGGCCGGAACGAAAATTACGATCAAACCGGGATTCCACGCACAAGCCGATGGTAAGTTTCATGCACAGATCGGTTCGATGTGCCAGAACTGTCCGACCTGTCCGCCGACCGCACCACCGGCCCCGCCGCACAAACCGGTTGTGCCATCAAACAACATGGCCCTTTCCGACAAACTGTTGTGTTACCCGAATCCGGCCAGCACACAATTGAATCTGCAGATCAGCCTTGCTGTTGCAGGCGTTGCTTCCGTTTCTGTTCACGATCAGTTCGGACGCAATGTGATCAACGTGTTTGAACATATACTTACCGATTCGGGCATAATGCAGAAAACTATTGATATCCATGCACTACCCTCAGGTATTTACACTGTTAAGTTGAAAACTACTTACGGCGTGCAGGCTGTCCGGTTTACAAAGTTGTAAAATACTCTTTTGCGTTACGGTTATTGGCAACGGTGACTGTACCCAGAACAAAAGTATTGAAGAATGCTTTTAAAAGCTGGACAGCAAAAGATTAAACACAACAATCACGGAACTTCCTGCCCCAGTATAAAAAACAAACGCCACGCAAAAGCGTGGCGTTGAAGTATGTGGTTCGGGGCAGGGCCGAGCGTTAAGAAAATGTCCAGTGGACATTT
>VBWE01000076.1 GCA_006218065.1 Bacteroidota bacterium
AGTAGTCCCGCCCAGAATCGAACTGGGATTGCCGGTTTAGGAAACTCCAAATTTATCTTCGGGCGGAACAGGTAAATATATGAAAATCAGCAATGTTAATTTTGAAGTGCTAACGAAGGGTGAGCTATTTGTGAGGATAGAAAGAGGTATTGGTAGCTCCGCCCCGACTCGAACGGGGATTGTCTCGTTAGGAATGAGAAGTTCTATCCTGTTGAACTACGGAGCCATCGTTCCAATATCCTTTTGTCTCCGGCTTCAATGCCAGAACGCAAGAAAGCCGGTAAAGTTTGTTTATTTTATCCTCGAAATGAAAACATCAGAGAGCGCCCAGCCGGAGAATTTTAACCTTCCAAAAGTAGAAGACTGGCTGAACTCTCCCGCTACAAAACAATTTCCTGCTGCGTCGGATGAGATCGACATGGATTCATCGTCCTCAATACCGCCTCCCTGCAACGCCCACATGAGAGTGCCTTTGTTATCGTACTTAACGATACAGGCATCTTTTCGGCCCGTGCTGGTGAGCGGAACCGTTCCGAATTTTACTTCCCCGCTGATGCTTCCGGCCACATAGCAGTTTCCGGAGCCATCGGTAGCTACCTTATGATATTCGTTCAGGGATTCGCCCGTGGTGGTTTTCGCCCATGCAAATTTTCCGTACGATTCGAACCGGGCCAGAAAGCCGTTGCTGCCCGAAACCTGGGTGAGTACATTGTCGCCAAAAACCTTTGTGCCGCGGAATACACCGCAGACAAAAATGCTTCCGTTCGCGGCCACATCAATGCCGTAGGCCATGTCGTTGCCGGTTCCGCCTGCGCGTTTTGCCCAAACCAGCAGCCCGCTGGGATTATATTTTAAAAGGAACACATCGGTATCAAAATATCCGGCACTGGCCAGGTTGGTTCCTCCGAAACCGGCATTGCCGGTAAAAAAACCGGTTACAAAAATATTTCCCGCTGCATCGGTAGTGACCGCATAGGCTTCGTCCTGATACGAGCCGCCTCCGGTTTTGATCCAAACAAGATTTCCGCCTGCATCGTACTTGGATACAAAGATGTCGCTGTACCCGACACTGATCACACGGGTATTTCCAAAAATGGCTGTACCGGAGAAAAAGCCGGTGATGTAACAGTTGCCGGATACATCGTTGGTGATGGAGTAGCAGGCATCGTCCCCGCGGCCGCCTCCGTTACGCACCCAGAGCAGGTTCCCGCCTGCGTTGAATTTGGAAATGAAAATATCCGCGTCTCCTGCCTCAGAAATCGTAGTGCTTCCGAAAGTGCTTACGGCCCCCTGGATGTAAAAAAAGCCGGTGATGTAACAATTGCCGGTAATATCGGTGCTGATCGCGGTAGCGTAATCATCGTTTTGACCGCCTACCTGCTTGGCCCATAAAAGCACCCCGTCGGCATCGTATTTGGCTATGAAAATATCCGTTCCTCCCGCGCTTACCAAACGGGTGCTGTCGAAATACCCGGTTACAAAAATATTCCCGGACTGGTCGTTGGCAATGCCGCTCACCTTGTCCATAGCAGGGCCTCCTGCCGTTTTTGTCCACTCCCATTCCTGGGCATTGGCGAAGCCGGCGGAGACTGCAATAAGCAATAAACTAAAGAGGTAGCGCATAT
>VBWE01000019.1:0-23333 GCA_006218065.1 Bacteroidota bacterium
GAGCCCGACAAAGAAATTGGGTATATAAAAGTCCGGGTTTGAAAACCAAGAAGTTCGAGGTGAGTTCCGGCTGAAAAGCGGAGTTTACTTGTGTAAATGAGCATTTTCAGCCGGAACTCAGCGAAGAAATTCGCAGGTTTTCAGACCCGGACTACCCGGACAAAAAGTAACAAGGGCAGCCGTCCCAAACTCGGCCGCCCTTGTCGGAGCGGGTGGTAAATGAAATAGATTTGTTGTGTGCACCTGTATACGGGGCTGAGGGTTAAAAGGTTATACTTTTTTTGAAAAAATCTCCGGTCCCTTGCCGGGCTTGGGTTTCACCGCACAATGAAAACGGCTGGCCGCAAAAAAAGAACGATCCGCCTTTTGGACGAATCGTTCCGGAATACTGTATCGGCAGATGCTGTTTATTGCACAGTGATTTTCTGCGAAAAAATTTCGTTTTTGGCCGAAGCGGTTACGATATAATCGCCGGGCTCCAGTTTGCTTTCGGTGGAAATGACGACGATACTGGCGCCTTCAGCCACAAGCTGCACTTTTGAAAGAACCACATCGCCTTTGGTGTTCATCAGGACAACCAATACTTCCTGGTTGCCGAAGCCTTTCAGTTCCACTTTCAGGTTCTTATTGTCTTTCTCGCCGCTCGACGTGGTGAATACACCTTTCTGCTGATCAAAAACGAGGTTGACCGGGATGGTATTCGAAAAAGCCGTCTGGCCTTCACGCGTTACCATCCGCAGGCGATAAAATGAAGATCCGGCGAAAGGATTCTGATCGGTTTCGAAGTATTCGGTATACGGGCAAACCGTTTTCGGGCCCGCAACCTGCAGCACGGACGAAAAATCAACGCCGTTCTTCGAACGTTCAATGATATAATAATCGCTGCAGCAGTCAGGCAAGCCTGTCCAGCTCAGGATCACTTTCCCGTTGCTGTAAACTGCCTGGAAATCGGCTTTGACAGCTACCTGCGGAGCCGGCGTAACCGGAACAGGGGCCGGCGTAACGGGATTCTGTGCAAGTAAACCGGTGGAAAAAAAGAAAACAAATGCCGGAAGAGTAAGCGTATGTTTCATGCTGGTGTTGTTTTTGGTATCCAAAGCAGCGCTACCAAAATAGAAAAGTTTTTCACATGACGCAAAAATGGTGATAATCAAATTGTTAACACCCTGTTGAAAAGCCTTGTTTTAAACGGTTTAGTTCGACGAACTACTTGTTTACGACGACGAATTTCGAAAACGTTTTGCCTGCGTGTTTGTGCGCTTGTGCAGAAATGCCTGTTTATGAGCGAAAAGCACAACTGCGTATTGCGGAGCGGAGATATTGAAATAAGTACTTTTGCTGACCGACCGACCATCCTTTTACTTTCATTTCATGCACAGCAGACTTCTCGCGGTTGTTGCCTGCCTGTTAATGTCCCCGGCTCTTTTTGCGCAGGCAGAAAAGCGTACATACCAGGCGAACAGGATCAGTTCAGCGCCGAAAATAGACGGTGAACTGAACGATTCGTGCTGGCATGTTCCTGCGGCTGCTGATTTTATCCAGCAATCCCCGAATCCCGGGAAAGCTTCGCGGCAGAAAACGGAGGTCCGCATGCTGTACGACGATGAAGCGGTATATATCGGGGCCTGGCTTTACGATACCGCTCCCGACAGCATCCTGCACCAGTTCGGCGCGCGGGACGAGCAGGACAACAATATCGATTTCTTCTCGGCCTCTTTCGACACGTATTACGATCAGCGGAACGCTTTTTCATTCGGAGTAACTGCCGCCGGTGTGCAGGTGGACGGCCGTTATGATTTCGATAAACTCGACGCCACCTGGAACGCGGTCTGGTTCAGCAAAGTGAAGATCAATGAAAAAGGCTGGGCCGTGGAAATGAAAATCCCGTATTCCGCGCTCCGTTTTTCGAAAAAAGAGGAACAGGTCTGGGGCGTGAATTTTCAGCGGAATATCCGCCGCTGCCGCGAAACGTCGAACTGGAATGAAGTGAATCCATACCTGCAGGGACTCATTAACCAGTCGGGTCTGGTGAGCGGGATCAGCCGGATCGAAGCGCCGCTGCGCCTGTCGTTCATGCCTTACGTTTCGGGATACCTGGAAAATTACGCGGGGGAAAATGCGTATTCATTCAACGGCGGCATGGATGTGAAATACGGCATCAGCGAAAGTTTTACACTCGACATGACGCTGATTCCCGATTTTGGCCAGACGCAGAGCGACAACCTCGTGCTGAATCTTTCGCCGTTTGAAGTGAAGTACGACGAGCGCCGTTATTTTTTCACCGAAGGCACCGAACTGTTCAATAAAAACGATTTGTTTTATTCGCGGCGTATCGGGGCGATGCCTTCGGGGTACGGATCGGTGGCTGCGCAGCTCGACAGCAACGAAGTGATCGATCATAATCCTTCCGTAACGCGGTTGTACAACGCCACGAAAGTTTCGGGACGGACGAAGAAAAAACTCGGGCTCGGTTTGTTCAACGCCGTAACGGCGCAGATGTTTGCCGATGTCCGCGACACGCTCACCGGCGAATCACGCGAAATTGAAACGGAACCGCTCGCGAATTACAATGTGTTTGTGATCGATAAAGGATTGCGGAACAATTCGTACCTGAGTTTTGTGAACACCAACGTGATGCGAAACGGGAGCAGCCGCGACGCGAACGTAAGCGGCATGCAGTTTAAACTGGCGAATAAAAAAAACAGCTATGCCGTGGAAGGTTCCGGCGACCTGAGCATGAGCTGGGACAGCGGCGAAGCGGTTCCGGTAACAGGACATCGGTATTACCTGCGCGCGGCCCGCACCAAAGGAAATTACACCTGCGATATCAAACACCGCCTGGCTTCCGACCTGTTCAACCCGAACGATCTCGGGTATCAGGACCGGAATAATTCACTTGGATTTACTTTCGATCAGAACTATGATATTTTCAAGCCGTTCTGGCGCATCAACCGTTTTCACAATGATGTGGGGATTGATTACTTCCTGCTGTACAATCCGCGGCACTATACTTTTTTCAATATCGACGGAAAGCACATCGTTACATTCCGCAGCTTTCACACGGTGGGACTGAACTGGCTGGCGCAGCCCGTTATCAATTACGATTATTTCGAGACCCGTGTTCCGGGCCGGTATTACCTGTACCCGCGCAATTTCGAAGGCGGCGGTTTTATTTCTTCGGACTACCGGCGGATTTTTGCGCTGGATATTTCCGGGGCGTATCGCTGGTTCGCCGAACGCAACCGGACGATCGTGCGTTATACCATCAGCCCGCGCTGGCGGGTGAACGACAGGCTGATGGTGATCCTGAAAAACGAAAACGAGATCAAGAAAGACAACGTAGGTTATGCCGACCTGCTCGGTGATTCGGTGATTTTCGGTTTGCGCAACATCAATACCGTTACCAATACGCTCACGCTGAAATATATTTTCTCGGGAACGATGTCGCTTTCGTTCCGGGCCCGGCATTACTGGTCGGCAGCCGATTACAACATGTATTTTCTTGTGGAGGATAACGGCGAACTCAGCGTAATCAATTACAGTGGGAACAAAAACATCAACTACAACGCGTTTAATATCGACATGGTGTACACCTGGCAGTTTTTACCCGGAAGCGAGTTGAGCGCGGTCTGGAAAAATGCGATTTACACCAGCGATCCTGCCATCCAACCCGGTTATTTCGACGATGTGAAATATACTTTTGACGCGCCGCAGAGCAACAGTTTTTCGATCAAGCTGATCTGGTACGTGGATTACCTGGATCTGCGGAAGCGCCGGTAACGTTAAGAATTCCTGTTCTTCAACGCTTCGTAAAGCCGTTCGTAATTCGGCACATCGAGATGCAGGGCTTGCGCGGAGCGGACTACATAACCGGTCAGTGATTCGAGTTCCGTTTTCCCGCCTTTTTGAAAATCACTGTGCATCGACGTTTTTGTTTCGTATGGAATGGCGGCCATTTTGTCCTGCGTCAGCGGAATGATATTTTCCGGCAGGCGGATTTGTTTCGAATCTGCAACCGCTTTGATTTCCGGGAGCAGCGCGTTGATCAGCGTCCGCCCGTGCTCATCTGCCAATGTTGCGCCGATGGAGGAATCCAGGTGCGAAGTAACCGTGGCGAGCGGGGAGATGAAACAGAATTTTTCCCAGGTAGTCGATTCTATTTCCGGCGACCATTGCGCTTCAATTCCGGCATCCCGGAAAATATGTTCCGTTTCTTCCTGTTTTCCGCCGTTGTCCGAAACGGATCCGAAAAAAAGTTTGCGGATATTTCCCGTTTCCCTGATCAGTCCGGGCGCAGCGAGGCGGGAAACAAGATACACGCAGCCGTCCCAGGTTTCATTTCCCGGCAGTAGTTTTTTAATTCTTTCGCGGCTGTCAACCCCGTTGTGCAGGGGAAGAATAACGGTACCGCTGCCGATGCAGGCCTTGCTTTGTTCGATATTTTCTTCGAGATCGTAGGTTTTGGTGCAGCAGATGAAAAGATCGGCCGGACCGATGTCGCTGGCTTTTGCGGAAACCCGTTTGGGATATGCGGTGAAATTTCCCGTCCCGGTTTCCATGCGCAGCCCGTGCTGGCGGATCGCTTTTTCATTTTCACCGCGCGCGATGAAATATATTTCAGTATTCGTGTTGCGGAAATGATGCGCCAGCAAACCGCCAAAATATCCGCCGACACCGCCGATTCCGGAAATCACGATTTTTTTCATGTGGTCTTGATTTTCGTATGAAAGCATCCGGAATACCGGTCAGATTTCCGCCAGCATTTCTTTTTTGATCCAGCCGTCGTCGTCGTTTCCGAAGACGATGCGGTACCAGTCGCCTTCATGCTCGCGGATACGCACTTTGGCGCCTTCGTGGAGCGTGGTGATGTTTTCGCTTTTCGGCAGGGGCGAACTGAATACGTTTACCGAAGGAGCCAGTAAAATTCCGCTCCGGCTTTTGTATGTGTATTGGTATTGCTGCCGTGCGCAGACGAAAGCGAAAATGCACCCGGCGAAAAGTAATATTCCGGAAAAAAAAGAAACCCGTTTTACAAAAGGTTTTTTGTTCCAGGTAAAAAGTCCGAACAATAGCAAAGCGAGCGCCAGCGCCCCGACGGTAATCCACGACCAGCCGCCTTCTCCCGCAGATGCGAGAAAACGCTGCCAGGCGTCGCCGATCGCCATGCCGGCATCTTCAAACTGGTCTACGGTCTTTTTCCGCGCCATGTCCAGGTTGTACCGGATGTCATCATCCTGCGGTGCAAGTTTCAATGCGCGTTCGTAATTCAGAATGGAAAGACCGAGGTTGTTCATGCGGTAATACGCGTTCCCGAGATTGTAATAAACAGCCGCACTTTTTTCGCCGCTGCCTGCCAGTTCTTCATAAAGCGCGGCCGCTTTTTTGTAATTCTTCTTGTTATAATATGCGTTTGCGCTGTCGAATTTGGGAATGCCCGTAGATGCGGCCTGCAAAGCAAATGAAAATGTCACGAAAAAAATAAACAACAGTGCGCCTGCTTTGCACAAACGTTTCCGGAACACAATATTATTGTACACTAACATTTCAGCTGATCTCCGATTCCAGTGTTTCGATGCAGGCCGTGGCTTTGTCAAAGGTCTGCTGCGGGCTGTTGCTTTCGGCAGGCGGCGCATAGCGGGCATATTCGCAGGCGCTCACTACTTCGAGCAGGGCATGGATCGTTTCGTTTTTCGCGTTTCGTTCCAGTAAAGCTTCGCGGATGCGTTCGTGCGAAAAATCGCCGGTCTGCATCTGGAGTTTATCGGTGAGATATCCGTGTACTGCCCGAAGTACCTCTTCGTAAAACGTATCGTGTTTCGCGGTTTTCAGTGACTGCTCCGCAGCGGCGAGATGCTGTTTTGCCGATTTGCCGGCCATGCGCCTGCGCGTGCCTTCCACGTCGGCCTGCGCTTTTTCGCGTCGGCGTTTTAAAACGAGGAGCAGGATGAACAAAAGCGCCGGTAAGATCAGCGCGATGATAAAACCCGGCGATCCGAAAACAGGGGAAGTGGCTGCGAGCTCGACAGCGCCTGTTTTGATATGGCGGATATCTTCTTTTACCTGTACCTCCTGTTTCGGGGTGTTGTAATTGTTCACCTGCGGACCTTCCGCTGCTTTTCCGGGTTCCACTTTGATCTTGAAATCGGGAGTAGGCAATGCAACGTATTCTTTTTTCTCAGGATCGAAGTAATTGAAAGAGGTAGCAGGTACCACGGAATTTCCTTCCATGCGCGCGACAACAGGATAATCGAACACCTTGCTGCCGCTGACGCCGATACTGCTGACGCCCACGTTTTCCGTCGTTTTTACTTCGAGCAGTTCGAGTTGCTCCGGAATTTCCATCCTCGGCGCATCCATCAGTTTCAGGTTCCCGTTGCCGCTTACAGTGAGCTTGATATTCAAAGCTTCGTCGGTTCGCAGTTGCTCCCGGCTGATCTCGGTTTTCATCGTGTATTGTCCCACGGCTCCGCTGAAATCCACGGGTTTGTTCTCTTCCGGCAACGTCTGGATATCGAACTCGAGTTTCTGGGTCTTCAGCGAAACACTGACTTCCTGAGCCATCCCCGAATTCATGAAATCTTCCCACCAGTTGCCCGAACTGGGCCGGGGCTGAAGCACGCGGCATTTGATGGAAGCCGGGTCGATGGTGAGTGTTCCGCTTTTCTGCGGGAAAAGAAAGTTTTCGAAAATGACATACACCGTGTACGATACGCCGTCAATCGTTTCTTTCGAGCGTTTGATCTGCGAAGTTTTCGGCACATCGTATTTCCAGAAACCGTCGAGCGCGGGAAAACTGAAATCATCGGGCCCGCGGACTTCCACCCGCGTATACAGTTTTATGGAAAGCGCTATCTGTTCACCGACATACGCTTTCGTTTTATCTACGCTGTAGCGGATAAAATAATCTTTGGAAGGAGGTTGCGCCGCCGCGGCGTTTTGTTCCTGGCTGTTCCGGTTATAGTTCTGCCTGTTGTTGCCGTATGTATTATTCGGAGGATTGACCTGCTGCTGCTGGCTGTAATTATTCCCGTTGTAACTCTGCCCGAGATTACCTTCTTCCACTTCGATTTTTATGGAAGGCGATTCTGTTTTTTTGCCGTTGACGGTTGCCGAGGCCGGCCCGATCGTGTACAGTCCTTCTTTCCTCGCCGCCAGGAAATAATAAATCGACATGGTTTGCGACATCGTGCCGTTGATGATCTGCACGCTGGTCGATTGGTTCGGTCCCGAAAGCTTGATGAAATCTTTCAGCGAAGGCTCTTTGAAATCACTCAGGCTTCCTTCCACGATATACGTAAGCTGGAACTGTTCACCTTCCGCTACTTTGTTTTTCGAAGCCTTCACCGTAATAGTCTGTCCCTGCAGGATGCCGGAGAATCCTGCGGAACAAATGGCGAGTATGACGATTAACCTGTGTAACATGACTTATAAATATACGGATTACCAATCCTTTTCGTTCTCGGATGAAGTGGCAATTTTGCGTTTTTTATCAAGTTTGTCGCGGGTGCGTTTTTCTTCCCCGCCAAGCGCTTCGAGCATGCGGCGCGCTTCCTCCCTGGATAGCTCGTTCTGAGGCTCCGGCATGCCTTTCAGCTCGCGAAGCTGTTTGTCGAGTTCTTTTAACTTTTTTTCTATTTCTTTCAGGCGCTGGTCGATTTCCCCGTTCCTTTTTTCGAGTTGTTCCTTTTCAGCCTGCCCGGTTTTCGGATCGCCCTGCTTTTCCTGGTTCTCTTTTTTCTCCTGTTTTAATTGTTGCTGTTCTTTCTGCAACTGCTCTTTCTGCTTGTTGAGCTGATCTTCTTTTTGTTTGTCTTCGTTTTCTTTCTGCTGTTTCGGATCGTTTTTCTTTTGCTGATCGTCTTTTTGCTGCGGATCATCTTTCTTTTGCTGATCGTCTTTTTTCTGCTGCTCCTGCTGTTTCTTCAGCATTTTCTGCGCGAAAGCCAGGTTGTACCGGGAATCTTCGTCGCCGGGATTAAACCGCAATGCTTTTTTATACGCTTCGATACTTTCTTCATATTTCTTCTGCTGAAGTCGTGCGTTCCCGAGATTGTGCCAGGCCAGGGCCATCGTATCCGTGGTGGTCTGGCGCTGCGTCAGCATGTCAAACTGCTGTTCGGCCTGCGGAAATTTACCCTGTTTATAATACGCATCTCCCAGGTTGAACGCGGCGGCATACGAATCCTGGTTTGTTTCAAGACTTTTCTGGTAGCGCTGTTCGGCCTTGTCGTACTTTTTCTGCGCGTACAGTTTATTGCCTTCGCGCGTGTGAAAATTCTTGTCGTCGGCAGGCGCTTCAACCTCCTGCGCATGCAGCGCGGAGATACCGGCAAAAAGAAACAGGAAAATAATGAGGGTTCTCATTTGGCTGTATTTTTTTTATCGTTGAACAGGTTCATGCGTGCAGTCCACTGGTAACTGCGGTTGCTGACCAGGGATTCGATGACGAAAAAACAAAGTGCGATGAATGCGAAAAGCGGGTAAAGGCTGTCATACTCCGAATACTTGACTTCGTCCATTTCTTTTTTCTGAAGCTTGCCCAGTTCGCTCATCACGGCGTCAAGGCCCACGTCGCTGCCGCTGCCGTGTACGTAAATGCCTTTTCCCGCCAGCGCAATCTGTTTCATCATCGTTTCGTTCAGCTTGGTCATCACGGTATTGCCCTGCCGGTCTTTCTTATAACCAATTGCCGTGCCGTTCCGGTATTCGGGGATCGGCGAACCGGTAGTTGAACCGAGGCCGATCGTACTGACCAGTATGCCTTTTTCGGCTGCTTTTCGTGCGGCGGCTTCGGCATCGTCTTCGTGGTTTTCGCCGTCTGAAATAACGATGATCGCTTTTCCACGTCCTTCGGTTTCCGCAAACGATCGCGTAGCCAGTTCGATCGCCGTGCCGATCGCCGTGCCCTGTGCGGGAATATCGCCCGTGCTGATATCGTCGAGGAATATCTGCGCGGCATTGTAATCGCTGGTCAGCGGCATCTGGGTAAACGCCGTTCCGGCAAATACCACCAGGCCGAGCCGGTTATCGCCCATCCGGTTGAGCAGGCCGTCCACCGCGGCTTTGGCGCTTTCCAGGCGGTTTGGTTTCAGATCTTCCGCGCGCATGCTGTTCGAAATGTCGAGTGCAATGATCACGTCGATGCCTTCCGTTTTCATCTGCTTTTCTTTTGTACCGATCATCGGGTTCATCACGGCAAGCAGCAGGAAAAGAAGTCCGCCCAGGAAAAATATAAAGCGGATCACCGGCTTCACCGTCGAGCGGTTCGGCATCAGTTGCGCTACCAGCGCCGGGTCGGCCAGCCTGCCCAGCTTGCGCCGCCTGCCCGCCTGGATGATCCAGAACAGTACCAGCAGTACCGGGATCAGGAGCAGGCTCCACAAAAGGATCATATGTTCTATTTTCAGTCCCATCAGGTCAGGCTTGCCAGTAACGTGTTTCTGAAAATAAAATCGATCAGCAGGATGATCGCCGCAGCAAGTGCAAAGCCGAAATACTCTTCCTTGCGCTGCGAATGCTGCTTCGAATCGAATGCGGTTTTTTCCATCCGGTCGATCTCCGCGTAAATTTTTTCAAGATTCTCCTTGTCCGTCGCACGGAAATATTTTCCGCCGGTTTTTTCCGCGATGGCCGTCAGCGTCTGTTCATCGATATCCACATCGATATAATCATACTGGTATTGCCCGCCGGGCAGGATGGCAACCGGGGAAAGCGCCTTGCCCGGGATGATGACTTTGCTTTTCGCTTTGCTGTCTTTGATGCGTTTTACCGCCATGGCCAGGCCCATGCCGATAGCCGTGCCCTGGTCGAGATCACCGCAGCTGATGCCGGAGAGTTGGATTTTCAACGCAGGATGATCGATCGTGAGCGGGCAAAGTGTAAATGCTTCCCCGCTGAAAACGACGGTGCCGATGCGGTCGCTGAAACGTTCGTCCACGAAACGCGCCGCCGCATCCTTCGCCGCTTCGAGCCGGTTCGGTTTAAAATCTTTCGACAGCATGCTCGGCGAAACGTCGATAGCCATCACGATGTCGATGCCTTCGGTGGTGATTTTTTTCCATTCGCTGCGTGATTGCGGGCGGGCTGCGATGAGAATGAGCAGCGAGAATGCAAAAAGGCGCAGCGCAAAAAACACGTGCTGGAAATACCATACCGCGGGTTTGCCCACGCCGCGCAGGAAACGCGCCGACGAAAGATGTACTTCCGAACGCCCGATGAACTGAAGCACCACGTACCAGGCCAGCACGGGAATGAGTCCCAGCAGCAGCCAAAGCATGCCGGGATTTGCAAATGTGATATCGTGCCACCAGCGCGTCATGGTGTCGGGGGCTGATATGGGTTATACGGATTGACGGGTGGCTGTGCGGGCGGCGCCTGTCCGAAAAGCAGGTACGCGGGCGTGGTGCCTTTCACAAAATGAATGGCATTTTCAAAGCTCATTTCATTTTCGTGCGGCAGCGGAATTTCTTTGGCGAATTTCACCATGTCCGCAAGCAAAAGCATCTGGCGCAGGCGCTGTTTGCTCTGCTCGTCCACCGGCAGGCTCCGGAACGAACGCAGGATCTCATCCGTCGTTTGTTCAAGTGCCGGAACACGAAAGCGTTTTTCGATATAGTCGCGGATGGTATCCGTTATTTCGGACTGGTACAGTTTATACTGGCCGGTTTGCCAGAGATTTTTTGCGCGGATTTCTTCCAGCCTTCGCAGGATGCTTTCGTGCAGCGGGATGGGCGGGGGGGGCGGAGTAACGGCAATTTCTTTTTTCCTCCGGCGCACGGCCCATAAAATGAACAGCGTGAGCAGGATCACTACTCCGCCGCTGATGCAAAGCCACATGATCCAGCTCCGGTCTTCCGGTCCTTCGGGAACAGCCAGCGGTGCTTTGATGTCGGCGATGGCCTTGGTGGTATCTACTTTCACCGTATTCACCTGCAGCAGGAGCGCCTCCGATTCGATCGTATCGTCATTCACCACGAAAGTGAACGGCGGAATGGCGTAAAAACCGGAATCGTACGATGTGATCAGGATGCTGCGTGTCTGCTCATACACCAAGGCTCCCGTATCGCGCAGCATCGTATCGATCTTTCCTTTGTCAAGTACATCTACCAGGTTCACGATCGTGTCCTGCACTTCGGGCATGATGATTTTTATGGGCGAAGTGCCTTTCCGGTAACTCACGCCGATGCGCAGGAAGGTCTGTTCCCCGATTTTGATCACGGCATTGTCGAGGCGGGCGATGGCTTTGGCGTTTTGCGAAAACACGGGCACGGCAAAAAACAGCAGCGCCGCGATCAGCACGCTGAAAGAATACAGTGCGGTATGTTTCTCTTGCCGGGTCATGCTTTCGAATCTCGCCTGCGGAAAAGGTTCATCAGCGGTTTGATATAATTTTCACCTGTTGCGATCTGCGCATTGTCCACGCCGCTTCGTTTGAAAATATCGCGCAGCCGGGCTTCGTGAATTTTCGCATTGCGCCGGTAGGCTTCGCGCACGCTGCTCCTCGAAGTATTCACCCACTGCAGGCTTCCGCTCTCCGGGTCATAAATACGCACCAGGCCGATGTCCGGGAGTTCCTGCTCGCGCCGGTCGTAAATGCGCATGGCCACGAGATCGTGTTTGCGGTTGGCCACTTTCAGGGCGTCCTCGAAATTTTCGTCGAGAAAATCCGAGATCAGGAAAGCGATACTTCTTTTTTTGACGGCGTTGGTGCAGTACCGGAGCGCCTGCGTGATATCCGTGCCTTTTCCCGTCGGCTCGAATTCGAGCAGTTCGCGGATGATGCGCAGGATATGCGTTTTTCCTTTTTTCGGCGGAATGAATTTTTCGATTTTGTCGCTGAAAAAGATCACGCCGGTTTTATCGTTGTTCTGGATCGCCGAAAAAGCGAGCACGGCGCAAAGTTCCGTGATCAGTTCCCGTTTCAACTGCTTGTTGGTACCGAATGATTCGGAACGGCTCACGTCCACGAGCAGCATAACGGTGAGTTCACGCTCTTCTTCAAAAATTTTGACATACGGGTGGTTGAAGCGCGCCGTTACGTTCCAGTCGATTGTCCGGATATCGTCGCCGGGCTGGTATTCGCGGACTTCGCTGAAGGTCATGCCGCGGCCCTTGAACGCGCTGTGGTACTCACCCGAAAAAACCCGGTTGGTGAGTCCGCGCGTTTTCAGCTCGATCTTCCTGACTTTTTTCAGCAGCTCTGCCGTATCGGTCGTGCTCATCCTTTTTTCCCGCTCAGGGGACTTCAACTGTATTCAGAATTTCTTTGATGATGACTTCCGTCGAAATATTTTCCGCTTCCGCTTCGTACGTGAGCCCGATCCGGTGACGAAGCACGTCGGGACAAACCGCGCGCACGTCTTCGGGAATCACATAGCCGCGCCGTTTGATGAAAGCGTACGCGCGCGAAGCCATCGCCAGTGCGATGCTGGCCCGGGGAGATGCGCCGAAACTGATGAGCGGTGAAAAACGCTGCAGGCGGTACTCGGCCGGGAAACGCGTGGCAAAAACAATATCGATGATGTATTTTTCAATTTTCTCGTCCATGTACACGTCGCGGACCACTTCGCGGGCGCGGAGAATGTCTTCGGGTTTCAGGATGCAGTTCGTCTGCGCCTGTGTATGTCCCACGTTCTGGCGGATGATGCGTTTTTCTTCTTCCCGTGTCGGGTAAGTGATCACCACTTTAAGCAGGAAACGATCCACCTGCGCTTCGGGAAGCGGGTAGGTGCCTTCCTGTTCAACCGGGTTTTGCGTAGCCAGCACGAGGAAAGGCTGCGGCAGTTTGAACGTCTCGTCGCCAATGGTGACCTGTTTTTCCTGCATGGCTTCGAGCAGGGCGCTTTGTACTTTGGCCGGTGCGCGGTTGATCTCGTCGGCCAGTATGAAATTGGCGAACAGGGGGCCTTTGCGTACGGTGAATTCCTCTTTTTTCTGGTTGTAGATCATCGTGCCCACCAAATCGGCAGGCAGCAGGTCGGGCGTGAACTGGATCCGGCTGAAATGGCCGTCGATTGTGGCGGCCAGTGATTTGATCGCCAATGTTTTAGCGAGACCCGGAACGCCTTCGAGCAGGATATGCCCGTTCGAAAGCAAGCCAATCAGCAATCGTTCAACCATGTACTTCTGGCCAACGATCGTTTTTTCCATTTCCAGGTTAATCAGGTCAACGAAAGCGCTTTCCTTGTGGATGCGCTCGCTGAGCTCTTTAATATCCGTCATAAAAATCAGGTGTTTTGGACTACGTGCAAAGGTACCTCCGGGGTATGGAAAGGCGGGTGAAGAGATGCAAAAAAATGTTAATACTGTATTGTTAGCAGAATTTTACAGGCAACCTTCCGGGGATGCTGCGACAGCCCTGGATTGAAACCGAATTTCGGTAGTGCATCAGTTTAAGAGTATTCGCTCTTTACCGCGGAGACGCAGAGGCGCGGAGTAGCCGCAGAGCAATACTAAACTCTGCGGCCCAGGATGTGCTGCCTGTCCGCCGTACAGCTCTGGCAGGCGGGCTGGCTCAGCGCTCTCCGTGCCTCTGCGGTGAATTTTTTTGGACCTTTTAAATGGATACACTACTGAATTCCGGCCGAAACAGGAAAGGGCCGTATTTTCCCTAATTTTGCAGCTCATATTCCTCCATTTGTACCACCGCTATTTCATCCAGTTCGCATTCGACGGAACCAATTACCACGGCTGGCAGTATCAGCCCAACGCCATGAGCGTGCAGCAGATGCTTACCGAAAAAATGAACATGCTTTTCCGGGAAGAGATCAGCCTGGTGGGTGCAGGCCGTACGGATACGGGCGTGCATGCAACGAAATATTATGCGCATTTCGATTCGCTGCGCGACGATCTCGGGAAAGATGAAGAAATGCTGTTCAAACTGAATTGCATACTGCCCCGGGATATTGCCGCACAGCGGATTAAACTGATGGCGCAGGATAATGCGCATGCCCGTTTCGGCGCCATCGCCCGAACGTATCATTACCACATCGTGCGGAAAAAAGACGCTTTTGCCGCGAACCGGGCCTGGGAGCTGAAATGGCGTAACCTGGATGCGGACCTGATGAACAAAGGCGCCGCTCTTTTGTTGCAGTATGAGGATTTTTCGTCGTTCTGCAAGACCGGTTCCGATAATAATACGAATCTTTGCAAGGTGACGGAATCGTACTGGGAAACGGAAGGCGACCGCATGAAATTCGTGATTACCGCAAACCGTTTCCTGCGCAATATGATCCGCGCCCTTGTTGGAACATTAGTGGAAGTTGGGCGCGGAAAAACGAGCCTCGACGAATTAAAAATGATCATTGAAACGAGAAACCGATCGGAAGCGGGAACTTCGGCGCCGGCCTGCGGGCTTTACCTGGCTGATGTCCGTTATCCCAAAGAATACGGACTGGAGTAAGTTATGAGCAGCGGCGTATCCGGAAAAGCATTTGATTTTAGTTTGCTGAAAAGAGTTTTTCGGTACGTGAAGCCGTACCGCGGACTTTTTACCGCAGCCGTTGTGCTGACGATTGTTCTTTCGGCGATGTCCATTGTGCGCCCGCTGATCATCCGGTACGTGGTGGATCATTATATACGCACACCGGCCGATGCGGCGGAAAAATCGCAGCTCATCAGCGACATTACATTTTATTCCGCGATACTTATCGGTCTGCTGATTGCCGAAGCATTCATGCAGTTTTTCAATGCGTATGTCACCAGTCTCATCGGGCAGAGCATCGTGAAAGACCTGCGCAAACAAGTACACAAAAAAGTATTGAGCTTCCGCTCGAAATATTTCGATAATACGCCCATCGGTACGCTGGTTACCCGTGTGATCTCCGATTTGGAAGCGATCAGCGATGTTTTTTCGCAGGGTTTTATCGTCATCGCCGGCGACCTGCTCACGATCATTGTATTCCTTGTCGCGATGCTTACCGTCAACTGGAAGCTTACACTCATCGTGCTGACCACGATTCCCGTGATGTTTATCGCGACGTGGATTTTCAAGAACGCGATCAAATCGGCTTTTACGGACGTGCGCAACCAGGTGGCAAAACTGAACGCTTTTGTACAGGAACATATCACCGGCATGAAAATCGTGCAGGTATTCAGCCGCGAAAAAGTGGAAATGGAACGTTTCCAGGATATCAACAAAAAACACCGCGATGCGAATATCCGTTCGGTCTGGCATTATTCCGTTTTCTTTCCCGTGGTGGAAATTCTCTCTTCCGTTTCGCTCGGCCTGCTCATCTGGTTCGGCGGGCGCCAGGTGTACCAGTTCGACGTAAAAGCCGGCGACCTCGTGTTTTTCATCCTGCTCATCAGTATGTTTTTCCGCCCGATCCGCATGCTCGCCGATCGCATCAATACGCTGCAGATGGGTATGGTGGCTTCGGAGCGCGTATTCAAAGTGCTGGATACGGTGGAAATAATCGATGATAAAGGAACGCTGGATGCTACGCAGATCAACGGTTCCATCGAATTCCGCGATGTGCATTTCGCTTACAATAACGAAGACTGGGTGCTGCGCGGAATTTCCATGCAGGTGAAACCGGGCGAAACCATTGCGCTTGTCGGTGCAACCGGTTCGGGGAAAACATCCGTCATCAACCTGATCAACCGCAATTACGAATACAATACGGGCGAAATCCTGATCGACGGGCATAACGTGCGCGAATATGGCGTGGCGAGTTTGCGGAGCAGTATCGGCGTGGTGCTGCAGGATGTTTTTCTTTTCTCGGGAAGCATCCTGGATAACATTACGCTGATGAACCCGGAGATCAGCAAAGAAAATGTGGTCGCTGCCGCGAAAGCCGTCGGCGCTCACGATTTTATTATGGCACTCCCGGGCGGCTACGATTATAATGTGATGGAACGCGGAAGCATGTTGTCCGTCGGACAGCGGCAGCTTATCGCTTTCATCCGTGCATACGTTTACAATCCGCGTGTGCTCGTACTCGATGAAGCGACTTCATCGATCGATACCGAGTCGGAAATACTGATCCAGCGCGCTACCGAAACGCTGACGAAAGGCCGCACATCGATCGTGATCGCTCACCGCCTGGCTACGATACAGAAGGCGGACCGGATACTGGTGATGGACCACGGGCAGATCATCGAATCGGGCTCGCACCAGGAACTGCTGCAGCAGAACGGGCAATACCGGAAACTGTATGAATTGCAGTTTAAGCAGGAAGAGGTGGCCTGAGTTTTTACAGTAGCTCCTTTAATTTCCCGTAATCAATCTTCGAATTATGCCTCGGGTCGCGCGGGATCTGCTTCACAAAAATAATTTCTTCTAAACCGTGATCTTCTGCTGCCAGCTTTGTCCTGGTCGCTTGCTGATCAGTGCCTGCAGCGGTTTCGAGAATAGCCGTGATTTTATTTTTGTGGAGTAAAACCGTGCCGGCATTTACGCCATCCATCTGCTGAAAATAATTTTCGTACAAAAACGGGGAAAGATATGATCCGTCTTTTTTCAGGATCATCGTGCTGCAGCGCCCGCATAACCGGAGATGCCCGGCTGGATCCGTAAAACCGGCGTCGCCGGTGCGGTGCCAGGCCTCACCGCCGATGAAAATTTTATTCCGTTTCAGCGCTTCGGGGTTGTTCACGTATTCGCGGAGCACGTGCCTGCCGCTTACGAGAATTTCACCGATCGATCCGGGCGGAAGACAAAATGCATCCAGTTCGGCGAGAGAAGTGAACTGCAGAATATCTTCCGTGACCGGGATGATTTTTACCTGTGTGCCGTGGTACGCCGGCCCGACATCCAGTCCTGATTGCAGGTCGAGACTTTGCTGCGCGAGTTCGCCTGCGCTGATGCTGCTGATCGGTTCCGCTTCGGTTGAACCGTAAACAACGGTCGTATTACAGCCCGGGAATGCGCGGACGTAAAGTGCGGCCTCGTCAGGAAAAACAGGCGCGCCGCCGGTAAACATGCCGCGCACCTGCGGCAATTCCAGTTTGTGCTGAATGACAAACTCCGAAAGTTTGCGGATAAAAAAAGGCGAAGCGGTGAGCCGGTTCACCTTGTGCGTTTTGATCTGCTCCATGATTTTTCCGGGATCCAGTTCACCCGGTTTGTTCGATTTGTAATCCGCGATCACGGAAGGAACTCCCGTTCCGAGATTCAGCAGCAGCACGATCGGCAGCACCGGCATATCGATATCGTCGGCTTTCGGTTGTATTTTATCCACCAGCGCATCGAACTGGGCCTGCAAAAATCCGTGCGTGCGTTTGGCCGCTTTGGGCGTTCCCGTGCTGCCGGTAGTAAACGTGATGAGCGCAGTATCGTCAGCCGTGGTTTTGTTCATCTGCGGATGGTTCACGAAACTCCAGCCGGGGCCCAGTTTCACCGGGATACGGCGCAGCTCCCGGGAAAAAATACTGAGCAAACGTACTTTCCAGCCGGCGATAAACCCTTTGCATCCCGCGATCCTGCAGCACAATTCCAGGCGCTCTTTGCTCACCCACTCATCCAGGAAAACGGCTGTCGCACCGAGATGGAAAAGCGCGAGCACATCACGATACAGGTCGATACTCATCGGGATGAAAATGAGTACGCGATCACCTTTGCCAATACCGCGCGAAGCATAATAATCAGCGGTCTCTTTTACATCGTGCGCCAGCTTACCGAACGAAATCGTCGTCCCGTCACGGTCGATGATGGCGGGCCGCTTCGGATGATCATCCGCCCGCATGAAAAAAAGATCGGTAACGTTAGCCCCTTTTTCCATACTTCTCTTCGGTGATGCGCTTGATGTTGTTCATGTTCTTCGCAAAAATATTTTTCACCTTGAAGGCGCCGATATAGGTTTTCATTTCATCCCAGGTCGTCGATTTTCCGTCGAGGAAAAACATGGTAAACGTGAGTGTGCATTTCCCGGGAGCAGGTGCGCTGTAAAGCTGCTCGGTAGCGAGATTTTCCGCCTGCATCGAAAAATCTTTCAGGTTGTAAATCGTCAGCTGGCGGCGCTTGCCGGGCTCCACGATCGTAACCAGTTCGTCCCACTGCGTACCTTTTTCATCCGCCTGCTGAAAACAGCGCCGCCTGGATCCGGGCGCACCGTCAGGGAAACTGTCCGCATTCAGCGGGGAAATATGATCGACAAAAACCGACCAGTCGTGCGCATGTGCGGAATTCCCGAGATACTTGTAAACCGAATCGGCGGGTACGTTGATCTCTACGGTATGCTTCACCATTTTATATGCGAATCCTTCGTGGCTGCCGTAAGGACTGAAGATGAACGCCCCGACCAGGCCGGGAACGACAACCACGAGAATCATCAGCAGTATTTTTTTCAGCACGTTCATAAATCAGGTTGTTGCAGCGTAAAGAGCGTATTCTTTAAAAGGTTCGCCGGAATATTTGCCCGACAAACCGGTTGAACGGTTGTCTACATGCATCAGGGCATGAATCACGGATGTGTATCCTTTTTCTTTCGCAAGCCGGGTAAGCATATTGCCGAGCACATTGCCGAGCCCTTTCGTGGCGGGCTGCTGGTCGCGTGCGAGCGTTTTCAGCACCAGCCGTTTTTCCGATGAACAGGCGTGATCGGGAAATGAAAATCCGAAGCCGGCGATGCTGCGATCCGGGTATTCGGCAATGATGACGTGATCTTCCACGATAAACGGTTTGACAGCCATATACTTTTCGAAAAACACTTCGCGGGAAACGGGTGAGTACAGAAAATTTCCGCCGAATGTTTTTTTACAAAAGTCGAACAAATGCTGCAATTCGCTTTCATAGTGTTCGAGACTGATGGAACGGAAGCGGATTCCCTGCGCGGTCATTTCTTTTTCCCGGGCCAGGACTTCCTGCGAATCATGCACCAGCGAACGGTCGATCGTGGAAATATAGTTTGCAAAAGCAGTAAAACCGTTTTGCTCCCACTGGCTGATGTACCAGTGGTGATGAAACGGTTCGAGAAAAAACAGGCCGTTCTGCAGGTTCGTGCAAAAACGATACGCATCCCAGGTCGAGCCGTTCATCGGGCCGATGAGCATTTCTGCGCCTTCTTCTTTTGCTTTATTCTTCGCCGCCTGCAGCAGTACCGATGCAACTTCCATGTCATCCTGGCATTCATAATTACCGAGGATCAATGTCGTTTTCCCGTCCGGCGCGAGATGCGGATTACGGTAAATTGCGCAGCGCCCGATGGGCATATTATCCGCAATAGCCACGAGGCAGTGCAGGAGATAATCGCGGTTCAGCCCGTCGTTCAGTTTTTGCAGTTTGAGCAGTTCCGGTTTGTAAAGCGTTTGCGGAACCTGCAGGAAGCGGTCGAAACATTTGGAATCGGGTCCGCAGTTTATGATTTGGATGTTGCGTTCAGACATGGTAATCAGTTCATGGGATACATGTGAAACAGGTGCGCCACGTCGTACATAATATACATGACGAGCACGCCGACGCCGGGAATAGTGAGGTTGTCGAGTCCTTTTCCGCTGAGCGCTTCCGCGATTGTTCCTGCAAACGAAATAATCACCGAAAGCAGGATGAATCCCTCGGTACGCGTTCCGCTGAATGCATAGCCGAGTGCGGTGCACAAAATCACGGCCGAAACAAAAAACATGGCGGAGCCGAGCATGCTTTTATTCCCGCCCGAAACGCGGTAAGGTCCGAGCGGCCAGCGTTTCCCGAAAAGCGCAGCCACCGGGTCGCAAACGGCGAGCATCAGCACCGGCAGGTAGAAAAAAAGATACGCGCCGTTTCCGCCGGGATCGGCATCGCGGTGCTGGCTGAAAAAAAGGTAGCAGCCGTAAATGGCCACCGGGTAGGAAATACTTCCGTGCGATTCGCGGTCGATGGCGTTGATGGATTTCAGCAGATTGAAACGCAGACTCAGCAGCAGGATGCCGGCAAAAGATGCGCAGAGAAAAAGCACGTACCAGTGATTGTCGAGCAGTACAGGGAACAGCAGCGTAAGCGCGCCCGTTCCCACGTGCACGAACTTGCGCGTGAGTTCGGCTTTTATTTTCATTTTGTGATACAGGATTTCCGCCGTGCCGAAAAGCACAAGAAATGAAGCGGCCAGGATTCCCGTAATGATGAGCTGCTTATCCATTTTTTGTTTCGACGATAAACTGGTTGTAGAAAAATCCTTTATCGGCTTCGCTTAAGTTTTCCGAAACCTCGCGCAAATAAACGAGCTTTTCATTTATGACCGACATCCGGCGCGGGACCATCAGGTTCCAGTATGCAAAACGCGCATGTCCGCCCGATTTTTCCACCAGCGCGTGAACCGTGGATGCAAAAATTTCCGGGTTCATGTATTCGAAAATATTGGAGAGGTTCATCACGTTTATGCCGCTGATGTCGTTGAGCACGTCCTGGGCGTATCCTTCGCGGAACTGCAGCTTGTGCAGGTTTGTCTTGATGTTCTCGAAATTTTCGGGACGCGCATAATGCGGCAACTGCGGCCTGAAATGGCCGAGCATGATATGGTACAGGAAATGATTTTTTTGCGCCGCCGGTTTTTCCAGGTGCTTTTCAGCCTTCAGAAAAATATACCGGGAAACGGTAAGCTGGACTTCTTTCAGGAATTCCGGGTCGCGCCCGTACTTGCCCATTACGGCTTTGCTGAAAAAGATCCGGAACAGGAGCCGCCAGCGCCAGTTGTTCCAGGTTTTACGATAAAACACTTCCTGCTCCTCCGCTGATTTGGCAGCGAAGAGTTTTTCCACTTTCTTCCGCCCGTGAATGCAGGGCAGTATCCATTTCCGGAAAATGCCGAAATATTTTTCGAATTTTCCCTGCGTGATGATTCCCGCTTCGATCTGCTCAAAGTTTATTTTCCAGTATGCCTGTGCAAGCGCGCTCATGCCGTCGGATACTTTTTCGAACAATTGCCTGCGCCGGTCGCTCGGTGCGAAACCGAGCAATTCCATAAACTCGATATGCGAGGGCAGGAGGAAAGCTGCTTTCTTCAACTCGCAGAGATGAAGCTGGATCCGGTTTACATCCACAGCCACCACCAGTTCGGGGTTGCAGCTGAGCAGTGAAAAACTGTTGTCGCCCGCCGATGCCACGGAAAGCACGCGATCGCCCGGTTTTATATCCAAAGCCTGCAGCAGTATATCGGCATCTTCCCAGCAATTCGCATAACGGATAAAACCGAAATCGACGCGGTGTGTTAGTGATTCGCTCATCCCGTTATGATTTTAATTTCTCCCGTGCTGCCGTCCATTTCCACCAGGTCGCCGGTTTTTACACGATCGAGCAGGCCGGTAATTCCCACGATGCAGGGTTTTCCCATTTCGCGCGACACGATCGCCGAATGGCTGAGCAGGCTTCCGCGTTCCACGAGAATGGCGGAAGCGGTCGGGAATAAAGTCACCCAGCCGGGGTCGGTACTCGACGTAACGAGAATATCGCCGTTCAGGTCGCTCACTTCATTCGGATCGTGCACCACGCGGATTTTTGCTTTTACCTGTCCCGGGCAGCAGCCGATTCCTTTCAGGTCACCTTCGATGGTTGATTTTTTCGTACCCGTGCGGAAATCATTCCCGTGGTACACGATGCCGTAAGTGGGAATCCGCTCCGCCGTTTTTTGTTCCCGGAAAGCGAGGAACTCCGACTTGCGCAGCGCAACGAGCGGGCGCAGTTCGCGGCTGGGAGAAGTACCTTCGATGAAATCGAAAATCTCTTCTTTCTTCAGGTAAAAAATATCGCGCGGATCGTCCAGCAAACCTTCGCTGTAAAAATTCCGGCCGATGGCGCAGAAAATATCGCGCACCATGCCGAACCCGCGTGTACGTGCGAAGCGCAGGTTCTCCCGGCTGCTCACCAGGTCGCGCGATTTGCGGAGTACGTAATTGAAAATCCATTTTTTGATAAACTTCCCGCCTAATTTTTTACGCACGGTTTCTTCCGCCTTGCGCCGAAGTTCAAGATCAATCTGCTGGTGCTGTGTTTTTACCTGCTGCACCACGTACGAGCGGATGATGCGGATAAAAGCGGGTGGATTCTGCCGGTAAGTACTGGTTTCCAGTTTCAGCTCGCCCACGCAGCGGTCGCCCCACAGTTCGAGATACTCATCGACTTTCTTTTTCACCGCGGGGAATTTACCGTCGAGCAACGCTTTCCAGGTGACCTGTTCGTCGTTCGCTTTGAAAAACGATTCCGCTTCCGGGTCGGCTGCGATCATTTCCGAAATCTCCGTGCATCGCCTGATCGGGTCGGTGCTGATGATATCGCGCGCGCCGCAGAGTAAATCGTTGTGCAACTGGCCGTGCTCGTCGATGCCGTATTTCGTTACCATTTTCTGGAGACTGCCGTAGTACATCATCGCAAAAAAATCGTTGACCAGCGGCGCTTTCCAGCGTTTGAGCATCACCTGCTCGAATTCCATATACAGGTGCATCAGTTTCCACGCGTCGCAACTGTCGAGGCCGATTGCGCGGAAACGCCGCATGGTCTCATCGAACCCGCGCTGGAAACCATCGCGCATTTTCGGCAGGCGGCGCAGGTTGCGGAGCATGATGCGTACCATGTTCAGGATGCGCATCCGTTCGTTGAACCGGGTGCGCGGCGTATAATCGTCGAGTTCGAAACGCTCTTTTACGCCCATCATCTTTTCCATGAAACCCGCATTCAGCGAATAACCCGGTAAAAGCGAAAGCAGTTTATACCAGCTCCGGAGATTGTAATACACGCGCCCGTTGAGCAGGCCGAGCATGTTGGCATACACCCGGATATTTTCGCTCCGGTCTTTTTCTGAAATGCCCATCAGGTCCGAAAACTGCAGGTAGGCGGATTCGTACATCCGCAGGATGAAAGAGAAGGTGAGCGGAGTCGTTACACCGGGATACGATTCGATGATATTGCTGTTGTCCCAAACGATATACTGCCCGTTCGGATCGGCCACGCGTGATAAATTCGTGATCGGGCGCGCCTGGAGCAGGTAGAAAAATTTGTCTTCGAAAGCGAATTCAATATCCATCGGCCGCCCGTAAAATCGTTTGATCTTCTCGAGCGCTTCGGCGACTGTTTTTACCTGGCTCTCTGAAAGCGCAGGTTTACCAAGTTGTTCAGCAGGCAAGGTGATTTTTTTCGTACCGTGCCCGGTGTCGGAATTCATCACGATCGCCTCAGTGGAAGCCTGCAATTCGGAACGGATCTTTCCGTCCTTCACGTAAAAATTATCCGCGTTCAACTCACCGGAAACAAGTCCTTCACCAAGTCCGAATACTGCGCTGATCACTTTCTCCCGCCGGTCGCCGCTTGCCGGGTTTACGCCGAAAGCAACGCCCGATGATTCGGAATTGATCATGGCCTGGATGATGACGGCAATACCGTGTTTCGATTTGATGCCGTTGCTTTCGCGGTATTGCTTTACCCGGTC
>VBWE01000019.1:23360-84370 GCA_006218065.1 Bacteroidota bacterium
CGGTCGGAATACGCCGAAAGCCATACTTTTTTGATACTTTCTTCGAGCGTTTCTTCCGTTACATAAAGCACGGACTCGAATTGTCCCGCGAATGAAAAATCGCTGCCGTCCTCATCCGCCGCAGAAGAACGTACTGCGAAGCGTGTGCGGTAATTCACAGCTTCCGCAACCTGTTTGCCGAAACCGCCGGGAAAACGATACTGCAATATGGCCGCGCGGATAGCATCGAAATTATTTTCGCGCAACAATGCTTCCGGGATAATTTTTAATCCTTCTTCCTGCGGAATGACGATAAAACCGGGAACAATGCCGTAGCCGACATCCTGCATGCGAAAAAGGTTTTTTGCTTTTCCGCCGATGGTGTAACCGGAATCTTGCTGCTCGTTATATGTGGTAATGTATTTCATATTATTCACCGCTAAGTCGCGAAGGCGCTAAATCCGGTACCTTCGCGGAAAGATCAGAAATCCAGGAGTTTTGAAAGCATCGGCACGCCGCCCAAAGTTAAGTACATGCCTATTGTCCACAGCGCGGATGCGTATTCGATCATCTTCGAGCGTTTTTCCGTTTTCTTTTGAATGAAGAGAAACGCGGGCAAAGCACATATTATAAAGAAGCCTGCGAGAATAGCATAACCCAACATGCCGTAACCGGCAAACCAGGATGCGGCGATACTTAACGCGAGCGTCACAAGCAGCACGCCGATCCACATCCAGCTTGCTTTATTTGCGCCGTGCATCGAAGAGTAGGTGAGTACGCCTTCCGCTTCTTTTTCCGGTACGCGGATTTTTCGCCCGATTTCCAGAACGATGCCGTTGAAATAAGAAACCGCGAAAAAGAATATCAAACCCTTCGGTGCGGAAACTCCTTCGAGCAGCCAGTCGAGGCCGCTGGCGTACACATCCACGAGCGGGATGATGAGCATGTGCGATACGATATACCAGAGCTGGTGTTTTTTCAGCCATTCCGCCACGAAAAATTCCTTGCCCATGAGCGAGAGATACGCGATCACGATGAAATAGATGAGCAGCATTTTCGGAAAGAAAATGGCGTTGATCGTTACCTGCGCAAGGCCAACCACGATACCCATGATCGCCAGCTCACGGAAACTCATCAGTCCGCGCGGCACGGGCAGATTTTTGCGAAAACGCGCATCGTCTTCGGCGTCTTTGAATTCATCAAAAACGCGCACGAGGAAAAACAACGTGATCGTGGTGAAAATCCCGGTGAGGTAAACCGGCCAGGAAACAAATCCTTCCGCACCGCGGCAAATCCGGGAATAGGAAATCGCGGAAAAGCTGAACGATGCTACCAGCAGTCCATGACCCAAAATGGGAAAACGTTCGCGCTGGTATATCCAGAAACGTTTCCCGAAGGATGCGTTGTTCTCTTCCGTTTTACTGAATTCGTTCATGGCTTATTTTTTTCTTCCGAATTTTTTATGCGCGCCGGCAAAATGTCCCGCTGAAAGCGCTGCAGCAATCGAAATTTCACCGGCCAGCGCCAGCGCACCGCAGATCTCTGCAAAACGCCGCGAAGTTCCAGTGCCAACGCAATCCATCAGCGCAAGGCATTCGCGCTGGGTGGGCAGCCCGGTGCCGCCGCCTACTGTGCCTACAATAAGGTTGGGCAAAGTTACGCTCGTATAGAGATCTCCTTTTTCGGTAAGCTGCATGCGCGTGATGCCGACCGCCGCTTCCGAAATGCAGGCCACATCCTGCCCCGTTGCCAGGAATAATGCGGCAAGCCCGTTCGCAACGTGTCCCTGCGCGCCGATGGCCCCGCTCTGGATCACACCCATGGTGGATGCTTCCCAGTAGTCGTTCATTTTTTCGGGCGTAGTCTTCAGTACTTTTTCCACGATGATGCGCGGCAGTATGCATTCGGCGGTTACTTTTTTTCCGCGGACGGTGGTAAACGAAAGTGCCGTCGCTTTTTTATCGCCGGAATAATTGCTTTCGATGAACCAGAGCACAGGCTTCACGGGCGAGTTCGCAATAATATACTGGCAGATCGCATCGGTGCAGATCGTAACCATGTTCTGGCCCGCAGCATCACCGGTATGATATTCGAAAGTCAGGATAAGCTGGTTGCCTTCGATATTGGAACGCAGTTCATCGAGTCGTGCGAAACGGCTGGTCTCGGAAACGATTTTTTCGAAAACGTCATGCTGCTTATAAAGCCACATCAAAAAACCGGCGATGTCGCCGAGATTGGAAAATTTAAAAACCGGGCTGCGCTGCACGCCTTCGATCAGGCATACCGATGTGATTCCCCCGCTCAGCCGCGTAGCTTTTGCCCCGCGATGGTAGGATGCCACAAGCGCGCCTTCGCTGGTAGCCAGCGGCACATAATAATCGCCTTTGGCCGAAGAACCGATAACCAGCAGCGGACCCATAACCCCGGTCGGAACCTGGGTCATGCCGATGAAGTTTTCGATATTCCCTTCCAGCTTTTTAAAATCGGAGAGTTTTTCCTGCCCGCTGAGGAACGGGAAATTTTGCCCGGAAGCTTTTTGCAGCAGGTCGAGTCTTTTCTGCTGGCCTTCGGTCGAAGCCATTTCTTCGGTTGGAAAACCGTCGTGCCCCGGCGTATTTTCTCCTTTATTCCTGATTTGCTCGGCAAGTGTGTTCAGATCATGCACGGCGTTCAGGATATGCAGTGCTTTGCTTGCTTTTTCTCTTGATGCGGCCATTTTGTTTGTTTTATGTTCCCGGAATTCTCCGGCGAAGGTAAAGTATTTGATTACTGTCTTCCCGGCAAAATTGAAACCGTTTCCAGGTATATACAAATGACAAAAAGCAAGGCAGCAAAGAATCTTTTGCAAAATTTCCCCCGCTGATCCGGCGCGAAACCGGCCCGCCTGTTTTTTTGCATTTTTTGCAAAATGATCCGTGATATTGGGAAATGATGCTAAAACTTATGCTCCCGATCCCGATCTTCGCCAATACGCGACTTGACCCGTACGCCGGCACGGTCTATCATTGCAGAAAAAAGAAATGAAAAAGCTCCTGCGAAACATTCCGAATATACTTTCAGGCTACCGGCTGCTGGTTCTCCCGGTTATCGGCTGGACGATCTGGAAAGGCGAACGCGATCTGTATGCGCTGCTGATGTGTATAAGTCTTGTTACGGATATTCTCGACGGACTGATCGCACGAACGTTCAAACTGCAAACGGAATTCGGAGCAAAACTCGATTCCACGGCCGACATGGGGACGTATGCCATGGCTTTTTGCGGATTTATTTTTCTCGAAAAAGCGTTCGTGCATGACATGCGCTGGCCGTTTTTCATCATGCTTGGTTTTTACATTACCCCACAACTGCTCAGCTTCATCCGTTTCCGGAGAAATACCAGTTTCCATTTGTATTCGAGTAAAATAACGGGATACCTGCAGGGCATTTTTCTTTTTACCTATTTTGTGTGGGGTTACCAGGCCTGGTATTTCTGGCTGATGTGGACAGTCAGTATACTCGCTTATACCGAAGCGCTGATCATCGTACTTCGTATTCCGCAACTTCGATCCAACGTAAAAGGGCTTTACTGGATACTGAAAGAAAAAGGTAAAATTGTATGACGCAGGTTATCGGTGATGTGCTGATCCGCTGGGATGTGCTGCTGCTCGTTTGGTCGCTTTTCGGCCTTAGCGCTTTGCTCATTGCTTTCCGTCCGTCGGACGACAAGCCGCTGATGTGGAAAAAATATTTCGTTTACCTGCTCATCGTGCACATCGTTTTTACCTGCATCGCGCTGCACTGGTTTGGCATACTGGCTACCGTCATTTTTGTAGGCGCTGCGGAAGAAGTCTGGGGACTGAAAAACCCGGAGAAAAAAGTCGCTGCCTGGAAACGGATCATCGCTTTACTTTTTGTTTGTTTTCTCGGTTTCGGATTTATTTTTTTTGCGGCGAAAGGTCCCGTTTCATCCGTGTGGAGCATTTACGCATCCGTAGTTATTTTCGACGGGATAAGCCAGCTTGCCGGGCAGACATTCGGCAGAACCCGTTTTGCACCGAAGATCAGCCCGAACAAAACGCTGGAAGGATTTATAACCGGCTGGCTTTTTTCTTTCGGTGCGCTTTTCCTGCTCGAGGACATGGAAAAAACGGATATTATTTTCGGCGCATGCATTGGCCCGGTAGCGCTGCTGGGCGACCTGCTGGCATCATATTATAAACGGCTGCACGGTATAAAAGATTACGGAAACTGGATCCCGGGACACGGTGGAATCCTCGATCGTTTCGACAGCCTGCTGATGGTGGGTGCGGTGGTTTTTTACGCGGGGATGGTCTGGCTGATGATTTATATTTAGTCGCTTTAAAATTCCTTCGGAATAGTATTTATTCCAGTTTACCGTTTTCAGTTTACCGTTTACCGTTTGGTATTACAGTAATGTCGTCAATATCTGCGAACTCCCTTTTAAACAATACAAAACGGTAAACAGTAAACGGTAAACAGTAAACAGTAAAACGAGTTATTCCGAAGGAATTTTACTCCAACACTTTAGCATTTACAGGAAGTTGCACTTTTTCCATCGCATCGATAAGCCGCAGATCTACCAGCGTTTTTCCCGATTCTGCGCGTGAAAACATCGGCAGAAATTTAGAACCCCAGACCAGTTCAGACATTTGATACGAAGAGCGGGAATACACTGTTTGCGAAAACGTATCATCAAATGCCTTGATGAGGATGATGATCTCCGCTTCGGTTTCGCGCAGATCTTTTTCACTCATGCCGTAAAAGGGGCTTTCCTCGTTGATCGGGTGAACGACCGTCCAGCTCAGCGGGAAAAGATTGATCCGGTTTCTTTCCAGCCCGAGCGCGGCGAAACTGCGCGCGTTCTTGCCTTTTTCCTGGTACGAAAGTGTGACTTCCGCTTCCACTTCAATCAGTTGGTTGCTGCGCTGGTTCACGATCCGGAACATGAGCCCGGTATGATCGCGGTACGGTGCTACGAGGATGTTGTGACTGAAAAGTATCCGCGCCTGCGGTCGTGAAAAACGGCCGTAAAGCAAACCCGTAGCCAGCGCAAAACCGAGCAGTCCCAGCATCGATTCGATAGCCGCCACCGAACTGGCCAGCGCACCAACCGGCGCAATCCGTCCGTATCCTAATGTGGTCAGCGTTTGCGAACTGAAAAAGAAAGCTTCCATGAAACGTTCGCTTTCCGAAGCATTCTCCGCAATCCCGGAAAGATGCTCCATGCCGATAAAATAATAAATGCCGGCAAAAAGCAGGTTCACAAAACCATACGAAAGCAGCACCAGCAGGATGAATTTTTTCCACGACATGGAAATCAGGTCGTGGTAAATTTCATAATACCGGAACTTCGGAATGCCGGTCCGTTCCACGTTGAAACTGCCGTCTTTATTTACGCCACGGCGACCGGTATCCCGTGTTCCGAGACCGAGATCGTTGGAAATTTCGTTTTTCTTTTTGTTGATTATGCCGGCCATGCTTTTGCAAAGATAGTAATCAAGTACGGTTTAAAATTCCTGCGGAATAAACCCTTTTAAGCGGCAGTCGGCAGGAGGCAGTCTTGGTATTACAGGGATGTCGTCAAAAATTTCGTACTCCTCTTTAAACGGCGGCTGGTGCTTGCCTGCTACTGCCACTGCCGACTGCTGCTTAGTGCAAAACTATTCCGATGTTGATCAATCCTGGTTTTGCAACAGTTACCGGGAGGAATTTTAAACAGTTTTCAGTCCCCTTCCCATTTCCGTTTTTCCGAGCCGGGACTGACTTCAATTTTGTAATTTCTTTTTTTCGCGAGGCGGACCAGTTTTTTACGGAGTTGTTTCGGGTGAAAAGCCTTGCGGATACTTTTGAAGTGACTTCCGCAGGGCAGCACCTCGGCCGAACCGAGCATGTAATAACAGGTGGATGCGCAACGCATGCCGAAAAAAGCATAATCGAAATCGAGGTTCCGGTGCATATGTTCGCAGCGCGCCTGCAGGCTGTCATATTCGGTTGCAGAAAGCGGAATAGTTAAAGTCGTGACTTTGGCGTCGGTTTTCCAGCGGCTGACCATCGGTTCTGCATCTTCTTTTTCAAAAATGCCGGCCATCTTCGCTTTCTTTTTTCTTGCAAAAGGATGCACTTTCCGGGAATGAAAATTCAAACCGTAAGCATAATCACCAACCTGGAGTACCACGTGCCCGCCAAGCATACCGCCGAGCATTTTGTATTCTTCGTTTCTGAATTCACGCCTGGGTTTGGAACCGTGCAGGATATGCACATACACCTGCCGCAGGCTGTCGGGCCGGGCTTCGGCGGAAAGTGAAAACAAAAAGAGGAATACAAACGGGGTAATGAATCGCATGTGCAAATATAAGGAGCGGCTTTTGGTTCAGAAACTGTTTAAAATTCCTGCCGACTACTGCTTAGTACAAAACTATTCCGATGTTGATCAATCCTGGTTTTGTAACAGTTACCGGGAGGAATTTTAAACAGATACTTGTTATTCCGGTAAGTAAACCAACTGGCTCAGGTGTTTCGGATCAAAAATCTCGTTGGCGGTTTCCTGCATGCCGGCGGCAGAAACAGCGTCGATCTGCCCGAAAATTTCTTCAAGCGAAAAAATCCTGTTGTGCACGAGCATGCTTTTCCCGGCGGAGAGCAGCACGTTGAGCCTGTTTTCGCGCGAAAGTGCGAGTTGCCCTTTGAGCTGTCTTTTGGCTGCATGCAGCGCAGTTGCCCCGAGCGGTTGGTCGCGGAGTTTTTTCAGTTCACGCCCGATGATTTCGGAACAGCGACTAATATTCTGTTTGTCGGTCCCGGTGTAAATAGTAAACAAACCGGAATCACTGTAAACCGAATAACCGGCTTCGACGGAATAGGCCAGCCCGTTTTTTTCGCGGATGGAAAGATGCAGTCGCGAATTCATCGCCGGTCCGCCGAGCAGGTTGGTGAGCAGGGCCAGCGTGGTGCGTTTGCGGTGCCCGGCTCCGTAAGCAGGTACGCCCATCATACAATGCGCCTGGTGCGTGTCGCGCTTCACCGTTTTGTCCGATACCCGGTAACGCGAAGGTTTTTTCCGGGAAAGAACAGGCGTGTCGGAAGGCAGTGCGGCAAAAAAATCCAGGGCCGTTTGCTTCACCTGCGTGAGCGTAAGATCGCCCGACGTGCAGAGTACCATGGCGGGTGCATGGTAATGTTTCCGGATGAATTGCTGAAGCTGCCTGCGTTTCATCCGGTGCAGGCTGGAAACCGTTCCAAGAATGTTGCACCCGAGTTCGTGACCTGAAAAAACGGCGGATTCGAAATCGTCAAAAATCTGCTCGGAAGGTGAATCCAGGTACATCTGGATTTCTTCGATCACTACTTCTTTTTCTTTTTCCAGTTCTTTCTCCGGAAATGTGGCATGAAGCACGATGTCGGAAAGCAGGTCGGCCGACAGCCGGAAATATTTCAGCGGCGTTGACGCATACAGGCAGGTTTCTTCCTTCGTGGTATACGCATTGATTTCGCCGCCATACGTGTCAAGGCAGTTCAGCACCTGCAGCATACTCCGCCTGCGTGTTCCCTTGAACAGCGTATGTTCGATAAAATGTGCAAGCCCTTCCGATTCTTCCGGTTCATCGCGTGCGCCGGCTTTAACCATCACAGCGGTATGCACTACGGGACTTTTTGCAGGAATATGAATTCCGCGCAGGCCGTTCGGCAATACATAAGTCAGTATTTCGGAACTCATGGGGACAAAGGTAGTTTGTTTTCGGAGCCGTATTTTGAATGAAGGTTTGTAAATCGCGCGTTAACAAGCGGTTTGCTTCCAGCCTGCATCCCTTGATGATACAGCGCTTGCCGGCATATGGAAACCCGGGCTGCCGGGGTTGTTAACTTTTTGCTGTGTATAATTAGGAATTGATACCGGTTCGGCTCCCTTCGATTTTATGGATTTTAGTCGTATGAAACGCTTCCTGGTACTATTTCAGGTGCTCTTGCTTTGCTTTTTAGTTGCTGATCTTTCCGCCCAGGGCAAAAAAGGAAAGAAGAAAGGCGTTGATGAAATGTTCGATGATGCGGAATATTTTTTCGAGCAGAAGAATTATCTCCGCGCATTGCCGATTTACAAAGAACTCCTGCAGGGCGATCCCGGGAATGTCGTTTTCCAGTACCGGCTCGGCATATGTTTCCTTTTTAAAGCCGACGAAAAAGAGCAGGCGATCACACTGCTGGAAGAAGTCCGTAAAGTCAATCCCGAAATTGAAAAACTGAATTTTTATCTCGGCCGGGCTTATCACCTGAATAACCGGTTTGACGAGGCGATCGGGTATTTCAATAAATACGGGGAAGAAAAACTTCCAGCCCAGGAAAAGAATATCGTCAACCAGTATATCAGCTATTGCCAGAACGGGAAAGTACTGACGCAAACACCGATCGAAATCGAAATCAAAAATCTTGGCGGTCCCATCAATACGGAAAACTCCGAATACGTTCCGGTGATTACGGCCGACGAAACCATGCTGCTCTTTACATATAAAGGAGTAAACAGCAAGGGCGGTTTGCAGGATCTCAAATTTAAACCCGATCCCAACGGAGAATATTACGAGGACATCATGGTTTCGCATCGTGTAGGTGATACCTGGCTCAGCCCCGAAAGCATCAGCGACAAGATCAACACCAATGCGCACGATGCCAGTATCGCGCTTTCGAACGATGGCCAGTTGCTCTTTATATATAAGAGCTCACCGAAAGACAAAGGCGATATTTACCAGAGCAGGCTTCGCGGAGACGTATGGACCGAACCGGTAAAGCTGAAAGGTGACGTAAACACGCCCGGCGCCTGGGAAGGCAGTTGCTCGATAACCAATGACGGGAAAACCCTGTACTTCGCCAGCGAACGGCCGGGCGGATTCGGCGGACGTGATATTTATGTTTCGGAACTGCAGCCCGACAGTACCTGGGGCAAGGCGAAAAACCTGGGCCCGACGATCAATACGCCTTTTAACGACGATGCGCCGTTCATTCACCCGGACGGTATTACGCTTTTCATCAGTTCGGAAGGACATAACAGCATCGGCGGATACGATATTTTTTACACGGTGAACCGCGAAGACGGCTGGGGAAAACCGGTCAACCTCGGCTACCCGGCGAACACGGCTTTTGACGAACGTTTTTACGTGCTTTCTGCCGACGGGGCGACGGGTTATTTTTCGTCCGACAGGAAAGGGACTGTCGGGCAGCAGGATATTTATGCCGTAAGTCCCGGCTTCCAGGGTGAACCGCCGATTCTTGCACTGGTTGTGGGTTTTATTACCGTTGACAAAAAACCGGCCGACGCCACGATTACCGTTACCAATGATGAGAACGGTCAGCCGCAGGGCGTTTACAAAACGAATACGTCCACCGGTAAATACATGATCGCGCTCAAGCCGGGCAACAAGTACAAAGTGGCGATTGAAGTGGAGGGACTTGATACGTATTACGAATACATCAACGTAAAAGGTCTTGATACGTACGTGCAGGTAAATAAAGATTACGATTTCACGACACCGGTTGACGGCGGAAAACCGAGGCCTATGGTGGCCGATTCGTCGGAAGTGCTGCAGAATAAAATCGATGAACAGTTGCGCAAAATCCGCGAGGAGCAGAAAACGGATGTTTACGAAAATAAAATCTATAAAAACCTGCTCAAGAAATTCGGTGATTTTACTAAGGACAGCGTGCTTTACCAGGTGGAGATCGGCCGTTTTGAAAATCCCGCCGATTTTGATTCCACCAAGCTTGATGGTTTAGGTCCTTACCGTCGCGAAACACGTGATGACGGCAGTACGATTTATATCGCCGGTCCTTTCAAAAGCCTGCTGGACGCGGAAGTGTACCGGGCCAAATTACCCGCCCGTGATTCTACCGCAGCTAAAAATTCAACCGTTACGGTGATCGATCGCGGCGAACGCAAGATGGTGCAGCAGTATTATAAGAAGGAATATACGCGCAAGGATTACCAGCCGCCGAAAGATACCCGTCTTATAAAGAGTAAGAAAGGAACCTTGAATACGACCATCGGTTCGGATGTGGGGTATGACAAACTGGTAAAGGACTACGGAACTTTTGAGGCCGAAGGATTATCGTACAAACTGGAACTGGCGACGGTTGAAAAAGAAGGCGATTTCGATCCGACTCCTTTCGAGAAATACGGCAAGGTGGAAAAGAAAGTATATCCTGACGGGAAGGTTCGTTACTCGCTGGGACCCTTCAATACGCTGAAAGAGGCCGAAGAGTTCAAGAAAATGCTGGTAGAGAAAGAGGCGGAAGCGGCGAAATCCATTGTTACCGTATTCTTTTTCGGGCAGCGTAAAAGTGTTCCCGAGTTTTTCAACGAGCTGCCCTGCGATAATAAGCCGGTTGACCTGACTTGGTTCATGAACAAGTCGCTGAACGATCCGGAGGTTTACAGGAAGTTCCTGGAACTTAGCGGCAACTACTGCAAGGAAGGACTTATCTATAAAGTTCAGATCGGCGCTTACAGGCACCCGGAAAATTTCAAATACCCGCAGGTTGCGGAATATTTGCCCGCGGAAATTCTTCCTTATCCCGATGGCATCACGCGCTTCACGCTGAAGCAGTTCAAAACGATCAGGGAAGCGGAAGTTTTCCGCCAGCAGGTTATCAAAAAAGGAATTACCGACGCCTGGATTACCGCCGTGTACAAAGGCGAACGCAAAACCCTGGAAGACCTTATCCGCGCGAATTTCTACGGAGCAACCATCAATTGATCGGTCGAATTCCGTTTTCTCATTTCCGAATTTCGAATGCCGAATGCCGGATTTTTTTTGGCGCCAGATGCCATTCGCCCTTCGAAATTCGCCCTTCGTCATTCGCTTAACAACTGTTAACATACCCTTCAGCACGGTTTTTGCGTACCTTAGTAATAACGAAAGTGAGTATCATGCGTTATAAGCTGTAAAGCCCCGAAGGCGACAGGAAACGCTTCTCCTAAAAGACGATTGCTTTATGAAAAAATACACCAAAATTTTCTCCATCTCCTTACCGTTCGTTATTGCTTTTTCTTCCTGCTTTTTCATGTCGGGAAAAGATCCGGCGGAGAAACAATCTACGGCAAAAGACGAAGTCATACTCGAAATGATGGTAGCCCTGCTCAAACAGGCGCATTACAGTCCGCAGGCCATTGACGATAAATTTTCGGAGCGGGCTTTCGACCTCTACATGACCCGCATGGATTACCAGAAAAAATTCCTGCTCCAGTCCGACGTGGAATCCATGAAAAAGGAATATTTCACAAAGATCGATGACGAAATACGCAACAACAGCTTCGGCTTTTTCAATAAATCGATGGATATATTGAATGAGCGCATGAAAGAGGACCAGGAATACTATCGTGAGCTCCTGAAAAAGCCGTTTGATTTTAAAGTGAAGGAAAGCGTGGAACTCGATCCGGAGAAAATGAAATATCCGAAGGATAAAGCCGAAATGAAAGACAGTTGGCGCAAATACCTGAAATACCAGGTCATGGTCCGTTATGCCGATCTGAAAAAGGAACAGGAAAAAGCAAAAGAAGGCGAAAACAAACTGAAAGGTATGAACGACGCTGCGCTCGAAGATTCCGCCCGCCGTAAAGTACTGAAGCTGCAGGACGAAGCCTTCGAACGCATCGGCAAAGTGAAACGCGAAGACCGGATGGCCACGTATCTCAATGTGCTGACCAGCGTGTACGATCCGCATTCCGAATTTTTTCCGCCGAAAGACAAAGCCAATTTCGATATCGCCATGAGCGGGCAGCTCGAAGGAATCGGTGCGCAGTTGCAGGAAAAAGAAGGTTTTATCAAAGTAACCAATATCGTTCCCGGCAGTCCCTCGTGGAAAGACGGTCGCCTGAAAGCCGGCGACGCCATCATCAAAGTGGGCCAGGGAAATAAAGAACCGGTTGATGTAGTCGGCATGGATATCGACGATGCGATCAAAATGATCCGCGGAAAAAAAGGAACGGAAGTACGTCTCACGGTCAAAAAGCCCGACGGGAATACGCAGGTCGTCGAACTGATCCGTGATGTGGTTATCCTCGAGGAAACCTTTGCACAAAGCGCGGTGATCCAGCGCGACGGGAAAAAATTAGGGTATATCAAACTGCCTTCGTTTTACGCTGATTTTAACGGTGTGGGTGCGCACAGTTGCGCCGATGATGTCCGCAAGGAACTGGTCAAACTCAAAGCCGAAGGCGTGGAAGGCATTATGCTCGATCTCCGCGATAACGGCGGCGGATCGCTGCAGGAAGTGGTAAAAATGGTCGGCCTGTTTATCGACGACGGCCCGGTTGTGCAGGTTCGTTCGAGCGGTAACGAAATAAAAACGTACGAAGATCCCGACCGCGGACAGATCGTTTACGAAGGACCGCTTGCCGTGATGGTGAATGAAGGCAGCGCTTCGGCTTCCGAAATCCTGGCGGCAGCTATCCAGGATTATAAACGCGGTGTGATCGTGGGAAGTAATTCATCGTACGGAAAAGGAACGGTGCAGACATTCTTCGATCTCGACCGTTTGCTTACGCCGGAAAATGCAGCCCAGGCGCCGCTCGGGCAGGTGAAAATCACGATCCAGAAATTTTACCGCGTGAACGGCGGAGCCACACAGCTGAAAGGTGTAATTCCCGACGTTGTGCTTCCGGATATGTACGCATTCATCGAAACCGGTGAAAAGGACATGGAATTCCCGATGCCCTGGGACGAGATCGCGCCGAAATTTTACAATCCCTGGAAAAACGCACCCGATTATGCACAGCTTAAAGCGAACAGCAATAAGCGCATTTCGGAAGACGCCGCTTTTAAAATGATCAATGCGCGCGCGCTCGAATTCAAAACGGAACGTGATAATTCAACGGAGTCGCTGAATATCGACGACTATCTTGCCGACGTGAAAAGACGTGAAGCGGATAAAGACAAATACAAACTGCTCGAAGAAAACGTAAAAGGAATGGACGTGATCATGCCTGCCGTGGATAAAAAAGCGATGGAATCCGATACATCCAAATCGGCCCGCAAAACGGCCTGGATCGATAAACTGAAGAAGGACGTTTATGTAAATGAAGTGGCGGCGATTATCAAAGAGATGAAGTAATAGCAATATTATTTACCCGGAAGAGGCTGTATTTTAAATGCAGCCTCTTTTTATTTGCGCGCCTTCGTATTTTTACCGGCATGAAAAATCTGCTTCTGCTTCATGGTGCGATCGGCGCATCGGATCAACTGCTTCCGCTAAAAGAAAAACTGGCCGCCGGTTTTGAAAATCACCTTTTCGATTTTCCGGGACATGGCGGGAAAGCCTTGCCGGGTGAGGGCTTCAGCATCGATCACTTTGCGAAATCCGTTTTACAGTGGATGGACGAACAGCAATTTCCTTCGATTGATATTTTCGGGTATAGCATGGGCGGTTATGTGGGGTTGTATCTTGCCCGGCATTACCCGGAACGGGTGAACCGGGTTTTCACGCTCGCCACGAAATTCGCCTGGGATGAAGCGACCGCCGCGAAAGAAGTGAAAATGCTCGACCCGGAAAAGATCGCGGAGAAGGTGCCGAAGTTTGCGCAGGCCCTGGAAAAGCGGCATGCGCCGCAAGACTGGAAACTCGTGCTGCGCGAAACGGCGGCGATGATGCAGCAGCTCGGAAAATCGCCCGCGCTCACGGATGACGATTTCCGCGCCATTGAAAAGCCCGTGAGTATCGGCATCGGCGATCGTGATACGATGGTGAGCCTGGAAGAAACGATTCACGTTTACCGGCAGCTTCCGGGTGCGGAACTGCGTGTTTTTGCACGAACGCCGCACCCGGTGGAGCAGGTGAATGTTGATCAGCTGGCGGATGCGATCGGGGATTTTTTCAATCGGGCGGATTGATTTTAAGAATAGAAAATGCACATTTTTGTGATTTTCGGTACCTATATGAGGAAGTATTATCATTGGCTTTTACAACTATAAAGCAAAACCCGGGTGCATTTTTGGGTGCCAGGAAATGCTTACGATGTTTTGGCAACGGACGGAACTACCCAAATAAGGGTTGCTTATGGCAATCCGACGGATATTAATCCGCCAGTTAATGGAACAATAAATTCGGAAATGAGAGTAGAATTAAATTCTCCCACAAAACCTTGACTTCCCCTTCCCCATATTGTACATTTAGCGATTGATAAACCCGGAACAATTGAATTCATTACACGGCTATGGAATACGATAACCAAACCTACCCATATATCCACCTTCGTTTAGGCGCTGCCGATGAACCGTTTCTCACGAAAGAAGAAATAGAAGTCAACCAATCTGTTATTGATCGGGATGTTACGCACCTGGTCGACGTTTTTGGAAAGCGTATTGCCGAACACAGCGGAGCGCCTTCCGTTACGGTATTCGATGATTTTCACCCGATCGGTGAATCTGACCAGGGACCTTATGCTGAGTTGGTTCGCTCCATGCAGCTTGAAAAAACAGACCGGGCTTTATTGGCTCTTACGTTATTGATCTATTATTCTCCCTTGCGCCTCACACGGGCTATAGATACAGTCAGAAAAGGAACATTTATTTCGATGCCGGAGATCGGCGGTTATTTTTTGGAAGAAACGAAAACATTTGTGCCGACACTGGAAACACTGGCCTTTATACTTTACGGGAACAATGAAACTGATCGTTTGTATGAATTCGTAAAGTACATTATCAAAGGAAAGCTGTTCCGGGAACAAATTATCCGGCTGGGGGCATCGGAAACAAACCGCCGTTCTTTTTCTGATTTCAATAGTGTTCCTGTCCTCGCTACCGAGTATATTCATCACCTGCTATATGGCCGCGAAGTCCGCCCCGATTTCGGTGACGATTTCCCCGCACGTAAAATCAATTGCGACATTGATGTGAAACGTCAGCTCATCCTGCCTGTGCATACCGCGCGGGAAGTGGGTTTGCTGCAGCATGCGATTCATTCCGTAGAAGAAAGCCTGAAGCAGGGAAAAAAAGTAAAAGGTATGCCCGCCCTGTTTTTCGGTCCGCCCGGAACCGGGAAAACGCTTACGGCTACCGCGCTTGGCCAGCTCACCGGCCGCCCGGTATTTAAAATCGACCTGGCGCAGGTAGTGAGTAAATATGTGGGCGAAACGGAAAAACGACTCGCGAATGTGTTCGACCGTGCCGACGGAAAAAACTGGATCCTGTTTTTCGATGAAGCGGATTCGCTTTTCGCCAAGCGGACCGGTGTGGGAGATGCGCACGACCGGTATGCCAACCTGCTCACAGCATACCTGCTGCAGCGGATGGAAGACTATGCCGGCATTTCAATATTATCGACCAACTACCGGCAGAATTTAGACCAGGCCATGACGCGCCGTTTTGTACAGATTATCCGTTTTCCCGAACCGCAGCATAAAGAACGCGACCAGATCTGGCAAACCGCGCTCCCGGAAGGATTCGAATATGAAGCGGGCATGAGTACCAAGGTTCTGGCACAGGCCGAACTCACCGGCGCCAATATCGCCATGATCCTGAAACTTTGCATGCTGCATGCGGTCAGCCGGAAGACGACGACCATTACGGCAAACGATATCAAATACTGGTCGATCCAGGAATTCGCCAAATCGGGAATAAGCCCGAAAATGCGCAGCTGGCCGAACGAAAAATTACGCGGGTTCACGAAGGCGAAACCGCTGACTGACCCGCTTTATCCTGAGCAGGTGCTGCATGTAGCGGAGTACGAGAATTTTGCGAATATCAATTTGTTCGAAGAATAAGAGACGATTTAACCCCGTTTAAACAAACCTTTAGCAACTATTTAAACGTCTATTTATATAGACGTAGCTAGTCGACGTCTCCAGGCGTCGACTAAGGAAGACTCATTTCCACAAGCTCATTTCCACACCATTTTCAATCTCATTTTCACCCTTTTTTATATTTCATTTTTTAGTTCCGTTTCGTTTCAGCTCCCGGTAAGAAATCGCACATTTTTGCACATTTTTTTTGCATGTTGATGTAATGCTCAAATAATATAATTCATATAATGATATTTTATTTTCAATGTATATATATGATTATCAGTATTTTATTTGAATAAATTAGCATATCAATACTTTAAATCAAATCTGTTAATAACTTTTTATTCGTCGAATGCCTCCCTGTTTTTCGGGATACTTTTTCAAAAACCGATATAGTTAGTTATTTAAAAACCAAAGTATTACGAAATAATTAACAGTTTATGGGCTGTAGTAAATATCAAAAAAGGGGTATTGACAAAAGGGGGGTAGATAGTAGAAATTTGTAAACGTTACAATGATCTAAAGAATAATCCAGATCATTTTCCCGGATAGAAGATATTGTTGGCAGGAGAAGACAGGTATAGCTGCAGAAGGCAAGAAACGAAACAAATGAGTAAAGTCTAACCCTGAATAACCCGTCAGGAAAATTCATAGAAGTACCCCGAAAAATGCAGATGCACATGGCAAACCTGCAGGGGGCATCGTCAACTAAAAAAAACGAATCCAATGCCCAAGCTTCCCAGACTTACGTTAAAATCATTTTTTGAAAAAGGAGATAAACCCTCGCAGGGCCAGTTTGCGGCTTTGCTGGATTCCGCTGTACTCTTCATAGATGACAAGGATATTATCGGCCTGAGACTATACAGTACCACCCGTTTTTACAGTGCGGGCGATACGGTGGTATATCTCGACAGTGTTTACCTCTGCCTGGGCGATACGTCCGGCTCATTCGACCCGCCGAAGTGGAAAAACCTGGTAGCATTCGGGGCAGTTATATACCTGGGAGCCTGGGATGCGCTGATCAATGATCCGCCACTTGCAACCGGTGCAGGAACCAAGGGTACATATTACGTTGTCAGCGTAAGCGGCTCGACAAATCTTGACGGAATAACGGACTGGAAAGCGGGAGACTGGGCGATTTTCAATGGCGTAGCTTGGGAAAAAGTGGACAATACCGAAGACCAGGTTGCCGCGGATATTGCATTTACTCCCAACGGCGACATTACATCCACCAATGTGCAGGATGCGATCGTGGAAGTGCGCGACGACACGGACGACAAACTGGATGATAAAGCGGATAAAGTTGCCGGCGCCACCAGCGGAGATATTGCCACACTTACAGCCTCCGGTAACTTGTCGGATTCCGGTTTTACCCTGACCGATTTTCTTTCCAAAATCAATACAATTCCTTATACGCCTTCGACCGATTACAATCCCGCGACAAAAAAATATGTTGATGACACCGCCACTGCCCTTGGTGTTCCCAATAAAGCGGATAAAGTAACCGGTGCGGTCAACGATAATTTTGCTGCGCTCGATGCCGGCGGAAACCTGAAAGACAGTTTAAAGTCGCCCGCCGATTACTTAGCCAAAGACAATGCCGTGGTATATTCCCCTTCGACGGATTACAACCCCGCTACCAAATTGTACGTGGACGACGGCCTGGATCTCAAGCAGGACCTTGACCCGACACTGACTGCACTGGCAGGACTCGCAACCGGCGCGGACCAGTTGCCTTACTCGACAGGAACAGATACGTTTTCACAAACTCCGCTTACTGCTTTTGCACGTACGGTATTGGATGATGCGGATGCCTGACTTTAAATGTCGGGACGACGGCGGGTACTGTAGCTGCAGGTGATGATGCACGATTTACCGATGCGCGCCGCCGCAAAATGGTGGCGTCCACAACTACGGCATTTACCGGGAGTGCGGCTGCGGGTGCGGAAGAACTGGCCTATTCATTTGCTGTTTCAGCCGGTGAGATTGCGACCGGGTGCTTTGTAAATCTTCGTACGCTTTGCCGGGCAAGTTCCGCCGGGAACGCTAAAGTTTTCAGGATCAGCGTGAATACCAGCAACAGTCTTGTCGGGGCAACGCAGGTCGGAACCGTAACAGTCAACAATAACCACGAATCGTTCATTTTCAGCCGCGAGTTTGCCGTACGATCGGCTACAGTGATTATCGGGGGCGGAGCGGCCACGACCGATATGGAAAACAATGACTTCGATAACACAACCGATTCACCGGCGGAAATCACGGTTCCCGACCTGACGGGTGCGCATTTCTGGCTCGTAAGTCTCCAGCGGAACGGGCCGACGCAGGGTGCGGCCGGATTGGATTATGGAAAACTTAACATCGACAAAGTATGATACTGATAGATAAAGTAACGAGCGGCAATACGGTTCAGCCGGCACGCGAACTGACTGCACAGGAAGCTCCTACGGTTATAGCCACCTGGGGCAATGCCACGCAATACATCTACTTCCAGGCGGGTGATACATCAAGCCCGGAATGGACTGCTTACCAGGCTGAGGTTAATGCCCAGCTTACGGCCTCGGAACTTGCGATCAAACAGGTTGCCCGTTACATGCAGGTGGCGCCGGAACTTCTGTTCAATATTTACAAACTGAATACCGATGCCGGAATTACAGCAGCCACGGGTAACCAGATCGAGCGCGACTATGAAGAAGTATTGCGCGCAGTGGAACGCGGCATGTTCGGGCTGGCCCTGCTGCGGCTTTCCACCTTGCCCGATTCCGGGATCGTGTACCAGGGAACGGATCTGAAAGAACAGTGGAATACGCTCATCACCACATACAAAACCAATTACCAGCTTTAACCGCACAGGCTGCGGGCTGAAGAAGGTGTACGAATATTATTTCGAAAAGAAGAAAAGAAGATGATCGACGAAGCGCTCAAATTTTTAACACTCGAGGTGAACAAATACCTCAACATGCGGTCGATGCCTGTTTCCGGCACCACGGATGAAATCCAGCTTTCGAGTGTTACGCATGCGGCTACCGAAGGCAGTGAAGTAACTATTGCAAACGGTAAACTGGCGCTTTCGCTGATCAATATTGAAGAAGAGCGGGTGGTAAAAGAACAGCGCACCGCGTACCGGAATGAGAACAACGATATTGAACATTACAACCCTGAAATACGCATTAACCTGTACGTGCTGATCTCCGCCCGTTTCGACAATATCAGTGGTGCAAGCAGTTATGAAGAAGGACTGAAACAATTATCGTACGTGATGACTTTCTTCCAGGGCAAACATGTTTTTGTACCGGAAAATTCACCCGACATGCCTTCCGAACTGCAGAAGCTTATCGTTGAATTGTATTCCACTTCGTTCGAACAGCAATACAATTACTGGACGGTGATCGGAACGAAGTACCTGCCTTCTGCGCTTTACCGGGTACGCCTGGTAACCTTCCAGGATAAGCGTATCCTCGACCAGGCCGCGCCGATTACGACAAGCAGCATTAACCTCACCGGCAACTGAACTGAATCATGAGTATTACAAAAGCTATAACGGCGCTTACCGCGGAATTCGATCACCAGTATTTCAAGACTGAGAATAAGTTCCGTGTGAATCAAAGTTTGCTGATATCGCCCTCAGCCGCCACCGCCGAAATACTGCGTGGTGCGAGGATGCTGTTCCGCCAGACGCCGAAAGGGTTTACGGTGATGTACGCTTCTTATCCTGATCCGCCTGACAGCACAACTAATTTTGTTCCTTTTGTAGAACTCGCCGATGATACGGATTTAACTTTCGTGATGAACCTTTCTTCGAAAGACAGGAATGAGTTCATGAATTATACCAAATTGAACACCGGGTCGCCTCCGCCGGCTGTGCCTACGAAAGAGTATTCACCGAGTAAAGTGGCATACTTCACAAAGAGTGGAACCAATGCGATGGATTATGATTTATTGGATTCATTACGTCCCGATTTGTTCACCTTTGATTTCCAGGTTCCCAGTGGAGATGCAACGACAAAAGTTGACATTACCCTGCAATATGAAGCAGAAACGGCTGTACAGATTTATGATGATCTGACGAACAGCAACCTTGTTTTCAGTGCCCAGGTCGATCTTCGGGGAAAGAGAAAAGGCAAATACACTTTGGTAGCGACGCCTGTTTTTGGTCCGGGCACAATGCTCACAACTACGTTTTATGTTGACAAAGATCTTTATGGTACTGATTTATTCGGAATTGTAAAACTGCCGTTCAAAGACTCTGTTTATCCTCCCACACCTTCTGCAGCGCCTGTTTATACGTATACGTTTGAAAAGCGGATTACCAAATGGAGATATTTTCTTGTTCTGCGAAACCCGGCTGCAGTTCTTTCTAATCCTACGTTCACTATATCGGTCGTATCTGGCGGTTCCTACAATTTTCCGCTCGCACCAACCGGAATAACTCCTGGTGTACTGATCAGCGGGCACGGAACGGCAGTTATTACTTCTACCGACTATATTCCGTTCAGTGAAACAATAGTGAAACTGAGGCTCGACGAAAATTTTCCGACGGTCAAAGAAATAAAAGTCACGATGCCAAACCCGAAACTCGATGGGTTTGATTCCGACCGCCTTACCCAGCTTACTACGGGCACACCGCAAAAAAACATTTCCGAAATGTTCGTCTTCATTGACGATATCTGATAAATATCCCAATCATGAACCTGGTAAACGATATAAAATGATACACATGAAGATAAGCCGGCTCCCCCCGAAAAAGCCCCCGACCTAGGCGGCGGATGTATTGTGATATACTGTGCCTGAACAAGCACGAAGAAATAATGAATAAACAATTGAACTAAAAAACTAATAAACAATGGCAATTAACCCAACAGCACCGGGTGTGTACATCGAAGAGGTGCCCACCCTGCCGGCTTCGGTTGTTCCGGTAGCTACCGCCATACCGGCGTTTATCGGGTATACGGAGAAGGCAGAGAATAATGGAGACCGTGATGCTTTCGTTAACATCCCTGTCCGAATTACATCCATGCTCGAATTCGAAACAACTTTTGGTGGGCCCTATAATGAATCGGTTTCTTTAAGTCTCGGCAACCCAATTGTTACTGGTGGCCCTCCGGTGGTTACTATATCACCACCTACTTTCAGCGAATATGCTTTATACTATCACATGTTAATGTATTTTGCAAATGGAGGTGGTCCATGTTACATAGTTTCTGTTGGTTTGTATGGAAGCTTTATAACTAATGCAGGATTAACCATTGATGCGATTACTAATGGTGATCTTGATATAGGGATTGATGCTGTAGAAAAAGTTGACGAAGTAACGCTGCTTGTTGTTCCGGAAGCAATCGCCTCAACAATTACTACCGTCGACAGGTATAATAAGATGCTTGCTCAATGCGCATTACTACAGGATCGTTTTTCTATTTTGGATGTAAAAGCTGCAGCTGCAACCGTTGCACTTGATGCGTCTGCTTTTCGTAGTTCTGGTGTAGGGAACAATAATCTAAAATATGGATCCGCTTATTACCCACCTCTCAATACGAGCAATCTTCGCGCAATTCCAGATGAAAAAGTAATCATTGATGACAATCGGTCTGTTCCTATTTACCCAACTGTCGCTCCTTTTGCGACATTAGGTTCTTTGCTCACAGGAGAAATTGCCGCGACAGCAGCATCCGGTGTCATCACAATCACTAACAATGCAAATCTTACAGGAGACACTTTTAAAATTGATACCATTACCTTTACAATGGTTACAACGCCCCCTACAGGGCCTACGAATGTGAGAATCGGGTCGACTGTTGATGAAACAGCAAAAAACCTAACTAATGCGATTAATTCGCATGCATCACTTCAAGGAATTGTTACAGCATCATGGTATAATGCTACTGTTTTTGTTAAGGCTGTAACTCTGGTTGCCGCTACTGGCAACGCTATCGATTTTGTCTATACAGATGGTGGAACTGTAGGTGCAACAATGTCTCCTTCTGCTGGAGATCTTGGAGGTGGTGTTAGTGCGACAAGTGTTCCGAGAAACCTAACATTGTATAACCAAATCCGAACAATGTTAGATGCATATACAGTTACGCTGTCTCCTTCAGCGACAATGGCTGGTATTTATGCAAGTGTTGATCGTACACGTGGAGTATGGAAAGCTCCAGCAAACGTTAGTATTAACCTGGTTACATCCCCTAAAGTGTTAGTAAATGTGGATGATAATGGGCTTCTGAACGTTGATGCAACTTCTGGAAAATCTATAAATGCTATCAGAACCTTTGCAGGAAAAGGAACACTGGTGTGGGGGGCTCGCACGCTTGCAGGCAATGATAATGAATGGCGTTATGTCAACGTTCGCCGTCTCTTTATAATGGCTGAAGAGAGTATCAAAAAAGCCACGGAATTTCTGGTTTTTGAGCCGAATGATGCAAATACCTGGGCTACGACTAAATCATTGATCAATAATTTTCTAACAAACCTTTGGCGTGATGGAGCCCTTGCCGGCGCAAAACCAGAGCAGGCCTTCTTTGTTAAAGTCGGGTTGAATGAGACCATGAGCGCCCAGGATATCCTGGAAGGCAAAATGATCGTTCAGGTAGGTATGGCGGCTGTTCGCCCTGCGGAATTTATTATCCTGCAATTCATGCACAAACTCCAGGAGAGTTGAAAAATAATTTTAAACCAAACAATCTAAAACTGAACCATCATGGCAGTTAATCCTTTATCACCTGGAGTGTATATCGACGAAATTTCGGTATTACCTCCTTCTGTTGCTGGTGTGGCAACAGCAATTCCCGCCTTTATTGGGTATACTGAAAAAAAACCTTCACCAAATGTGCCGACGCGTATTACCTCAATGATTGAATTTGTCCAAACTTTTGGAGGCCCTTTTTTGGAAAAGTTTGACATTGTAATCACTGATACACCTGCAGCAGCTCCAACAAGTCGCACAATTACAGCATCTGTTAATACGCTAAATGGAGGCCCGAGTCCCTATCGTCTCTACTACAGCATGCAGATGTATTTTGCAAACGGTGGAGGTCCATGCTATGTGGCATCAGCTGATGTATATGATGCTGTGCCATTAGTATCTTCTATTGATCTTACTGAGCTTCAGACTGCACTTGCGCTTGTAGCGAAGGAAGATGAACCTACCCTGCTTCTATTTCCTGACGCGGTGGGTCTGGAACTTGATGCCTTGACTCCATTTAATCCAACTAAGTATGGAACTCTTGTACAGAATGCATTGCAGCAGTGCGCTCAATTGCAGGACAGGTTTCTAATTTCGGATGTTCCGGAAAACTCTATTAGTACTACTGATATTGCACAATTCAGGACAGTGGTCGGAGCTAACAACCTCAAATACGGAGCAGCTTATATGCCGTTTCTAAATACTGTACTTACATATGGTTTTAACACTTCTGTTGCTGTGGTTTCTAATGGAAGTTTAAATGGAAAACTGTTGAGCGAATTCAGTGATCCCAGTGACCTTGATTTTAACCTGAGTTTGTATAATCAAATTGTTGCAGAAATCCAGAAAAGCCAAGTTGTACTCCCTCCTTCAGGTGCTATAGCTGGTATTTATGCATCTGTTGACCGCGACCGCGGTGTATGGAAGGCCCCGGCAAACGTTAGCATTAGTTCTATTATTGGTCCTACGATTGCAATTACGACTGCACAACAGGATCTGCTTAACGTAGATGCGACAACCGGCAAATCCATCAACGCTATCCGTGCCTTCACCGGCAAAGGAACGCTGGTATGGGGAGCCCGTACGCTCGCAGGAAATGATAACGAATGGCGTTATGTAAACGTGCGCCGCCTGTTCATTTTTGCGGAAGAAAGCATCAAGAAAGCTACGGAGTTTGTGGTTTTTGAAGGTAACGATGCGAATACCTGGACGCGGACAAAATCGCTGATCACCAATTTCCTGACGAACCTCTGGCGTGACGGTGCGCTCGTAGGTCCAAAACCCGAACAGGCATTCTTCGTGAAAGTAGGTCTCAACGAAACGATGACCGCGCAGGATATCCTGGAAGGAAAAATGATCGTGCAGGTGGGCCTCGCCGCATCACGGCCGGCTGAATTCATCATCCTGCAGTTCATGCACAAACTCCAGGAAAGCTGATCGGAGCGAATTCCGAATCGCACGAAATACGATTAACAATTAACAAAGAACAATTAACTAAATAACTATAAAAAAATGGCAACCTTTTATCCTTTATCCATATTCCATTTCCAGGTTGAATGGGGTGGTGCACGTGTAGGTTTCACTGAAGTTTCAGGTCTTGATGCCGAAGTGCAGCCTATTCCGTATCGCGAAGGCGTTAACCCGCTGTACCAGGAAACCAAGATGCCCGGTATTCCCAAGTTCCCGAATATCACGCTGAAGCGTGGTATCCTCGACGGAGATATCGATTTCGATCTCTGGCTGGGAACAGTACAACTGAACCAGGTGGATCGCCGTACGGTAAAAATCAGCATGCTCGACGAAAACCACCAGCCCGTCATGGTTTGGCAGGTTAACGATGCATGGCCGTCGAAAGTAACCGGTCCTTCGCTGAAATCAACCGGCAACGAAGTAGCGATGGAAAGCATCGAACTCTGCCACGAAGGCCTGGTGAAAATTCAGCCATCATAAAATATTCTTCGGGAGAATATTACAGCCCGCTTCTTAAGAAAAGGGTGATGTAATTGCTGATCCGGGCCTGTCCTGCGTTTCTCCGCACGGCATAGTCAGGCGTGCAGGGCAGGTCCCCGGCTCAGCCGAAGAGCGTATTCGATTTTTTTGATGGACGATCAAATTTTTCAGCAATGGCTACTTATTACCCGGAAGCGTACAGCTTCCATTTTAAAGTGGAGATCGACGGCATCGACTCGGATGGTGAACAGGCGTTTATTCACTGCCAGAAAGTTTCTGGCCTGAGCTATGAAACTGAAAGCGAATCCAAAATGGAGGGCGGTGAGAATACGATCATTCACAACTTTCCTAAAGCGACCAAATACGGTAAGCTCTCGATCTCGCGCGCTATGGTGGTGAAGAATTCCGTTTTCATCGAATGGGTGAAGGATGCGATGCAGAACTTCAACTTCACGCCGCGCGATATCCGTGTTTCACTCCTCAACGGGGAGCACAATGCGATTGAAACCTGGGTTTTTGTGAATTGCTGGCCCTGTAAAATGAACATCAGCGACCTGAATGCCGAGGAAAATAAATTCCTGGTGGAAACACTCGATTTCAACTACCAGTATTTTACCCGTGGTGTTTCCGCTTCCGCTCCTGCTTCTGCAGCGGGTACTTTGCTTGACAGCATCAAGAAAGCTGTCATTGGTTCATTACCGTCAATACTTTAAGATCATGCCGATAGAAATCAGGGAATTGATCGTTCGCGCCATCGTCGGAAACTCCGGCCAGGATTCGAATAAAGCCAAAAGCGGAAACGATTGCAAAGACTGCGAGGAAGAAGATAAAAAACGCCAGCAGATGAATGAAATGATGGAGCAGATGAAACAAATGATGGGTGATAATAAAGAAAGATAATCATGGCACTACTTCCGTTTTTACAGGCACAAACAGGAAAGCTGGCAAAGCTGACGGTAATTTCTTTGCCTTCGGTCAAAGGCGCAATAGACCTTGCCGGATTGATAAAAGAGAAGAAAGTAAATATCAACGATTTTATTGCAGCATCTGTAAGTGTATTGCTTGATGCGAAGCCGAAGATATTCGAGGTCATGTATAATCCTACGACCTACGGCCAAAGTTATAAAGCGCAAAATCTTTGCCTGCCCACCATCGGCAAGCAACAGGCAGCTATAAAACTGCAACGTTTTCGTAATGAAAAAGTTTCTTTCGACTTGTTTTTCGATGCCACCTCCGCGTCACCAAGTTCAGGAACCAATGGAGTTAAAGCAGCTACAATTGCGGCTGAGTCACCGCGTGGAGTCGATTCAGTCATCAAGGATTTCCTTAATGCTACAATCGGTATCGGTATTAAAACACATGATGCGAACAACCTGATCGTAATCTGGGGACCGTTCATTTTTCGCGGACGCCTGGAATCAGCCGATGTCAGTTATACCTTATTTGACCGCGGTGGCCGGCCGCTTCGCGCTACTGTTAAAGCCACTTTTATACAGGCTCATTTTGCCGAGGAAGTCAATAACCTGATCAAACAGTTTCAATCTCCTGATGTCACCAAGACTCACGTTGTAAAAGCAGGAGATACTTTACCGCTTATAGCCAAGAATGAATACGATAACGAATCGTACTACATGGAACTGGCGCGGGTAAATAACCTTAAAAATTACAGGAACCTGGTTCCCGGGCAAGTATTGGTCTTGCCGGCAGTCAGTAAGAATAAAGCAAGTGTATAAGGTATGCAACAGAGCGAAGAATTAACGGGACATAAAAATCTCACCTTACCAAACTTCAAGATCTTGGCAAGCGGGATAGACCTTACTGCAAAATACAGTGTGGCCTCCTGCATGGTGAGTCAGCAGGTGAACCGTATTCCTTCGGCCCGGGTTATTCTGCATGACGGGGACACTTCTACACAGGATTTCGAATTGAGCGGAGAAGATTTTACGTTACCCGGTACCGAAATTGAAATCAAAGCCGGGTATCCCGATTCTGAAAATCCGCTCAATGAAGAAGTAACCATTTTCAAAGGCATTATTATAAAACATGCTATAAAGTCATCGCTACACGGAAACTCTATGCTTGTACTGGAACTGCGGCACAAAGCAGTGGAGATGACCGGGATAAGAAAAAATAAATATTTCACGGAAAAATCGCCGGACAATGTAAATCTGAACGAAATTGTTTCAACCTACGGCATTACCCTTGTAGCGGGTACTATGAAGGAACAGCCCGGCATGGTGCAGTATTATTCTACTGACTGGGATTTCCTGGTTTCACGTGCAGAAGCGAACGGGATGATTGTGATTTGTGACGGGTTTGATTCTGTGCCGAGCATTTATGTAAAGAAAGGAGCGGATGGAAGCAATTTCGCCAGTTCTATCGTTCCGCGGCCGAGCCAGAAATCGGAAACATTGTCGTACGGGGCTAATATTGTTAACCTGGAACTTGAATCCGACGCGCGTGATTCGTTCGGTAAGATATTGGCCAAAACACCGGATACGACAGATCCTACAACACCCAAAGAGGCTTCGACCGACAATCCTGATAAAACATCCACGGATGGGGATTTTGCTTTCAGCAATTTGGGTGATAAACTGAAATACAGTGAATACCTGCTTCAGGCCCCGGCGCCATTAACACCGGACGAATTGAAAGTATGGTCCGAGAATATGGCCATGCGCAGTTTCATGAACCAGGTACGGGGAAACATTCGCGTTTACGGCGTTAATACCATCCGTCCCGGCGATTCGGTGAAACTGAAAGGTGTGGGAAAACGTTTTGAAGGAACAGTTTTTGTGTCTGGTGTAGTGCACAGCTACGAAAACGAAAGCACCTGGATAACCGATCTCACCATCGGTCTCGACAGGGAACCCTTCTACGAAAAATACCCGGGTATAGTAGATAAACCTGCCGCAGGTTTGCTGCCTTCGATTAACGGGTTGCATGCAGGTATTGTAACCAAGATCGTAGAAGATCCCGGCAATGAGTTTCGTATCAAAGTCCGTATTCCGCTTATCGATAAAGCCAAAGAAGGTGTTTGGGCGCGAATGGCCAGGCCCGATGCGGGTTTGGAACGCGGCATGATTTTTCGCCCTTATGTCGGGGACGAAGTACTGCTCGGTTTTGTCAACGACGATCCGCGTTCCCCTGTTATCCTCGGTATGCTGCACAGCAGCACGAATACGCCGCCGGCAGATTTTAACTCGGACAGTGATGACAAGAATTACATCCGCGGTTTTTTTACAAAAGAAAAAATCAAATTCCTTTTCGACGACGAGAAAAAAATCGTCACACTCGAAACACCGGGTAAAAACAGTATCGTGATCGATGACGATAAAAAATCAATCACGCTGAAAGATCAGAATAACAACGAAATCGTGATGGACGATAAAGGCATCACGATTAAAAGCGGAAAGGATGTAATCGTTGACGCTTCCACGGGCAAATTCGAAGTGAAAGCGAAAGAAGTAAAAATAAGTGCAACCACCTCGCTCGAAGCGAAAGGTTCATCCAAAGCAGAGTTCGGCTCCAACGGAACTACTGCAGTTTCGGGATCACAGATCAGCATCGGTTAAAAGAAAAAATATAAAAAACAGGAACATGGGAAAACCAATCGCACTTGTAGGAGACTCGACATTACCGCCGCATGCCGGCAAAGTAAGTGGTCCCGGTTCGTTGAAAGTAAAAATAGGAGGGAAGCCCGTTGCGTTGCAGGGATGCCTGCATGTAGGCTGCGCTTTTCCCTCGAATCCGCCGCACCCGCCCACGCCTTTTATTCCCAGCCAGGTAAAAGTGATGATCGAAAATAAGCCGGTACTGGTTCACGGAGATACTGCAGGCTGCGGCGCTGCGATCCTGGCGACTACGACTAATGTGCTGATTAAATGATAATACATAACGAATAGCGCGAAAAGAAAAAGATAATCCAGTTTAAAGCATTTAAGATATGGCCGATATACTCACTATAAAAGAAACCCTCGAAAACGGATCCTTCCTTGGACAGGGATGGGCTTTTCCGCCCACGTTTGTGAAAGGAAGCGACAGCGTTGTACTCGTTAAAGAAGTGGAAGACATCCGCCAGAGCCTCGGCATCCTGCTCGGCACATCGCTCGGTGAACGGGTGATGCGCTCCGATTTCGGCTGTAACCTCGACAGCAAAATTTTCGACCCGATGGAACCGGCATTCAATACATTGATTACGGAAATCATTCGCCGCGCTATCCTGCTATACGAACCTCGTGTCGAACTCACAAGCGTCGATCTTTTCGTGGACAACCTGGAAGGTCGTGTCGATATCACTGTGAATTTTTTCGTGGTCTCGAATAACACGCGCAGCAATATTGTTTATCCCTATTACCTGAACGAAGGCACAAACGTTGAGCAATGAGTAAGAACTGTATTCAAAAGAACCCCCTGCTCAGGGATGGCACCAGCCAGGCACAGCGTGTGTTGAAAGCGCTGCTGCCCGACTATATCGCCGTTGATGAGCATAGCATGGAGGACCTCATCGCTTTTGCAAAACGACTGGCGGAGGAAATCAAGTATTATAATCTTTCCGATATTCCCGATGGCGACTGGGTAGGTTTCTTTACCCGCACACTGACCGAAGACCAGCGCAACGAACCGCATTACGCGCTCTTCATCGCTTTCCTGGAAATATTCAAACAGGCGCAGGCCGATCTGAATACGATTACCAAACGCCACCTCGATTTTTACTACCGCGATGTGCTCCGGCTGAAAGAACGGCCCGCAGTTGCAGACCAGGTATTTATCATTTTCGATCTTGTTGACCAGGTTGCTCAAAGCCTTGTCAGCGAAGGAACTTTGCTCGACGCTAAAAAAGACGATATCGGTGCAGACCTTCGTTATGCCGTTGATAAAAATATTGTAGTCAACCAGGCGACTGTGGAATCGATCCGTGCGCTGTTTGTGAACAACAAAGCAGTTCCCCCGGGCGATCCGCGTCCCCTGAATTCCTTCCGTCTTTACGCTTCACCTGTGGCCAACAGCGCCGACGGAAAAGGCGCCGAAATCGAAGACGAGGAAAAAAGCTGGAAAACCTTCGGTAAGCCCGCGGGTATCGCCCTTGTAGGCAGTCCCGGCGACACGGGCCGCGACCAGGCCGAGATCGGTTTCGCCGTGGCTTCGCCGGTACTTTTCCTCGGCGAAGGAACACGCATTGTAACACTTACGCTGAGTTTCGACCGGGTACTTTCTTTGCCGGTATTTACGAATCTCTACCTGCAAACACAGGTGAGCATGATTCAGAACGTTGTTGTGGCGCGTCCGACACCGAGTGTCGCCCGCCCGCCGCGTCCTGTTCCCGATTCGCTTATGTACGCGGACGCCAGCATTTCGGCTTTCGTGGTGCAGCAGTTGCAGCAGTTCTTCAATATTTATTTCAGCGGTGAAAAAGAATGGATCGTTCCTGAGGCATCCAGCGGCGACATGGTCACGATCAGCGATAACCAGATCATTATCCGGCGAACCATTGGCAAAGGACAGAAACCCGTAGTAGCCTTTAATGAAGAGGAACTGAAACAGCCGTTCAAAACAACATGGCCGGTCATGAAGGTTATGCTGAACCAGAACAGCGGCGTGAATCCGTACTTCTACGAACAGTTCAAAGTACATAAACTGATCAGCGCCAAAATCGATGTGGGTGTTTCGGAGATGAAAGGACTGATTCTTCAGAATGATGACGGCGCACTGAAACCCGAACAGCCGTTCCCACCTTTCAGCAGCAGGCCGGTGGTTGGGTCCACATTCTATATCGGCAGCACCGAAATTTTCCAGAAGCAACTGACGAATCTCGATCTCCAGATCAAATGGCACGGTATTCCGCCTTCCGCGTTAAGTCACGGTTTCGGAACCTATTATGATAATTACATCACGGAGCAGACGCGTACCGATTCCAGTTTCCAGGCCGAACTGCATCTTCTTGACAAACGCGGATGGGTTTTACTCGGCTCGCGCCAGCTGTTCAATAACGGGCTTTCGCAGGATGCACGCATGAATATGAACGGGCTCAACAGTAATGTCGAGCTTGTTACGCGCGACCCGTTTATGACGCCTGTGGAAGAATTGAATGCAAGCGTCAAGAAAGGATTTTTGCGCCTCACCCTGTCGCCGGTCGATTTCGGCCACCAGGAATTCCAGGCATCGTTTACCGATGCGGCCATCAGGGCCGCAACAAATGTGAATCTCCTGGGAAACATTCCGAACGAACCGTATACGCCGACGATCAAAGATCTTACGCTGTCTTATAATTCGACTGTTGTCATCAACCTGCAGCAAAGCGAAGTGCAGCGCCAGCAGCCCGCATTCGATTCGCGCATCGACCAGTTTTTCCATGTGATGCCTTTCGGTGTGGCCGAGCGTCATCCGTACCTCGCGCTGCAGCCCACGGCCATCGACCTGCTTCCGCAGTTCAACGACGAAGGTTCTTTATACGTCGGGCTGAGTAATGTGAATGCACCCGAAACGCTTTCGATATTGTTTAAAGTCAGCGAGGGCAGCGCCGATCCCGATCTCGACCGGCAGCGCGTGAAGTGGAGTTACATGGTGAATAACGACTGGGTGGATTTTATGCCGCTGCAGCTGATCGGCGATTCGACCAATGGACTGCTTACTTCCGGAATCGTTTCGTTCGAAATTCCGAGAGCGATCACGGCGAACAACACGGCTTTCAATTCCCCGCTCTATTGGATCAGGGCCTCGGTAGAAAAAGATTCTTCCGCGATCTGCGACATGATCGACGTAAGAGCGCAGGCCGTCACCGCCACGTTTACCGATAATGCAAACGATCCGAAACACCTGGAGCAGGCGCTGGCTGCGGAAACGATTAGCGCATTCGTGAGCGGTGATGCGAATATCAAGGAAGTGCTTCAGCCTTACGCTTCCTTCGGAGGGCACCCGGTTGAAGACAGCACGTCATTTTATACACGCGTAAGCGAACGCCTCCGCCACAAACGTCGCGCGATACTCATCAAGGATTACGAACTGCTGGTGCTGGACAAGTTTCAGAAAATATAGAAGGTGAAATGCCTTAACCATACGAACTACAGTTCGCCCGCCTCGATCCGCGAACGCGCGCCGGGTTATGTTTCGCTGGTGGTGATTACCAATGTGCGCAACAAGAATGCGGTCAACCCGCTTCAGCCCAAAACGAGCCTGATCACGCTTTCGGAGATTCACGATTATATCAAAACGATTAATCCTCCCTGCGCGGAGCTGATTGTCCGCAACCCGATCTTCGAAGAAGTGCGCCTTGATTTCCAGGTGCGTTTCCTGCCCGGTTTCGATAACGGTTTCTACGGGAAAAAACTGAACGACGAGATCAAGCAGTTCCTCGCGCCCTGGGCGTATGATAACGGGAAAGACATCGTTTTCGGCGGACGTATTCATAAATCGGTCGTGCTGAATTTTGTAGAAGAACGGCCCTACGTGGATTTTGTGACCTGCTTCATCATGGATCACTTTATTCCCGGTGAAGAGACGCGGAAAAATGTGGATGAAGCGATTACTTCCACCTCGGCATCGGTACTTACGTCATACATCAACCACATGATAAACGTCCTGGAAAACGACGACTGCAACTGCGCAGACAACGAAGTGAAAAAACCGTTCCTGCTGCCGCCTGCGCAGGATGCCTGTGAATGCGGCGTGGATGTGATTCCGGACAAACCTGCCGACGGAGTGGGTGCGGATATCATTGGCGATGATTTTATCGTAGGACATGAGCCGGAAGACGGCGGTGTCGGTTTCTGGACACTCGAAAGTGATTTTAACGTTCAATAAAATATAACAACTCCATTAAATCTATTAGGCCATGGCTGAACTGACAAGAGACCAACTCAAAGCATTTTTTGAAACCGGCGATATTCCGACAGAAGATCAGTTTGCCGATCTGATCGATTCGTATATACATAAGCTCGACGACGGTGTTTCGATTTTTGTAACACCTACGGGCAAACGATTCGGCATCGGTACCACGACTCCCGAAAGCCCGCTCGGTATCCAGGCCGAAGGCGATGACCGGGTGATCAGCATGACCAGCGCCGACGGTTTGTCCGAGTGGCATATTACACTCAATCCCACAGCCGGTGATGTCAAAGGATTCAGCATCGAAGAAGAAACCGCAGCAGGAAATATCTCCCGCATTTTTGCCGAGAAAGGAACGGGCATGGTCGGTATCGGGAATACCGATCCGACCGCGAAACTGCATATCACCGATGCAAATCCCGACAGCGCAACCGCGATGAAAATCGAAAATGCGCAGGTAGGTACCGAACCCGGCGTGGTGAACCGCGCCTGGCAGCTCGGCCATATTCACGATCCGTCTATTCCCGAGCGGATGGGCGCTTTTTCCATACTGGAAGAAACTACGGGAACAACGCTTGCAGAACGCATCACCATACTGCCTACTCAGCATGTGGGCGTGAACGAACCGCTTCCGGATGCTACGCTTCATGTAAACCGCAGCGTGATCGATCCGCTCACCAAAGTACAACTGGTGCAGGGATCCGGTATCACCATGATCGGTACCCTGGAAGGCAGCAACCTTGTGCTGGATTACCAGGCGATCCAGGCGCGTCTTGGCGAGGTGATCGGCGGAAATCTTTCACTTTCGAAAACCGATCTGCACGTTCAGCCGCTCGGCGGAGCCGTGGTATTCCACAGCGATCCGCTCATCACCGCCGATAAAAAAGTAACGATTACTGACGATGGAAAAATGTCGGTCGGTTTGGATGCACCCACCGAACGCCTGCATGTAAACGGCGCCGTCATCGTGGGTGATACGACCACCGCAGCGCCCGCCGTGGGAACGATTCGTTATAATACGACTACGCTGGACCTCGAAGGATATGTAAGCGGGGCCTGGGCTTCGCTCACGGGGAATACGGGAAGCAATTTCTGGCAGAGCGCCGGAACGGATATGATCAGGTACAATACGGCAGACGCCAAAGTGGCGATCGGCATCGACATACCCGCAGCCGCCCTGCATGTGGAAAACGACACGGATGTGGTGGATGGAAACAGCATCGGCGCGATTGTAAATAATACCGCGGTAATCAGTACTCCCGGCGCCACCGGTACGCGGCTCGGATTAAAAGTATCCACCAGTGATACATGGAGCACATCGACCAGCGCGAAGAACGTGGGTATTGCGGTAAATGCTACCGGTATGACGGAAGCGCACCAGAATATCGCAGCTTCGCTCGGCGGAAACGTAGTAGTCGGCGGAATCGTTGCGCAGGTAATCGGAACGGGCGGCGATAATGTGCTCGCCATCCAGAACGGCGCAACCCCGGCGGGCCCTCCCGGCGGATCGGAAAGCGGGATACAGATTTATTCAGCGAATCTTTCATCCACAACTACGTCGATTTTCAACGTGATGAACGGTGACGGGAATACAGTCCGCCTGTATCGCCAGACGGGAAGTATGAACACGCCGCTTACCACCACGCCGAATACCGGCGACGTACCTACCGATACGCTGATCGACAACATGCGCACACGCATCAACCAGCTGGAGACGATACTGAAAAACCTGGGTATTCTCGCCCCATAAATTTTGCAGACAGTTCCAGGAATGATTTTTTAGAAAGAACCCTTTTTATGTTTTGATAATATGGCCGAAAGCATCACAATATCACCGAACGATCCGCCGCTGAAGAGCATGGACTACGCGCTTTTGCGCGAGTTGGGCCTGCAGCACATCCAGGGACTTTCGGGCAAAATATGGTCCGATAATAATGCGCACGATCCCGGAATCACGATCCTTGAAGTACTGGCGTATGCCGTTACCGATCTCGGATACCGCACGAATTACGATATAAAAGATATTCTCACGCCCGATCCGCTCACGACGGATATCCGGAATTTTTTCACTGCTGCGCAGATTATGCCCAATGCCCCGGTAACGTTCAACGATTACCGGAAGCTGATGATGGATGTGGAATGTGAAGAACTGATCGATCTCGATCCCGACGATTTGCTGCTGCGTTACGGCGTGCGCAACGCCTGGATTCTCAAAACGGAAGCGGAATGCCCGGTTTTTGTAAACAGCCAGACCGCGTCGCTGCAATACACGGCGCCAGTTCCCGATGCGGAACCGCTTGCGCTCAAACCGCTGTACAACGTACTCATCGAGCTCGATACGCTGGATGAAGAATTCGGCGGCGACCTGAATGAAAATACGATCGAAGGACAAATTGTTTTGTCGGGTGTGCCGCAAACCGGTTCTCCCGCCAGTGATAATACGCCTTTCCTCGGGCTGGAAGGCGTAGTCATTGATTACGTGATCGAATTTCCGCGCTGGGATACGCCGGGAATCGAATGGTATGCCTGTGATCCTACAGATGGCGGAATTCCCGGCAACATCAAACAGAACGCGGTGAAAATCTCGCTTTCGTTTTCACGCCTGCCGGGTGAATACATCGTTGAAGATTACGGACTGCTTTCCGGAACCAAAAATTTTTGGATCAGTTTGGACAGGAGAGATGCTTCGCTCAGTTCACCAACTCCCCAGCAAATTGCGGATGCAAACCTGTATGTAGAGAATCAGTTGAATGACGTACTTTACTTTTCCACGTCGATCAAACCTTCCGTAGTCCTCTACCAGGAAAAAGTACAGCGTGTGCTCAAAGTGATCGCCAAAGTGCGCGAAACGCTGATGGAGAACCGCAACCTCTGCGAAGATTTCGTGAAAATCAACGCGGTGAAAGTGGAAGAGATCGCGCTCTGCGCCGATATTGAAACAAGCCCCGACGCCGACATTGAAGAAATCAATGCGCAGATTTATTTCCAGGTGGCGCGTTTCCTCGATCCGACGATCTATTTCTATACGCTCGACGAAATGTTTGCCAAAGGCAAAACAACCGACGAGATTTTTGAAGGTCCATTGCTGCAGCACGGTTTCATCGAAGAAAGCGAACTGGTAAAAGCCGATCGCCGCGACGTGATCCACGTTTCCGATCTCATCAGCATCATCATGGATATTCCGGGTGTTACGGCGGTGAAGAGTATCCAGATCGCGAACGTGCCGCTCGATAACGACGACAATATTGTTTCGAAAACCGTGCGCTGGTGCCTCGAAATCGCGGTAGCGCTGAATTACGTACCGCGCCTTTCGATCGAACTTTCCAGGCTTACGTTTTTCAAAGACAATCTTCCGTTCCGTGCGAAACAGGTGGATGTTAAAAAACGCATCGATGAACTGGAAGCTGCAGAGCGTCCGCAGAAGCAGCACGATATTCCGCTCGACCTCCCGGTTCCGCTCGGCGAATTCAAAGACATTGAAAACTATTACAGCCTGCAGGAAGAATTCCCGCTGCTTTACGGGATAGGTACTCCCGGTTTGCCGGCATCCGCTTCGAGTGCACGTAAAGGACAGGCGAAAGAACTGAAAGCATACCTTTTGTTTTTCGAACAGTTGCTGGCGAATTACCTCTCGCAGCTTTTTCACGTCAAAGATCTTTTTTCGATGGACGATTCCATCGATCCTGTTACCGGCGACCCGGTGATCAACAAAACGTATTTTTCGCAATCGCTGCTGAACCTTGTTCCTGATGCTGCGGCTTTGTATTTTGAAACAATCCCGACGGAAAATGCAGAAGACCTGCAGGCGATTACGGAAGACCCGGCAACCTTCCTGCAGCGCCGCAACCGTTTCCTTGATCATCTCGCGGCGCGGTTCGCAGAAAACTTCAACGATTATGCTTTGCTCGTTTATACGCTCGACAGCAAAAAAGCGCCGGAAGAGCTGATCGAAGACAAGCTCGCATTCCTGAATAATTACCCGCTCATCAGCTCGGCCCGCGACAAGGCGATGAATTATATGGATCCCTGCGAGCTCTGGCACGTGGATAATATTTCGGGACTTGAACGGCGCGCGTCTTTCCTGGCCGGCATTGACCGGCCGCTGGAAGAGAATTTGATTTTTACTTCGGATTTTAAATACGATGTTATCGTTACAGGCGGTTATACATTCCGGATTTTCGACGGGACATATTATCTCTTTGGCGTTGATGCATATCTCACGAAAGAAGAATCGCGATTGGCGCTCGAAAGAGCGATCGTCAATGCTTCACAGATCGAGCGCTATGTAATCCGGGATAAAGTCGGCGAAATTGTTTACAAAAACAGTTGCGTGAATCCTACGTACAGAACATACCTGCTTTGCAACGATGAAAACTTTGCAGTTCTTTCATCAGATCCGATTTCGGGTACCCCGGTGGAGTTCCCGGATTATGATTCGGCTCTTCTTGCTGCCGGGGATACTGTTATTGTGGCTAAAAACGAACTGCTTTTCAATGTGGAGTCCAACCGCTACAATTTTTCCTGCACGTTCCTGAATTATACAAGTAATGTTGTCGGGCCTGATATTGATATGCACGAAGATCCTGATCCATGTCCGCCGGACTATAAATTTACATTCGATGCGAGTTGTTTTCTTCCGGATATTCTTATGAGCGGAACAGTTTTCGGACAGGCGCTCAAAACGGATGACATTATTGAAGTTACCGAAAAAGCGAACGCAAACTTCGATCGGCTTTTGTTTGAATTCTACCGCCAGGCGAAAGATGCTGCGAATTACAAATTCGTATATGACACTTATCCGACGGAAAAAGCGAAGTTGCTCGATCGCTGTGGAAATGAGATCGGCACGCTGACGGAAACGAATTTCGGTGACGCGATTTTCAATGATCTCTCGACGCTTCCGCTGCTTCCCGGTATCATTATCGGGGATTCAACAAGCAACGACGGCACTTACCCGATCGTCAGCGTAGTTCAGCACCTGGTTAATCCGCAATGGATCGATATCGAAGTTTCCGGTACGGTGAATGTCCCGACGAAGGTGGACGGATTTGCGGAATACACGCTGAACAATACGAATATCATAACGCTCAACCAGGCGGAAAAAACATTGGATATCGATCGTGATCTCAGCCGCGTTGTTTTCCCCGGAGAAATCGTTACGCTTAATGGCTTTACCGGCATAGGCGGAAACAATGATGATTTCACGGTGCTTAAAATCGAATCGACCGGTGTTTCCACCAGCACAGTATATCTGAAACAAGCCATTCCGGACCCGATATCGGGCACACCGATGGTGCGGTACACCAAGCGCCTCGCCGTAGTGAACGTGGACAGTACAAACAATATTTTCACCGTGGCGCATGCTGCGGATTTGATGGTGGTACAGCAGGCGGCGGATTGTGTGCGGAACAGGTTCTTCAACCACGAAGGCATGCATATTCTCGAACATATCCTGTTCCGTCCCTGTTGCAACGAAAACGTCTGGCAGGATGTATTCAAGGGTTCCGGGAACGGGCTGGTGAAAACATCGGGATCCGACGGAAAACTGACGCTGGTCATGCGCTACAAGGGCATAAAAACCAATCCGCCGGCAAAAGAAATTTTCATTTTCGGCATTGATCTCACGCCATTTCTTACGGTAAACCAACCGCTGAAAATTGATAACAGCCTTACACTGGCCACGTTCCAGGGTACGATCCAGTCTTTCAGTTACGATCCCGGTTTGAACCAGACCACGATTGTGGTTCACCAACCGGTTACCAGTGCGCTCGACGGAGGTGATATGCTGTTGCAGCTTACGCTGTCTGTACTCCGGGTGCCTAATTCGGAAACGATCATATTGAATATATTCTCGCCCGGCATACCGGCTGTTGAATTTGCCGCGGTGTACAGCAGTTCCGCTGTAGGTAATGACGGATCGTACAGGCTTGACATTATTCCCGGAAGCCGCGACAGCGTAGAAGTGATTGCGCGCCTGGTGAATGCCTGCGATAATTTTCTGCCGATCCTGCTCAACGATCCCTGCGAGGATTGCAATTACACCGATCCGTATTCCTTTATCGCAACGGTTATCCTGCCTTCGTGGCAGGGACGTTTCGAGAACCAGCCTTTCCGCCGGTTCTTCGAGCGCACGCTGCGGATGGAATGCCCCGCGCAGGTGTTACTGAATATCTGCTGGGTGGATTGCAAGGAAATGGAAGAATTCGAACTCAAATATAAAACATGGCTGCTGGAACATGCGCGCAAAAACAGGGATCTGGCCGCACATTCGAAAGCGCTTAACGAACTGATCGAAGTACTCGGCCGCCTGCGCAGCGACTATCCGCAAGGAACGCTGCACGATTGCGAAGAAACCGAAGACTTCAGCAACTCAATCATACTCAACAACTCAATTATCGGCACGCTTTAAAACAACGAAGACATGAGCAACGTATTAAACAGTTACCCCGTTTTTGAAGACAATCAGGTGTTGACCAGCACCCAGTTGAACAATTTTATCGATTATCTCGACCAGCAGAACCGGCTCACGCGAATCAAACTTATCGGCGTTGGCGTGATGTGCGGGCTCAAACCTTCGTACAATAGCCTTACGCAGCGATTCAGCGTTTCGTCGGGCGCCGGCGTGACCACCGAAGGATACCTGCTCCAGATCCCGGATACCACGTACGATCGTTACCGGGACTATAAACTGCCCGATGGCGGAGGCTATGAGCCTTTCATCGACCAGGGTACGGCCACACAATTCCCGATGTTCGAAGCCTTGCCGGATACATATATGCCCGAACCTGGAGAAACTATTTTCCCGATCGACAACACTTTCATGGTGGATAAAATCGCCGTGTTGTTTTTCGAACTGGTGGATATCGACCTGCAGTCGTGCCTCGGGAAAAGCTGCGACGATATGGGAATTACGCGCACATTCAATACGCGCATGCTGCTGATCGACAAACTGGTGATCGACGAGATGATCGTGGAGAACAACCTGGGCACGGATCTGAATTTTTCGGCGAAGTTCATGCTGCCGGATTATGCGATCACCCGCGCGCTGTTCGATCCCACGCAACTGCACAGCACAAACTATTTTGATTTTTCGAAACTGTACGCGACCAGTTTGTCTGCCGCTTACAAAGGACTGCCCACCGATCCGACGAAACCCGGCATCGTTGAAAGCATCCGCCAGCTGTACCCGATTTTCCAGTCGGTACTCGAAACGGTTTATCCCGCCGGTGATCCTTTGACTGTCAGCGTAATTCCTGCAGGCGGCAAACCGGAATGGAACGAGGTGATCAACGGTTCGTTCAGTCCCGGTGCCGGCCCGGCATACCTCGGCATACAGTATATGTATGATTTCGTGAAAGACCTGATCCTGGCGTATAACGAATTCCGCAACGTCGCTTTTGATCTCATGTCGCAGTGCTGCGTGAGCTCGACGCTTTTCCCGAGGCACCTGTTTCTCGGCGAAGCCATCCCGGTGGATGATTGCCGTCCTTCGAAATACCGCCACGAATGGCTGGCCGCCCCGGTTACCGGCGAGCAGAAAATTGCGCTTGCCAGGCTCATCTCGCTGCACCAGCGCATGGTGCTTATGCTGAAGCAGTTTGACACGACCATCATCCATAATCCTTCGCAGGTTTCGCTTCCGGATATTAAAGTTACGCCGAGCCGCGAAAAAATGCAGCCGCTCAGCGCGCGCGCTATTCCGTATTACTATAACGCGGACGCAATTGATTCCGTGCTGAATATTTCACTTGAAAGCGTCTGGGATTACGAACTCATCCGCCAGTGCAAAAGCGACGCCTCTGGCCAGTTCCCGGTTCAGAGCTGGAGAAACCAGACCGGCGATCCGTTCACGCAATCTCCGGTTACCGTACAAACGCCGCTCTTTTACGATATCGATCCGTATAATTTCCTGCGCATCGAAGGACACCTGCGCTGGAAAGTGGACCTCGCTATGGCGAGAATCAACACCTGGAAACATTTCTTCGACCTGCCGATCAACGTGATCAAACTGCGCCTGGCCGGCCAGTCAACGGATGCCGAACTGCTCGCCAAGTGTAATTTCCAGGATCTGCGTTCGCAGTACACGTCCACGCGAAATGAAATGGATTGTTTCCTCGGGCGCATTTTCGATCATTTCTTCGAGACCAGGATCGAACGCGGCGTGCCGATAACGACTATCAGGCCGTTCCCGGATTTCGTCGGGAAAATGTTCGCCGATGCAGCCGTTCCCGGCGGTTCTTCTTCGGTAGTCTTCCTGCCTGCAACGGTTTCCCAGAGCTCGGCTGTTGATTCGGTTGCTGGTCCTGCCGGCACGGAACGCGAAGCTACTCCCGACGGAAGCCGTGCCGAAGTAGCTTTCGCGGTGTATGACCCGATCAACCCGGAAGTGATCCAGAGCAGTATCACCACGACGCTTACGCAGCTGATGATCAATATGCAGAACGTGATTGAACTGCTGCCCACCGAACTCGATCATTTTGAATACGGCAACGATATTACTTCGACGCAGAACAGTTTCATCAAGTCGTATCTCGCGGCGATGAACAACATGATCAACCTGAAAATACTTGTCAATAAAGCGCTCGACCAGATCACGCACAGCACGCGTACCAAGTTCCCGGTCGAAGCGTATTTCATGCTCTCGCAGTGGGCGTCGGAATATTTCTGGTTCATCAATGAATTTGTAACCGACTGCAAGTACCGTCGCCTCGAAGCGATCTTCTACGAACTGCAGTACCGTCTCGATTTCCTGAAGACGAACGATCCGTCCGTGTTCTCGAATTTCATCGAAAAACACCCGGGCGTCGATCACAAAGCCGGTCTTGCCCCGGGAAGCACTTTCATCCTGGTATATCCCGGTGCGTCCCTGACTACTGTGCCGCGCAACGTAGCTGTGGCAACGGATGTGCAGGTGAGTATCGCAGGCTTCCAGGCGGAGGTCGCTGTCCTCGACAGCCTTCCGTTTAAAACGCCTGAGGACGAGCGCCGCATCAACACCGTCCGTGCGAAACTCTGCGATCTCTATGCGGAACAGTTCCAGTCGATGACCGACGACGGCGGCCTGGTAAAACCGATCCCGGTAAGCGCCATCGCCATTCCGAAACCGATTTACCGGATCAATATTGCGCCCGATGATGTGATCGCCGATTTCACGTTGCCTTATCTCGCGACCTGCGAATGTGATTGCGACGCTATTCCCGCACCTACGGCAGCCGACCTGGCAATTCCCGCGCTCAACATTCCTGCGCTCTACGAATTCAACCCCGGCGATTACGCATTCGTAAACGACAGCAACAGTTCGACAACGGGTTGCTACAACAGCGGCGAAGCGATGCCTTCCCTGCTGATCAACGTGGCGCCGCTGCAGTCCGTTTCCGGTTCGCTGATCCTGAAAGTGCGTACCAATGCCGCTACCGGCTCGCTCGGAACGGACCTGATCACGGCAAAAGGCGGACAGGTATCGGTGGAAAATGCCGACGGAAAAGTGGGACTCACCCAGCGTTTCCGTTACACGCCCAGCCGCACATTCCTTGGTATAGACGAGTTCTATTATGTGTTCGAAGTTTACAACCAGGCGGGCAGTATCCTGCTCCGCTCGAACATGGCCAAAGTAACGGTTACCGTTGTTCCGCGCTGCAATGCGGTAGTCGTTTCGGCTACGGCGGTGGATTCTCCGAATACGCCGCTCTTCACGGAATAATTTTACACGGCGCTGAATTTGTGAATTGAAAAATAAAGCTGTCTGAACGATGAATGAACGCCTGCAGCGATGCGGGCGTTTTTTTTCAGGCAGCGAAAACCGCGGATAAAAAAAGCGGAACATGGGTAATTTTTTAGATCAGACCGACCGAAAAAAAGAACTGGAAAAGCTGTCCGGAGGAACGGACTTTGCCAACTGGCTTTCGTTTGCTTTTGCGGATGACTTCCGGGATTTTTCGGATCCTTTCGCGGGATTTGACAGTACGGAAGAGAGCACGTCTGCAACAGAAGATACGGACGGTGTGTTTGACGAATACACGAAAGCCGAGTTGCTGGAATATCTTCAAAGTTTCGGAATTGATACGGCAACCGGAGTATCGGAACTTGACCGGGAGCAACTGGCGCGGATGGCGCACATGTTCTGGCGTTTTGATCATGATGTGGAGAATAAAGTAAAACACAGGGCGAGAGCGAAACAAAAAAAGCACAAAGTTTTTCGTTTCAATGATTTATACCAGAAACGAAAAAAAGCAGCATCAGATGTGGCTCATTACAACTGGCAGCTGGCAGTTTGGTCGGAAATCAATAATGGGAAGATTACAGTAAAGTTCAACTACTATGATGTAGATGTCAGGATGAATTTCACAGTTGAACGAACGTTCGACAAAGAAAAATTCGACAATAGCGGCTCCTTCCTGGAATTTACTTCGGCTATTGCTGTCGGGTCAAATGTGCAGCAAGAAGAAAAACCTGCTCCGCAGGATGCTTCCGTTTCGGATGAGGAGGATGCAGCGCCTGCTGCTCCCGGCGATCCTGTAATGGAAGGTGGGAAAAGCAGTGAGGCAGAGGCGGCGGTGGTGGAACAGCAGGTTAAATCACTGGACGAAACGATCCTCGAAGAAAAGCAGGCAACGGATGCATCGGGCCAGGAAGACAAGCAAATAACCGATGTAACATTTGATCAGAAAATAACAGATGCCGGTGTGGATGCCGGACCGGGCTTGGGGCAGGGTGAACAGCAGGGAACAGCAGGAGATGCCGGGCAGCAGGAACAAATACCGATTGATAATAGCACAGTAACTGAAAAACCGGAGGATATTCTCTGGAAGCGTGACAATTCCAACAAGCATGAATGGAATAATACCGGTGTTGTTTTTGAACGCCGCGACGGTAAGCCGCTGACTTCAGGAGAGGTTTACAAGTTTATTCGTGAGCAGAAAAAAGCCGGCAATCAGGAATTTATCGACACGTTTAACCCGCATATTAAAGGAGAAGACCCGGAAGGCACTGCGCCTACTTTCGAAATCAAAAACTCGAAATGGAAATATTACCAATACTCTTTTGATCCTAACTGGGGAAAGGAAGAAGAAAAGGACACGTATTTCGGAGAAGCCGTGAATCAAAAAGCAATCGTGCGTTTGCTGGATAAAAACGGAGAACCTTTTCTCGGAATTCGTCTGCATACTACGCCTACGGATACCGACAGTGATTACAATGACAAAATAGGCGATGCCGTTAAAATATACACGCCGGGTGAAAGTGTTGTGATTCTGAACAAGGCCAATGATAAAAACCTGGGTTGGGTATATATTCAAACCACGGATGGGAAAAAAGGCTGGATTGAAGAGCACTGGCTTACGAAAACAGGTGAAGGATACAAGAAAGATTATACACTGCATACGGTACAACTCAACGAAGGAGTGGAAGACCTGCTTCGGAATATTGAAGGGTTCCAGCGCGATATCGGGTACGATAACAGGGCTGCTGCGTATGTACTGTTACTCATGAATGAAGGTAATAAAGGTGTTTATATCAACCAGGAAAAGTATGATGTGGAACGCCAGGTTGGTTTGAAGGATCTCGCCGATCCCTGGTATGCGGAAATGCGTGCAATCTACCGTTCAATAGAAGTACAGGCCGGCGCAGTCGTCAGAGTTCCGACCAAAGAAGGGTTGGATAAGATGATTGCCGAAGGGAAAGTACCTACTCGCCCTGAGCTGGTAAACCTGGCAATCAAAGGTGGACGGATTATTGAAGGACTACTGGTGGGTATTCCTATTGGTATGGCCAAACAGGCCGCCGATATGGTAACGGGTATCTGGGATTTGGTGAAAAGTATTTTCTCAGGAGAGATCCTTGATCAACTGGTCGAACTTTATAACGCGATTTCCGAAATGAGTTTGGGCGATCTCGGTGAGTTCATGTTGCTGATGCTGGGAATCAACGCAGATGAGTTTAAGGATATCTGGAACAGCGGAAATATTGAAGTATATGAACGGTATAAATATGTAGGCGAGATTATCGGCAGGTTACTCTTCGAGATTATTCTTACCGTTCTTTCCGGCGGAGCCAAACTGGCTACCATAGCGGCTAAAGTTCCGGCCCTGGCTAAAGTGGCCAAAGTACTCGCCAAAGTGGAGCAGAGTATGATGAAGGTGGATAAACTGATCCCGGAGGAGATAGCAGGTGATATGCGGAAGATTGAAAAAGGAACGGATAAGGTGGATGATGTTTCGAAGGTTAATAAAGTAGACAATCTGGATGAGCTAAAGAAACTGGATGGGGATATCAACGGTAAAAAATCGGCAAAAGCTAAGGAATACGAAAATGAAGTAGATGCAGATACCAAGAAAAAGCTGGATGAAGACGCTAAAAAAGAAGCGGACGACGAACTAAAGAATGATCCGAAAAAAGATAAAAAACTGGCAGTTCTGATAGCAGCGAAAGCAATTGCAGAAGGGGCTGATATTGCCGGTGCAACAATTACTGCTGTTTTGGCCGAATTATTCCCGCTCGGACCGTTGGCTAGTGTAACGTTTAATGATCAGCCATTGGGTGGAATTAACTATTCAATTCACATGAAAGGTAGTGATTTGATTGTGGATAATTCGTTTTCGAGCGGGAAGAGTGAAAAAAAGAAAGAACTAACAGGGTCAAACTGGAAGTTTGACCCTAAAAAAGATGTTGATTGGAGAGGGACTGGAAAAACACATCATGATGCATTGGATGAAGCATTTAAAAAAACTGGCTTAAGCAAAGAAGATTTTAAAGTAACTAAATGGGGTAAAGATGCTAATGGCAAGAGTATTCCTGTTGAATGGCAAGGCCCCAATGGAGCGCAAGTAAATATGGATATTCCTGAATGGAATAATGTAAAACCAGGAGGTCAATTAGGTGAAGGCCCTCATCAGCCTCATATAGGTTATCAAACACCTGGGAAGGGTGCAGATAGAACCAGAGGTCATATATTTGTTGATAATGTTCCTGCAACACGATAAAATATAAATCAAATGGAAAACGCTAAGGAGTTAATTCGTTCGGCAAGTGAATTGAATCTTGATCATAAGTTGCTCACTCAATCTGAAGCGGAAGTATATATTCAAGATATTTTTACCCGGTTCAAAGTCGGTAAAACCACCGGGCATCTTGCTATCTGGCATGAATCTCAAACGTTGCCGTTAAATGAATATGAATATAAGTATTCAGAACACTTACCTGATGAGCCTGTTTATGTTTTTTTCGAGCAGCAAGGCTTGGATAAAAATGCTGTCGTTATTCTGACGCAAGGAAAAATGTTAGGTAAAGTGGTCGAGAATTCTTTTGGGATGGAATATTTTGTGTCAGATGCAAGTAGTAGCTTTCTGATAGCAGTAAATTGGTATGCAATCGAAATCGCAGGGGCGGCTAAAGAATATTTTCATAAATAACAACTATGATCCGCACAATAATTTTCACAACAGACAGCACTAATGACGAATTATATGCTGAAAAAGAGCTTCGATCGGATGTTTTGCTCACAGATTCAAAAGGAAATTTCTATCAGGTCAATTTTATAACAATAGATAGGATACGGGGTGAACTTGACAAAGATAAATCATGCTACCTCGAAGAAAACCTGGTTATACTTCATGCTGTTACTAAAGAAAATATTATTCAAGCCATCCCCGAAATATATGCTTGGGATTTTGCATTGCGTTGGGCACCTTTGACACAAGAACAGCTTGAAAAATATTTTTATCCTCGTGAAGCATAGACTATTTTAACCATCTAAACTGTTTTATTTTAAGTACTCATTATAACAGATGCAGATCGAAATCGTAATTGAACCGGCAAAACTCAAAGGAAAAGATAGCGGATTTTCCTTAGGCTATTTATCCGTCGAAGATCATGAATCAGAATTTGCGTTTTTCAAAAAAAGAAAATGCATGATTTTGGTTGACCTGTACCTGCTCCTCGAGGCGTTGGAAAGATTTAAGGCGGTTGCGAACAAAGAAGATAAGTGGGTCGGAACGAGTAATGGTGCTGTAATCAAACTTGTTAAATTAGAAAATAACCTGGTTTTCGTCCATCGCGGAATTCATCATATGGTTAATTTTGATGAATTCTTTTCCGCCTTAAGAGCAGGTATTAAGTCTTTTCTGGCTTCCTGGCAACTAATTAATGGACATTGCACGGAGCAGTCTGCATACATTGATTTAAAAACGTACCTGGATGCATAAGTGTTGATATTTATCACGATCATAATGTCAGGTTGATTTACCACATGCAATATTCCGAGGAAAAACTAAAACAAGTCATTCGAAATTATTTTTCGAATAAGCTATATCTTGTTCAGGACATACCGAAGTACCACCTGGATATTTTTTACGGGCTATGCTATAAATGCAATATCATAGATCAACCGGATATTGATCGTAACTATAAACATGCTACGGAATTGATATTTATTTTGAACCCGGAAAAAGGTGTGCTTCCTCTTTCGTTTATTCATGAAAAAAATGAAGAAAAAAAACTGTTGAATCAAACGAAAACAAATGCACACTATGCGCTTATCCTCACATTAAGTCTTATCGACCGGATTGCTGCATTTAGCTGGAATGAACGTAAATTATCAGAAAATAATATTGAGGTGACAGAATGTAAGTATACTGATGTTCCTGATTACGCTAAAGGTCATCTTAATGCTTTTCGTCCTTATTTTGATATTCAAAATGTTGTATTGATGAACAGCGAAGACCTGATGGAGAGCAAAATGGACTGGATAAACGATGTTATCAAAACGGACAACCAGTACCAGCCAACATTTTTTGACTTGTTGTTCGGGTCTTATCCTTTTTATGCTGCATATAATTTATAAGTCATGATTGGAGTTAATCCCGCGATATATAATATGATCAACTGAAATGAAAAACAAAGACTTTCTGTATTTTATTCTATATCAGTCTCTGGTTATTATAAGAAGTGAGGCATATGAACAAAAAAACAAAACAATTTTTTGGATCAGTAATGCTCTTCATAACATACCGTTAAGGTTAAAAAATGCAAAAGAGGATAATGATTTTGATGTCTTGCTAAAAGAACTTGAGAAGGATGCTCATCATAATGGTATGGGACAGTGGTTTGATGAGATGATTCGGAATTATTATACCAATATGGCTATGCAGAAAAGAGCCGAAGAAGAATCGAAAGATGAAAACTCTTCCCCGGGAGAAATTGTTGAATAGTTTTATTAAGCATTTGCCCCATTTAAAGTTAATCGCCCCTTTCCAGCCCAACTCCCGCATAATTCCCCCAATAAACTCCCCGTTTTCCTTGACTTTTCCCCATTTCCACTGTATATTTAAAGCAATTAACCCAGGTCCAGTCATGGATTTCGTACCCTTATGAAACGCTACACCGAACTGCCGGATAATGACGCTATTTGCCAGTGGATCAATGACTATATTGATGCACGGGTTGCCGATGAATCGCGGACTTTTGAAAGTATCACCGGCGAATTCCCCGTCCCGGAAATAACAGCGGAATCGGCCCTTGGTGAATTTATAGCTGAGCATAAACTGGAACCGGAAGCCGTTTTCACCCTGCTTTTTCTTTTTGCGGCAACCTGCAATCCTCAAACGATCGACCGGTTTTCATCCGGTAAGCGCGATCATAAACGCCTGCGCATGGTGGAAGATGCGCTGCTTCCTTCGGGCTATACGCTGAGCTGGCTCCTTGCCGGGAATAATGGAATCAAAGGCATGACCCTGGTGGAAAAACTGCTCAACCCGAAACACGTTTTCAATAAAAAAAGTATCCTGCAATTGTCCGGCGTGCATGATTCGGCTTCGGCGCCGTTGAACGGTGTGCTCCAGTTTGTGCCCGGTGTGCTGGAAATGTTCCTCACCAACCGCTTCCAGCCCCCGCGCTTCGGCGACAATTTCCCTGCGCGCCTGCTCACCACTACCCGCGATTTCGACCAGATGATCCATCCCGAATACCTGCGCGAAAAAATGCGCATCGTGGTGGCCGAACCCGCTTACGAAAAAACCATGCGCGAAAAATACGACATGGGTGAGCAGATGCCGCTTGGTTACCGCGTGCTGATGAGCGGTCCGCCCGGCACGGGAAAATCCATGGCCGCGGCCGTGCTTGGCGCCTGCATGATGCGCGACGTGTACCAGGTGATGATCCACCAGGTGATGAATAAATACGTGGGCGAAACGGAAAAGAACCTCGACCGGCTGTTCAACATGGCCGAAGGAAAAGGCTGGATCCTGTTTTTCGATGAGGCTGACGCGATTTTCGGAACACGGGGCGAAGAAGGTAAAGAGGACGCCGGTTCGCGCAACCGGAACGAAGTAATTTCCTACCTGCTCCAGCGGTTCGAACATTACAACGGCATTATTTTCTGCGCAACGAACCTGGAAAACAATATGGACATCGCCTTCAAGCGGCGTTTCCAGATGCAGTTGCGTTTCAGCCTGCCTACTGAAACCTTGCGCTGTAAACTCTGGGAACAGTACCTGCCGGATTTTCCGCGCGAAAGCCGCATTACTATTGAGTGGCTGTCCAAATTCACCCTGCCGCCTTCGGCCATCGCCAATGTGTGCAACCGGGTGATGATGTACGCGCTGCATTTCGGGTACAAAGAAATACGTTTTGAAGACATCGACCACGAAATAAAAATAGAAATGCGGGATCTCGGCATTTGATTTTACTCCGAATAAAAAACAGTTTTATGCAGCTTACGATTTTCCGCTTTGAAGATTCCGAAAACAGCCTGGACGAAATACCCGGCCTGGCGAAGTTTATCAAAGACCTGTATGCTTTACCGGTTTTAACGATTTCGGAAATGGAAGGCGATCTTTCCGACCTGAACGGAATTCCGGCGGATCAGCTCGTTTTACTGCTGGCCACACCGGCGCAGACGAAACTTGTAGCGTCCCTGCCCGAAAGGCTGCGCAGGTCGGTGTTCCTGGCCGGGCAAGGGGCATGGATAACGGAAAAAATGGACGAATGGCAGATCGCCGGTGTAATTACCGATCTGAATTTCCGGTACGGCGACAAAGGCTATTTCGCCTACGGGCACCAGGCCATCGTGAGCCAGCTGATGCCGGCAAAACTGCCGCTGGTTCGCCATCATACTTTATTCAGCCTCGGAAATCAAAATGATCCGCTGGCGGTATTGCCCGAATACCTGGAATTGTATAACCAGTTCAAAAACGAAATATGGCCGCTTGTTTCAGAAACCCGGAAAGAGCCGGTTGAGGAAACGGCAGGCAAAAAACTGCCGCGGGAAAAAAAATCGTACGGTCCGGATAATTCCTGGCAGGATAAACTCAAACCCGGCAGGGACGCCGGCCAGAAGCCAAAGAATGGGAACCCGGCTTTGCTTTATGAAGGGATTACGGAAGAACAGCGTGAAGAACAGGAGCGGGAAAAATTGCTGAAAAAATCGGAGGAAGAAAAAAAAGAAGCAAAAATTCCGAAGCAGCTTCGCGAAGTGATTTTCAGCAAAACCTTCATGGAACGATCTGCCGTCCGCGAAGATATCCAGCAGAAAGATAAAGCGTCGCTGCAGCAAAAAATATACAAACAGCTTGCCGCGAGCTATTGTATGCTCCGGTTTTCGAAAGACGGGTGGCCCGACTTGAAAATATGGACCGATGTGCAGTTCCTTCAGCGCGTGGGAAAAGATAAAGGTGCGCTCTCACCGGAGGAAGCCGGGGAACGGAAGATAGTTAAACTCGAAAGCGGCAGTTCCTGGGCCGAAATGGCCCGCGTGGATGTGATGCTCACCAAAACCCTGATGAGCAGGCTCGATCCCGAAGTGATGATGATGATCCAGGACTCGCCGGATAAAAACGCGGATGCGGCGATGAGCGTACTCACGGAAATAGTCAGGCCCCTGCTGCGCAAAATCAGCTCGGGTGCGGCAACCGTAAGAATTATCACCAAAGCAGGTAAAATGGATAACCTGAACACATCGTATTGGGGAAATGAGAAACAGGTGACATTGGCTTTGCAGCCGGGAAGCGAAGGCTGGACGGATGAACTGCCGCTCACGCGGCGCGATGTGGAAGAGATGACCGAAGAGATGATGAAAACATACCATAAAGAAGAAACGGTATAAATGTCCCAAACCCATTCCATACAAAAACTCGTCATCGAACTGCATATCGATGAACAGGAGACTGCCTGGGAATTGCAGAACGAGGTGAGCGCGGATTACCAGGGACTGATCGTTCGTGAAATGGAACAGGTTTTTGATGCGCTGATCGGACCCGATGAAATGATCATTATCGACCGGCTGGAAATCAACGTGGGTGAGATGGACCAGGTCAGCCAGTTGCCCGAACTGATCCGGGGCCGCGCGCGGGAAGCGCTGGAAAAACTGATTTACGAGGCTCGCAGCAGTGAAGACGGAAGCGGTGAAATCAATTTCGTGGGCGAAGAAGGGGAAATTATCCGTACACAGGTACACCTCGTAAACCGGGTAACGGATGATGCCGCCCGTTTCGAATACTTTCTGAATTACGGTTTGCTGCCTGCGTCCGGTGTAAAAGAATCTGTACGCGATATTGTGGATCGCCTGCTGGAAAAATCCCCGGAACAATTGCGCGAAATCCTGTTCAGGCGAACTTCGTTCAAAAGAATGATCCTGCAGCTCCGGGCGGAACAACTGGTCCGGCTGCTGGAATTAAAAACGGCAGATGCTGCGATCATCCTGGCGAAAAAAGAAGAATTGGACCCGGCTTTTCCCGTTTTGAATGAAAAAAAGACCTGGCAGCAGGTGTTCGAATACGCAGGACCGGCGGAAAGTTTTCTTGATTTTGTCGTCAGTATGCTTTCCGAAAACGAGCGCAGTTCATTCCGGCCTGAACTTGCTTCGGAAGACATTATAGCCGCCGTAAAAAAATCAGCGGAAAGCAAAACACCCTCAACAGAACCGGGCAGAGCAGGAGAAGAGCACGCGGCCTTGCTCCCGGAGAAACTTCGCCAGCCTGCTTCCGGTAACCTGTTATCTCCTGCTTATGTGGACGAATTGCTCAGCGGGCTTGATGAAACGGCGGCTTTGTTTTTGAAAAATGCGCAGGAAGAAAACATACGCGTATTCATGAACCGGGCCATAAAAGCCGTCCAGCTTGCCCTGGCCGGGCTGACTTTGGTGGAACCGGGCCATCTTGCCGCCGCGCTGCTTCCGCTGATCAGGACATTGAAAGATATTATTGCCGGGCTGCAAAAAGCGAACCGCAGCGAAGAAGCCGCCGTTTTTGAAAAATATGCGGAGAAAATCCGGCAGGTGTATAATGAAAACCTGAAAAAGTCGACCGTCCAGGACGATGATACTGCCCCGATTGATGAAGGAATATATATTAATAATGCAGGTCTCGTCATTATCGCATCCTACCTGCCGGTCTATTTCGGGAACCTGGAAATGACCGAAGAAAATGAGTTCATCGATCCCGGGATGCAGGAACGGGCTGTCCACCTGCTGCAGTATATGGCTGCCGGTAACGATGAAGAAACGGAAGAACAGCATCTCGTACTGAACAAAATTATTTGCGGAATTCCCTGGATAGAACCGGTTTCTGCCGGGATTGAAATTACGGAGGAGGAAACAGAGGAAACAGAAGAAATGCTGCATGCCTTTTTGCGGAACTGGGAAAAGATGAAAACCACGTCTGTAAACGGTTTACGGGCCAATTTTCTCGCCCGGGAAGGCCGCCTGGAGAAGCGCGAAAAGGGGTGGATGCTCACCGTGGAAAAAGCCACACACGATTTTTTGCTCGACAGTTTGCCGGTTTCTTTCGAAAAAATACAACTGCCCTGGATGCCCGAACCCGTTTGGGTGGAATGGTAACCGGAATTAAGGTTTAGAATACATGTTAGAACAATTACCCCTGTTTTACGACATTCGTTCAACCCACTGTTTTTTGATGTTTTACAATTTTTATCAGAAATACTTATCAACAGTAATTGATTATTTGAAGTACCTGTTATATCTTGCTATTGAATCCAGTGAACCGGTTTACTACTGGTAAACCCCTAAATCATGAGTATTATCGAGCAAAAATATCCTGCTGAATTCAGGAAGGGCGAAGCCTCCCCCGGCTTGGGCCATTTCTGTTGCAGCGGGTTTTCTGAATGCTAACGGAAGTCTAACCCACCTGCATCCTCTCATGCAGTAAAAAGCGTAACCCGTATGAAACGCAGAAAGAAGAAGAAACCAGTCATCAGCCCCGTAATAGGAAGTATCTGGGATTTATCGGAAGTGAGCTGATCGCCTGGTAGCATCAGTTTAACGGTAGTTGTCCTCCGAAGAAACCCTTCGGAGCCGGAGGCGTATTTTTCTCCGGCCTGGAATTGATTTGCTTATCCCGTAATACATCATCCATACATGAAAACACTCCAACCGCTCATCCGCCACCTGGGCAAAAATGAAATCCGGCTGCTGCGTTCCTACATCGCTGCAAAATGTACCGACTCGCCGAATGATAAACGCCTGTCCCTGCTGGAGTGTATTCTTAAAAGCAAAAACAACGATCACAATACCATTGCGCTGCTTGCCGGCTATAAAAGTGCGCAGGATAAAGCCTTTGTAGCGCTCAAACTGCGGCTGAAAGAAGATGTGCTCGATATGCTTCTTTTGCAGGAAGGCGGCCAGGCTTTTGAAACCGCTTTCGCGCAGGCCGCTTTCGACTGCCGCAAAATGCTGATCCAGGGCGAACTGCTGCAGGCCCGCGGAATTTACGGAGCCGCTTCCGACCTGCTCGAAAAGGCCCTGCACCTGGCGAAACGCTACGAACTGCATGGCGAATTCCTGGCCATAGCCGATGTATTGCGGAACCATGCCGCCGTTACGGGCGATCTCGAAACATTCGGCGGCCTGAACGAACTGATGGACGAAGTGCAGGCCAAACACAACCGCGTGCTTCGCGCAAAACAAATGCATTACGAAATCGTACTCCCGGGCCTGATGAATGCGGAAACGATACGCGGCTATAAAATCAAAGGAAACGGGCTGCTTTCGAAACTGGAAAATCACGGAAAAAGAGAAAGCTCTTCCCGCATCGCTTTTTACCATCACCTTTCCGCGCTCAATTTTTATTCGAACCTCCACGAATTTCCCGAAGCGCTTCGTTTCGGGCAAAAATTGCTGAAACAGGTAACCGATGATCCGCTGATGCGTTCCGACGCAAACCAGGCCGGTGTAAATATGGAACTTGCCGGCGTATGCCTCAACACCGGCGATTACGAACAGGCCGTGAAACATGCCGGCGCTGCAGTGGAGCTTTTTAAACCGGATATGGTAAACCAGATGCAGGCGCTGATCATCCTGTTTTTTGCACATTTCAGGAACGGCGATGCCGATTCGGCCCAGCGTGTGATTGCAAAAGCATACGGACATAAACAGGCTCTTGCAGAACCCCTGCTGGCTGCGCGCCTGCACCTGATGGAAGCTGCCCTGCTGTACAGCAAAAAACTGCTCCGCGACTGCGCCCGAAAACTCCGCCTGGCACAGCCGCTCGTAAAAAACAGCGATGTCTGGTTCCCGGGCGTTTTCCTGATCCAGTCGCTCAACGATCTCGACATGGAATCCTATTCCCTGATCTCAGCCCGCCTTTCCGCTTTCCGGAAACAAGCCGCCAAATCGGGTATTGCCGGGAACCGCAACCATACCCGGTTAAACAGCATTGTACAATTTATGTCGAGCGTTACAAAATTCAAAGACATCAAACATACCCTGAGAAAAGAAAAACAAGAGATCAGCCTGCTCCGCCAGGCCAGTGGAGATTATTACTGGAACCCCGCAGGATATGAACTGATCCGATTCGATGACTGGATACAGTCGAAAGCCTCCTGAATTGTTTCATGTTTAAGGTTTAATGTTTCATGCTCAAGGTTTAAAGTTCAGGCGATCAACTTTAAACTTTGAACATGAAACATTGGACGGTATAAAACCCCGTTTGCCGATGAATTTATTGAACAAGCCTTTTGGCGAGAATAGTTGTGAAGATGAAAAACGGCTGTTGCTCGGTGAATATGAAAAATATTATTTCCGGAACAAACGGTTCGAAACGAAGATCCTGGACCGGTCCACGTATCTCGTCGTGGGCAGGCGCGGGACGGGAAAATCGTCGCTGATCGAATATTTTTCGTTCAACGAACTGCACAGGCATTACCGTTGCATCGATGTGAACGAGCCGCAGCTATACCAGGTGGTGCTTGAAAAAGTAGCCCGCCTGCTCGAGGAAAACGCCCTGCACACCAGCCGGCGCGCGCGACTGATCTGGAAATACGTTATCTGGGCGCTCATTTTCCGGGAATATGAACATGCCGACGAACGTATTTCCCTGGCCGGCATGATGGACTTCGGCGGCGGAAATAAATTTTCGGCATCGCGCATTATCCTCACGCTCATCCAGTCGCTCATCAGCAAATACACCGGGCTGAACATCGAAGAAGTTTTCCGGTCAATAGAAGAAAAATTATCGTCCGACGTTTTCCTCGAAGCGCAGTTGTCCGTCCTTGAATGCAGCCGTACCGATGAAACGATCATCGCGCTCGATTCCATCGAAGATTACCCGGTGGGAAACTCGGCCATGATGGAAGCGATTTCGGCCCTCGTAGAATACGCGTCGGAATTCAATTCGGAGTTCAGCAACAAAGGACTCCACCTGAAAGTTTTTCTCTCGTCCGAAATTTTTCCGCATTTGCTTTCCTCCGTCATTCCCAACCCGCTGAAAGTAGTGCGCGATCCGCTGGTCATGCACTGGCGGCCGAAAGAACTGCTGCGTTTTGTTTGCTGGCGCTGGTACCTGCACCTGCAGCAGACAGGCAAACTGGAAGCGGATTTTAAAATCGATTTCGAGCGCCCGGCCGATGTGCTGAAAAAACTCTGGGAACCGTATTTCGGTCACGAACTGGTGAACGGTTCGGGGAGCAAAGAACCGTCGTTCGCTTTTTTGCTGCGGCATACCCAGCTCCGGCCGCGGCAGCTGGTGATCATCTGCAACCAGCTTTTCCGCATCATGGGCGAGAACGGGTATAAAAGCGACAATCCTTCGCGCGATGTGGCCCGGGCAATCGCGGAAGTGCAGGCGCAACTGGCGATTGAAGTGATCAACTCGTATAAAAAAATTCATCATAACGTGGACCGCATTCTCAATGCGCTTACCGGTTTGCCGATGCATTTCCGCGGCCGTGAACTGGACCGCGTGGCGAAAATCACGGGCTCGCAATGGGAAAACGAACAATACTCGCCGTATAATTTCCGCGCCATCTGCGCCGAACTCGGAATCATCGGCAGGGTCAGGAATTTTGATCACCGCACGGGAATCATCGCGGCGGATTTTGAATACTTCCTGGAAGACAACTTGGTAATCACTGATCGCGACGACTGCGTTTTCCACCCGCTTTTTTTCAATAAATACAACGTGCAGCACAACGTTCCGAATGCCATCATTTATCCTTTCCCGGATCACCCGGATTATAAGATATAGCTATCCGAAGCTGGCAGCTTCGGATAGCTATAGTGCTTACCTTTATCCCCGGAAATGGCAGAACGCAATACATATTTCGCCGATGTGATTCTTCCGCTCGCTTTACCCAATTTGTACACGTACCGCATTCCGCATGCCTGGAACGGAAAAGTGTCGAGGGGAATGCGCGTGGTGGTGCAGTTCGGCAGGAGCAAATTGTGCACGGCAATCGTTTACCGGGTGCATGAAAACGCGCCGGGATATACCACCAAGTATATCGAATCGCTGCTTGATCCCGGCCCGGTTGTAAATGAAACACAGCTCCGGCTCTGGGACTGGCTTTCGTCCTATTATATGTGCGCGCGGGGTGAAGTGATGCTGGCCGCTTTGCCTTCCGGGTTGCGCCTGAGCAGCGAAACACGCATCATCCGCAACAGTACATATACCGGCGACGGTTCCGAATTCGATGACCAGGCTTTCCTGATTTTTGAAGCGCTGGAACTTCGCGAAGTGCTTTCGCTGGAAGATATCGAGCAGATACTGGATAAAAAAACGGTTTACCCGGTGATCCGTAAACTACTCGACAGCGGCGCCGTGATCGTGCAGGAAGAAATCAAGGACAAGTTCAAGCCGAAGTTCGACACGTACATAAAACTTTCCGCCGGCGCGGATAATGAAGATCAGCTGAAGATTATTTTCGATGAGCTGGAAAAGCGGGCGTACAAGCAACTCGAATTGCTCATGGCGTTCATCCAGTTGTCCGGGCGTTATTCGAAAGGACCGCAGGAAGTGAAGAAGAGCGAGCTGATGAAAGCCGTAAATGCCAGCCAGTCGGCGCTGCAGGCGCTGGTCGAAAAAAATATTTTTGTCGCGGAAGAACGTGAAGTCAGCCGCTTCGATTATATCGAATCCACCGGCGAAGTAAAAGAACTGAACGGGCAGCAGCAGCGGGCCTTATCGGAAATACAGATCCATTTTTCGGAAAAAGACGTCGTCTTGCTCCACGGTGTTACTTCGAGTGGCAAAACGGAAGTTTATGTAAAACTTATTTCCGAGCAGATCGAAAAACAGAAACAGGTTTTGTACCTCCTGCCCGAAATCGCACTGACCGCGCAGATCATCGTCCGCCTGCAGAAAAAATTCGGGGACAACGTGCAGGTGTACCACTCGAAGTTCAACGAAAACGAACGGATCGAAATCTGGAAACGCGTGCAGGAAGGAAAACCGATGGTGGTGCTCGGTGCGCGTTCGTCGCTTTTCCTGCCGTATGAAAACCTCGGGCTGGTCATCATCGATGAAGAACACGATTCTTCGTTCAAGCAGTTCGATCCCGCGCCCCGCTACAATGCACGCGAATCGGCCATTTACCTGGCGCACCTGCACAAAACCAAAACGCTGCTCGGTTCCGCAACGCCTTCCGTAGAAAGTTATTTCAACGCGAAGAACGATAAATACGGACTCGTTGAAATGCAGGAGCGTTTCGGCGGAATTTTGCTTCCCGAAATCGTCGTGGTGGATGTGCGTGAAGAAACGCGGAAGAAAAAAATGAAATCCTACTTTTCGCCTTTGCTGGTTGAAGAGATGGAAAAAGCGCTGGAAAACAAGGAGCAGGTTATCCTTTTCCAGAACAGGCGCGGCTTTGCCTTGTCCATTGTTTGCCAGGATTGTGAAGTAACTCCGCATTGTATCCGCTGCGACGTAAGCCTGACGTATCATAAACATGCCGACCAGCTGCGTTGTCATTATTGCGGATACACGACAAAACCTCCCGTGAAATGCGAAGCCTGTGGCAGCACGAACATGCGCATGCGCGGTTTCGGGACGGAACGGATAGAGGAGGAACTGGCCCTTATTTTTCCGAAAATAAAAATTATGCGCATGGATCTCGACACCACGCGCGCCAAGCATGCGCACCGGCAGATCATCAACGATTTCGAGGAACGGAATATCGACGTGCTCGTGGGAACGCAGATGGTAACCAAAGGACTCGATTTCGATCACGTGGCCCTGGTGGGGATACTGAATGCCGACAGCATGCTGAACTTCCCCGATTTCAGGGCCTGGGAAAGAAGTTACCAGCTCATGGCCCAGGTGGCCGGACGATCGGGCCGCAAAAAAAAGCAGGGCAAAGTGATCATCCAGACGCACAATCCGCAGCATGTTGTGGTGCAATACGTGGTGAACAACGATTTTACGGGCATGTATAATTTCGAAATCGCGGAACGCAGGAAGCATCACTATCCGCCTTTTCACCGCCTGATCGAGATCACGCTGAAAAGCAAAGACCTGGAATTGCTGAATTATGCTGCGAAGGAATTCGGTGACGCCTTGCGTACGCATTTCGGCGAAGAGCGCATACTCGGCCCGGAAGCCCCGTCTGTGGGCCGTGTGCGTGATGAGTTCCTGAAAAATATCCTCCTGAAATTTGAACGCGAAGCATCGATCGTCAAAGTAAAACAGATCATCGAATCGGAATTAACTGCTTTCCGCGCAAGAAACGAGTTCAGGAAAATACGGGTGGTGATTGATGTAGATCCACTTTAACGTCTAAAGTTTCAAGTTTCATGTTCAAAGTTTGAGCGATTAAAACTTTGAACATGAAACTTGAAACCTTAAACCTTGAACTTCGAACGTTTTTCAGTACGTAACTGGTTCGACGTTTTCCGGGAACCGTCGTGACTCCAGCCGGGAGGACCGAATAAATAGTGCAGCTTATCTTTAAATGAAGGCGCCCGCCGGACGTCGCGGAACATTTCGGACCATTCGTGGAAAACGGTTTTGAACGGATGGTACGGTTGTTCGAGGTTTTTGGTCAATCCGTATTTCACGGTTTCTGTTTCCTCGGTAAACGTTCCGAAAAGCCGGTCCCAGATGATGAGCACCATGCCCATGTTGCGGTCCAGGTATTCCACGTTGCTTCCGTGGTGCACGCGGTGATGCGAAGGTGTGGACATGAACCACTCGAGAAAACCGAGTTTGCCGACAAATTGTGTATGGATGAGAATGCCGTAAATCTGCGTTGCGGAGTACATGAACATGATGTCGATGCCTTTGAAACCGAGCAGGGGCAGGGGCATGAACCAGATAAAACGGTAAAGCGGCTGAAAAACCGAAGAGCGGAACCCGACGGTAAGATTGAATTCTTCCGAAGAATGATGCGTGACATGCACGGCCCAGAAAACCCGGCAGTAATGATCGACGCGGTGCAGCCAGTAAAAAAGAAAATCTTCGGCGAGGAGCAGGACGAACCAGTAAAGAAAAACGTGCTGTATTTCAACCACCCGGAATTCCCAGGCCCAGGCCAGTGCAAAAAGACAAACGCCGCGAAGCAGGATATCCAGTCCCATGTTGAGCAGCATGAGATAAATATTCATCAGCATGCCTTTGCCGGAATAATATCCCCGGTTGTGGGAATAACTCATCCACAATTCCAGCCCGATGAAAACGATATACACGGGTGTTGAAATAAGAATGAGCAGGGATTCGCGGAATGCTTCCATCAGGAGCAAATTTACAAAAGGGAAACTGACTTTGTGACGCTGGCAGGGAGATCATTTCCAGCTTTAACAAACAACCACGGAGGCACGGAGAACACAGAGGAACACAGAGTCTCTGTGTTCCTCTGTGTTCTCCGTGCCTCTATGGTAAATTTTGAGTGCGTTTTATTTTACCCGGCAGGACTACTGCATCAACTTTTCCAGTTCCGCCCGCATCTGCATAGTATGCGCATACCCGACGTCGAACATTTCCTGCGCTTTGCCCAGGCTCATCGGGTTGAAGCGATTCATACCCTGCGGTTCGATGAAAACATGGCAGCGGTTTTTCTTGGAGCGTACGGCGTCGCTGATGGCTAAGTGAGCCACGCGGTCGATCACGTCGCGCATACCGATGCTGCCGTCGCTGTCGGCGCCCATGTGGTTGACATGAACCCCGATAATCCGGTCGCAGGTTTTTTCGAGCGGCTCGGTGGCGAAATTATTCAGTATTCCGCCGTCGAGCAGTTGGTAGTTGCCGATAGCGACGGGGTTAAAAACAACCGGTATGGCCGATGAACCGCATATCGGTTTGATCAGTTCGCCCGAATTGAACCAGATGGTTTCCCCGCTGACGACGTCGGTTGCCGAAACATGAAGTTCGCCGCCCAGGTCTTCGAATTTTTCGGGGAGATAACGGGAAAGCAGTTTACCTACTTTTCCCATATCGAGCAGGCCCGCTTTGCCCCAGAGCATTTTGGTCCAGGTGTAAAATTTATTTTCCACGATAAAACGCATCGACTCTTCCGGGCTGAATCCCGCCAGGTGCAGCGCGCCTATGATGGAACCGGCGCTGACCCCGGAAACCGCGCCGGGACGAATGCCGATTTCCCCGAGCGCCTTGATTACGCCGAGGTGGATGATTCCGCGGGCGCTCCCGCCGGATAATACGAGCCCGATTTTCATGATCCGAAATATTCGTCCAGGCGAAATGTTTTATCTACCCGTATGCCGCGTTCTGTCGCCGTAAGTGAACAACATTCGTTTACCGGGTCGTGCTCGAAGAAGAGGATGAAGTTTTCTTCCGCGGCTTTCTTCAGGAAAATTTCTTTTTCGCTGAGCGTGACCAGCGGCCGCACATCGTAGGCCATGATCCAGGGAAGCTGCACGTGGCCGGTACAGGGAAAAAGATCGGCGGTAAACACGATCGTTTTTTCTTTGTAGCTGATCATCGGCAGCATCATCGCTTCGGTATGCCCGCGCGTGTACATGAAACGGAAGCCCGGCATGATTTCTTCACCTTCTTTGGTGAATTTCAGCTGGCCGCTTTCTTTGATCGGCAGGATATTTTCTTTCAGGAAGCTCGCTTTTTCGCGCGCGTTCGGAACGGTAGCCCATTGCCAGTGTTCTTCGTTGCTCCAATAGACTGCGTTGCGGAAAGCGGGTTCGTATTTGGTGCGGTCGGCATTCCAGCGGATACTTCCCCCGCAATGATCGAAATGCAGGTGCGTGAGAAAAACATCCGTGATATCGTCGCGCGAAAAGCCGGCTTTCTTCAGCGAACTGTCCAGCGTTTGATCGCCGTGCAGGAAATAGTAACTGAAAAATTTTTCATCCTGCTTGTCGCCGATTCCGTTGTCCACGAGGATGAGCCGGTTCCCGTCTTCCACCAGCAGGCAGCGCAGCGCCCAGGAACACATGTTGTTATCGTCGGCGGGATTTACTTTTTTCCAGAGGCTTTTCGGAACCACGCCGAACATGGCGCCCCCGTCGAGCTTAAAATAACCCGTATCAATGACGTGTAATTTCATAAGGCGGTTTATGTTGTGTGCAGGTTCCCCGGGTTACTGCTGGTATGTATTGTTGCCGTTCGGATCGTTCTGCGGCGGGGGCGGCGG